>JAMPXB010000050.1 GCA_023701435.1 Bacteriovoracaceae bacterium | reverse complement strand
TAGTTACCGTAAAAATCATGCCCCAAAGAAGAAAATGGGAGTTGAAAGTCAGAACTGATTAAGCTACACAGTGTCGAACGATTTTTGCAGTTATCTTTGGCCGGTTTTCGTTATCATTCCCCTGGCTGGTTTTGGCCATCATTTTACAGAAGAATCATCATTCAGCTAATAATCAATGATTTTTTTGCCACTGAAGTGGCAATATTTATTTGCAAATGTTTTGCTGGCTTTGCAGCTAAGTATTTGAAGGTTCAGTGGGGTTAAATCACATTTCTCCGAGCCAAGCTTACAGTCAATAACATATGCATAATCGGTGCTTTTAAAATACTTTCCTTCCCATCCCTTAGAGTCAATATTTAAAATGATAAAGATTTTTTTTGTATCGGAGTAAACTTTGTGCTCATTTCGTTCAAAGAAATTCACCAGCTCCGGAATGTCTTTGCCAATTTTCTTTTTCTCTTGAAGGTTAACGTAAGTTTTTATTACTTCAGGACATTTGATATCTTTATGTGATCCATTTAAAATAAAATCTTTGAACTCTTGTTGAGTAGGGAGGCGATTACACAGCCGTAACGTAAGAGTCAGGATTTCTTCAATTCCACTCATGGGATTTAAATATCGTCGATCGAGCTGCTCTTGCTCAATTGATTGCTTATCTTTGGGCCTAACGATATGAGCAATGACAAAATTGGAGAATGTTAGGGCAACAAAAGAAACAGCAAGGGTAAAAATAGTATGTTTTATGTTTTTCATGTTTATTGCCTTACTTGTCTTTTGTTCTCAGTTTTGATCCCGAACAATTCTTCGGGGTTAGGTCGGTTTGGAATGAAATCCATATGCGCATAAGCAGATGATTCAAATATTTCACCTAAGCTCTTTAGTAAGAACTCTAATGGATTATTGTCGCTTTTCACAACTGTTTCACCACTTGGTATTATCGAAGTCGTGTAATGACAAGTCTCTGTTCCATTAGCTGTAGAACCAATGTGAACACCATTTTCAAAGAGTGGTTCAAAACAGTTTGTGAGAGTGACTTTGTAATTATTTTCAATTGTAAGATTAAGCTCTTGCCAGCCAAAGTCATAAGAAAAGTCTCTGACACTCCCATCACTGCGTCTGGTGAAGTTTACTGGGGTACAGACATATACATGAACTGGTTTGAGGTGATTTACATATAAGGCATTACCTTGGTTCACCCAACTATAGACTTCCTCTTCTTCCCATGGATAGTAATGCTTAATGAGAATGTTGGGCCATTGAGTTTCGTATGAAGACTGATTAATTCGTGGGTCTAAATTATTAGGGTTGTTTCCGATTTTAGTTGCTCCGTATGTTATATAATGATGATACATCATTCAGTTAATAATCAATGATTTTTTTACCATTGAAGTAACAATGGTTTTTTGCAAATGTTTCACTTGCACGGCAGCTACTTGCCATATCTTTAATCTTGTGAAGCTTGCATGTTCCATGACCTAATGTGCACTGGATAACAAACTCATATTCTTCAGGTTTGAAATACTTGTATTTCCATTCATTGGGGTTGTGTTTCAAGATAACGAAAAGACTTTTAGTATTAGAGTGAACTTTATATTGATTACGCTTCAAAAATTCAGGAACGTGAGGAAGGTTTTTGCCAATTTGATCTCCAGTTCTCTGCATAGGAATTGCCGCTTTAATTGTTTTTGAACAGCGAATAGATTTATGTTCACCATTTAATATAAACTCCTTAAATTCTTTTTCAGAAGGCAGGCGGCTACAATGTTGCTCAGCAGGGCCAAGTAAACGATTTATTGTAACCATCGGGGAGAGGTAAAGTATACTGAGCTCTTTTGACTCTGGTAAACTTTTATCCTCAAAGGGTTCAATCTCATAACTTTGTGCTCGAAAATGAAGTAATAGTAAAAAAAAAGTAAAAAAAATGATAGATTTTTTTTTGGCTAGCTTCATGTTTATTGCCTCACCTGTCTTTTGTTTTCGGTTTTGATGCCGAACAATTCTTCGGGGTTCGGTCTGTTTGGAATAAAGTGCATATGCGCATAAGCAGATGATCCGAATATGTCACCTAATCCCTTTAGTAAGTACTCTAATGGATTATTGCTTCTTTTCACAACTGTTTCATCACTTGGGATTATTGTAGTCGTGTAATGACAAGTCTCTGTTCCATTAGCTGTAAAACCAATGTGGACACCATTTTCAAAGAGTGGTTCAAAACAGTTTGTGAGGGTGACTTTGTAGTTATTTTCAATTGAAAGATTAAGTTCTTGCCAGCCGCAGTCATAAGAAAAATCTCTTACACTCCCATCACTGCGTCTGGTGAAGTTTACTGGGGTACAGACATATACATGAACTGGTTTGAGGTGATTTACATATAAAGCATTGTCTGGGTCCACCCAACTATAGACTTCCTCTTCCTCCCATGGATAGTAATGCTTAATGAGAATGTTAGGCCATTGAGTTTCGTATGAAGACTGATTTATTCGGGGCTCAAAATTATTAGGATCGTTTACGATTTTCGTAGCACCATAAATTGTAACAACGGGTGTTTGTGCTCCTGATGCAGCGTTGGCTAAAATCAATTCACATTGTTCACAGTTGTTCTCATATAGTCTTATGATTTTAGAGTCGTCCTCACCATCATCTTCCTCATCATCATTAGAATACCCTGATTCTCCATGAAGGAAATAACCATTCCCTGGGTTGTTTTCCATTCTCGCGTGAATTCCAATGGTGTCATCAAAAGCTACTTCAAGGAATGCAAATCCATCGGCATTATACATATTATTATTCTTGAGATAATTCCGAGTAATTATTCTCCTATCTGCAGATGAAGCTTTTAATGTTATTTCTTCAATACTTTTTATCTTTTTAAGATCGTCTCTAAAAGTATCAAGATCAGTTACAAGTGACTGCGCAATTGTGCCTATTACCTGATCACTTGTTCCTAAACCAAAGTACATTTTAGATTCATAGTCCATTAAAAAGACAGGGAAATATTTACCTTGGGTTTCTAGGAAGTCATTGAAAAGCTGGGAGTTAGTGCTGTTTTTATATCTATCTTCTTGTGTTAGTGTCCAGGATATGAAGTTTTCAGAATCAATAATGTCCCAAATTCCAGAAAAGTAATAACCTGAAAAATCATTACCTGAATCGTCTTTAAAAGAATCATTAATTGCAGTATCAAAAGAGTTTTCGATTGTTTCATTCATTAGATCAAGGTATTTATCACTGTACGCACTGTAAATTCCATACTTGAAATATGCTTTCTTTTGCTCTTTATTTGAGGATTTAATCGAGTAATGATTTGCTTGTGATTCAAGAATAAAACTCAGCAATGGGACATTAAAATTTTTCCTAGCACACTTTATACGTGAATTTAAGTATGTGTGCCTGTTCTCGTGAAATAAAACAGTTGAGAAGTAATCATATGCTTCTTTTGCCGTGTCGAATCTTCCAGCTTCTTTTAAAAAATGGTACCACTTTTTATTGAGAGCATAGTCAATATTAATAAAGATTCTTGTTGTATCATATGATGGAACAAAACCCCCGGTATAAAGAGGAAGATTCCAGGCCATCATCAACTCGTTTTCAATTAGATAGATTGTTTTCGATTTGTCATACATTGCTCTGTCTAATGTTTGTGCTAAGTCATTTATTAATTTGTATATACCGTCTGTCTCCTTGCGACCTTGAAAAATATTACCTATGGCAGTAACTTTTAGTCCCCCCAATGTTTCAAGATTACGTTTGGGAAGTGAATAATAGTCTGCAAATTTAAGGTCACTCTTTTGAAAACTTCTTTTATCAAAACATGCTGATATATTATCTACATACACTTCTTCAGCTGACTTTGCTCCTTGAGAGACCGTATGATCTGTCTCTACTGAAGCAAGAATAGAAGGAGGAAGATTTATTTGTATGGGATGATTTAATTCACCATTATCAGATTTGGTTACTAGGTAATTTTTATCATTGGATTTAGCCTCAAGGATTTTGACTTCAGTTGTACCATTTGTCATCTCTTCTGTAATCTGAACTTGAGTCTTATCCAATAGACTGTTGGGAGCATCTATAATGTAAGTTCCATAAAACCCCCCAGGAATTGTTGCAAGTAGGGTTGGAGTTAACCAGTTAATCTTGATTTCTTTTTCAAATACCCTGATCCCATTGGAAGCGACTAGTGTAATGTTTTCTAATCCTGCAGGGGCCTCATTTACATCGATATTAAGGACTCCAAATTTGTCCAAACTCACACCTGCAACAGCATCTTTAAGATTTGTAGTTGTGGTTGAATCGCCGCTGATTGTATACTTAAACTCATTTGGAATTCCCAGAACTACATCTACCTCCTGAGGGCCCTCGATGAAAGGCCCGTCGTTCTGAACAACAATTACAATTTCTTTGAAGTAGATGTGGCCATAGGTATCCTCAATTTCAAGTTCGATCCGAGTCTCACCGACATGAGTAATCGTCTGAGAAAATTTCTGCCCCGTGTATTTTTCTCCTGTGTAAGCATTTTTCCAATTTAAGTTTTTAATGCCTATAAAGCTGTTTTCGTTGGCTAAAGATGTGGAAACAATCGACGGGGCAAAATTATTTGGCTGGTCAACAGCAATCTCAGGAGAAACATTAGGAGAGATACTTATGACAAAATTTTTCTTTGAGGTAAGGTTGTTCGAGTTTGTGATGGATAACGAGTAATTATACTGGCCAATGCTATCACTTGGAATTGCGACAGTGCTTCCATTTCCTATAACTTCATTATCTTTTTTCCATTCATAATGAGAAATCTCTCCATTCCCTCCTGTTGACGAGGTAGCATCAAGCTCGATTGGACTCCCTTGGAGGTAATTGAGATAGAGGTCATAGGCATTTTTGGTAACTATATTTATCTGTGGTGCATCCTCAGGAGAAGGGGCCACAGATTGGATTTCAATGGTTGAGTTAGATACTAATCCCTGAAGATCCACGACCTTCACTGATGCTGTGTAACTTCCGGCCTGGTATTCGTGAGTGATCCTGTTTAAATTGGTGACCAAGGTTGGTGAGCCATCACCAAAATTATAATGGTAAGTCAGGGCGCCATCATCTGAAGAGGCAGAGGCGTCAAGCACTACTAGAAGCGGGGCCGGGCCAGTTACAGGTGTGGCCTTTAAGGATGCGATAGGCGGAACATTGATATGGATAGTTTTTTTAAGGGATGAGAGATTTCCTGCATTGTCCTCGGCCGCCAGGGTAATTTGGTGATCTCCACTGCTTTGGATTTTAAATTTGAGTATATTAGAAGTGGAAGACGCCAACAAGATTCCAGAGGCATGTACTGAATAACTTTTTATTCCACTGAGGTCTGAGCTTGCTGAAGCATCAACCGTGATCTCCTG
>JAMPXB010000012.1 GCA_023701435.1 Bacteriovoracaceae bacterium | reverse complement strand
CTTGGCTAGACCTATGGTCTTTCATCATTAAAACTGGCAACAGATCAGGCAAATTCGCCAATAGCTGTTGAAAAATTTGCTCGATGGCAAAAACCGATCCCCAAAAGTGTATAGAAGTTAGACAATTCAGTGATCAAAAAAACAACACACCAAAGCTGCTGATAAGTGGTTCGGATCCTTACGTCTTTCTGCAAACCAATTGAAAATAAGGAATTTTAGGAGCATAGGCCGGGAACCGCTGCCTTAAAGTCCATCCCAAGAGCTGGCATGGACCTTGCTCAATAGCTTGTGACCGAGTATCCAGGTCGCACATTTATTTCCAATCACCATTTTCAATATTCTATAAATCGAACAAGGAGTTCAGATGGCGTAGAAGCGTATCAATTTTTCATATTGAAGAACAACTTTCATCTCAAGAGGAGATAAAAAATGAAAACGTCTTTATCAAAATTAGGGAAGTATACATTAGTCCTGTTTCTGTTCATTGCCGTTTGTAGTTGTAATGAAAAAAAATCCAAGAGTAACAGCACTAAGAATGGTGTTCCTGTGAAAGTTAAAGCGAGCAAATTTTAGGAGGAAATTATGTTTAAAAAGTTTAAATCAGTACTAGTAACTCTGGCCATGACGACATCCACCGCTATTCTGGCCCAAGAAAAAGGTCCAGTGACACCAACCTCAGTGACATATATATTTAATTCGGCACAACTTACTATGATGGATGATGACAATTATGGACTATTTCAAAGTCCTGTGGCCCATACTTTCAAGAAGTCAGATCCGGATTTTGCTAATCAAACGCTGAAGGATATTACAATTGGATACGGCCGCTATAAATCCATCAGTCTTTGTTACAACACTAATATTCTCCTGACGATTCATGCAGCCAAATATAATGGACGAAGTGGTGCTTTGATTAATAAAGGGGACTATCTCTTTGGACAGGCCAACGGAAAAGTAAGCACCGTTAATCCTGGAACTTTAAATTTTCTCAACGTTTCCGTTTCATCCCTTGATCAAAATTGTACGACTACTTACTTTAAAAAACCTTTATGTGTAGTTGCCGACGGTCAAAATAATAATTGTGAAACAGGGGATGATATCTTTACAGCAGAAGGGCAGATTAATCCCAACACTGGTGAACTGGATTTGGGCCTTGGAGCTGCTGTGAAATTACAAATCAGTTTATTGATGGACATGCTTAATGGTGTGATTATTAATGCTGATACTGGAGAAGTTACAACAGTACCCAAAGTCAGTATTGTCCTGGGAGATCCGGGAGCGGCCATCCATCTAGGGAAGTGGGATAATAATGGTGCTACTGATGTTAGTATGATTTTCAGTAACGACAAAACTCTACTCTCGGTGGTTTCTTCGGAATATCCTGGCACTCATTCACCGGGCTTTTGTAATGGTCAAAGTAATGCTTTTGTATCATCTGTACCAACAGGGTCACCTTTGCCGGTAAACAGCATTAATTTTATCACTTTTTTCGATGAGCTCTCTGGTAATGTAAGTTATCCAGTTGTCGCAGCCTGCCCTGATGAAAATAACTGTTCTCCGGTAGGTTTTAATCTTTTTGATAATGTGATTCAAGAAGTCTCATCCATTGCCAATGTTCGTTGTGTTGATGAAAACGATGGTGGTATACCGAGTGTTCTACTTGATTATGGTTATACATCCGTTGGTAGTGGTGAAGCAGGACTGGAAAGTCTGGAAGTCCAGAGGATTGTTGACCCGACAAACTTGTTAGGAATCTGTACCAGCGGCAGCCTTGGCTACATGGCAGGCAAGACTGGGGTTTGTACTTTTGTAGGTTCAGATGTTGATGGTTACTAATGAACAGTGATTTTGATTAAAAGGTGGGCCGTGGTTCAACCACGGCCCTATCCGATTCAAATACAATGAAATTTTTATTAGTGATTTAAATAAATAAGTCAATTGGTAAATTGACAGCATCATCGAATCTAGGGGCGATGTCCTTGTTGAATCTAACTTTACGGTAATCAAGATTGACATCTAGAAGTGGGAGGATAGTTACACCTACCCCGAATTTGAAGCCAGTACCATTTTCCAGATTCTGATTTCTATCACTGATTTTTGTTTCACCAGTAGCCGAGAAAATATAGGCTCCATATATTTTGAAAAGTCTTTCGGATTTATAATCCAAGAAGGCACCGAGATCTTCTTCATAAATATCTTTGTCAAAATCACCGCTCGACATATTGATCTCACTCTTTAATTAATCAAACCCTAACTGAAACGTCCCGGATATATAACCCAGTCGTCCACCATAACCGATCCCGTCCCCGGAATTATAATTTTTCTGTAGTCGAGTTTTAGATGTGAAATTATAACCAACGGCCGGTTCAAACAGAAGGCCTGCCTGTGAAACTGTTGAATAAATAATGAGCAATAATGAAAGCAAGGGTGTAATAATTTTTCGCATAGACTGACCAAGACTTCTCGGAGGCTGAATAATTTCCTCGACAGGTTTTCGTGTTTTTTCTTCAATGTGCTTTCCGCTTTCTGAATAGATGTACTTATAAACATACGAGCCCAAGGCAGCACCCATGATCGGGGCTAACCAGAAAAGCCAAAGCTGTTTCAAAGCAAACCCACCTAGGAAAAGAGCAGGTCCTAAACTTCTAGCAGGGTTGACGGAAGTATTTGTTATTGGAATGGTAAACAGGTGAATTAGTGTCAGGCATAATCCAATGGAGAGAGGAGCAAAGCCCGAAGGTGCTAACTTGTTTGTGGAGCCTAAGATCACAAAGAGAAAGAATGCTGTCGCAATAAATTCTGTGACAAATCCCGCCAGCGCAGTATAGCCGCCAGGCGAGTGCTCACCATAACCGTTGGTGGCAAAACCACCAATAGAAGCATCCGCTTTACCGGTTGCAATCATATAAAGAATTCCTGCGCCGATGATTCCACCAACAGATTGAGCAAATATATACGGGAAAACTTCTGACTTAGGATGCTTTCCAGCTACCATCAATCCTATTGTAACTGCGGGATTTAAGTGACAGCCAGAAATTGGTCCAATGGCATAGGCCATTGTTACCACTGTCAATCCAAAGGCAAGAGAAACGCCTAGAAGGCCTATTCCAACTTCGGGAAAAGCTGCTGCAAGTACAGCTGACCCACAACCACCTAATACAAGCCAGGCCGTTCCAATCCCTTCTGCCATAAGTTTTTTTAACATTAATGTATTCATACGGGCTCCTGTTGAAGGTACACAAGATATTGTTACGTTTGAGGATGAATAAATAAATGTATTAGAACTTATTTTAAACTCAAGGATCTTGGTGAAGAGCGTAAAAAATTATTTCTATACATGACCTAATACATAAGCTTATAAAAATGGTCCAAAGTGAGGTGATTATGAAGTTCGTTTTATTTTCCTTCTTAATGGCCCTGTTCTCTGGCAATGTTTTTGCTTACCGAATGATGTGTCGCGGCCCCTTTGAAATTATAAATAAAGTGGATCATATTCCTTTCGGTCCCGTTGCAAAGATAAAGAAAAATCTTTATCCATCTGGTGCCCAAGGTGAAAGACTTGCTACAGGAACATGCGCCTGGCTCGACCGTCGGATATCTACTGCGGAACCTGACAAGCTTTACATCGGAGTTTTCTTCGGTGAGACAGCTTTACCGTGGTCGCTCGAGTATCTACATTACTTATTAATGAAAGGTAGACACAGAGAGAAAATGCTCAGAGAGAGACTTGAATATCTCACTCGTTCTGATTACGTCGTTGAATTTGATGTTGTTCAAGATTCATCAACCGGAACAATTCCTCATTTCACAATCATTAGAAAGGATGAGTATCATGACGATGCTTATATGAGATTGATACCGGTGCGGATATAATGAATTAAAATTGAATGGAATAGCTGGCGGAGGCCTGATCACCAAGAGGAATAATGGAAAAACTCTCATCGGAATCTAGATTCATCAACGAATCATAAATAAATCCTGAGAGAAAGGTTCCAAGGGCATATCCCACCAGAACATCACTGGGGTAATGTCTTTGCCCTTCCGGCCTTGCCCAAAGGGTTCCTGCGGCCAATGTGGTATTCGCCGCTTTTATCCCGGTACGTAGATGAGAGTCTTCAGTAGAGTGCCCTGATAGAAAGCTCATTCGAGATTCGGTCTTTGCCGCCGAAATGTTTTTGCTATCTGATTCCTAGTGTCGTGGTTGGATTGTGAGGCAAGGTTCACCACCAGGCCCCCTTTTGTTTTTCCCAGGCATACTGGGCAAGAGATTCGTCTTCGCCTATGGAAGGAGTCAATAGTACGGATAGATACATCTCATAGAGGAGTATGGAGATGTTCCTATCACTCCAGAAGCTAGTATTCTCTTGAGTGGTATAAAACGGCTTCTCTTTCACCGCCCATTGAGAGATTTTTTCATCATAACTGGCCCAGTGAATGGTTCCCGCAGCAAGCATAGGGGCCCATACATGAATACTCGAAGCATTATTTTTTATGGCCCTGGAAATTCTTGAGCTTCTAATCGGCCACAAAGCATTTTTACCCCACTGACCTCTCCTTCATATGAGAGAACATGAGGTGATAGTGGGTAATACCATTATTAAAAACAATAATGTGATTTTCAAAAAAAAGATCTTCGGTAGAGGCCTATCTTAGAGGCAACCCCGATTTGATCAAGAGCGAAATGTTTTAGTGATGTCGTCAGAAACTAGAAGAGAAAATCAAACTTGATTGCTTGTATGTTAAAACCAACTCCTTTAGTAATTTTTTGATCGTCAAAATCTTTTCCATGTGTGCGATAAAAAATTCCAAGTTGTGGTGAATAAGTTAAGTGATTAATGTTCCATTTCATCAGCGAAAATCTTTTTCCCCATACAACTTCATAAGTTACACCTGTATCATCCAGTTCAAAGGGGGTTTTATTTTCGGCATTATTAAAATCGCCCGAGTTCTCCTCTTCGTAATTATGAAAGGATAGACTCACTCCCATAAAATAACTTGCATTAATTTCTGGTGAAAAATTGTACAATAGGAATAATCCATAGAATTGGGTTTCAAGATCACTGGATGTCGAATTACTATTATTTGAATAGAACTTATATTCCTGATGCCAGGTTTGGTAAAATCCACCCAGTTGCATTTCATCGGTAAATCGATAGGCGTAATTAAAACCGATCTCGTTCAAAAAGTTACCAACATGATCAAACGGTGACCCCTTGTCGGAATTAATTCGTTCAACTGAGCCACTCCAGCCAAATCCGGAGGGACCAAAACTCACCATATGGCGTTCATCGGCACTAATTGAGTAAAGTGGAAGAAGGAGGATAATGAGAAGCAAAAAGCGGATTAATCCCATAGCATGAGACTAAAAAATTTCAGTGTGTCATCTCTAACTAAGACTAACTAAATTTTTTATCTTGAAGTGCGCAAAAGCTATTGAATTCTGCGAAAGACATAATCAAAGGTCATGTTTGATCCACTTGGACCTACACCGAGTGCATCTTTATAAATAAGGGTGTCTCCTTCACATCCCTAGGTAAAGTGGTGCGTTCCCCTTTCAAAGGGAGGAGTGATTGTTTGTTCGTGGGTTCTTCCATCGCTTGTCACAATCATTCCCTCGCCGGTGGAGTATTGGGACTGTGCCGAGCCATTTATGATGTTCTTTTTGATGGTGACATCTTCCATTCGTCGCATATGAAAGAGTGTCGTTACTTCTTACGGTTTGAAATAGGCCTCACCTGACTCAAGAAAAGTTGCTCGATAACTTCCAGCCGCTCCCCGAACTTCAGTACCAGGGATGGATCCTATTGTCCTTTTCAGGAAGGCTTCGGCTTTCTTCATGGTGACCTTAGCAGGACCCGGAAGATTATGTGTATGTCGGTAACGATAACCGGCAGGAAAGATTATCCTTGTTGGTTGGACAGTGAAGTCTGTGTAAGAAAGGCGCACTTCCTGTCTTACGGCATTGCTAAGCACAGTGACTGTTGGATTGGCCCTTAAAGGGGCGATAGCTCCCGAAGAGTCACGAAGGGTTCCAGCAGTTAATTCCTCCGCATATTTATGAAACTTGTCGGCGATCTGAGGGATTCTTGCTGCCAACTGAGCTTCATCTCCTAAAGCGGAAGTTGGAAAAGTTCTCATCACTTCAACGAGCCGTCTTTCAGACATTCCAGTGTTGTTAAAAAATGAGACTGAAAAAAGTGGACCAAACGGTAAGGTGACTCCTGTTCATAGAGAGGAGTTTCAGGAGTAAGGGGGGCAAAATAGCTATGGTATTCAAAGTCATGAGCGTGATAAACGAAGTTTGAAAAGATTTGGGCCATACCTTCAAATCACCACATTCCTTCATTCTGGTTGGTCACGACACTGACTTGCTCTTTAAAGTTCTTTTTCTGAAAGTAGTGAAAAAGTTCATGAGCCGCCAGTTGTTCAAAGTGACGTTTACTCAGGGCCAATGAAAGCGGGTAGAAGAGGATGGGAGCATTGGGGTCAGAATAGTGAGGACGGTGTTAAAGGATTGCCTTCACGGTTAGCATATTTCCTAAGCCATCGTACTTGGCAAAAGCGTAGGATAGAGCACTCGCCATGACTCTCATCGAAGTCTTCAATTCTTCTGTGACAGCGGCTCCATTCGTTAAATAAATTTTTATCCGAGGATTAATTGGTGCTACAGGAAGAAACTCGTCGCACTGGACTTCTTCTCTTGTGACATCCGCATCCGGAAAACCATTGGCCCAGAAAGCCGTACAGTTATAAGCAAATGAACTCATCGAAAATAGCAATGCTAGTATGTAGATCATGGTCATTCCTCAATATTTTGAGGGGAGACTATGCATTCAATCTTAAAAAGTACAGACCTACTAAATTCTCCCGCAGAAATTTAGGTGGCCTTAAGTAACACTTTCCTTTTCCTAAAATCAAAAATGGAAATTAACGTCATCATTAGGGATATTACAAAGACAATTAAGAAACCCTTATAGCCAATCTGGGGAATAACGATAGCTGAGCTGATGGCACCTAATGAGAAGCAAGTGAACGTAAGTATCCTTACAATATTAACAATTCGATTTTCTTGCATTCGAGGGTTGGGATAGTTTTTTTTGAATGTACGGATAAGATTTAATCCAATATCTGTAGAAAGTCCTGTTAAGTGGGTAACTCTGATCTTTCCGTAAGTTGCCCAGGTGACTAGACTGTTTTTAAAACCACCAATAAAACATAGACTTGATATAATAAACAGCTCTTGGAAATCGTATCTATTGTCGTAGTCAAATGGTATATTCGTTAATTTCATCGTCTCACCCATCTAGATCACCACAGCAA
The DNA here is from genome assembly GCA_023701435.1 of Bacteriovoracaceae bacterium. Lineage (GTDB taxonomy): Bacteria > Bdellovibrionota > Bacteriovoracia > Bacteriovoracales > Bacteriovoracaceae > Peredibacter. Next base: position 94,206 of record JAMPXB010000012.1, on the reverse strand, counting down.
TCATTAGAGTTATAAACCCCTGGCCAATATAGTAGGGTGGATATTTATTTTTCCTATAGTTTTGGTCCAGAATGAGTGACGTCGTCACTCCACCGAAGATAAAGGCGACAGGTATAAATAGAAGCTCAATCCCAAAGAAGTAATCCTCGTGTCCAATGGCGATCCCTGTTTGGGTACCAAAACCCGTTACATGTGATACGAATTTACCAGCAGCAAGAAAGCCGGCAGAGTTAATGAACCCTGCCTTAAATGATGATGTAAGCCAAATGAGTACATTATGATGTTTATATATTTCCGATGTGCTTTCTAGATAAATCAAGCGCTCACCTTTGTGCTAGTTACTCCTCAAAGAAAGCTACTTCACCTGTTGAAACATCATAGAGCCCACCAACTATTTTAATTTCATTATTATGTTCCATGGCGGCCAGGATTGTAGAACTTGTTCTCAAGTCCTTAATCCCTTGCAGTACGTTTTCTTTTGTTACATGTGCGCAGATATCTTCAACACTGCTATTGGGGTTGGATTTATTTATTGTGGGCAAGCATCTTTGAATCTTTCTGGTTATAAAATGCAAATGTCCCAAATCGACATTGTTAACAGCTCCTTTTATAGCCCCACAGCCTGTATGACCTAGAACTAAAACTATTTTTGCGCCTACTACTTTGCATCCGAATTCTGCACTACCAAGGATGTCTTCGTTAATGACATTCCCAGCGATACGAATACTAAAGATGTCTCCCAATCCCTGATCGAACACAAGTTCAGCAGAGGTTCTAGAATCCATGCAACTGATGATGACAGCGAATGGATGTTGTGAGTCAGATGTTTCATTGACCTGTTGAAGAAGATTTCTGTTAATCTTAAGATTTTTTATAAAACGCTCATTTCCATGTCTTAATAAATCAATCGCATCAGATGGCGTTATTTTAGTTTGAGCTTCTTTATTTAGTGTTTTCATTTTATTCCTTTATATAATTATCGTTTAAATTCATAACGTAGATTTTCACCTAGAGAATTGCCATAAGTTCTATCTGCCTCCTGATGAGAAGCACAGGAAACCAGAGTAGTAATAAAAATAAGAAAAAAAAGACGGTAAAACATATCTAACTCCCAGTTGCCTCATTATGTGTCAAAACATGACTTCGATCAAATGCATATTATTGAGGTTTAATATCACTTAAATCGATATGTGATATTGTCGAAAAAAGAGACTTCGCCTAATATTGGGATATGAATCTACATCATTTAAAATATTTTTTAGTTATTGCTGAAGAGGGGTCACTATCTGCAGCTTCTAAGAAGCTACTGGTTGGTCAGCCAGCATTGAGTGCACAGTTAAAAAACTTTGAGGAGTGGCTGGGTGTGGAACTTTTTAAACGCACAGGCAAGCGGTTGCATATTACCCCTTCAGGTGAGTTCGTCTTAAAGTATGCACGGGCGATTAAGAATCTCGAAGATGAACTACTTGTAAACCTGCAGCATTCGGATGAAATGGGCAAGAAGGAGCTGATCTTGGGTGCTCAGGAATCAGTACCTAAAACAATCATAGCCCAAGCAATTTCAAAAATTAAAAATATACGATCAGTGCGTCTTAAAGTTTTCGAAGGAACCGGGGAAGAGCTTTTCGCTTCACTGAATCAGGGTAGAATCGATTTTTTTATAGGGAATTTTAAACCACTGAATCAAGGTAAGGAAATGTACTATTTACCATTGGCAAAAGAGAATGTTTCCGTATGGGGGGCAAAAAAGTTTCATGCTCTTAAAAAAGGATTTCCCAAGAGCTTGGATGGTAAGCCTTTCATTCTACCAGGACTACAAAATCCAGTTAGGCATGACTTTGAAAAAGTGATGATGCAAAAAGGCATTGGTTTTGATGTTAGTGTTGAAGCTCAAGATACCGCCTTACAGAAAGAACTCGCGGCACGTGGCGAAGGATTGCTACTTATGGGTGAAGACAGTGTTAGTGCTTGGGTATGTTCTGGACGTCTGTTTAAGATTGGAGATTTTCCTGAGATTCATGAGCACTACTGGTTAGGAATGGTTAAGCGAACTATTGATAACGACTATATGAAGTCTATTATCCATGCGTTCTAAACTGAGTCTCATAGACAGGGGGAGGCGGAATTTTAATGACTATTTCGGTCTTCAGTGGCAGAAAACTTGTGAATGGCAAGATAACGACCACTACAAAAAACGTTGCGATTGTGAAAAGTTGACTCTCATTGTGGGATTTTTCTTTGTAGCATTAAATAGCTACTAAAAAGACTATTCTTGTTTGCAAAACTTGCTTGTTAATTGAATTTGTTATCCTTCATGCCTAACTCATTAATTGATAAACTAAATAATGAGTTTAGATCAAAAAGGAATTAGCAATGCCTAATCAAACAGCTCGCAGACTTGAAAAAAATATCGATAAGATTCTCTCGATTTGGGAAGAAAGAGTTAATAAAGAAGTCGTGGCAGCCCATTATCAAGAAAGGATTGCTTTAAGAAACTCACTTCCAGAATACTTACGACACCTGGTGAACGCCCTTTCGAATACGATTGATCGCACGTCTGCACGAAAACTTAAAGACCAAATAGCTAGCACTCGAATTGGAAAAAAACATGGAGAGGAGAGGGCTGCAAGTCTAAAATATACGATAGATCAATTAATTACTGAATACCATATATTGAGACAAGTCTTGTTCGACGTGATGGAGGCGGACGTTCGTCTTTCAGATGTTGAACGTGAAATTATCGTATGTTCTATTGAGCAAGCCGTGAATGATGCTGCAACTGAGTATTCTGATACCCTGAAAAACATTAAAGATAGATTAACTAATACCCTTACCCACGATCTAAGAAATCCGTTAACATCAACAAAAATTACTGCTCAATTAGTTCTACGAAAACTTAATGCTAATGACACTTTGGTTCCCAAAATGAAACTTATTATCAACAATATGAATCGAATAGATCAAATGATTATAGGTTTACTGGATGCCAGTCGATTAGAAGCAGGGCAGAGTATACCGATAGAACTTAAGCTTTGTGATTTGGATTTAATAATTCAACAAGTCACTAACGAACTAAGCTTATCTTGTCCAGATTGCTTTAAGGTCCTTTCCGAAGGTCAGTGTCAAGGCTACTGGGATGAAAAGGGACTACGACGATTGATTGAAAATCTTGTAACAAATGCCGTTAAATATGGTGACGAAAATCATTTGATAACCATTTCATTAGCACAGGATGAAACTTCTATAGAACTTCGCGTGCATAACTTTGGAATCCCTATTTCTTCAGAAGAGATTCCACTCTTGTTTGAGCAGTACAGCAGGTCAAAAACTTCCAAAGATAAAGCTGGCTGGGGGTTAGGCCTTACAATGGTGAAGGATATGGTGGATGCTCATAAAGGGTCAATTGTCGTAGAAAGTGATAAGAATAAAGGAACGACATTTATAATTAAACTTCCGAAAGACGCAAGATCAATCATGGAGAGGCGAATGTTATATCACGTAGAAAGGACACGTCAGATAGAGCGGCACTAACTCCTAAAAAGATTCTCCAAACTGAATACCTACTTGCAATAGAATCTCTGGCCTATCATCACAAAAGCAAATGGCAATCGAGTGGAAAATATGTTTGAACTTTTTCAGGACAGTCGAAATGTTATTGGTAAAAAATTTAACGTTTAGAGACGCCGTGAAAAAGAATGCCGATGTCAATTTTCTTGGTGTGACGGATCTGGTAGTTCATGCACAGAATGTAATTATAAAAGAGGGCTGTAAACTTGATGAACTTAAATCAAGGCCGATTTGCAAATAGTAGTATTTTGATTTACTGAATGCTCATGGCAATTCGGAATTTTTCCTCCTGACTTATCAGATGGCCGAAGTCGTCCTCACCGAGTTCAATGCGGACCCAATTAACTTTGCCATTAAAGCGATTATGGCCTACTTGTAAGTCAGAACAAATTGGCGCTCCAACTTTATCTCCTACCATGGCAGTGAAATCGGCCGAGAAAATAGCGGTGTGTGTGTTATCAATCCGTCCCTCAGCTACTTTCTGATTATCTATAAACAGTGACACTACACCTCCTTTTCCTAATCCTCTTCCATCATATTTGAACTCCATCCTGATCTGATGCAGGCCTGGTGTGAGTAGAGTATCTGCCTCAATAAAATAAGTCTCCATCCCGAGATAGTTATAGATGTACTTGAGCTTCCCATTTCTGGCATAAAGCACCCAGCCCCCGAAATTTGCTCCTTGTGCTACGATAACTACTTCAGCTTTTTTGTGGGACACTAAAATCTCAGCTTGCCACCGCATGGGACTTATTTTTTATGCCTAAGATTGTTTGCTCACTTGAAACCATACCCTCAAAGAGGAGTTGTGAATTCCCTTGAATTAGGGTTGGTCGGCCCGCGAGTTTAGCAATAAATCTCTCGGCCTTACGATCATCCAGTGGCAGCACATTGTAGCGGGTTGCTTCGATTGGCCATAACCTTTGTAGTTCCCAAAGTTTTTCTGGATACTTACTTGCGAGATCATCTGCTTGTGACCAGTCCTTGGTTGTATCGTAGAGTTCCCAGACGTCTTGATCAAATGGAGAAAGTTTTTCATCAAACAGCCATGGTGTCGCGTGCTTGGTTACTGCCGTCCATCCTTTGTAATAAATACCGCGATTGCCGAACATCTCGAAGTATTGAATAAAATGTCTTTCCTCTGCTTTGGGATCATCAAAAGAGTAGGCCATGCTCACACCTTCAATGGGTTTTTGATGAACCCCATCCACGGAATCAGGTTGTGGAAGTCTAGCCGCTTCTAAAATCGTTGGAACGATATCAATTACGTGGCAGAACTGAGAGCGAATTTCAGCTTTAGCCTTAATGCCATTAGGCCAGTGAACAATGGCACCCTTGCGTATGCCACCCCAATGTGAAGCCACTTGCTTTGTCCATTGATAAGGAGTGCACATAGCATGTGCCCATCCTACCGCGTAATGGTTGTAGGAATTGTGTGCACCAAAATCATCAATATGCTCAATCAAATATTGGGGCGTTTCATATGCAGCCATTCCATTAAAGTTGATCATTTCATTAAAGGTGCCATTGATCGTTCCTTCTGCGGAAGCGCCATTGTCTCCAATAATGTAGAAGATTAATGTGTTGTTTAGAATATTTGTTTTTCCAAAAGAGTCTAACAGTCGACCAACGTGATAATCAGTATACTCAAGAAATCCGGCGTAAACTTCCATTTGTCGGCTAAGCACTGGTTTGAGTTCTGCCGGCATTTCTTCCCAAAGTACATGAAGAAAAGCCGGTCCGGAGCAAGGGACTTTTGAGCGCGAACCCAGTCAATTGCTTTGTCCGTCATGTCTGACATAAAATGATAGTTGGGATCATCAGGAAGGTCGACTCGATTGGTGCCATCAAAGACTTCTGGATACCATTGATTGGTTTCTCCTGCGACAAACCCATAAAATTTTTCAAAGCCTTGGCCTGTAGGCCAACGGTCAAATGGGCCAACTGAACTATTTTCCCAAACTGGAACTTCATGACATTTACCAAAATGGGCGGTTGAGTAACCATTATATTTGAGAGTTTTAGCAATGATTGCAGCGTTGTTTGGAATCTGCGTATTCTGGCCAGGAGCTGAAGTTGCGACTTCTGTGATACTACCCATTCCAACGCTATGATGGTTTCGTCCTGTGAGTAGTGCTGCACGAGTTGGGGAACACAGAGCCGTCGTGTGAAAACGATTATATTTTAGTCCTGTTTTTGCCAAACGTTCTGCTACCGGTGTGTTGCATGGACCACCAAATGCACTGGATGCTCCAAAACCGACATCATCAATCTGAATGACTAAAACATTAGGAGCACCTTCCGGTGGACGCAGGGGTTTAATAGGCTCGAATTTTGAATCGGGGTTTTTTGCATCGTACATGATTGGCCCTTGATAGGTTGAATCTGGTATCGGTAGGTGAGAGCGGTTAATTGGGCGATTGTTATTTAACTCCATGGGTCACTCCTTGCATCAACTTTCTTTTACGATACCTGCAAACCTTGTTCCGGCTCTAGATCCTTTAATTTTACCGATTTTATGGTAAAACAAGTTAACTATGACCAAATATGCAAATCCTGTTCTAAAGCCTCAAATGAGTAAAGAAGTACTCCAGACCCTTTCACTGTTTAATCATCCTGGACGTTACGAACTCATTGAAACCGTTTCCGCTGCTCTTAAAGCTATTGAAGAATTGCAGAAGGCCAGCATCCTGGGTTTTGATACTGAGACCAGACCCTCTTTTAGAAAGGGGGAGTTTTATAAGGTGGCCTTACTTCAGCTGGCCACTCATGAATGTTGCTATCTTTTTCGATTGAATAAAATCCCACTTCAACCTGAACTAGTAAGTTTACTGGAAGATGAAAATATCAAAAAAGTGGGAGTGGCCATTCGAGATGACCTCATCGCTTTACAAAAAAGAGCAAGCTTTAATCCGGGTGGCTTTATTGATCTCGCTGAAAAGACTCGTATCTCTAAATCAGAATCGTTAAGCCTTCGAGCTCTGTGTGGCATGTATCTGAATCAAAGACTTAGTAAGGCTGCGAAGGTCACTAACTGGGAAAGTCCCGTCCTGACTGCCGCTCAGGCCAAATATGCAGCGAATGATGCTTTTGTGAGTCTATTAATATTTGAAAAAATGTTCGTAGGATAGATAATCCTGGCCCACCATTGATAGGCCAGGATTAAGTAATCTAAAGTTTTGTTGGTTCGATAATAATATCTACGCGACGATTTTGTGCTCGACCCTCAGGTGTTTTATTAGAGGCGATAGGTTTTTCATAGCCATAACCCATAGATTCAAATTCGGCATTCTTTTCAGAAGTGTTAACTTCCAGATATTTTTTCACGGCCTCAGCTCTTTGATCGGAAAGCTTTTTATTCAGTTGTTTTCCACCGATTGAATCTGTATGACCTTCAATCACAACCGTGCTCTTATCAAAACTCTCGATCACATCTTCAACTTTTTTCAGGAGAGCGAATTTGTCATTTTGAATTTCCGCTTTTGCAGTAGGGAATTCAAGAGATCTTAGACGAATGACAAGATTGTCGCCCTGTTTATAAACCTCGGCCTCATCTGGGGTGAATTTTCCTCTCGCTTCTTCATATATCGCATTAAGCTCTTTTTCTTTGGCCATTTGAATATTCGATGCTGCTAAAGCTTCTTTCGTTCCATGCTCTTGAGCGAGAGCTTGCTGAGCTTTATTCAGACGTTCCTCTTCTGATTGCATTCTCAGGGCTGTTTCTTCGGGTGTTAATGCCGCTAAACCCATCGCTGTCGCTGTTGTCGATTCGAGATTTCTTGCTTGTTGCAGGACATCTGCCGAACGTCCCTCTATCTCTGACTTGTTATGACGATTCTGTGTGATAAATAGATCTGTTTCGTCATATTTCTTTTTAGTTGCTGCGAAAGTTTTTGGTGTGAGTTTAGGAGCTCCATTTTTAACGGCCTGATCAATGAGAATTTTACTTTCTCCGAGGTGATGTTTTTTAATGGCCCCCAACTCTAAATCCCTATAACCCGCAATGAAGTCAGATCTCTTTTCTTTAATTTTACTTCGTTTGTCTTCTTCAATTTTAGCCGTTTCTTCTTTCAACTTTTTATCCATTTTAGAGAACTCATTTGGAAGAAGAGTATTGGCATTGGCGGTAATCGCTTCTTGACGGGCGGCCAGGATATCCTGCAGCTTTCCTCTGTTCTCTGCACTTTCTTTTTGGGCACGGTTTAAATAGGCCTGACCTAAAGCTACCTCTTTTAATACTTTCTCTTTTTTCTTGCCATCTTTTTCCATCTTTTTGGCATCTTTCAGAGATAAACGTGCCTCTTTGTAGCTAACAGGGGCCAAGAGATCAGTCTCTTCAGCTCTTGAATTTTCGAGAGCAACTTCAAGGTTGGTAATCTCTTCTTGAGTGTGAGCTGATTTTGGAAATTCTTTGATGTCCGGTTTACTACTGCATGCCGTGATGCCAACGACAAAGGTTATAAATAAAGTTCCCTTTCTTATGACGTTTGCAATATTCATAAATCCCCCTTGAGATTAAAAAACCAAGAAGTTTGATGCAAGTTCCAGACCGGAATTAGATGTACATTTTCAAAACGCACTAATTTCATTATTATTAATTTAAAAAGGTTTTATGTATAAACTTAATTCTCAGTTGTTACCGCCCAACTTTCCCCGTGAGTTTGATGCTCACATTTATTTTGATGAAGATAGTACTGAGTACGCAGCTGATTTGCGTTCAAATGCAATAGCACACTTTTCCGGTAAAAATGTTTTTATAGGGGAACTAATACCTGTTTTAGTTGGACCTCATCCAAAACCTATGTTTGAGATTAATTTTCCCGCGGAATTATTTTCAGAAGTTGTTCTTTGGTTGTTAGAAGAACATGATGATCTATCTGTCCTTGTTCATAAGCTAAGTGGAGATGACTTAAAAGATCATACGGATATGGCCATGTGGATGGGTAAACAGCTATTGTTGGATATCTCAAGATTTAAATAATTAAGAAAAATTAAGTGGCAATCAAATAGGTGTTATTCTAATAAGCACTCCTTACAAATTTTGAGGAGTCTTTAAATGAAATCTTTTCTTTTCGTAGCTTTTATTTTCTCTACTGTTGCTTTTGCTGAAACAACTGAACTTCAGTCTGTTGAATCAGTGGAAGCTGTCGATGCTGTAATTGCAAGATGTGAAGCTACTGCAATTGATGGCGCGTACGGTGTTGCTGATCATGCTTTTGAGAATGTTGCTGCTAATTTTGCGATTAACAATTGCAGATTCTATTCAAGAATGCCTCATACTTGTTCTGTCGTTAGATGTTTCCCTATCCAAGTTTGGTAATTTAATGGGGACCCCTTATGGGTCCCCTAATATCATCATATTTTAAGGACAGCCGACATTCCCAGCCTCAGGAAAGGTCAGGAAGGTAATGGTTTTAGGAGCAAATTCTATTTCTCCTGCATCTACTTTAATTCCTTTGATAATGGGCAGAGTATCATCTTTACCGAGTTTGAGTATTTTACCATTGAGCTTCACAGTCTTACTTCGGAGTCTATTGCCTGTTAAAGTATAGATCTCACCATCCTGTGAAATATTCAATTTCGATATTTGTTTCATATCATTGTTAATCACCAGCATGGCAACGCCACCCGGTTTCTGATAGAGGCAATGAGCATAGGCATGAAGTCCTGGTTTAATAGTAAGGGTAGTATCAAGGACTGCTGAACCCATAAACTTCCGCCACAGCAGAGCTCCCCAGTAATTTGGTCTCGGGGTAAAATCATTTTGATTCAGGAGTCCGTAGTCACTGGCAACTAGAGTATTGTGTGCAACAACTTTTACTCCTTGTTGAGCAGATCTTCCCAGCTGATCTAAATAGCGGAAAGTATCTAAAAAGGTTCCGGCCCAAGGATTTCCTCCACAGGCCGCATCTGCTGTCTCAGTATTCCATAAAGGGACACGTGGTACATATTTATCACGTAGACTAGCGTAGAAGGCGGTTGTTTGATCCGTTCTTCCTAACCAGTCTTCTGAAAGTGCTTGTGATGGCATGACTTGATTTCCCATCACCTGACATCTTTTTGAAAGGGCCCCGTAGTGGTGAAAAGAAAATGCTTCAATACCAGGACCCATTGCTTTAAGCATGTCTTCGGTTTTAATGATTTTGGTGTCGGTGGAGTAGATTAGACTCTGAGGTCGAGTGGTTTCTCCCACGGAACCTGGGCCTAAGATGATGGTGTCAGCAGATGTTTTTTTCATAAACCCAAGAAAGATTCGAAAATCCTTACCAAAGTCTTGTGCACTATAGTCTAAAGGAGCCCCTCCCATTGCGGCCAAGTTTGGTTCATTCATGAACTCTATCGCGGCGATGTGTCCGCCTTGTGTTTTAGTGAAATCATAAAAGCGCTTGGCATGTTCCGTCGTCCATACACCATATTCATCACGAGTTCCCATTCCGGTGGCAAGTGAAGTGATAATTCTGGCATCAGTACTCTTGGTAAAGTCGATCACTCCTTTCCACTGCTGACGAGTAAGAATTCCCTTGAAGCCTTTTGGGATTTTTGAAAGTTTTTCTCCGGCGGCAGGCAAATAGGTGGTATTGGCCCAAGTTCCACTCACTCGCAGGTAAGAGGGACCTAAGGCCTTGGCCAGTAATTCCAGTCGAGAGTTTTTAAGATCAATAGGAGGAAGATATTGAAAGAGATTCGGATTCATGCCCGAAGGAGTGTCTGGACTGTAGGTGGCATTTTTATTTGGAGCTTTTAAAATGGCATCTAACTCTGGTCCATATGGTTTCCAGAATTTTCCTCCAGTCACCTCTAACATCTCAATGTTAAACGACTGGTAACGCTCATCGACTGTTCCCTGAACAGTAAACTTGGCAGGATTAAGAGGAGTTACTTTTTTAGGTAACTGACATGAGAATAAACAGCAGATTGAGAGCAACAAAAATAACCTTATCGGCATGCAACACTCCCGCAGATCATGATGGTTTCATTATGACATCATAGAGCGGCAGATTTTAAAACATATTATTGAAGAATTAAGGAAGCATTGTTTCAGTTGGTAGTGTCATTCTACAATTCAAAAGATTGCAAACTTCTTTTTATAATGTCATTTGCAACTTCAATAAATACTTTAATTTTGGGAGTAACAAATTTTTGTGCTGGATAGACGAAATGGACAGAGCGAGATTCTGACCTCCAGTTATCCAAAACTCGTACCAGTTTACCTGTTTTAACTTCATTGACGCATAAGGAAGTAGGGATGAGTGAAATTCCTTGTCCTGAAATCGTAAGTGCCTTTATGAGGTTAAGATCATTAATCATGGTGGGTTTATTCAAGACAACTGAGAATTTTTCATTTGATTTCATCAATTGCCATCCTTCTGCGCCCAGTGGAGTAAACTGAATGCAAGAATGATTTTGTAAATCCTTGGGGGATTTTAAAGGTGCTTTGTCTTTTAGATACTTAGGAGCAGCAAAGGGAGCAAAATAGATTGTTCCCAATTTTTTCGATATAAGGCTCGAGTCTTTAAGCTCCCCAGTCCTGATGCCAATATCTATGCCCTCATCAACCAGATCAACTGTTCTATCTGTTAGTATTAACTCAAGACTTACTTCTGGATATTTCTTTTTAAATTCACAAATCACAGGAGGGAGGATGGCCGTCCCCAATTCCACCGGGGCAGTAATTCTTAAAAGACCGTGAGGGGAAGATTGTGATCCTGAAACCTGATCTTCAGCGGCCATAATCTGTTCAATCGCTTTAAGACATTGTTCGTAGTATTTTTTACCTGCCTCTGTGACATGAAGCTTTCTGGTCGTCCTTCTGATTAAGGTGACACCCAGACGTTGCTCTAGCGAGGATAGTTTTGAACTTACTGTTGATTTTGGCATATCAAGAGCTTTGGCAGCGCCTACAAAACTTCCTGTTTCTACAATTTTTACAAAGATCGCTATTTCATTAAGATTCATAAAACTCCATTATTTGAATTATCCCACTAGATGTTTCTTTGTGTCAAAACGCAGATTCAATTTCACTGCTCTATACCTTTAAGAAGACTTTCGAAGAGGATATTTTGGCCACAATGTGCCCAATCGTTATTAACTCCAACTAAAGTAATTACGATGATAAAAGACCTGATTAATATTTTAACGCTGATCATGGAATTGGGAGGGGTAGTCGTCATCGCCATAGGAGCATTCTTTGCCATTGTCGTTTTTATAAAATCCTCCCTCATTAAGGACCCTCTTGCCTACGAGTCTTTAAGGGGCAGCCTGGGTAAATCGATACTTTTAGGACTGGAATTCTTAGTTGCAGCAGACATTATTAATACGGTAGCAATTGATCCGACTATCAGTAGTGTAGCCGTCTTAGGATTGATTGTCCTGATCAGAACTTTTTTGAGTTTTTCTCTCAATGTAGAAATTGACGGCCGTCTGCCTTGGAATAAATCTACAGATAATTGATGGGACGTGCTGGGTTCCCTACGGCAATTGTATCATCTGGGATCGTATTGGTTACAATTGATCCGGCACCAATGATACAGCGATTTCCTATTGAAACTCCTGGAAGAATGATGGCCCCACCTCCGATCCAGCAGTCATCACCTATGGTTACAGGTTTTCCGTACTCATTGTTTCTTCTCTCGATAGGATCCAGAGGGTGGCAGGCCGTATAAATTTGAACGGCCGGGCCGAAGAATACATTGGAACCAATGATAATTTTAACAACATCGAGAACGACACAATTCACATTAAAATAGACATTTTCTCCACAGTAGATGTTGTAGCCAAAGTCGCAGTGAAATGGTGGTTCAATGTATAAATTTTCAGGGGCATGGGGGATAAGTTGTTTCTGAATATTTTTTGCCTTGCTGGTAACCAAATATTCATTGATATTGAGCTCTTTAAGTAACTTCTTTGCGTTTAACCTATCAATGACAAGCTCTTTGTCAGAAGCTGCGTAGTATTCGCCGGAAAGCATTTTCTTTTTTTCGGTTTTCATTCGAAAAGGATAGATCATATGAAGAATTTGCGAATACCCACTTTGTCATTTACTGACTAAGTCTGTTTTAATTGGCTTCTGAGAACCAAAGGTTAACACTAATATTGCTAAAAACAGGGTGATTAGTTTCTCGTTCATATGACTCCTTTAGGAGGTCATTTTAAAAATAAATTCTTTAATAAATGTGGAAAGCATTTTTTACTCCTGAGACTTGTAAAAAACTCCTTCTTGAAAGTTTTCTATAAATATTGATTTTAAAGTAGTTTCTTTTAAGTGTTCAGGTTTGATTTTAAAAGATATGAAAGGGGATTTATCAAAGTAATCTCTCAGGATTATATATTCAGGTGCTTTTAAAGCGTAAATCCTTTGGTTAATTGAAACTTGATACCGACTCGGACTTGTTTTTAAGGAAGTCATTTTCGACCACATATCCCTTTTTATCCCGTAGTTTTTCAATATTTTCAAAATCGGTTTTTCTTCCAAGTATTGTTCATCAGCAGGTTCATTCTTTGGTTTTGATAAAAACTTTATAAGAGACTGATTAAATTTTTCACGGTCGGAGAATAGTTCTGTGACTTCTTTGTAAATGGTATCACTTACTTCTTTCGTGATAAGAAAAGGGTCTTTTGCTATAGTGCTATGATTATCACTAAAACTTTGCTCTTCCAGGTCTTGCATTAAATCCATGGCGTGACTCATTATCAATTGATTATAGCGGACCGATTTGAAACCTATGGAATATGAGATGCTGTCTTCCAGGCTGATTCCATGGTGGGCGACATTGGGCGGTATATAGATCATGTCACCTGGTTCGAGGATCCATTCTATTTCTGGATTGAAATGGGTCAGGAGCTTAATATCAAGGTCAGGAAAACATTCCTTGTTTGGATTCTCTTGGAGAAGCCAGCGACGCCTTCCTTTACCTTGGATGATAAAGACGGAATAATCATCAATATGGGCGCCCACCGAGGAACCTTTGTTTGAGATGGTGGCCATGATGTCATCAAAGTGCCAGTCAGGAATAAAATTTATATTTTCTTTTAATTTCTGAAAGTCCTCATTGTAGAGTTCAAGGTTATGACAAATGAGTGTTCTTAGGGATTTATTTTTGAAATCACTTCTTTTAAATGGTCCCATTTGTGCCTGCCATGGATAATCTCCACCAGATTCTATAACCATGCGGGTTTCATAAGCAGGGCTCAAGCTCATTTGGGTAAATTCTCTAGTTGTCCCAAGCTTTTTTGCCTCGGGTACGGCCCCTTTAAATAGATATGGTCTTTTATTCCAGTAATGTTTTAAGAAATACCCTGGTGTCATGTCATTTAAAAATGTTGTCTTCATCCTAAGCTTATACCTCAAAGTTCAATTTACTAAAAACAGGATAGAAGATGATCTTTCTCAGGGAATTGACTCCAGAAATCCTTCTTTGCGTATTTCTGGATGATTTATTTTTGCCCCCATATTGGCGGTAATACCTAACAGAATGGAAGTTAACAATACGCCGATGAGGGAAATAGTCATCATTCGTTTGAAGTTAAATTTATTATGATTTCTTTTTAATTGATAATTGTACTGGATGCCCCAGATACCCAGCGCTAACACAAATCCCAGGGCCCAAATACTAAATTCATGGTGATGGAGCATAAGTTTATGGTCAAGGCCCAGATCATGCAGTTCCTTATGTGCACCGTAACCGGTCAGATAAACAATGGTACAGAGAGCTGAGATTGCGACTAAGAGCCAATGGGCCAAGACGCTAAGACGCTTGTCATTTCGGAAGAATGCCACAAAAAGAAGGATAGCAATAAACGGTACACCAATAATCGGTATATGGTTTAGCATGATGTGAAGATGGGCCCAGTTCCAAACCATAAATTAACTTGTGCAATTTTTATGCCTATTCAAATTTGCTGAAGTGTTTTTGTCCACACAAAGTTGGCATCAATTGTGCTCATATGAAGGTAGATGCTTATAGGAAGGAGAATTTATGTCTAAGAAAAGTGAAAGAGCAAATAGGAAAAAATCAGAAATAGGAAATAAAGGTTCAATTATGAGTGGGGATGACTCTAAAAAGAGTAAAAGTCCGGTTCATGTGAATCTTCATGAAAATCGGACGATTCAAAAGAGTAATAGCAATAAGTAATTCTCTTAAAAAAACAATTTTCAATATTCCCCAAATGGACTGCCCCTCTGAAGAGCGCATTATTCGCTTAAAGTTGGAGGATCATGCAGAAATTCAAAATTTAGATTTTAATATTCCCGGTCGTGAATTGACCGTTATTCATCTTGGCGATGCTAATAAGCTTTTAAATGATCTTGTACCCTTAAATTTTGGTGCTTCCATAAAATCATCCTTTGATATCATCACAAATGGTCCAGAGATTAGTACTCCAGGCAATAAAGATGAGTGGAAACTTTTAATCATGCTACTGCTTATTAACGGAGGCATGTTTTTCATTGAGTTTAGTTTTGGGATCTTTGCCGAATCAATGGGGCTTATATCTGACTCTTTGGACATGCTCGCTGATGCTGGAGTCTATGGCATCAGTCTCTATGCAGTCGGGAAAGCCCTCACTGTAAAAAAGAAATCGGCTCTGATCAATGGGCTTTTCCAATTCGTTCTTGGATTCGGGGTAATCTTTGAAACAGTTCGCAGATTTATTTATGGAAGTGATCCTGAACCGGCTTATATGATCTTTGTTTCGCTTATGGCCTTGGCCGCAAATGTTTATTGCCTGGCCCTTCTGTCAAAACATAAGGATGGAGAAGTGCATATGCAAGCAAGTTACATTTGCTCCTCAACTGATGTCATGGCCAACGTAGGGATAGTTCTGGCCGGTGTTGCCGTATTTTTGACAAAGTCTCCATATCCCGACCTTGTGATAGGGATGATCGTGACGGTCATTGTCCTACGAGGGGCCATCACGATACTTAAATTGGTCAAATAATTTACATTGTCAGGGTTTTTATGCTTGTATAATTTAAGAGAGATTTTTATATTCGCCTTTTAAAGAGGTCTTTTTTTGAAATTACCGCCTTAGATTTTTATTCTTATATTCTCATAAAAATTGTCACATTCATTAAAGTAGGAATAAGCATGATCTTTGATATCAAACAGTTTAAAAATATTAACCACAAGACAGAGATCCTCTCTGGTCTGACTGTGGCCCTGGCCCTGGTACCAGAAGCAGTAGCCTTTGCCTTGATTGCCAACGTTCCGCCACTGGTTGGTCTTTATGCCGCCTTTATGGTGTGCTTAATCACTTCTATTTTTGGTGGACGACCAGGAATGATTTCAGGAGCTACTGGGGCCCTCGCAGTAGTTATGGTTGCTCTCGTTAAAACACATGGCATAGATTATCTGTTTGCAGCAGTGGTTTTAATGGGAATTATTCAGGTCATGGTTGGAATTCTGAAGTTAGGAAAATTCATCAGACTTGTTCCTCAGCCGGTTATTTATGGTTTTGTTAACGGTCTCGCTATTGTCATTGGGATGGCCCAATTTAATCAGTTCAAAATTACAACCACCACTGGCACACAGGAGTGGCTAAGCGGAGCACCTCTCATGGTGATGATCTCTCTGGTGGCGGTCACTATGTTCATCATTCACTTTCTGCCCAAGCTCACTAAGGCGGTTCCGTCTTCACTCGCCGCACTTGTTGTGGTCTCAGCAATTGTAATCTTTTTTGGTTTAGATACTAAAACTGTTGGTGACCTTGCTTCCATTAAAGGTGGTCTTCCATCTTTCTATTTTCCCAATGTTCCTTTTACCCTTGAAACTTTAAGAATAATTCTCCCGTACTCTTTCATCCTGGCCGGTATTGGTTTAATCGAGTCACTTCTCACATTAACTCTTGTTGATGAAATTACTGAAACTCACGGTAAAGGAAATAAGGAATGCGTTGCTCAAGGTGCTGCTAACGTCGTTACAGGATTCTTTGGCGGCATGGGTGGTTGTGCCATGATCGGTCAATCAATTATTAACGTCAGTTCCGGTGGAAGAACTCGTCTTTCAGGTATCGTTGCTGGTTTGGGACTGATTTCATTCATCCTCTTTGGTTCATCTTTAATTGAAAAAGTTCCCATGGGAGCTTTGGTAGGACTTATGTTCATGGTTTCTATCGGAACATTTGAGTGGGGAAGTTTTCGCATCATGAATAAGATACCTAAGAGTGACGCTTTAATTATTATTGCTGTCACTCTACTTACGGTATTTTTTGATCTGGCAATTGCTGTGGGTGTAGGTGTGATCATCGCCGCCCTGGTCTTTGCTTGGGATAACGCCGTGAGAATTCGTGCTCGGAATTATGTGGACGATAAAGGTGTTAAGAACTATGAGTTTTTTGGACCATTGTTTTTCGGTTCAATTGCTGCCTTTCATGAAAAGTTTGATCCCGCCAACGATCCGAAAGATGTGGTTGTTGATTTTAAAGAATCAAGAGTCGTTGACCATAGTGCTATCGAAGCCTTGAATCTTCTGACCGAAAGATATTCAAAAGTAGGGAAGCGGGTCTGCTTAAAGCACTTAAGCTCTGATTGTATCAAGATTCTGGGTAAGGCCGGTTCAATGGTCGAAGTAAATATGTATGAAGATCCTGAATATACGGTTGCTCAATAACATTAAAACACGAAGGAAAATTGCATGAAGTTTCTAGTTCTAGGTATGTTGATTTCAGTTTCGGCCTTTGCTCAATTCCCTAATATCCCTGTAGATATGTCAGCTCTGAAGGATATTTCAAAACAGGTTCTTGAAGCATGTAAGGAAGATAAGTCTAAGATTAAAGGGTGCGAAAGCTATACTGAATTGTCGAAACTAAAAGTCTGCTTGCTGGAAAACAAAGAAAAGTTATCCAGCAAATGCAAAAACTCTCTGAAACTTTGAAGTAAGTTTAATAAGAAAACGAAAATCTTAGATGCGTAGGATTTTCTTCCTGCGCATCTTCCAGCACAGACAGAAGTGAACCGAGTGTTGATTCTCCAAGCTTGGCTTCGAGGACATTCCCTTCAAGAATTTTGATCTCAATGCTTTGAGACACGACAGTGGTATCTGTTAAGATGTCATAAAGAGCATCGAAGTTACGACCATAATATGTTGGAAGGTTCAATGCCTTAACAAAAATATCATGGATTTCTTCCACGCTTTCTACATGAGAGCCGCAAATATTAATTGAAATTATCTGATCATCTTGATGAATGCTGGAATCGCATTGAGCGTAAACCTTCGCATTTGCTGGAACTGAATAGAGGGTGAAAGAGCAAAAAAGAAGGCCAATAAGCATCTTCATAGAAACCTCCGCTTACGATTTTGCGGATATCAATAACAGAATTTCTATAAAGAGGCAGTATCTATTTTTTTATCCAGGAAACCGCGGCAAAACCACCGCAAACTCTGCCCCCTTGCCGATCTCACTTTTAAGACTGATTTCTCCGCCATGGGCCTTAATGATACTATTGGAGATAAATAAACCAAGTCCAAGACCGTTAGTATTGTTATCACCTGTGGCGCGTTCGAACTGTTCAAAAACTCTCTTTTGATCTTCTGAATTGATACCGAGTCCGTTATCGCGAACGATCATGACACCTTTTTCTTCATCCCCTTTGATTTCAATATGAATAGGGGTTTTGTTCCCATAACGAATGGCATTGGTGAGGAGATTGAGGAGAACTTGTTCTAGTCTAAAGCGATCCCATTTTCCTGGAACACTTTGAGTTATGGTGAAGCGAACTTCCACACCAGCTGATTCAGCAATTATTTTAAAACGATCAACGACTTCTCTTGCCATCTCACAAAGATCAAAATGTTCTGGCTGTATGGAGAGACTGCCACTGGCAATTTGGGATTCATCAAGGATGTTATTAACGAGACGAGTAATTCGTTGAAGATTGTCTTTTTGCTTTTGGAAACCTGATTTTAAAATTTCGGTAGAAAAAACATCTGGATAATTTAGCTTTAGTTCTAATTCCATCACCTGATGATGGAGTTCCAGACAGGTGAGGGGAGTTCTTAATTCGTGATTAGCAATCATAAAGAACTGATCACGTGCCTTGAGGGCTGCTGTAAGTTTTTCTTCTTTGATCTTTTTTTCTGTAATATCAAAAACCACTCCAGAAAAACGGGAAGGAGTTTTTAAGTCAGAGTCATAAGTGCATCGGCCGCGGGACATAACCCAACGTTCTTTCCCGGGAGAAGGGATAATTCTGAATTCTAATTCATAGATGCTATCATTTTTGATGGCCTCATCAATTGAAGAATTCATCCGTTGCAGATCATCTGGATGAACTTTTTTTTGGAGGATTGCACGGTTTCCATTGAGTTCTTTAGCGGTGACGCCCCAAAGGTCGAGCATGAGCTGTGAGCAGGCAATACTGTTGTTTACGAGGTTAATATCCCAAGTGCCCATACGACCAGATTGCAGAGCAAAGTCTAAACTTTCTCGGCTTTGTTTGAGCTGTTGTTCAAGGGCGGGGTCAGTAGCTGAATTCGGCATTTACTAATAGTATACTAAGGAACTTTTTTAATCCTTGTTTGATTAATGCGACAAAAATTACCTATGCCGTTGAAATGTTGACTTTTTTGGTAGATTGATGCGATTTGAAAACCTTTTTCGCTGGAATAGAAGTATATAGAGAGTTGAATTTTTAAAGGAGTGAATCGTGAAATGCCCTGTTTGCAAAGAACCAAACCTCGTTATTTCTGAACGCAAAGGTATTGAAATTGACTACTGCCCTGATTGCCGGGGAATTTGGTTAGACCGGGGAGAGCTGGATAAAATTCTCGAGAGAAGTCGTGAAGATGATTCGAGAAACAGTTCCGAGAGGGAGAGACCAACCCAGCCTAGCTATCAGCCTGAATATCATCAGAAGCCTTATAAAAGGAAGAAGTCTTTTCTGGAAGAGCTGTTTGATTAACAAATTTCTGCAGCGGCCGTGAAATAATCTTGTAGAATTATTCAATGATTAGTGAAAAGCAGTTTTATTTTTTGAGTTATCTTTTAGAGTGCCTGCTGGGAACTGCCATCGGCTACTTCTTGTATAAGATCCATCCCATTGTTGGTGCCTGGAGCTTATTCTCCATCATTCTGGTTTTATCACCTGATCGCAAAGATGCCATGAATCTTGCAGTTAATCGCATCAAAGCGAATCTCATCGGTGCGGTGGTGGGATTAATCATCTTCTGGGTTCATCCCATTAACTTATTTATGGTGAGTCTTGGAATTGCTCTGACCATGATTGCGTGCGAACTATTAAAGCTTCAGGCAGCAAATCGTACGGCCATGATTTCTGTACTAATTATAACCCTGCATGAACCGGGACAACATTTTTGGGATGTTGCCCTGGAACGAGCAGGGGGTGTTTTCGCCGGATGTATTATTGGCGTAGTTCTGACTTATATATTTCACGTCATATTACAATCAAGCCGTTTTTTTAAGATCAAAAAAACCTAGTTTTTAAGGCGCTACGTATTTCAGTATCGCCCCCGGACCCAGCGGTAAGTTAAAAGTAATCCACACAAATAGCATCACTGACCAAAAGATTAAAAAGCCAATGGAGTAAGGAAGCATCAAAGCGATGACGGTGCCCACTTTCGCCTTTGGGTCGTACTTAATAGCGAAGGCCAGAATCAGTGGAAAATAGGACATGAGCGGCGAAATAATATTTACCACTGAGTCTGCCACTCGGTAAGAAGCTTGACTGAGTTCCGGCGAGATACCCAGGAGCATGAACATTGGGACAAAAATCGGGGCCATCAGTGCCCATTTGGCAGAGGCACTGCCGATCACAAGATCCAGAACCACTGTCAGTAGAATAAAGCCCAACATAAGGGGAACAGGCCCTAGTCCTAGTTCTTTTAAAACCTCCGAGCCTTTCACGGCGAGGATCAGTCCCATATTTGAGATGTTAAAAAGCGAGATGAATTGTGAAGCAAAGAATACCAGCACCAGGTAAGGTGCGAGAGTGGCCATCGCGTCCTGCATGGCATCTGTTACATCACTTTGACTTTTAAATTTTCTCGAGACAAAGCCAAAAGCGAGTCCAGGTAAGGCGCCAAAGAGAAAGATGATGGCCACGACTCCCTTGAGGGCAGCGGAATGAAGAACGTCAGGTGAAGCAGGATCACGTAAAAATCCATCTTGCGGAATCAGACCGGTCAGAAGAAAAATGATGATAGCGATTGCCGTAAGGCCCGCCATCCCA
Organism: Bacteriovoracaceae bacterium; assembly: GCA_023701435.1. Classification (GTDB taxonomy): domain Bacteria; phylum Bdellovibrionota; class Bacteriovoracia; order Bacteriovoracales; family Bacteriovoracaceae; genus Peredibacter. The sequence continues at coordinate 73,454 of JAMPXB010000012.1, read as the reverse complement.
AGTCCCTTTTTCTCAAGAAGAGTGAGTCCTTCGAGTGGTGCCGTCTGATGCTCACCTTGGTAATTTCCTAAAAAAGGGATGGTGACTTTATTAGCAATCAAGGTTCCCACACCGACAATGAGAAGAGAGGAGGCAGACATAAAATACCAATTGGCAACCGGGGTAACCACATAACTAGTATCCAGAATACGGGCGGCTTCCTGAGAAATTCCTGAAAGGAGTGGATCTGCAGTGCTGAGAAGAATATTGGCGGCAAATCCCCCGGAGACCCCTGCAAAACAAATGGCAAGGCCCGCGAGTGGATTTAGACCGGCACTATGAAAGGTCAATGCCGCTAAAGGAATCAGTAGCACATAACCGATGTCACCGCCGGTATGGGAAAGCACTCCCGCCAGCAGTACGGCCGGAACCAGCAGTTTCTTGGGTGATTTAAGGACCAGAAGCCTTAATAGTGTAGAGAGCAAACCACTTTTTTCAGCGAGACTAAAACCTAACATCGCTACCAGCACTGTTCCCAGTGGGGCAAAGCTCGTGAAGCTTTTCACCATTTCTGTAAGTACATGGCGCAGTCCTGCTGTTGAAAAAAGATTAAGAGAGGTAATCGTTTGACCGGTGACGGGATGAATGGCCTGAAGCTCCAATGCTGAAACCAGACCAGAGATTCCTATTACGATAAAGGTCAAATAAAGAAACATAATGGCCGGATGAGGGAGGGCATTACCGGCCCGTTCCACTGCTCCCAAGAAACGATAGAGGAGAGGCATTTTTTCGGATTTGTCAGTTGTCATCATTACTCCTTAAAAGTTAAGGATAAAATAGATCAAGCAAATAAGTCATATAAAGTTTAAAAATAAGACTCGACGTGTAATGACTTGAGAGCTTTTTAACCTAAATTCATCGGCCGTCCTCTAGGCAATTCCTACTTATTCACGCTAATGATCAACCATAAATTTTCCAGAGGATCAGAGTGCGAAATTTCTTTATAGCAGGTATTTTTTTATTGGCCTCATCAGCAGAAGCCGCGGTTAATACCCCTTGGCGTGATTTCTCAAATCCAAGCATTATGAGTTCTACTTTTGAAAGAAGCTTTGAAAAGCTGCCTCTTCATGGTGCACCTAACGATACTCAAAAACTGTGGGCCAACGACTATTGGCCGCGCAAACGTGGAATCATTAACTATCGCTGGAACGCAAAAAAACCGACGGGCTTTGACTTAGTTTCTCCAACGAAAGCAGAAGCTCTCAGAATGAGTCAGGCCGAAATAGCTGCCCTTGCTCCATCTGAGAAATTAGATCTTTTAAATGGTAACTATGATTACCCGCTTGTTAAAGAAGTGGATCAGCGATCTTCTCCATATGCTCCTCTTTGGCATGGTATCTGTAACGGCTGGTCTCCAGCTGCTATCAACCATAATGAGCCTCTGCCTAAGTCATTGGTGAATCCTGATGGAATAATTGTTCCATTTGGATCTTCTGATATTAAAGGCCTTATAAGCTATTACTACGCCTATAAGCATGAGGTTAGCTCTACTCATCAGATGGGTAAGCGCTGTAATTTAAACTTTGGACCTAATTGTGATGACGATTTAAACGCAGGTGCGTTTCACATTGTCCTTACTAACAAGGTAGGTCTCGAGCAATCAAGCTTTGTTGCTGATGTAGAAGGAAACCGACAGGTTTGGAACCATGCTGTTAATGAATATGTAACGACCATCGTAAATGACGGCCTTGCTCCGGAGAGTGACTCTGCTTCTGGAACAGTAAAAAGAGTTCGTGTTAAGACAGTCATGACTTTTGTTCTTAAAATGACAGAGAATAACTGGGAGCCCGTTTTAGGTACTGATTCACATGTTAATGAGGTGAGAAACTATGAGTACTTCCTGGAGCTTGATGCGGCCGGAAGAATAATTGGCGGAGAATGGATTTCTAACGCGCGTCCTGATTTCTTATGGACCATGGAGAAGGCCACAAATTTCGACGGTATGTTCGTTCGACTTCCAGAGCTATTAAACGATTAAATAGAGCAGTTGGACTTGTGTTAACATCCACAAAAAAACATATTCCAACCATACTGATCTTTGTCGGGGCCCTTCTTATAAGGGCCTTTTATATTTATTATGAAGGTCCTCTGTCGGAGAGGACCTGGTCTGACATGGCCATCTATGTTTCCATCGCGGATCAAATCTTGGCAGGTAATTGGAACGTACATCATTTTTTTCAGTCAATCGGTTATCCACTCTTCATTTCTTTCTTAAAGCTTTCCTTTAATGACTGGGCACTCATGTTGAGTGTCATTCAAGCACTGGCTTCTTTCGGAACCCTCATCTTTATCTACAAGTTGACCCTGAAAAGTTTTGGGGAAAAAGCCGCTTTGATCACTTTAATAATATCGAGCTTCCATCTCCCTTGGGTTATAATACCTGGCCTTGCCTTGCCTGAGACTTTCTTCACTTTTCTCTTATCGCTTTGTGCCTGGTATGCTTATAAAATCGTGATGGAAGAGACATCGGTTATAAACTTGATGATTTGGGGAACCTCCTTCATTCTTGGCTTTTGGCTTAAAGGGACACACGTTTTTTTGGCTCCCTTGTTTTTCTTGGGTCTACTGGTGCAAAAAAAGAAAATGGCCATAAGACCGGTCACAATCCTCGGATTCGTTTTGCTGTTAGGTTTGGGAATTCATGGTTACTTGTCTTATACAAAAATTGGTAAAATTCAATTAAGTGCATCGGCCGGTGGGCTTAATTTTGTAGAAGGGAAGTGTCCCTCTAAAAAAAATCAGGACGCAAACGGCCGTTGGTGGCATTCACCTCTCTATACTCAATTGAATATAAATGAATTTAAAAAGTGGGACAGACCTTTTACTGATTCGGGTTATTACATGCTTAAAGGACTGGAATGCATAAAAGAGAACCCTTTAGTCCTGATTCAATCAGTTGAGTCCATTCCATACTTATTTTTTGGAAATAGGATGTGGCCTCTTTCGAATACCCGTTATGCTCCTCTGCTGCGATTTTATGAGTTATTTTTTTCAATTTTTTTAATTATTGGTCTGGCCGTCATGGTCAGAGAATGTATCTACTCTATTATTAGCATGGAGCAGAAGCTCATTTGGACTCTTCCTGTCCTTTCTCTCTTTCTATGCGTCTATGTTTTTAAAAGTGAATTAAGGTTTCGCGTTCCATTTGATGTTTGGTTTATTCCCTTGAGTGTAAACGGATGGATGATCTTTCTCAAAGGACGTACATCACGTCAGGCAGTGGGTCTTCCTATAAACATTTGAACGAACTATAAATGACTGATGAAAGTATTCCTCTTACTAAACATGTTGGGAGTTCTGCTTTTCGTAAGTAGCTGTGGCGCCAAAAAAAGTAGTAAGGGTGAAAGAATCACTCGAATTCCGGAGGAACAGGTTGCTGACATCATGGCCAATCAATCCTTCGATTGCGCCAGCATAGACAACAGACCTTGTCCTCACGGAGTCTCACGTCTTTTCATTGTTAATCCTGCTGATACCACCAACTCTTCTGTATGCACTGGCTTCATGGTTGCCTCAAATATTTTAGTAACGAATCACCACTGTGTTTCGACCCAGGCCCAATGTATAAATACATTTGTGGCCGTCTATCAGGGGGGCACTTATCTCGCGACGAGATGCAAGCGAGTGATCAGGGCGGAAGAAGACTATCCTGAAATTAATGACAGTCGGCGGGCCATTGATTATGCCGTTTTAGAAATTGAAGGAAATTATCAAGGAGAGGTCTTTGGTGCATCTCCTGAGAGAGCGGTAGATGGGGATATTGTCACAACCTGGGTCATTGATCATACCGGGCTTGACCGTATTGGAACTACCAATTTGTTGGAATCGAGAGTTACAGAGTTTAAGTGCAAGGTTGATCCCCAAACGGATCGGGCGTCACTGGTTTTGGAAGAGTGTCCCGTGGTAAGTGGAAATTCTGGTAGTCCGGTTCTGAATGAGAGCAATCAATTCGTCGGTGTTATTTGGGGAGGGACAGCGCTTTTTTCCTCAGCGGTGGATTTGGATGCACGAAGAAGCGTTTCTGCCTGGGCAACAGTGACTGAAATGATCCATTTTCGGGATATTATTCCATAGATAATTGTGGAAACAATATGGAGAGTTTTTTCGAATAATTTTTACTCCATATTAGAAATATGTAATTCATGAAATCATTCCCTCTCAACAACTTTCCAGGAGGGATCCCATTAAAAAATTATTTCTAATGTTTATTGTTTTAGGTTTATTTACCGCATGCCAGCCATCAACAAATGGTGAGCCTAGGAGCTTGAGTAATGTAGATGACACCAGTACTCCTTCGGTGGCGACGGCGGATCCCGAGCCAGTTCCGGTTGAAGCGACAACCTTTGAGACCAACATTATTACGGAAGGGCTCACCGTTGAACAAGAGATGGAGGTACAAAAAGCCGCTGAAATCATTAAAATGGTTGTGGCCTCTCAGGAATTCAAAGACCGTATTCTTAACCACACTGTTAATGGCGTGAAAACCTTTCTCAATAATAAAGGTTTCACCAACGAGGAGATTTACCAGAAAATTCTGGATGCCGCTGAAAGCGATAATTTAACTAAAGACAATGTCATGGAACTTGTCATTGAACTCATTCCACAAAAATCCACATCATTAATTTATCGGATTATTTCAGGTATCAAGAAAGTCTTCTTCTTTTTGAACCTATTCCAGAACACCACTCCGGCCGGCATTGCTCAAAACTTATTTATGCAATGGTTAGGGAAAATTGGATTCAATCAAGCAGATAATGTGACTCCTCAATTGTCTGTCCAGCAGGCGGTCTCTCAAATTATTGGAGAACTCGGTCAGAAGTATTTATAAGGCAGCCTTTGAACCATCAAGAGTTTTGATAGATGTCAAAACTCTTGATTTTATATATTTCCCCTCTGTAATTTTTTCATAATCTGATCAATATTTTCTAGGTACCACGCAGTCTCTTGTAAAGTTCCCGTCATTCATTATTCATACAGGACCCCGGCCATGAAAAAAATCTTTAATGTTTTGGTACCTTTCTTATTCCTATCACCAAGTTTGCAAGCTGCAGAAAATTACTGCCTGGCGGTCAGAGGCAATGGTGAGTTGATGCCTGCTCATTGGGGAGTAATGTCCGCTGTGGTTCAAAAGAAAGGAATGCCTTCGGCCCTGGCCGGCGGAAGTTCTGCCAGTATTTCAATTTTTCTCATGGAAAGCCTGGCCCTTAATCCAAGACCACTTAGTAATGCTGAAAATGCCCTTTTAATAAAATCTTTTCAGGGCTATTTTGAGGCTATGTCTCAAACTCCTGAAGGAAAGGCCTTGGCCGCAATCCTGGGGGATAAAGCGGTATTCAAGGCCTTGATGGAGCGGGCAAAAAAGCTGGATCAGCTAAAAGTCACTCCTCAGGAAATGATTCTTGTCAGAAAACACCTGGAATCGTTAAATACTTTGCTTAATTCTTCTGATTTCACCGGTCTCATTAATCCCGCTTTTCAACATTATGTAAAAGAGACCATCTTCTTTGCCGATGCCCTGGCCAGTGGAAAAGAAGGGGTGAGCGAAGGACAAGTGGCCTACCGTAAAGATCAGATCTCCATCGCCATTAAAAACTTCGGTAAGTTTAATGCCCAGACTGATGAGACGCTCTTCTTTAGACCAGGTCTTATTAACTTTGTTCACTTGGCAAAAATCTTCGGTCAAATGGGAGATTTTTATGCAGGAATTGAACTGAAAAATAAAAGTGTGCAAAACCAAATTAACCAAGACATTGATCAGTTCTTAAAGCTGTGTCTTCCTGGCTCAGAGAACCTGACCTGGAGCAAGCTCAATCTCCAAAGACCTGCCTGCCGTCAGCTTTTTGGTAAGGCCGTTTTAACTTATCGGGAAGCCTCTTTAAGAGAGGGCCGCAAAGCTGTCAGAATCAATGAAGCTATTGGTTCACGTTTGGCATCTTTTCCCGCGACTTCAGTCCTTACTGGAAGTGCCGTTAGTACTTATAGGAATGCTCGGGAACACTATCGACTGAATGCTGATTTAAACTTTGGCACAGCTTTTAGGGTTTCTGAAAAAGAAGTTCGTTTTGGTTACTGGGGTAATGCGGAAAACCTTAAAAATATTGAGAGAAATCTTCGCAGTAGTTCACTCACGAGCAATGATGAAAAATCGAAGAAATTTTTGAATCTTGGGAGTCGTAGCTGGTTAGAGGCCCTTTCATCTTCTCCAGCTGAGCCTGGTTTATCAAGCCTCGTAGATTTAAATCAGCAGCTCGTCTCTGCAGGTGGATGGAGCGATCTTCATCCTACTTTAATACTGAAGGCCCATGGATGTCAGGACATCGTTTTACTCACCCGAAGGGGAGGTGAATCGATGTTTGCCCAGGGAGTGATGAAAAAACTCACAAACTATGAAGGATTCGATTGGGCGGATTGGGATAACTTAACAGTGAGTCAACGAAAGCAAAAGAATAGCTCAGGCGATTCGAGTGATGTTGGTGCTTACGCCTCATCCTGGAGTAGACTTTACAATATGGCCAATACAGAAAGTTCAATTCGGAAATCGTTGTCGGCTGCAACGACAGTTGTCTGCACTAATTGGGATAAGTTTGATGCCCGCAAAGAGTTCCATGCCTTGGTTGAAGATTCTTTTACGGCTCCATGGTTGACTCAATCAAATCAACTTTGTCGCTGATTGTTCAATATGATGAACAATATTTCTAAATAATACGGTCTAATAATAAATCCCCTTGTGACGTACAGTAGATCAAGTCCTAGAAATGTTTTAACAAGGGGAAAAAACATGAAAACATACCAGATTGATCCATCTCACTCTTCAGTAAATTTTAGTATTCGCCACATGATGATCGCCAAAGTTCACGGCGGTTTTGAAAAACTGTCCGGTTCATTTTTATATGACTCTCATAATCCGGCAGCTTCAAAAGTGGAAGTCGTCATTGAATCTAATAGTATTAATACCAGGGAAGCGCAAAGAGACGCACACTTAAAGAGTGCCGATTTCTTTGACGTGGAAAAATATCCAAGCATTATTTTTAAATCGACTGATTTCAAAGAAGACGGGGATGACTTAAGTGTTCTTGGTGAGCTCACTATTCATGGTGTAACTAAGCAGGTTAAACTTAATGTAGAACGTCCCTCTGAAGAACTCAAGGATCCATGGGGGAATTTAAAGATTGGTGTTTCCGGTAAAACAAAAATTAACCGTAAAGACTTTGATCTTGGCTGGAATGCGGCACTTGAGGCCGGTGGATTTCTGGTAGGTGAAGAAGTGAGCATCTCCTTTGATATTCAGCTCGCCAAAGTTGAAAAAGCGTAACTATATGATGCAGGTAAAAAAGCTTAACAATTTTAGTGTTGAGATTACAAACCTTAGACATACTATTATCTCCGACGCCGCTAAAGGCGCCGGAGGTAATGATGATGGGCCTGATCCACATGAACTGCTGGAGGCCAGCCTCGGGGCCTGTACCAGCATAACGGTGATGATGTATGCCAGAAGAAAAAACTGGCCACTCGTTGATGTGTTAACCAACGTCAAAATCATTAGTGAAAAAAATGAGAACATCATCAGTCGAGAAATTAATCTGATTGGTGAACTTGATGACGAGCAACGGGCGAAACTGATGGAAATTGCCAACAAATGTCCGATGCATAATTTTTTGGGCAGAAAAACTATTATTGAATCAAAGGCGATATGAAAAACGAAATTGAACTTATCATCGAAGCGAAAAATAGTGATATTGGCATTCCAGTAAAACGAATTTTACCTCGCGCTCAAAAGAGGATGGTAGGTCCATTCATATTTCTTGATCATATGGGCCCGGTGCTGCTTAAAGCACCAGAGGACCGCATGGATGTGAGACCACATCCCCATATCGGCCTTTCTACTCTGACATATCTTTTTGAAGGTGAAATTTTACATCGGGACTCCTTGGGCACGGAACAGTTAATTGTTCCTGGTGAGGTTAACTGGATGACGGCCGGAAGTGGAATTTCTCATTCTGAAAGAGAATCGGAGCTGGCAAGAACTCAGGACCGAACTATTCATGGTCTGCAGTTTTGGGTTGCTTTACCCAAAGATCAAGAGGACTGCGCTCCTGGATTTCATCATTATGAAAAGTCGGACATACCGCTAATTACAACTGATTCACTGACAATTAATCTCATTGCCGGTGAGGCCTTTGGGCAAGCTTCAAAATTATCAAGCTATAGTCCGATGATTTTCATGGTAATGACCGCCTCTAAAACAGGGACTTTTGTGTTTGAGAAGAAGGGCCATGAACATGCCTTATACATTGTACATGGCTCCATCAAAGTTGACGGTAAGGAGTTCCATGAGACTCAGATGATTGTTTTCAAAATCGACTCAGGCATTGAGATAGAATATTCCGCTGATGCTCGATTCGCCCTCATCGGCGGAGAGAGCTTTCCTGAGCCCCGATATATTTGGTGGAATCTTGTATCAAGCAGCAAGGATAAAATTGAAAAGGCAAAACAAGCATGGATTGATGGAACTTTTTCGCAGGTCCCAGGTGATGATGAAAGGATTCCCCTCCCAATATCCAACTAGGGACAAGAAGTGCCCCCGTTCAAGAAGGGGCACTTTATACTTATTTAAGAGCGAGTTTCTGCCATCGCGAGTAGAAATAAATATGCGCTTTCAGCACTCATGGTATAAGGATTAAAATCATCCGAAGTCGAAAATTTCTTGTTGATTTCTTTGTTGGAGAGTGAACTCTGAATGTCTTTTATCACTGCTGATTTTGCCGAAGAGTTTGCTCACGACATCCCGCCCTCCTTCCAGACACTGAACAAAATAATCATTCCCAAAGAAGAGCATGCCGGTAATGTCGGCCTTCAGATTGTTTTTTTCAAGATGATTCATGGATTTTGACAAGCACTGATGAGTCGGCAGGGTCCATCTGGATTTTGCTGGCATATACTAGTCTGACAAGTTTCATGTTTGTTACCTTTACCGGTTTCCCCGGAGAGAATTGTTAGTTTAAGTTTAACACTTTCGTGAAAAATGGCATGACTGAAAGTTAATTATAAAGCATGCTTTACTGACACAGTTTTGTATTCGGGACCCCAATATGTATGACCTTCGGCCATATCAATTAGAAGCAGTTCAGGCGACTTTACAACATTTTCGTCAGGAGAAATCTCCTGCTGTTATCGTTTTGCCCACCGGTGCCGGCAAAAGTCTGGTGATCGCAGAACTCGCCCGGCTCGCCCGTGGTCGTGTTTTAGTTTTGGCGCACGTTCGGGAATTGGTGGAACAAAATCATGCAAAGTACCTTTCTTTTGGCATGGAAGCCGGAATTTATTCTGCTGGTCTTAACCGGAAGGAGATGGACCAAAAAGTTATCTTTGGCAGTATTCAATCTATTGCGCGGGCGCCGGTTGAATTTTTTGCCAACTTCTCACTGCTAGTCATTGATGAATGTCACCGGGTCTCTATGGATGAGGATACTCAGTACCTGCAGGTTATTACCAAGCTTCAGCAAACGAATCCGGGTCTCTGTATTTTAGGACTTACCGCAACACCTTATCGTCTTGGACTAGGATGGATTTATCAGTATCACAAACAAAAGAAGCTTAAACGGACTGAGGAAGATCGCTTTTTTAAGAAATGCCTTTTTGAGCTTTCGATTCGGTATATGATTAAAAATAAATTTCTCACCCCGCCGGTTAAAATTGATTCGCCCGTGGCCTGTTATGATTTTTCCAGTTTAAAACTGGAAGGTGGGCGCTTTGTGCAAAATCAAATTGAGGCGGTGTTGAAGGATCAAAACCGAATTACACCTCTGATTATAAAAAATATTATTGAGATGGCCCAAGATCGTAAAGGGGTCATGATCTTTACGAGCTCTGTGAATCACGCCATTGAAATTATGCAAAGTCTTCCTGCTTTGGTATCGGCCTTGGTGACAGGAGAGACGCCTGCTCAGGAACGAGATGAAATAATAACCGCCTTCAAAAAGCAAAAACTTAAATTTTTAGTGAACGTCTCCGTTTTAACGACTGGCTTTGATGCTCCTCACGTTGATGTCATTGCAGTCTTGAGACCTACTGAGTCTGTGAGCTTGTATCAGCAGATCATTGGACGAGGACTTCGATTAAGTCCGGGTAAGGAAGATTGCCTGATTTTAGACTTTACTGGTCAAGGACATGATCTGTATTCACCCTTGATTGAGGAGGATCGTCCCAATAGTCAGTCACAAACAGTCGAAGTGATTTGTCCTCAGTGTGGTGTGGTAAATTCCTTCTGGGGTCTATGTGATGCTGATGGCGTATTGGTTGAACATTATGGACGCAAGTGCCGGGGAGCTTTTGAAAATCCTCAAACGTTGGAAGTAGAAAATTGTGGTTTTCGTTTTCGCTTTAAAAGATGTGACCAGTGTGGAGAGGAAAATGACATCGCTGCCAGAAGTTGTTGTTCATGCCACCATATACTTGTGGATAATGATAAAAAGCTCAAAGAGGCCATGTCATTAAAAGATGCTCATGTGATGCGGGTGGATTCGATGCTTCTTCAAGGCAGTTATGACAAGAAAGGCCAGGCGCGGCTGGAAGTGCATTACTATGATGCTGATGCGGAGGTATTAAAAGAATATTTTTATCTGAATACTAAAGAGGATTGTCGCGCTTTTTACTTTAATTTTATTCGGATGCATCATCGTCTACCAGAGCAGCCTCTATTCATAAATAATATTAAGGAAGCCATTACATCACAAAAGAAATTTCGTAGTCCTCTGTTCATTATCGCACGTAAGCAAAAACACTATTGGAGTATCAGAGAAAAAATCTTTTGAGCATTCTAAATAATTTACTCCTATTTAATAGTATCTAAATCCCTCGCCACTCCAAGGTCAGGGCCAGGGTTCCGTTCTATAATGTCCGTACACCTAAAACAAGGAGTAGGTATGGAACCCCAAATGCAAGAGACCACCAAAAGAACGGTGAAAGAACTGAATGGAGTCAATCTGGATGCATTGAATTCAACCATTGAGGGAATTAAAAAGAACTCTGAGCTTGCTACATTTAAATTCCGCGCAAAGAATGATTGGGTCAGTGGTGCTTTCAATCGAACAGTCATCAAGCCCTTTTATGGGGCGGGAAAAGAGTATACCGACAGAAAAGAAAGATTCACTATCGAGGCAGATGGTCCGGAGGTTTTACTTGGAACAGATAAGGCCGCAGATGCGGTGGAGTTTGTTCTTCATGCTCTTTCTGCCTGTATCACAACGACTATCGCTTACCATGCAGCGGCTAGAGGCATTACGATTAAAAGCTTAAACTCATTAATGGAAGGTGATCTGGATTTAAGGGGCTTTTTAGGGTTAGGCGATGTCCGAAGAGGCTTTAAAGAAATTCGTATCACTTTTAATGTGGAAACTGATGCGAAGGAAGATGTGCTGAGAGATTTGATTAAGTTTTCTCCGGTATATGAAATGATTTCGGCAGGTGTCCCTGTGAAAGTTGATTTTAAAATTAACAAACCAGTGCTTTCATAAAAAAGAAAAACCTTTCCCTGGCATTTGAACAGGGGAAGGTTTTATTAACGCTTTTTCGCTTCTTGGGCCTGGGCCGTTTTACTATCTTGAACCCCAGGAATATCAACTAGTTTTCCGGGAAACTTTTTCTTCAAATCATTTACACCGACTTGTGGGTGGGCATCTTTGACCAGCTCCTTTCTTCGACGACGCTGGTCTTTGAAGCTGATTTCAAATTTTTTCTCCAGTTTTTTTTCAAGTTCTGGTTTTACCTCACCATCATGGTTAAAAGACCATGCCAGTGCTGGCTCCCCAGTCGGCAAGCTGGTCGCATCATTCATGGAAAAATGGCCAGTGTTCCACACATGCCAAGTTTTCCCATAAGAGTTCATTGTCTTTCTCATTAAGTCCTTTTCTGCCCCTGCCGGGAGTCCCGGCGCGGTAAGTTGACCGGAGAGAATTTCATAGTTATGAGGATGCCAGAATTTCTTTTCTTTCACTGGAAGGGTATTGAACAATTTCTCAGAAATAATATATTCCACTCCATTAAGGTTTGCTTCTTTGGAATTACCGTCAAAAAGGGCACATTGAGCGAAGTCTTCATTCATTTGTCTACAGAAGTGATGGGCCTCCATTTGGTGGGTGGGATAATCTTTCATTGGATGAAGACCCACCAGGTGAACGTCCATTTGCGCAACAGGAGCATTCTCTTGAAACAGGCGTTCCCATTTTTCAAGGGCAATAGTGTCCTCTGACTTTTCATCTCCACTGACCTTTACGTTCGGTTTCGTTTTTATTGTACAACTTGCTATGACCATGGCCATTAGAACAATGATAAAGTTTGTAGTTTTCATTTGTGTCTCCCACTGATGAATTACGATGATCATAGCCGTGAGGATGAAGAGGTCATTTTGCAGGACGTCTTTGAAGCTTAAGATATTAAAAAAGCATTGAGAGAAATTGTCTTTTCGCTCAATGTAAATTCTTCTATTGTATAATTTTAGGAGAAACAATGTTGAATACAGCGGCAATTTTTATTTTTTTAATCTTTTCCAATTTGACTGTAGCAGCCGAATTTAATCTTGAATTAGGAATAGTTGAAAATTCATACAACAAGATCAAAATTCCCGGAGATAAGGGAACATTGTTCAATATGGCCCCTTCATTTGATGATTCCAATTTTTATCACCGGATAAGTTATTCACATAAATTTAAATCCAAACACGGATTTCGCCTCCTTTATGCTCCTTTAAAACTTGAGGGAGACAAGGTTTATTCAAAAGAGATCAAATTCCAAAGTGTGACTTTTAATGCCAATGAAAAGATCCATACTGAATATGCCTTTAATTCCTATCGAGGAAGTTACTTCTATCAATTGATTGATCAAAAAGACTGGAGTTTAAGATTGGGTGCGACCTTAAAGGTTCGCGATGCTTTGGTTGAGCTTAAGCAAGATAATGTCCGCAAATTTAAAAAGAATACCGGATTAGTTCCGCTCTTTTATCTCGCTTCAGAATACAAACGGGATAATGGTTTTCGGGTCGCTCTGGATTTCGACGGACTGGCCGCTCCTCAAGGACGTGCCTTCGATATAGCACTCATGAGCGGTTACTACTTTACTCCAAAATTCCATGGGAACCTTGGCTATCGAATGCTGGAAGGGGGAGTAGATAATGAAAAAGTTTATAACTTTTCTCAATTCAATTATTTCTTCTCCGCCCTTCAATATAATTTCGACTAATGATTAATGCCAGTCCTGCTGATGATTGGCATGAGTTTGAAGATATGAACCTGGTCGGTAGAAGTGATCATAGAAATCTGTGTCTAAATGAAACGCTTGCAAATACATCATGCAATAGGCTGACGGAGTTGATGCCGGAAATTTACCGAAACGGTCATAAACATATTGGGCCATAGTGGCGACACAATCAATAAATTCACCGGAGTGAGGTGCCGCTTTCTTGCGAATCTCCGGTGTTGCTTTCCATGGTCCGGGTGTAGCTTCATTAAACGGACCATCTTTCCCATATTTTCTTTCGACTACTGCTTTCACTGCTGCACGCATGTCTGGATAGTGGGGTGGACACATTGTCTCAAAAATCCCCGGAAGCCCAGTGGGGTTAGGAAAATTCCAGTCCTGATGAGTGTCGGCAAGAAACCCTAGACCTTTATTTCGAGTGTCTCCGCTCACTCCAAAAACAGAATGTCGGTCCACTCCATTATACATCCATCCTCCCAGACCCATTGCCTGCAACAATAAGGCTCCCGCATAACATGAGGTGGAAATTTCTACCGTGGCCTCTCCAAAAGCTATTTGCTCTAAGTATGAAAGTGGATAGGGAGACTTCAGATCAATAAGTTTATCGAACCTCTCTAAACCAGGAATCTGCTCTTTGTTGATATCGTCTATAATTCCGTATCCGTTCTGAACCAGATAACAAAGATTGAGAAGCGAATGTTGCGCAAGATCCACGACAGGTATAGCAAAAAGGCTACCAGGGGTGTTGCTGACCCATAGGTTATGACTTTCTACATGAGGCTCTTCATTGGGAATTTGAAGTCGCTGGTCAGATAATTTTTTTGTTCGCTTGCGGGTTTGGTCAAGCCACTCATCCACAGCGATGTCTGCAGACATCTGCTTATGTTCGCTGGCCGGTGCATCTTTGGTGGAAAGATAATACACCCCTGTGTCGTCCGTGAAGAATAAATCGCTGGTATGAAATCCTGCAGCCGAAGGGAAGGTTCTGGCACCAGCGCTACCGGCGTAATTGGGCAGATGAGGTGCGTATTTTTGATTGTAAGGTATCAGATGACTCCAACCAGTATTGCCGGCCATGCTTGAGACGATTAAGGCCCGTTCTAGTTCCGTAAGAGGTTGTACTTTCTTTTTTGATTCAAAGGCAAATGGACCTGATTCAATTTTGGCGCCGGCGGCAAATCTTCTGGAGCGTCTCCCTAATAAAGCGGTCAGGAGTGGAAATTCTGCGACCTGTTCCAGACACTGAATTTTCCTATTTATTTGAGGTGTTTTTTTAGTCATACAACTCCTGATGTTTTACTGCTAAAAAAATAGGAGGAATAGGCCTGGAAGTCATTGAAAGCGGCATCTTTATCTTTTTACTCTGAATAGCCTCAGTGTCACATTACATTCCAGGTTTCAGGCCTATCCTTAGGAGAAACAAATGGGGGAAAAGATGAGTGAACAAATACAGCTAACTAAATTCTTTCTTATTGATCGAGAAACACTTTTTAATTATTTTGTGCGTGCCGATCTCCTTGAAAAATGGGCGGCACCGGAAGGAATGACTCTTCGGATTCCTCAGTTTGAAGCGAAGATCGGAGGTCGTTATCGCTATGAACATACTGGTCAAGATGGCGTTTATATTTGTACTGGTCATTTCAGGGAATTTGATCCGGGAAGAAAGCTTGTGCAATGGGATGAATTAATTTCAAAACCCAATGGAGAGCCGCTCTATAAGAGTCTTGAGAGCTCCATTGAATTTAACTCCAAGCTTGGGGGGACCGAAGTTAAAATTAACCAGCGGGGCTTGCCTGACGAGAAAAGTGCCAAAGAATGTGAAATGGGCTGGTCGCAAAGCTTTGATAAACTAGATGAACTAATCAGGGTAGAAACCGGACTCTCTTCCTCTAAAAAAGAAGAGCTACGTCGAATGGGTGACCAAAGTACACTGCTTTAACCCGGGTGTCATCTGATTCCACTTCTTATATAATTTCTTCTTTCAGGAGAAATTATGCAATTAATACAACCTCAAGTTATCCATGATGTTATCGCGGCTGGAATCAGCGCGGGTGCGGATTTCGTCGATGTTTTTGTGGAAAGAACATTTAATGATGGAATGGTATTTAAAAACTCACGGGTTGAAGATAGTCAGTCGGGAACTCTCTTTGGTATTGGTATACGTTTGATTCATGATGAGCAGGCCCTTTACGGATATACAAACTCAACTGATCGAGAAGAGCTTTTACGGATTACCAATCTTCTTGGGGCCAGGATAAACGGAAAAGGTAAAGACTTAACCCTTAACTTTGAAAAGCTCTCATATCCCAAGATTCCGACAATGCTTGATAAAGAAGTTGATGCCAAATACAAATTATCTTATTTAAAAAATATTGATGAAAGACTAAGGAAAGATTCAAAAGTTTCCCAAGTCATGTTGAACTTCACCAAGAAAAAACAACTGATTGAAGTCTATAATTCAGAAGGACTCTTTGCTACTGAAGAGAGGCCTTATATTCGTCTTTTTCATCATTTAGTGATGAAAGATGGAAATCTTCAAACGGAAGCATTCTACGGACCTGGTGCGATTGGGGGTTGGGAATTTATTGAAAAACTCAATACTGAAGAAGTTTGTGAAAATCTTTTAAAGCAGGCCACCACCACACTTTATGCTTCTCCTTGCCCGGCCGGCAAAATGCCAGTGGTGATCGATAATGGTTTTGGCGGCGTTATTTTCCATGAGGCCTGCGGTCATTTATTGGAAACAACTTCTGTAGAAAAAAAGGCCAGTGTGTTCTGGAATAAAATGGGTGAGCAAATTGCCCATTCAGCCGTGACAGCGCTGGATGATGGAACGATTGCCGGTGCCTGGGGATCCTTGTCGATTGATGATGAGGGAATGCCGACCCAAAGAACAACCCTCATTGAAAATGGTATTTTAAAAAACTTTATATCCGACAGGTTAGGTGAGCTGAAGACCGGCCATAAACGAACTGGTTCGGCCCGCAGACAATCTTACAAATATGCTCCTGCCTCCCGAATGAGAAATACCTTTATTCAAAGCGGTGAGTATGAACTCGCGGAGTTGATAGGAGCTGTACCAAATGGTATCTATGCTAAAAAAATGGGCGGCGGTTCAGTTGACCCTTCTACAGGGCAGTTTAACTTTTCAGTCCAGGAAGCTTATCTCATTGAGGATGGTAAAATTACTAAACCAGTTAAAGGTGCAACCTTGATTGGAACTGGTCCGGATATCATGTCAAAAATTTCCATGGTCGGAAAAGACCTTCAATTGATGGCCGGTATGTGTGGCTCGGTAAGCGGCAGTATTCCTACAACAGTAGGGCAGCCTCCGATCAAAGTGGATGAAATCTTAGTGGGAGGTCAAGCATGAAACAATTAATGGAAAAAGTAATTAATCAAATTACCGATCAAAAAGCCGAAGCCGATTTGATGTTTTCTAGTGCGAAAACATTAAAAATGAGCGCTCAAAAAAATACGATCTCTACCTACAATGTCTCCAGTTCACAGATATTAGGTGTGCGGGTGATTAAAGACGGAAGAGTGGGGCTCTCTTATACAGAATCTCTCGACGATGAGTCCCTGAAGCTTCTGGTAAAGCAAGCTTTGCAAAATGCAGAGACCACTGAGGTTAATGCCCACGAGAGAATTCTGGATCTTGCTGGAACTTTACAGGATGAATTATTTCTACCGGAGGAAGAAGTAAGCATTGCTTTAAAAACAGAAAAGGCACTGCTGCTTGAAAATGGAGTCAAAAAACTTGATCATCGGGTAACTGCTGTTCCTTATAATTCATATTCAGAACAAGATTATCTTTCCCATTATCTGAGCTCACGTGGTCGATTTACCACCTATCGCGATAAAAGCTACACGATCACTTCCTCTGCCGTCATGGATGAGAAAGGAAAAAAATCCAACTATTATGACTTTCATATGGCCCACGTCTTCAAAGATCTAAATTTTCAAAAGGTCATTGATACAGCACTTTTTCATTCACGTAATCTGCTGCAGGAAAAGACCTTGCCGACAGGTAAATATAACATACGCTTCACCGAGGATTCTCTCCAGAGTCTATTTAACTGCTTTTCTAATTTCTATTCGGCCAAGTCTGCTATGGATCAAGTGAATCCATGGACCAATCACTTAGGCACGGAAGTCATTTCCAAAGATCTCTCAATTATTGATCATCCACTTTTTGAGCGATCTTTCAGAACCAGCAAATTTGACAGTGAGGGCGTACAAAGAAAGCCGCTTAGCTTGATTGAGGATGGTGTACTTAAATCTTTTTATCATAATTCAGTCACCGCCAATCATTATAAGGCCCAAACCACCGGTCATGCTGCCCGCAGTGCCAGCAGTCCTTTGGGGGTTTATGGGACAGATCTTTTGATTAAAGGAAAGAATGTCAAGCCACTTCCGAAAAAGTATCTGGAAGTCATTAAAATGGACGGTTTACACTCTGGTGCTAACCGGGTGACTGGTGCCTTCTCTGTGGCCGTTAAAGGGTATATTTGGGAAAGAGGAGAGCGTGTAGGGACTTTTGGTAATATTACTCTTTCTGGAAAATTTATGGACCTTTTGCGGCAAGTGGAAGTAACTGGCACAGATTTATTGTCATCAACCGATGAATCTTTTTTCTCTGTGCCTCTGATGTTTTATGACATCTCAATTGCCGGATCCAACTAAAAATCCAGAGTCACGTTGGTGTTAATAGATCTTCCCATGCCAGACAGGGGGGTATGTGACTTGGCAGTGTAATTAACCACGTCAATTCCCCCTAGTGGCAAGCTGTAGTTTTTATCTAATAGATTTAAGACCGCCAGCTCGACTCTGGCTTGCTTTGTGAGCTGATAAGCGGTGGCTAAATCAATGAGAGCGTAACCGGGAGTCGTTGGTTCCAGTCGCATGGTATTGACTTGTTCTTTTGATTCCACCAGATGAAAGGCCACGTGATTGGACCATTTATCCAAGGAGTGATCCAATTGAATTTTTCCATTAAGCGGCATGAGGTGATATAGCGACGTTTTTCCGTCTTTACGGTAACCTCGTGTGTAACTGGCCACTGCACTGACTCTGAATTCCTTGTTTAACTCAATTGATCCAGATAAGTCGGTGCCCATAATAACAGCATCATGATTGGCAAACTTTAAATAATTTCTTCCATCAGCAGCAGGACTGGCCAGCAGGTCAGCATCTATGAAGTCTTCCACGTAAGTAAAGTAAGGGGTTAAAGTCAAATCCCAAACCTTCGCAGAACCTTTCAGTTTAAGGCTACTGCTTACTATGTGGGCGACCTCAGGTTTTAAATCAATATCTCCTACATAACCATTACCATCTCCAAACCAGTTTATCATCCGCATATCCATTCGGACGGGGCCGCTCAGCGCAGGATCTGTTACCGAACCCGCCCAGGCATAGCGCTCATAAAGATTAGGAGAGCGGGACTTACGGGCGTAGCCAAGTTCAATTTCTGATTTTTCATTTACAAGATAGCGACCTAAGACAGTGGCATCCCAGTTCTGGTCCTGTTTTGTATGGTCTTCATTATTAAAGGCTGCTGCGTCAGCGGGCAGATTAATCGTTGTGTTGTAGCCTTTAACATCGCCCGTATCCATACGGACATTGTCATAACGAATTCCGATGAGCGAGTTGAATTTCTGTCCCCACTCGGAATTCATCTCGGTAAATAATCCAAAGCGGTCTCTTGTTCCATTGTGAATACTCTGGAAATCGCCGGGAGACATGCCCATGGAACCAGTGACCGGTTCCCACCAATCTACCAGACGAAACTGGTTATATTCACCACCAAGTTTCATGGTATGGATTGAATTTAACTGATGAGTCGTTTTTAAGTTGTAACCAAATTCATCAGACTGAGTGTACATCGGCATTTTACCAGGACGCTCCGATGATAACTTGTCCATATAGTGTTCGGTATCCTGATGTGAGACATTCGTCTCAATAAGGATGTCCTGGATTTCTCCGACATAACTTAAATTGACAGCGTCAGCTTTGTTATCGTTCAGGTCCATGTATTGATTCACAAAGCCCTGGTAAGGTACAACTGCATGGGAGAGTTTTAGAGCAAGTACCCCATCACCGATTTTTCCTGCCAGTTTGGCACTCTGATTATTCTGGTTATAGATGGTCCCTTTAAGTCTGTTTCCATCACCATCTTGGTAGCGATTGGCCTTTTCATCCATTCCTGAATATTGAAAGCTAAGTTTATCGGATGCTACAGTTGTTTCTAAAGAAGCTCCAATGTTGTCATTATTACTTCTGTAATAAGAAGTTGTTCTGAGTTTTTTATAAAGGGTATCTTTATCCGAGAAAACGGGGCTTTTTGATTTGACTAAAATAGAGCCACCTAAGCTGTCACCGCCATAACTTACAGGGGTGATGCCGGCCATGGTTTCAATAAACTCCACCTTTGCCGGATCAATATAAGAAAGAGCGGGGTTCATGTGGTTGGAACATGCTGAAGTAATCAGGACATCATCAATCCGGATATTAACTCTGTCATTAGAGAGGCCATGAATAGCAGGCTGGGAGGACAGTCCTCCACCGGTTCTGACTGAAATGCCTGGCCTGTTTTGTAGCAGTGTGGCCGTGTCGGTACTGTTCGAGGCGATGGAAAAATCAGGGGTTGAGTTTATGACTTCTACTTCTGAAAGTTCAGTCGAATCAGCGGCGAGGACGGGAGTAGTAAAAAGAAGAAAAAAAAGTATTTTCATAGAGGAATTGCGCTTTGTGTTGTTGTAGTGTAGATCGTAAATATACTGCAAATGCACCCCTAATTAAACGCAACATATTGTTGCATCTCTTGTAGAAGTATTTATGGAAGCTCTGAGAAATATAAAAGAACAACGGTTTTTATGGCTGGTTCGCCTGCGGTTTATTTCTCTTTTTATTCAGATCCCTTTGTCGTTGGTGGGCCGCTACTATGGATATTTAAATCAACGGAATCATCTCCTTTTTGCTCTGATATTTTGTTTAGTGCTTATTTATAATTCCATCCTCTATAGAAAAATTACTGCCAAAAAAAATCTGAACATTTCAACTAACTATTTAAATGCTCAAATCTCCTTGGATCTCATTCTTTTCACTGTGTGTTTGCTTCTCTCTGGAGGAAGTAATAATCCTCTCGATGCAGTTTATTATGTGATTGCCGTCATTGGTGGCATTTTTACTGTGGGTTCTGGTGGCATGTTCTTCGGACTTCTTATCAGTTGTATTTTACTAATACAGATTTATCCGATCTTCATCACCAGTTATGCCTTGGATATGATGTTTAATCTGCAAACCCTGCCTTATCTGGCCTCGCAAATATTAATTCCTGCAGGCACTTATTTGATAGCTCACTCATTTGGTGAGCTTTTAGTGAAAAGTCAAAATAGCTTGATCCATATCACTATTCAAAGCGAAAGACTTGATCGTCTACGTGCGCTTGGCGCTTTAAGTTCTGGCTTCTCACATGAGTTCGCTTCTCCTCTCCATGCTGCTAAAATCAGATTACAGCGCTTGGGGCGGCAAACTCCAAACCCAAGCAATGATCTTAAAGAATGCATGCTGGCCTTGGATGAATGTGAAATGGTCTTAAAACGGATGAACTCATCTCAACTGAGTATGGATGATTCTGATTTAGAAGTATTAGGACTTGATTTATTAATTAAAGAAACAAGTTCAAAATGGAAGAAAGAATTTCCTTCCGTTCGGCTCCATCTTTCAATGGTGGAGGCAAAAATCAGGGCGAATCGTATTAATTTAACTCAAACAATTTTAAATCTACTTGATAATGCAGCGGAGTCAATGGAATTTAAGGGAAGCATCCTCATGCAGCTGGAAACTGATGAACATCATGTTATGGTATCGATTCAGGATGAGGGAGCAGGATTTACTACAGATGTATTAGGCCGCTTAGGTGAACCATTTAATACGAATAAGGAAAATGGTACAGGTCTCGGTCTCTACTCCTCCCTGCTTTTTATGCACGCAGTAGCAGGGGAACTCACTGTTTTTAATAATCCAGACAAGGGAGCAACCATAAAAATGTTATTTCCGAAGGGGGTTGAAGCATGAGGTCAAGGGGAATAATCATTATTGAGGATGACCAAAGATTAAGGACAAGTCTCGCGCTGGAGTTCAAGGATAAAGGCTATGAAGTTTATGAAGCCGATTCCATTAAGTCTATCGCTGACATGAGTTATGAATATGCCATTGTGGATATGCGATTAAAAGGTGGGGGTGGTTTAGAGGTTGTTCAACACTTAAAAAGGATTTCACCCCAGTGCCGGATCGTTATTTTAACTGGTTACGGTAGCATTTCAACGGCAGTTGAGGCTATCAAACTCGGGGCCGTCAATTATCTCACCAAACCTGCTGATGTTGAAAAAATTGAAAAGGCTCTTTTAGGTGAAGCGATGGATGAAGCACCACAAGAGCAACCCATTACTCTTTCCCAACAAGAGCACGAATATATCGAGTATATATTGGCCAAAAATGACGGAAACATTACCAAGACGGCCAAGGCCTTGGGACTTCATCGTCAAAGTCTTCAAAGAAAACTTAAAAAACGCCCATAGATGAACATGTGTTGGCTCTCTCTTTTCTTCAGGGTATTTCCATTGCAAAGAGCAAAATATTTTATAGAGCTGGAATACTTTTAGATCTATTTTTTCCGGCCGCCAGTGCCACGCCCAGAGAGAGAAGTATAAGCGCTACAATCTCTGCGGTGTGGAAAAATCTTTTTTCATAAATAATATTGAGTAAAATAGCGAAACATGTCTCACTGACGACCATTTGTCCCAGAAGCTCTTTAGACATCAGAGAGCCTGCAAGATTCCAGCAAATGGTGGCAAGCCACGAGGAGCCGACGCCAATAGCGAGAGATGTTGCAATAAATATCCATACTTCCTGAGTGCTAGCTTCTGGTAAGTAAAAAGTTTTATTCCTAAAGATGCCTTCGATAATTAAGAAAAGAATAACCGTTGGAAGGGCCAGAAATCCCAGGGCCGAAGCCCAGTCTTTACTTTTTACTTGGGGATGTTTAAGCAAGAAGTGGCTATTTTTTAAAGCGTAATAGGTCCATGAAGCAAGGGCCGAGAGCGCGATCAATCCTCCCCAAATCAGTTCTTCCAGGTCTTTATTACTATCCAACCGCAGAATATCGTTAATCACCAGGGAAAGCATTCCCAAGACAATGCAGGAGAGTGGGAGGAAAAAAAGTTTTAGATTCTTTTTCAGGTCACCAGAAAAGAGTACCATGGTGACCGGCACCATGCCCATGGTGAAGGAAGTAATAGGAACGCCCACTAAGCGAACGGCTTCAATTAAGAGAAAATAATATCCAGAAAATCCGGCGGTAGTGATGATAAGGGCCTCTTTTAAAAATCGAGGATTCTCTTTAAAAAAGTTATAGATTTTCTTAATAGGAAAGAAGAAGAGGGAGATGATAAAAAATGCGACGTAACGTCCAAGCAGAATCTCCGTCGATGAAAATTGCCAGGTCGCCTTGGGAGCTAGAAAGGTAAAGGACCAGAGAAAACCGGCCGATAAACCAAAAAACAAACCGAGATTTGAACTCTTCATACTGAACTTACTTAACTGCTTCACAAATAATAAATTTCTTGTTGGTGGCGATGATCTTACTATTACCGAAGAGTTTCTTTAGTTTGATCTGGTAGCCCAGATGAGAATTGCCAATAACTCTGATAACCCCGCCCTTTTTTAAGGCATGGTAAGAATCTTTAAACATTTGCCAGGCAATGAAATCACCAATGGTATTGTGTTGATGGAAGGGAGGGTTGCAAAGCACCATGTCCAAAGTAGATTCAGGTTGTTTTTCAAAACAGTTAGTCCAATAGAATTCTGCTTCTTCATTAAAGTACTTTTTATAATTTATTCTGGCGCTTTCGATGGCCATGCTGGATTCATCGCTAAATAAAATGGTGGCGTTCGGATTATTCATTTTAGTTTTGATGCCAATGATTCCATTGGCACAGCCCAGATCCAAAATCTTTCCCGCTTTCCCTCGTGGTAAGTGTTCCAGAAAAAAACGGGTACCAATATCCAGTTTGTCCCTGCTAAATAAGTTGGAGTGATTGGTAAAAGGCTGCTCGAACCCTTCGATCTTAACATTAATTGGATAGGGAGACTGAGTAGGGGACTTCTCAAAAGCTGCAAAAATGAGTCTAGCCTTTTTCTGGGCCAAGCTCGTTGTCGTTGATCCAATATACTTTTGGAGGAGTTCGAAACTCGTTGGAGCGAGATGCTTCACCATGGAAGCGCATATGACTTGTGATCCCGCATGGAGATGCTGGGACAGATGGCAGAGGATGTCCTCAAAGTATGACATGTTCTTGGGAAGCTGAATCAGGACATAGTCAAAAAGGCCATGCACATCAGTCAGTTTATGAAGAGGTCGAATCCTCTCCTCGCTATTGGTAATGACTCCCATCATACTGACAAAAGAGTCTGTATAAGTCGTGCAATTAAATTCTTTCAGACCGCAACTTAAGGCTCCAAAATGGTCATTGATAATGAGAATCTTTTTGTCGGTGAGGTTCAGGGTTTTCATGTGCTCAAGAATTAATTCATCAGCACTGTCCCAGCCTTGCAAGGTATCGTTCTTAACGTAAGGATAACGTTTAATTTCAGTAATTGGTTTGGTCATAATGAAATTCTAAAGGGATTTTTTCATATAGAGATAGAGGTCTTCAACCTTGGTTCTTGCCCAGGGGGTTTTTCTTAAGAATGCAAGACTTGATTTAATACTAGGATCATACACGAAGCATCTGATGTTGATCATATTTCCAAGTTGTTCCCAACCATAAAATTCCACCAGCTCAGTCAGGATTTTTTCCAGTGTCATTCCGTGAAGCGGATCTTTAGGGGCGTTGTCTTTCATGTTGATTATGCTCTTAGGTTTTCTTGAGAGTAATGCAGTTTAAATTCAGCGACAACCTTTTTCAGATTGGCATTTCTTTCGAAGTGAGTCGGCCTGGGCTGTGGCATCGGATTTATCATTATGAACAATGGATATATTTCCAATCTCTCCCCAGGCCCGATCAGAATAGACAAGACCTTTTTTCGGGTCAATAATCATGTTGTCCTTACAAGTCGCTGCATTTGATTCAGGATTATTATTGTCCCGTAGGCAAAGCTTTATCTGGCCATAACTAAGAGTTTCGTAATGAGAAACCAGTGCGGCATGGGTATAAAAAGAGGAGCCTCTGTCGGTAAAAACAACCGTTGGCTGCATGTTCATATCGATGCGCTCTTTTACATCTTTAAAAAATTGAGTGTAATGAGCATTGGATTTCTTACCGCTGCCTGTGGCAATACTGAGTCCCTGAAAACTCATTGCTTGTGAAGCCCAACTTTTGGCGACCTTATCGGCGAGGTAAGATTGCATGGCCGGATGATCTGAGAGTGTTTTTAGGTCTGGAAAGCCAGGGATATCAACGGCTTCATTATCATCAATTTTATCGATGAGACTCTTATAATAATCTACTGCTTTATCCTGCTCTTGAGCACTCTTTGAGTTGATATTGTAAGGAGGCTTGGTGCCTGGTTTAAAAAAGGCCAGGCGATTAAACTGAGATGTCAGACGTGCGTGACCCCAGCAATAACCCTGAGTCTGCTTATACTTACTGGGGATTCTTCTATTTCGGAAGGCCAATCCATTTTGCTCTTGGGATAACTTCTTAGGAGTAATGCCCTTGGGATGAAGGAAAATATCAAAACCTTTTGGGCATTGAATGTCACAACTGCAGACAGAAATGGGACAATTGCCCCAAGGAGAACAACTGCAAGCGGTCGTTCTAATTTTGTTCCTTAATTTATCCAGATCACTCAGGCCGGTGTCATCTATGGGACGACCTGATTGATCAATACAATAGGTGAGGTCTTTTCCTTTCTTTTCTTTTCTTTTGCTAAGTGTGTCCTCTCGTTCTTTCTCATAACTGGAGTCAGTGAAAAGACCTTGCACTCCCTTAATAGGGGATGAGAAAAAATTTTTTACTGCACTGCCAGCTCCAAGGGAAACTTGATTACAGCTAGCCAATGTTGGAAGTAAAATTAACAAGAAGAGAAGTTTCATAAACGTTCCAGGAGTCTTATCCAATGAAGACGTTCTGGGTTTTCTCTTGTTAACTGCTCTTTTATACTTTGAATTGTTTCTCTGGGCTTTTTCTCATTTTTCCAGTCATCTAAAAAACGGCAAACTCTCATACTCCAGGTAGTAGATGTAGGATACTTTTCCAGAGTGGGAAGACATGATAATGGTGGAGAAATTTTCTTTCCTAAGGCTACTGCGGCCAGAAGGTCCTGACGAACTCGCTGGTTAATGTCAGCACTGTTTAAATCAACCGGTCCTAATATTTGGTAAGCCTCATCAGCTTTTCCTTCCTTCATTAATTCATCGATTCTGGTATCAACTGCCCAGAAAGTGTAATACCCTTGTTCAAGATAAGGTGTCTTACCTTGAGCATAGCCTTCCATCATCTCAAGCCAACGCCTTAGCTCTGGCCGGTTTTGTTCTGGATTCTTCGTAAACCACTTATGGGCACGCTCTATGGCCTTGTTCAATTCTTTCTTGTTTTCTCTGTTGAGGGCGACTAGCTGTATGACGGCCTCTGTTTTATCGCTTTTACTTGGATGATCATAGGCCATGAGATAATAACGGCGGGCCCTCTCTTCCTGACCATAGGCGGAAAGCTCACGGCCTGCGATCATATACAGCAGAAATTCTTTTTCAGGATCTTTGTCTTTATGTTTTTTAAGTTCTTCTAACGCCTTACTTTCCCAAGTGCTTATTTCACTCTCGGCCACCGTCAATGACCATGACTTCATAGGGGAGAGGAGCAGAATAAGGAGAAGCAGATAAACATTTTTCATCAATATTCTCATCGGTAAATGGTCAGAAAAATCAAATCGCTAAATAGTTGATATCAGGAGAGTGCGCTATTTTTAAAGAGTTCTTTCTATAAAGCTGAGATGTAATTTGAAAGCCATGAATTGATGACCAAATTGATCTGGCCATAATCTCAGGTTTATCTTTTCTGAATACTGGCTCCTTTACTCCCGACTGATAGATCTCCATTAAATGATTAAAGGCATTCATTCCGGCAATCTCAAGCTCGGGCCGTAGTGAGTTCTCACAACGAAGCTCATGATGGAACATGCTTCGATAATGACCACTATTTAGCAGAGCAAAATGGATGTAAGTTCTGATAAGTGATTTAAACTTCATACGAGAAGAACGAACTTTTTCAAGTTCAAATTCAAATTGATGGCACAGATTATGAAATCCTTCCTCGGCAATATAAGAAAGAAGGTCTTGCTTTGATTTAAAATGGCGATAGATGGCAGTGTGACTCACTTTAAGTGCAGTCGCAATTTCACGAAGGGTAAAATCCACTTCACCTTTATTTTTAATGAATTCAACTGTCTTTTGAATAACTGCGATTTGCTTTGGCTGGCAATCATGAGGCCAAACTCATTCATCTGTCTCAACTGGACTTTGATCCTATCCTTCACAAGGTTTATTTAGAAATTCAGGAGCTTGAAGAAGATCTACGACAGGCCCCAAACGACATCCTTTGGGCGGAGCACTTGGTGGGATCGTCTACTCAAAGGGCGCACAGGTCGCTTAATAATCACAACAGATGCCCCATGGTGGTGGAATAAATTTGCCTATGGCGACCCTGCTGTAAGAATGATGAAAAAAGCTGTTCTGGAGTTTTCTGGCGTGACTTCGGTTAAGGTTACTCAATTAGATGAAATTAAGAACAAAAGCAGGGATGGCATTGAGGGGAATTTAAAAAAAGCTTATGAGTTGGGAAATATTGGAACTTGAGATTGTTCACGATTTTAGAAAAGTCAGTTCTGATTTTAGTGGTAATCCTCTTGTTCGATTTTGGGCTAAAATCAGGAGAAACAAGAAAGGACTACTATGCGATCATGGACCACTTATTCTTCTGAAAACCTAACAGGTTTGATTTCTCATCCTTCAAAAAAACTGGAGGGTGAACAATCCTTGCTGATTCTTCTTCATGGGGTCGGTGCCAATGAAAAAAGTCTTTGCACTGTCGGAGAGCAATTAGCTCCTGATGAAATCATTGTAAGCCTGCGCGCGCCGCTGATTTTAGGAGAATCTTCTTTTGGTTGGTTTCATGTTCAATTTACTCCTGAGGGACCACGCCATAATTGGGCCGAAGCGGAGGCGAGCTTTAAGATCCTGGAGCAAGAAATTAAAAAACTTTCTCAAACCTATAATGCTCCTTTGAAACGAATTGCTATTATGGGCTTTAGCCAGGGCTCAATTATGACCATGGGGCTTGCTCTTAAAAGTTCTCTTACTGTTGGACATTATCTTTGTTTTTCCGGCAGGACTTTGCCTGAATTTTCGGACCATGCCAGAAAACATCCTGAAACTGTAAAAGGCAGAAGAATTTTTCTCACTCATGGTAGTTTGGATGATAAGCTTCCTGTAGGAATGGCCCATAAAAGTCGTGAGCTTTTAGAAGAGTTAAAGGTTAATTATCACTATCTTGAATTTCAAGGTGGTCATGGAATTCAGGAAAATGTGCTTAAAGCGGCCAGAACATGGATGTCTTTTTTAAATGAAGAATTACAAACTGATTATTTTTGATTTCGATGGTACCCTGGCAGATTCATACTCCTGGTTCAGAGAATCAATCAATAAGGCCGCTAGGAAATATCATTTCCGGGAAATAGATGCGGTAGAAATGGAAGCATTAAGGGGCCAAAAGACCAAAGAGATTATGCAATATCTTGGGGTGGCGTGGTGGAAAGTGCCATTTATCGCTAAATATATGCGTGGACTTATGACAGAAGATCTTGCGTCCATCACTTTATTTAGCGGTATTGATTCTGTAATAAAAAAGTTAGCAGATGATGGAGCGCTCATCGTCATACTGAGCTCCAATTCCTACCACAATGTTGCAGGGGTTCTAGGTGGCGAAAATGTTAAATGGATCAATCACTTTGAGTGTGGTGTCTCTATCTTTGGTAAAAAGGCCAAGTTAAAAAAAGTTATCAGGAAATATAGGAAATCACCAGAACAGGTGATTTCGATAGGTGATGAGACCCGTGACATTGAAGCAGCACGGGTCCTTGGAATTCATTCTGGAGCAGTTGCTTGGGGATATGCCACCGTGAAGGCCCTGGAAGCTGAATCTCCAACATATATTTTCAATAGTGTTGAAGAGTTGCGTCAGATCCTTCAGTGACTGGTTTGCTTTAAGGCACGAATGCGATCTCGGCGGCCAAATACCCAGATTAAATCATCAGGTTCAATAACAACATTGGACTCTGGATTGAGAATTCGCTGACTTTTTCTTTCAATCCCGACAATTAATCCACCCAGGCCTTCCCCTGATCCAATTTCTCGGATCGATTTATGGGCATGCATGGAAGTCTCCTCAATCAAAATAGACTCTAAACTGAAAAGCTCATCATGAGGCGGTGGTATCTCGCTATTTTTTGCCTCAATCAGGATTTGTGCCGTTGTTAATTGCTCATCTGTACCAATTAAAAATAACTGATCATTAGGTAAAAGGCGCTCGGCCCTGGTAGGAGCAAAAATTCTACGTTTTCCCCGGTCAATCATGGCCACAGTTGCTCCGCTGACAGTTCTGAATCTCGACTCTTCCAGTGTAAGACCCGCCAGAATAGAATCAGAAGAGAGAGTCAGGTTTACAAGTGTAGCATTCCAGGGAGCTAATTCCGGAAGTTTGGCAATGGTTTCAATCTCTGCCAGCTCTTTTCCATTCAAATTGGATAGAAAATGTTTTTCCACAGATGAATAGAAAGGTTTAATAAATTTTCGAAGAGCAAAAATTAGGGCCGACGCTGCGATCATCACGAAAGCAAATAAAAACCTGGTTGAGCTGAACTGTTTTACAATGAAAGCAGTCAAACCAAAACCAATCAAGATACGCATGATTAAAACACCAATTTGCAAACGACGAAGTCTTGCGAGTGTTTGAACTTCCTCTGTTGAAAGTTTCTTGGGCGTTTTAATGACGATGGCCACAAGAAAAGGGGAGCACAAGAGAATTGTGATAATGGAAGTAACTATATTGGCAAAAGTGCCTTTGCCAAATGCCACAATCATTAACGGCATTAAATAACGACCAGCTGCCAGGGCGATTGCGATAACAACAACAGAATTTAACAGTGCAGCCAGACCATAAATTCTCCACAATAGTCCGAAGGCCCCTTCTTTACTGTCAGCATTCATGGCCAATTCATATTTCCGGAAGTTCTCAAGAAAGCGGTCGGGAATACGGGCCTCAATCCAATTATAAATGGGATCGGAAAACTTGATCATATAAGGTGTTGTAAAAGTTGTGACAGCAGAAACGGCTATGACTATTGGATAAAGAAAATCACTGGTCACTTTCAAGCTCATCCCCAGCGTGGCAATGATGAAAGAAAATTCTCCGATCTGGGCCAGACTCATTCCCGCTTGAACTGATTGCTTAAGGCTTCGGCCAGATAAAATGGCGCCAAAGCCGGAGCCTAGAAGTTTTCCAATAATAGTCACGCCGACAATCAGGAGAACAATTCCGTAATGCTCCTGGAGGATCGCAGGATTAATCATCATACCTACTGAAACAAAAAAGACTGCCGCAAAAAGATCTTTTACTGGCAATAAAAGATGTTCAATCCTTTCACCTTCCTGTGTCTCGGCCAGGATCGATCCCATAATGAAGGCCCCAAGTGCCGCTGAGAAGCCGGCTTTTGAAGCCAGAACCACCATCAGGAAGCACAAACCAATGGAGACCACTAACATGATTTCATTACTTAAAAATTTCCGGACCTTTTTTAAGGCCGAAGGTAAGATATAAATTCCGACAAGAAACCAAATCATCAGGAAGAAACCGAGTCTTGCTGATAGATAGATTAAATTTGATCCGGAAAAATTACCAGGAACACTAATTGCAGTTAGAAAAACCATAAGCAGAATAGCGATAAGATCTTCTACAATCAAAATTCCAAATACTAGACTGACAAACCCTTTACCTTTAAGACCAGCTTCATCGAAGGCCCTGATAATAATAGTCGTGGAAGACATGGAGAGGATAGCGCCCAGGAAAAGACTGTCCATGGTACTCCAACCAAAAGCTCTTCCTACTAAGTAACCTAAGCCGAGCATGGTTATGACTTCAAAGCCTGCAGATATTGAGGCACTTTTTCCGACCTTGGCCAGCTTTTTAAAACTGAACTCAAGACCCAGACCAAAAAGTAAAAAGATGACTCCGATTTCTGCCCAGATTTTTACGCCTTCAGTGTCAACGACAGTGGGCCAAAGTGAGAAATGTGGACCAACTGCAAATCCTGCGATCAGGTAACCCAGAACAATCGGTTGTTTAAAACGACTGAATATTATCGTACTGAGAGCTGCTGCAACTAGAATGACCGTTAAGTCTAAAATCATTGGAGGTAAGTGATTCATATTATTTGTACGCCATGAATTAGAGTGAAATGATAAAACAATATCTTATCTTAGAATGAAATTTATGTGAACCCTTAAATAAGGTGAGAAAGCAGCGCTAATGAGAGAGAAAAATAGAGTGAGAACAATACCGGGCCTCTAATTGTTTTATTTCGGCCACGAAGAACAAAAAATGTTTTGCTGATGACATTACCGACTAAAATGGCCATCAAGATTTCTTGAGTGGTATTACTGTTTTGGGTTTGTCCGAATTC
This sequence comes from Bacteriovoracaceae bacterium, assembly GCA_023701435.1. Lineage (GTDB taxonomy): Bacteria > Bdellovibrionota > Bacteriovoracia > Bacteriovoracales > Bacteriovoracaceae > Peredibacter. The sequence goes on along the minus strand of JAMPXB010000012.1, from coordinate 42,425 downwards.
AGATAAGGCAGCAGCAAGCACTCCATGTGCCTCAAAGAGTGACATAAGAAAAGAACTCAAAACAGGGGATATCGATAAACTGCTGGTTAGAAATCTCATGGCAAAGATCAAAGCAACCATGAGTAATGAAAATTTGAGAACATTTTTCCAAATGATCATTTCTTTTAATTTAATCTTACTCTCAGAGGAAGGTTGCTCAGGAAAATTTTTAGATTTTAAGGCAATGACCATTATCATCAGAACTAAAAACTGAATAATAAAAGGACGGGATAAAGCCAAGGCGTCCTTTGTACTTAAAGTGAGAATAAAGAAAACACCTTCAAGAAGCATTGCCATCGAGGCAAGAAGAAGGGCCCTAGAAACCGAACGAGGATGGTTCTGTTTAAATTCTTCCCCTTGGGTGAAATGAAGAAAGGTCGCCGTGCTGGAAACAAAACCGCCAAAAAAGCCCTGAAACATGATACTGCTTCTTTCACTGAGAAAAAAAATAGCAAAGAAACCGATGACTTCAAGGGATGCCAAGAGAGCGATGATTTTAAAAAATACTGACCATGAGACCAAATTAAAGATGGTGTATTCTTTCGGAATATAAAGAGAAAGAAACCAGAAAATACTCAAAACGAATAGATCCAGCCAGAACTTTGTATTTTTAAAACTGAAAGGCGCCAATCCATCCTCCGACGACAAGTACCGGACGAAAGAATCATAGCTTCTTTTCGCCTTAAATCCAAATGTAAGTTAAAAGGTATGGTGATTAGAGATAGATGAGGTTTATTTCGAGTTCACGCTCACCCTGACCCTGAATGATGTCTGATGAACTATAATCAACGGCCTGATAAGTTAATTTAACAGTTTTAAACATACCAAGAAACTCTTTAAAGAAGATTCCTTTAAAGTAGCGGTGATAATTTGAATGATAGGTGAGAGTATTTTTTTTGTTTGCAAAAAGATTAACTAAGAGATTCGAACGATTGATATCGCTCTGTGGAAAATTGAATTTAAAACCTTCTATTCCACGGGTCTGGGCCACAATCGATTTTGTATCATAATAGACAGTGACTTTGGCACTTGAGTTTGAGCGCATGAAGGACTCAAGAATTTCCCGGGTGTTATTCCAGATGCAGTAGTTATGATTGCCACCGCTAAAGGTAATATTTAGTTCAGTTTGAGCCTTGACATCATAGCGATTGTGCCCGGCGGGTGAGACGATGATTGGAGTTGCCGTAGAAACCTGATCAAGCTCGCTGGCGTAAAAGACTTGGGGAAGTTGATAATCATCGCCTTTTAAAAAAGCTGATATATTGACGAGATTCCCACGGTAGTTGCCAGTTTCCAGTAGAATCAATGACTGATAATTAATATTACTTAAATAACTTTCGATCTGTTTTTTTAACAGAGACTGCCAGTCATAAATTTTATGAGGGTGAACACTGATATGATAATGACCATCATTGAGGGAATGGGGATAAGCATAAGCAAAATTTACCCCACAGACAATCTGGGAGGTCTCAAACTCTTTTGAAAATTCAAGGTCTCTGACGGGTGAAATATAAAACTCGCGCTTTGCAAGGCGGTTCTGAGAGATGAATTTGTCATCAAATAAAATAGTGTATTCAAATTTATTATTTATCTCCCGGAGAGTAAAAGACATGTTTACTGTTCTGGTGCCATCCTCAAGAAGAAAATTTCTTTGAATAAAGTCAAAGCCCTTGATTGTTTCTGAGCTAGGAGTAATGAGTTTGAATTTTTTGTTAAAAGCGTAGCGGCAGTCTATATCATAGTTCTTGTCGGTTGCCAGGTAGGCTTCCTTCATTTGAGTCGTGAAGTCCTGGGCACAAAGAGAAAGCGCCAGCACCTGGGAAATGAGTATACTTAGAATTAGTTTATTCACCCACATGTTCTATAAATCTCGACAGGGTAAGGGTAGTGGCAAGGTAAAAATTTTAGAGTTTTTACATAAAAAGCTCCTTAGTGAAGGTAATCTGGTGGATTTTTATGGTGCTCCATTTTAGGGGCGCAAAGCATTTCATAAAAATTGGCCAGAGACTCATCATCGGCCATTATGGAAATCTTATCTTCTCTTTCTAAAGTTGTGCTGCCTCGAGGAATAATAACCTCACCATTGCGTTCTATACCGACGATTAGCACCTTGTTGTGGGGTAGCCCCAAATCAATGATGGTTTTGTCGACCAAAGGGGAATTTCGTGGAATTTCAACAGTCACTATATCTTTTAAATGACCGGGGGTTGATGAATAATTACGTTTTAAGGGTGCGAAAGGATCATGGACATTTAACCATTTCGATACGATCGGAATAGTTGTGCCCTGAATGATAAGAGAGCTTAATGCCACAAAAAAGACAATGTTAAAAATAAGGCCAGCGCGATCTATCCCGGCAACTAATGGATATGTTGCCATAATAACCGGGACTGAACCTCTGAGTCCTACCCAGGATACCAGGGCCTTTTCTTTAAAGCTAAGTTTGGAAAATGCCAGTGCCAGATGAACACTGAGAGGGCGGGCAATTATAATCATAAAGGATGCTATAAGCATCCCTTCGCCAGCAACATCCAGAATCTGGCTTGGATAAACTAAAAGTCCTAAAGTTAAAAACATCACACTTTGCATGAGCCAGGAAAGCCCGTCATGCAAAAGAGTGAGGGATTTCTTGAAGACAAAATTATGATTTCCCAGGACAACGCCGGAGATATAAACCGCAAGGAAACCATTTCCCTTTAATGATTGGGTTAGGGAATAAATAAAGATGACCAGAGCAATGGAAAGAACAATATAGAGGCCTTCTATGTGCAGTTTAATCTTATTAAAAAGCCAAGAAATAGAGATGCCGAGAACGTATCCTACAAGGGCACCAGTTAGCATTTGTTGGAATAAAAGAGGTATCATATCCGGAAGTTTAAAACTTGGAATCAACATCATCTGCAGAAAAGCGGTGGTTAAGAAAACGGCCATAGGATCGTTGGAGCCACTTTCCAGCTCGAGGAGTGGTTTTAAATTCCCTTTCAAATGAATGTTCCTGGAGCGCAGAACGGTAAAAACAGCACCAGCGTCAGTAGATGAGATAATGGCACCGACCAGAAAACTTTCCAGTAAAGTGAAACCTAGTATGTAATGAATGAAACTTCCCACAAAGAGACAAGTGAAGAGGACTCCGAAAGTTGCAAGAGCAAAGCCTTCTTTGATGACCGGTTTCACGGAATTCCATTTGGTATCAAGCCCCCCGGAAAACAAAATATAGGCCAGGGCCAGAATGCCTAATGATTGAGTTGAGTGAGTATCGTTAAACTCAATTCTTCCAGGACCTTCACTGCCGGCAAGCATCCCAATACAAAGGAAAACTACTAAAGTGGGAATTCCCAAACGACCCGTTGCTTTACTGGCGAGAACGCACAATATAAGCAGTACTGCAACACCAAGAAAAGACGCTTCATTAAAAATCATAAGGTCCCAAGTTTTTCAATGATTCCTGCGAACCATCTATTTAAAGTATGAAGGAACTAGACCAGATGGCGTATTTAAGGCTGCATTAATTTTTAATTTTTGAATAACTTTCTTACTCAGGAACATTTTGATAAAGTTTCAGGAATGACAAATGATTCAAATGACCTTGAGAAACTAGCGACCACTTGTATGCCCTTTGGTAAGTACAAGGGAGTTCCATTAATAGACCTACCGGAAACGTATGTCGTTTGGTTTCACACCCAAGGCCTTCCTGATGGAAAATTAGGTCAGTTATTGGGTCTCTTGTATGAGATAAAATTAAACGGGCTTGAATATCTTGTTCATAAAAATAGGATCAAATGAGAGAGCTGGAACTATTGCACATTCTAAAAGAAAGATTTGGTTATTCATCTTTTCGGCTGGAACAGCATAATATTATTAATTCAGTACTGAACGGAAAAGACACTCTCGCCATAATGCCAACAGGAGGTGGGAAATCTCTTTGCTACCAGATTCCTGCTCTTTATCTGGATGGAGTCACGTTGGTGATTTCACCCCTCATTTCCCTCATGCAAGATCAGGTGATGAACTTAAAAGAATCCGGCGTTGAAGCCGTCTTTTTAAATTCTTCCCAAAGTTATAGAGATTCTCAGAAAGCAAAAGAAAAGATATTAAAGGGAAAAATTAAACTGGTTTATGTTTCTCCTGAGGGCATTCTTTCTCCAGGACTTGCTGATTTTTTTGACCAGATAAAAATTAGTTTGATCGCAATAGATGAAGCCCATTGCGTTTCCCAATGGGGACATGAATTTAGAAAAGATTATACCAGGCTGGGAGAATTAAAACTTAAGTTCCCCGCTGTACCAATCATCGCCTTAACGGCCACTGCCGATACCAAGACCAGAGTTGATATTACGAATCAATTGAGAATGACTGATCCCGAAATTTTTATTTCTTCATTTGATCGTCCGAATATTAAATATATTATTCAGGAAAGAAGTGATGAACTTAAGCAGCTTGATGAATTCATTAAGACCCATCACCTGAATGATACTGGAATTGTCTATTGTCTTTCCCGGGACAAAGTTGAGCGAGTGGCGAAGGCCCTGAAAAAAATGAAATATCCTGCCGTCCCTTATCACGCCGGACTTTCGCAGGAAGAAAGATCTAAGAATCAGGATTTATTTAATTCCGAAGACCGTATCATTGTGGTGGCCACCATCGCGTTTGGGATGGGGATTGATCGTCCGGATGTGAGATTTGTGGCCCACCTGGATTTGCCAAAAAGTATTGAAAGTTATTATCAGGAAACGGGACGGGCAGGGCGTGATGGTAAACCTTCAACAGCATGGATGATCTATGGACTTCAGGATGTCGTCAAGCTCTCCCAGATGCTGGAAACAACGGATGCCGATGAAGCCTATAAGAAAGTGGCGAGGCATAAATTGGATTGCATGCTTGCTTTAGGCGAGACGGCAGCCTGCCGACGGAAATATCTTCTTCAATATTTCGGAGAAAATGGTCTTGAAAGCTGCGGACTTTGTGACACCTGCATGAAGCCTCCTGTCCTATGGGACGCGACTATTGATGCGCAAAAAATACTTTCAACGATCTATCGCACCCAGCAGATGTTCGGAGCTGGACACATCATTGATGTCATAAGAGGCTGTAAGAATACTAAAATCAGTGAAAGACAGCACGACACTCTTTCTGTCTACGGAATCGGAAAGGACAAGGCCAAGGAGCACTGGAACAGTGTTTTACGTCAACTTTTGAACCAGGGTTATATAGCGATTAAGTCCTGGGAGTATCGCAGTCTGTGTTTAACAAAGAAATCATTGGAACTTCTTACCGGTGGCGAAAAGCTTCAACTGAGAAAGCAGGAATTTACCATTGATAAGAAAGACAAAAAAACAGCCTCGAAAAGTAAGGAAGCCAAACATGGTCAGGATGAACTTTTTGAAGCCTTAAAAGCTCTGCGGAATAGACTCGCCAAAGAAAAGAATCTGCCTTCCTATATCGTCTTTAATGATAAATCGCTGAATGATATGTGTCTTTTATTGCCCCGTAATCCTTCTGAGTTTTTAATGGTTCACGGGGTTGGTCAAAATAAGCTGGAAAATTATGGGGATGAATTTTTGAGAGTCATCAAAGATTTTCAAACTTGATTGCTCAACCAAATTCCTGATTAGATATAAAGGATTTTTCCAAATAGTAAGTTTATTGTTCTAAACACTCGATCATTCTTAAAAGATTCGATATTATTTCCCAACTAACAGTATTTGGGAGTATTTAATGAAGTTAATGTCTAGCTTTTCAGAAGCCTTAAAGCATATCAAATCCAACTCAGCTATTTTTGTTCATGGTGCAGCGGCGACTCCAGTAGAAATGCTTCGCACACTCATGCTTGAACGTAATGATCTAAAAAATATGGAAATGATTCATATCCACACTGAGGGTGAATGTTTTTATGCCGGACATCCGGAATTTAAAATCACCAGTCTTTTTACCGGTAAGAACCTTAGAGGTAAGCTTGATTATGAGAGAATTGATTACGTTCCTGTTTTTCTTTCAGAAATCCCGCTTCTTTTTAAAAGAGGCATTAAGAAAGTAGATGTTGCCCTTATCCAAGTCTCACCTCCGGATAAACATGGCTTCGTCTCTCTGGGAGTGAGTGTGGACGTTGCTAAGGCCGCTGTCGAGTGTGCCGATTTAGTTATTGCACACATCAATGATCAAATGCCTCGTATTCATGGAACGGGCTTTATCCATGTTAATGACATCGACTTTGGAGTAGAGCTTTCAACGCCAATTTATGTCAGTAAGCCTCAGCAACTTTCTGAAGTTGAAATGTTGATTGGTAAAAATGTTGCCGCCTTGGTTGAGGATGGGGCCACTATCCAATTGGGAATTGGTTCAATACCGAATGCTGTCGCTGCCAACCTTAGAACTCACAAAAATTTGGGTCTTCATACTGAAATGTGGTCCGATGGGGCTTATGACCTGATTAAGAGGGGAGTTATTAATAACTCTAAAAAAGTTCTACAGAACGGAATTTCTACCTCGGCATTCCTTATTGGATCTCAGGAACTCTATGATTTCACCAATGACAACATGTCTGTGATTAACATGGAAACAACCTACGTTAATTATCCAATCAATATTATTAAAAATCCTAAAGTGACAGCTATCAACTCAGCAGTTGAAATTGATTTGACCGGACAAGTGTGTGCCGATTCCATCGGTCACCGAATCATCTCTGGTGTTGGCGGACAGATGGACTTTATGCGAGCAGCTGCTCTCTCTGATGATGGGAAACCCATTTTTGCCATGACATCAGCTTCTCCTAAGGGAATATCCCGAATTGTTTCGAGCCTTAAACCAGGAGCAGGAGTTGTTACAACTCGCGCTCACGTTCACCACGTAGTGACCGAATACGGGGCCGTCAATTTATTCGGAAAAACCCTTAATGAAAGGGCCCAGGCACTTATAAGTATTGCTCATCCCGATCATCGGGAAAAGCTTGCTAAAGAGTGGCATGAGATCAAGCAAAAACTATAAACGTTTGATGATGTGAAAACCAAACTGGGTTTTCACAATTCCTGAAACCTCATCCGGCCTTAAGGCGAGCAGTGCCTTTTCAAAGGCCGGAACCATTCTTCCTTTGGGAAATTCACCCAGGTCTCCACCAGAAGGGGCAGAACCGCAAAGAGAGTAGTCTTTTGCCAGCTCCTCAAAACTTTTCCCTTCCTCGAGCTTTCTTAGAATGTCCTTTGCCTCGTATTCGTGATCTACCAAAATATGCTTAGCTTTTAATTTCATCAGTTTAGTATAGCTGACCTTTTAAGTAGGACAAGCAAAAGTTGACTCCTTTCATTCGAATTGAAATCCTAGTCTAAGAACTTATTCAAGGATGAATAGTAATGATGTTTTTTTGTCGATGGGCCCTGGCCCTGTTTTTTTTTAGTCTTGCCTCTGGAACCTATGCCTTCAGCGAGCGGGATACCGCAGAGGAGATCCTCGCCGGGGGGCTTCGCACCAATGATGAACTCATGGAATTTATGGACACTCGCTCTTGTGAGTTGGGGATCATTCCCAACTGTCACCGGCCGATGTCGGTCAAAGACATTGCGAAATTAAAAGAACTTTTTAGAAACCTCGAAGCCTGGAAGAGGGAAGCTTTTGAGTATCTTCTTCCGCTACACGATAAGATCAAAGGCCGGACTTTCGTCATTGAGAATAATAAACCTCATTCTCTTAAAGCAGGATTCGGAAATATCTCCATTTCTCTTAAAAAGAACGAAGCCAAATCTGCCCAGTTTATTGAAAGTGTTTTTATCAGTGCTGTGACGAAACTGGTGATGTATGACAGCTTTTTTCGTTTATCAGTTCCCCTGGCGAAGGCCAAAAAGATGAGATCCATTTTAATTTCCGATATGGGAAGCGATGGTCATCTTTTTTTGGACACTTTCAAGGTCGCACTTGATCCAAAGAACTGGAAGCGGACAGAGATTGACTTAAAATTTCTCAAACAAAGTGAAGCCTATAGGGATGACGCTGAATCATTTTTTGAGCAGTACCTTGAAAAATCATTTACTGCCGCCAGAATGGCAGAGAAAGATCAGTCCTACAAAATCCGCAGCATCATGCTTCTGAGCACGATCTTAACTCATGCAGAACTCACCGATGCTCTGGAAAAAATAATGGGGCGCCTGAGTGAAGTTTTCGGCAATGCCATCGGACAAATTCAGTCCCGTGAAGGAAAATTAAAAAAACTTGCCCAAGACCCTAAGGCGATGGCGAGGATGAAGAAGAAGCTAAGACCCCTGGATATTCTTTTTGAGAAAACTCCCTTTCGTCTGACGGATCAATTTATACCTGGCTTTTATGGACATGTGGCCATTTGGCTGGGAAGACCTGAAGAGTTGATGGAAATGAAAGTGGAATATCAAGGCAAGGAAATTTCACTTCTCGATCATCCGAAGATTCTTCCTTTCCTGGAAAAAATGTCCCAAGGGAAGCTCGTGGTTGAAGCTTTACGAAAACCAGGAGTCACCATGAACACCTTAGAAAATTTCATGGATATAGATGATCTGGTGGTTGTTCAACCTAACAATATTAAAAATCCTGCAGATCACATTCTGAAGGCGCTGAATCTCATTGGACGTCCTTATGATTTCAACTTTGATGTCGAAACGGAGAGTTCGATCGTTTGTTCAGAGCTTGTCTATCAGGTCTTTGATCAATTTGAGTGGCCCACTGATCGTGAAATGGGAAGGCACACTATTAGTCCCGATCATGTGGCCTGGAAAGCGGTTGATTCATGTTTCCAGCCGGTGCTGATGTATCATGATGGTAATGAAGTCACTAAAGACTTATCGGGCGAATTAAAGCGTCTTCTCGAACGCCGGGGAGGCATCAGCTACGTTCCAAGTGGAAATTGTCTGTGACATTTCTTTTCTTGTTTTGACCATCCACCACAGACCCGCCAATCCGAGAGCGGCCAGAATATGCTTTAAAGCATGGCCGCTTATCAGTTCACTGGTAAAGTAATAAATCTCCCGATCTAGAACCTCGACCCATTTAGCGAGACCGTAAATCACCAGCGTGATGAAGTACCAATATTTTTTACTGTAAGAACTTGGGAAGAGAAACAAGATCATGGGAATCGTAAGAAAAGAGCTGAATTGAATCCAGAAATAAAACCTCAGATCAGTGGTAAAGACCCAGACTCCGATACTAAGAAGACCAATGAAAAGGGCAAAGTATAAAAACTTCTCAAATTTTAAAGAGATGTGTTCGGATAAAAGCACGATATAAAGGGCCATGAATCCCATGCTCATAGGAAGACGATCCCACACCAGTGTCGTATTGTTTGGTTCCCAGTGGTAGTAAGCCGATCCGGGGGCCACCAAAACAATACTGACAAAGAACCACCACCAGGATTTGTGAGTCTGTATTTGATGACCGGTCAGTGCTGACAATCCTAAAAATCCTGCGAGTAAAAAGAAGACATTCGTAAGCACATTCTGAACATTTGGGATTCCCCATAATGAGCGTACATCAACAAATGAATGGTAGCTTAAATCCTGCTCTATCAGCGGCTTGGAAAACATCCAATAAAAGGTACCGGCAAAGGCCAGAAGCATAAGTCCAAACTTCAAGTTAACAGGGATTTTATTCATCTTCCTAGGTTACCCAAAAAGGCACTAATTTCAATAGGTTAAATTTTTCCAGCAAGAAGGACGAAAAGACTAATCAGCATTTTATATCCATCTTTTTAACAGGACGTTTTTATGGATATGTCAGATTTAAAAAATCTCGATAACCGCATTCAAATCATTTCTGTCATTGAAAAGGCCATCCTTTTTGGAGGGGACGTCTGGCAGGCCCACCCAGGACATGATGGCCGCTATGTCTCTCAAATTATCCAAATTTACATTGATATGAAATGTGACAAGGTGATTTTCAGGACACCTACAAATTTAGAGATTGATCCATCCCGGTCGATCTTTGTCAGATTGAGCTATCGAAACCTGATTTTCCGTCTGATGCCTGGGGAATTTAAGATCATGGGCGATAAACTTATTTGCCAATATCCAACAGAGGCCAGAGCACTAGAAGAAAGAAAAGGGGAAAGGTATGTGTTGCCTTTTTCTTCAGATATATCTCTGTCACTTAAGCGCATGGAGAAATCGGTCAGGGAAATGACTTATGAGATGGAACTTAGAATTATTGATGTTTCCGAAAGAGGGTTTGGTATTTTAATTTCCAGTTTTAATCGGGATTATCTCCAAAAGCATGATCACTTCTGGCTTAAGTCAATCGATCAAAAACCTCTGCGCCATCAGATTCTGGGGACTGTCTGTTATGTGGCACCTAAGGGCTATTATTTAAAGCGTGGCGATGTGCGGGTAGGGCTCTCACTAAACATGGCCCTAAGTCAGGATACCTATGAATACCTAAAAAAGAAATGTCATATCGTCTTGAGTGCCTAGAGAAGGTTTGCTAAGATTTCTCACAAAGAAAATCTTAGGAAAACTCAATGACTCAATTATTAGATATTATTCTTCATCTCGATCAACATCTTGTGGCCTGGCTTACCCTGTTTGGACCTTGGATTTATGTGCTGATGTTTTTGGTTATCTTCTGTGAAACCGGTCTGGTGGTGACGCCTTTTTTACCGGGAGATTCATTGCTGTTTGCTCTGGGAGCTCTCACGGCGATAGAAAACGGACTTGATCTGTGGATTCTTTTAGTGAGCTTAACGATCGCTGGAATACTAGGGGATACTGTTAACTATCATATCGGAAAATATTTGGGGCCTAAGGTCTTTGATCAGGATCGACGTTTCTTTAAGAAAGAGTATCTAGTTCAGACTCAAAATTTCTACTCGAAGTGGGGACCTTTCACGATTGTTGCTGCTCGTTTTGCTCCAATCGTCCGAACTTTTGCACCATTTGTCGCTGGGATCGGAACAATGGATTACAAGAAATTCTTCTCTTATAATATTATTGGGGCGATTCTATGGGTCTTCACTTTTATTCTGGCAGGTCACTTCTTTGGTAACCTGCCCGTTGTGAAGAAAAATTTCCATATTGTGATTTTTGGAGTGATTTTTGTCTCCATCCTTCCGATGTTAATTCCCTGGATGAAGAGTAAATTTAAAAAGGCTTAGTTCATGCTCAAGCAGCTGAAACAATGTGTTCAGTTGCTTTGAGTGAATTCTTGCATAAATGAATTGAAATACCTTCGGTAATCTGGACAGGGAAATAAGTAGCAAATTGGTATTTCTCACCGGGAATAAGCTTGTTATTCATTATGTAGCTACCGTCGCTGCTGCCCAAATCCTGAACGTAAAAATAACGTCCCACTTGTGAGATGAGTAGGTGACTACTTTTAACTGAAGGATTATTGATGACAACGTCACAAGACAGGCTCGATCCAATGACGATTTGATTTTTATCAAAGCTGTATTCTACAGGTTTCTCTGAGCCGAATTGAACTTTTATCAGCATGTTAACTCCTCTTCCGCAGTTTCTACTTAAGCCTTATCGAAACTTCCGGCCGGGAATTTAAATCTTTTTTTAATAACTCTTAAAAAGTTGGCTAAAGTTTCGACATTTAAAACAAGATTTACAAACCAGGCCTCTTTCAGTGGAAGAAAATAGGGATTTGCCTAAAATAACCCTTAAGAACACTCAATTAAGGTTTATGAAATGAAGAAGCTCTCTTTTTTGATTCTTTCTATGCTCTTGAATCTACAGGCTTTTGCTGAAAGTTCCTGTGATATCAGACCTGGCTTCTCGGTTGGTATCAGGGTCGTGGAGTTTGCCTCCGGCAATGCCATTCATTCCAAAATACCTATGGTGGAGACTACGGCGGAGGCCCTTCTGGAAGAAATGGTGAATTTGCAGGATATGGGTATCTGTGAAGAAAAGATTATCGCCCGCAAATGCACGCTAAAATTCGAGAAAAAATCGACCAGGAATTATATCACCATGTACCGAGGTCAGACCAAGTGGAACAGCTGGAACCTTAGTGCCAAAAATCAGGTTCATGATTTCGTGAAAAGGCTAAAACGAGCGGGTTTTTGCTCTTAAAAGCCCAGGATGTCTACGTAAGTAATACCTTTCGCGAGGGAAGAGTTAGATTTGGCACGCTGACCTTTAATCATAATCTGTTTATTATTGAAGAGCTCTTTCAAGGCCCCACGAGATATATTCTTCAGCTTTTCATTCTCATCCTGCTCTCTAAGAGCATTAAGAAGAACATTGTCCATGCGCGATTCTGGATATTCCAGATTTAGGGCAATACGAAAGGAGTTAGCAGGCTGTGGAGGAACATTGGTCATAATTTAAGTCCTAATAGCGTTTTTCAGTAAAGTTGCTGCAATATTCCATACGTTGGTTGATTTTTCAATGCTTACTTCAAGCTGAATTGCTCCAGAATCAAAGGGGCCGCTGAATTGAGGTCCATTAAGCTGCTTATTTTCATCATAAACCCCGAGGAAGTTTCAGGATTAACAATTGAAGGATAAGCAAAAGAACATCCACTTGCTGGTGTGGAGTAAATTTCAGCGTTGGTCTCCAACATACAGGAAGCAGCTGTTCCGGTCATGAACTGATTCTCTGCCACAGGAGTATCAATGCTGGTTTGTAAGGTTGCCATTGTTGTGTCTGAATGACTAAGACGAGTGGTGAAGATCTTTCCCCCGGCCTTGTGAAGTTCACTGACTGAAGCATAAGCCCCAAAAGATTCTGAGCCAATTTGAACAGCTCTGCTCCAAAACTCGGTGGCACTGGTTTTTTGGGCCTTAACAACTTCCGCTCTTGTTTGAGTGCCATCGCTTTCTTTTTGATAAGAATACGATTCAAAAACAGCGGTTGCGACATTGTCTGTATTCCAGTTAATGAGCTCACGCTCAAGCTCCGAGTCTTTAAATGAAACAGTTTCAAATGTTCCAATGGGTTTACCGCAGACCAGGTTAAAAGTGCCTTGCTCATCCAAGAGAGAACCGGCCATGACCTTAAAATCGATTTTTAAATCGTAAATGGTTCCACCCGTTGAAGTTAGACCATTGCTGATAGTGATCGCAATATCAAAACTTTTTCCTTCATGTGGGTCAAATACCGACTGAGGTGGCAAGCTGATAGAAGCAACATCCACCGCAGATGCCAGGGCACTACAACTTGTATGACCCGTTCTCACTAAACTGAGAATCCCTGTTGAGCTCAAATGCTCCTGAACGCGGCGGAGTTTCCCTCCTCCTGAGATTCTGTCATGATTGTCTTGCAGAGAATGGAAAAGATAGTAGGGATGCTCAGTATTATCTATGACTCGCAAACCGAGAATTTGCAGGGCCTCATCAAAAAGATAGAAGTTACCGGCCGCTTCAGTTGTTTTGATTGAAATGGTTTTAGAGTCAATAACAACTGTATCAGCACAAGCGACACTGGAGCAGTAAGCACCATTGCGGGCCATGTGGCCGTAAAGATTCCCATCCTGATTTTCGCATCCAGTGAAGCTGAACTTTGAATTAGCAGACATAGAAGGACATGTTGCAACGGAAGTGTTTTTCAAGAGTAACTTACGCTGAGTAAAATTATCATACCAATCAACATTCACATGATATGTACTGACCGGACTTTTAAAACAATCACTAAGTCCGCTGGTCTCACATAAAAATTGAGGAATCATGTTCATGAAGAGAGATTTCCCTCTCTTACTGATAGAACTTGGAAGAACGAGTCTGGTTTGAGCAGGTGCGGTTCCACTTTGCAGGGCCAGATGATCAAAAGTCTCAGGGTGACCTGCTTCAATACCATTTGGAAAATTGAAAATGAGAGGACGGGCCAAAGTGCTATTGCAATCACTAAGTGAACGATAGGCCTTAATGAGGAAAGGAAATTTAATTACTGGAAGATGTCCTAAAATTTCTCCTGTGGTTGAGAGACATTGTGATTCAAAGGCTGGTTTTTGAACCCCTTTGAAGGATTCCTGGGCCACAATTTTATAATGACTCAGCTCACTTCTCATCTCCATTGGTAGAGAACTACAGAAAGTATCTGGAGTTGAAGCAGAAATCGGAGAGTAGGTATTAGTAGTGAAGTTGTAAGTATTAAACGTACCACAAGCGATCGTTTTAAATTCGTGGAGCTTAACGTTTTTTTGAAAAACCAGATCAGAGCAAATAGTGGAGTTCATATTGAGTTCAACCACTGAGCTGGCAGAAATTTCTTTTGTCACCATTCCACACTGTCTGTTACCAACAAATTTTTGATTTCCATCCCAACCGACGGCATAGAATGACCAAGTGCCATTTTCTAATTGAATTGTCTTTTCCAGATTACTGTCTAGAGCGAGGGTGAAGTGCTGACCTGTGGAGCTTGATCCATGAATCATTAGGCCGCCGCCAAAATAGGGATTGGTCATAGCAAAGGCCTTAGAGACCTCAAGCTTCGCCGATGATTGACCTGCTCCTCCACACCCAGCTAAGGTGGATAGCAAAGTCAGAAGCACTATTGTTGAAAATAATTGGCCTTTCATAAGACTCCCAATAATTCCGGTTTGAACCTATTTTAGGCCGCATCTCGGTTCTGAACTTTTCGGAAGTTATTAAAGTTTACTTTACTAATAAGATCAGGCTATTCGCGCGTTTTATTTAAGTCCTCCTTCATATTGACTTTTTCCAGGATCTAACAAAGTGACAACTTTATAGGGCAATGCTTGATCTAAATTCTTGTTTTAACTCATAAATCTCTTCAGCTCTCTATCCTTAAAAAGGGCCGCTTTAGACCTTTACTTGATTTGTAACTTACCGAGATATGGAGAAATATTGCCTTGATTGAGGCCAGCTCAGATAGAGGTATAATTATTAAGAACTTCCCAAACATTGGGACAACAGGAATAACATATGAAACTTTTCACACTGTTTTTGATGGTCTTCTTTTATCAAGCGGCCTTTGCAGCTCCTAAAGTGGCGGTGGTCAAATTGGTAAGAGGCGATGCAGATGTTTTAACCTTGGGGAAGACCACTCCTTTAAAGGTTGATGACTGGGTAGAGAGTGGTGCTGTTGTTAAGACTCATGAAAAAAGTTTCGTGAAATTAATTTTCGTTGATAAGTCCCAGATGAACGTGGGTCCTAATTCTGAGATGAAGATTGAATCTTTCTCGGGCAAGGATTCAGGGGTAATTGATCTGGTGAAAGGTAAAATCCGCTCTCAGGTTTCCAAGGATTATTTACAAATTAATAAAGATAAATCAAAGCTCTTCATTAAAACACAAAACGCTGTCATGGGTGTGCGTGGTACGGACTTCATGATCTCAACCAATGGTACGAATACGTCGACTGTGTTGTTTGAAGGGGAAGTTGTCTTCAATAAGCTGGAACAGCGAGGTGAAGTCTCGTCTTCGAAATTAGAGAGTATTGTTGACCGTGGTGTTCGTATGTTTCCGGGTGAATTCTCGGTCATGGAAGCCAATCGCCCGATGCCGACAGTTCCTTCTCTTTTGAACGTACAACAGCGTGAAAAACTGGAAAAAAACCAGGACTTTTCAGCGGACAAGGGCCCAAGCAGTACCGATAATGAATCTGCAAAATCAGTTGTTCCAGCAGGTCTTAATGGCCAGCAGGTGAGTAATAGTGGAGAGGTACTTAAGTCAGAAGTTGCCCAAGTGGTAACAGTTGATTCGCAAACCAAATCTCCTACTTCTTCTGATCCGGATGGATTCGTTAAAGGTGATCTGGTGAAGCCGGCCAATGGTTCCTTTGTTCATATTGATTCGGGTGTGATTATTCCACCAGGTCCGGGAAGTGTGCTCGATGCCAATACCAATACTTATATTCCCGGACAAGAAGCCGGTAAAGTCGGAGCTGATGGCAATTATATTCCACCTAAAAATATTGAAATCACCAGTGATGGGAAAATCTTAGTAAAGACACTTGATCCAACTGGCCGCCAGTTAGCAAGCGGGACTCTATCTCCTACAACGATAGCGCCTGAAGATAAGCCTTTAGATGGAGCAGTGTTAACAGATGTTTCTCTTCCGGGAACTAATACTGTTGATACTCGATTTGCTCCTACTGGTGGATTTACCGGATCAAATGATCCAACCCGGGCCATCTCGACCAGTTCGGATGTGATTATCCGTGCGAAACCAAATCAATAGATTAAGATTTATATATAAGTTTTTTGATTAAGGGATTTAATGAGACTTTTAGCATGGATGCTAATTCTTGGCATGGCCTTGACGGCTTTTGCGCAAGATGATTCTTTAGAAATTACCCAGGCCACTGGCAACAATCTCTTCAAGACGGCCGTAGAAAACTATTCTCAAGGGAAATACCAGGCGACAGTAGAGGAGCTTAAAACTCTTGAGACGAGTCTTTCTAAAGAACCGAGTCCTAATAGAGAAACTCTTGGACTTATCCAGTACTGGATGGGAATTTGCTACAACCGACTTCAGGATTTTTCGGAAGCCATTGGCCGTTTTGATAAGTCCCTGGCCCTTGATTATGCTCCGGTTGATCTCCATTATGAATACGGTCAGGCGCTCTTTGCCGCAGACAAATTAAGTGAGTCCAGACTTCAATTCCGGGAATCCCTGAAAAGAAAATTTAAACGGGGAGTATCGCTTTATTATATTGGATTTATTTCCAGAGAACTGGGTGAGCGAAAAAAGGCCTTTACCTTCTTTAAAGCGATCGACAAGCTGCCGGAGGAAGAGGCGCAAGAAGTTCGTCAAGCCGCTGAAATGCAGGTAGGGGATATCTATCTGGAGCAAGTCGAAAAAAGATCAGATGCATTTAAGTCGGTTGAGACTTATGTCATTCCTCAATATGAAAAAGCCTTTGAAATAGACAAAGAATCGGCCCTGGCGCCGCAGATCAGAGAGAAAATCGTTAAATTGCAACGTAAGTACGATCTTATACTTTTTCAGTTAAGAAATGGTCGTCCGACCTTAAATCCTCCTTACTTCTTAAGAATTTCTCAGGAGTTTGGACACGACACCAATGTTACATTTTCGCCGGCCCAGACAACAATTTCTTCTTCCAAGCAAGCCTCTCTTTATTCCAAGACCGATCTTATTGGGCGCTATACTTTTTATGTCCGCGACTACATAAGCATTGCTCCCGAACTGCGTTTTAATAATACTTATTACTTCAATCGAGAGCCGGAAATTTATCGAAATGACAACTATCTGATCGCTCCTGCCGTACGCACTGCTTATGAGCATACCTTATGGAAAAAACCGGCAGCTTTTCTCGTTGATTATGATTTTAGCGAAGCAAGACGGGATGTGAACGCGGAGGAAAAACTGGAATTCAGCTCACGCTCCCATGCGATTATGATCGGTGAGCGCTTCAATTATTGGGACTTCGGGGAAACAACAGTTCGTTTACGTCATCGTATGCTGGATAGTTATATCGAGAGTTCAAACTCAAATACCTCCAGTCTGGTATTCGAACAAATAAAGAGTTTAAAACTTAATACACTCCTTTTTTATGCCAGTTATGATCGGATGCGTGTGACTGACGATCTTTTTGATACTGACTCGTTCACCTTTAGAGTGGACTTGATTATGACCCGGGTGAAAGATTGGTTCACTCCCAGTTTTGGTTTAAGCTACACCAGCACTGATCCTATTAATGACAGGGACGCTCGGGGTAGAGAAGCCCTTATCAATCCGAGTGCCAGAATTTCCAAGACATTCAAAAAGAACTGGCGGGCCAACCTTAAATACGACTATCAGAAGAATGATTCCAAGGATGATGAGAACTTTGCTTACACAAAGTCAGTATATGCTTTTGAAATGGAGTATATTTTCTAAGAGGGCAATTCGATTATAAAAGTTGTACCTGTTCCTGGGCCTTCACTCTGGGCCCAAATTTTTCCCTTATGCTTACTGATAATGTTCTTCACAATCGAAAGTCCCAGACCTGTTCCCCTTGAACTTTCTCTTGAGAAATCGACCCGGTAGAAACGCTCAAATATGCGCGGTAAGTGTTCTTTGGCTATTCCTGGTCCATTGTCCTTAATTGAGATGTAGGAGAACCCATCTTTTTCATAGCTGGAAATAACGATGTTAACTTCAACGTCAGCATACTTGCAGGCATTGTCTGTCAGATTGAAGAGAACCTGCTCAATCAAACGCGGATCACCTTTGAAATTTTCAAGTTCCAGATTGGTCGTAATGTCTATTTTCTTCTCCGGATAATTCGCTCCAATACTTGTAATGCCTTCAACTATCTGGGAAAGAGAGAACTCTTCAATTCGCACAAAATTCTTTGATTCAATCACTGACAGGTTAAGCAGATCATTAAATAAAGAAATCATCCTCTCGGTATTGAAAATAATTTTGTCCAGAAAGGGATGGAGGTTGGAATCAATCTTGGAGGATTGAGATTGAAGAATTTGGGTGAAGCCCTTAATAGAAGTCAGCGGAGTCCTGATTTCATGGGACACGTTGGCCACAAAATCCACTCTCATTTGTTCTGTCAGTTTAAATTCGGTTACATCATAAAGGACTCCCAAAGCTCCGGTGATGTTTTCACTGGAAGACCTCAGGGGAGTGATTGTCAGGTCATAGTAGCGCTCCGGACGACGGGCATTGGGAAAATTGATCCTTTTTAGAGAACAAGGATTTCCCGTAGTCAGAACAGAACGAAAAGCACTGAGTACTTCATCAGCAAAAATGTGCCAGATCTTAGGATTGATTTCCTGACCTTCACGCTTTTGAATGAAGTTATTTTTAAACTTACTATTATAGAAAAGGATCGTTTCAAATTTATCTATGGCAATAATGTCATCGTTAATGGCCTCAAGAATGGCAGTGCTCTTCTCGTTTTCTGTTTTTACTTCCTGCACTTGAGTTTGAAGTTTTTGATCGGCCTTGTTTAAGGCTTCTTCAATTTGTCTCCATTCATCCCTCTCATAGAGAAGGGCAAGACTGCGATTGAAAGGAATGTCTTCCTTGAACTTTTCAACCTTGGATAAAATCACTCCCAAAGGTTTTGTTGAGCGATAAAAAAGAAAGATAAAAACCAGGTAACTGGCCAAAGCAAAAGGAACAATTCTTAAAAAGAGAACACGGTCGAAGCGGTCCATATTGTCCCGAAGGGACGAAACAGGGATTACTTTTCGGATCATTAAATTGTCACCCAAGCGCATACTGGCAAAAACCGCCTGAGTATTAAAGATCGAGCTCTTTCGAAGATTTGAGGCAAATCGCGCCTCAAAAGATTCTTCCACTTCACCCAAATCAATGAGCTTTTGGCCTTCCATCTTTTTATCTACACTATCGCAAACAATAGTCCCGTCTCGGTGGACTAAGGTATAGTGGACATCTTTTAAAGGAGGCAAAGAGAGACACCATTTTTGCCAGTCCACATTGGTGCGGATCAGGGTGTGCTTGATAAGTCTTAAGTCCTCTTCAATCTGAAGGGTCATCTGAGAAACAAGTCCCGAGCGATAGGAAGACCTATAAAGGAATAGAATCAGAAATAGAGTAGGAAGAAAGACGACAAGAGTCAGCCTGGCTATCCGATAAAAGAAAAACCAGGGATAGGCCGTCTTAGATTGAATCTTTGAATCTATAACCTATTCCTCTGATGGTTTCGATCATATTAGCGGCATTGACAATCTTCTTTCGAAGACCTGCAATATGGGTATCAATAGTCCTTCCAGTGACGAAGATGTTTTCGCCCTGAATATTATTGATAAATTGTTCCCGGGTAAAAACGTGGCCTGGTTTTTGAGCAAGAATAGAGAGGATCTTAAATTCGGTTGAAGTGAGGTTGACTTCTTCTTTTTCTACAAAAACCCGGCATTTGCTGATTTCGATTTTCATCAGCCCAAAATCCAAAACATCTTCTTGCTCTTTATCGTTTTGTTCAATATTTCGCAGCTGGACCCGGATCCGTGCCTGGAGAACGTTTAAATCAAAGGGTTTAGTGATGTAATCATCTGCCCCTGCATCCAAGGCCGCCACAATATTATCCGGCTGGGTAAGGGCGGTAATCATGATGATTGGGGTATCTGAATAGGTCTTTTGGGCCCGCAATTTCTTGGTAAATTCAAGACCGCTCATTATTCCTGGCAACATCCAGTCGATAATAAACAAATCTACTTTTTCGGGTCTTTCAACGATGGAAATGGCCTTGTCTACACTTTCGGCCACGATGACATTATGTCCTTCGGTCTTTAACTGAAAACTGATGAGGTCGCGGATATCCTGCTCATCCTCGATAACTAAAATTGAAGCGTTTTTCATGCCCCAATTATAGCATACCGAGGATGGTTAGGAAGTTAATCTTTGGTTAAGAAATTATGTCAAGTTTTGGTTAACAAAGTTCCAGTTCGCAAGATTCCAGAAAGCCGCTACGAAATTGGCACGGGCATTACGGTAATCAATATAATAGGCATGCTCCCAAACATCGATTGTCATAAGGGCCTTCATATTGTGGGCCATTGGGGTATCAGCGTTTGAAGTATTCATGATTTCAACTTCACCCTTAGAATTCTGAACCAACCAAGTCCAACCTGAACCGAAGTTTCCAATAGCATTTTTAGCGAACTCTTCCTTGAATTTATCGAAGCTTCCCCATTTTTGGTTAATAAGGTCAGCTACTTTTCCACCAGGTACGCCGCCGCCCTTAGGGGACATGCAGTTCCAGAAAAAAGTATGGTTCCATACCTGGGCTGCATTATTGAAAAGGCCACCCTCAGAACTCTTAATGATCTCTTCCAAAGTCATTGATTCGTACTTTGTACCTTTGATCAGGTTATTCAGATTTGTCACATAAGCATTATGGTGCTTGCCATGGTGATACTCAAAAGTTTCAGCTGAAATATGAGGTTGTAAGGCATCTTTTGCATAAGGCAGTTCTGGTAGTTTATGTTCCATAAAAATCCTCCATTTAGATTAATTAAATAAATACTCCAATGAGAATATGCTCGACCCTCATGGGAGTCAACAAACAGAGCTATGTGTCATGAAGGTTTGTTAGAGTCTCGTTGACTTTAATAGCCCTTGAGTTCACAATTTTTCCAAATGAAAAATATGTTTATCTTGCTGCTTTTGAGTGGCTGTTCCATCTTTAAAACTGCTCCAGAACTCTCAGAAACTGCGGCCACGGTTCCGGGCTGGATTTATGCTCCCTATGAAGTTTGCAGGGAAGAAATTGAACTTTGCGCAACAGGTGAAGCTAAAAATTATGCTGCAGCGGACGCTGAAGCCAGAAAAAATTTGGCCAGTATTTTCGAAGTTAAAGTGACCTCTGAATTCAGCACTCAAAGCACTTCTACCCAAAGTTTTCCTTGGCAGGGAGCTGTCAGGGAAGAAGTTCAAAAGTCCCTGGCCGAGTCTGTGGATCAGGTTCTCGAAGCGGTGCAAATAAAAAAACATTATAAAGAAAATGGATTGTCTTATTCCCTGGCTTCTTTAGATAAGGGCCAGGCCAGGGAGCTCCTGGGGAGCAGGCTCATGAAACTGGATGAGGAACTTAACGTTCTTTGGCAGCGCCGGAGCCGGACCAATCTTCGAAAGATAGTAAGACTTTATCTTGAACGTGAAAAATTAAACGAGCGCTACTCCATAGTTGCTGGACAGGGCCGTCCCTCCCGGATGACTTATGGAGATATCATGGCCTGGCGAGAAACTCGTCCACAAGTGGAAACCCTAACTCTTCGTGTAGGACAGGCACCGGATTGGATGACAGAAAAGTTGAAGGAGTTGTTGACCGAAGCCGGATTCAAAATTGTCAACGGGAACTCTTCCAAGGCGATTTCTCTAAATGTCGATTCGATTAAAGAATTTTTGAATGTTTCGGGATTTGAAAAATATACCTTTACCATGAATATGACGAGCTTTGAGGGCGGGGAAAGGAAAAAGGTCCTGTCTGCTTCAGAAACTGTGACCGGTCGTAATCAGACGGATGCTCTTCTAAAAGTTAAATCATTCTTCACAAACTATATAGAACAACATTTATCAGATTTACATTTAGACTAAAAAGGAGCTCCTATGATGAAGCTGATGTCGGTCTTGTTAATTCTCTCTCTTGGTGTGGCCTGTTCTTCCAAGAAGAAAGTAAAAGACATAGACAATTCTGAAACAATTGCCCGTGATTTTGAAGTTCGTGATGCCTCTTCAACAGTCCGCCCTGGATGGATTGAAGATGCTGAAGTTTGGACTGAACAAGAGAACATGGACACTAAAAAGTTCCGTTATTTTTCTTTTGAGACAGAGCCGAAAGTTAACCGTGAAATAGCCTGTAATCTTGCCCGTGCCAATGTTCGTTCTGATATTGCCGCAGAGATTACCACTTTTATTCAAAAATCCCTGGCTTCTTCCACTGAAGGAGCTGCTGCCATTGATGCCAATAACCCTAAGACTCAACCAATGAGAGAATACGTCTCAAATACTCTGGCAGAAAGAGTCCAGTCTATGATCCATGGGGCTGCAGTTATTAAGACCTATTGGGAAAAAAGAAATTACCTGCAAAAAATGGGTGCAAAGAAAGATTACATCGGATTTACCTGTGCCACCCTTATTCGTATGGAAAATGATCGCTTAAAAGCTGCGATTGATAAAGCTTCAGAGGATCTGGTTCAAAAAGCTGATGATCCTGAAACAAAAGAAAACGTTAAAAAAGCACTTGAGAACCTTGGCGAGGATTTTATTAAGGCCCGTCATGGTGAAGTTTAAGGAGAACTCATGAAATTTTTAATTACACTTTTATCACTTTCTTTACTGGTAACTTCTTGTGGAAGCTTTAAGGCAAAACGTGTTGATGCTACTGAATCTGATGAGAAAGGACTTTCCATCACTGATAACTGGATGAGTGCTGATACAACTCAGGCCATTGCCGATGTGGTAAAGCAAATGAGAAATCATCCAGGTTTTGGTAAAATGAAGTCACGCTTTGGAACACCTAAAGTCTTTATTGCAGAAGTGCAGAATCAGACTTCAGAAGCCTATTTCCCGATTGGCGACTTAAACGATGAACTCCTGAATGAACTTTCTCTGTCGGGAGAGTTTGAACTGGTGGATAACCAGGCCCGTGAAGCCGTGTTGAAAGAAATTACTTATCAAAATGACGGAATGGTTGATCCTGCGACCGCTAAAAAAATCGGCAAGCAAACCGGTGCGGATATCATGATTTTCGGTAACGTGTACATGAAGCCTGAAAAACGTGATGGAAAAACTATTAAAGAGTATTCAGTTAACATCCGTATGACTGACCTTGAGCGGGCCACTGAAGTCCTTCGTACCCGTACTAAGGTTTTCAAATACTCTGAGAAATCCAGCGTCGGATGGTAAAACACCAAGTCTTTTTTTTAATGTGTCTTTTCATTCTGGGGTCCTGTGCCTCCAGAATGAAAGACCAATTAAAAGAATACCGAAATGCCTATGTTGCCGGGGACCTGGAACGGGCCAGTCAAATTCTTGAAAAATCTGAGCTAAAAGAATCCCCTAAGAGTGCCATGCTTTGGCACATGGAGAAGGGGACTCTGGCCCTCTCCCGGGGAAATGAAGATGAATCCATTACTCATTTTCAGACAGCACTCGATTTAATTGATCAATTCTATACTACCCGCATTTCCAGCAAGGCCGCCAGCCTCTTGATCAATGACCCTTCGGATGATTTTTACGGGGCAAGTTACGAGCGCTCCTATGTTTATTACTTCCTCGCCAAGGCCTATTATGCGCGCTTTCAAAAGAAGGGCAATAAGTTGGATCTGCAAGGGGCCAGAGGAACGATTCTGGCCTGGGACACTTATTTTACTGACCTTCAACGATCTGCTTCCTCCAAAACCCTTTATTCCACTGATTTGATGCTAAAGGTTTTCGGAGGGGAGATTCATGAGGCAAGCCAGATCCGAAATGACAAACAAATTGCTCTGCAACTTTATAAAGATGCCCTCGATATCCTGAATAGTCAGGGAGGGATCTTTTCGATCTTTAACCAGAAGAATGTTGATTATATCCAGGCCTATGAGAAGGAGAAAAAAACTCCTTCCCCAAAATTCTACTCAGCGACTCCCGCTCAGGAAGATTTAAAAGATTTTCTTCACTATAAAATCCTCTCTCTTACTAAAGAGATCAGAGGAACAGATTTTAATTCTCAAGTGAAGACCTTAAAACCCAAAGACGACATTGCTAAAAAAGCGGCGCAAGGTCCAGGCAATGTGGTGCTGGTTTTAGAGGAAGGACTTATTCCGGAAAAAGTGGGCAAGCCTTTTAACTTTGGTATTAAAGGCGCCATGAATTCCGTGGACAATCAGGGAGCGAAGGCCTTTATTGCAACCGTAGGAACAGAGTTTGTTACAGCTTTTGCCATGAACAAACTGGGGATGATTCCTGAGCGAACGGCCAGTCCCGGAAGTTTTATTTTTGCTCATGATGTGACTCGATTGGCAGTTCAAGAAGCCGCGGTGGAGTTTGAGTTGCCGATGATAGAGAATGTACCCTTGGTGCAGCGTCTTTATATGTTCATTCTGGACGATAAAGGGGTTGTTATTCAAAAAGGTGCCTTGCCAGTGGTTTCTGAGAATGGTGACATTGCCCGAGTCGTTCTGGAAGAAGATGTGGTCGCCCGCTATGTTAAAACCGGAACTCGAGTGGCAATTAAGCATTTAGTCGCCATCGTCGCTGCCATGAAGGTCTATCAAAGTCTTAAAAAAGGAAATGAGAACGGTGACTTCCTGGCCAAGACTGCTGCCATGGCCACTTACGTTGGTGCCGCCAAGGGGATTGCCGCCCTGGAAAAAGCGGATGTTCGCCATTGGACCACTTTACCGCAGGCCCTGCGCATGAGCGAAACTAAGCTTCCACCAGGCAACTATCAATTGGCGGTTGCTCATTATGTTGGGGATAAGGCCCCGGATGCGCCGGTAAAGGTCCTCGGATCTTTCCAAGTAAAAAACTCAAGTAAAGAGATCTTTCACTTCAAATTTGCTCCTTAAGTCTGTTTTTTTGACTCTAGTTATCATTAGAGCTGCCGACAAGCAGAGTAATGAAGACTGCTTTCACACTCATTCTTTTATCACTTTCCTTTCAAGCGCTGGCGCTGGAAGAAAAAACTATTCACGTCCAGGGATCGATGAGCGGCAACCGCTCATGGATGGACTACACCTCTTCTAAAGAATTAAACCTGAAAAAACTTCTCGAATTGCTCTCCCGTTCTGAGCAAGGAGAGAAACTGATTAAAGAGGCCCGCTACAAAGCGTCGCGGGGCGGCTTCACTATAGAAGACGTTATTAAAGTAGGGGACAGCTCACTAACAGATACTACTTTGGTGCGGAAGTTTTCCCCACATTCCCCTGAGCACGTTATTTATGAATCCCGCTCAGTGGTTTACATCAATAGAAATCTTGCCTGGGATGATGCTCTATTGGATCTTGCCCATGAGCTGACTCATTATGTATACCGCGAAGGATTTAATCCTTATGCTGAGTCTTTTAATGCCAAAGATTTCATTAAGAGCACCATTGAAGGCTCAGGTGGAGAAGTTCAGGCCTTCTTAACGGAATGCCGGGTTTTAAGGCAACTTTTCTCTAAAAATGTTCAATCCCGTTCTAATTGCCAGAAAATTGAAGATACTAAAGGTGAGCTATCTTATACAAAAGCAGTTGAGCTTTTTTATCATGTTGGTTCTTATTTTGAAGGGTTTAGTAGTCAGCTCCAAAAAAGAGCCATCGCTAGCTCATTTTCAGACCTAAAACCTGAAAAAATAAATTTTATTTCGTCGGCTTACGGTGTTCCTTATCCCGTGGCCGCTTTGATGGAATATGATTTAGTTGTAAATAAAGTTTGTGAAAATGATAAGAAACGTCTCGCCTACATGCAGCAAGGACCAAAAAGAGGACCGGCTTCAGAAGAAGATGACGGACAAGTTAAGTTCATTCAAAGCTATTCTGCCCGTTGCGGCCATAAATAACCTGAAATATTCCCCTTAGACATCTTTTGGAAACGATTGAAATTCCGTGCCCTTTCATTGACGAAAAAGTCCCCAAAAGGTAAAACTAGGGGTATTCATATTTTTCATTGAATCGGAGTCTTCCATGCAAGATGGTGTTGTATTATCCACGGTTGATGATTTTCTCAACTGGGGTCGAAAAAATTCCTTATGGCCAATGACCTTTGGTCTCGCTTGTTGCGCAATCGAAATGATGGCAACTGGTGCTTCTAAATATGATCTTGAAAGATTTGGTTGTGGTGCCTTCATGGCGACTCCTCGTCGTGCGGATCTTATGATTGTAGCTGGTACGGTAACACTTAAGATGGCATCTCGAGTGAAGGTGCTTTATGAGCAAATGGCCGAACCAAAATATGTAATCTCTATGGGTTCTTGTGCCAACAAAGGCGGACCATACTGGCAGCATGGATATCATGTCTTAAAGGGCGTGGATGAAGTGGTTCCTGTTGATGTTTACGTTCCTGGTTGTCCACCTCGTCCGGAAGCTTTGATTGAAGGTGTAATGACTCTTCAGAAGAAAATTGCGAATGAGCGTCTTCTTCGCAACAAGTGGGTAAAACATGCTTAATGTTGATTTTAATAAACTGGCCGAACTTATTAATCGTAATGTTCCAGGTGCTAATGCTGTTGTAAATGAAGCGGCTGATACGAAGTGTGATTCAAGTATCACTGTCGATGCCGCTAAGATTTATTCAGTGGTTGAATTTCTGAAAACTAATAAAGAGATGCCTTTTAACTCTCTTCAAGTGATCAGCGGTGTTGATTACGTGGAATGGATGGAAGTTTGCTACATGCTGGCCCACTTTGATCTTGAGACTCCACGTGAATTTATCTTAAAAGTAAAAGTAACTGATCGTGTGGCCCCGGCCGTAGATTCGATCGTTAAACTTTATGCTGCTGCTAATTTCCAGGAGCGTGAGTGTTATGACATGTTTGGGATTAAGTTTAACAACCATCCTGACCATCGTCGAATTCTTTGCCCTGATGATTGGGAAGGTTTCCCGCTTCGCAAAGATTACATTGCTCAGAAAGTTTACAACGGCATGGAAGTCTATCCCGATGGAAAAATGAACTTCGAAGATCGCGAATTCGTGGTTCGTCAGGACATGATTAAAAAAGCTCAAACTCAAGCTGCTAATTAAGGAACTGAACATATGCAAAGCAAATGGGATATTGGTGAACCTGAAAAACCAACCATCAATACAGAAACTGAACAGTTAAAATCGGATCTTTTGACTCTTAATATGGGTCCTCAGCATCCTGCGACTCACGGAGTTCTTCGTCTGGAAATCTGGACCGACTCTGAGATTGTGGCCCATGCGATCCCGCATTTGGGTTACCTTCATCGTTGTATGGAAAAGCACGCTGAAAATCTTGATTATCGTGGGATTATTCCGTTTGTAGACCGTCTGGATTATCTGGCCGCTATGAATATGGAGTGGACATATGTTGCAGCGGTAGAAAAAATGCTGGGAACAGAAGTACCAAGAAGAGCGGAGCTTCTCCGAATTCTGGTAGCTGAACTTCAGCGTATCGCTTCACACTTGATGGCCTTCGGAACTTATGCTCTGGATTTGGGTGCCTTTACTCCATTCCTTTATGCCTTTGATGAGCGTGAAAAAATCCTCAGACTTTTTGAAGAAGTTTCTGGTGCCCGTCTTCTCTATAACTATGTTTGGGTTGGCGGTGTTTGGAATGACTGGACTGATGAGCAGCTAGTACGCGTGGCTCAATTCTGTGATGTCATGGAAGAAGAAGCAAAAAAATATAATGAGCTTGTTTCAAAAAATAAAATCTTCGTTGAACGTACTGCCAATGTAGGCGTGTTTACTGTGGAAGATTGTCTTAGCTATGGCGCGACTGGACCAGTCCTTCGCGGTTCAGGCATGAAGTGGGACCTTCGTAAGAATAAGCCGTATTCACTTTATTCAGAATTTGATTTTGATGTTCCAGTGGGTGAAGGTGAGGAAGGTCGTCCGGGTGACTGTTGGAACCGTTATATGGTTCGTATGAAAGAAGTCATTCAATCGATAAAAATTGTCCGTCAGGTGCTTGAAAAACTTGAGCCAGGTCCAATCATGGGCAAGGTTCCAAAAATTATTAAACTCCCTAAGGGTGAAGTTTATGTCCGTCATGAATGTCCTCGTGGAGAACTTGGTATCCACTTGGTTTCTGAAGGTGAAAAACAACCATTCCGTTTAAAAGTGAAGTCCCCATGTTTCACTCACGTTTCAATGCTTCCACACGTAGCTCCTGGTCAGATGATTGCTGACCTTGTTGCAACTGTTGGATCGATTGATATTGTACTAGGAGAAGTAGACCGATGAGCACTATTCACCAAACCGGTTCTGTAAAAGATTATTTTTGTGATCTCATCAGCGGTATAACAACGACTGCGAAAGGTATGTGGATTACATTTAAATATGTATGGGCGGTAAAACCTGTATCAATTGAATATCCTGAAGTGCGTGAAGTTCTTCCTGAAAGAGCACGTATGCGTCTTTTTAACGATGTTCAAAACTGTATCAGCTGTACTCAATGTGCTATGGCCTGTCCTGTTGATTGTATCTACATCGCTTCCGAAAAACGTCCGGAAGGAGAAGAGATCAAGAAAACTTCTAATGGCCAGCCAATCCGCTTGAAGCTGACTCAGTTCACAATTGATACTGCTCTTTGCTGTTATTGTGGTCTTTGTACAACTGTATGTCCTACTGAGTGTCTTACTCACTCTCACGACTACGAGTTCTCACAATATACCATTGATTCTATGAAATATGATTACCTAGCTCCAGACGTTATCGCTTGGCGTGATCGTATCGTAAAAGCTTAATTAAAAAAATTGAAGGCCCCGATTTGGGGCCTTCAATTTTTTGGCTCAATTGGCAGTGATAGTTTCCAGAACAATGTCTGTTTTCTTAATCGTCCCACTAAATTTCACTGAAACCTCAGCTCCGACCGGAGTGTTTGATATGAATTTCAAAACATCAAAGGAACTATAAGGACTCACCTTATAGGTGCTGCTATTTATCTTAATATAATCGGAGTCCCCGTTTTTAGCAGCGCGGATCAGGGTGCCACTTTTATAGATTTTGGACACATCAGCTTCAGTAATGGATGAGAACTTTTCAAGCTTTGAATTGGAAAGTTTTACTTCCCTCCCACATCCGGTTACCAGGAGAGTGAGGAGAAGGAATTTAATCACCATCACTTAAAGTTCCATTGATTTTTAATTTACCGTCTTCTTTTAAAACGACAAATTCCGCTTCATGGGATTGTTTTTTATTTTTATGAACGGATGATTCCTTCACTTTTGCCAGATAGATTTCACCTTTCTGGCCCTTCTTCCAGCTCATAGTATTTTTATAAAGGGACTTCTCATTTGATACCGGCAGCTCTTTTATTTTACTAATGAACTCTTCTTTACCGCCGCTGGTTTTAATGAAGTTTTTGGTGAAGACCTCATCTATCAATTCCACTTTTTTCTGATCCATGACCAGGTCATATTTATGAAATAGTTCTTTCATCGCCTGGTCGTCTGAGGCGGAAATATTAAAACTAAATAAGGCCAAAATGAGGATTAATTGAATTCGCATCCATACTTCCTTGCAAGGGTCTTGATCTGACCGATGTAATACTTAAGGTTCCCCGGACAGCTGGTATTGTGATAGTAATTATGCCATTTAATGTTTTTTATACCGGGATATTTTTTTTGTAACTGACAGGCCATTCGCGCCACAGAGTCCTGAGTGGATTTTGTGGGATAACGAGGGTTTTTTCGGGAGTAACCATCAGGATTAGTTTTGGAGAAGGGGGCATAGTTACCGATCACTACTAATCCTATCGTTGTGACGTTGGCCTTGATTTTTCCATCTTTAACCATAGAAGGATCAAATTTTCCTTCTTCGCCTTCTTTACCGCATTTAACTTTTTGCTCATCCCAAATTTTCTGCTGTTCTTTGGACATAGGAACAAAAGCACTTGAGCCGGCATGGGCACCGATGATTTCGATTGGTCTGCCTTCAGTCACTTTTAACTTGGGAAGACTGTCTCCCGAGTAAGGAGAGTTGATGACATAGGAATAGCCAATCATGTACCACGGATCGGTAGGTGTCCCACGAGTCAAATGATAATCATTTATTTTTTCTGCACTCACGGTGCTGGGAGTTTCTGAATGGTGCAAAACGATGGTGTCTATAATTTCCGTCGGTCTGGTACAAAAGCTCGCATGACGATTTCTCTCATAGTCAGCCGTTTGAACATCAATATATTCAATAGGCCAATCCGTCTTGGGAATGGTCAGCAGTTTGTCCGTCTGGCAATTTACACAATCAAGTCCGGCCACTGCCAGAGAGCTGGTAAAAAGTGATATGGAAAGAAACAAGGATTTCAAAAGGTGCTCCTTTAAAAAACTTATCGGTACACTCGGGTAATACTTGAGCAATAAATATTCTTGAGCTATTACATCCTAAAGCGTTATGATGGATTCAGGAGAGAATCGATGCAATTTAAGAGTTTTAGCGACTTTTACCCATATTACTTACAAGAACACTCAAATACTACATGTAGGAAATTACATTTTATTGGAACCTGCGGCGTGATTTCGCTGTTGCTCCTTTTCTTTTTCACCGGAAATCTCTTAATCCTGGTTATGCTGCCATTTATTGGGTACAGCCTGTCCTGGATTGGACACCTGGCCTTTGAGAAAAACAAACCGGCCACTTTAAAACATCCTCTTTATAGCCTCCTTGGTGACTTCAGAATGTTCTGGGATATTCTGACAGGCAAAGTTAAGGCCTTCTAAGAACTGGCGCTGGAATAGCTTTGCAGCGCTTTTTTCCATACATAGAGCATCACCAGCCACAAGGTAACACTGACTAAAGTGACATGAATAAGTGCGGCAGTGTCCAGGCCTTCAATAAAATACTTCGCCGGATAGGAAGCAATTAAAGAGAAAGGTATAACCACGGTGAAAAAGATTCTGAGCCAGCCTTTGAAGATTCGATCCGGCCGTTCCATCGCAATACCTAAAGAATAGAATAAATCGATAAAGCCACGGGGACTATGGGTCCAGAAAACCGGTAGTACCATCAGCATTTGAATGCAGTAATAAATCAAAAATCCATTTATTAAAAGCAGTATGAAGCCTATCAGCTGTCCCATACCGATCGGTGCTGAATAGGACACTAAGGTGTAGATAAAGAAGGCAAGCGACATCAACAGATTCATGAGAGAGTTGGCCGAAAATTCACGCAGTGATAAGAAGAATAACGGCGAGACTGGACGGATTAGATAGTAATCAAGATCACCTTTGTTAATATAAGAGGGAAACCACCACAGGTTGGTGGCAAACACAGTCATGTTAAAAGAATCCACCAAGAGGTAGCTTCCCACAAACACCATCATTTGCTCTTGGGTCCATCCACCGATTAAATCTGTATGAAGAAAGAGAACTTTAAACAGCAGGATGTTAACGACGAAGTAGATGACGTCCATCAGGATTCGAAAAGTGAAATCCACTCTGAACTCCATCGCCTTGGAAAAAGAAAACTGCAGAAAGTAGAGGTAGAGGCGGAGGTAGCGTTTCATATTCCGACTCCGCTGTAGCGGGACTCACCCTTGTGCCACAGAAGTTTTGCCATGAGGTGAAACAATATGGCCCAGCTCAGAAGCAGGATCAGTCCTTGTTGTATTTCGGAACTACTGGCCAGCCCCATTGTCGTTCGAATAGGAAGACTTACCAGATAAGGAAAGGGAGTATAATTAAGAATTTTCTCTGCCCAATCAGGAAAAAAATTAAGCGGCATATAACTTCCGCCAAGGAAGTAGACAAAAAAGCGGACCATCACCATCAGCGACCAGATATTATCGGCCCATAAAGAAATGAGTTCTATGGCCATCGCCAACATACAGAAAACATAAGAAGCAAAAATAAAGACACTGACCCCTGCGGCCAGGTTTGCCAGAAGGTTGAGAGTGATGCCTTCTGGAGTGAAAAAATTAAATAAAAGATAAATCAGCACCAGTTGAAGAGCATAAAAAACACTGTGAGTCAGGTAGGTGAGGGTCTTGTATTGAAAAAAAGAAATGGGGTAAACTAAGTAACGGTTAAAGGAGCCGTCATAAATTTCTCGAGCGAGAAATCCCACATTTTCTCCGGTCAGGATCTTATTTCCAATGGGGACAATGATGTAATAAAGGGTCATCATAGGAAGAGTGAACCCTTCCATAACTTCAGTGTTATTGGCGGCAAAGATACTCTGCCACAGGGCCCGGGCAATCAGAATCAGAACCAATGTCTGACCAAGAAAAGTCACCCAGAAGTCAGAACGGAAGGCGAGAATTTTTCTTATCTCGTTGGCAACAACGAAGCGCCACCAATTCATTTAGGATTCATCCCGTGCTTCATGATGGATTCAATAACATCTTCAATCGAAGGATCATGAATGTTCAGATCCAGCACTTCATTGGTCTTAAAGATTTCGGCGGTTTTGGTAGAGAGCTCGGTCCGCGGAACATTGACTTTAAATGTGTTCTCTTTGGTCGTCACACTAAGGCATTTCTCATCACCCAGAAGACGTTGAATTTGAGAGAGCGCCCCATCAAAAACGAATTCACCTTCTTTAATAATCACGACTCTTGGACAAAGTTCCTTAATGTCTTCCATGTAGTGCGAAGTGAGAATGGTGATGGGTTTGAATTCTTTTTGATAATTCTTCATGAATTCCCTGACGGCCCTTTGAGATGAGAGGTCCAGACCAATGGTTGGCTCATCCATAAAGATGACCTGCGGCCGGTGAAGAAGAGCGGCCATTAATTCGATTTTCATTCTCTCTCCGAGAGAGAGTTTTCGAACCTGGGTCCGCAGCTGGTCCTTGACCATTAAGGTGTCGGCGAGGAATTCAATATTATTTTTATAGATTTTATCAGGAATCTGATAAATCTCTTTTAACAAAAGAAAACTATCCAGAGCAGGAAGATCCCACCACACCTGGGCCTTCTGTCCCATGATCAGTGACATCTGTTTACGGTATTCATTCTGACGTTCCCAGGGTTTAAAACCCAGGACAGTGGCTTCACCGGAAGTAGGATGAACAATGCCCGAAAGAATTTTTACTAAAGTTGTTTTACCGGCACCATTGGCGCCGATCAGTCCGATGATTTCACCTTGCTTAATTTCAAGGTTGATTGATTTTAAAGCCTCTTTAGTTTTTTTTTCGCGTTTTACCAGGGCCTTGAGTGAACCTTTTAAGCCAGGTTCTTTAATATGAGAAACAAAGGTTTTTGTGAGGTTTTGAACCTTAATCATTGTTTCTCCAGGACGATGCCCTTTAAATAACTTCCTTCTGGAAATCCTTTTAAAGTGGGGCAATCCTGGCCAAGATGAAGACGAGTCGACAATTTATAATTAAGTTTCAGTTCGCTTAGATAATCTTTTAAAACACGATCAAATTTTTCCTGGGTGACCTGATGGGTGTTAAGGAAAACCACCAGCTTACCTTTTTCGTTAAGAAGAGGATCCATCTTTTGAAGAAGATCACGGTAGGCCTTGATTGCCGAGGTTCTTTTTGCACCATCAGATGATGATGAAGGCGGATCGCAAACGATGACATCAAAAGTTTTTCCGGTCTTTTTTAATTCAGTCAAAGCGTCATCCACACTTGAAGTCATGGCGGTATGTTGAGTCGGATCCAGCTCTGGATTAAGGCCTAGATTTTGCTGAAGCCACTCAATATAT
The DNA here is from genome assembly GCA_023701435.1 of Bacteriovoracaceae bacterium. GTDB lineage: Bacteria > Bdellovibrionota > Bacteriovoracia > Bacteriovoracales > Bacteriovoracaceae > Peredibacter. Next base: position 8,747 of record JAMPXB010000012.1, on the reverse strand, counting down.
TTAGGGGAGAGGTCTACTGAAACAACGTTGGTTGCACCCAGTTTCATCGCCCACAGAGAGAAGGCTCCGGTATAACTATAAAGATTTAAAAAGCTTGAGCCAGGGCGGATTATTTTGGTCAAAGTATGGCGGATGGAGCTCATGTCAGTATAAAGACCATGATCATAAGAGCTACCCAGACGGATCAGATATTGGATGCCAAATTCTGATAAATGAAACTCATCCCTTCTACCGGCATCAACTGCATTGGCCGGAAGTTTTTGCAGTTCTTTTGTTTCACCACGAAGTTGAAACCAGATGTTGTCATCTTTGATTTCCGGAAAGACTTCCTGAACCGTTGTCTGAATCACCGATTTATAACGGTTCCAAAAACCAGTATAAAATTGAATCAGCACACGGTCTTTTAATCTTAAAATAAAGAGTCCTGGAAGATGATCGGCTTCTCCGAAGACCAGATAATAATTTTCCCGTTCTTTTAATTCTTTTTGTTGAATCCGCTTATCAAAAGCGACATCCAGGCGCCCTTGAATACCGGCGGTGAAATGCTGGACTTCGCGGTCGAAAGGAAATTTGGTGCTCCAGACTCTTGCCTTAACATTTTTGTGATAAGGGTCATGCATCAGCAGGGCCATCGGACGTTTTCTATCATCTGTGGCAATGACAAATTCAGATTGCCTTGGAAATCGGTTAGAGAAAGTGTCCGCAGTAATCCACGGGTGGCCGGCGCGCAATAATTTAATCGATACCGGATGAATCAGGCATTCAGGAATTTTGTTCATGTTTGGTTCCGCAGAGTTACTGCTTAAGGTTATTCAATCTTTCTTCGGTTTTATCCAGTAGTCGGAGAAGGATGTTAGTTGCCAGATATGGATTTTGCATATGAGTCGTGAGACCCAATTGTTCCATAATCTGCCCGCATTCATTTCCAACGTCATTCTGGAAGGGATCAAAGTTTAATCCCAGAAACTGAAGCTTTTTCATTAAAGTTTCAACTTCAACAGCATCCTTCATCTGTAAGAGATTTTTTTCAAATGTGACTAAAAATGTCTCATGAGATTCCGATTTCTCGGTGGATGGCTGTTTCTGAAGTGAATTCATAGGATTGAAATTATGACAATGCCTTGCATGCTGTCAACGAATCGAAGAGAGTAGGGAGCATTTTATGTAGGAGTTTTTTTCATGAATATTTTCATTTATTCGACCCTCATTATCATTTTGGTTTATTGGGTAGAGTCATCTCCTTCAGTTTTATCTAACTCGTTGATAATCCGAAGAAATCCCGGAGAGGATTTAGAAAATTGGCTCAAGAAATTCAATTGGAACAATAGACAAGAATTCAAAGATCCGGGTCAGCTGCCCTTATACAAATTTTATACTGAAGTGGTTGAGGTCTTACTGGGACTCGCCCGAAAAATGGGCGGTAATTATCAGGACTCCTTACTCTTTCTTCGAGAGGGGTTACAACTTGATCGGCAATTCGAAAAGAAAATCACTGAGGCCACTTGGGGAATGTGGCTTCAGATGGGATTTATGATGCTCCTGACTTGGGCCTTTATTTTTGGTGCTCTGAATTTTGTGGAAGTCACCATCCCCTTAAAGAATCTGGTGATGATCTTTGTCTGGCAATGTCTGGGATTGTCGTGTCTTCCCCTGGTTGTGACTTATCTGCGCAAAAAATATTTTGGGGATATTGGTAAAATCTGGAAAATGCTTTTTGTTCTTAAGTCTCTGATGAAGGTCCCCCTCTCCAGGTCAGAAGTGCTGACTCTGGCCGGAGTCCAGGAACTGGCGCGGATCAAACAAAAATCTCTGGGGATCCTGGTGAATAAATTGAAAGAAACTTGTCAGAAAACCCTGAAGCTGGGGACGAGTTATGAAGATGATGTAAATTATCTGATGGAAGAACTTCGTTTTCAGGAAAAATGGCATTTTGAACTTTTTGAAAAAAAACTGATGGTCACCAAACTTGTTTTGTTGTCCCTGTTCTTTCTACCCTCATACCTGGCCTTTATTTTCCTTTTATTAGGTGACTTAATGGCCCTGATGTAGTGCTTCATTCTTAGACATCTTGAGCAGTTTCTGTTTAAATGAGGATTCTTAAAATTCAAAGGAAGTGTAATGTCTGCTCATAAGATTATCTTTTCTATGCACAAGGTAGGGAAAGTCTATCCTCCGAAGAAACAAGTTCTTCGCGATATCTCTCTTTCATTCTTTTACGGCGCCAAGATCGGAGTCCTCGGTCTGAACGGTTCCGGTAAATCATCTCTCCTAAGAATCATTGCCGGAGTTGATAAAGATTACATCGGTGATGTTAATGCCTCTAAAGGTGTTTCTTTTGGATACCTTGAACAGGATCCAAAACTTGATCCAGATAAAACAGTTCGCGAAGTGGTAGAAGAAGGTCTTCAGTCGATCGTGAACATCGTTAAAGAATACGAAGAAGTGAACAATAAGTTCGGCGAAGAAATGACTGATGCTGAAATGGATAAGCTCATTGCTCGTCAGGCCGAACTACAAGATAAGATGGATGCCACTAATGCCTGGGACCTGGATTCACGTCTGGAACTGGCGATGGAAGCTCTTCGTTGTCCTCCTTCTGATCAGAAGTGCGGAATTCTCTCTGGTGGTGAAAAGCGCCGAGTGGCCTTATGCCGTCTACTTCTTTCAGAGCCGGATGTTCTTTTACTGGATGAGCCTACCAACCATTTGGATGCTGAAACCGTTTTCTGGTTAGAGCGCCACTTGCAGGCCTATAAAGGAACTGTCATTGCCATTACCCACGATCGTTACTTCTTGGATAACGTTGCTGGTTGGATTCTGGAACTTGACCGCGGTCACGGAATTCCTTGGGAAGGAAATTATTCTTCATGGCTTGAGCAGAAAACTAATCGTCTGGCCCAGGAAGAAAAACAAGAATCTCAGAGACAGAAGAAAATGCAGGAAGAGTTGGAGTGGATTCGTTCATCACCAAAAGCTCGTCAGGCAAAATCTAAAGCTCGTATTACGAACTACGAGAAAATGCTCAATGAATCAAAAGAGAAGCGTAATGAGACCAACGATCTCTTCATTCCACCAGGACCTCGTCTGGGTGATGTGGTTATTGAGGCCAATGGTATCTCGAAAGCCTTCGGTGATAAGCTCCTTTATGAAAACCTTTCATTTAAGCTTCCTCCCGGCGGTATCGTAGGCGTTATCGGTCCTAACGGTGCTGGTAAGACCACTCTTTTTAAAATGATCACCGGCCAGCTTGAGCCGGATGCTGGAACTTTCAAAGTGGGCGAGACTGTTAAGCTCTCTTACATTGATCAGTCCCGTGAGATGGATGAGAACGCGACTATCCTTTCTGAAATTAGCGGCGGACTTGATCTGTTGAAACTCGGAAATCGTGAAGTAAATGCTCGTGCGTATATTTCTCGCTTTAACTTCTCGGGTGAAGATCAAAGTAAACGTATTAAGGAACTTTCGGGCGGTGAGAAAAACCGTGTTCACTTGGCAAAAATGCTGAAGGAAGAAGGCAACGTTCTGTTACTGGATGAGCCCACCAATGACTTGGATGTAAATACCCTGCAAGCTCTTGAACGGGCCCTCCTGGATTTCGCGGGTTGTGCTGTGGTTATTTCCCACGACCGTTACTTCTTAGACAGAATTTGTACTCACATGCTGGCATTTGAAGGGGATTCAAAAGTTACCTGGTTTGAAGGAAACTTCCAGGATTACCATGAAGATCTTCGTCGTCGTCTGGGTGATAAGGCAGATATCCCAAGCCGCCTTACATACAAGAAACTCAAAAGAGATTAAAACTATTCCGAGCTTCGCCGTCACTGGCGAAGCTCGGATATATTGATTCATAAAAGGGGATTCCTTTTTCACAACCTAAGATCTTAATCACTTCCTTTATTTTCTTTTTTTCCATAAACACCACATACTCCATATTACGACAGATAAGCTCCATCACTTTCTCAAATGATAAATTGGCCTCGCCGGCATAGAGAGAAAAAAGCAGCGCCACCCGATGAAGAGCATCCACTGCACTGGAAGCATGGATGGTGCCCATGAGTCCCCGGTGGCCAGTGTTCATGGCCATCAGGAACGGAACGACTTCATGGGATCTCATCTCACCGAGAATGATTCGGTCCGGACTCAGACGTAATGCATATGACAGATACGCCTTGAGACTGGTCTCCATGGAATTTCCCGCAAGGAATCTGGTCTGATAAAGATGAGGTGAAAGGATTTCATAGGTATCTTCCAGCACCACCAGGTGCTCTTTTTCTTCAATCACGCCCAGAAGGCTTGTCAGCAAAGAGGTTTTGCCGGAACCAGTGGAGCCAGCGATCAGAATATTTTTTTTCTCTCTTACCAGTTCCGGCAGAATGTGGGTCTCACCGAACGATTTTAAGTCGTGTGGACGGGCAGACAAAGATCTCAGAACCAGCTTGGAGATGCCACTAGGTGAAGTCGAGCCGTGAATGAGACTTAAGCGGAAGTTCTTACTACAGAGTGTCCCGTAAAAACTGGCAAAGGGCTGTCCCACGTTCCAGTTTTGTTTGAAATGAATGGAGAGAATCTCCAGCCAGAGTTGCCAGTCCTCAATGCCGAGGGGAACATGAAATGATTTTTTCTCACCCTGAAAATTTAAGACCTGTGATAGATCGGGGGCATGAAAGAAAAATTCAGTTCCTTCCTGCTCCAGAATCTCGCCCAGAAATGTCCATTTAGTCAGTTTAAGAAAATTATCTTTGATCACTTGCAGGTCTTCGGCTTCATTTAAAACCGGCAATTCCTGGAAAAAGTCCTCCCATTCTGGAATGGTTCCTTTATTTAAATGGGAAACCAGCAGCTCCCTGGATCTCTTGAGGGCAATTTCGCGGGAGAGGGGGATCTCATCTTCTTTAAACAAGCTTAACATTATGGGACAGCCTCTAAAACCACGTAGCCATAAATTTGCTTATAGGTTTTCTGATCAGATTTAGATTCAAAAAGGTGCTTTAAAATAGGGATGTCTGAAATGATAGGAATACCCTGCCGGCCCTTGGAGGTGGTTTGAAAACCAATCTGAAAGATCTTCATCGGCACACCGACTTCCAGGAGGGCGGAAGATACTTCTTTGGAACCACTAATGGCCTGATCTACCGGACGGGAGAATTCTGTTTCATAATCTAAGAGTAGTTTTCCGTAGGCCTCTGTGATTTTGGTTTTGATTCTCAGTCCGGCAAATCGCCAATCAATGGGGGCCACCACTGTTGCCCCTTGAACTCCTATATTCTGATAAGGAATTTGCGAGCCAATTTCAATGATTTGAGGAGTGTTGAGATTTGCAATGATTTCCGGTTCGGCAAGACTTGAGAGGTCCATTTTTGATTGAGTCAGAAAAACCATATTATCATCAATGAGCTTTCTCATACCAAACTCGAAGAGGTCAAAAACGGAAGCCCTGAGTTTATCAAGCCCGATATGAATCTCACGTCCATCCATTTGCTCGAGCTGGATAAGTTTTAGTTTTAAGCGATAATTTTTATATTTGAGCCTTGAATCCTGTTCAATAAAAGAGACCCGATAGAAATCGGCCAGTTGTTTTAAGAGAGTCTGATTATTCTGGCCTTCATAAAAACACATAAGATCGAGCCAGTCGGCCTGGCAGGTGACTGATGAGAAGCCATTGGCATACAACTTCTTATAGATCTGTCCCACGATATGGTTGCGGAGACGGGGATCTAGGCCAATTTTGAAAAAGACCTGCTCTTTAAATTGATTTTTGATCTTTTGAAGATAAAGGTAGTCCCCGAAATCCGTCAGGGTACCCGTTGCGGTCATGATTGGACCTTTAATATCGATGGTAAGGTTTAAATTTTTAAGGGCATCGGCCAATTGAAAGGTTTTAAGGAATTTCTGTTTAGATAAAACATAGAGGCTAAGTACTTCTTTTCCTTCCTTGCTCCAGACGACCAGATCGGTGAAGCCCACTTTTTTGCCCTTCACCAGCAATTTTCCCGTTTTAGGGAGCCATTTGTAGGAGATGACCTCGGGATTACCCACCGAAAACTTCTTGAGGGCCGAAAAGGGGAGCTCTTTTTGCTCTCCTTTGGCCAGAATAAGATCAGATGGAGAAACATTTGCATTTGCTGCAACAGGTAAAGATAGTAAGACTTTGACAAATAAGAGGCTAGTCGTTAAATTGAGGAGCTTCAAATTTGATATTACAAGATTTTTCCTTGAGGAGATATTTATGGCTTCTAGAACCGCAATTACAGAAAACCGTCGTAAAAATAAGCACAAAGCAATGGGTGCTAAAAGAAAAGCGGCAAACAGAAATAAAGGTACTACTCCTAAGTTTGCTATCCATGAAGAAGGTGCTCCAAAAGCTACTAAAGCTGCTGCTCCTAAGGCTGCCGCTCCAAAAGCTAAGGCTGCTCCAAAGGCTAAGGCCGCTGCTGCTCCAAAGGCAAAAGCTGCTCCAAAAGCTAAAGCTACAAAAGCTGCTGAATAATCCATAATAGCTCCTATGGGGCTTGAAAGATTTTAAGCGATTCATTAATGAATGCACGATCAACGGAGACCATCAAAAGGTCTCCGTTGTTTTTTAAGCACAGATCTAATTTCCCCTCAGCTTTCTGAACCTCACAATTATTGACTGTTCTGACTGAAATGAGTTCTTCCGGGATCAAGTACTCCTTCATTAGTATCTCTTTATACATACCCGCTTCGCTGACATTGTCTTCATGGTAGAGATGAATCGGAAAACTATGAGCACTAAGGCTTAAGAAGAAAAAACTAATAACGAATTTCATGTGACTCTTCCTTTATGTTGGCCGCAAAGTTCATCTGTTTTAAATAGGGGAGAACTTCCCAGGTTTCATATTGAAAAAGAGCATGGGCCTCACTCTCTTTCACGAGCAAAGTAATCTTACCGAGTTCTTGTGTTCCCGAAGCTTGTAGCACTCCTTCGAGTTTTTTTCGTCCTAAGCGGTGGATGATCAGCACTTTTTTTCCAGAATGAAATGGAGTTAGGAGTTCGGCATTTAGTTGAACTTCTACCCATCCTTCAGGAATCACCCCTTCTTGTTTCACTTCTGAATCACTTCCAAAGAGAGTGAAAAAAAAGATGTTGGATAGGATCAGCGCCACTGCCAGTTTTACCCACCAGACTTTAGTCTTGGTATTTTTTTTCAAGATTGTTCCAAGCTTGTTTGAAATCACTGAGGTGCTCCTGTGTTTTCTTTTCAAAATGTTTATTTAACCAAAAAAGGCTTCCAAATAAGAAGCTTCCAGTGGTTATCGCGAGGACAAGAGGGAGGATAATTTCCCCGCTTTCTCCTCTGCTTTGTAGATGATTTTGGGATTTATTTGCTCTAGCCCTGATGCTTTGACCGTCAGGCTTAGCAAATAGGGTTTTGAAAAATAATAATAAGTCCATTCTGTCTCTCTTAAGATGGCGGCCCCTTCTGTATCTCGCTCAAGAAGCCGACTGCCTAACTGATAAGGTGTTATAAGCATGCGTGGATCCAAGGCACAGCTTTTTGCTCTCAAGGACTTCAAAGTTTTCATATATGCAACGAACCTGATGTTTTGAGCATACTGCAGATATTTTTTGGCTTTTTGAGCGTCGAGGGCGAGACCTTGGAGACCTGGAATGAAGGCGATGATGAGACTGGCGCGGTTAATATTCTTAATGGCCCAATTGGTTCGTCCCATAAACTTCATGAAAAGATTCAGTTCCCCTTTGGCCTCTTTGACACAAAGAAAGAGGTGAGTTCTTCTTTCCAGTAGTCGGTAGGATTTTGTGAGCTCCAGAGCACTCAGAAGGACCAGGGATGTTAGGGCCAGAAGGATCAAGGAACTGAGTAAGGTGATTTCTCCCTTCTGGTTCATAAGGAGCCTTCCAGTTTTAAAGTGAATTGATGTTTTCGGAGTCCGGGAAGTTTTTGCCAGGTAATGTTTTCCTTATCCCGCAGAAGAACTAAGCGGCAACTCAGGTGAAAGCTCCGTTCCCGCTCCTTAGCATTGGGGAGCAGGGACCGGGTCTTAAGCTCGGCACTTTTTAACCATGCTTCCTGACGACAGACAGTGGCCCGGTGAAAGGCCACTGCTTCCAACATGAGATAAATCAGGATGGAAAGTCCAAGGACCCAGGAAATAAGGTTCATTTAAGGCTAATTTGCTCAGAAACCTGGGACTTCATGTTCTGAACCCTTTTTTGAACAACTTCTCCGAATTGCTTGATGGCCACCAGACAACAGATCCCTATCAGACTTGAGATGATGACGTATTCCATGATGCCCTGACCGTTTTCATTTTTTATTAGCTTTTTCATTGATGCCTCCTTCATTGGCGAGGAGGGTTTTAGGACACGGAAAGGGGGAAGGGCCATGAAAGAAGGAATGCCGGACGGTTTTGTTCGGAATTGAAAATGTCTGGCGAAAAATGAGGTAAGCTCTTAAAATGTTGGAATGGAAGAAAATAATAAAGTCATCATTTTTGAAAAAAAAGAAATCATCCTCGTTTTGACCTTTGTCGTGGTCTTGATCATTACAAGTTTCACTTTGGGAATTCGTTTGGGTAAAAAACTTGCCTTCAATGAGTCAGGCATCAAAGCTGAAGATGTTAAGACGGTTGAGCTTAAATCTGCTGTTGAAGAAGATGCTGAAGCTGTGGTGAGTGAGGATTCTGGATTGACTGATGAAGAGAAGCTAAAAAAGCTAATGGATGAATCCAAGAGTCGTTTGACTGATGAGCTTGAAAAATTTTCG
>JAMPXB010000033.1 GCA_023701435.1 Bacteriovoracaceae bacterium | reverse complement strand
GATATCAATCCTGAACTAGTTGTAAAAGTTAAAAAGACTCAATTCCCACCTGATGCTGAACTTCAAGTTGGTGATCAGTTCCAAGTTAATAATGATGCTCACTCACCAGTGTTCACAATTATGGCAGTTGATACTGATGAAGTGACTGTTGATGGTAACCATCCAATGGCCGGCAAAGATTTATTCTTTGACGTTGAAATCGTTGGTGTAAGAGAAGCAACTGCTGAAGAAATGACTCATGGCCATGCTCACGGAGCTCACGGTCAAGGTCACCACTAATTTAGACTTAGTATCCCTTCTGTCTCGTTTACGAGACGGAAGGGTTCTTCTTTGATCAGCAAAAATCCATCCAGATCCACGTAATCGACCATACCGCCAAAAAGCATCCCGTACGAAATCCCAATTGTCGTTTCAATCATACAGCCAATCATCGACTCCATCTGATGCCGTCTGGCCTCTAGAAGCAAATCATGGGCCTTAAGAAGTGAGCCGGTCTTCATTAACTTAATATTTACCGCATGAAACTGCTTTGAAAGTTCGGAGAAGTCCCCTACATCTTCAATGGATTCATCGGCCAGTAGCTTATAAGATGTTCTTTTTTTAAGTTCTTTATACTCTTCAATCATTGAGGATGGAAAAGGCTGCTCAATGAGTTCAATATTCATTCCCTTAAGAGATTCTTCAAAGTTCATGAACTGATCCAGATCTTTCCAGCCTTCATTGGCATCCACTCGCAACTTAGCATTGGTATGCTTTTTGATCTCCTGGAGCATCTCTTTCCCACTTTCAGCATCGACCTTAATTTTCAAGGAATGAAAACGGGACAATGGGGCCAGATAATCTTTAATCTCGGCCACAGGAGTGATGGGCATAGAAAAGGAAGTTGCAACTTTAACCGGTGAAGGCAGCTTTAAAAATCGAGAGAGTGATTGGTTACTTTTTGCAGCTAAAAAGCTCAGCCATACTGACTCAAGACCAAAACGCAGAGAATGGAAAAGTGACTTCTGATCAAGGGCCAGGGTCAGTTTTTCTGGAGAAGTCAGCTCTGAAAGATCCACCAAGGTCATCCAGGAGTTGAACTCCTTTTCAATGGCTTCAACCGTTTCACCGTATCTTATGTTCGGAGCTATTTCTGAGCGAAAGTTACCGTAATCTGTTTCCAGATGGACGATAAAGTTTTCTTTAAAGGTTGTTTGATTGCGGGAAAGTTTCCAGTTAACTTTCAGATCCAGGTGACGCTTTTCTAACCAAAGCTTCATAGTTCTCCCACTTCATAAAAGAGATTTGATTTTTCAAAATCCGCAGGCGCATTTCCCCATTTGCCATCAGGAGGGTTGCCTTTAAAGTACTCGGTCCAATGCTCACGATTAATATCGTATTTCATCCGTTTGGCCGGCATTCCAATACCTAAAAAATTGGTCAACAATTTGTAAACCATCTCAGAGCAATAAAGTTTTTCATCACCCTTTGAATCAAAATTATCCCAAAGAAATTCTGGATCGTAAGGAAGCCCTTCGTAGTTGGACTGAAAGTCCCCTAAGAACCGCTCGGAATTTAACTGAATAAAATCGACTAAATCTTGGTCTTTAAAACGACGAACCGATAGATTTCTTTTGGTCCGCTCCTTAAATTCTTTCAGTGGAGTTATCCGCACTGAGCCCAGCGCCTCGGCAATTTGAACAGAGGGCTTAGTGGCCACCACTACACCCATATGAGAGTAAGCTGAATTTTCCTGGGCCATGATCAAGTAGCAGCTCCAGCACTGGAGAGGTTGAAGTATTACATCCCCAACCTTAAGTTCAAGACCCCAGGACTTGAAGGGCAAGAGAAGTAGCAGAGAAAGAATGAGCTTGTTCATATATGCCAACTTTTAAAGTCAACATTCTAGCTTTCTCCTCTTAATAAGCCCATACCCTTTTATTGCCTCAACCACTTAATTTTATTGGCCTTTACAAAGCGCCCAAACTCAAGATTTTAAGCGGAAAAGTCTGCGCTCTAGGGGCCGGCCCCGGCTGCACATATAATGATTTAAATAGTTTAAATGCCAACGAGGATCCTATGAGAAAGTTTTTTGGCCTCCTGAACCTCATTCTTTGTTTCGAACTGGTAGTAAGCCCGCTTGCTCCGAGTCTGAGCCTTTTAGGAAATGAAGCCCACGCAACAAGTTGTCCCACCGGATTCAATTTTGATTCCGTTTTAAACAGGTGCCTCACTAAAACTCAAACGGCCAATGTGATGAATGCGACGGCTGCGTGTAATGGGGATAAAGAATGTTATAAGAGGAATGCTCAGGAAGCTTTTCAGAAGGAATTAAACGCAGGCAAAGGTGCTAAGAGCGTAAAAGATAATAAATTTATAAGTAATGTTGCAAATATTGCAGCGGTGGCCGGACCTGTGACTCTGGCAGTTTCGGGCATGGCCTCCTCAGGCAGTACGTGTACCTCGGCTTCTTTTTGGACCATGGTAGGTGGTTCTGTGGCCCTTTTTGTTGGAGATAATCTCGCCAATTTTCAGCACAATAAACGATTGAAAGAAATAAAGAAAGATTGGGAGAAAATTGTTACCCCTCAAACAGCTGATGGCGATAAAGACAAAGAAAAAGAAATAAGCATGGAGGCCCAAAGTCAGTCCTTCGAAATGCTTGCTCGTTCAGAAGAATCATTGGCTAAAGCAGCCAAAATGAAAAAGACCTTCTTTACTATTGCAACACTTGCCTATGCTGCTTCCGGTATTATTGCAGGAGTAGAAATTATTGCTGAAAATAACCCAGTTACTGGAGTCGCCGCAAAGATTGCTAATCTATGCTCACCAAAAGGGGCTAGCATCGATCATCCGGAAGAAAGAAGTCTCTACGCTGCTTTCACTGAAGGAAAAAAAGAGTTTTATCTCGATCATATCTTTTATCACAATCTTACACAGTCGAATGACATGGCCTCTTTCCTTATAAATAAGAAAGCGATGGAGGAAAACAACTCTTCTCCATCTCTAGATTACTACCTCTCTATTCAAGATTCTTTTAAAGATTCAAAAATTGATAAAGACTCCTTCGCCATTTTTAAGGAGTTCTCAATTAATGTCTTAAGAAATCTGATACCAATTCAGAGTGCTATCGCTGAAGAATCAAATGCTTCTAAATCTTATAAAGAGATGGAATCAAGTGGGAGTAATCCTTTGGTCACTGCCGGTATCGGCGCGGTGGTTGGAGGTGTTGCCGGATATGCTATCAAAAAAGCTGCAAAACCTCTTATTACTCCTACTATGAGAGCAGCTTATTCAGGAGTCATGGCAGGTATGACAATGATCATGGCAAGTCATGCCGGAAAACAAGCAGAAGCTTCCACCAAGCGAGCTGAGCTTCTGAGACAAATGCGGGACGAATTTAAATCCGCATATGGAGCGATCAATAACTGTAAATCTGAAGACAGAAACGATCCCGGTAAGCCGGAGTGTTATTGCTATACTACTGAAAACGCGAAAAATCCAAATCGTGGCAGTTCAAAAGTGTGTCAGGATCTTTGGGCCGGAATCTCTACCAAGGGTGGTGACTACACTTCTCTAGCGAAGAGTAACTCAAAGATTTGTATCAAAAACAACAATCAAGCAGACCCAACATGCTCTTGTCGAGCGACAAATTCCTGTATGAAAGTGAATCTTTCAGGTTTAAAAGGAATAGGAACAGGTACATTTTCGATGTTGTCTCAAGCTGTTGACCCGATTAATAAAATTTCAAATGGGTCTGTTGATGCCGCCAATCTTGATGCCGGAAGCATGGCCAACTTAGCAGCAAAACTCAATAGGGCCCAAGAGCAGTTAGAAAAAAATAAAGGTCTCGCAGATTTCAAAAAAAATAAAAAGAAAATGGAAGATGAGATAAAAAAGGGCTTGAGCACAGCCAGCTCTAATTTGTCGAGTAGCTCTCTTTTAGGCAGCACTGGTAGCTCTATGATGCCGTCCAACCCAGGCGAAGCTGCCCGCATGCTGGAAAAAGAACTCGCCGACTCACCTATCACAACTGTTGGCAGTAGCGAAGGCATCGCAGCTCCTTCATCGGCTGCTGGCGAAGATTTTAATTTAGAATTTGGAATGACTCAGGATGATCTGGCGGCCCAGGAATCTCAACTGGCCGAAGTGATGAATCAGGACCTGGATTATGGTGGTAGCGACATCAATCAAGGCTCTAAGGCCAATATCTTTGAGGTGCTGAGTAACCGGTATCAAAGAAGTGGTATGCGCAGACTCTTTGATGAAAAAGGAACGACTGCTCCTGATAAAGCAGCGAAAACGGACATCACTCAGTAATGAATATCGATATCCTTTTAGGAAAAACAACTGAACACTTGGTGCCCCTTGAGGGCACTAAGTTTTTAATCCATAAGCAAATGCTTTATGATTTTTTAAAGCTTCAAAAAGAAGCTGCTGCTGAAGGATTTGATCTTAAAATCATCAGCGCTTTCCGCGATTACGAACGGCAATTAAAGATCTGGAACCTTAAAGCTTCAGGACAAAGGCAGCTGGTAGACGATCAGGAGCGCCCACTCCAATTCAGTGAACTCTCCCCCACTCAGATAATCTTCGCTATTTTAAGATGGTCGGCCCTTCCAGGTGGTTCCAGGCACCACTGGGGAACTGATATCGATATCTACGATGGCAACACCCAAACTCACGAGTCTGTTCAGCTTGTTCCTTCAGAAACAGTGGGCACTGGCCCAGCATCCCGACTTCATGCCTGGCTTGATTCAAAGATTGAAACGAACTCAGCTTATGGATTTTATCGCCCTTATTCCACTGATCGAGGCGGAGTAGCACCTGAGCGATGGCATCTGAGTTACTATGCCCTTTCCCGACGGATTATGGAGTCATATACGTTTTCATTATTTAAAAAGAATATTGAGGAAAGCGACATCCAATTAAAGGATGTAGTGCTTGAGCATGCTCATGAAATATATGAACGCTTTTTTCTCAATGTCGATCTTCCTTAGAGTCAATGTGGCCCCACTAGCAGATTCAAGAAGTTAGGGTTCGATCTTTAGAAAAATTAAGTCTCACATTTCACTAATATTTCTACCGACTTAAGTGCCTGTCCCGAGAGGCTATCAACGCTGTAAGTAAAATCTCGTTCATTTAACAATTATTACTCGGTAAGTTTTCATGGTTGTAAATTAATCCATCATGGAGAAACACATGAAAATCTTAACCGCCATTCTATTCTTGCTATCTACGCTCGTCGTTCAAGAAGATGTTTCGGCCCAAGACCGCGGACGTCGCGGAGGAAATGGTCCAAGTGGCCGGAGTAATCCAGGCCCCGGTAACTATAATGGCAACCGACCTAACCGTCCTCACAACCCAGGACCAGGCAACTACAACGGCAATCGCCCTAACCGTCCTCACAACCCAGGACCCGGCAACTACACCGGTAACCGCCCTAACCGTCCTCACAACCCAGGACCCGGCAACTACACCGGTAACCGCCCTAACCGTCCTCATAACCCAGGACCCGGCAACTACACCGGTAACCGCCCTAACCGTCCTCACAACCCAGGACCCGGCAACTACACCGGTAACCGCCCTAACCGTCCTCATAACCCAGGACCAGGTAACTACACCGGCAACCGCCCTAACCGTCCTCATAACCCAGGACCAGGTAACTACACCGGCAATCGCCCTAACAGACCATCACGTCCAGGAACTTATACCGGAACTTATCGTCCTCAACGACCACAGGCTCCTCGATACAATCCACGTCCGGGAAGACCTACGTACCGTGTTCCAGGACAGCGTTATAATCCTCGGGTAGGAACAAACCATCGTAGAACTTATCATCGCCCAGTTCAGACTCACTATGGTTCTCGCTACTATCACCGTCCAAACGGTTATACGCCTATTCGATACACTCATTACTATCATGCTCCCTACAGAGCACCGTACTACCACACAACTCGTTACTACCGTTCTTATGACTGGTATACTTATGTCTATCGTAGCTTCCCGACTTATATCTACGCTCACTGGATCTTCTATCCGGCCACAGGATATAATAATGGCTACTGGACAATCGATAATTATCCTTACTATGTGTACAACGGTTATAGATATCGCTACTCCACTGCCGACTACTGTAACTATCAGCTCGTAGATCAATACGACCACACTGTCACAATGACGTACTGGAATCAGATTTGTAATACAGGTTATGATGCTTGTTCTCAAGAACGTGACCGCTTAAATGCTCAGATGGGTGAATACCGTTACTTCTGTTCTGAGACCTATCGCAACTATGGATTCGACTACTCGACTCCAAGTTATGATTCAAATAATTATCCAGAAGAATTTGAAGAATAATAAAAAGGGCCTCATAATGAGGCCCTTTTTATTTTATACCTACGGCCTTGAGCCATTCAGGACTTGCATCAATTAACTTTCTCGCTTTCATATCGAAAAAGCCCACTGTAAATGAGGCTTCAGATGCCACCTTACCATCGCTTTTAATCATCGACTGTTCCAAGACCATGATCTTAGGACTGACAATTTCCACTGTTTTCGAAAGAATTTTAATGGTCTCGCGGTTTTTTAACTCTCGCTTGAAGCGCACTTTCAAGTCCAGAATGACCGGACCAATCTGGTGCTCCAGAATATAGTCGAGGCCAAAACCATTTTTAGTAATAAAATCCCAGCGGGCCTCTTCATAAAGCATGACATAAGCTGCATTATTCAC
Source organism: Bacteriovoracaceae bacterium (assembly GCA_023701435.1). GTDB lineage: Bacteria > Bdellovibrionota > Bacteriovoracia > Bacteriovoracales > Bacteriovoracaceae > Peredibacter. The sequence continues at coordinate 20,244 of JAMPXB010000033.1, read as the reverse complement.
GTGACCAAAACTATCCAGGTGCATTTCTTTAATCAGCACTTCGTATTCAAATATAGTATTGTTGTTCATTCTTATTCGAGATTATTTGCCTCAATCCTTTTATCTGCTTGAATTTGTCCATAACGTTTCGAAATTTTCTGAAATAGTCCGGAAGCTTCACCATCAATATCACCAGAGGCAATAGAGCGATCTTCTTCTATTCCACCATTTGATTTGGCATCAAATAAACTTGCAAATGGATTAGCGTCTTCTTTGCCTTTTTTAATTCCGGCATAACCACCGCCACCTGCTGAATTATAATTTCCAGAAACCTTATTGGCCTTAATGCTGGCTTCTTTATTCGCATCTTTTTCAGCGCCTGACAGGTCACTTCCCAAGGAAGCGCCTCCACCACCCATACCACCGCCGGCACCACCGCCTCCACCAGCTCCCGGACCACCGGCCTGCATTTGGGCCGCAGCTGCAGGATTCAAAATATCTTTGGCCTCTTTTGCATCATCAACAAAAGGAGAATTCATTGAGGCCACGGTCTCACCATCTAAATTGGTTTCTGCACCTAGCTCAGGAGTCAGGTCAGATTCAGGAGTCATGTTAAAAGCATTGCTGGCGCCATCTCCACCGAGAGTAAATTCTCCGCCTTTATACTGAGTTCCAGCAACTCGATTTCCGGCCTTAAGACAAAGAGGATCCGTTGGATTAAAAGCACAACGATCCATCATCAAATCATCGCCCTCTTCTTCATAGGGTGCCTTGGCCTTGGCAATTTGTTGGGCGGCATTGTCATAACTTTTCATGGCAATCCCGGCTGCAATACCTTTGGCTGTGAAAGTAGATATTGCCATAACCAGGGCAGCCTTGGCACTCTGGTTGGCGATAATTCCTCTTTTCTCATGATCTTTTACAGTTTTCTCACAATCTTTCCCCCCACAGGCATTAGCGGCATCACTCGCTGTCGGAATCATTCGATAAGCATTTACAAGTGCAGCAACGGCCATCGCATAGGCCACAGCTTTTTCTTGCTGCATTTGTTTTTGATGTTTATTACTTTTAATGGCCGAATCAAGAGCTGCGGTCTGAGTGTCTCCAGTCGCCACTTGCTTACTGGCCTCGGCTTGAATATTTTTATTTTTATTTTGTGTGCGCACGGTCTGAGTTAAATTCATAGCGCTTTCAGCATTCACCACAAAGTTATAGGCAGCAATAGCACTCACACATTTATCATAATCAAAAGTATAGCTATGAGTTTTTTTACAGCTAATGGTTTTATCCATTGATTGCTCGATAGTATCTTTGGCATTAACTGGTGCAAAGTTTCCCTCACCTATGGCGGCGGTGATTTTTTTAAGATCGATACATTCTTTGTATTTCGGGGTTGCCTTAATCTTCTCACCAGTAGCAGCGTCTTTAGAAAGTTCTTCAACCTTGTTACAGTCCTCGTAGATGTTTCCGGTATCGATGTTTTTTGCTTCCATCTCTTGTTGTTGCTTAGCAAGCTGCTCGGCATCTCGCTCCTGCCTGTCCCTTCTTTCCGCCATGTTTGCTTCAGCATTGGCCTTACGTTCTTCGGCAGTCTCGGCCAAAGCCGCAAGCGACAATCCCATCAAAACAAGTACTGCTAGAGTTTTCATATTCATAAAATTCTCTCTTATATCTTATCAACCTTGTCGGATGATTATTCAAAATCTTGATTTAATTATAAAATCGAAGCCCTTTTGCTTAACCTAAGTAAGAAGGAATGATCATAAAAACGAGGGGTTAAAATAAAAAAGCCCCGAAACCGGGGCTTTTTTATGACTGATATTTTTGGCAGTATTTACTGAGCCGCTTCGGCTTCCGCCATTGGGGCCTTCATCTCTTTTCGATTAAAGATCTTGGTATAGTTTAAGAGATAACGATTAGAGACTTGCTTGAAGATTGAAACATCTCTGTCGCGAGAAATTTCCTCAACGCTGGCATTTTTGTCACTGCCATTAAGACCATCATTGGCGCTGGCCAGTTTGTCACGGCCAAACAATTCTTCGCCATAAGGATTAGTTTCAGTTGATGAGTCTGCAGCAGCGTCTTCAAAAGAAAGATTTGATACTGGAGCAGCGGCAACCGGGATATCCCCATTAGGTGTAGCTGAAACAGCATTAATATCCTGGGTTGTGCCTTTAGTAGAAGCAAGATCCGGTGCGGAAACCCCTGCACTACCGGCATTGGACTTACCGAAGCCAAGATCATCCATCGTATAGTTTCCTGAACCAGGCTTTTTCTCATTAAGAGCTTTGTTGAAAGCGGACAATTGCGTACTTAGGGTATCTTCAATGCTGATAGGCTTTTTACCCTGGGCCTTTAAGTCAGCATTCAGTTTCTTCATCATATTATCTTTCATCGCTTCTATACGACCGGCCATTGAAGCAAGCTTACCAGCTTCCACATCAGCAGAGGCCATGTCACCATTAGCAATGGCTTGACCTAAATCCGTAGAAGTGTTCGAAGCAGCTACAAGTGTTGGAACGCTAAATTTTGGATCTAAGTTTGGACGAGTAAGCTTCATTGAGTTTGAGCACGAATCTTCCCCATAAAGAGTGGCATTTTTAGAAGTTGAAAAACAATTCTTTTTCCCGGTTGGACCGTTCGCAAGAGTTTTTAACTCATAGTCGTTCTTTTCCTTTTTGGCCTTCGCATCTTCGTCCATATCAGAATTGGATGACCCTTCGGCAAGCTTCGTCTCAGAAGCCGACTCCATGTAGAATTGATCTTTTACTTTTTCTAAATCAGCAATTCTTTTTTTGGTATCACTCTCTTCTTTCGCCAACTCACCATCAACGACCATGACTAAGGCGGTAGCAGCAGCAAAGACCGCAACCCTTCCGAGGGAAGTATTAAGTGCAGTCATGGTCATATCTGCAACCGTTGCTCCAATTCCAAGTTTGAATACAAAATCAGCTCCGGCAATTGCTACAGTAGTTGCAGCTCCCATGACTCCGCTGCTGGCGTAGGCACTGATTCCCGAATAGGCCAGGGCAATTGCTGCAGTAACCGGCATATTGGCAGCAGGATTGGGGGCACAAGCACCAATATCAGGTTTAAGAATACCAGGACCTGCTGGTGGAGGTGGCAATGACATAATGTATTCCATGATGGCAAGGCCTGTGGCAGTTGCGTAGATTGCTTTAGTGGCCATCATCCACTTACGACGGCCTTGAATAACTTCTAGCTTATCTTTTTCATCCTTCAATTGGGCATCGATGGCACCTTTTTGATAGTCTCCACCCTCAGTCATATTGGCCTTTAAATTATCGAGAGTTTGACTTTGTTTGGTTTGTTGCTCTTTTTGCTTATTACCACCAGCAAGTTCAGAGGCCACATACACTAAACTTCCGGCCATATAGACCATCAGTGATGGCTGCATACTTGCCATGGCACATTTAATAATCACCGTTGATCCAACGATAGAATTACCTATCCCCAGGATCTGTTTGGCAATTCCCCCACCACCACCAGCTGCCAGGGCCGGCATCGGAGCGAGGATTAAATGAAGACTCAAAAGTGTTGCAAATAATTTTTTCATAGGAATAGTTTAACTGAGGAGGCAATTTCGTGGAAAATATTCCTTGGCCATAAGGGTTCTTTACCTAAGTCTTTGTAATCTGATACTTCGTAAAAAAAAAATGGTGCCAAAAAAAGGACTCGTTAGAAGATGAGAGGAAAGTTTTTCTGCTTACTGCGCAGACTCTTTTTGAGAAGAGTTTTTTACTTCTTTACGGTTAAAAAAGCGGGAGTAATTCATAAAATATCGTTTGGAAACCTGTTTGAAGATTGAGGCATCTGTAAGAGAGGAAATGCCTTCTTCTTTAGACTTCTGGCGCTCCATTCTCTCATTCATTTCAACATAGCCATTGGCCCTGGCCGCCCGGAGGTCTTCATCGGATAAACCATGAGGATTATTATCCGATACTTGTCCACTCTCCTCCTCCAGACCACTGAAAAAGTTTTCAAAACTTGAGGAATTCTTTGAGGCTTCACCGGAAGTCTTACCAACAGGAATGATTTCAGGTTTTTTTACAATGGCTGCTTCTTGAGAAATTCCAGCTCCCGTGGCAGCAAACAAAGCTTCATTATTAAGGGAAGCCTGTTCCGAAGGATAGATATTAATATTTTTTTCTTTGGCAGCATTAGATAGTTCTTTAGTTAGATCTGCAATCTGATCGCCAACAGATTTATTGAAATCCTCTGGCTCTAATCCCTGCACCTTCATCATTTCATTTTTTTCATCCTGCAGGGTCTGAGTGGCAGACTTAATTTTGGCCGCCATATTATTTAAATCACCGGCAATAAGGTTAGCCTTGGCGGTATTACCCTCAGTCAGGGCCTGGGCCATATCAGTGGAGAGCTTACTGGCCTCTGCAAGAACAATATTTCTATCAGTACCAAAAGTCGCACCACTCACCTGAACCGGATTAGAACAGGCCTTCTCTGAGTATTCAACCTTATCATCTGTTTGCGAAAGACAAGTTTTACCGCTGGTCGATTTGGCAGCAACTTTTGATTCAGGAAGTTTTTTTACAGTATTTGATCTGCTGGCACTAAAGGATGAGCCCGCTAGTTTCATCTTATAATCACTATTCATCGCATCTTGTTTTGAAGGCTCTTCTTCTCTGGGCTTATCGTGTTCGATGACAGTGTCGTCGTCAGTTTCTTGTCTATACTGACTTAGGACCTTGTCCATTTTTTTGATATTTTCTTTGGCAATTTCAATTCTCTGATTGAGTCCTGCAGTGATGGCCGTTGCCAGCGCTGCCGAAACTGCAAAAGTCACTGATCGAGGTATAGGATAATTATACGAGGCCATGGTTAATTTTTGGAGGGATGGAACCATCATTTTTAAAAGACCAGAAAGCATCACCACATATTTAGCAACGGGGCTTCCGCTATTACGGGTAAGACCTGCTGAGTAGGCCATGGTCAAGGCCTTGGCCATCAACATACCTTTGAGTCCTCCACCTAGACTGAGAGGCTGACAATTAGCCCAGGCAATTTTATGGTAGGTATTAGTATGGGTAAGACATCCCTCGATATAAGGGCCAGCACTTGCACAGGTACTTTGGGAAATGGGATATGCCGCCGGATTGGCAAAATTAGGTTTGGTTGAGGCCCAGCCAATAGGCATAAGTCCCAGACAAGCAGGAAAATGCATGGCATAGCAGGCAGCATAGGCCTTACCACAAGGCTTGGACAATCGACTTGCAACACTTGCACACTTGGCCGTCCCTGCGCCCACTGCCGCTGCCACTCCTGAGGTCTCTTCCATTATGGCAAGCCCCATGGCAGTCCAATAAATTGCAGTTACGGCCATCATCCATTTATTTCGGCTTTCCAGATACTCTTTATTGGCAACTTCTTCTTTATACCGCTGAGTAAGTAGTTCCCTTTGAACATCCCCGCCCTGCGATTTTAATTGCTCTTCCACCATCTTAATATTTTCAATTCTTTGATTGTGGTTATCATTTTGGGCCTTAGCACCGGCAAACTCAGAAAGGATATAGACCAATGATCCTGACATAAAAGTCACAATGGAAGGAATCTTCATTCCAAAAGAGCATTGCTCGATGATATTAGCGCCGATGATACTAGTTGATGCCGCCAGGATTTGTTTGGCGTAAAAATCGTATCCACCCTGCTTGTTCTGAGATTGGGAATCGTACTGGACATTGGTTCCTGCATCAGGAGCCTTCTGGCCATACTGTTTAGAGGTCTGTTCATCAGGAGTGGTTGTTTTTTGAGCAGCAGCTTCCGCTGCAATCGAATGAACCGGTATAACAATAAGCTCAAGACATATGAGAAAAGCAAATAACTTCTTCATAGTTCTATCTTATCCAAGAGCTTAAAAAGACTAATACAATTCATCCAATCTAAACCTCACAGCGGGAACTATTTGAAACTTAGTAAAAATACTTAACTGGGGACTGCCAATTATTTTTGCTTTTTCTTTGGCTTCTTCTTACGGTTTTTCAAGATAAGCATCACAACGGCACCCACAACGATGATGGCAATGATGCTCATCATGCCATCATCATCTGAAGTTTCTGTACGTTTTTGAGTTTTGTTCGCCTTAACATCCATCGCCGCATTCGGATTGAAAGTGGCATCAGCAAAATTTGGATCTTCTACATTTCCAGAGCGAAGGCTTGAGAGGTCGGTATTCTTTTTCTGACGGAAAACTCTTAGTGTTGAAACGAGCTTATCCATAATGGGCTGATAAGTTGAATAGAGATCCTTACTGACCGAGAAAGTAACTGCGACACCTAAATCTTCTTTAACTGTAGCAAGATAGCGGGTGTAGAAACCTGGAACTTCAGAAGCAAGGTGAAGGGCATCCACCCACTGCTGTTCATTGATACGAGAAAGTTTTGTATTTTTAGGCTCGGAGATCTGCTTTTTACCGCCCGGAAGATTGTATTCTTTGCTCTTCTTTAAATAGGCCATGTACTCATCAAGATTATCCTGCTCGCCTCTGATTTTCGCTGCGAGAATAATGATTGATTCTTTTTTACGGTCAGCATTGTCACTCTGGCAAACATACTCAGACCCTTCTAAAGCACATTCCCAGCCTGAAGGGAGTTCGAATTCGCAATACTTACTGGCAAAACGTTTGGCCTCTACGGTCGAAGTTATTGCAACACCAATAAAAAGAGAGAGTAAGAACTTCATGAGTATCCTTAATAAAAGTCAGAGTCGTTTGTATAATTCTAACTTAAACTCAATGGGTTACAACTGCTTAAAAATTTCCCATTAAAGCCAATTAATTAGCTCGGCTATCTAAAGTTTCCTCTCGCTACAGTCCCTTCTTTGAGTTCTTTTTTCGTATTATAGCGGTGAGTGATTTTAACAATGGCGGTCTCGGCCTTACTTTGAATAACTGTTCCCCGTGCAAGAAGAATATTTCCTCCCACATAATCAAATTCAAAGAAGTCTATTTTCATTCCCTTTTGAATGTCGTCGGCCAGTCCCTTATCAATGACAACATATTCTTTTTTAGGTGAAACCTTTGATACAGAGGCTTCCATGTCATACTCTTTAAACCTGGTATCGATTTTTTTGTTCTTACTCTCATCAACCCTTCTGATTAATGAAATCCCGAAAGTGGTTCCGAGGTCAGTTGAACGTCCGCTGACGACCTGACTACCCTTTAGTTCTACTCTCCAGTTTTTCCCAAGTGCCAGATTAAGACCGGCATAAGGTGCAATCCATTCACGATTATAGCTATGATAAAGTGCTGTCCGACCGGTATTGTACATCGGTCTATTTTCCGTATCACTCGTATAAGGATCATTGTTCATGGAGCTGACTCCATCTACTCCCGCCACGAGGGCCACATAACTCCAGGCCAGTGCGCCTTCAACTTGCCAGTAAATTTCACCCGATAAATCCTGACCAGGCTTCCTATAGCCTGCTCTACCAGTCAAAAAATTGTTTGATTTAAAGGAATAAGTGACACCCAGGCCCCCTGAGTATTCATTTCCATCATCCCCTAGAATCAAGTTTCCTTCAGTCGGTGTCAGAACCTCATCATTAGTGTAAGGAGTGTAACGATAAAGTCCTTCCAAAGTGTATTGAAGGCGGTCCACTGGTTTGAAGGCATAAATCAAAGAAAAGAACGTGGATTGAACACCAGTACTGGTTTCACTCACCTCTTCACCCAGACCATTAAGGATAGTTGAACTATTTTGTCTGAATCGTGCTCCGCCCCCGACTTGCAGGTTCCCTGTCAGCCCGTAATAACCGGCAAATTCTCCTTGTAGGCGGGAAAAGGATTCACCATCTTCAAATGGCACAACATTTCTTTTGTCATCAATAGACTTGGTAGAATTAAACATCTCGCCGGTGATACCGATTTGATAGGCCTTTTTTCCAAGAATTTTTGTGGGAGCGACATAACTGGTCTGGGCCAGAAGGTTCTGACCCAGAAGCATAAATAGAGAGACTAAGATTAATTTCATTTTATCTATTATACGGAAACTATGGTTGAATGCAAAAGACTGTTGGTTGGCTTATCAAAACTCACCAGATCCGCTTCTCTGTACCAGACACCATTATTTTTAGAGAAGAGACAAATGGACTCAAAAGGAAGGGAAGTAAATTCCTGAAACTCATTTCTCGCCTGCTCGATGGCCATGTGCAAGTCGTAACTTTCCTGATGGCGACCAATGGTTAAAAAAGTTTTCTTGGATTCTTTGATCTTCTTTTCCCGATCAGTAATGTAGGACTGGCAAATAGCAAATAACGATTCCTGGCAGAGTGCCAACTCTTCTTCAATCACCGGATTCAGGTAAAGAATTTTATTTTTCTTATGCTCCTGAACATCAAGACCGGTGAAGTTTAAAATATGATGTTCTGTATTCTCAAAATAAAAAGCCTCAAGCTCTTCCGTTAATTCGGCTTTGAGTTTTTTTACTTCAGTCACATCAATTTCAAAAGGCGGAATTACCGGCAAATGAAGATAAGGATTCGTTTGAAATTTTGAGTCAAAACGAGTCCTAAAACTTTCAATGTTTTTTGCAAATGAGTTGTCAGAGAAAAATGTGAGTCCTACAAAAAGCTTGGTATTCATGGGACCCCCTTTGAACTTAGGTCCAACACCTGAATTGATTTTAAGGCCAATGGGGCAAACAAGACAATGAAAAACAGAGGGGCAGTTTTACCCCTCTGCTTTTTAGGATTATTTTACTGAATCAAATTGAGCATTTGTACCTAGCTCTTCTTCAATTCTTAGAAGTTGATTATATTTCTCCATTCTGTCTGAACGGGAAGCTGAACCGGTTTTAATATGCCCAGAACCTGAGGCGACCGCCAAATCTGCAATAAATGAATCTGCTGTTTCGCCTGAACGGTGAGAGATGATGGCCTTGAAACCATTATCATAGGCAAGCTTCAAGGTATCAAACGTCTCAGTCAGTGAACCAATTTGGTTAACTTTTACAAGAATAGCATTGGCCTCTTTATTATCAATCCCACGCTTTAAGATCTTGGCGTTCGTCACAAACAGGTCATCTCCGACATTGACCAGTTTGGCCCCTAGTTTTGCCTGAAAGTTGATGAAGCCTTTTTGATCACTTTCATCGAAGCCGTCTTCAATAGAATAGATCGGAGCTATTTTCATTAAATGCTCATAATAAGTGACCATTTCTTCTGAACTATAGGTCTTCCCCTGCATTTCATACTTGCCGTCTTTGTAAAACTCGGAAGCTGCACAGTCCAGAGAAAGAGAAATATCGACACCTGCCTTATAGCCAGCCTTTTCAATGGCCGTCAGGATGCACTCAATGGCTTCATCGTGACTTTTTAGACTTGGAGCAAAGCCACCTTCATCACCGACGTTAGTAGAATATCCCTTGTCTGACAGAACCTTTTTTAGGTTATGGAAAACTTCGACACCGGCACGGAAATTTTCTGAGAAGCTTTTCTTCATATGAGGAACAATCATGAACTCCTGAATATCCAGGTTATTCGAAGCGTGAGCTCCCCCATTGATGATATTCATGAGTGGAGTCGGAAGACGCATTTTCCCAACCGGATTAGGGACTTTAAGATCTTCAAACAGATATAAATAAAGAGGTTTGTTTTTTTCCAAAGCACCTGCACGGCAAACGGCCATGGATACCCCAAGAATAGCGTTGGCCCCTAGCTTCGCCTTGTTTTCTGTGCCATCCATTTCAATCATCAGATGATCGATCGCTTTTTGATCAAATACGCTTTTGCCCAGAAGTTTTGGAGCGATAATATCATTAATGTTCTTAACAGCAGTCAGAACACCTTTACCCATATATTTTGATTTATCACCATCTCGTAATTCAAGAGCTTCACGACTTCCAGTGGAAGCACCTGATGGAACTGAAGCACGTCCAACAAATCCTCTGTCAGTAATAACATCCACTTCAACCGTAGGATTTCCACGGGAATCTAAAATTTGGCGGGCATGAACTTTCTTAATAGTACTCATTTGAGCTCCTTATGATGATCAATCAGAGCTAAAAAGGTACCGCATACCTGTTAATTTTGAAAGTTTTTGAAATAAGAATTAAGACGCTTTCTTCAGCGTTGCTAACGCCCAGTCAGGCGGTTTGAAATTGGTTTTGGGAAACGGCAGCTTATTGGCCACAAATTCTTCAAAAAATGTCGGCACATAACCCGTTGCAACCATCTCTCCGATGAATTTGCCGTTCTCATCTTTACCAGTTTGGACCCAACGGAAGATATCTCGCACCACATAACGCCCGTGCTCATCCACCCCTAAAACTTCCGAGATATGGGAAGTCCGGCGACCACCATCGTGATAACGGGAACACTGAACAATCATCTGCAAAGCACTTCCCACCATCTTACGAATAGCATCAGGTGGGATCTTGGTCTCACCCATTAAACATAAGGTTTCCAGACGAGTGCAGGCATCAATCGGACTATTGGCGTGAACTGTTCCCATGGAACCTTCGTGACCAGTACCCATGGCGTTTAAAAGATCCAGGGCTTCAGGGCCTCGTACTTCCCCTACAATGATTCGGTCAGGACGCAAACGTAGGGCCGATTCCATCAAATCCCGAATAGTAACTTCTTTTATTCCGCGCTCAGGATTTCCTTTACGGGTCTCAAATTGCACTACGTGCTCGGCCTTAATTTGTAGTTCCGCTGCATCTTCAATGATAAGAAGACGCTGAGTTTTAGGCATTCTTCCGCCTAAGACGTTCAACATGGTGGTCTTACCCGAACCGGTACCGCCGCTGACCAGAGTGTTTTTTCCCAGATACATACAGCAGTCCAGAAATCGGGCACCGTCCGGCGAAAGCGAACCAAAATTAATCAAGTCTTTCAGACCTAGTTTTTCTTCGGAAAATTTTCGAATAGCGACCGTGACCCCCGCCTTGGCCATGGGTGGAATAACCACCGCAATACGGGAACCATCCGGCAAACGGGCATCAAGGCGTGGATTATCAGAATCAATCACTCGACCCACAGACTGGGCAACGGCCCTCATGGAGGCCATCAAAGATTCATCATCGGCAAATTTATTGGGAACCCGGTAAACCAGACCTTTTCTTTCAATAAAAATTTCAAAAGGACCATTGATCATGACTTCAGAAATTGAAGGATCTTTCAGCAAGTCTCCAATCGGAGACAAGAGGCTGGCAATGGCGTCTTGAAAAACGCTACTCATGATTCAGTACTCCTAGTACTCTTTAGGGGTCCAAAGCATACCATCATGCTTTTTCTCCGAGGCTACTTCTCTCTTCGGCACTTGTTTCTTTAAAACAACCACTTTTCCGTTATTTTTTGAACTTGGACAATAGAAGGAGAACTCTCCGGCCTTATCAAAGACAACTTCGGCTTCAGTAACTTTACCCTTATTGGCGGCTAGAAAAACTTTATGAGACTCCACGATCATACAGTGGGGCTCTTCTACCGTTGAAGTGACATAAAACTTTATTTTCTCTCCCTCAAATACAGAGAGAGATTTGGGATAATACCCTTCCTGAGTCACAATCACTGCAACTTCCCGGAGAGGACGTTCCGAAGCGGCCGTCGCCAGAAGCGAAAAAAGAATCAGAAAAGAAATAAGATAGAGTTTCATGAAAACCTCTTTGTTCCTTATTCCTATCGGCTTTAGATGATCAACTTATTAGGTTTGAGAAAAAAAAGATCAGATCCCGACTGTTTCAATCACGTAATAGGCCGGAGTCTCATAAGGATGAGAGTTCTTCATCGCCTCGATGACTTTCTTCAAGGCACCCTTTTCACAAATCATTTCCACTTTCAATTCAGCTACTTTTTCTAGCTTTCCTCTTTCGCCAATGAAAGGGTCACTTCCAGACATGGGTTCAAATTGACCCTGTCCTTGATATTCAAAAGAACATTTTTGATAGTGACCAAGCTTCCCGGCGCCAGCGGCGAACATCTGCTCTTTCACTATTTCAGCATGAGAAATCGGTACATAAAAAGCTATATGGTACAAAGCTGACATTAAATCTCCTTCATAAAGGGTTAAAATAACTGCTTAAATGACTCCACTTTCCAACATAATCTTACAATAAGATTCAACTTTTAAAACCTAGTAGACAGGTCTGTTAAAAAAGCGAAACAATTATCTACGCTCAAAAAATCACAAACATATGAATGTTTGTAGCTCACGGAGGATACCAAATGCTTACTAATAAAAAAATGGCGGCCATGGTTCTAGGCCTGTCACTTTCTGGATCTGCTTTAACTTGTACTATTGATGGACAAGGCAATGGCGGTTTCCTTCCAGAAAACAATCTTTATATTTCAGCTAATCAGAAGTCTATTAACGGAATCAGTGAGCAAGAGTTCAATGAAGCTATCGATGAGGTTGAAACTGTTTACGCTCCAATTATTGCAGGTATGGGCGCTAAATTAGAAATTAACAGAAACTGGGATGACGGTACTGTTAATGCCTATGCTCAGCAAAATGGCAAAACGTGGAAAGTTGCCATGTTTGGCGGCCTTGCGCGTCATAAAACAATCACTAAAGATGCTATGGCCCTAGTTGTTTGTCACGAAGTTGGACACCACATTGGTGGAGCACCTAGAAAAGGTCAGTCAACTGGCGGCGGCGGCGGCTGGTGGGGCGGTAACGGTGGTTCAGCAATTAACTGGGCTTCAAACGAAGGTCAGGCCGATTATTTCGCAACAACAAAATGTCTACGTAAAGCTTGGATCAACGATAATAACCAAGCTGTCGTAAGAAAGATGGTTGTTCCTCAAGATGTGACTCAGCTTTGTCAGAAAACATACAAGTATAACAAAGAAGACAGAGCTCTTTGCGTTCGTACAAGCATGGCCGGAAAATCAGTAGCTGAACTTTTTGCTGATCTTGGAAAACTACCTGTGCCAGAATTTAACACCCCGGATACAAAAGTTGTTACTAAAACTGATGACAACCACCCGAAAGCTCAGTGTCGTCTAGATACTTACTTCCAAGGTTCGGTTTGTGACGTAAGTATGAACGAAGATGTATCTGCGACAGATGAAGTTAAAGGTACATGTCACCCTAGTCTTGGCCACACTGTTGGAACTCGTCCACTTTGCTGGTTCAAGCCAAACTCTATCTAAATTAGAACTTTCCTCCCGTAAAGGGCAGCTTCGGCTGCCCTTTTTTTTGCACTTCTCCTAGACAGGAATTCTTTAATCAGGAAATGATACTTCTTCATTGGAGGTATTATGCGACTTCTAATTCTGCTTCTTCTTTGTCTCGCCTTTTCTGATTCGTCTCGAAGTGCCTGTACTTTCCTTCCAGAGAATAATGTAACGATACCGATTTCCGAGAAAAGTGAAGGCCTGTCTGAAGCCCAATATCATCAGGTGATTGATAAGTTTGCGGCAAAATATACAAGTATTCTGGAGAAGATAAGCAAAACACTCACGATCCATCGCTTATGGGAAGATCCAAGAGTTAATGCCGCAACCACTCGTAAAGGAAATGAAGTCATCCTGAGACTGTATGGTGGGTTTGCTCGTCACCCGAAAATTACTCAAGATGGTTACGCCTTAGTCCTTTGTCATGAGCTAGGACATCACCTGGGAGGCGCCCCTAAAAAGGATCTCGCTGGAGCCTCTTGGGCATCAACCGAAGGACAAGCCGATTACTATGCGACTTTAAAATGTCTTAGAAAGGTTTTTCGAGATGATGACAATCTTGCAAGTATTAATGAAATGAAAGTTCCGCTCTTGATAAAGGAGCAATGTTCAATGCCCTTTAAGACAGATTGGGAAAAAGCTCTTTGCATTCGGACGGCAATGGCAGGAATTGATGTCGCCAATGTTATGTCTAAAACTAAAAGAGAAGAAGCTCCCGACGTTAGCAATCCTGATCAGTCAGTGGTTGATTCTACTATGGAGGCCCATCCAGGAACTCAGTGCCGCTTGGATACTTATTTTCAAGGTTCCATTTGCGAAGTTAGCTCTTATAAACCAGTTTCCAGCAAGGATGAAAGGCGTGGTACATGTCATCCTTTGAATGGTCATCAATCAGGTATAAGACCTGGGTGCTGGTTTGCTCATTCATTAAATTAAAAAAAAGGGCCAAGTTTCCCTGGCCCTAAAACATCTTATTTAAAACTAGATTATTTTTTCTTAGGAGCTGGAGCTGGTTTTTTATTAGCGTCAGCAGCTTTTGTTACCTTGAAAAGCTCAACTTCGAAAACTAGAGTTGCGCCACCAGGAATTTTTGGAGGAGCACCAGCTTCGCCGTAAGCAAGGTCAGAAGGAATAACAAACTTAGTTTTTCCGCCTTCTTTCATAGTTTGAAGACCTTCAGTCCAACCTTTGATTACACGGTTAAGTGGGAAAGAGATTGTCTTACCGCGCTCAACAGATGAATCAAATACTGTACCGTCAGCTAGAGTACCGTGGTAGTGAACTTCAACGATATCTTCAGCTGTTGGAGTTGCTCCTGTACCTTCTTTGATCACTTTATAAGCTAGACCAGAAGCAGTTTGAGTAGCACCTTCAGTCTTTACGAAATTATCGATGAAAGTTTTGCCAGCTTCTTTTTCTTTAGCAGCAACTTTATCCATACGAGCTTTGAAAACTTCCTGGATACGGTTCTGATATGTTCCCATATCAACTTCTGATTTTTCATTCTTCGCGGCCATAGCAACACCTTTGTAAAGGGCAGCAAGCTCTTTATCAGAAAGTGTCAGACGCTGAAGATTTCCACCAAGCATGTAGCCCATAGCATAGAAAGTCTTATCATCTTCTGATTCAAGTTTTACTTTCTTAGGGTCGTTAGAATTACAAGCAGTAAGAGCAAGTACTGAAACGAGAAGGCTTAAATAAACCCATGTTTTTTTCATATAGAGCAATCCTTTGTTAATTGAATACATTTAAAGAATAACTTCATTTTCATTTCTTTGCCAGTATTTCCAAGAGGCTATCTGATTTCCACAACAGAAGCATAAGACTCACTGCACCAAAAGCCGTTGCTATAAGCCCTACAGGAATCTCTGCCCCCATGATTGGCAAAAAGTAACATAAAGAATCAATGAGCATAAAGAAGAAACCATTAATTAAAGCACCCAGCAATACCTCTCCATCTAGGTCAAACTTTCGAAACCAGATTTTGCGGGCAACAATAGGAAAGACCAGACCTAAGAAGGAGAAGGCCCCAAATAATGTAGTCACTGCGAATGTTCCTAATGCAACAGTGATGAAGAGAAAAAGATAAAGAAGTCCTTTAGTGGGCCTAAGATTTTTGGCGATGCTTTTTCCCAGAGAAAAAATCAAAAAATCTTTTTTAAATACGATCCACCCCACCAGGAAGAAAAGTTCTACCAGAAATAGAATGATGGTACTTTCCGAGTTAGCAAATCGAAAGTGGCCAAACCATAGCTCAACAGGGAAAGGTAAATTAAAGGCTAGAAACAAAAATTGCCAAAGAGAAAAGATCGCCCCGACCAGAAGATTAAAAGTAAGGCCTATCAGTATCAATCTCTCAATGTTTTTATGAGCACTGATAAAAGATGAATATAGCCATCCCACCAAAGAAAAGACTGGAACTCCGGCCATGAAAAGTAAAAGGACCGGATAGTCATAACCAAAGACAAGTAAGATGGAATGAAAAATAAGAATCCATAAGATCGCAAGACCATCAAAACCCAACGTGGATGGACTGGCCAAAATATTTCTAGTGCTCATTTGAATAAGACTGCCAGTCTGTGAAATAATCACTCCCGTTAAAAACGCACAGAGCGAGCGGAGGATTAAGTATTCCATATTTGGACCTTCTGCAATTGATTCTCTTTAATGACGAGCTGGTGAGAGGTCGCTTTAAAAGTTGCCCAGTTCAAATCATGCTCAATAATGACCAATGATTTTCCTGTTGCTAAAAGTTCCTGAATAAGTCCGTTTAAAACTTCCTTGGAATGAACATCCAGAAATTGCGAAGGCTCATCTAAAAAATAGAGTGGAACATTGCGGGCCAGGGCGAGACATATTTTTAACGCCTGCCCTTCTCCACCTGACAAGGAAGACTGATAGCGATCCTCCTTCCGATGGAGACCGAAGACCTCCCAACACTTCTGAAAGAAGTCAGGATTAATTAAATGAGCTGCCGAATGAAGAAAAATATTTTTCAATTTTCCCAAAGTCCGGTCATAAAAGATATCTAGAGATTTTTGCTCAATCAAAGCGGCATGATTATGGTGTTCATCATAAAATCGGTGAATCAGAGTGGTTTTACCCAGGCCATTTTCCCCAAGTATGAACACAGCTTCACCTGAGGCCACGACAAGTTGGATTTGACAACCACAATGTGGTAAAAAATGAGGATCGTTAACTTTGAGATTATACATAATTCTTGGATGATTCTATCCCCTAACATAAAATGTGTTAAATGCTTTTGAGGTATCACATGATTAAAAAATTGTTCTTGATTACTCTTTTATCAGTCACAGCTTGCGCTACAGAAAAAACCCGTTACAGGGAAGGTAATAATGAAGGTCAAAAAGCCGCTTTGACCGTGGAAGAGGAGAAAAACCTTACCAAGGAATCCCTAGCAGAAATGAAGAAGGATTATCCCCCTGCTAAGAATGCTGAACTTCAGGCCTACATTAATAAGTTAGGTCAGAAAATTGTTCGGGCCAACAAACTAAGTAACAACCCTTACACCTACACTTTTACCGTTGTCGACGTGAAAGACATCAATGCCTTTGCCCTGCCGGCGGGAAGCATCTTCATGACAGCTCCTATTATCGCCATGGCCGAGTCGGAAGCGGAGATTGCGGGTGTCCTTGGTCACGAAATTGGCCATGTGACTGCCCGTCATACGGCCGAAAGAATGTACATGGCCAAAAAAGAAGAAGGTAAGACCTGGGTGTTCGGGGGAATTGGTGCTGCCTTAGGAGGGACTGCCGGTTATCTTCTCAGTTCCAAATTATGTGACCCTAAAGATCTTGCCTGCAAGGCAAAGTACACTGCCTATGGAGCTGGGGCCGGAGGGGTCGGCGGTTTAATGATTCAAAAATATGGCTTCATGAAAAATTCTCAGGAAGATGAGCTCGAGTCAGACCGGGTCGGTTTCAGGTATGCCGCCAATGCCGGATATGACAAGGCCAAGGTGGGAGATTTTTATCGCAAGCTTCAGGCGATGGAAGAGGCTTCCAAGAAAAATCAGAATGCCGTCATGGGTTGGGTAGCAGATGCTATGGCATCACATCCGCCATCCAAAGCACGTGTTTCTCAAGCAGAGGAAATGAAGACATTGATTAAAACGACTGGTGGCGTCACTGTTACGCCGGAATTTCTGAGAATGAAAAAACTCGCCCAACAGGTTGTTGATCAGAACAAATCAAAGTGATCGGGCCCAGTATAATAAAGCTTCCATTTGAGTTAAGCCAGGAACAAGCGAACCTGGATAAACAAGGGTCATCTTTCGGGATGACCTTTTTATTTCTTTTTCACCTGATCTGCCAGAATCTTTGATAGCAACATGAAGAGTATTTTCCGGCAAAGACATCATCAGCTTTGACGACCAGTTTACATAAGGAAGAGATGATGGGTATGTCTGAATCTTTTTCTTCTCTCTTAACCATTTAACCACACCGTCGTTGGCCATCACCATCTCCGGGACCCTTCCAGATCTGAACTCACCCAGATAAAAAACAACTGACAGGCCAGAAGGAATTTTTTCAAGGAGTTCCTTTTCCAGGGCCCTCATCTTTACTTTAAGCCTTTCTATCTTGTCCTCACATCCGCTTAAATGATTCGAAACAACTTTGATCGTTGCCATCATTGCTTCTGAAGGAGTGAGATTTCTGGTTTTTATTTCTTCTCCCTCGATTCCACTTATTGAGCGAAACATCTTACTCAGCTCCCGGCCCTCATCAAAAAAAACCAGGCTTCCCTTCATTTGAGTTAAAGCTTCTCGGGATAAGAAAATTCCACCGGGATAAACCTTTCCCGCGAACTCATCTGCCAAAATGGGATTAAAAATGGAGATACCTATTAATTTCTGATGATTCAAAAGATTCAATTCTTTAAAGAGAACAGTTGAACTTCCTGACAGAGAGACGACTTTGGCAATCCCAGGACTAAATTCACAAACAGCAAAAGACTTAAAACTAATGAGAAGGATGAGACTAAGAAATATTCTCATCCATGACCTCGTTCGCCTTCCTGTCGCAATATTCATTCTGCGGATGGCCGCCATGACCCTTCACCCACATCCACTCTACTTCCATAAAAGAAGTTCGGATTGAATCCAACCCTTGCCACAGTTCAAGATTCTCAGGAGCTTTGCCATCGGCCTTTTTCCAGCCCCGGGACTTCCATCCTTGAACCCAGCTTTTCATTCCATCAACAACATACTTGGAATCAGTAATGACTTTTATTTTAGTTAACAGCGGCTCCTTGCCGGCCTCGATGAGTACCTCTTTTAAATCTTGGAGTCCGCGAAGAGGACCAGAAAGTTCCATCTTATTATTAGTGGTATGAGCTTCGAACTCGACCCCTTCTACCAGGACTTCACCGCTATGCTCTTGAACAACATAAGCATAGGCACCCGGACCAGGATTTCCCCGGCATCCTCCATCAGAATAAAGGGCGATCGTATGGGGTTCTGCCGAAATTTCGGATGGCAATGGAAGGGCATGATCAGAAATGGCCTTGGACTCATCCGGAACAGACTCCAAGGCCTTTCGCAGCAAAAGTGCCGCATTTTTTACTTCTGTATTACCTACATTTTGTTTCTGCAGCCAATTCTCGATGGAACTCAGTGCGCGAAGATGCTTTTTCTTCATTTTTACCCTTAGCTTTATGCAGCAATGGCCCTATTCCCTTTGCCAATTTTTTAACGCGATAGTATCTTCTCTGGAACTTAAACCCAAACAGGAAATGACTTTGAGTCTTCCATTTTCAATTAAAGTCTATAAGCAATACTTTAATTTTGCATCTTCGCACTTCATGATTTTTGAAAACGGTACCCGTGAACCGCTTCATGGCCACAATTATCGTGTTCAAGTTCGTGGGGAAGCCCCAGAACTCGCTGGTGATATGGTTTTTGATTTTCTCGACATCAAACCTATCGTGAGAGAAGTATGCGATTCTTTGGATCATAAACTATTGATCCCTAAAGATAATAAACACTTGAAAATTTATACGGAAAAAAAGAATTACGTTATCGAAACTCCTGATGAAAGTCATTTTTCTATCCCTATGACTGATGTACTCCTATTACCTATTTTAAATACCAGTGCTGAAAGAATTGCTGTTTATATTTGTGATGAAATCAGAAAGAAAGTAGTCCTGAAATTTGGTTTTTCATTTAATAGCCTAGAAGTGGAGGTTGAAGAAACGCCAGGACAATCGGCCGTTTATCTTCATAAAGAGAGTGTATGATTTTTTCTGAATTAGAAAGTGGTGTATCCCTTGAAAGTAACCCTATTCCTGTTTTTAAAACAGATATCAAGGCAGCTAAATACCTTTATCTCATTGGTGGGGTACATGGTGATGAAGTTGAAGGCGTTTACGTCTTAAAAGAATTATTCCAGTGGTTAAAATTGGAGCATTCATTAAAAGACCTGCCAATGATTGTCATCCCAATCCTCAATGTAGATGGATACCGCGCTCAAACCAGAGTTAACGCCCACGAGGTAGACTTAAACCGCAATCTGCCTACTAAAGACTGGAGTGCTGTTTTTACTCAGGCCAAATATAATCCAGGACCCAAGGCGTTATCAGAGCCGGAAAACCAATTTCTTGTGAAGTTGATGGATAAATACAAACCAGGCCTGATCATTTCCTTCCATACCTGGAAGCCGGTATTGAACTACAATGGTGACTGTCAGGATGTCGCTGATTATTTATCTCAGTACAATAAGTACGAAACTGCTTCTGATATTGGCTACCCTACTCCGGGTTCGCTTGGTACTTTTGCCGTTGAAAAATACAACTCTCCAGTACTGACCTTTGAATGTCCTGAACTTAAAAAGCACCGTGAAAGCTTAAAAGAGATCTGGCAAGAAAATGAAGAAGGTCTGAAGAGCTTCTTTCAGACAGACTTAGTCTGGGAAAAGATTAAATAGATAGATAAAAAAAAGCCCTCGAAATGATCTGTACCCGGTTTTCCGGACACAAAAAGAAAAGACCCTAACCAGAATCCCGGCACTCAGCCGGGGTTCTTTTTTTTAGTCCCCATTGAGGTCTTTGGTTATTGTAATAATCGATATATTTAGCTGTTTCAATTACTAGTTC
>JAMPXB010000049.1 GCA_023701435.1 Bacteriovoracaceae bacterium | reverse complement strand
TTTGAATCTCACGGATGTTATTCGTGAACACCATGTTTCCAAACTTGCTTCACAGGTCTCCAAGCATAAAGTCATTCGGGATTTTCTCAAGGACTGGCAGAGAACGATCGTTAAGGACCGGCCGGCCATCCTTGATGGCCGGGATATCGGGACAGTCATTTTTCCCAATGCCATTTTGAAAGTATTTTTGACTGCTTCTTCTGAAGAAAGGGCCAATCGCCGCTTTGAAGAATTAAAGGAGCGCGGTCAGAGTGATCTTAGTTATGAGTTGATTCTTAAGGATATTAAGGAAAGAGATTTCGAGGATATGAACAGGGCCATTGCCCCTCTGAAGAAAGCTGAAGATGGCGTTGAGCTTGATTCAACCGGTAAATCGATACCTCAAATCGTTGATGAAATAGTTGCCATGTGGAATGAAAGAAAGGTTAATTTATGATTTTAACTCCTGAAAAATTTGAACAAATAGTTTCCCAATTCCATTCTCTTAAGCCAATTCTAGTGGTGGGAGACTTAGGTGTTGATAAATATACTTTTGGTGAAGTGAGACGTATTTCACCAGAGGCACCGGTTCCTGTTCTTGAAGTTGAAAAGGAATGGAACAAACTAGGTCTGGCCGCCAACGTTTCGGATAACTTAAAAAGTCTGGAAGTTGATTCAACTCTTTGTGGAGTTATCGGGGACGATGCTCGGGCCAATTTGGTGGAGAACCTTTTGGAGGAAAGAGGGTTAAAGACCTGGGGGCTTGTCAGAGATCCGTCCCGTCATACGACATATAAAGAGCGAGTCACCACAGCAACTCAGCAAATTTGCCGAATCGACTATGAAACAAAAGAAACGATTTCTGAGGATATCAATCGAAGAATCGGGACGCGCATAAAAGAATTTACCAGCTCCCATGCTGGCGTCATTATTGAAGATTACGGAAAAGGTCTTTTTAGTGAGTCTCTTTGCCAGAAAATTATTAAAGATTTTAAAGAACAGAACCTCTTGATTGCAGTTGATCCTTCGCGCTCAACCCCACCTCTTTGGTACAAGGGAGCGACTCTGTTAAAACCAAATCGGCTTGAATCACATATGATGGTAGAAGCTCTTGGATATTTTAAGGAAAGAAAGCTCGAAACCATTGCTCAGATTTTGATTGATAAGCTGGATCTTGAAAAAGTTATTATCACACTTGGTGCTGACGGGATGGCGATGCTAGATACTAAAAATAGCGGGGCCCTCAAAATAATCCCAACCGCTGCCAATGAGGTTTTCGATGTTTCCGGAGCAGGTGACACGGCCATTGCTGCCATCAGTTCAGCTCTGATTGCTGGTGCATCTTTGGAAGAAGCCGCTTGGGTTGGAAATTGCGCTGCCGGTGTTGTTGTTAAAAAAAGAGGAACGGCCCTTTGTTCGAAACAGGAACTAAGAGACTATTATTCTAACCTGCTTAAAATAATGAAATAATGCTTACAACAAATACAGCTTCGCCTGGTTTGTTATTTGCGAGTTTCCTTTATCGCACTGATCTTCACTCCCTGAGTGAGCTGACACAATTTTGGGAAAAGCACTTCGGTCCTAGCTTTTCCTTTGTGCCTGAATTTAATCCCTTAAATGAATATTATTCAAAAGAGATGGGACAAGGTCTGTCCCGTGTTTTTTTTTTGACAGCTGCAAGTTATTCCCGGGACCACCTTTTGAAGGTTAAGCTCCAATCAATGCAATGGGAGAACACTTGGGCAGAAAATAATCAGCGGCGAGTAAATGTTGATATTGGTCTTTTGAGCCTTGAAAATTTTATTCTGGCGACAACAAAAAATTATTCTCATCGGGTTTATGTTGGTCAGGATATTTTTGCAGATCTAACTTATTACTTTCATCAGGGCGCTTTTCAGACACTAAGTTGGACCTATCCAGATTTCTTAGATCTCCAAAAAAAAGATTTTCTCGAGTGGGGGCGTTCTTTCCTTCTTCATTCAATGAATCTGAGGCGCACAGCGTCTAATTAGTCTTACTTTTCAAATAATCACCTCACTGATACCCTTTTTTCCGAAACTTACCAAAGGAATACCATGCAAGTGCTCGAGTCACTGCTGAATGATTTTACTCAAGAGTTAAAAGAAATTCATAAAATAGCAGACCTCTTAAATCTTAAAGCTAAATATATTGGAAAACAGGGACCACTCTCTGATGTCATGAAAGGGCTTAAAGATGCTACTCCCGAAGAAAAGAAATCTATTGGAGCCAAGGCCAATGAATTAAAGAATGCCATTGAGTCTTTAGTTGCTCAAAAAATGCAGGAATTAGAACTGCATGAAATCAATGAGGGCCTGGCAAAGAACAAGAACGATATCTCTCTGACGGACACTGTTTTAGAAAAAGGCTTGCAGGCAGCAGGCCTTCATCCGGTAACAATTATTCAGCAAGAAATTGAAGATATTTTTATATCAATGGGCTTTGAAGTTCTTGATGGCCCTCACATTGAAGATGAATATCACAATTTTGAGGCCCTTAATATTCCGGCCACCCATCCGGCCCGGGATATGCAGGATACTTTCTGGTTTGAAGACAAAAAACATCTTTTGCGTACCCATACTTCAACAATTCAGGTTCGTGGAATGAAAGAGAGAAAACCTCCTTTCCGTTTTGTAGGCCCAGGTAAAGTATTCCGATGCGAACGTACAGATGCTTCTCATGAAATGGTTTTCCATCAGCTGGAAGGTATGATGGTTGGTGAGAATGTTTCTGTCGGAAATCTTATTTATTTCATGAAGACCCTTTTAACGGAAATTTTCAAACGAGAGGTAGAAGTCCGGCTGCGCCCTGGTTTCTTTCCCTTTGTAGAGCCAGGTTTTGAGCTGGATATCAAATGCTTGATCTGTAATGGTAAAGGTTGTTCGGTATGTAAGCATGTTGGATGGGTAGAACTTCTTCCATGTGGAATGGTTCATCCTAATGTTCTTAAGGCCGGCGGAATTGATCCGGAAAAGAACAATGGCTTTGCCTTTGGTCTTGGCCTCGATCGCCTAGTGATGATGAGATACGGAATTGATGATATCCGTTATCTCCACTCAGGCGACTTACGTTTCAATTCACAATTTAAATCATTCTAGGAAAAATATATGCTTATCTCACTAAACTGGATTAAAGATTTTGTAGAAATCCCTGATATAGCCCCCAAAGAACTTGGGTCACTTTTCACTCTTGCCACTGCAGAAGTGGAGGATGTGATTGTTAAAGGCGCGGCCCTTAAGCCGATTCTTTGTGTGGAAATTAAATCTTTAAAGCCTCATCCTGATTCAGATAAATTAAATCTCGTCACTTTTGATTATGGAAAAGGCCAACTTAAAGAAGTTGTTTGTGGAGCACCAAATGTCCGACCGGGACTGAAGGTTCCTTACGCACCTATCGGAACAACTCTTCCTAATGGCATGACTCTTGAGCCGAAAAAAATCAGGGGAATTCTTTCTGATGGTATGTTGTGTTCAGAGACAGAGCTTGGATTAGGCGAGGGTAAATCTGGTCTCATGGAACTAAAAGATGATGCTATTCCAGGAACGCCATTGCCTGATTATCTCAAACTTGAAAGCGACATCATTCTTGATGTAGACAACAAATCTTTGACCCACAGACCTGATTTATGGGGATATCTGGGGCTGGCCCGTGAATTTGCGGCAGCTCATAAAAAAGAGTTAAAAAACCGTTTTACCCCTGAGTGGGAAAAGAAAATTGAAGCTAATTTTAACAAGGCCATGGCGCCGGTTCGAATTCAAGTTTCTGAAGATTCTTCCTGCCTGGCCTATTATGGTCTTTCACTAGATATCCCAAAGATGGGCGAAACTCCTGCACTCATTAAGAACCGTCTTGAAGCTGTCGGTCTTCGTCCGATCAATCTGATTGTAGATATCAGCAACTATGTCATGGTAGAGCTTGGAATTCCGAACCATATTTTTGACCGTTCAAAAATATCTGGAGAGAAAGTCATTATCCGTCGAGCAGGACAGGAGTTGAAATTTAAAACTCTGGATGAGCAAGACCGTGATATCAGTTCCGCTGACACGATGATTTTTGATTCTGAACGTCCTTTGGTCCTGGCAGGTTTAATGGGTGGACTTGAAAGTGGAGTAACTCCCGATTCAACAAAACTCTTCTTAGAAGTGGCCAATTGGGACGCTCCTGAAGTTCGTAAGACATCAGTACGCTTGGGGCTTCGAACAGACTCTTCTCAACGTTATGAGAAAACTCTAGATAGCAATTTATGTTATCGTACCTTACTCCGCTTGGTGGAGCTTATTTCCGAACTTTGTCCAGGTACAACGGTTTCAGGTATGCCTGAAAAATTCATCCGCGAAGACAAATTGTCAAAGCCTTTAACTTTTGTAGTTCCTCATGCGCAAATTATTAGCAACCTTGGAATGGAAATTCCAAAGGCTACAGTGAAAGATATTTTTCAACGTTTAGATTTTAAGGTTGAAGAAAATAACGATTCATTCAGCGTGACCGTTCCAACTTATCGAACAACCAAAGACATTAGCTGCAAGGCCGATCTGATTGAAGAAATTGGACGAATGATCGGTTATGATAATATCACTCCTGTATCTCCACTGTTGCCAGTAAAACCCATCAGGCTTTCATCTGCGAAACAGTTCCATCGTAAAGTTCAGGACTTCCTTGTCCAACAAGGTAAGGCCCTGCAGATCATGACTTATCCGTTGACTGGAAAAGAGCTTGTTCAGAAGGCCATGTGGCCTGTTACAAATGAGCATCTGGTACTAGTGAATGCACTTTCTGTTGAGCAAGATAGAATGCGTCCATCACTGATCCCATCAGCTATAGAAATGGCAGCCCAAAACCAAAAACACTTTGATCAATTCAGCTTCTTTGAAATTGGAAGAAGCTATTTGGATTTTGAAAAAGAAAGAAGCCAGATACTTATTGGAATGTACTCCAAGGAAAAGTCTCGCTTCCTGGAATTAGAAAATCTGGTAGAAAAACTTATGGCCACACTGAATGTGAGCTTTAATTTTGCGGCGATTAACCCAAAATTCCCTAACCCTTTGATGTTAGATAACTGGAACGGTGTTCATCCACATGAATTCTTAAATATTCAAATTATGGGTAAATACGCTGGTGTTATAAACACAGTTCACCCGCTGGTTCTCAAGAACTTTAAGATGAAGGGGTATTTGAATGTGGCCGTAATCGATATTACAGATCTTGAATCTAAAGAGTTAAAAGACAAGACGAAGTACAAACCGATACCTAAGTTCCCATCTTCTTCATGTGATTTCACTGTTGTAATGAATAGGGATTTACCTGCAGCTTCGGCCATTACTGCTTTGAATTCTTTGAAACAGAAAGAACTAAAATCCAAATCCATCGTTGATATTTTTATGATGAATGATGAGCAAAAAGCTGTATCAATTCGCACTGTTTTCGAAGATTCTGAAAAAACATTATCTGCCGAGACAATAAAAGACCTTGAGCAAAAAGTTGTGCAAGTACTTGAAAAAGCGGGGTTTCCCCTAAGGTCTTAAAAAGACATTGTTTAGAGGGAAATTTAGATTAATTTTTTTTCGAAATAAAAATCTAAAATCCCTTGACGGAGTAACCGAAGATAATTATTATCCTCAAACACTTCAACGAAATTAAGTAGTTTAAAGCATCGGGTTTGTCTCGATCGGAAGTTTTCGCTCTTTGAAATTTGAATATGATTAAAATTTTTGATGCTGTAACAGGTATCAAGATGAGATGAGAAAGGAACCCGTTCAATTGCCTAGTCAGCCGTAAGATTAAACATCTTCGGATGGTGGCTGACGGTAGCTCGATTAGTTTCGGGTTATTGATAATCAATTGAACTAAATTCTTT
>JAMPXB010000032.1 GCA_023701435.1 Bacteriovoracaceae bacterium | reverse complement strand
TTCGCCAGCTTTGATTGTTGGAAGAGCAGCTTCGATCATAGAAACAACTTCTTCTTCAGATGCACCCCAGAAGTATTTTCCGAAGCTGTTCGTTTCATAACCCGCAGCAAAGCTAGAAGCAGAAAGAGCAAGAGTAGCGATAAGTACGATAGTTTTCATTTTATTCTCCAATTTTGTTAAGGACGGTTCGTTTTCTTTAAGTCGTTATTGCCTCGGCAGGAAGAAAAGTAGATCAATCCACTCAATAGTGTCAAAAAAGAAAACCAAAGACCCCACAAAAGCGTTCACGGATGTGTACAACAAATTCGAAATACAAAACACAACTAATTGTTTTTAAAGAATAAATTACACACAAAGCCATCTCTATCTCTATGTACTTATTACAAACACAAAGCAGCAAAAAGGTACACTTAAGGTTCACCGTATTCAGGCAGCTGGAAACTATTAAGACCCCTTTAACTTCTTGAAAAACAAGCACAGTTTCGTGGCAAAAACCAACTTTTTAGGTCAAGCAACTCTATCCATGTATCGACAAGTTATTGAAAGCTCATGGTAAAGATTTATTAAAGCAGTATGGCTTTACACTGAGCTTAACCAAAAATGAGGTAGCTTATGGAACGTTCACTAAAACCTTTTTGGATTCTCTCACTAAGTACGCTGGTACTGACATCACCGGCCTATGCGAACAACAATATGTGGGATGGGCTGATCAAAAAAATTTCAGGCAATTCCTCTAAGGTTCTGAAGCTTACAGCGGGCCATGAGACTAAACCTTATTACAAAGTCACACCCAAAGTTGTGAGCTTTAAAGGTGAAGTGGAAATTCCTTCAGTGATCTATTTATCTTCAGGAAGTGGTGCCGTTCACGAATCAGCAGCGCAAATTATTATTGATAACCAAATTGTTTGTAACTACTCTCCAAAATCAAATCATCATCTGGTAAATCGCGGTTATGTTTTTAAAAACTGTAATGACGGAAGTCACTCGAAAGATCGGGTCTACGTTAATAGTAAGATTGAATTAAAACTAAATTATGCTTCCAGTGAACGTGCGGCCCTACTTGCGAATGTAAGAGTGCTCAGTTCTGAAGAAGTACAATATGGTCTTGTCTTTCCTTATATCAATCCTTCTGAAGGACAAATCCTGATGTTCAATGGCGAAGCATGGGTTCCTGCCGATGCATCTTCATTGGGTGGAATTGGCGAACCAGGACCAATGGGGCCACAAGGTCTCCAAGGTCCTCAAGGTGAACAAGGTCCCGTGGGTCCGCAAGGTCCTAAAGGTGATCAAGGTATTGCCGGAGTTGCTGGTGAAAAAGGTGACAAAGGAGACAAGGGTGATAAAGGTGATCCCGGTGTCGCTGGTCCTGCAGGTGCGACTGGTGCAACAGGTCCGCAAGGTCCTGTTGGACCAATGGGTCCGAAAGGTGCTGATGGTTCAATCGGTGCTGTAGGCCCAATGGGTCCACAAGGTCCAAAGGGTGATCAAGGTGTTCAAGGTCCTGCCGGTCAAGACGGATCACAAGGTCCACAAGGCCCCGCTGGTCCAATGGGACTAGCGGGAGCGCAAGGAGCGCAAGGTCCAGTCGGTCCTGCCGGAGCTCAAGGTCCGCAGGGTGAAGCTGGGCCGCAAGGAGCTCAGGGTGAGAAGGGTGAGAAGGGTGAGAAGGGTGAAAAAGGTGACAAAGGTGATCGTGGGCTTTCTGAGATTGCCTACCTAAGAGATGAAAAAGTTTCAGGTGCTCAAGGTGGCGGTTGTACTGCTGGGGCCTGGATGACCAGAACTTTAAATACACTTGGTGGTGACACAGATTTTATTTCACTCAGTGGTAACCGCTTTGTCCTTCAACCAGGAAAATATTTTATCGAAATCAAGGCTCCCGGTTATGCCGTGGGTTTTCACAAGGCAAAACTAAAAGTAATTGAAACCAACTCTGACGCTTTAATCGGATCGACTACTGTGTCAGCTCCAAGTACTACTCCAGCAGTAACCATTTCTGAAGTGATGGGAGAAATCGTTGTCTCAGCTCCAAGTACCTTTGAAGTTCAGCATCGTTGTGGAACAACCAAAGAACTATTTGGATTTGGAATGGCCGCAAATTTTGGAACTTCAGAGATTTACACTCAAGTAAAAATCATCAAGAAACAATAAGAATTTGCACGCCTCATAAGAGCAAGTTACCATGCTCTTATGAGGCTTTTCTATTTGTCAGTCTTATTATTCCCACTCATTGCCATCAGTGCTCCCTGCACTGAAGCTGATTTGGTTCCCGGTGATAACATCGGAAACTGCGATAGCCTTATCATAAGTAATGATGTGGTAATTAATCCTTCGTCTGGACTGCAAAGGATTTTCATCACCGGCATCACCGGCAATGTCGAAATTAATGCCAACATCACAATTGATGGTGGTAACGGACAGAGTAATGTTTTGACCGGCGGTGGAGGAAATGGCCCAGGAGCTCCTGGCGCTCATAATGGAGGCGGAAATGGATTTGGTGGCTCTGAAGACGGTGGAACAGCTTCACTACCCGATGGAAAAACTGCAGTAGGTGATATTCCATGTGCTAGTGGCGGAGGTGGAGCAGGCTTCTTTGAAACTGGGTTCAGAGGTGGACAATGTGTAACTTCGGACTTGCCACTTAATGGCGGCGCAGCCGCGACTAATAGTGAATTTGATTTCACTCTTGCTGATTTTCGGGGCGGTTTCGGAGGTGGGGCCGGAGCGAATGGCGCCTCTTCTCAAATCGGTGCCGGCGGTGGCGGCGGTGGCGCCCTCCATATAGAAACAACTGGAACCATTACTATCGCCCAAGGTGTAACCATATCTGCTCGAGGCGGAAGTGGTGGTAACGATAACTCAGATGGTGGCGGCGGTGGCGCAGGTTCAGGCGGTGCTATCTGGTTAGTAAGTGCAGCAGGAATTAGTAATAAAGGAACTATTGATGTTCGCGGTGGAACAGGTGGAAGAAATGAGCTAACCGGTGCTCACGGCGGAAATGGCAGCAGTGGTCGCTACCGACTTGAAAGTGCCGGAGTGATTACAGAAGGCTCAGGTGTAACTTCACCTGTGTCAGCTAAAAAAAGTCTCAACTCCGATATTTCCTGCGGAACCATCGCCAAAGCAAACGAAAACAATAATCAATTTTTCCAGCTTATCGCCGGATTTATGTTGGCCATAATGTTTGGACTGATAATTAAAATTCTTTCCCGATTCCAAGTGAGATCTTAATCGAAGACTGTTTTCCTGAGTTGATTTCATATTCGCGGGATGAATAACCAAGCCCGCCTAACAGCAGATATGAAGAGTGATGTCGGATCAGATCTGCTCCGACTTCCATTTGTTTAATGTCACCGAGAAGGTACATGGCCCTGCCCTGCATTTCCCAACTTTGATTGATGACCATAAAATTTTTGAAGATCGGACCATAACTTGGTCCCGAGACTGATTCAGCACTGACGGCGTTGTCTGTTCCTATATTGTAACTCTGTCCGGTGGTTTGTCCGACAGCGATTCCCAGAGTGATTTTGTGGTGAGGGTTGCTATTAAGCGTCCTCACGGCATCGACCAGGATTCTCTGAAAGAGGTAACTCTCCCCTTCATAAACTTCGCCTGTCTGTCTTAGAATCTCGCCGTTAAAGGTCCATTTATCCTTGAACATTGATCCGGACAGTTCAATGCCCATCATCGCCGTGCCGTCAATTTTCCCGGTCTCGCCATCTTCAAAGGTGTAGCTATCCATGGAAGGGGCCCAGGCCACAAACGCTCGTTTCTTCCACTCTTTCTTCCAGGGAGCATGGTCGATAATCAGGATTTTCTCCAGTGTTGGTTTAATCGTAAATCGACCGGTATTACTAAGGATCTCCTCACCTCTTTTATTGTAAGCGTGTACTCTCCAATAATAAAGTTTGGGATCTAACTTCAACTCAGTAAAAGAAGTCGTCGATTTTTTAGTCGAGGTTTCTTGCAGAACTTTTTGAAAGTCCTTACTTTCAGAAATTTCCACTTTATAAGAGGAGGTATCTTTTGAATCGGTCCAGTCCAAGACCAGTTCACTTTGCTCAACTTCCCTCGCGCGGACAGGAAAACGGAGTCGTGGTTTTTCTGGAGCAGAAATAGTTTCGGCCTTAACGGTCAGTTGTCCAGGGTCACTGAATAAACTCTGGCGGTCCCAATAATCAATTACAGCATATTGCCAGTAATAAACTCCAGCGAGAGCGTTTTTCCAGATGAATTCCTTGGTCATGATTTTTTCTTCATAGACCAGTTCCGTTAAATTTTGATCTTTAAAAATTCTAACCACATAAGCTTTGGCTTCTTCTTTAACCGGCAAGGTCAATTGAACCTGGCGCCCCAATTCATCAGCATGGGCCGATGGAAGGATAAAATTTAGAATAGCTTCTAAAAAAGTTGTCTTCACCGGCAAATCTTCCAGCGGCACTTCCAGATCTGGAAGCTTATCCGGTTTTTCCGGAGCTGGAACAGGTTCGATAATAACTCTTCTCGGCTCGCCCACTTCAAAGGTTCCATCCGGCAGGAAGCGGCGGCTGCGCCAATAGTAGGCACCCACTTCAGGAATACTGACCTGAACTGAATCCTTATTCACTTCGACTTTTTTCACAACGGTTTTAAAGTCTGAATCCTTGGCCAGCTCGAAGACACTGACAGCACCTTCTTCGGCTTGCCAGTTAAAAGTGACACTTTGATCAGGCTTTTTTAATTGAAAGCGCTGAATTCCTTCTTCCGTTTTTTCATTTGAAAGATCAACGATGGTAAACGTTTTCCACTCCGACCAGTTACTGGTCCTGAGATAAGAATCAAATGCCTTCACTCTCCAGGAAAAAATCCCTGCCAAAAGAGCTGTATACTCATAATGACTATTTTCTACTTTGAACGAAGAAATTTTACCTGCAGGATCTTTAATCTCCAGCTCAACCTTGGACTTACTCTCCCATGATAAATCAATCGTCTCATTGGGAGCCTCATACGTCTGAAACTCCACTTCATGGGGAACTAAATTCTGTGGCACTTGAGGAATCGGGACCACAACAACTTTCACGTCCTGCCATTCGCTCCAAAGGGCGTCCGGTCTTTTGTCTGAAAGTATTTTTAATCGCCATTTAAAAGAACTGGTGTTGGTAATATTAATAGCGGCTCGATCTAGAGATGTTGAAAGAGTATGAACTTCACCGTCGTCCCACTCTAAGACATATTGAAGCCTTTCTGGATTTTGCCACTGGAGCGATACAACCTGCTCCTCACCTTCCAGGACAGACATCTCATCTCCATTCAAAGGACGTATCAGCTTGGGAGGCACTTCCTGGACGAGCTTAAAAGAATTTAGGAGTGAAGATCCTTTAGCATTTTCGATTCGGTAGTAGTAAAGCCCGGTTGAAAGATTCAAACTCGAACTCCCGGCTCCTTCAGCTATTTGAGGATTTTCTAAATTTGATTTGCGAGAAACGATGACTTTGGCCGATTCATTCGGTTCCCATTCAAACTGGACTGATGCCATTCTATTTAAAATATAATCGACCTCACCTCTGACAGGTCTTAGTGCCTTAAAATAAATGACCTTTCTTTTCAGTCCTTCATCGGTGATTTCCAAGGCACTTTGGGTATTAAGATTTTCCGACAGCCCATCTTTTTCAACTTTCACTTCACCAGTCAGAACACCAATCTCACCTTTCTTGCCTTCCAAATTTATCTGAATATCAGCGTTACTACCGCTCACCACATAGTCTTCACCATTCATTTGAACCTTTAAAGGTTTATCGCCTTCAAGTTTGGCACGAACAAATCCTTTCGATAGATCCATGGAATGTTCTTTACTGGCAGCCTTTAATTTAACCAGTGAATTCTCACCAATCTCAAGAGAACTTCCTTCAGTGAAAGAAACCTCTGCACTTGAAGCGTTGTCTGTGTAAATAAGCTGATTCTCGGTCAGATCATTTCCCTGAGAGGCATCACGCCAGTCGAGTGAAAGAGCATTTTTTGTTTTCACCACTGAAAGGGTGGATGTGAGGGTTCCTAGTTTTAGGCCGGAAGAGGAATCTGTGGGCTTGAAAAATAATTGATAAGAACTGATGAGTATCAGCAAGGCCCCCAGGCCCATTAATATTCGGTCAATTCTTCCAGTCGTCATGTCTATAGTGTAACAGACCGCAACTAGGTAAAAAGGGGAGGCTTAAATTACCGCAAAGCTTGGATATAATAGAGTTACTATAAAAAAGGTTTTGAATGGCCACCAACATGCGACAGGTACGTTTCCCTCTTAAGATTAAACTTTTGACGGTTATGTTGGTTCTTATCGCCCTGTCATTGACTGTTTTTGTCGGTATCGCTCTAAAAACATTTAAGGAAGATAAAAGTGCCTACATTTTTGAGACGATGCTTAATAAGGCCAGTGCTGAACAAATCATCCTTTCTCAAAAACTAGGAAATGGGCAATTTGAAATCATTGATTCCTCTCTAAAATTCAATAAAGAAGATCCGACTGAAGCTCTCACAGATCATCTGGCAGATGAGCCTACCTATGATGTTAAAATTATCATCCCTTACCAGTCCAAGTTTTATCAATGGAAAAATAAATCTCTGACCGAAGTAAATCCTGAAGAAACAGCACTCCTTGAAGCAATCACCAAGAACGCAATTAATGAAGCTGTTAAAGAAGCTCACCTCAATGCAGAAAAGGTTCTTTACGCTTATGACTACGATCCACTTCTCAATTATGCCTATATTGTAACTCTCCCACAGGAAAAGGCATTTGCCGTTACAAGTTACCTCATCAACAAATCCATTTTTTACGGTATTTTTATTTTAGGAGCGGCGATGTTCCTCTCCGTGCTGCTGGCCCGTCCTTTAACGGCCCAACTTGAGACCTTGTTTGGAATGACTCAGGAAATTGCCAAGGGTAATTTTGATAAGAGGGTCGAGATTAAAGGCCATGATGAAGTCGGCGCCCTGAGTGACTCGGTCAATGATATGGCCGATAAAATAGTTGTGTATATGCAAGAGATGAAGGAAAAGGCCCGCCTGGAAAATGAGGTTATGGTTGCCCAACTTGTTCAGTCTTCTTTTTTTCCCCCGGCATCTCTTTCGGATAATATTCTCTCTACTCACGGTCATTTTGAACCTGCCACTGAATGCGGTGGAGACTGGTGGGGCTTTTACGATCATGAAGATTGGCGTGTTTTCTTTATTGCCGATGCCACAGGCCATGGTGTTCCGGCGGCCCTTTTGACTGCCACCATTAACTGCTGTAAATCCAGCCTTTCTTTTATCATGGAAACCAGACCTCAAATTCTGGGAGAACCTCATGAAATTTTACGTTTTATGAACCAAGCTGTTTGTGGTGCGGGAAAAGAAATACAAGTGACATGTTTTGTTGCCAGCTTCAATCGTAAGACCCGTAAATTTATATTTGCTAACTCCTCCCAGACTCCCCCGCTTCTCTTTAATGGTGGAGAAGGAGCATTGGGTAAGGACCAATTTCGCCCACTAATTGAGGCGAATGGTCCGAGACTTGGCCAAAAATGGGATGCGAAGTTTGAATCTCATGCTTTAGAGTTAAAAACTCATGATACAATCTTTTTTTATACGGATGGCCTTACCGAGGCCGAAAATATTGATGGAAGCCCCTTTGGACAGAGGCGACTTATCAAATCCCTCGCTCAACACGGAACGGGGACACCGATGATGATTATCGAAGGAGTGATAGCAGACTTACGGGTCTTTACCTCACAAAACCAACTAAATGACGATTTAACTGCCGTTTCAATGAAGGTAATTGCATGAATGCACATGTCGCGGTTTACACGAATGATTCGAAGGTCTTTGAACAATTAAAAAAAGCGGCTAATGCCACTAATTTTAGTGTCCATGAGTCTCCTGATTTGGCCGAGTACCAAAGCCAACACTTTATTATCTGTGATAAAGAATCATTTCTAGCGCGAGAGAAAGAATTCGAATCCATTGATAAGTATTATCTCTATGTCCTCTCCAGTGACAGTAACGAAGAGAACATGCAATTGGTGGAAAAATATAGTCTGCAACACCTGGTAGGTCTTAATGATGGAGTTTTCGCACAGGAAGTTTTCAATCATCTAACAAAAGCCTTCAATAAAAAAATCTGGGGCCTAGAGTCCTATATGGCGAGTGACGCCGAAGTAAAAATCATCTCCTTATCTGATTCCAAACAGACCAATGAGATGATTCAAGATGCTCTTGGCCACTTTGATTTTCATGACTATTTCTCCTCACCTATTGAATATATTCAGGTGATGGCCAATGAACTTATTTCCAACTCCCTCTATAAGGGTCCCAATCGAAAGCGACAGGAGCAAGGTTTAGATACGGTTGACCGTAAAAGTCCGGTCTTCTTGAAGGGCTCCGATCTTGTCCAGGTAACCTTAGGCATGGACAATAAAGGGGTGGCACTCTCTGTTCAAGATTCATTTGGCGGCCTCTCCTATGACCTTCTGATGGCCAGCTTAAAACGAAGCTTTCAGGAAAAGACTGTCATGGAAAAGAAAGACGGTGCAGGTCTGGGACTTTACCTCACCTTTCTCCATAGCAATCAATTTATTATTAATTATCGCAAAGACTTCAGAACTGAGGTTATTTGCATCATCGAAAAAAATAAAAGATACAAGAGTTACAAACAAAGAATTCGTTCATTTCATTTCTTTCAAGAGGTACCTAGTGAAAAGACTACAGATAAATAAGCAAATCCTTCAGGACGAGCTAAATGTTGAGCTCATCGGCGCAATTGACGAAGATGCTGACTTCAAGGAACTGATTGGTCTTGAGCAGAAAAATATTTCGTTTGATTTCAATCAGGTAAACATGATTAATTCCTGTGGAATTCGCGAGTGGATTAAATTCCTGGAGAAAATCCCGGAATCCATCCATGTTACTTATAACAATTGCCCACAGATCATTATTGAGCAAATTAACATGGTTCATGGTTTCTTCCGTAAGGGCGCATCCATTAACTCCTTTTATGCTCCCTACTTCTGTGAAAATTGCGACAAGGAAAACAAAGTTCACTTGAAGTCGGACCAGGTAAAAAACCGTAAAGCACCAAAGATGGAGTGTCCTAAGTGTGGAGAAGAGATGGACTTTGATGCCATCGAAGCCCAATACTTTAGTTTTCTAGGGAAAGTATGAGTTCAGTTTATTCAAATTTTGAATATTTATTTGACCCTGTTGTTGTCATCAATTTAAAACAGGAACTGGTCTATTTTAACAACCAGGCTAGTATCTTTTTTAAATTTCCTCCCCGTCTGTTGAAACAAAAGCGGAACCTGATCCAGCTTTGTGACTCTGCAGATCTGGACATTGAACAGTGGCTTTCAAAGGCCCTACTTAGCTTTGATGTTTTAATCTCTCCCGAGATTAAAATACACCTCCCCCATGACCCTAATACAGAATACTTCATCATCATGAAACTCATTCCTGTTCAAACTGAAGGAGGGGCCAGTTTTGCCATCGTTTTCCATGACAAAACGGTCGAAACAAATCTTCATTTAAAATATCGGGAACAGCTGGAAGAATTAAAGAAGACCCACCATCAAATTCTTCAGGCAGATAAATTGACTACCTTGGGAGAATTAACGGCGAATATTTCTCATGAGATAAATAACCCACTTACCATCGCTGCAGGTCATTCAGAAATCATCAAAGACTATCTGAAGCACCCTAATGTCCAGACGAAGATACCTCAGCTTCAAAATGCCAATCAAACAGTGCTGGACTCTCTTGAGCGGGTCAATCAAATCATATTGAACATGAAAGACTTCCTTCACCAAAGTGAAGACCAGAAAGAGTACTGTGATCTCTCCAAGCTCATTGATACAGCAATTGAGTGGATCCTTCCGACTGCCAAGAAGGCCAACATCAACATTGTGCGCGACTTCAAAGAGCATTCGGTTGCACTCGTTAATCGCATTAAAGTTGAGCAAGTCATTATTAATCTCATTAAGAACTCTATCGATGCCATCACTGAGGCAAATATTACTGATGGTGAGATTAAGATCACTCTCTCTAAATCAGATACTGATCAACAAACCTGCATCGATATTACAGATAATGGCCCGGGGATGCCCGACTCCATCAAGAAGAATCTATTCAAGCCTTTCCAATCGACTAAAGATGCCGGCCATGGAACGGGTCTTGGATTATCGATCTGTGCCAAGATCGTAGAATCGCACAAAGGACGGATTGAGCTAGTTAATTCCGATAAAGGATGCCACTTCCGTATCAAGCTTCCACTTATTGAAGTGTATAGCTATACCAGAAATGACCGATCACTTTCCGGTTCAAAAAAACAAAAACGCATTCTGGTATTGGACAATGAAGTTCAAATCCTCAATGTCCTTAACGTTTTTATCGCTGACGAAAACTTTGTCTTTATTGGTTCCTCAGATCCTACTGACGCCCTCTCCTTCTTGAAGAAAGCGAATATTGATTTAATTTTGACTGATTTTCACATGCCGGAAATGAATGGCAGCGAGTTCTCCTATAAGGCCCGC
The DNA here is from genome assembly GCA_023701435.1 of Bacteriovoracaceae bacterium. Taxonomy (GTDB): domain Bacteria; phylum Bdellovibrionota; class Bacteriovoracia; order Bacteriovoracales; family Bacteriovoracaceae; genus Peredibacter. The sequence goes on along the minus strand of JAMPXB010000032.1, from coordinate 18,648 downwards.
GAACATGGCTACATGGGTCCGATCCTTTATATGACCAGCTCCAAAGGGATTGATCAATACAACAAAGATAAAAAGGATCTGGACATCAACGGGCTGATTGTAAAGCCTTTCACCCGTGAAGATGTCATGAAAACGATTCACTCGGCCCTTAAAGCAAAGGAGAATCAGTAATGACTGCTTCCCGGAAAGCTGCCCAGGACATGAATGTGTTGGTCATTGATGACGAAGAAAAGATTTGTGAACTAATAAAGATCTTTCTGGAGTCAGCATTTAACTTTCATTCAGTCGTTTCCGCTCCGAATGCAGCTCAGGCGATGCAGAAGTTTGCCAATCAGGACTTTGACCTGATGATCGTTGACCATGTCATGCCCGGCAAGGCAGGAATAGAATTCATTGGGCAACTAAGGAATTCGGTTAAATTCAACAAATTAAAAATTATTTTAATTTCCGGATACCTGCAGCAAGAAGATGTCTTACAGGCTATCGAGCTTGGGATAAAGCATATCGTAGTTAAGCCTTTCACCCGCCAACAGTTAGTGAATCAGGTTGCAGACATATTAAAGCTCAGCCTGGAAGAAGAAGAAGTCGGCTAATCCTTTTTTTGCTCATCTTCTTCTGGAGCATCTTTAGTGGCCGCCCTTTCTTCACGAGTGACTAAGTGATAGCTTCGGAAAACGTACTGATCAACCGGACCATAAAGGTTTCTCAGCCCAAACTCATCCTTGGTATAAGGTTCGTTCCGATGAGCACGGTAACCTTCTCCCATGTCTATACAATGCTTGGTGAAATGAGGATCTTGCTCATACTCCTTATCACTATCCCTGCTTTCTGCTTCACCAAAACCATAACCATCCAAGCGGTCATTATAATTCATGCCCTCGTGTTTTGGTTTTTGCTCTTTTGATTGATCGGTGTTTTTCATTGTGGCCTCCGTCGCTCCTCTAAAGAGAAGCAAAAGCGGGGCCAGAAATTTCAGAGTATTAGTGGCAATCTTTCGTAGTGGAACACTGAGATGCTAAGTCTTTTATTTTATCAACACATTCAGATTTTTTTTCACAAACATCACAGCTTCCCATCAAATTAGCAATACCACCGCAAGAACCTTGGATTGGCTTGCGCTTGAAAAGAATACCGACGGACATAATGAGAACAGCAGAAGTAAATGCACCTAACGTGAAAATTAAAATGTCCATAAATCTCCTCTGGCCCCTTTGCATTGGTGAAGCCATTTTACCAAATTTAGAGTTGATGGTCCTTAATAAAGCGACTCATTGAAGGCGAATAGATCTCATTAAACAAATTCTGTTTTTTTGCGTCTAATAGAAGCACTTTAATACCATTTTTTTCTGAAAGGGCAATTCCTTGTGAACCTAAAACCATCATGGCCGTACTCCAGGCATCCGCAGCTGCCCCGGTCGTGGTAATGACAGAAGCTGATGAAATTGTATGGGTTACCGGCCGACCAGTACGCGGATCAATAATGTGGGATTTCCTAACCCCTTGATCTGAGAAAAACTGACGATAGTTACCCGAGGTCGAAATGGCCAGATCTTGGATTTTAAAGGCTTGTTGAACGCCTTGGGCGTGCTTTAAGGAAGGTTTTTCAATCCCTGCTACCCAAGATACCTCAGGAGCCTTAGTGCCCTTAAAGAGGATTTCTCCGCTTAAGTCGACCATAAAATTTGTAATACCCTTTTTATGGAGTATCTCACCAATCAAATCACAGGCCCAACCTGGTGCAAAAGCATTAATGTCGAGTTGTAATAAATCCTTTGTTTTCCACACCGTCAGATTGTTTTCATCCCATTCAATGAACTGAAAACCAACGACTTCCATTGCCCTTTTCAAGTCATTAGCAGAAGGAGTTTGTTTCTTTTCTCCCCCACCAAAACCCCAAAGCTTAATCACGGGCCCTAAGGTGGGATCAAAAGCTCCTTCAGTATCTTCATAAAACTTCTGGGAAAGCTTGAGCATCTCAATAAAACGAGGGGAAACTTTTAAGGGAGTATGAGCACGGGAACGGTTGAATTCGCTGATGACCGAATTCTTCTGATAAGTTGAAAACTCATTATTAAACTCGCTAAAGAACTGATCGAGTTCAGACTGAAAGTTTTCAGGCGGTAAATTACCACGGTATTTTACAATGTAATACGAGCCGAAAATGTCCCCTTGTAATACATGGAGAACAGGCGCTTGATCGTTATTAACAAAACAGCCTGCTAAAAGCAGGCTGCATGTGAGAATAAAAAATTTTAAAATCTTAGCCCCCGAAATCATCCAACATAATGTCTTCTCTTTCTACACCGAGAGAAAGAAGCATGTTGATCACCGATTGGTTCATGATCGGAGGTCCGCAAAGATAGTATTCACAATCTTCTGGAGCCGGATGATTTTTCAGATACTGTTCAAAAAGAACGTTGTGAATAAATCCAGTGTATCCTTTCCAGTTATCAGAAGGCTGAGGCTCAGAAAGAGCAACATGCCACTTGAAGTTTGGATTTTCGTTCTGGATAGCATCAAAATCTTCAACGTAGAACATCTCACGAACAGAGCGAGCTCCGTACCAGAATGTCACTTTACGGTCAGTCTTGATTCTTCTGAACTGATCGAAGATATGAGAGCGCATTGGCGCCATACCAGCACCACCACCAACAAAGATCATTTCTTTCTTAGTTTCACGAGCGAAGAATTCTCCGAAAGGACCAGAAATAGTGACTTCATCACCTGCCTTCAGGTTGAAAATGTAAGAAGACATCTTTCCAGGAGGTACAGTTTCAGGAGCTTTCGGATGAGGAGTTGCAATTCTCACGTTAAGCATGATGATACCGGCTTCCAATGGATAGTTGGCCATTGAGTAAGCACGGATTGTTTCTTCAGGCACAACGCTCTTGTATTTCCAAAGATTGAATTTATCCCAGTCCTCACGGTACTCAGGCTGAACATCAAAATTTTTGAAATCAATTGAAAGTCCAGCTGGTCTTTCAATCTGAATGAAACCACCAGCGCGGAAAGGAACTGACTCACCGGCAGGAAGTTCAAGCACAAGTTCTTTAATGAAAGTAGCAACGTTGTTATTTGAACGAACTTTACACTTCCATTTTTTAACGCCGAAAACTTCTTCAGGAACTTCAATTTTCATGTCTTGCTTACAAGTTACCTGGCAAGACAAACGCATTCCTTCTTTAGCCTGACGCTTATTAATGTGACCTGTTTCAGTTGGAAGGATATCTCCCCCACCAGACTTAACAATGACTTTACATTGTCCACAAGTTCCACCACCGCCGCAAGCTGATGAAAGAAAGATCTTCTCAGCTGCTAAAGCTGTAAGGAGCTTACCGCCGCCTTGAATCTCAATATCTTTCTCGTGATTGATATTGATTTTAATTTTACCAGTTGAAACGAGTTTCGAACGGGCAACAAGGATGAGCACCACTAAGAAAAGGATAACACCCGTGAACATTGATACAGATAATAAAATTTCACTCATAATTGAATTCCCGCAAATGCCATAAATACAATGGCCATTAATCCAGCAGTAATGAATGTGATTCCTAAGCCTCTAAGAGCTACCGGGACATCAGAATACGCCATCTTTTCACGGATACCTGCAAGCGCCACAATCGCCAGCGCCCAACCAGTACCGGAACCAATGCCATAAACGACAGACTGTCCAAAAGTATAGTCTCTTTCAACCATGAACAATGATCCACCAAGGATGGCACAGTTCACTGTAATAAGAGGCAAGAAAATTCCCAGGGCATTATAAAGAGCAGGAACGTACTTATCGAGAACCATTTCCAGAATCTGAACGATTGCAGCAACCACACCGATGTAGGAAATTAGTCCAAGGAAAGAAAGATCTGCTTCAGGATAGCCGGCCCATGAAAGAGCGCCTTCACGAAGTAAATTGTTATATACAAAATTATTCGCAGGAACAGTAACTGCCTGAACGATAATTACTGCGATACCCAAACCAATAGCCGTTTCAATTTTCTTAGAGAGTGCCAAAAAGGTACACATGCCCAGGAAGAAAGCCAGGGCCATATTTTCAATAAAGACACTCTTGATAAATAGACTTAAATATTCTTCAAGCATAACTCACCTTACTCTTTTTCAATTTGTTCTGGTCTGAAAGTTCTCAGAATCCAGATCAAAACGCCAATAATGAAGAACGCACTCGGAGGCAACAATAGAAGACCGTTCGATTGGTACCAACCGCCTTCAGTAGTAAGGCTCATCACAGAGATTCCAAAAAGCTTACCAGAACCGAATAGTTCTCGAACAATCCCAACAGCAAGAAGGAGAAGAGCGTAACCAAAGCCGTTACCTACTCCATCTAGAAAACTGGCCCATGGACCATTTTTCATGGCAAAACCTTCCATTCTTCCCATCACAATACAGTTTGTAATAATCAAACCGATGTAAACAGACATCTGCTTAGAAACATCAAAGAAATAAGCTTTCAGGAACTGATCGGCCACAATCACCGCCGAAGCAGCAACTGTCATCTGAACAATAATCCTGATCGAGTTAGGGATCTTATTACGAATCATTGCAACCATCGCACTTGAAATACCTGTAACGATCATCACTGCAGCACCCATGATCGCAGCTTGTTTAAGCTGAGAAGTTACGGCAAGAGCAGAACAAATACCAAGTACTTGAAGTGCAATCGGATTATTTTTGACTACAGGGTCAAGTAATAATTCTTTTGTTTTCATTGGATTTCTCCATTTCTCACATTAGTGAGGAATTTTGCATAACCATTTTCTGAAAGCCAGAATAGGAATGTGTTTTCAACACCGACTGAAGTAAGTGTGGCCCCAGAAAGACCATCAATCTTATATTCTGCATGCGGCATACTTGGATCAACATTACCTTTAATGACATCAATCGCTGGCTTCATTTCTTCATTATAGATTTTCTTACCCGGCCATTGGGCTATCCACTTTGGATTATCAATTTCTCCACCTAAACCTGGAGTTTCGGCATGAGAATAGAAATTAAAGCCTCTGACTGTAAGAGCGTCTTTATCAAGAGAAAGGAAACCTTTCATTGTTGACCAAAGACCTTTTCCGTAAACGTGAAGAACAATCTGATCCAGAGTTCCATCTTTCTTTACAAGATAAACCTTCTGAAGCTTAGCACGACGCTTGATTCCTGCGAGGTCTTGAGTCTTCTGAATTTCCTGAACATAATCAGGATTTTTATCTGCTTTAGATTGATCAAAAGTTTTAGGATCAACTCCTTCAGCAATTGCACCTGTTTCGAGGTTAATCACAACAGGTTCAACTTCTTTAAAAGCCTCATTAATATCAGTGCCTGGCTTTAAAAGCCCGGCAGACATAAGAACGTTCTTTTTGAAATCAAGATCAGCATTGATCACTTGTTTTGGTTTTAATACTACGACAGCACCAGCCACGAGGACTGAACATACCCCGCAAAGGACTGCCGCGACTGTAAGGGTTTTACCAGCTGTTTCAGACATGGCGGGCCATCCTTCTTTTAATATTCGCTTTCATTACAAAATAATCAATAGTCGGAGCAAAGGCATTCATGAAGAGGATAGAAAGCATCCAACCTTCAGGGTAAGCCGGGTTCACAACACGAATCATAACACCCATCATACCGATCAGAATTCCGTAGATCCATTTCCCTGTGTTAGTCATTGAGGCAGAAACAGGATCTGTTGCCATAAAGACTGCTGCAAAAGCAAATGAACCAATCACCAGATGCCACTGAACCGAAAGAGCAAACATGACATTTGTATCAGATCCAATAGCGTTGAAAGTCATGGTCATCGCAACGAGACCAACCACACAACCAAGCATGATTCTCCAAGAACCGATACCTGTATAAATGAGGTAAGCTGCACCAATCAGGATTGCAAGCTCTGAAGTCTCACCCATTGAACCTGGCTGAAAACCAAGGAAGGCATCCATCCATGAAATGTTAAGAGCTTCAGGTCCGCCTGTAGCAGCCTGAGAAAGAGCTGTGGCTCCTGAGAAACCGTCAACGGCCACCCATGGCTTATCACCTGAGATCTGAGCTGGGTAAGCAAAGAAAAGGAAAGCACGGGCCATTAAAGCAGGGTTAAAAATATTCTTACCAGTACCGCCGAAAACTTCCTTACCGAAAACCACTCCAAAAGCGGTACCAATAGCTACCTGCCAAAGAGGGATTGTTGGTGGAACGATTAGAGGAATAAGCCATCCTGTTACCAGGAAGCCTTCATTCACTTCATGCTTACGGATTGTGGCAAAAATAACTTCGATAATACCACCGGTAATATTACATACCAGGAAGATGGGAATAAAGAAGAGTGCGCCGTAAATGAAATTGGCAAGAATGCTGGAAGGATCATGAGTCAGACCCAAAGACATAAACAAGTCATGTCTCCAGCCTACAGCCTGAAAATTTCCAGAAGCTAAAACTTGGTGCGCCTGATAACCAGTATTATAAAGCGCAAAAAGAATTGCAGGAATAAGTGCAAACACCACAGTGATCATGGTTCTTTTCAGATCCAGAGCATCGCGGACGTGAGCAGTTGTTTTAGTTACAGAGTCAGGAGTGAAGGCAAACGTATCGATTGCTTCATAAACTGGATAAAACTTTTCCAGCTTTCCACCTTTATCAAAAAGTGGCTTTTTACTTTCAAAAAAGTGTTCAAGGAATTTCATTATGCGCCTTCCTTCTCGATAATATCTAAATTCTTTCTGAGTACCGGGCCATACTCATTCTTGCAAGGATCTACAAATGTACAAAGTGCCAGATCCTCTTCATCGAGTTCCAACGCTCCAAGACTCACTGCCATGTCAGTTCTTTGAGCAAGCAAATATCTCAAGAGCTGAGTAGGAAGGATATCCAGCGGCATTACCGCTTCATATGAACCAATTGGAACGATTGAACGGATTGAACCATTAGTATTGGTATCAAAAGCAAATTTCTTACCAGGCATAAGCTTAGAAAGAAAAACGTTCTTAATTGAGAACTTGTTAAACCCAGGGGACTGCCAACCAAGAAATTCTCTGTGATGCCCTTCTTTCAAAAGAGTTACCTGAGAATGAAACTGACCAACATAATTTGATGGGCCAGCAGCAATTCTTCCGCCCAGGACAGAGCCTGAAACGTAACGAATTTGCGAAGCTGATTTAGTTTCATCATTGGTCAGGTCAGCAATGTTCGCTCCACGAAGAGTGCGAACAAGACGAGGATTCTTTGCTTCAGGACCAGCAATGGCGACCACTTTCTCACTTAGGATTTCTCCATTTTTGAAAAGATGTCCAATAGCAATTGTATCCTGGTAGTTCACATGCCAAACCGTCTTTGAAGCAGAAACTGGATCAAGATTATGGATATGTGTTCCCACGTTACCGACCGGATGTGGGCCAGCAAATTGTTCATGTTTTACACCCGCAATGCTTTTCACATCAACGGCCGTCTTAGGAGCAGTTACGACGAAAACTTTTGTTCCTAGACGAGAAAGAGCTTCTACGCCAGCTTTAAAATCATCCATGCGCTCGCTTAAAATCACTTCAGGATTTGCAGCAAGAGGATTGGTATCCATCGCATTAATGAAAATAGAAGTAGGAACTGAATCAACTGCCGGAGTCTTAGAGAACGGACGAGTTCGGAGGAAAGTCCAAGCCCCAGATTCAATCAAGAGCTTTCTTGCTTCTTCAGCAGAATACGCTCCAATCCCCTTGTTTTGGAAACTTTTAAAGGTCGCTTTGTCCTGACCTAAAACATCGATCACAACCGATTGGAAGACTCTTTTATCTCCTCGATTGATCTCTCTGATCGTTCCTGAAACAGGTGAAGTGAATAAGACTCCCGGAGTTTTCTTATCTTCAAAAAGCACCTGGCCTTTTAAGACTTTATCGCCAACCTGCACCAGCATGGTTGGTTTCATTCCGTGGAAATCTTCGCCTAAGACAGCTACTGATCGAACAGTACTGCCAGATGAGATTTGTTGTGTTGGACTGCCCGTAATGGGGATGTCCAAACCTCTAGATGTTTTGATCATGGAAATCCTTCGTAATGTCGTAGTAAGACGAAGTTAAATTAGCACTTTGAATGCCTATTCTCAATTGAAACTCTGCACTTCATTTATATAATATAAGGACGCGGGGCGCAATACGGTCTCGCTTGGCAGGTAGAAGCTGATCACCTACTTTTAATACATGTCACAAATTGCAGAAATACTTCTTGAAGGCTCATATCTCTATTATCAAAAAGAAGTAAATTATTCCCAAGAGAACTTTAAGCTGGTGTTTTTCCCAGAGACTCAAAGCTACCATGTATACGCAGAGGTTCTCTCAAGGATTGAGACAGGAGAATTTTTAAAGATCATCATTCGCTATGAAATGAGTAATCATTTCACACCACTTTTTTGTAGAATTGAAAAATCTATTGGTAATAAATACGCTCAGGAAATTTACAAGGTTGACACTGCGAATCAGGAATTGCACTACACTTTTCAAAACTCACAGACCACTCAAGAGTTCACAAGACCATTTAGCGCAAAGCACTATCTAACATCCCCGGCCATCAGCACTTCGGCCCTTTTCACCTTGAGCCGAAAGTTCGACGCAACAGGAAGAACCCCCATTGTTCTCATGAGTTCTAATAATGATTGGACTTATGAAGGGCCGCCCACAGAAAAGGTTATTTACGCTGAATTTACAACCCGAGAGCTCACTGACTTCAAGCTTCATGGTAATTTATTGTCCGCCAGTCATCTTTGTCTTTATGAATTCGATTCATCTCATGCCATCGCTGAGAGTCCGGTTGAACTGTTTTTAAGTAAACACTATGCAATCCCCTATCAATTGCTTCATGGGGAGCAAAAAGTGGTTATTAAAAATCTTAAAAAGAATTTTTAATTCAGACCTTAAAATAATCAGCAATTTCCCGGGTGGCCTCATTGAGAGGCATGGAAAGAATCTGGTAAGGCTCCATCAGCTTCTGAAAAGTCCGCAGTGTGCCGCCTTTCCAGCGCTTAATCCGGTTATCTACCAGCAAGATTGCTCCGTGATCATTTTCAGTTCTGAGCAGACGCCCAAACTTCTGGTGAAGCGAGCGAGTTCGATGGGCCAGGAAGTAATCGTTAAATTCATTCCCAAATTTAAATTCGAAAAAGTCCCTTCTCTTTTGAATGACCAGATCCTGGCGAACATCCGGAATTTTATCAACCACGATGAAAGATAGTTTTTCCCCGGGAATATCAATTCCTTCTCCAAAACTCTCCATACCTATCAAAATGGCCCCAGCTTCTTTTTTAAACTCTTCCACCACATTCTTACCCAACCCCTGAACAAAAACCGGAATTTTTCCTTCAAACTCCCGAAGCAGAATATCTGTCGCCATTTCAAAGCGAAGCCGGGATGAAAAAAGGAGCAGCGTTTTACCGCCGAGCTTGGTGATAAGCGGATTCACTTCTTTGAGTAAATCAGGAACAAACAAGGGATCCGAGATATTTCTGGTATCCGGACAAAGATAGACTTTTGAATTGTTTTTATAGTCATAAACAGCATCCAGATAAAGGCCTGCCTTAAAACGTTTTTCTGGTGCAAGATAAGTATATCCAGTCATCCATTCAACGCCTTGGACACCAGAGTCACCGGAAGCATTTCCCAAGGTGGCAGAAGTGAAGACTACTGAGGCACTGGTCACCAGAAGTTCATCATGAATTTTCTTTCCCACATCAATAGGAGAAGATTCCAGGCTGTAGCCCTCATTTTCAGAATATTTAAGAATGGTCGACCAGTCAGACGGATTTTCCAGGTAATGTTTGAAGGCCGTCACCAGTCTTTCTAGTGAACCAAAGTTGGTTTCAAAGACCGCCCACGCCTTCATCTTTTGAGTCTCACCTTTAAAGTCTTTGTTTTCCCAGCGGGACATATAAGGCATGTAAAGGTTATAGAGATTTTCAAAGATAAAGCTCATGCTTTCGATATGATTCAAGATCGCGGCCGACAGCGGATCTTTTAATTCCGTTTTCTTAGGAAAAGGTAATTCATTTGAATAGGCCGGGCTATAATTAGGAAGTTTTTTGAAATAGGCTTCCATGACACCGGGAAGATTTTCAAAATGATCCCGTAGCATTTTCAAGTTGAATTGGGTTTGTTCTCGCAAATTGGAGATGGTGTTTTCCACCTGGAATTCGTCTTCAATACTGGAGAGAAGATAAATGAGTGCACCCATCCCCTGAGGCAAGTTTTTAAGAAGAGACTCAATATTACGATGTTGAACTTCAAGGCTGTAGGCCTTGGTTGCTTCTTGCTCCAATCGATGGGCCTCATCCACTACTATGTATTGAGGACGAGGAATGCTCCTTGGCCAGTTGAGCATCAGAGCGTGGTTACCAATGATAAGTTTGGCTTCCTTGGCTTCCCGTAAACCTTGCACATAAGAGCAGTTATTAACGAGCGGACAATTTTGACCGGCACAGGCCCGGTAGTCCACCGCCAAAGCCGATTCTTTTTCGGCCATTTCGGATGTTAATTTTTTTAAAATAAAAGGAATCTGCTCCCGGGTCAGCTTTCTTTCATATGGCACCCGAGAGTTATAAAAAAAGAGCATTTCAAAATAGGCCTTGGCAAAAATCTCACCAAAAGGAGTTATAAATGAGCGCTCTTCCTGGTCTTCTCTAAAGAGAAGTTCACAAAGATGGTTATTGGATCCCACTAACTTAACGACCTTGGTTTCATCGCCAAGATTGAGCAGACGCTTGACCTGCGGAACGTCCTTGGACAAGGCCTGATCCTGAAGGGTTTTGGTGCCGGTTGCCACCAAACATGTTTCTTTGAAGTTCAAGGAAAAAAGAAAAGAAGGCAAAAGGTAACCCATGGTCTTACCAGTACCGGTTGGGGCCTGAATTAAAGCATGGATACCGTTTTTAAAGGCCTGCCCCACCCTGACAGAAAGAGCTTCCTGGGCATCACGGTGCTTATAGTAGGGAAGGATTACATTTATATCTTTTTCTGCACGCAAAATATTTTGAATATTTTGGCCTGAAAAGTCGCGCTGGAAGCGGTCAAAGCGATCCACTTTAACCGGCTCAGCCTTATGCAATAACAAATAATTTTTGGCCCCTTCCACTAATGGATAATCAATTTCAGTGGCTATTTCCTCCAATTCTTCCACCGAGAGCATGAAAAATTTCCGGTAGAAAAATTCCGATGGAAATTCCTGAAACATTTCCATTAGTTTCAAGCGGAATTCGCGGTCCTGATGGGTCAGATACGTCGAAAGCAACAATGTTTTAAGCAGGTCTCGTGAATCGGCCAGACCTCGGTGCTCTTCCTTTTCGGCAATGCCTAAAAGGTTAATGAAAAATTCAAGATTAAGAGTGGATGCTTCAGGAAACAGCAGGGCCAGATAGTACATGGAATCGTGATAACTTTCCCGCCCGGCAGGTTGCTGAATCTTGTCAAAATAGCGCTTTAAGAAACTTTCTTCAAAAGTTGCATTATGGGCCAGTAGCGAATGGGACTCCAGACTTAGCAGATCCGTTTCAACTTGCGACCACAAAGGCGCCTTTTTCAGCTGCTCATTGGTAATGCCGGTGAGTTTAGTAATGAATGAAGATACCGTGTTTTCCGGTCGGACTAAGGATGAATAAGATCGAATAAGCTTAGTTCCTTCAAATTGAAGAAAACCAAGATCAATGATCTCGTCCGTGGCAGGATGAACCCCAGTTGTTTCTATATCAATAGCGGCCCAGGATCCAAGACCCATTTTATTCCTTTATGCGAAGTGACATGTGAGTGTTCTACCATAAATTAATAGGCAGACTTTCGTCAATTATGCTAACTTGCATTAAAAAGATTTTTTCAAAGAGGAATAATGGAAACCTGGTTAATGCAAACTCAATCACTTTGCATTGTCTTGCTTATGCTTGCAGGAATTGTGGCCAGAAGACGCCGACAACTTCATGTCAAACTAATGAGCATTGCAATGATTTGGGACATTATTCTGATCTTGCAAGTTGAACTTAGTCGTTCGGCCATTCTTAAAGCTTCTAATGCCATTACAAATCCCTTGATCTTAAACGTTCACGTTTCATTTGCCGTCGCCACAGTGATACTTTATGGTTTTATGGTCCACAGTGGAAAAAAGATGCTCGCCAATGAACCTGGAATTCGTAAGAAGCACAGGATTTTGGGATACACGACGTTTCTTTTGAGAATTCTCACATTTATCACCAGTTTTTGGGCGGTTGCCCCTAAGGGTTAATCATGAATGATTTTAAATTTGTTGAAGATATCATTAAAGCGGGAATCCCTGATGCACAGGTCATTGTTGAAGACATGACCGGCACGCGCGATCACCTGGATATTACAGTCGTCAGTGATGTCTTCAAAGGGAAGATGCTTATTGAACAGCATCAGATGCTGATGAATCTTTTGAAGGATGAATTGAAACAAAGAATTCATGCCGTCAAATTGCAAACTTATACTAAAGAAAAATTTCAAACGAGGTAAATATGTCATCTTTTAATGTATTAAATAATGATATTTCAGAAATCTTAGAAGCTGATAAATCAAAAGAACTTAATGAACAAATCGACGGGCTTTTAAAGAGCTCCAAAATTGTTCTTTTCATGAAAGGTAACTCAGAGATGCCTCAGTGTGGCTTCTCGGCTAACTCTGTGGCCATCTTAAAGCACCTGGCCGTTCCTTTCAAAACTTTCAATATCCTTAACGATCCTGAAATACGCCAAGGCCTGAAAGAATTTTCTAATTGGCCGACCTACCCTCAACTTTACGTAAACGGAAAGTTGATCGGAGGCAATGACATCATCACTGAGATGTTTCAGTCTGGTGAACTTCAAGATTTTTTAAAGAATAATTAAATATGAAAAGAGTTATCGGAAGACTCAACCCACAGGATAAGCACATCACTATTTGGGGAGCAGGCTTTTCAGGTCTGGTTTTAGGGTATTATTTAAAAGACCTGGGCTATCATGTAACCATCCATGAGCGATCCAACAAAGTTGGCGGTAAAATTCATACAAAAAAAACATCTGCTGGCTTGATTGAGACAGGTGCAAATGCCTTGTATATGAATGCGGACGGAATGGATCTTTTAAAGAACCTTAAACTTGAACCGCTGCCGGCCACTAAAAAGCTAAAACGCTTTTTGATGATTAATGGCAAACTCAAGAGACCAGTTCAATTAAAGATCCTCTCAAAACTGGCCATTAATGGTCATAAGAAACCACCTCTTATATCTGATGGACTTACCGTTGCTGAATTTTTCAGACCGCTGATTGGTGAGGAAAATATCCAGAAATTCCTCGCCCCTGTGTTAGGTGGCATATACGCTACCCCTACTGAAAATCTTCATTTCAAATCTGTTTTTTACGATTTTTCTCATGTTGCCCAATTTAATTCATATTGGGACTTCATTAAACTCGCCATTAAAAGACAGAAATCAAAACCACGTCTTGAAATTTCCGGCTCAGTGAGTTTTGAGGGGGGAATGCAGACTCTCATTAATCGTTTGGCCGAATCCCTAAAACCAAACATCAAATTAAATTACAAAGAAAAGTTTGAGATCAAAGGTAATACGATCCTTTGTACCGACGCTATTACAGCAGCTGAACTGACTCGTGAAGTACGCCCTGAGATTAGTACAGAATTAAGCAGAATCAAGTATCAGCAGCTTTCCAGCGTTACTGTATTTATGAAGCGAGAAATTAAGGCTATTCAAAGATCTTTTGGGGCCCTCATTCCATTAGGAAGCGGTTTAAATTCCATTGGTGTCATAAATAATAAGGCCATCTTTCCGGATAATAATGAGAATGTTTACTCTTATACTTTTATCTCCAGAAAGAAGTGTACTGAAGAAGATATTATATCTGACATAAAGTCTCTCAATCGGGATTTCCTTCCCGAAGATATCGACCATATGGAAAATACCTACTGGGAAAAAGCGCTTCCTGTTTACGATATTCAAAGATACCTGAGTATTAAGAAGCTTCATCAACTGGCCAAAAAAGAAGAAAACTTTGCCATTTTTGGTAACTATGTTGCAGGCATCTCTTTGCGGGAAATGATTACTTCCGCTAAAATTTTTGCCAACAATCCATTGAACTACGTGGAGAAATAAATGAGTAAAGCATCCGAATTTCCTTATTTGCATGGTTTTTCTGAGACTGAACAGGCAAGACTCCGGACGCAGGCGGAGTTTGCCGAATACTCCATTTTTCAAAATATCAATTTCTCCAACGCAAAAAAGATTCTGGAAGTTGGTTCCGGTGTCGGAGCTCAAACAGAGATTATACTTCGCCGCTTTCCCAAGGCCCATGTCACCGGGATTGATCTGAATGATAAACAGGTCGAAGCCGCCAAAAAACACATGGCCTCTTTCCCCGGTGCCGCCAATCGGTATGAGTTCATGAAGATGAGCGCCGATAATTTAAGTTTTGAAGCTCAAACTTTCGATGCTGCATATCTATGCTGGATTCTGGAGCATGTACCAAACCCTGCTCAGGTATTGAGTGAGGTCAGACGTGTCCTTCGCCCAGGAGCTGAGATTGTTGTGACCGAGGTCATGAATTCTTCCTTCTTCCTAGATCCCTACTCTCCGAATGTCTGGAAATACTGGATGGCCTTTAATGATTACCAGTATGATCATGCAGGTGATCCGTTCATTGGGGCCAAACTAGGAAATCTCCTGACTCAGGTTGGCTACCATCAAGTTAAAACAGAAGTTAAGACATGGCACTTTGACAACCGACAGCCCGCCTTAAGAAAGCAGGCCATTCTTTTCTGGACCGATCTATTGCTCTCGGCTGCTGATCAATTAGTGCATGAAAAGTATGTAGATCAGGAAGTAGTAGATAAGGCCAAAGAAGAATTGGGCCGTGTTGCCAACGACCCAAATGCTGTCTTCTTATATTCTTTCATGCAGGCCAAGGCCCAGGTTTATTACTAGTTTTCAACCAGTAAGTCTTCCAGGCGCATAATCGCATTCATTCTGCCATTACCATCTGATAAGAAATCAACCTTATCCAATCCAAGTCCTCTTAGTTCAGGGTATCTGAGTTCAATCAGGTCTTTTTGGCTTAAGGCCGTTAATTTCTCGCGGATCGTGTTTGCTACTTTGTTCTTAAAGCGCGGAATATCCTGAACGGTGCTGATTAGATTTTCTTCAGGACGACCATAGATCAGTGTTTCATCAGAAGTATCCACATCATTCAGGCGAACAATGACCACTGGTTCATCATCAATTTTTTCAATTCTTACGGCAACTTCAAGAACCAACGGGAAGCGGATCTGTTTTGAACCAGTGATGATTTTTTCCATTTTAGAAGGCTTGTAAATGACATCCATTATAAGAGTTCCAGACTCCCCTCTTTTATCCATTCTCATCGTTACTTTATTTGGTCCAAGCTCTACACCAGCTTCATCGAGTGCCGCTTTCCAAAGACCGGCATCGTATGTGGCAACCAGAAGTTTATTCAAATAATCTTCAGAAATACTTGCCACGATATTGGCCTCTCCGCGGTCCATCAGGTCTTTCATGACAAAGACCGACTCATTATGAAGTTTTGTGGTCAGACGAGTATCTGATGTTTTTGTAACTTTGCTGTGAACACATTGTTTTTTTAATTGATTAAATTTTTGACTGGTACAGAAATCTCCCGGCAAATTAATTTCAATGTTATCACCCGAACTGGTCGTACTAAAACGGGAGATCATGATTTGACTCTGGATTGTATCTGTATTGATCCAATGTTCCTTATTGATTTTAACTTGTTCCAAAACACGAAAAGCAGCTTCAGTCGTGTTTGATTTTAAAACATGGGCAGCTTGGGCCAGGATCATTCCTTTAATGGCCGATTGGTTGTCACGAATCAATTGTTCAATCTTCGCCGGAGAAAAGTTCACTGTTTTATTGCCTACTTTAAGACTGACTTCAGGGATAATGATTCTTTCAAAATCCAAGTGAATATCTTGCGGCCTGGAAAGAAGTCCCTTTGCCATTTTATCAAAGTTGGCCTTCTGAATTTGAAGTTTGAAGAAGTCTTTATTGTCCTGAATTTTGATCTGGGTAAAAAAGTTGATCAAATTTTCTTCAGAGGCACGGATAACAGGACGTAAAATATCTACCTTAAAAATGGGAGAAGCATTGGGATTTTTCCCGGGGATAACCAGGGTCAGGGAAATCTTATCGGCTTCAAGACTTACCTCAGACGCAGAGAATTCTGTTCCCATTACTAGACCGTCGGCCATTGCCTGACCGGCCTTGAGATTTGTTTTAAAGCCTTTCACATCATAAGACAGACCATGCATCCAGACCTTGGTCTCGGATTTAATCATTTGCAGTCCTACGGCATTGCCAAAACTCTCCATGAAGGCCTTAGAACTCGCCGGCAAGTATTCACCGATCGTCGATTCGTTGACAAGAATCGGCTCAACAATCTTGCCCACGAAGGGATCATTCATTTTATTGTTTTTTAACATCTGTCTAAATTTAGATATTAATACCCCGGACCAATTGTAATCAAGCTTGGAATCAATAATGATGTCCGGAGACTTAAATGATTCCGCACTCACCTGCGATGAAATGAGGATCAGAGCTAAAAAAAATCCTGTCCACTTTTTCATTGTTCGGCCTTATCTTAAATTAGGGTTTTTGCTGTTAAACTTAATATCAACCACATCCATATTCAGCAGTAGATATGAAGACTGGTTGATTGAGATCGACTTCGGCAGAAACTCAACGCCCGCCTGGTTCAAAAATTTAGAGAGATCAACACTGTAAGTTTTGTTCGTATGGGGTTCGAGTGATCCTCTCAACTCGTCCATGACTCCCGCCTTAACGATTTCACTCATTTTAGGAACATTGGTTGGATAATTGAAACGGTTAGGAAGTTCCGCATAGTTGAAGGGAGACAGAACTTTTAAATCAATTCCTGTTCCGCCATTAGCAAGTTTCTTGAAGAATGGAATGACTTCCACCTCAATCGGGAAATAGATTACAGAGTTGTTATTATTTCTTTCCAGGAAGGCTGCAATATTATTTTTAAACCATGAAGCAATGCTGTTCGATTCAAGTTTCTTTAAATCAACCTGAGCATTAACAACGGCTACCACGCTCTTATCACCATTAAAGTGCATTTTCACATTATTGATTGATACGCCCGGAACTTTTGCCGCCGCTTCCAGAACTTCCTGGAACAGACCGGTGGAATTAACCAGATCAAGTGCTCCATTAATTACTGGCTCAGAGATCGCAAGATTAATGTCATTATTTCGGTGAGCAGTGAGATCAAGCTTAGGCAGGATGCGAAATGAATTACCCAAAGTATTTCTAACATTTAAACCACGTCCATTCAAAACAAGATTCACGAGACCAGCAAGTTCGACATCTTTATTTTCAGGAGTTGAAATCTTCTTAAGTGCAATGTCGACCTGAGCACTTCTGATCACCTCAGAAATCTGGGCCAGCATGGTTGAAATAGGATTATTTCTTTTTTCAATTTCGGAGATGGCGGAACGCAAGTATCCAGCGGGAGCAGGTCTTGGGAAGCTCAGAAATTCATCAAACTTGACCGGCATATCTTTACGGTACACCTGATAAGATGTCGCGACTTCAGCGTTAACGAGATAAACGTTGAGCATTTCAACCAGGTCACCGGCAATGAAGTCAGCTACGAAGCTTATGAGTTTCTTGGAAAGAAAAGTCTTATATTTAAGAATTTCATTTTTTAACCGGGACGTATCAAGTTCTGTTTCCTGGCCATTGATGACGATGGCAATACGTGGAACGTCTACTGACTTAAAATTGATATCAAGACCTGGCGCACTCCTTGATTCAAGATTGGTCTCTACCGACTTCACTTTTACCCGTGCCACCTGCCCATCAGTTCGCAGACTGAGGACGGCCGTCACTGTAACAGGTTTGCCTGTTGTCTTAATGTTTAATTGAGAGAGTGAAGCTTTAAGACCATTACCGCAATTTTTAGAATAACGATCCTTGTCCTCGCATAAACTTAGACGTGACCCATCCATAGAGATTTGCGGAAGATCAAGACTTAGACGCAGATCAAATCCATTATCAGTAGAATTCAGAATGGTCATTTTAAGACTCTTCTGGTCCACGTCTCCTGTAACTTTAATATCTGAAGTATTGAGATAGAAGTTAAGGTCCTTATTTAAATTCAAATCACTTATTTCATTAACAACAGGAATAATAGGATTAGAAAGAATTTGAGATTTAGGAATCGTGAATTTGTAGATGTTCTGAGGAATGACAATCGTACGGCTCTCTTTAGTAGCAGTATTGTATTGCACGGCCATACGAAGGATCTTCATCATCCCCTGCTCATTAAGCCTAAGAGCAAGCTGCTCCTGAGCGAACACATGGCCGGAAAATAATGAAAGAAGTGCTACTAGTCTCCATGCCTTCATGGGAACTCCTCAAAATTAGGTTTTGAGGTTAGGATGCAAAGGAAATGCCAAATTGGGGTGACCCTAAGGCCTCAGCGGTTCCCGGCCTATGCTCCTAAAATTCCTTATTTTCAATTGGTTTGCAGAAAGACGTAAGGATCCGAACCACTTATCAGCAGCTTTGCTGTGTTGTTTTTTTGATCACTGAATTGTCTAACTTCTATACACTTTTGGGGATCGG
>JAMPXB010000011.1 GCA_023701435.1 Bacteriovoracaceae bacterium | reverse complement strand
TTGATGGGCAGAAAGGTTCAGTGCAAAGTCTCAGATCGGAAAAGATTAAATGATTATGGTGATAAGTCGAAACTGAGGAAGTCCAGCTAGTTATCCAATGGGACATAATCGCCCAGAAATTAACAGGTCATAATCGCTCAGAAACAACATGTAGGCCGATTTTTGACTAGTTTTTAGACAGTTTACAGAAAATCGACGGCCCTTTTACTCTAACCTCTCAATACCCCATAGGACTTCTTGGCAAGATCCTTGCTTTACATATTTACACAGAGACCAGAAGGTTTCTCCATTAGAATCTAAACTGTGGTAAGGATTGGGAATGAAAAAGGCTGTTAAAACTCTACTCTCGATAGCTCTCAGCTTAAATCTTTCAGTAGCATCTGCTGCTGGTCTTGCCTACAATCCTGAACTTCTGATTTCTCGTTATGCTTCTTGGGGTATCGATCCAGATAAACACCTGGCCTCAATTAATCTTAAGCACTCATGGTCAGTTTTTAAAAAGAACAAAGACATCATCGTTGCAGTTGTTGATACTGGCATTCAAGGTGACCACGCTTTTCTGGCCAAAAATATTTATATTCCAGGCAAAGCTGCCTCTGCTCATAATTACGGTGTAGACTTCTCTGGTGGCAAAGTAACTTACACTCCATCAGATGCTCACGGGCACGGTACTCACGTTGCCGGTATCGTAAAATCTATTTTCCCGGAAGTTAAAATCCTTGCTCTGAAATACTACAATCCAAAAGCTTCAGGTCAGGCCAACTTAGACGCGACTATTAAGGCCCTTCAGTATGCTGTTGATAACAACGTTGATGTGATCAATTATTCTGGCGGCGGTCCGGAAGCTTCTGTTGAAGAACTTCGTGTTCTTAAGCAAGCTGAGAAAAAAGGCATTTTAGTTATCGCTGCTGCTGGTAATGAGCGCTCTAACATTGACGAGAAGCGCCACGCTTACTACCCGGCTTCTTATGGTCTTTCTAACATCATTACAGTTGGTGCTCATGATGATAACTTGAACATCATTCCTTCATCTAACTACGGTAAAAATTCAGTAGATATCGCAGCTCCTGGTCACCGTATCCGTTCGGCCATTCCAGGTAATGGCGCTGGATATATGACTGGTACATCTCAGGCCACTGCTTTTGTTACTGGTGTAGCCGCTCTGATTAAATCAAAACACCCTGGAATGAAGTATGATCAGATCAAAAACATCATCCTTTCTTCTTCACTTAAAGTTAAAAACTTTGAAGGCAAGATCCTGGGAGCTGGAAAACTGGATGCTGGTCGCGCTATTGAACTAGCTGATGAAGTTTCAAATAAACTTAAAGCCCCAGCTACTCGTGCTGTAGCAAACCGCTAATAATTAACCTACAATGAAGAGATGAAATCTCTTCTTCTTTCTTTATCCTTAACAACTATCGCCGGTGGGCTCTATGCCCTTTGTTATCCTTCCTTTTTAGGTGATGGCTGGCTCCCGCTCTTGTTTATTGCCTTGCCTTTTTTCTTATGGCGGTTAGAAGTTGCTCCCACCGTAAAAAGCACGCTCCTCCACATTCTTGCCTATAATTTAGGTCTCAATCTGGTTGGTTACTATTGGATTCCCCATACGCTAAGGGAATTTGGTCAGCTGCCTTATGTGGTCTCGGTCATCCTAGGCTTGCTCTTTTCTCTCATTCTTCAGCCCCATTGGTGGCTCTATGTGCTCTGGAAAAAATATCGGCCAGAGTTTCAGTGGTATTCACAAAAAGGCATTCTCATTACGGCCTTGGTAATGACCATTATCGAACGCTATTTTCCTCAGCAGTTTCCTTCTTACGTCGGAAGCCCCTGGCTGAATATGTCTCCCTATCTGGGACTAACCCCTTACTTAGGGGTGGTCGTCTTCAGTTTTATAACCTACTGGGTAGCGCTGGAAACTTTCACTCAATTGGCACTCAAAAAACTGCGGCCTCAAGTGTGGGTGACACTGGCGCTTTTTGTTCTCATCAATGCACTTTTTCCATTGAAGGACATTCAGTCGGATAAGACCCTGCCGGTGAGAATTGTTCAGGCCAATATTGGAAATTTTTTAAAGATTGCTTCGGAAAGAGGTGATACCAATTCCTATGAAGCCATTAATAAAACTTACGAGAACCTCTCCAATACCGCCAATGGCTTTGAACCCAAATTGATAATCTGGCCTGAGACCGCCTATCCCGATACCTTCTATGGGCAAAAGACGAAGCTTGCACCCGTTTTTGAAAACATCATGAAGACCACTGGTTCTGAGATGCTGATTGGTGGTTATGACCAAGACATGACGAAGTCGCCATTTGATTACATCGAGAGCGTTTTTAATTCTTCCATCTTGCTCAGTGATAACAAAGTTAAGACGAGTTATCACAAAAACATCTTGATTCCATTCGGAGAGACCCTTCCTTTTGGTCCCTTTAATCGTCAGATCGTTTCCATTGTACCGGCGGTTTCCCTCTTTGCCCGCGGCGAGGGCACGCCAGTAATGGAACTAAAAGGTGGCGAGCGATTTGTGACTCCAATTTGTTATGAGATCCTGGAATCCAATTACATGAGAAACCTTCTCAATCAGTGGGGAGACAATCATTTAATTATCAATCATACCAATGACTCATGGTACGGCGATACGGCCGAACCGCACCAGCATTTATTCTTAACCAAATGGCGGGCATTGGAATTTCAATTACCCATTGTCAGAAGTACCAATACCGGAATTTCTTCAGTCATCTATCCTGATGGTTCAGAATCCAAAAGACTGGACGTGGGTACAGAGGGCATTTTGGATGTGAATGTACCGCTCGGAACAGGCCAAGCAACCATCTACCAGACGTACGGGGTCTTCCCGCTCGTAGGAATATTTTTGATTTTACTTTTGATTACTTGGTATCGGGAGAAAAGGTAGCGTCTACCTTTATGTTTATGAACTTTATTTGCTTAAAGAAGAATTGAATCCCGCTTTAAATAAATCATGAAGCCTAAGCACACCCTTAAATTCCTGGTCATCTACCACTGGTGCAACATTCAGTTGACGTGGACCACTCTCCATGGTTTTAAGGGCATCAAAGGCCAGCGTAGCAGAAGTCAGAGAAGTCGGATTCTTGGTCATCAGTTCTTTCACAGGAGTCTTAATTGCATCTGCACTCTTGGCGAAGGCACGGCGAATATCACCTTCCACTAAAATACCCGCAAGTTTATTGCCATCAATTACGGCACACATCCCTACTGGTTTTTGTGTCATGGCGAGAATAGCGTCCTGAAGAGTTGAAGCTTCAGAAATGTGAGGACAATCTTTCGCAAGAATCATCAAACGATCGACCGTCAAAGAAAGGGATTTCCCAAGAAGACCGGCCGGATGGTTAACCGCGAATTTTTCTTTGGAAACACCCATTACATTTTCATACAACACGGCCATGGCGTCCCCAAAGGCTAGGGCCACAGTGGTACTGGTAGTGGGAGCGAGGTCATTGATACAGGCCTCTTTTTCAACGTAAGCATCAAGAACAATGCCTGACTTATGAGCAATGGGAGAATCAGCTTTACCCACCAAGGCGATGATTCTTTCCTGTGGGATAGAGACATAAGGAAGCATATTTAACAGCTCTTCAGTGGTCCCTGATTTACTGATAAGGACAATGGCATCTGACTTGGTCACTCGTCCCAGGTCTCCATGCATCGCCTCGGTTGGATGTAGAAAGAAAGAAGGTAAACCCAGTGAAGAAAAAGTGGCTGCGATCTTTTGAGCAATGAGACCTGACTTCCCTACCCCTGAAATGATTAAACTCCCACCGGTATGGGCCAGAAGTTCAAACAAACCCACCAGCTTCTGGGCTTCTTCTTTTTTAAAACGAGAAGCAGCCTTAGTAAGAGCTTCGGCTTCAGTCAATAATACTTGGGTAAAGAGGTTTTTGTGGTCCATGTTTCATCCAAAAGAATTTCTTTTTATATGATTCATTGATAACATAAAAGTCATGAAATTTTATCTTTTAATCACAATGATGCTCTTTTTAAGCGGCTGCGCCAGCTATGAAAAATTCCGTCAGGTGACTGAAGAACTTGAAATCCCGACAAAGATTTATAAGGCCGACTATAATCAGACCTGGCAGGCCGTCATTCAGGTCATGAGGAAGTTTGATATTGCACAACAAAACCAGGAAGCCGGCTTCATCAAGACCCGCTGGATGGATAATACGCTGGAAGTGAATTTCACCGATTCATTCGGCTCTTCTGATGCCGTCAAGGCTGCCAAATTCAAATTGGTTGTCAATGTGGTGAAAGGTTATCGAACAGGCCGGGAAGTCTCCAAAGTAACCATCTATAAACGCCAGTTAATTGAACAGGATTTCCTACAGGGATGGAAAGAAACTCCTACCGATGGCATTACTGAGAAGACCCTGCTCTACCGAATTGAGCGTCTCATAGCCACTGATAACAAGCTTAAAGAAATCGATAAAGCACGGGAAAAAGAACAATTGGAAAGTTCAGGTTTCTAGATTTTCCGATTCTCGTTTACAGCCACCTTTGACCAGAACTTTCTTCTTTGCTCGACTGAATTCGGTGATACTTCGCCGGTTATTTTTTCCAATGAGTAATCCAGTTCATCAATTAAATCCTGATATTTTGGCTTTTGAATCAACTTTGCCAGCGGTTTTCTCGCCTTTTCAAAACGCAGATCACCAACAGTTCTAATCACGCTTTTAACGATAGAAGTTCTTTTAAGAGCTCCTTTTTCACCCGTGTAGTTTGTCTGGTCATACATCATGTTCCAGACATTAGGTGCAAGGGCAGAAATTTTAAGCTGAGAAATATTATCCAGGGCCTGAACTCTTACAATAAGTGAAGGGTCACGAAGGGCCTTGGAATAAACGCCGTGGTAGTCATCCTGCTTAAGTCCTAAAAGAGCTTTAAGGGATGCCACTCTCATCATCCAGTGAGGATGGTCAGCAAATTTTGCGATAAATGGAGCGGATTTCTTGCCCATAATCTGGGCCAAAAGCATCGTAGCATGCCAACGATTCTGTTCAGGATACTTACTTTGTTTCATGACTTTGATTAAAACAGGAACGGCTTTTTGCTTATGCTTGAAGCTGTGTCTTTTTAACATGGCCTGGAGTCCGGGAGTTTTAGCGTCCATGGCGAACATATTTTCAAGACGCTCAAGAGTCACAACATCTTCTTTTTGAAGGTTGATGTTTTTACCACCCGGCTCTTTTAGCAGCTGGATTTTTTTTTCAATCGCGGCAAATGATACAGTTGAGATTCCCATTAAGCAGATCAAGGAAACTAATTTCATCATTACCCCAGCATTTTTTCAAACTCAGAAAGAAGATCTTCGGAAGTCTTCTCTGATTTTGGTTTGTTATCTTCTTCAGGTGAACTCTGTTCATTCATCGCGGCCAGCATATCAGCTTCGGAAGTATCTTCTTCCGGAGTGGATAGAAATTCTTCCAATGCTGAATTATCTGTTTCAGCAGCTGCTTCTGCTTGCTGCTGCAGATCTTCAAAAAGATCCGAAACATCTGTCTGACTAAGAATATTATTAGGATCAATCTCTTTCGGTGCCGCTGCAGGAATTTCCGCCTGAGCTTGCGGAACACCGCCGCCTTGTGCTGCCAGAGAACGTTTGAGTTGCTCATTTTCCTGTTGTAGACGCTTAAGATTTGCCAGGTCATCAGAAATAATTTCAAATTCTTTTAAACGATCTCTGATTTCATCTCTTTCTTTAGTTAGCATGGAAATTTCTGATTTAAGGGACGCATCCCCTGCACCACCACCGGCGCCGGAATCAGCATTTCTAGCTGCGGCCAAAAGAGCCTCAAGTTCTTTGATTTTAGCTTCCGCTGAATTCAAATGATTTTTGGTTTGATTGAATTTACCTTCAATTTCTCTTTGTGCACTCTGGGATGAAGCTAACTGAGCCTCAAGAGCCGCAATGATGGCTTTCTTTTGATTTATTTCTTCCAGCAAGGCCGTTGAAGGAGCTCCATTGACTGCCAAACCTTCTCCACCGATTAAACTGGTAAGGGGCATTACGGACGGAACACTCGTGCTCAAATCCATGCCGCCTCCTCTAAAAAGAGAAGACTTCAGCGCAGTTGAATTCTGGATAATTGAATCAAGATAAGTTTTCACAACATTTGCCGGAATAGCATGTTTTAGATTGTGATACTTTCTACGATTAGAAAACCATAGCCAAAGAAATAGAGTTGAAAGGATAACAAGAAAACCGAACTGGATAACCAAAAGCTCCGGTCCAAACTTATCCATATAATTAATAACGGAATCGAACACAACCCCTCCGTGGATATAGTTCTGCGGCAGTATTTATATATCTGCTGGGTTTATTATCTAACCCATCAGAATTCTTGTCAAAGCAAAGAAATTATTACTTGTTCAGGATCTTCATTAAAGGGTCGTACAAGGCCGGATCAGCAGTCAGAACAGATGAGCCAAAGGGGTCATACTGCTCACCTTTAATATTGGATATTTTTACTCCAGCTTCCTCACAAATGAGACCGGCAGCTGCCATATCCCAGGGTTGGAGTTTGTATTCCCAATAGGCATCCAGCATTCCCGCTGCCACATAACTCATTTCCAAGGCGGCACTTCCAAACCGGCGCATGGCCCGGACTTCGGGAAAACTTTTAAGCAAATCTTTCTCCACCTGCTTACTGCTAAGATTGGCCGACAAAAGTGCTTCCTTAAAAACTTTCTCTTTCTTATTGTTTGATTTCAATTTTACACGAACCTCTTTTTCTCCCACCATCCGGACCAGATAAGCTCCGCCCCCTTTGATGGCATAAAAAAGTTCACAAGTGACAGGATTGTAAACAACTCCGGCAATGGTAGTACTACCTTTGGCCAGGGCGAGGCTAACGGCAAAAAAAGGCACTCGGTTAAAAAAATTATTAGTGCCATCAAGAGGGTCAATCAGCCAAAGATACTCATCATCTTTAACCCCTTCCATCTTAAGTTCACGTGTAAAAGAATCTTCTTCCGAAAGTATCTTATGATCAGGAAAGTGTTTCTTGATCTCATTCATGACATAAGTTTCAGACAGGACATCGGCCTCAGTTGCTAGTCCGTGGGCCCCCTTATCAATCAGCTTAAGTGGAGCTTCATAAGAACGGATAAGATGAGTATTAAGTATCTGACCGCATTCAAAAGCCCACTCAATCATCAGATCAAGCACTTCCTCTAAATTAATCGTCGTTTTCTTCTTCTGTGTTTTTTTCATGTACCAACTGCTCTAAGGTTTGAACTTCTTCATCGGACAATTTTTCAACAGGAACACTGTATGACTCATTTAACCATTGTCCAAGATCTATCAATCGACATCTTTCGGAACAAAAAGGCCTGAAATCCGAGGCATAATAATTGAATTTTTTTTTACATGTAGGACAAGTGACTTCAAGTTTTTTCATTCAAAAACCCTATTCTTTAATTTCTTAAATTTGTTCAAAAAATCTTCCGTATACGTTATGGCATAGTCATCAATCTGGTCTACTAAAAATAGACCTCTGACTGAATTGGAACCAAAAACCGCATCGGCCTTAAGAATCTGATCCATTGTTGCTTCCGATTCAATAAAATCCAAAAAAAACTCAGTCGCGACATCAATCACTTTTTTTCTCATGATCCCCTCTAAAACATTGGGTCCGGGCGGAGCGGTAAAAAGCTTGTCATGTCTGACGATGAAGATATTGGCAACAGAGGACTCAAGGACGGTATCGGTAGGAGAAAGAAATAAGACGTCATCGTCCCCTTCTTTGAGATATTTTTTTTGGGAAAGAATAGTTTCCAGGTAATTTCCAGCCTTAAGGTAAGACGGCCACCAGTGAGGTCTGGTTGGGGCCGGACAAGTTCTTAGCTTAAACATCTTATCGCCCAAGCGTGTTTCATCCAGTGAGGTTCCAGAACAATGAACCTTCAGATCCATGTAGGAGATAAGACTTGAACGCAACAAGCCTCTCGCCTGTTCCCGAAAAACAGTCAGACGGATAACCTTGTCACCTGTTTCTTTTTGGCAAACTGCCTCAAGGCGATTTTTAAAATGGACCACCCAATCCGGGCCGTCGGTAAAGGGCCCATAGACAAATTCGACCCCTTTTTGCAAGCGCTCAAAGTGATAGCCCCAGTCAAGTAAAACTCCATCTACCATTCGCATGGTAGTAAAAACAGACTCCCCATACATAAAGGCGCGATTCATATTTTCCATCACTGGATTCCCCTTAAAACTTGGCCACTTTCACTCTACCATGATAGCTTTGATCAGGAGTTTCAAACTAGTTATTTTTATGATGCGACTAACCATCATCGGTTTTGGGAATCAAGCGAGAGCATGGTCACAAAACCTTCAAGATTCAGGTTTTCCAATCCGTGTGGCCTTAAGGCCTCTGAGTCCTTCAATTGAGTTGGCCCAAAAACTCGGCTTTGAAATTGTGGAAATTGGCAGTAAGGATTTTTACCAGGATCGTGCCTTTGCCCTGCTCACTCCTGATCAGACCCACCGTGATTTCATGATGGAGCATGGTCCTCATTTTGAGCAAGGAAGTGCCATCCTTTATGCTCATGGCTTCTCTCTTCTCAAATCAGAATTTCATAAAAAGTTTCCTCATCTGCAACATGTACTCTTTGCCCCGAAATCAATCGGCTCAGAACTCAGAAGGCAATATGAGTTAAAGGGAAAATTAGGAGCGGTCTATTCGCTTGAATTTTTTCAAGGTGAAGTTCTTGAATTTGAAAAGTGGTTACTTAAATTAGCGATAGCCTTGGGAATTAACATGGGTCCCTTTAAGGCCACGTTTAAAAGTGAAACCGAAGCTGATCTTTATTCCGAACAAGGACTATTGTGTTCCCTCATTCCTTATGCGGCAGGAGAAATGTTTCAGCACTTAGTTGAATCAGGAACAGAACCTGAACTGGCCTATTTTGAGTGTTGGCATGAACTGAAACTCATTGTAAACGCCATGGTCGACAAAGGTCCTGAAGGATTTTTTGATTTGATCAGTCCCAATGCACTGGTAGGAGCCGAGAAAGGATTTCAGAAACTCATTACTCCAGAATTCAAAAATAACCTCAAGGGTCTTCTGACAGATATCCAAAGCGGCGTCTTCAATCAGGAACTCGATCAGACGGACGTGGAAGAAACGAGAAAAATCATCCGTGAGCGCTGGCAAAAATCGCCCCTCATGAAAACGTTCCATCAAATCAATCAGGACAACCGATGAAAAAACTTAATCTTAGAGATATCAAGAAGGCTAAGCAAAGCAATCTTCAGATGCTTACTTGCTACGATTTTCAAACGGCCCAAATATTTAACAATACCGACCTGGATATGATTCTGGTAGGTGATAGTTTAGGGAATGTCGTTCTTGGTTATGAAACCACGGTCGAAGTGACTCTTTCTGATATGGAAACTTTCGGCAAGGCCGTGCGCCGTGGAGCTCCTGATAAATTTTTAGTTATGGATCTCCCCTTTGGCACTTACTCCACAGTAAACCAGGGAGTTCATTCGGCTACAAAATTATTCCAAACGACAAAATGCGAAGCTATCAAATTAGAAGGGGCCTTCCCCTACCAGTTAAAACTTATAGAACGCCTGACTCAAACTGGAATACCGGTCATGGGACATATCGGACTAACTCCCCAATCGGTGCATCAGCTGGGTGGTTATTTCACCCACGGCAAGAGTGAAGACGATGCTTCACGGCTGATGAGAGAAGCCAAGGCCCTGCAAGCGGCGGGCTGCTTTTCAGTGGTGCTTGAAATGGTTGAGGCCAGCGTTGCCGCTAAAATAACTGATGAACTATCCATCCCAACCATTGGCATTGGTGCTGGAAAGAAAACAGACGGACAGGTCCTGGTCATCAATGATCTATTAAAAATGGGCCCCCTTACTCCTCCTAAATTTTGCACTCCGATTGCAGATCTTTATCAATTAAAGACCGAACTTATAAATCGTTACCTTCAGGATCAGAGAAAATAATGCAAGGACTTGTTACACTGGACTTCGGCAATACCAATCCTCATGCCGGTCTCTTTCAAAAGAATCAGAATGACTGGGAACTCATCAAAGTTGTTCCATTAAATGAACTTCCCATCTATCTCACTCAATTAGACATGAGTGCTCATAATTCGAGTGTCGTGTTATGCGAAGTAAAATCACGCGAGGAAGAGGTCGCCAAACTTCAGGAGATGGGATTTCTTGTCACTCGGGTGAAGGATTATTGGCGTGGTACCAAGTTTGCTGGAATGCCAGTCAATTATGCCAAGACTCTTGGTGAAGACCGTTTAATTGAAGCCTTCTACTGCTATAAAAAATACAAAGCTCCTACGCTGGTCATTGATGCCGGAACTTTTGTGACGATGGATGTTGTTACCGGGGATGGATTTCTCGGAGGCTATATTATTCCGGGATTAGAAGCTTATTTCTCTGCTTACCAAAGAGGTGAACAGTTGCAATCTGTTCCACTGGAAATGCATCTAACTCATAAACTTCCCTCACAAACAGCCGAGGCGATTACTGAAAGTTATTCGGCCTTCAGTACTCTTGCCAGAAAGCTTATTGCTGACCATAAAATTGAAAGAATCATTATTACCGGTGGCCACACGTCACTTTGGGAAGGCCTGTTTCAGGAACAAGCACAGGGTTTGGTTGTAGAGGCTTGCCCTGATTTGATACACTCGGCCCTTCATTATTGGTTTACTACACAAATAGAGCCCCTATGAATATTCTATTAGGAATCACCGGATCCATTGCCAGCTATAAGAGCTTCGATGTGGCCCGACAATTGGTGAAAAACGGTCATAAAGTGAAGGTGGTTTTAACCACTGGAGCCCTTGAATTTATACGCCCGGAAACGTTTCGTTATCTTGGAGTGGAAGCGGTTTATCTTCCAACCGATGATTTTAAACCTGCTCATCTTAGAGCAAACGCAACAGTCCTTCATATTGAACTCGTTAAGTGGGCCGATAAATTGGCCATAGCCCCGGCCAGTGCCAATACCCTCGCCCGTCTGGCCTCAGGAATCACCAACGATCTTCTGACCAGTGTCTTTCTCGCTTTTGGAAAGAAGCCTGTTTTAGTTTTTCCAGCGATGAATACGGAAATGTGGGCAAATGAACGCATTCAAGAACATCGCGCCAAATTAGATAAGATGTCTCATGTTGGTATTATCAATCCTGTTTCAGGACTCTTGGCATGTGGAGATATTGGTGCCGGAAAATTCCCTGAAGTCAGTTCTGTTGTTGATCTGATCGAAACCTTTGATCCAACTCAGGTGAAAAATAAAAAAATTATTATTACCGCCGGAGCCACCGCTTCACCGCTTGATCCTGTACGCTACATCACCAATCCTTCCAGCGGTAAAATGGGAATATCGGTGGCGAAAGCCTTTCTCGCTGCTGGATATGATGTCACGGTTCTGGCCGGACATCAGTGCACTGATGAAGTTGAAAACCTAAAAGGCCACCCTCATTTTACACTACTACGAACTCCAACCACGGCGCTGATGAAAGAAGCTGCTCTGAAGGTCTTTCCAGATTCAGATCTTTACATCTCAACAGGGGCCATCGCCGATATTGAATTTGATACCGCTTCCATGAAGTTAAAAAAAGAGGCCATGGGCTCTTCTCTTCCTTTCAGGCAAGCCGCAGATATTCTGAAAGAAATTCTCGCCATTCGTAAGAAGCAGAAGATTGTA
Source organism: Bacteriovoracaceae bacterium (assembly GCA_023701435.1). Classification (GTDB taxonomy): domain Bacteria; phylum Bdellovibrionota; class Bacteriovoracia; order Bacteriovoracales; family Bacteriovoracaceae; genus Peredibacter. The sequence goes on along the minus strand of JAMPXB010000011.1, from coordinate 98,795 downwards.
AGCTTTGCCGCTGAGACAGAAACCACCGAGGCCGTATTCATGGAAAAAATGAATCGTAAACCGGTTGATCTGATGATCGGAAATAAAGTTTCCAATGGTCTTATTGGCGAACCGGAAGTTCAGGGCTTTCAAAAAGCCTTTGGTGAATATTATTTTGTTGAAGTGAACTCCATTTCAAGTCCGGTTAAATTAAGTAAATTGGAACTAGGCCGAAAATTAGTTTCTTGGTTCGAAGGACAAAAATCATGGTAACGCTCATTACGACGACGGCAGAACTTAAGCAAAGAAGATCCTCTGAATCTTCGACTGTAGGTTTTGTGCCTACAATGGGTAATTTGCATCAAGGCCATATCTCTCTACTGAAAGAAGCCCTTAAAAATGATGACGTTGTTTACCTGTCTATCTTTGTTAATCCAAAACAGTTTGGCCCTAATGAAGATTTCAATCGTTATCCCAGGACTCTTGAGAATGACATAAATCTCATTACTGAAGCTGCCCTGGATTTTCCCAACTCACAGGTATTCGTTTATGCTCCTAAGGACGCGCAGGAAGTTTTCCCTGCAGGAATGGATCAAACCATTTCAGTTCAAGGGCTGGACAATATTCTTGAGGGAAAAATCCGTCCGGGTCATTTTGATGGAGTGGCAACTGTGGTCTGGCGCTTATTTGATTTAGTGAAGCCTCAGCGCGCTTACTTCGGTTTAAAAGATTTTCAACAATATCATGTGATAAAACAGATGGTAAAAGACCTGGCGTTGCCAATAAAAATTCAAGGGATGCCCATCATTCGGGAAAAGACCGGACTGGCCCTTTCCAGTCGCAATCAATACCTGACTGCTGAACAAAAAGAAGCGTCACTGATACTGTACAGGACACTAAGTACCATAAAAGAACTAATCATCAGCGGTAAAAATCCCCAGGACTATATGCGTGATGCTTTAAAAGATCCAAACTGGAACTATCTTGTTCTTCGTGACACAGAGACGTTTTCGGAAGACATTACCAACTCAAAAAACATTTCAATTCTTGCAGTCTATCAAATGGGTAACACTCGTTTGCTGGATAATATGCAAGTGGAGGTTCTGTGAATCAGGACGATTTCAAACTCCCTCTGGGCCAAAAAGCATCACTTGTTTCCATCGTATGTGACAAGTTTGAAAGCCACTCAACGATACTGGAAACGAACAATTCCCTGCGCGAATTGCGGGAACTTTTGCGGACCCTGGGAATCATCGATGGCGAAGAATATGTTCAGAATAAAAAGCAAATTGACCCTGCCACCATGCTGGGTGAGGGAAAGCTTCAAGAGATTGCAGATGCCGCCAGAGAAGAAGGCTCACAGATGCTGGTCTTCGATTTTGAATTAACAGCTTCTCAGGTCAGAAATATTAAAGCGATCACCAAAATGGAAGTGGTCGATCGAAATACGGTCATCCTGGAAATCTTCGCCCACCATGCCAGAACGAAAGAAGCAAAAATTCAGATTGAGATATCACGCTTAAAATACCTCCTTCCCCGTTTGACAAGCATGTGGGGACACTTTTCCAAGCAGCGTAGCGCCGGTGCCGCCATTGGTGGTGAGGGTGAGCAGCAGCTGGAACTTGACCGACGAATGATCAGGGACCGGATTGAATTTTATAAAAAGCAACTTGAAGAAGTTCAAAAATCACGTGAGCAGCAACGTAAAAAAAGACAAAACCAGGCCGTGACGGCCGCTTTGGTTGGCTATACCAATGCCGGTAAATCTTCCTTAATGAACCGCCTTTGCCGGGTCAATGTACTGGAAGAAAATAAGCTGTTCGCTACTTTGGACTCAACTTTCCGGACCTTGAACCCTGATTCCAAACCTCCCATGATCATGATTGATACCGTGGGATTTATCTCCAACCTACCCAATACCTTGATCCAAGGCTTTAAGACGACACTAGAATCAGCGATGGAAGCTGATCTTCTGATCATCGTCTGCGATATCTCTGATCCAAATTATCAAAAACATCTGCGGGTCACTCAAGAGGTCCTGAAAGAACTTAAGATTGAAGAAAAGCAACAAGTCATCGTCTTCAATAAAAAAGATCTTTTAAATGATCCGGTTCGGGCACGGATTATCATGCGCAACTTCCCTAACTCTTTTCTCGTTTCATCCTACGATGAAGAGGACATGAAAAATTTAAGAGAATTCATAATTAATTTTTTCTTATCAAAACAAGAGCATTACGATCTTTTTATTCCCTATGAGGCCGGAGAAGCTCATTCCAGAGTCAGGGCCAACGCCAATATTGTGAATACCGTGTCTCATGAACAAGGAATTTTTTATCGGATAAGAATTCCGGATTTTATTTTTCAACAGCTCGGCCTCAATAATTTTATTCTGGCCCCATCTGAAGCTAAAGAGTGGGAACAAAATCGTCCTTCCTTCTAAAATTTTAGTTGTCAGATAACTGCTTGAGATCTTAAGCTTCTTGGCTCATGAAAAAGAACCGGGTAATTAAGCCAAAAAATTTAAAAACTCGCTGGACCCAGAGACAGGCCCGACTTAAAGAAAAAAGTCTGAACCTTGCTCATCCAGTGGTTAAAGCTTCTTATACCTGGTCTATTTTATCAGAACAGTTATGCGATGTTTTGGGCCCGGAAGTTCATCACCAGTGGTTTAAACAGGTAAGGCCCCTGGTTATCTCGCACAATGTACTCATTTTAGAAGTTCCCAATCATTTCTCGGCACAATGGATTCATACCCATTATCATGAGTTAGTCGATGTTCTTCTCTCTGTCATGGATAAGAAATTGACGTCGTTTTTTGTTTCTCAATATGAACGACACCACTCGCCTACAATTGCTGACGTGCTAACGGAAGGCCCCGCTTCTGAAGTAAAGCGTCAAACCGAAGATGAGCAAGGTTAGTAACAACCCTAGCGTAATAATAACTTTGTCTCTATTCATCCCTAAATTATAGAAATAAATGAATCGATATGTCAGACAGAATTGTTAGTTGGCAGAGACGATCTGTTGTAGTTTTTCGGGAATTTTAAATGGGTCAAAAGGCCGCTGTAATTTTCCGATGACATTGCTCATAAAGTCTAACTCAGGAGCTTCTTCAATCAGAATAACCGGCAAGCTACGAAGTTTTTCTGAAGCTTGATATTGCTGCTTAAAGGCTTCCAAGGCATTCACCGCCGTCAGGGCATCCAAAACGATTAATTCTGGGCTTAAATCGTCTACCAGGTAGCTGAAATCCGCGGCTGCTGAAACGGTATAAAAGTCCAAGTTCTTCTTTTTGAAGACTTTCTCGAGTAAACCGGTGGCGAAGGTGTTTTGATCAATCCATAGGATTAAACCCATGAGCTTGTATCCTTTGACAAAGAGTGCCCCTGATTACTACCATCGGACCATGGAAAAAGAAAAGCCTAAAATCCTGGTCCGGGACGTCCAAACCAAGCAGGTTCTATTTGAATGTCCTATCACAGACTCTGAAAGGGCTTGGCAGTTTGCTGCCGAAATGGAAGAGATGGGACTTGATATTGAGGTCATCACCCCTACTTTAAGTGAGACTCTTTCCACTTCTCTTGGACTTTCCAAAGAGCAACTTCAAGAATATAAAGACAGCATGGACGAAGAGATGGAGTCCCATGATGGCTCATGCTGTTTTAAAGACGAGAAAGACAAGATCATTCACTGAATCAGGCGGCCTTAGTCTTTAACTCTTGAGTGACGATTTTCATTTCCTCTATCAGCCCCACAGTTTTATCAGAAGCTTTGCCATAGGAGCCATCGTGATCCATCAGGTCTTTGGCCTCATCTATCTTTCCGGCATGGATAAGCTCAATCACTTGCCCAGCCGATTGATGAAATTCAGCATGTGACATTTTCAAACGATCAAAAGTCGCACTTGCTAAATCACGATAATGAATTCCGTCCCCATAAAGCCATTTACCAAGCGGACAAGCATTGTCCTTGCAGACATGCTCTGCATTCAAACTACCGTCAGCTTGATCCAAATATTTTGTCAGCTTCATTTTCCAGTCAATATGGGCCTTTTTGGCAGAATCAAAATCAAATTCTTTATGCAGCACTTTTAAAGAATGCCCCATACCTGTGACTGTTTGAACAAACTCAAGATTTATAGCATCAAGCTTGGTTGCCAGTTCTGCCGCCGTCTGACTGCCGGCCATTGCCATGCCAGACATTTCTTTGGCGGAATGCTCCAGGTCCTCAAGTGCTTTGGAAATCTGTTGCACTCCAAGACGCTGCTCATGAGTAGCCTTAGAAATTTCATTGGCCTTAAACTCTGTCAATTTGGAAGACTCGGATAAACTTTTAAAAGAGCGCTCAATCTCCACGCCTTTTTTTGAAACTTCCGAAATGGCCCTAACGGCTTCGCTGGTCGCTCTTTCGAGCTCCTCTGAAACTTCTTCTACTTTTTTTCTGGTATGGTTGGTAGCCTTTTCCATGCTCTCCTGCCCTCGCTGCCTCAACTGAAGCATTGAAAGACAAAAGTCTGGTTTGAAAGACGATGTCGTTAATGATGTTGGTCTTGGATTTGATTTCCGCCAAGGTGCCAGTAACTGAGGCTATTTCTAATAGACTCGACTTAACCGTGGTCTCCAGCGAGCTACTTTGTATACTGACATTGCCCACGAGCTGAATGAGGTCGCTTAAGGCGGCGGCGGATTTTTCAAAATACTTAAAATTCGATTTTTCATTGTCCGACCTCGTGAGAGTATTATCGGAATTGTCGAATTAAAAATAATTTGATTTTTATCAGGTAATAGCGCTGTTTTTGCTGTTAAAAAGTCCGTCCATAATGAAAAAATATTGAGAGAGGGAGAACCGAATAGCCATAAAGCTCTTCGTAATTTCGATCAAATATATTAATTAACTGAAGACCATAGTCATTTTTACCACTTATTAAGCGGGTGCCTAAATCCAGGGTCTCAAATCCGCTCAGTTTCACCCTCGATCCATTTTCATCAATATCTTTCCGGGCATCGTAGTGCTTATACCTCATGAAAAGTTCCCAACTCTCAAATGGAAAATAGGCCAACTCTAGGCGATACTGCCGAAGTGGTCGTCTTAGAACCGGTGTTATTTCGTCCTTAAATTCCTGCTGCATATAGGTTGGTTTAAAGCGGAATTTATCCAGCGTCCAATCAGCACTCGCCTCAATTCCTTGGGCGGTAAATCGACCTTGATTTAAATACCCAGTATTGCCATATGTAATAAGATTGCTCAATCGATTCTGAAATAATGCAACTTCCGTTTTAAGGTCTTCCAAGGCATGTAACCACCGCGCCTCATAGGCATGATTTCTCTCTGGAACAAGCTCCTTATTACCGACAGGAAAACCAAAAACGGGAAGACCGTAGAGTTGATAAAGTGAAGGCGCTTTGAAGCCTTGCGAGTACTGAAGAGTTAATGTTTCACTACCATGGGTATAACCCATTCCCGCCGAACCCGTTTGGAAATTACCATAGCGACTATGGTTTTCCATTCTAAGCCCCGACTGTAAGGTCAGACCATTTCTCCCCCACTTCATTTGCATAAATAAAGAGTGGAGATTTGCCGCTCTTTCTAGCTGACGTTGTTGGTAGGTCTCATGTTCACTGGCAAGACCGCTAAGAAAATGAAAACGATCTTTTTCATAATCAAATAAAAATTCATTTTGAATCAGATCACCTTCATACTGATCAAAACCAACAGCTTCAGTCTTAATGTTTCGCTGATGGCGGGACAGTCCGTTCCGTAAGGAAATCGCTGAGTAGGTATTTAGCTCATAACTCGTTTTTTGCTGGGCCATGTATTGATCATTGCGGCTTTCATCATTGTCATTGTCTTTAACTCTGCCATCGAGTTCATTATTTCCCCGCAAGAATGAAAATAAAATATCTGTTTGCCACTTATCTGCCCAACGATGACGAGACGATGAGGTCAACTGAGTCATATCCGCACCATCTCTTTCTGTGGCATCAAATCTTTTCTTGTTTAAATGGGAAAGTCCGTCTGTACGCATACTGCTCCAGGTGAGAGTACCCTGGTGATTTTGAGCTTTCCAATCATGGGACAAAGATGAATCATAGGTTCCAAAACTGCCACCGTTAACACTCAGGCGGGTCTCAGGAGCATGTTCTCCTTTGCGCGTTTTCATATCAAAAAGGCCGCCCATGGCATCTGATCCAAATAGCACTGCCTGCGGTCCCTTATACAAAGTCACATTGCTCAAAAATGCACTGGATAAAAATGCTGAATCAAACTGACGATCGGTGTTCGAGGTATCATTGATGCGTAAACTATCGATGGTAAAGGAAACGTGCCGTGCTTCAGTACCTCGAATAAAGTAAGAAACTCGTCCTCCAGGTCCACCATTATGACTGGGAGTAACACCACTCAGGTTATCGAGAGATTCAGAAAGAAGTGCTGAATTTTCTTTCTCCAGATCATACTCATTTAAAGACTCCGAACTCCCCAAATTAAATTCAGACAGGTCCTTACCGCTCTGAACTTCAATGGACTCAAGATCTTCGGAAAAAGCGGAAAATGAAAGAAAGATACATATCAGTAGAACAACAGACATCATTATCCTCCACGGGAATGTCTTCATCCTTATCTGACGTATCTGACTTTACAGTTGCGGGACAGTGCTGGAGTTACACCAGCTTCCGGCAAACAAGGAAATATTATAGTCTGATTGTAGTATGAGCGCTTTAGAAAAGCACTCGTTTCAAAAAAAAAGGGCCCTTACGGGCCCATATGCAGAAGATTTAAGCGGATTTTTCTTCATATTCCTTATAATACTGCTCTTCCTCATCTTTTATACGTCCCTCAAGCTCCATGTACTTGGGAGTTTGATAAGGATGAGAGTGCATCTTATTTCGTTTTACATCTTTTTGTTTTTCAATTTGTCGTTCCATCTTTTCGACAACGAGATCTAGAGACTTATACATATTATCTGCAGAAGCCTTAGCGAAAAAAGTAAACTTAGGACCGTTAACTTTTATCTCGGCCCAATGTTCTTCATTGTGGACCCAGCAAAACCACTGGACGTTGGTATTGCCTTGAAAATATTTCTCAAATTTTTCAGATTTTTCTTTAATACGCTGATCGAGTGCCGGTGTGTGTTCTAAATGCTTAAAAGAAATTTTTAATCTCATGATACGTGCCTCAAAAAAAATTTAATACTCGGACACAAAAAAATTAAAACCGTTCTATGTCATGCGATGACCTCCTGTTTTATTTTTTACGCTTCGATGAAGGTGCAATGCCCATCATCTCACGATACTTGGCGACGGTTCGTCGGGCAACAATGATATCTCTGGTACTTAAAAGTTCAGATATCTTCTGATCTGAGAGCGGCCGTTTAGGGTCTTCATTCCCGATCATCTCTTTAATTTTAAGTTTCAGGCTTTCACCTGCTATATCAATGCCGCCGTTCTTACCGCCAATACCGGCGTTAAAAAAGTATTTAAGTTCAAAAGTACCAATTGGTGTGTGCATAAATTTGTTGGTGGTCACACGAGAGACCGTTGATTCATGCATACCAATTTCATTCGCAATGTCCTTCAAGATCATTGGTTTAAGGAAGGCCGGGCCTTTCTTAAAGAACTCCTGCTGTGTTCGGACAATTGAGTTCGCAACTTTATAAATAGTTTTCTGACGGTTCTCGATGGACTTAATTAACCAAAGGGCCGCGCGCAGTTTGTCCTGCACAAATTCCTTGGCTTCAACATCGGACTGACCACTTTTAATCAGCGACTTATAAAGATTTGAAATACGCAGTCGAGGAACGCCCTCATCATTTACCTGAACGACAAACTCTCCGCCCACTTCTGCGACAAAGATATCAGGAACCACGTACTGTGTTTCTTCCGCAGAAACCAGCCGGCCTGGTTTAGGATTTAATCCCATGATAATGAGTTCTGCATCTTTTACTTTTTCTTTTGAAACACCAAAATCTTTGGCAATTTTTGCATAATCTTTCTTTTCCAGATCATGCAAATTTCTTTCAATGATGAGTTCCACCAAGGGAGAACGTTCCGCCAGCATACGGGCCTGAATGCCCAGACATTCCTGAATATTCTGAGCACCACATCCAACCGGATCAAGATGCTGAACCAGACCAAGCATGCCCAAGGCTTCATCACGATCCGTGATTTTTGATCGTGCCACCACTTCATCAAAAGGAACTTCCAGATAACCGTCATCATCAATATTGCCAATGAGATCAAGGCAAAAATTCAAGTGATCAGCAGGAAGAGTTTCCATTCGAAGCTGCCATTCCAGGTGCTCCTGGAGGCTCTGGCTTTTGGAAACCATATTTTCATAAGAAGGCATATCATCAGGAGACTGGCTCTCCTTCATGTTAGGTGAAGAAGATGAGGAACTATTAAATGATTCGGAGTAGGATTCCCAATCGAAAGTGTCTTTGGAGCCTTCGATTAATTCAGGACCTGAAAAATTATCAGCAGTGACTTCTTTAGCTTCAATTTCTTCACGAGAATCCTCAGAAGGGCCGGCATCCATTTCACCGTCCATCTCTTCCAGCATTGGATTTTCCACCATCTCCTGAGAAATGAGTGTGGTCATTTCCAGGTGGGTCAGAGTCAGAAGCTTGATCGCTTGCTGAAGCTGAGGCGTGATCATTAGGCTTTGCGTTTGCTTTAGCCCTTGATGCATTTTGATCGCCATTGAATTCCCCTACATCTTAAATTCTTCCCCTAAGTAAAACTTACGGGCGATTTCATTATTAATGATCTCTTCCGGTGTACCACTGACTAACAATTCTCCCCTACTCATAATGTACGCTCGGTCCACAATGCCCAGGGTTTCTCTCACGTTATGATCCGTGATGAGTACACCAATGTTCTTCTGCTTTAAGCGTTTGATGATCGACTGGATATCATGGACGGCCAGCGGATCAACTCCTGCAAAAGGTTCATCTAGAAGAACAAACTTAGGATCTAATGCCAGAGATCTGGCAATTTCAACCCTTCTTCTTTCTCCTCCTGATAACTCACGTCCTTTGGATTTGCGGATATGATCCAGGCCAAAGTCTCTGATGAGATTATCCAGAGTGTTCTGTCTTTCCTTATCGGACAGATCTCTAACTTCCAGTACAGAAAAGATATTCTCTTCTACAGAAAGTTCTCTAAAAACACTGGCTTCCTGCGGAAGATAGCCAATGCCTTTTCTAGCTCTTACATGCAAAGGGAGATCGGTTATATTCTCATCAAGAAGATTTATTTCCCCATGATCAGCTTTAACCAAGCCTACCATCATATAAAATGACGTTGTTTTCCCAGCACCATTAGGTCCCAAAAGACCAACGACTTCACCTTGCTCAACGTCTATGCTCACATTCTTTACGACCTCTCGGCCATTATATGTTTTCTTAAGATCTCTCGCGTGAAAACTCGCATTCATTAAACTATTCCTTAAGTTTTTTGCGTTTAACTTGAACGTCTGACATTGCATCATCTACTTCGATCAAATCCACATTTTCTCGAATAGTTATGCGATATCCCTTTATAACGTCTTCTCCCATTTCTACCCTCGGAGCACCCGAGAGAATCATTTTTTGTTCACGCCCAAAACCTTCCAGTCTTCCTGCAAAAGCTTTTCGCTCCTGCACACCTTCCGGAGTCTGCATCCTTTCCGTTACCTTAACATCGTCATTCAGCACAAAATACTTGAGACTTTTATTATAGTTTTCTAAGTACATGTCAGCTTTTCCAGCAGTTATCAGGTAAGCATGCCTGTTCATGACAACATCACCTCTCAGATTAGCGAGAGATTTTGCACCCTGAAGTTCCATTTCATGGGAAGAAAAAGTCATTCTTCCTTCGTACTTCTTCTTTCTTTCTAAAGTCCCTCTGACCTGGCCTTTAAAGGTAGTAATCTGGGCTTCAGGTTTTGCCCTCATTTTTTCTGCAAGAATAACCAGATGATCTTTTGTTTTTAAATCATCTCCTTCAAACTTTACGTTGCCACTTCCTAAGACCAGATCTTTCTTAAAAAAATATTTCACCTTATCAGCAAAATAGGTGGCTTCTTCAGAGGAGAATTCCACTTTTCCATCAAGACTTAATGTCTCCTTCTTTTTTTGATAAAGTGCAGAGTCGGCACTGTAGCGGATGGTTTTATTTTTCTTCTGATAGTTATAAACACCTCGAGGTTCTTCGAAGTCGGCGATCTCTTGCCCTTGAGAACGCATGCTTAGTGCGGCCAGAGACATTTGCGGCAGACCCTCTTTCAAGTGAAAATAATCCAGTTTTTCAATCACAGTATATTCAGGGGCCAGTTGGGAAGCCTTTCCAGCGTTAGAGGAAGTCTCACTTTTCTGGGAATAAGAGGCAGTTAAAATGAGCCCATTAACCAAAAGATATGTGGAAATAATTATTATTGATTTGATATCGCGAATTTTCATACTTCCAATTATAACCTTTTTCTTTAATTCCAAACAGTTGTGGTTTCAGTTTACTCTACTTATGTAAGGCAAAAACAGGTGACGAATTTTATCGGTTTTTGTACCCTCCATCTATGCAAAATCAAATAGTTCAAGAAGGTCAAAGCCTGGCCGATCTGGTTGCCTCAGGTGTTAAGCTCACTCCGATGATGGAGCAATACTATTCAGTCAAAAAACAGTATCCCGACATTCTCCTGATGTTTCGTATGGGTGACTTCTATGAAATGTTTTTTGAAGATGCCCGGGAAGCTGCCCGATTGCTCAATATTTCGCTCACTGTGCGAGGTAAACTGGGAGATGTTCCTATTCCAATGGCAGGAATCCCCCATCATGCGGCCGCTGCCTACGTGGATCGTATTTCACAGCATGGCAAAAAAGTTGTTATTTGCGAACAACTGGAAGACCCTAAATCAGTAAAAGGCATTGTTAAACGAGGTGTCACGCAGATTGTAAGTCCCGGCATGCCTTATGATCTGGATAAAACGACCGCCACTGAAAATAAGTTTCTGGCCGCCGGCCTGAAAGATCAAAATCATTTCATTTTGGTTCTACTGGATTTCACGACAGGAGACTTCTACGGAGTGACTTTCAAAACCATTGAAGAATTTTGCGAAAAACTTTTAATGGTAAGACCAAAAGAATTTATTTCTTACATGGGACAATGGGAAACTTATCCATTAGTCGATGATTATCTCCAAAGTATTGATGTTCTCAAGACCCATCTTTCTCAAGAATATTTTGAAGAAAAACATACAGGTTTTTATATTCAAAAACTTATTCCGACTTATCAAAGGGACGGTATCATTGCCCAACTTCCGGCAGTACTCTCTCCATTGGGTGCCTTAAGTTATTATGTCACTTCAACCCAGACACTGGAAAAAATAAGTCACCTTCGTCCTTTCAGACTTCAGAATAATGAAGAAACGATGAAGGTTACCTACGCGACTCTTTCCGGACTGGAGATCTTCCCGCGCTCTCGCGAAACCAGTGCCAATTCCATTCTTGGGTTCATGGATAAAACCAGAACCTCCATGGGAACCCGTTATCTTCGTCAATATTTCCAGTCTCCTTTATGTGAGGCCAGCGCTATCAGTAAACGTTTGGATCTGATCGAAGGTCTGATCAAGAAACCCGACTTCATCAAAAGCTTAAGAACATCCCTCTCCGATGTTCGAGACATTGACCGCATTATGGCGAAGGTTTCTACCAAGAAGGTCGTGGCCGGAGATGTTTTAAATCTGGCCCATGCTTTTGAAACATTCATGCAAATTGAAAAAGACATGGAAAAAGATAATTTCCAGTTCTTTCAGAAGCTTCCTAAAAAAGATCTGGAATTTCTAGACAAGCTCTCCCAAGACATCCGATCAACGATCAGTGATGAAATGGGGGCCTATGCCGAGAAAGGTAACCTCATCAAGCCGGGTGCCCATAAAGAAAGAGACCGTCTGGCAAAACTCGCCAACTCTGCCTCAGATGAAATCCTGAAGCTTGAGGCTAAGTACCGTGCTGACACCGGCATCGGTAATCTCAAAATCAAGCATAACAATATTTCCGGTTACTTCATTGAAGTCTCCAATTCTCACCTCTCAAAAGTGCCCAAAACGTTCATGCGTCGACAGACGCTGGTGAATAACGAAAGGTATGTCACAGAAGAATTGGAAATTTTTGAGAAGGATGTAACCCAGGCCATGGACAAGTTAATCCGCCTGGAAAAAGAGATTTTTGATAGCTTCAGTCTCCGTATTGAAGAGCAATCACATCTGGTTCTCGATGTGGCCAAGCGCATGGCCCAAATTGATGTCTTTCAGTCACTGGCCTGGATCAGCTTACAGGAGAATTTCGTTCGACCTGTACTCCATGCAGACAGAAGAATGGTGAAAATCACCGGCGCCTGGCACCCATTAATTAAGTCCAATATCAAAGACAGTTTCATTACTCATAATATTTCTCTTGATGAGAAATGTTACTTTGGACTTATTACTGGTCCCAACATGGCAGGTAAAACAACTGTTATGAGAGAAGTCGCCATCATTCAATATCTGGCACAATTAGGATGCTTCGTTCCTGCTCACACGGTAGAACTAGGTATTTGTGATTATCTTTTCTCTCGTCTTGGTGCCTCTGATGACATCATTAAAGGTCAGTCGACTTTTATGGTGGAAATGGCAGAGACAGCGGAAATTCTCCGTCATGCCTCACAAAAGTCTTTAATCATTCTGGATGAAATTGGGCGGGGTACTTCCACTTACGACGGCCTTTCCATTGCATGGGCACTGGTAGAACATTTTGTTAAAAGACTCAAACCTATAACTCTCTTCGCGACTCACTATCATGAGCTCATTGAACTGGTTGAGAGCATGCCGGAAGCCAAAAATTTCACCGTTCGTACCGAGCAAAAGAACGGCAAAGTTCAATTTATGTATGAATTGATCGAGGAAGGCGCAACTCAAAGTTTCGGTATTCATGTGGCGGAACTAGCAGGACTTCCGAAAGAAGTTTTGAAAAGATCTCGCGAAATTCTAAAAGACCTTGAAGAAACTCATCATTCAAATGGTTCTGCCATTCTGGATAATCAGCTTACTTTCTTCTCTGCTGCCGTGACGGCTCCGGAAATACCGGACTATTTAAGCAGTCTGGAGAATGATTTGAAGGCTTTAGACATTATGAACCTGACTCCTCTTCAAGCCATTCAGAAGTTGCATGATTTAAAGACTCAAATTATCAACCATTAACTAAACTCCTGCCTCTGGTAACCGATAAGTTTACCAGAGGTAGATATGAAATTAATTGATCTGGTCCAATTTGCTGAGCATTCTCAAAAAATCCCTGACACCTTTCTCACCCCTCAGCTCTCTTTAAAAGAAAAATCATGGGAAGTGTTAGGCATTCATTTAATTGATTTTTTCACGGCCTTTTCGATTACTTTTGTCATGACCGCCACCCTCACGGAGTCAGTTCAAATGATTCTGGTTACCCAAGGATTGCAGAAAGCTTTTAAGGCCGCAGAGGTGATGAATTTTACCGGTCGCCTCTTCCCACTAGTCCTCTTCAGTTATTTCTTCTTCAGTTATTTCATGAATCACGGTCAGACGGTGGGAATGCATTTCTTGAAAAAGAGAATCAAAATGCGATCGCAAAGTTTTCGGGCCGCATTTTCCTGGGCCCTGCAATCATTTGCCATGTGCTTTAGTTGTGGAATTTTTTATCTCATAAAGTCTGAAAACTGGTCGGCCATTAAAGGCCATGACTATTTATATGAACATTTAATGGAATCCAAAGTGGATTATTCAATAAATCTCCTGGCCCGGGCTCAAGAGCATGAAGAAGTCCCAAAAGAAGAGATTTATCTGACGGAAGCAGCTTAATATCTTCCGTCTTTGGCCCGACTTTTGGCAACATTCTCTTTCAGAACCTCAAAGACTTTTTTGAAATTCCCTGAGTTATAGCGCTCGTCTCTATGTCTGATGAAAAGGTCAATTGTCACATCAAAATCATGAGAATCCCCCAGGAAGTTAATGAGATCCTCTACGATGATGAAAAGCGTGGCATAAGGGCTAATCCGACTGGACACTAAACCTCTTGGAAAACCTCTGCCATCTTTTAGTTCATGATGCTGGAGAATGATCTGATCAACATCCGAAGGTACATTTTTGATGCCAAGAAGAAGATTAACAGCTTCTGCCGGATGATTGCGGTACTTAAGAACTTCAGGGGATTTATCAGTTGAGTTGTAGGCAGCTTCGTTCCACAGTTCGATATTTTCATAGACGCTTTCATCTACCGTAATATCGTGCATGATTGCGGCCAGCCCCATCTTCATTTGAGCAGAATCACTTATCCATCCTAATTGATGACAAAAGCCACAATTAAGTAAGGCCAAAAGTCCCACATGCTGACTGTATTTTGAATGAGCATCATTAAGTTTATACTTAAAAAGCTTTAAGATATTCGGTTCGGTGCTTGCCACTTTAATGGCGAGATTAACAGTATTCTTGGCAGCCTCAACCACTCCTTCCTTCCAGCCCAGCGAGCGAGAAAGTCGTTCCACTGATTCGATGGACTCGAGGGAAATGACCGCCATTGTTGAGCTGTCTGCCTTCTCTTCATCAGATAAAGCGGAAAGATTTTTTTCTATTGAAGTCAGATAATGGTCAGCATCTTCGGCCAACACATAAAGATGCTTAAGCCCTTTTCCGTAAAATCTCTCAGCATCTGATTGTACAAAAACTTCATCAGCATTGATCATCTTTACATATTTTGACTCTGAGATCTTCATATAAAGATCAAAGTGCACTGTCCCAAGACGAAGAAGAAATGAAATCCGAACGGGTACATAACTCGGAGGAACTTCATATCTTGATACAACAGAATCAACGAGCTCCACGATGGGACCGACAATCTTCGGTTTTTCTACATATCCATGAATCCCGGGAAATTTTCTTTTCAGTACATGGACAGGATCAGTGGAACAAATAATGAAAGGAATTTCATAGTTTTTGTCCAATAAGCTCTGTCTTAGGAAAAGCCCGTCTCCATCCGGCATTCGTAAATCAGAAATGATAAGTTGCGGTTTCCCACGCTCTTCAAGAATTTTCAAGGCTTCATTTCCTGAAGCAGCAAGAACTACATCTAATGGAAATGCTCTTCGCAAAACCATTTCATAAATATCACGAATGTCCTCTTCATCATCTACGACTAAAATGTAATTCATTATAAAATTAACCCTCAATCCATTTGAAACCAAGTTCCTTCGTCTGAGCATCGCTTGGACGAGATGGAGAACTTGCCATCAAGTCAGTGGCAGAGGCTGTCTTAGGGAAAGCAATCACATCTCTAATGGAATCCGTTTTCGCCAACTGCATGACAATTCGGTCCATTCCAAAGGCCATACCAGCATGTGGAGGTGTGCCATATTTTAAAGCTTCAATAAAGAAGCCAAACTGATGTTGAGCATCTTCAGGAGTGAAACCCAAAAGTTCAAACATACGGGACTGTTGTTTATTATCAAAGATCCTCATGGATCCACCACCCAGCTCATAACCATTACAAACGATATCGTAGGCGTAGGCCTTCACATCTTTTACTTTGGATTTATCATCGGAGAAGAAAAGCTCCAGATCTTCATCCTTAGGGCGAGTGAATGGATGGTGTTTGGCTGCCAAGGTATTGGTATCGGCATCATAATCAAACAGAGGAAAATCATAGACCCAAAGGAAGGCATACTTATCATGGTCAATTAAATTGAAATGCTTACCCAAGAATCTTCTGACCGCATCTGCGCAGTCATGGGTAAGATTGAAATTCTTGTCAGCAAAGAACAGCCAGAGACCATCACCTTTTTCAGGGGATTTCTCATAAAGGGCATTCAGAAGGTTCGCATCGATAAATTTTGAAATACCGCCAGAGACCTGACTGTTCTCAACCTTGAACCAGGCGACACCTTTACCACCATATGGTTTAACGACTTCTACCAGTCCATCAATTTCTTTTCGGGCCAGAGTTCCCATAGAGGTTGGCAAGAACATGGCCTTAACCATTCCATATTTTGCATTAGCAACTTCTGAGAAAGTGGCAAAAGCAGAGGCTTTGAAATGCTCAGTCACATCCATATGTTTCAAGTCAAAACGTACATCTGGCTTATCTGAACCGTAGTCTCTCATCACTTCTTCATAAGAAACTGCTTTCATCTCAAAATCTTGAGGCATGTTAAAGATGTTTTTCATCATATGAGTTGCAAGATTTTTCATGTACTCAAGGGTTGGGAACGAAACTTCAATATCAATTTGAGTAAATTCCGGCTGACGGTCAGCACGCAAGTCTTCATCACGGAAACAACGACAAATTTGAAAATACTTATCAGTATTAGCAATCATTAGCAGCTGCTTAAGGGTCTGAGGAGACTGAGGAAGAGCATAAACTTTTCCAGGATGAACTCTTGAAGGAACAATATAATCTCTGGCACCTTCCGGTGTTGTTTTATAAAGGATCGGAGTTTCCACTTCGTTAAAATCTAAAGCGTATAGTGCTTCACGGGCCTTGCGGGTGGTTTGAGAACGAAGACTTAAAATATCCTGTAGTTTTTTAGAACGAAGATCTAGGTAACGATAGCGCAGACGAAGATCTTCGGTTGCCGGAACCATACCATGAGGAAGGAAAGGAACTTCTTCAGCCAATGAGAGCAGACCGATCTCTTCCACTTGTACTTCGACCATACCAGTCGCCATATTAGCATTCTTGGCAGAGTCAGGACGAGCGACAACCTTGCCCTTGGCCATGAGAACAGATTCAAGAGAAAATTTTCTTAATTCTTCAATATCACCTTTGAAGGCTTCAAAGCCAAGTTGAGTAACGCCGTATTTATCACGCAGATCAATAAAGTGAAGACTTCCCAGATTACGATATTTATTCATCCAGCCACAAAGGGTGACCGTTTTTCCAATGTCAGACTCTCTAAGCTCTCCGCAGTGATGAGAGCGCATTGAACCTGGTAAACTTTTTGTCATTTAAAAACTCCTGAGGATCACTTAAACTAATGTCTAGTGATCATACCTGATTCAGGAATAAACTTCATGAGAAAATTTCTTACTCTCGCTCTTCTCTTTACTCTTTGGAACTGCCAAAGTGTGTCAGATAATCCTCTTAAGAAAGTTGAACTCGTTACTCCGCAGGGAGAAAAGATTAAAACTACACTGGCCATCACCGCCGATGACCAAAATCAGGGACTTTCTGGGGTCAAAGCGGGAGATTTTGATGACGATCAAGGGATGCTTTTCTTTTATCTGGAAGACTTTGAAAAGTTTTTCTGGATGCCCGATACCTACTTCGACCTTGATCTCTTTTATATGGATAAGGACCTCAAAATCATCGAGATAATTCGTCGGGCACCTCACTACATCGGAAGGGCCAATCCTGATTTAATCCCCAAATTGAGGGGGGTCTGGTGCCGTCATGTCCTGGAGATGAAGTCGACTTCGGAAATAGCTAAGGGCCTTAAGATCGGCGATAAACTTAGCTGGAAATCTTCGCTAAGTCTTAGTGAAACAGAGGCAAAAGTCAGACAAAACCTCTAGGTATTTATACAACTTAAATGCATCTTTTATTTCCCCGGAAAGACCCGCCTCCTAAGATAGAGGCATGAAAAAATATTATTTTCTGCTTCTTGTTCTGGTCCTTAATCTCACTTCTTGCGGCAAGGGCGATTCTCGAAATTCTCCGCAGCCTCAAGTAGAATCTCCTGCAGCAACAGAAGAAACCAAAGACCCCTTGAAAAATGTTGAACTCATCTCCCCTTCGGGAGAAATAATCAAGGTGAGCATCGCCTATACTTCCCGGGATCAAAGCAAAGGACTGCAAGGAGTTCAACCCGAGGAGTTTGAGGAAAATGAAGGCAAATTATTCTTTTATCTTAAGGATAGCGCCCGGACTTTCTGGATGCCGAATACCTACTTTAATCTTGATATCATCTATTTGGATCAAGAGCTCAAAATTACCGACATCGTATGGAACATTGAGCATTATACAGGAAGTGTAGATTCAGAAATTCCCCGGGCACCAAGAATTAGCAGCCGGCACGTTCTGGAAATGAAAAATGGATCTGTTATTTCGTCAAAACTTAAAGTTGGCGATCAGTTTCAGTGGAAGTCTCCCCTGACTCTCCAGCAAACAGAATCAAAAATTCGTCAGCAGCAATAACTCCAAGATGTTCCTTGGCCAATTGACGTTGAAAATTTTTGTCCACTTGAATGCGGGTGATTTCGGTTTTCAACTCTTTGTTCTCTCTGTTAATGGAAGAGAGTTCTTCTTGTTTTTCCTGAATCACGCCCTCAGTTGAAAAGTAATCCCAAACGCCACGATCCATGAAAATCAAACGTAAAACCAAAAGGCCGATGACAGACCAACCTATTTTACTTAAAAGATTTTTTTTAAGTTTAGCTTTTTTCTTGGTTGAGCTCGAAGATGTACGGGCCGGACGTTTTTCTACAACCGGTGCTTCTTCATACTCTTCTTCTTCTTCGTCATTATCTAGATATTCAATATTAGTGTCGGCCAGTTCGCTCTGACGATGTTCAATCACATCAGTTGAATCGGCATGACCAATAGATTTTCTGGTAGCAGTGGTTTCGAAATAGGTAGGAGCATTGGTTGAATCAGTAGCAAAAGGTCGATTAAAAACGTTCTTGCGGGTACGCAATCTCTCTCTACTGGGAGCTTTTGTAGTTGTCTTTGACGTGTAAGGGGATTCTACGTCTTCATACTCGTCATAAGAGGGTTGATTCATTCTTAATTCCACGCAAAATACATCCTGTATTTTTAAGCACTATGCTGCCCAAGTATTGGTATTCTAACCAATTTATCATGGGAAGCATAGTGCTATCAACTACTTATGAATAAGAAGAAGTTTTTTCCTAGTAACGTCCTCGGCTAGCACCGCCGTATGAACGACCGCCACGATCGCCCCCACGACTTCCACCGCGGTAACCACCGCCGCCGCCACCGCCGCCAAACCCACGTCCACCACCGCCGCCAACTGGCGCAGTAGCAAGTTCGATGGAAACACGACGACTACCAAACATTTCACCTTTCAGACCCATAATGGCGTCTGTTAAGTGAGCTGGGGCTTCAAGGAAAGCGAACTTTTCTTTAGAATCAATACGACCAATATCACGGCCTGATACACCGGCAGTTGCAGAGATGAACTTCAACAATTCACCAGCATTCGCGCCGTCCATAGTACCAAGGTTAATGAAAAATCTTTGCATACCAGTGGTAACACGAACGCCTTGTGGACGCTCGCCCTGACCTCTTGGGGCCACATCAATTTCCTGAGCTTTTTGGTAACGTTTTAATGTGTTCTCAAACATGAAGCCATAGATACCTTTAATAATATCTTCTTTTTCAAGTTCATTGAACTTGGCCTTAAAAGTATCGTAGTGAAGAACTTCTTCATCCTGGAAGCTTTCAATATGGTCAGTGAAACGCTTGAGTGATTTCTCAAGGATCTTTTCACGGATTTCTTCCACTTTAGGAAGGAATACTCTTTCAATTTTTGCCTTGGTCAATCTTTCGATCTGACCTACGCGGCCCTGTTCACTTGGCTCAATGATAGAAAGTGAAATCCCTTTAGAGCCACCGCGGCCAGTACGACCAATACGGTGAACATAAGATTCATTATCCTGTGGAAGACCAAAGTTGATAACGTGAGTAAGGTTGTTAACATCAATCCCGCGTGCTGCAACGTCAGTACAAACTAGAAGATTAATCTTCTTTTCTTTGAACTTTTTCATCGTCATATCACGAGAGGCCTGATCCATATCTCCATGAAGAGCGTCTGTCGGATAGCCACGGGCATTCAATTCATCAGTAAGTTCTTTTGCACCAATTTTTGTTCTGGTGAAAATGATGGCATACATCTCATCAGAGAAATCCATATAACGACAAAGAGCTTCAATGCCGTTTTCACGACGGACAACAACAGCTTTTTGTTCAACTGAATCAGCAGTTAAAACTTTCTTTGTTACTCGAACAGTAACCGGATTTGAAAATTCTTTGTTTACAAGATTAGCAATCGGACCCGGAAGAGTTGCTGAGAACATCCAGATTCTTTTTTCAGGAACCTGAGCGATGATATTAATAACGTCATCAAAAAAGCCCATGTCGAGCATTTCATCTGCTTCATCAAGAATAACAAATTTAGTAGCATCAAACTTAAGAACACCACGGTCGATCAAATCCATTACTCGTCCCGGTGTTCCCGCGATGACTTGAGGTTTTTTCGATTTGAAATCTTTAATTTGAAGACCTACGGAAGTACCGCCATATACAGACATAGAACGAATCGGCTCAAAAGCCGAAAGCTTCTGAATTTCTTCGTTGATCTGGTTAGCAAGCTCCCGAGTCGGAGCAAGGATGATTGCTTGAAGGGCCGGTGATTTAAAATCAAGTTTTTCTAGTAAAGGAAGAACAAATGCAGCAGTTTTACCAGAACCTGTCTGGGCCTGGCCGATGAAATCAACATCTCCCTGCATGAGCACAGGAATCGCCTGCACCTGAATTTCTGAAGGGTTTTCAAATCCCATCTTAGTAATAGCTTTGAGTGAAGACTCTTTGAGTCCTAGATCAATAAAAGACATGCGTTTTCTCCTTTCGAGAAAGTAAAATATTATGCGCATTTTGAATGTGGAGAGGCCTGGTCTATGGTCTCTAAACTAACCCTAAGAACCACTTAGACCTGAGACATAGACGACAGATCCGGGTGGGAGCAAGGTACAAAATAAACGACTAGAGCCCTAGTATCACAGTTTTTCTTATAATGTAAATATGCGTTATGAACCTTAAGGAAAACTGTATAAAAAAGATATGATTCAAGGAATTTAAGGCAAAAAAAAGCCCCTCAAAGAGGGGCTTCATAGTTAAGTTATTTGATCGCGTAAGAAATTTGGGCCCCAAACCACACTGATTTATCAGTGAGAGGAACGTCATCCACGAAAACTGATACGAACGGCATTGCACTAAACTTTGAGGTATAGTCGCGGCTATAACCGACGTACACGTTCTGCCATAAATCGGTGAACATTGGCTTACTACCGTTGATAGACTCCCATCTACGAGAATTTTCAAGCATGCTTTCGTAGTAGAGCTGAATCCGGGAAACATCATTTATCGTATATTGAATGTAGGGAGCTGTGTAAATACGAACTCGGGAATAGTTATAACGGTCATCATAGATCCAAACACGGTTCTGATTGAACACCCCGATCTGCCAAGTCGAATTAAAGTCATAAGAAGGAAGCAAAGAAAGTTCAACTTGCTGAGTAAGGGCACCAAAGGTAGGGTTTCCATTTGGAAAGTTACGGCTACCACGGCTTACTGGCAGACGCATACCTGGACGGATGAAGAGGTTAAACTTCTTATCCTCGGAAGCATAAACGACACCCTGAAAACCAAGAAAGATATCTTCGAGTTCAATGAATGATCTGTCTTCCGGATCTTTCATATCAGTCGGTGTTGCAAGGGGGGTCATGAAACGTGGATTGAAAACGAAGTTCATTTTCGCACCAAAATTATAGTTAAAGCCGATTTGATGCCAAACGTTTGCCGGCCAGGTATCACGGTTCTTGCCATCACCCTCTGGGGTCTGTCCGAATTCCGGCGAAATAGCGGCATTATTCCAATGCCCTTTTTCCATATCATCTAAATGAGGTGTAGTTACGACTCCAAAATATCCGATTTTCAAGCGATCTGAAAACTTTTGAAAACTAGTCTTCGGCTTAAGATCATCAGGGGAAGGCTTCATTGTCATTTGTGCCAAGGCAACTGATGTCGACGTCGCTGTCAGAATCAAAAATAGAAGAGAAATACTTTTCATAGTGATGTTGCCTTCCTTACAATCAATAAACTTTACAATAACTTTGATTCTAAGCAAATTCGTCAGAGAACTCAAAGTAATATTCAATTGTTCTCATGTACTTTAATATAAGACAAGAATATTATCGTGGTGCAATAGTGACACCAAAGGAACTTCCATGAGCTCAGAAAAACATCAAATTCTTACTTCTTTCTTCGCTTCACTCGAGAAAGTTGAATCCGACAGCATGATGGCAATGGTTGAAAAACATCTCTCAGATGAAGACGTTGAAATTTTTGTTCAGCATATTGAAACATTTTATGGCATCACAGATGATGAAGAATTAGGCATGCTCGCTCAACTGATGGTAACTGGTTACCTGGCCGCCAAGCATGAAGAAAGTCTCAAATCAACGAAACATTAATTACTTTCGTTCTCAGAATTAAGATCAAATTGAACTTGAATCCAAAATCTACGCATCGCTGCTAGTTCCTGGAAGTAAAGCCGAGTGGTCTGAAGAGATGAATTTTTTTTAATCTGACCTGCAAGAGTTTTGAATAGCTCTTGCATCGTCTCAGTGACAACACCAAATTCAAAAACATCCTTAAGCTCTTCAAGAATAAACTCTTCGCAGTCAGTAAACTGAACGCGATTGGTCTCATTTTGAATATTCATTTCAATTCCCGCTGAAGTCACAAGTTCTTCAAGGGTTTGAAAATTTCTAAGAGCAAGCTCCCTGTCCCCTAAAGGACCGAGCTTAATGGTCTCAGCATCTGAAGCAACTGACATCGTGAAGGCCAGCTGGAAGCCTTTTTCTTTTTTGGTTAACCACCAGCTAAATCCAGGATCAGAGATATTGCAGATCATTTCCTCATGGATCGGAAATCTTCGATTGTGAATCTGGTCATGAATAATTTCGGCTTGAAATAAATTTTCAACCAGGAAGAATTTCAAACGCCCAGAAACATCATCATTGCCGCCATCAAGCAAACGCAGGCTTGGATAATCCTCAGGAGATTCCATAATTTTCAGGTAATCTTCACGGATATTGGCAGAAACCAAAGTCCTGATGACAAAAACAGATGAAGCTTTCTGAATATGATAGATGACCCCAGCTTCTTCCGGAAACTCCGTTAAGCTTACATCATCATCTTTCATTTTTAGTTCAGTCTGTTCTTCCGCATAGGCGAAATGTTGATCGAAGTGCTTGAATGTCTCATTAACTAAATATTCGATATCGTCCATGATACCCTTTTAAAGTAAGTACATTAATATCTGAATCAGAATGATAAGAATCATCGGAGTAGGATCCAATGGCAAATTCTGCGGCAACATCTCTCTGATTGGTTTTTGCGGAATGTCTGCAATCTGATGAAGCTTTCTCGCCCATTCCTGAGAGCGAACTTCGGGAAAGTAACTTAGAATCACATCAATGATGAGAATATAAATGAATATTTGCAGAAGATAATGAATCAGAATCATATAATTATTTTGGAGTGAATAAGAGAGAATGAAAAGAAAAAAGAAGGGGGATGAACTCCCCCTTCACTTAGTTACCAAATTTGTAATTAGCAGCGATTGATGCCAGAGAGAAAAGAACAATGGCAGCAAAGTAAGCAAGCTTACCATACTTCGGAAAACGTTTTGCGATGACTGCTCCACCGATGGCAACAACAAACCAGATTCCCAATTTAATTTGAACCCAAAGAGGCCAGCCAGCGGTCTGACTAATACCTAGACGGGCCATCAGACCCATTCCCCCTACTAAAGTTAGGAGAGAAGCGATTCCTGTCAGGATTTTAATGTGCTTATACTGACCGCCGTAAAAGCTGATCGATAAACCAGAAATAAGAATCATGATTGAAACCAGGTGGATAATTTTATAATTTTCGTAAGAAATCATGTGACTCTCCTTTATAGAGCTTTTAGTACTTCTTTTAATAGTGTCCAGAAAGTTCCCACTGAAGGAATATGCAGTCTTTCCTGCGGAGAATGTGCCCCCATGATGGTTGGTCCAAAAGAAACAGCATCAATAGGGCCAATTTTATCTCTTAAAATACCGCACTCAAGACCAGCATGAATGGCAGTTATTTTCGCCTTTTTATTGAACAATGACTCGTACTTCCCGGCAACCAAATCAAGCAGTTTATTTTCTCTGACCGGCTTCCAGCTTGGATACTCACCATTCTTCTCAAAATGCACACCGAAGCCCTCTGCCAGTGCTACGATCTGATTTTCCAAAGCAACACACTCTCCACGATCGAAGAAGCGCAGCGAACTTTGCAGGTAAAACTGACCGCGAACCAGAAGAGAAATGGCCTGATTGTTACTAAGAGCGACCAATTCCTTATTACTGGCCAGATCATAGGCATGGGCCCCATGAGGGAAGGCCAACATAAATCCCATCAGGTTTTTTAAGTCAGCTGGTTCCAGCACTTCAGCAATCGGTGAATCCAGTTTTTCGATTTTAGTGAAAAAGCCCTGGTCTGCCTGAGGCATAAAAGACTTCCATCTGCCCTCAACAGCTTTGGCCGCTTCACTGGCCACTGCTACATCTTTCAGTGTCACTAAGGCAAAAGCGTCACGAGGAATAATATTATGGGCCTTTCCTCCTCTCCACTCCGAAAGTTCAAAACTTCCAGCAGGAAGAGAATGTAACCAATCCATCAAAAACTTAATGGCGTTACCACGTTGCTCATGAATATCGACGCCTGAGTGTCCGCCCAGGAAACCACCTACGGTGAGCTTATAAGAAGTTGTAAATTTGGCGGGTACCATCTTCACATTCTTTTTAAATTCGTAATCAATTCCGCCGGCACATCCGATATAAAGGCTACCCCACTCTTCGGTATCAAGATTGATCATCTTTTTACCGCTAAGTTTATTTGCCTGAACTCCCCAAGCTCCCACCAAACCGGTTTCTTCATCAACAGTGAACAACAGTTCCAGAGGAGGATGAGCGATAGAAGGATCATTCATCAAGGCCAGAGCGGCAGCACAGCCGATTCCATTATCTGCTCCCAGAGTTGTGCGATCGGCCTTAATCCAGTCGCCATCTTTGAAAGTAACAATTGGATCCTGAACAAAATTGATAATTCTGTCAGGAGTAGCATCAGTCACCATGTCCATGTGGTTTTGAATAATCACGGCATCGTGATTCTCATAACCGCTTGAAGCCGGAACATAAACAATGACGTTTCCAACTTCATCAACATCCGTGCGCAGTTTGAACTTTGCAGCTTCAGCGAGGATGAATTCGCGGATCTTTTCTTCTTTTTTTGATGGTCTGGGAATTTGGTTAATAGCGTGAAAGTAGCCCCAGACAGCACTTGGCTCTGCAGGAAAATGTGAAGGAACCATATAAAACTACCTCCCAAGTATTTGAATTTATTTTTTTCTGTATCCAATTGTTAGCAATTTGTCATTTCTTAAGTTGAAAATCAGTTTCGCCTGTTGTTATAAGTGGCCAACTTTTCTAACAACAACTTACTTTTAATGGAGTCTTATGAAACTTAAGTCGTTTATTGTAGCTTTAACTCTTACTGTTATGTCTTCTTCAGCTTTTGCTTGGGTGCCTTTTAATGCCCCAGTTTGGGTAATACCTGGACAAGTAAAAGTAGAAGTGGCGAATTTTAATCAATACCCAATCGTTTGCAAAGGAAGAGCTCTTGGTACGCTAGCCAATGGGCAAGTATTGCAAGCAGAGTTTTTTGAGCAAGTTATTTACCCAGGCCAATACCGTTATGCTTTTGTTTACTCAAACTATGTTCCATTCGTAAATGGATGGGCAGAAATCCTTTGCAGATAATATTCTGTTCAAAAAAAAAGCCCTCGTAAAAGGGCTTTTTTTATTAGTTAGTTCAAGCCTTTGTCCAAAACCACATCATCCGCTGAACCATTGTAGAAATAAACAAAGTTATATCCCATAGCGGCCAGGTCATCAGCTGCTCTTCCAGGATTTTCATCACCTTTATTAAGGCTGTAAATCACTACGTTCTGGTTTTTATTAGGAAATTGAGAAGAAAACTCGTTTTTAAATTCTGAGCTGTAGTTGATGTGAACTACATTTTCAAAATTTACTGGAGTTTTATCAGCTGGAAGAAGATCAATAAAAACAAAGTTTAAGCGGTCTTCAAGACGTTGTTTAAAAGCTTCGCGAGGGATTTCATATTTCATTTGGGCACCTTGATTGACAGTTTTTGACCCTTCAAAGATACTGCGAACTATCCAAAAAGTTTAGAAATTTTTCTTCAATTAGGTTGCGTCATATGGATCAGAAAGTGAACTTTCTACCAGTTTCTTCTCATTTAAATTGGGATGAGTACTTCATGCTTCAAGCTATGATGGCCTCATTTAAGAGCAAAGACCCTAATACGAAGGTCGGCTGCGTTTTTGTAGATGATCATAATCATCAGCTATCGATGGGTTATAACGGTCAGATTGCCGGGATCGATGAGACGAAAACTCCTTGGGGAAATAATAAAACTGTTCCTCTCGATCAACAAAAATATGCTTATGTTGTTCACTCCGAGGCCAATGCCATTCTTCACGCCAAGGCCAGTTTGGAAAATTCCCGCTGCTACGTCACCCTCTTTCCCTGCCATGAATGCGCTAAGATGATCTCGACCGTTCGGGTGAAGGAAGTCGTCTTTTTGTCAGACAAATATCAGGACACGGTGGAAAATCAGATCGCTAAAAGAATTTTTGATATGGCGGGGGTTAAGTACCGGGAGATCAAGATTCGGAAAGAAATCATAAGCGAGCTAAGTAATTATTTTTCTTCAATTATTCTTTAAATAAAAAGATATCCTCGCCCAAGTAGTGAGGAGACTGTAATTGGCAAAGGCGGGCCAATTCATCGAATGAGTTCTCATTGAAGAACTGAACATGGGTCAAGTCCCGCTTGTAAAACCAATTTGAAAATTCCCCTACACTCTCCGGTGCCGGTTTAGTTTTAATCAGGAATCGACCTCCTGGATTTAAAAGACCTCTAAGAAAAATCATGGTTTCTCGCGGCTCTCTTAAGTGCTCAATGACTTCTGATAAAATGATAAAGTCATATTTCTTGGAAAGAAGTTCGGAATCAGGATAGTAGTAGAGGTCAAAAGAGCTGACGACGAACCCGCGCTCCTTAAGAATTTCTTCCAGGACTAAAGTTCGGCCACAGCCATAATCCAGACCACTCTCTCCTTTATTAAGAAAAGGTTCCGCCAGCAAAGCGAGCTTGGTGAGATAGGCCCTATAACCGGGATCACTTTCAGAATTTTGATGGGAGTCGTAGCGTTTTTTTTCATCCTGATCAGAGAGCAGCTGATCCCGGGCCACAAAGATCAGGCCGCAAGCATGACACTTCCAATACTTTCTATATTTGTCCTGATCGAAGAGCTCGGCTTTTTGTTCCAGACAAAGAGGACAAGTCACTTAGCGATTATCCTTGGCCTTGATCCAGGCAGTGACTGAAAGTTTCAGGGCCTGATCCACTGGGATGTCGACTTTTTTAACTTTATCTTTTGGAATCAAAACGGTTATCCCACCCAGCATGTAGCTTAATGGAACATAGACAGAAATAAGATTAGTGCCAGGAAGTTCGGTCAATTCTTCATTTGTTACGAGTCCTAAAACCTCAACCCCCATTCCTTCAAGCGGAACCAGCACCACGCGCTGGGGTTTATCTTTTTCAGAACTACGTCCCGGAATCAAGGCCATCAGATCCTTTAAAGGATTGTAGATGACTTTAATGAGAGGCACTTTTTCCAAAGTGCTGGTTAACCAGGAGAAAAACCTGCCGGTAATATAGTTATTAACCAGAAGTCCAACCAGAAAAATAAAGACCAGAGTAACGACAATCCCCAGACCTGGAATATAGAGCCAATGCCCGATGAGCTTTTCAAGTGTCGAGCCAAAGAGTGACTCGATTTTATAACTGGCCCAAATAAGAAGATAAAAAGTTAAAGTGATGGGCAAGACAACGATCAGGCCCTTGAAGAAAATCTGGTTTATATATTTCATGAAACTAAAGATAACACAGGTCGCATAAGAAAGGGAGAACGGAAGCTAGGACAAAAAAAAAGCCCTCTTTCGAGGGCTTTTTTGCTGTGTGAAGATTAAACCTTCGCTGCAACTTTTTTAGTAGCTTTTTTAGGAGCTGCTTTTTTAGTAGCTTTTTTAGCTGTAGCTTTTTTAGGAGCTGCTTTCTTAGTAGCTTTTTTTGCTACTTTCTTAGCAGTAGCTTTCTTTGCTACTTTCTTTGTTGCTTTCTTTGCTACTTTCTTAGTAGTAGCTTTCTTTGCTACTTTTTTAGCTGCTTTCTTAGCCATAATTTCCTCCCAGGAAATAGTTGGTTAAACACTAGTATTTGACCTTTCTTATTTTAAGCTTAATCAGAATTTTCATCTAACGCAAACAAAAAATACAAATTTTATTCAATCTCTTCTTTTTTATATCATCAAAGTTTTGCTGGAAGGTTTTTTGAAGACCTTCATGCACTCAATTGATGATCACAATTGTTGTGCATGAAGGATCGGTTGGAATGAAATATATATTTAGGAAAAAGTGAAATCAAGTTCATCGTTTTTTACAACAACATCGACCTTGCCACCTTTTTCAAGCTTACCAAAAAGGATTTCATGGGCCAGCGGCTTCTTGATTTTCTCATTGATAAGACGGGCAATTGGTCTTGCTCCCAGCTTATCATCGTAACCTTTCTTCGCCAGCCACTGATGTGCTTCCTCCGAGACCCCCAGCTCCACCTTTTTCTCTACCAGCTGGTTCTCAAGCTCCATTAAAAACTTGCTGACCACCATCTCGATGTTCTTGTTTCCAAGCTTGTTGAAGCCAATGACTGCATCAAGCCGGTTTCTGAACTCGGGCGTGAAATAGTTCTTGATGGCCTGGTCACGTTTAGCGGAATTAATTTCCCCTCCAGGTAGTTTAACACTTAACCCGATGGACCCGGCCTCCATTTCTTTGGCGCCAGCATTTGATGTCATGATCAGAATGACATTTCTAAAATCAGAAGATCTGCCATTAGAATCTGCCAATGCCCCATGATCCATGACCTGCAACAGAATATTGAAGACATCCGGATGGGCTTTCTCTATTTCATCCAACAAAAGGACAGAGTAAGGACTCTTATGGATAGCATCCGTTAAGACACCACCCTGCTCGAATCCAACATATCCTGGAGGCGCACCGATGAGTTTGGAGACCGTATGCTTCTCCATGAACTCCGACATGTCGATGCGGATGAAATTAATGCCCATAATATGTGCCAGTTGTTTGGCCAGCTCAGTTTTACCAACACCAGTCGGTCCAGTGAACAGGAAGCTCGCGATAGGCTTATCAGTACTGCCAAGTCCGGAACGGGAAAGAATCAAGGCATTCGCTACTTTCTCAACGGCTTGATCCTGACCAAAAATCATCATTTTCAAATCACGCTCAAGGAAACGTAACTTCTCTTTCTCGTTGATCGAAATTGATTTCTGCGGAATTCGGGCAATCTTGGAAACAATATGCTCAATATCCTCAAGCTTAACTTCAGTTCCCCCTGTCGCATTCTCCGGTTTCAATCTGAGATACGACCCCACCTCATCGATGACATCGATGGCCTTGTCCGGAAGTTTTCGGTCAGTGACATGCTTATGGGCCAGCTCAACAGCTGCGCGGATAACGCTATCAGGATATTTTACCTGATGATGTTCCTCAAATTTTGACCTCAGCCCCAGAAGAATCTGCACCGAGTCCTCAACTGAAGGTTCCAGCACATCAATTTTCTGGAAGCGACGATTTAACGCCTGATCTTTCTCAAAATATTTACGGTATTCATCAAAGGTAGTGGATCCCATACAGCGGATCTGACCTTTTGATAAAGCGGGCTTTAGTAAATTAGAAGCATCCAAACTGCCGCCGGAAGTGGCGCCAGCACCAATAATGGTATGAATCTCGTCGATAAAGAGAATAGATCCGGCTTCTTCATTTTGTTTTTCCAATGCTTGAAGTACCAGCTTTAATCTCTCCTCAAAATCACCGCGAAACTTTGTTCCCGCCAGTAATGAGGCCATATCGAGAGCATAAACTGTTGTTTTACTTAAGGCACTTGGCACGCGGTTCTCTACAATTGCCTTGGCCAGGCCTTCTGCAATGGCGGTTTTACCAACACCGGAGTCACCTACCAGAAGTGGATTGTTCTTGCGACGGCGGCAAAGGATCTGAATGATTCGTTGAATTTCATCTTCTCGGCCAATGATTGGATCAATTTTTCCTTCGCTGGCAAGCTTATTCAAATTAGTCGTGAATTCGTTAAGGGCCTTTTCATACTTCTCTTCCTTACGGAAGGTCTCACCAGGGGCTTCGATGGTCGACTCCTCACCGCTATTAACCGGGCGATCCGTGGTATGTGCAATTTTTTCAACGATATCAATCCGGTTCACTCCCTGACGCTCCAGAAAGTAAGTCGCATGAGACTCTTTCTCTGAAAACATTGCTACCAGCAGGTTGATGGCCTGAATTGATTTTTTTCCTGAACTTTGGATATGAATCGCTGCTCGCTGAATGACTCGTTGTAAGCTCAAAGAAATCTCGGGCTGATAAAGGATCCCATTTTCACGGGCAATCTCCCTCAACTGATCATTTCCGAACTGCTTACGGTTCAAGTCCTGAATCTCATCCTCACTTAATAATGAGAAATTGGAATCCTCATCAAGAAAGGACGCCAGATCCTTTTTCAGATCCTCCAGATTGGCACCGCAATCCAGAAGAATCTCATTAACTGTTTCATCTTCAAGCATTGAAAGGAGGACATTTTCCAGCGTGAGAAACTCATGCCTCTTTTCATTGGCCAGTTTGATGGCCTTATTCAATATCTGTTCAAGTTTTTGGCTAATCATATAAATATCCTCTCTAGGTCATTATACAAGAAGATGGGATCGAATGGGAAAAAGGCAAGGGTGTGAAAGGAAAGTTTCTCTCAGGAATCACATGGCTCAGTACTGCACTTTAACGGATGGCCATTATCACGCGCATACTTGGTTACTTTAGCGACTTTAGATTCAGCAACTTCGAAGGTGTAAATGCCACAGACTGCAAAACCGTGGGTATGGACTTCCAGCATCAACGACTGGGCTTCCTCGGAAGACTTATTAAAGTATTTCTGCAGTACAAGAATTACAAATTCCATAGTTGTATAGTCATCATTATGCATGAGGACTTTATACATCTTGGGGGCCTGCAACTTTTCTTTCTTTACGGTTGCAACGCCTGATTGTTCATCTTTTTCGGTTTCTGAAGACATAAGCACACATCAGTTGTTAATATTAGGAGGATGCACTAATTCACCATGAAAGGCAATACTGTGAGCTCTGATCATACAGCACTAAAAAATCGACTTCTGAAAAACCAGAAAAAATTAAAAAGTTACCTTAATAAAAATCATATTGAGGCTTACCGTTTATATAATAAAGATATTCCCGAATATCCTTACTTAATAGATATCTATGGCAAGCATGCAGTGATTTATGAGCAAGGCAAAAGGCTTAATGAAGATGATCAAGCCCTAAGAGAACTTCATCAGAATAATATTGAACAAGCCATTTCAGAAGTTCTGGGTATTGAGCCCTCTCTTCAGCATTTTAAAATCCGTGAAAAGCAAAAAGGTAACGAACAATACAGGGCCTTAGATCCCAAGTCTGATGACTTCTTCGTGATCAATGAGCCTCCTTTCAAATTTCTGGTAAACCTCGAGCGCTATCTGGATACTGGTCTTTTCCTGGATCACCGACCTCTCAGGCAGCACCTGTTGACTAATTCCCAAGGAAAGAAAGTTCTCAACCTATTCTGTTACACGGGATCTTTAAGTGTTGCGGCTGCCAAAGGCGGCGGCACCGTAACCTCAATCGATATGTCCAACACCTATCTTGATTGGGCCTATGAGAATTTCTTAATAAATGACTTAAATCCCAAGGATCATGTCTTTTATCAAGCCGATGTCTTAAAAGAGCTTTTAGTTCGCAAAGAGAATCAGGAACAGTTTGATTTAATCATTCTCGATCCACCAAGCTTTTCGAATTCCAAGCGGATGGAGGAAGATCTGGATATCGAGAGAGATCATCCCCTACTTATCCGTGATACCATGGCCCTTCTTAGCCCCGGCGGAACTCTGATCTTTTCGACTAACAAGAGAAAGTTTGAACTCCATGATATTATTTCCCAACATTACAAAGTAAAAGAGATCTCCCAGTGGTCCATCCCTCAGGATTTTCACCAAACGCAGATCCACAGGGCCTTTATCATTGAAAGACGCTAATTATTATCAAAACTTAAGATAGTTATTACTTAAACTTATTTCTAACATCCTTAAGAATGGCTCCTTAAAAACTCTAATTGCTTAAAATTAAAGATTAAGGAGCCAAATCCTGTAAAATTCACACGATCCAGCACAAATATTGACCATCCGTTCCTTAAACTGATAAAAGAGCGCCAATCAAATGATCGCCATTTTGAACTGGCATCCATTTAGGGGGAAAAATGAAAAAATTGGTTTTAATCTCTACCTTCATCCTGTCAGGCTCACTTATGGCCGCTCCTGCACTTCCACTTAGCCAGCAATTAGGTGATCTTGAAATTCAAGAAATTTCTAATGAAGATTTCAAATCTCTTAATGGTTTTGGTGGGAACAACGTCAACATAAACAACATCAATGATCTTGGCGGTAATTTAAACGGTGGATTCACCGGTGAGACCCCGGTTCAACCCACGACTCTTGAAAGAACTGGTAAAGTCATTCAGACAGCAAGAGACATCGTGGCCCTTGGTGAAGCTATTTACGAATTAGTAAAAAAAGGCAAACCAACTAACGTCACTGAATATGCTCCTATTAGTGTCGTTCCTAAAGATCCAGCAACTAAAGAACATGTTGATCCATTTGAACTTGAAGGTTTCTCAATCCCTGTTCAAAAGAGCTTCACTGCTAAAATCAAGAATGGCTTTGGGAAAGAAGTCGTGTCTTTCACTTACAGTGTGATCTACTCTTACGGCGGTTCTTTTAACGGCGCAGGTAAGTACCTTACCGGCGTAAGTATTATTCCTGGCGCGATCAGAACTACTCACGGCTGGGAATTCAATGCCTCAATGAAACTTTCAGGCATCATGAATCACGGTACGAGATTAGACCCAGTGGCCGGTGTTCTTGTAACGATTAAATACCAGATGAATTCAATGAAAACCGCTTTCGAGCGTAACGACACAATTCACCTCTCTGGTCTTGGCCAGCTTACGAGCTACGGTATTCAATAAGAAATTTTCTCCCCAACGATATGAAGGCCCTCGCAAGAGGGCCTTTTTTTTTGCAGTCTTAATTTTTCGTAAAAATCCTGAATTAAGTCAAAATCATCCGTAATCCTCCGATCCATTGGTTCTAGGCCAATTACAAAGGATCATTGATGTCTTCCAAAAATCTTAGTCTCGTCATTATGACAACGCTTCTTTTGAGCAGCAGCTGCAGCAGTGCTCAATGTGCTTCCGGGCTTTGGTGACTTTTATAACGGCAATACTGGTTACGGTATTGTGAACCTGCTTGCCTGGCCTCTTTCTATTCTATGGGCACCGGTTGGTGGTGCATCGGGAGCCGAAGAAGTTAACTACTATGCCACCAAAGCCCAGGTGGAAGAGCTGGAAAACAAGAAGAAGAAATTAAAAACAGATGTTGAAGTTGCTTTTATCGGCAAGCAAATCACTCAGGAAGAATTTGTGATTGCGCATAAAAAGATCGATGCCATGAATCTCATTGAGTTTCAAAAAGATGTTGAAGTCAGGGATATCATACCACAAAGCATTTATCGTCTTAATCCTGACCGCGTTCCAACAAGCACACAAAGATAATTTAATGCAGTAATCGCCTGTGTCTTTCTTTTAACCTTAAAGATTGGTTAAAAGAAAGACATGGTAAAAACACTTTATCGTCCGATAGATAGCGCCATTTTTATCTACTTCAGGTTCTTCGCCGGGATCCTCATAGCGCAGGAATTAATCAATGGTCTCTTCATTGGTAAATTTCATGAATACACCGCCCCAAGCTTTCACTTCTCCTATCTCTTCTTTGATTGGATCAAACCCTGGCCTTATTGGGGGATGGTTTTGCATTATGGGTTGACCATCTTGGGGGGGCTGGGTGTGGCCTTCAATATTCAATATCGCATTTCATCGGTGGTACTGTTCCTGGGTTATACCCTGCTCTTTTTAATGGAGCAGAGCGAGTACATCAATCACGCTTATCTGTATTGCCTCATTAGTTTTTGGATGATGATTTTGCCGCTGGATAAAAAAGAAAGTACGAAACCTGCCTGGATGCTTTATGTGATTCTTTTTCATATGGGCCTCGCCTATTTCTTTGGTGGTATCGCCAAGCTTAATACCGATTGGCTGAGTGGACGCCCGATGAATATTTTTCTCGGTCACCGGGAACATTTCCCCTTAGGCTTCATCTACTCCCAGGAATGGGCCCCTCTTTTTTTTAGCTATGGGGGGCTGCTGTTTGATCTCTTGATAATACCTTTATTGATTTTTCGTCCCACCAGATTAATGGGCATGATCCTTTCTCTTATTTTTCATCTTTCAAATGTTTTGATGTTTGGTCTTGCGACCTTCCCCTGGTTCTCACTCCTTCTGACCAGTATGTTTTTTGATCCCTCCTGGCCGCGTAAAATCCCTTTTGCTGCTCAGTACTTTCCACCGCCTGTCCAGGCCACACCAGAAGTAAGACCCAGAAGTTTTGTTGTGCTGGCCCTCATGATCTATGGAGTTCTTCACTTGTCCCTGCCTTTACGCCATTGGCTCTATCCCGGAACAGTCAGCTGGACGGAAGAGGGCCACATGTTTTCATGGAGAATGATGCTCAGACATAAACAAGGAATTTTATCCTTCTCCATTTTAGATAAAACAAACCACAAGTACTTTACGATTGATCCTCGTGAATATCTCACTGATCGTCAGTTTAAAGATATTATCGGAAAGCCAGATTTAATCCTGCAATTCGCTCATTACCTGCGGGACCATTATCAGAAGAAACTGGATGGACCAGTATCAGTTTATGCCAGCTCTCGTGTCAGTCTTAATGGAAGAGTGGAACAAGAAATGATCAAAACAGAAACTGATCTCGCCCAAGAGGTCAGAAGTATCATGCCCTATAAGTGGGTACTACCCCTACCGACTTCGATACATTTGCCTGAGTTTATGATGACTCGAAAACCTTAAGTCACGAGGCTTGGTACTTTTATACCCTCGATGAACAATCTGAGCATGAGGCGTTTACCATATCTCTTCTTGGCTCGCTTTCTCTTTGCTTGCCGTTTTCTTTCTTCTTTTTCTCTTTCCAATGTCACAGGAGCAAGGAGGAGAATCCTTATGAATTTCCAAAGCATAATAATCCCTGTGTGCATAATGAATATGAATTACGTGTGCAAGGGAGAAATGCGCATGATACGAACTCCGGTTAGGTGTAAAAAATAAATGTTTGAAGGGAAATTTGAGGAGAGAATTAGATATTCATATCAGAACTATGGCATATTCAAAAAAAAAGGCCCGCATTTCTGCGGGCCCTGATCATCCATAAATAACGGGATGTGAATTTTTTAAAGTTTAATTAAACTTTGAAGCCTTTAAGCTTGTCTGCAAGCGTAGATGGCTGGGCCACTTCGTGCTTGTAGTTCGACTTATACTCGCCAGAAGCAACCGCTTTCATAGAAAGGGCGATCTTCTTAGCAGCTTTATCGATAGAGATAACGATTGCCTTAACTTTGTCACCTTTAGCAACTTTGTCAGACGGCTTCTCTACGCGCTCTTCAGAGATTTCAGAGATGTGAACTAGACCTTCGATACCAGTCTCAAGCTCAACGAAAACGCCGAACTCAGTGATACGAACAGCTTCGCCTTCAACTACTGAACCAACAGGCATACGCTCTTCGATCTTCTTCCAAGGATCTTCCTCAAGCTGTTTAAGGCCTAGGCAGAACTTTTGGTTTTCAGCATCAACAGTTACCACAGCAGCTTTTACTTTCTGGCCAACTTTGAACTCTTCAGCAGGGTTCACGTTTTTCTTTGTCCAAGAAATATCAGATACGTGGATAAGAGCGTCTACTTCTTCGCCAAGGTCAAGGAATAGACCGAAATCTACGATGGCCTTAACTGTACCTTCAACAGTTTTACCTGTTGGGTATTTGTTAACAAGATCATCCCAAGGGTTCGGCATAAGCTGCTTAAGGCCTAGAGAAATACGCTTGTTTTCAACGTCTACTTCAAGAACTACAGCTTCAACTTTTTCGCCTACGTTATAAGTCTTGTTAGCAGCTTTTTTGTTTGTCCAGCTCATTTCTGAAACGTGGATCAAACCTTCGATACCGTCAGAAAGCTCAACGAAGATACCGTAGTCTTTAACAGATACGATTTCTCCAGAAACTTTTGAACCTGGCATATATTTATCTTTAGCAGATTCCCAAGGATTAGCTTGAACTTGCTTAAGACCTAGAGATACGCGCTCTTTAGAAGCGTCATACTTAAGGATCTTAACATCAACTTCGTCACCAACATTAAGAAGGTTAGAAGGATGCTTCACGCGGCCCCAAGACATATCTGTGATGTGAAGAAGTCCATCAACACCACCAAGATCAATGAACGCACCGTAATCAGTAATGTTCTTCACAATACCTTTCACGATCATGCCTTCTTGAATCTGAGTAAGTGTCTCATCTCTCATTTTTCCACGCTCTTCAGCTAGGATTGCACGACGAGAAAGGACAATATTTCCACGTTTCTTGTTGAATTTAATAACTTTGAATTCCATTGTTTTACCAATGTACTTATCAAGGTTCTTAACTGGACGGATGTCAATTTGCGAACCAGGAAGGAACGCTTTAACACCGATATCAACAGAAAGACCGCCTTTAACTTTAGCGATAACAGTACCTTCAACAGGTTCACCTTTTTCGCAAGCTTCAGAGATCTTATCCCAAGCCTTAAGAATTTCTGCTTTGTCTTTAGAGAGAACGAGGTTCCCCATAGTAGACTCAAGCTTCTCAAGGTAAACTTGGATTTCGTCACCGACTTTCACTTTCATGGTTCCGTCGTAGTTACGGAATTCACGAGCGAGTACAAGACCTTCTTGCTTGTAGCCGATGTCGACAGTTACGAATTCATCATTCATAGCAACAACTTTACCCATAAAGACTTCGCCTTCAGCGAAATTCTTTGCAGATGCAGAGTTGATTAGATCTCCGAATTCAGTTTTAGCTTTTTGTTCTGGAACGTCTCCCATTTCGAAGTCGAACCCTTTGATCCAAGCTGGGATTTCAAAGTTAGGTTTAGAGGCAGATGCAGTTTTTGTGGTGGCCATAATATAGCCCCCCTTTTTAGACATTAATTCTCCTACTGGAGAACGTTTGTTATAAATGATTCTGGTCGATTACGCTAATCTTTTTTGCTTCTGGGTATAGCGGAGGCGCTGTGTGTAAAGTTTTTCATAGTGGGCATAAAGCTCTTCGGCATATCGTTCAAAATGGTGCTGCTCCTGAAGATCTAACTCCACCCCGTTAAGCTCTTCTAAGTATTGAGGATAATTGAGAAGAATCTTCGCCAGCTTGTCTTTTAGTTCTCTGCCATCCTCAGGATGGTAGGTTTCTCCAAACTTCCCCTGCTTAACCAGGTGTTGACGGGTAGAAGTCCGGGGCAAAAGAACCGGAGTCTGGGTTACCAGGGCATAAAGGTCCTGGTCCGAAAAAAGCTCCCCCATGGGCAGGCCCACGAAGATATCACAGTCCTGAAAACTGGCCGAGGCAAGTGGTCTTGTTTCAAAGCTAATGTGCATTTCCAGGTGGCGCTCAAGAATCATGCGTTTGATTTCGTCATAAATCTGATGAGTGTACCAGGAGATATCGGTCAAAAAAGTGAAAATGAGACGCTGATGAAATCCTAAAGAGTTCAAATGATGAAGCAAAGGAGGGATCGCATCTACAAATAATCGCAGATTTTTAAGATCGTCTTCGTTTCTGGGAATAAAGGTCATGATCTTTCTCTTTTCATCAGCATGAACAGAGCGAATGATCTTGGCCGGAAAATCTATCCCTGCTCCGGTGACATGAATTTTTCTCGGACTGACCGGAAAGATCTCGGCAGCAAGCTCCCGGATATTGGGAGAAAATGTGAAGATGGAATCAGTTCTTGAGATAAACCATTTATCGAGAAGATTCTTTTTCTTCCAGGGAATATTTTCATTGAAAGTGAACACCATCGGAATATGGGGCATCCCTTTAAGCATCATCCCTAAAGGAAGAAGCGTTTCATGATTATAGGAATGAATAATGTCTACTTGCTGCTTTTGCAGGATATGCTGAAGCTGGAAGTAGAAATTGAGCTTGGTTCTCCAACCCGATATATCATCTTGGAAATAAAGCCGTGGTATGTCCTCTTTCTCGGCTTCTTTATCAACTAGTGACTTTTCATGGCATAAAATAAAGGAAGTTCCACCAATGTTTCTAAAATAACTGGCATCAGCGATGCAACGACGTTCAATGGTGCCCCATTCGTCAGAAAGACAAACGTAGAGAACGGTCAGGTCGGAAAGGCGGACTTTTTCTCTCATTGACCGTCCACGATATCAGCAGTCACCGAACCGATTTTGATTTTTGCCTGGGCCTTAAGAAGGGTACGCTTCTCATCATCACTGAACCAAAAATAAAGATCCCCGCTCTTGAGCGTATCTCCTGTGTACTTGGTAGTGGCATGAAGACGGATAGCTTTCCGGGTCCCCTTACTTGTACTGATCTTTTCCCGTCCTTCAACGACTGAACGAAGGATTAAGATCTTACCTTTATTGATAATAGGGATTTCATAAACATCCCGATCTTTAAGCGGTAATCCCTGATAGAAAAATAAGACTGAAAAAGGATCGATGCTGAAATAAGGAATCGGTTTTTCCTCTTTCTTGTCTTTGACGCTTCCATCGGATTTTTTACGATGGTAAAACCAGAAGGTTTTGTAGCGATCACGATCATGCAGCTGCAAATCATCAATGTCCTGTTTGGTTTCACGCTGAATCAGGCTGTAGCGAATGGATAGAAATTTATCGCTCGTGACATAAGTATCGACCGTATCATCTAACTCATAAATTTTGCTGTAAAAAGGAGCCGACTTGAACTTGGCATGAAGGTGCCAGACCTCTTTATCGTCAATCATCTTCTTACCTTTGTTGAGCACCATGATTTTACCCACAGTCATGCCAAGGTAATTGATATCCAGATAAATTTTCTGATCGACATAATGGTTGGGGCGGTAGATATCCCAGACCTTCTTGGCCTTGGCATTTACTTCCAAAAGCTCCGGCGGGTAGTCCTTAGGAGGTCCTTTAATGACCGGAACGACGGTGGTTACTTGAACAATTTTCTTCTTGGAATTTTCAGCTTTGATAACTTTCTTGGTGATGACTTTTGTTTTTGGCTGGGCTTTTGCCTTGGCCTCTACCTTCTTTTCATCAACTGGCTGAACTTCAAATTTCTCCAGCAGCTTTTCATCTTTTTTGGTTTCAATTATCTGAGGTTGAGCTTCCTCAGTGGGCTTATCCAACTCTTTTTCAAAGTCTTTTTGCTCCCATGACGAGCAACTTGCCACGATGAAGAGACTTAGCAAGATTATTTTCACAATCATATCCTTAGTAAATACTTAATAAGATTGTAGTTTACTGAGCTGAGGAATCAAGGCGGAGAACTTTGCTTAAAGCATCCAATAATTCGCTTTCCCCACTCATAAACTCAACTTTGACCTTGGTAAAAAGAATTCGGCTATCTAATGATACCCTTTTCATTTTCACCATGTCTTTTTCTGAGCAGAGAATAATGGCCGATTGTTGGGACGCCTTAATAAGAAGTTCGTTAACATCTTCGGGGGAGAAGAAATAGTGGTCAGGAAAGCTCACCTTTTCTGTGATTTCGACTCCAAAACTTTCAAGATAGCGATAAAAGGAGTCTGGTGACGCAATCGCCGTGACAGCGATCACCTTTAGACCTTTTAAGTCGTGTACTGAAAAAATAAATTTATCATGCACATCAAATACGCCCAAAGGTTGATACCTCGTCAGGGCCATCGGCGGATGGTGATGAATATGCTCTGAAATTGTTTTCACTAATTTATCGAGCTTCTCCTTGGTTACCATATCAGCACGGGAAATGATTATTGCATCGGCATCTTTTAAAGCAGAGAGATCCTCCCTTAAATAACCTAAGGGGGCCACTTTGTAGAGCTGAAGGGCCATGGTCGCATCAAAAAGCACCAGATTAAAAGAGCGAAAGATTTGAAGATGCTGGAAACCATCATCTAATAAAACAACGTCGGGGTGGACCTCTGAAAAATACTTGAGCAGATTCTCGGCCCGTTTTTTACCGACAATCACCGCCCCTTTTTTCATTTTATTGGAAATCATGAGCGGCTCATCGCCATAATCAAAAGGATTCAGACGAAATTTCTGACCGGATTTTAAAAGACCAGATGAATGCTCAAGCTGTCCTTTATACCCTCTGGTCAGCACTACCGGGGTGAGACCTTTTTCAATCAACCAGTCAGCAAGCCACACGATAGTGGGTGTTTTGCCAGTTCCGCCAAAGGAGAGATTTCCTACGGAAATAACCGGAACCTTAAATGTGTGCTTTTTTAAAACACCATACTCATACAAAGAACGACGAAGACGATAGACCCACTCCCAGATAATACTCAAGGGAGTCAAGGCCGTGGTCTTAACGAACGATTTTAAACGTAGTTTATTTTTTATGAGGGACTCATTCATTAATAATCCGGGCCATGTACTCGGGGACAGAGAATTTTTCACCTGATAACAGATGTTTTGTATCCCGAAGTGTGGACTTTAGATCATTATAAAGCTTTTCATTCAGAGTCCAAGTTCTAATTATAGATGCGATCCGGGCCGGTTCCACCTGATCCTGAGTCAATTCCGGAAAAACCATTTTCTCATGAATAATATTGGTAAGAGAGATTGGTCCCTGATATTTGATCAAATTATAGAAGATGAACTCATTGAGAAGGCTCGCCTTGTAACAAACGATCGTCGGCAATTCAAAAAGACCAGTGCTTAAAGTTACTGTTCCGCTTGCCGCCAGTGAGAGATGGCATTCCTCCATCGCCTTTGTCAGGTCCTGCGACTCATACCAGATATCCACATCTTCTTGATAAAGACGGTAGAACTCGGGATCAATATGACCGACCTTAACCAGATGAACTTCAACGGGGGTGGTTTCTCTAAGAATTCTCACGGCCTTAATAAATTCAGGCAAAAGATTATAAACTTCGAACCTGCGGCTTCCCGGAAGAAGTAGAATTTTCAATTTCTCATTCCAACAGCCAAAGGGCTTCTCTGGAATAGAGGATAGTTTATCTTTATAAGTCAGCATCAAAGGATGAGGGATAGACTTGATCTGCTTTACTCCCCTTTCAGAAAACCACTGTTTCTCAAAAGGAAGAATCGTGAACAAGGTATGGGTCACCTCTGATAATTTCTGGGCACGACCGGCCTTCCAGGCCCAGGCTTGAGGCGCCACGTAGTAAAGGACTTTTACCCCGCGCTTGGATAATCTTTCTGCTAAACGAAGATTGAAGTCCTGAAAATCTACCAGGATTGCTGTCTTCGTTCCACGTTTTACAACTTCATTTTCCAGGTTCTTCAGCGCTTTGAAATAGAAGGGAATCTTATGAACAACTTCAGAAAATCCCATGCTGGAAAAATCTTTAAGATGATACAAAAGCTCCATGCCCTGGTCTTTGAGTTCATCTCCCCCTACCCCATAAAACGTCACCTCTGGGCAAAATTTTATCAGCTCAGGAAAAAAACTCAAAGCATGTTCTTCGCCCGATTTTTCACCGGCGATGAGTAAACAACTAGCCAAGGTTTACCTTAACCGGAGCATGGGTCTCCATGGATTTCAAAGTACAGTCCACCAGATGAACAGCATTGAGTCCATCTTTTAGGCCAATGATGGCCGGCTTCGATTCCAACACTGACTTATAAAAGTGGCCATGCTCCAGCAGAAGATGGTCACGCTTGCTGTAGACTTCTTCTTTTACAAAAGAGCCATCATCAAAAGTCGTGTTAGTAGCATCGTAGATCTTGTTGGTGAACAGATCAATTGTCAGCATCCCTTCCCGTGATATGACTTCCAGGTCGCGCATTTCTTTTACGCTATTTCTACCCACAACGATATGAGCATCACACTTATCTTCGAGAGAGAGATAAATATTGGCGTGATCCCATTTGTTGGTACGAATGCGTTGTCCGCGGGCGGTAACTTCCAGGGGCTTTTGCTTAAAAAGATAAAGCATGAGGTCTAGATCATGAATGGCCAGATCCTGAACCACATCAACATCGGTCGCACGTCCTTTAAAAGGGGCAACTCTGTTGATTCTGACAGTAAAAGGAGGCGTAAGTTTCTGCATGCGTTCACGCAGTTTATCCCAAGCCTCATGGAATCTTTCACTGTGTCCTACTTGCAACACAACATTTTTTCCTTTGGCGATTTCAGCGAGTTTCCCCGCTTCATCGTCATTGGAACAAACAGGTTTTTCACAAAAAACATGCTTATTATTTTCGAGCAGGTACTTCACCAGTTCAAAATGGGTTGAAGTGGGAGTAACGACGAAGGCTGCATCAATGTCATTGATCACTTCTTTGATATCACTGACGATCCGGACATTGGGATGATTGGCCTTGGCCGCTTCCTGACCTGCAGGAAATTTTTCCACGATGGCCACAAACTCGGCGATCTCTTTATGAGCATCAACTTTCTGGCAGTGCCATTTGCCTAAATGCCCGTAGCCTAAAACGGCAACTCTTACTTTTTTCATGATTAGCCTGCCATGAATGGAGCAATTCCAATTTCTGATTTCTTGATGAATTCAGCGATGTCATGGATTACAACATTGTTCTTATATTCTTCCATTAATTCTGGATGAGAAACAAAGGCTCTTGGGGCCAAAGCCGAAGCTTCCATTGTGCGGTAAAAATCAACCACTTCAGAAACAATTTCTTTTGAATGACCCTGACGTTTCAATCCAATGATATTAATACCCTTAAGACGGATACGGTTACCGTAGGCGGTACAGAAGTTAGGAACATCACGGTCAATACCTGAACCGCCTCCGATGTAAGCGCCCTTACCAAGGGTTACAAACTGAGAGATACCAGTGTTACCACCGACAATAACTCGGTCGCCAATATTCACATGTCCAGCGAGGTTAACAGAGTTGGCGAAAGTCAGGTTGTTACCTAGTGTACAGTCATGAGCAATATGACAGTAGGCCATAAATAAAGAGTTTGAACCTATGACTGTTTTCAAATCCTGCTTTAAAGTTCCACGGTGGATAGAAACATATTCACGGAAAGTATTGTTGTCTCCAATGATTGTTTCAGTTGGTTCGCCTTTATAAGAGTTATCCTGTGGAGGAGCACCGATAGAGCCAAACTGGAAAAACTTATTTCCCTTACCAATCTTGGTATGACCATCAATCACCACATTTGAGTGAAGAATGCAGTCATCTCCAATTTCAACATTAGCGCCAATCACGCAGAAAGGACCAATTTTTACATTATTTCCAATTTTTGCTTCAGGGTGAATGAATGACATTGGATGTGCTTCGTAATTCTTAGACATATAAAATTCCTTATTCGATTTTTAATGAGGCCATAACATTACATTGTGATAATAACTCGCCCTCTGAATAGATTTCACAATCATAAA
The DNA here is from genome assembly GCA_023701435.1 of Bacteriovoracaceae bacterium. Classification (GTDB taxonomy): domain Bacteria; phylum Bdellovibrionota; class Bacteriovoracia; order Bacteriovoracales; family Bacteriovoracaceae; genus Peredibacter. The sequence continues at coordinate 55,219 of JAMPXB010000011.1, read as the reverse complement.
TTTGAAAAGGTCCTCTGACCTTCGTCAAAACTGAGTGGATTTCTAGATTCATAGGAGGAATAATTGGTTTTCTAAATCGAGCTGAATCAATGGAAATTAAAGCAACTGTCAGCTTCGTCTCTTCAATTGGTTTATCCAGGCAATACACGCATAAAAAAGATGCCGACTGGGCCATCATTTCCACCTGAACAACACCAGGGAGAATTGGATTTCCAGGGAAGTGACCTTCAAGCACTTTTACCGTTTCATCGACCTTAAAAGTGCAGATACTTTTTCCTCCAACCATCTGAGCAGGAGTAAATGGTCCTTTTTGACCTGCCAAAGACTCTGGCAAAACAACTTCTTTAACCGTATCAATGAATAAAAATGGATCACGATGAGGTAAAAATTTCATAACCTGCGTTTTATCCATTAACATGCAAACTCCTTATTTTTTTTCTTTTAACGAAACATTGCGAAGATAGGCCACGCCTCTCATCCACTCTTTGAGATCCCTTGCAGGATGTCCACCGAGCTTCGAGCCAGCTGGCCACGTACCACCTTCATTAACCTTAGCTCCTCCGGCCACCTGACTTCCCATTCCAATGAGACAATCTGGACCAATGGCTGCTCGACCGCCTAATACGACAAAGTCTTCAAGTACAGCACTACCGGCAATGCCGGCCTGACCGCAGATCACACAGCCTCTTCCGAGTTTTACGTTATGGGCGATTTGCACCAGATTATCGATACGGGTTCCAGAACCTATAATCGTCGGTGAGAAAGTTCCGCCATCGACGGATGAATTAGATCCAATCTCGACATCATCTTGAACGACAACTCCGCCCATATGCCAGATTTTCAGGTGTTTTCCCTGATGGAAGGTATAACCAAATCCATCTGAACCAATGACTGTGCCTGAATGGATTCTGCAGTTTTTACCAATCTTAGTGAAGGGATAGAGACTGACATTGGAATAGATTTTTGTATTTTCGCCAATTTCGGTGTGGGGAAGGATAACAGACCCAGGCATGATTTCGACCCTGACACCAATTTTCACATGCTCACCAATAAACACATTCTGAGCAATGAAGGCAGTGGGATCGATATCAGCAGTTCCCATCTGACGACCGTCAACTTGCGTATTAAGTCCCTTCATTTTGAGTTCATAAAAGGGCTTGGACAGCAGAGTTAAGGTGAGCGCTACATTGGGTGAAGTCGCAAGCCATGGAAGCTTTTCCAGCTCCGCTTTAACTTCGCCCTTCATCATGCCGAAAAACTTCTCATCAACGATAGCACCGATCTTCAAAGACACGGCCTTCTCTAAATGAGGAAGGAATTTTTCCATGAACTTGCTGTTTTTAATAAACACCAGTCCACTTGATGTAAGGTTGTCCAATGAACAAATGGCCAGAATTTCTTCTGGCCACTCGCTATTTTTGACAAACGTCAGATTCGATTCAATTTCTTTTAAATTTTGGAGTTTCATAGGTGCTCCTTAGAGCGGGATCTACTTCGGATGCTTTTTGTCGTATGCCTTGATCACTTCTTCAGTCAGATCTTTTTTATTTGCAGCATAAACGATTGGAGCAGCTGAAAGTTCGAAAGTCATATCTACTTTATTGGCCTGAGATACTTCGTCGATGATTGGACGCAATTTTTCAAGAATAGGTTTTTTCATGTCCTGTTCCATTTTTTGAATTTCGCGCTGATACTCCATGGTTTTATTCTGGAGCTTCATCATCATTTCCTGCATTTCACGCTCTTTATTTGCACGAGCAGCTTCAGCAAGAACCATTGATTGTTTTTTATAATCTTCCTGGGCCTTCTTGATCTTATCTTCGTCTTTCTTTAGCAGGGCTTTTTTATCATTGAAGGACTTCTCAAGAGTCTTTTGTACTCCCTTACCTTCTTTGATAGTCGTGATGATTTTTTGAATATCAACAAGTCCTATTAAAGTCGCCGAAAATGAAGAGAAGCTGAAAGTTAAGAGCAAAAAGCTTAGAATCAGTTTCATAAGTATCTCCTTAGAGCCAAAACTCTATCACAAAATTAAAAAAGTTGTCCTATGTCAAAGTTGAATTGATTAGAAGCTTCGTCTTCCCGTGGATTAATAGGGAAACCGAATTCAAATCGGAGAACCCCAATCGGTGAGAACCAACGGAAACCAAAACCATAGTTGCTTCGTAAAGCATAGTTGCCATCTTCACCAATACGTTTCTCATAAACGTTACCGGCGTCGTAAAAGACCACCCATTTAAGTCCTGCTTCCTTAATAAGTGGATGCTCAAACTCAAGGGTTCCTAGCAAGCTGAAGAGACCACCAAAGTTAAATTCTTCTAATGCTCCGGATTCGGTATTTCGGGCCAACCTGATCGGACCGATATCCTCCAGATTAAAACCTCTCATATTCCGGGCTCCACCCATCGAAAATTTTTCAACTCGAGGAATTTCACGGTTGGTAGTCTTAAATAATTGAGCTGCCTGCACACGTGAACGGAGAACGAGATCTCCGATTACCGGACGATAGTAACGTCCCTCAGCTTCGGCCTTGAGCCATCTCATCGTTCCACCCAGACCGGTGTACTCCAGAGAGGTTGAGGTATAGTAACCATTGCTTGGCTCGAAGATATTGTTACGTTTATCGCGAATAATTGAAGCCTGAAGTGAAGAGGCTGAGCCGTTCTCAACTTTAGGGTCAATCGCCTCGTTGATAACATCGCTTACTTTGTTGTCCTCATAGCGGTAAGTCAGGAACAAGCGGGTGTATTCAAAGATAGGATGACCAACTCGAACATCCCCCCCGTGCTTACGATAGGCAAAGGAACGGATGAAATAAGAGACTGTCTGGTAGTAATCAGCACCGGCAGTCCACTTAGTATCGAATAAATATGGCTCAGTGAAACCTAAGTTATAAATCTGCTGCTTATCCGAATAGGACAAGTTCATGTTGATATTCTGACCCAAACCACGAAAGTTATTTTGCGCCACCGAAGCCTGCACAAATCCATTAGTGGCAGTTGAATAACCAGCGCCTAGTGAGATCTGACCAGTTGGACGTTCTTTAATAGAAACTTCCACATCCAGTACATTATCTGTGCCTTTACGGGTGATGGTATTGAAAACGACGCTCTCAGGCTGGAAAAAGCCCAGTCTGTTAACGTTATCTTTCGAAGTACGAAGTTTAGAACCAGAGTACATCTCACCTTCATGAATCTTCAATTCACGGCGAATGACCTTGTCACGGGTCTTGGTATTGCCTTTCATGACAATTTTACCGAAGTAAGCAATGACACCTTTTTCAAAAGAAAAGATGACATCAACCTTATTCTCACCAGGCACCACTTCCAAAGTACGAAGCACGTTGGCAAAAGCATATCCTTTGTCCTGATACATTTCCGTTAAGGTCTGGATATCAAGTCTGAGATTTTCTTCGTTATAAATGTCGTCTGTTTTTAACTTCAGTTTTTCCATCATTTCACTTTCTGTGAAGAGAAGCTCTCCATTGAAAGAAATGTTGTTAACTGTAAACTGGGGACCTTCCTGCAGACGAACAGTAATGAAAATCCATTTTTTGTCTTCCGACGCTGTTACCTCAGGATTTTGAACATTGATTTGAAGGTAACCGCGGGTCTTATAATAGTACTTAAGACGTTCTATATCAGTTTGGAAGTTGATCTCTTTGAAATTGCCGGAGCCTGACAGGAAAGAAAAATAAGACTCTTCCCTGGTTTGCATGAAGTTTTTAAGTTCTTCATCCTGGATATCTTTATTCCCCAAGAAGGTAATTTTCTTAACCCTAACCTTGTCCCATTCTTTGATCTTAAATTTAACATCAACAGAACCATTCTCATTATCAGTAACCTGATAACTGGCCAGGGCAAGGAAATACCCCTTCTCCTCATAATGCTTCTGCAATAAGAGGACATCGTTCTTTATGGTTGAGATATCAAGGATGTTAAATTCTTTGGTCTTGATCTGTTCTTTAAGATCATCGTCATTGATTTCATCGTTACCGGAAAAAGTAATCTTTGAAATAATTGGTTTTTCTTTGAGTTTAAAGAGCAGGATGTTTTTGTCGCCAGACAATTTATGATAGGCCTCAACTTCTTCGAAGTACTTCATCTCGTATATACGAGAGAGGTCTTTTCGAAGGAGGTAATTATCAAGCATCATATCCTGTCGTGTACCTAGTTTTTCCACGATGGCTTCTGATTCAACCTTACGGTTTCCTTCGAACTCAATGGAATCCACTCGGAACATTTCCTTGATGGGACCAATAATTTCTTGAGCGAAAGCGGTATTAAGCCCGATCAGAAAATAAAAGAATAGAAGAAGATATTGCGCTTTTTTCAACCCAAGAATCCTTAACGCGAAAAGCTATGTAATTAATTTTATTTGACGGGGAAATTCTAGCCAATTATCTGACCATCTTCAATGACTATTTTACGAGGGAGATAGGAAGCAACCTTATCATCATGGGTAACAACCAACAGAGTTGCCCCAAAATCTGCTGCAAGGTTTTTAAGAAGAGTGGTCACTTTCTCAGAATTCTTGGAATCCAAATTTCCTGTTGGTTCATCACACAAAAGAATTTTTGGTCTTAAAGAAAGAGCTCTGATGATATTAATGCGTTGCTGCTCACCACCTGAAATTTCGAAGGGAAACTTTGGCAAACAGTGTGTAACCCCTAGTATTTTTGCTAATTCTTCAATGTCTTTTTCTACAGTCTTGGTTTCCTTGCCACCAATTCTGGCCGGCAAGAGAATATTGTCCCGACATGTCATTGAAGGCAAAAGGAAGTGGAATTGAAAAACAAAACCCACATTGGTGTTTCTAAAATGGGCCAAGTCCTCATCATTCATAGATGTAAGGTTTTTGCCATCAATGACAACCTTACCAGAAGTCGGGTGATCCAGACCTCCCAATAAATAGAGCAAAGTTGATTTTCCTGAACCCGAAGCACCACGGATTGCCACCAATTCACGGGCCTCGATTGTAAAATTGAGTCCTCTAAGAACCTTGGTTTTACCAAATGATTTTTCAACATTCGAAAGTTCGATAAAACTCATGCACTAAACTCCTGTCTAAGACCTTGAATGATAGGCTTCTTCTTTAACTTCAGGTATCCAACAAAGGCTGCCAGCAAGATCCACAATAAGGACACGCCATAGACTGTTACATATGCGATGGCATCAAGTTTGACGTTAAGAGATGAGAGAACATAAATTTCTCCCGGAATCTGTAAAAATGAAACGTTCTGAAGGCTCCAATTAAACAGCTTCGATAGAAGATGGGCCCCGGCACAAGAAACACTCCAAATAATAATCACTGATATAAACCAAAAGCGATTTAAGCTGGTCAGTGAAAGACCCACGGCCCTTAGGAAGAAAAAATCCTGGGCCTTCTTTTCCATGATATAGATAACGAAAGCAATGATATTAAAAACGGCCACCACAACTATCAGCTGCAAAATAAGAGAAATAGAAAACTTTTCAACTTTCACGGCTTCAATCAAAAAGTCATATTCGTTCCAGAACGGACGAACGATAAAATCAGATTCTAATTGAGATTTTAAAATTCTTTGCTGAGCTTTTATAGGCTCCAATGACTCCAGCGGTTTATTCGCAGGCTCAGTCGCCAGGATCACCAGGTTAATTTTATTCCCCAGTCCCATCAGCTCTGCCAGCTCAGCCCGGTTTAGATAAACAAAACGCAAATCTTTCTGATAAATCCCGTGCTTTACAATTCCACTAACATTAAAGAGTTGAATCATCGGAAGAGACTCTCCGGATTCATTGCCTTTACTAAAAGTCAGGGCGAGTGGATCACCTATCTTTAGGCGCAGCTGATTTGCCAGTTCATTGCCGATGACGATATCCCCGGGCTCCACATTAAGGACAAGACCAGTGGCATTTGAGAAATTATTTTTTTCAATCCCTCGAACCAGAACACCTTTACTGACATCCCCTCGAAGGGCGAAAGCTTCAGTCTGGATCACCGGCGCCACGGCAAGTGGCCTTACTGTACTTAGTTTGGTCTGAATATTTTCTGAAAGGTTAAAAAAACCACGGCGGTTGGTAATCAGAATATCGCCGGAAGAATGTCTTAATCCGGACTTAAGCAAATGATCAAAGCCGTCCATCAGTCCAAAAGTACAAAGAATAACGGCGATGGAAAAAGTGAAGCTCAAAATGGTGGCCAGCAGGATCTTACCTGCTGATCGACCATGAAGAACAATTTTTAAGATAGATAAGTATGATTTCATTCTTCAGATGAGAAGAACTGCTCTTTCTTAAGTAATGGGAACAAGATCACATCACGGATAGTAGCACTATCAGTGAGAATCATGACCAGGCGGTCAATACCAATACCTTGACCAGCTGTCGGCGGCATACCGTATTCTAGAGCACGAACAAAGTCGTAATCCACATCACTCGCCTCATCATCACCAGCTTCTTTCTGCATCGCTTGCTCAGCAAAACGCTCCAACTGATCAGTTGGATTGTTAAGCTCAGAGAAAGCGTTACCAATTTCCCAGCCATTCATAAAGAACTCGAAACGATCAACGAATTCAGGGTTCTCATCATTACGACGTGAAAGTGGAGAAACTTCAGTTGGATACTCAGTGATAAAAGTAGGCTGAATCAGTTTGCCTTCAACTAGTTCTTCGAAGGCCAGGACTAGCAGTTTGCCCCATGAAAGAGCCGCTACTTTCTTTGGATCTTGCTCCGTGCCTTTTAAAAGTCCAATCAGGTGTGTGCGATCATTTACTTGATCCATGCTTGAGCTGGTATACTTAGCAACAGCTTCTCTCATAGTAAGTCTTGTATACGGTCCGCTGAGCTTGATTTCATGCTCACCAAATTTAATCACGTCTGTTTTCAGAACATGAGAGGCAATACCAGTGATGAGTTCTTCAGTGAAGTCCATCAAATCATGATAGGTGGCATAGGCCCAGTAAAACTCAATCGTGGTGAACTCAGGGTTGTGCTTAAGAGAGAGACCTTCGTTACGGAAACAACGGTTCATCTCAAAAACTTTATTGTAACCACCGACAATTAATCTCTTTAAATGAAGCTCTGGTGCAATTCGCATGAAGAGTCCCATATCTAGAGCATTATGGTGAGTCATGAACGGCTTGGCCGCAGCCCCACCGGCAATCGAATGCATCATCGGAGTTTCTACTTCCAGAAAGTCATTCTGGTAGAAGTACTCACGGATATAACGGACGATTTCTGAACGCTTGCGAAGTTTTTCACGAGTCTCTGGATTCATGATCATATCTACGTAGCGCATACGGTAGCGAAGCTCAGCATCAGTCAACCCATGGAACTTCTCTGGCAGTGGACGAATTGATTTAGTTACAATGGTCAACTCGCGGGCGTTGAGGGCCAACTCCCCTTTCATTGTTTTGAAAACGTCACCCTCAGCATAAATGATGTCGCCGTAATCAAGGAGCTTGTATTCAGCAAAACCTTTTTCTGCAGTCACTTGCTTATTAACATAAAGCTGGAAACGGGCCGTACCGTCATCACACTGAAGGAAAGCGGCCTTACCGAAGTCACGGACCATCATAACACGAGCGGTAACCTGGTAGCGTGGTGTCTCGCCAATTTCTTCTTTGGCCTTATGCTCATATTGCTCAATTAAATACTTAAAATTAGTATTAGGTTTAATGCCATTCTTATAGGGATTTGATCCTAACTCTTCCAGCTTCTTACGCTTATCAAGACGAACATCCATCTGTTCAGAAAAGAGTTCAGTCCAGCGGCGTACGTGTTTGTCTTTCATAATTTTCCCCGAGTTCGTTAATTTCTCATCCATCATAAATCATCCATTCCTGTATCTTGCACTTCACCTCCCAGTGATTTCCACTGGAGGTAAGCTTTCATGAAATCATCTAAATCACCGTCAAGTACAGCTTGCGCCTGTGAAGAACTAAAGCCGGTCCGGTGATCTTTCACCAATTGGTAAGGGTGAAGGACGTACGAACGGATCTGCGATCCCCACGCAATGTCCTTTTTGGTATTTTCAATCTTGTCCTGAGCTTCTTTACGTTTTTGTAATTCGTAATCATAAAGACGAGATTTTAAAATCTTCATCGCCATGGCACGGTTTTGAATTTGTGAGCGCTCATTCTGACAAGCGACCACAATGCCGGTTGGTAAGTGAGTCAAGCGTACAGCTGAGTCAGCAGTGTTTACCGACTGTCCACCCGCTCCACCGGAGCGATAAATATCTACCCTTAAATCTTTATCTAAAACTTCAATTTCAATTGTGTCATCCACTTCGGCACTAACAAAAACAGAAGCAAAAGAAGTGTGCCTGCGGGCATTGGAATCAAAAGGTGAAATGCGTACCAGACGATGAACCCCTACTTCCGACTTCAAAAGACCGTAAGCATAGTTCCCATTCACCATCAAAGTAGCAGATTTAATCCCAGCGGAATCTCCGTACTGGAAATCCATGACCTGAGCTTTAAAGCCTTTTTCTTCACACCAGCGGGTGATCATCCGCAATAGCATACCGGCCCAGTCACAGGATTCAGTTCCACCTGCTCCGGAGTTGATGGTCACAATAGCATTATTGGGATCAGTTTCACCGGAGAGAAGGGCTTTCTTCTCGGCTTCCGACAAGGCAGTTTGAAGTCTTGGAAAAAGTTCGAGTGCTTCACGAGCTGAAGATTCATCTCCCTCATCACTCATTTCACAAAGAACTTCAAAATCATCGGCCAGATTACGGACTTTGCTATAAAGCTTAATGACGTCCTCTAAAAGGGCGCGTTCTTTTTGAATTTTAGAGGCATTTTGGGAATCATTCCAAAAGCCATCTAGAGCTTCGAGTTCGGTTATCTCTCTGAGTCGATTTTTTTTGCGATCGACGTCAAAGCGACCTCCGAATTGTTTCGAGAGTTGATTTAATTTCAGCGAACTGAGATTTGTAGTCTGAGAGCTTAAGACTCAGTGAGTCATCCATGCAGTACCTTCCGGAAAATCCCACTGTAACAAACTGGAAGGAACTTTGAAAAGAGGTTCTTACTCCGAGATTGGAGCAAGAACCTGATAATTATTGAGCAAGATGGAGATAAGGCTCTAAAAGGTAGCTGTAATCTGGTCTCGCATCCTTGGCCTTTGGTGTTGCAACCGGCTGGGTCCGAGGAATCGTGTCCGGATTTCTCAAGAGATTACAGTCAAATTGAGGACTGGTGTCCAAAATCTTGTTCTGCTCACTGATGGCCACCAGGATCGAGGCAATGGTTTTTCTTTTGGCTGGAGACTTTTTATCAAATTTCATCAGGAATCTAATAAATTTCCAAATGCTTCCAAAATCCTTTTCATCAGGAATCTGTTCATATTTGATCATGTACTGGAAGATCTGTTTTTTGAACCCCTTGATCACCGGGTTCTTATCCTTCAAGAAGCCATCTAGTGCCGGTGAGTAGATCTCATAGGCCTTATCGACTTCGTAAGAATCAAGAATATTGTTCGAGTTTTTGTCCCATCTCATAACAGTGGTCTCAACGTGCATCAGGGCCACCATGATGGTCATAAAATCGGCCTTGGAGTAATGAATCTCTTCTTTATTGCCATCGGTATAATAATTACAAGTTCTGGCCGCTTCTATAGCACGGTCAAGGAAAGCATCTGCTTCCGGTGAATTTACAAAATCATTCTCATCACACCAGTCAACTGAAGTGTTTAAAGAAGTGAACATCAGAGGGAATTGTTTTTGGTAATTCCGGCAAAGCCCTTTGAAGAAATTATTACGAACACAACCTGGTTCAAAGCGATCAAACTCATCCTTCGGACAGTTCTGCTCTTCCATATAAAGGAAGAGATCATCAGCAACATTTAAAGATGAGAAAAGACTGATGGCAAATTCTGTTCCCTCATTAACGTCAAGGAATCCATTTTTATCAGACTGATACTGAAAAAGCGTACCCAAGAGTGAGACGTTATCAGAAGTTCCGTTAACTCTCTGAGGAAGAAGAATATCCAATTCAATCAGCTCGTTCTCGAAATCCTTTACCATTTTTCTCATTTGGGCTTGATTCATGGAATATCCGCCAACGGCATCCTCATTGGGACTAGGAGTACCGTAATGGGCAAAGGCCATCTTCATAATATATTCAATCATGGCAATTTCAAAAACAGCGTCTGAATTTCTCTTATAGCCACGGGTGAAGAAAGAAGAAAGAAAACGCCCTTTCATGAAACGGTATTTTTTTACAATTCTTTCAAACTGATCCAGTTCCGCCTGGTGCTCAGGATAAGTATGACGGTACTCTTCAAAGTCAATGGTCACCGGTTCCGGACTGTCTAAATGGACGCTGAACTTATCATAGATGCGGTGGAAAACGGTTCCTGTCTGAAGCAGAGATTTGGCGTGATCAAACAGCGCCTTTAATTCAGAACCTTTAACTTCTTCAGTGTTGCCTTTCAGAGCAATCACTTTCGCCTCAGAAATAAGATTTCGGAACTGCTCGACATCAAAGTTTTCTTTCTCTACAAACAACTTAACAGCATCAATGGCCTTCTTGATAGTAAACAGAGTCTCATTATCACGGTTGTTTAGAGGTCCCTGAGTCACAATATTATAAAGATCATTCACATCTGTTTTCAAAAGCTGCAGAATGGAATTTTGATCAAGCTGGATAAATTTATAACGGACAATATCAAAACCAATCAGTACCAGGTGATCAAAATTAAGAATTAACCGCTCTAGTTCCTGGTGCGTGATAATATCTTCTTCCCCACCCAATAAAATCTTTTTTATGAACAGAACTTTTTTAGCTTTTTCCAAAGTCTCGCGATTGGACTCAGTGGAAAAACTGTCAATCAGCTGAAGAATATCAAGTTTATGAATTTGGCCGTTACGGTTTTGATTAAAAACAACTCTCAGCCCTTGAATAATGGCCTTAGTAGAAGCCGAAATCTCACCACGCTGAATATTGTGAAGTGTCCACGATGCAGTGTTTTCATCTTTAAAGCGCTCTCCCAGGATCAGGGCCGCTTCACGGTTAAAAACAATTCCAAAATCCATCACCTTATCAACGGTCGCCTTGGAAATATAATCAGGATCTTCACCCGTAATCAGGTGACCCAGATCGAAGATAGATTTCAGGGCCTTAATAACTTCCGGTTTAACATCCGGACGGAAATCAGCAAGATAACGCTCAAGTTCGACCCGAGATAAATAACCGGGCTTTCCGGATTTTACGATTTTGATGAAGAAATTTAGGTTTTCGCCAAGACAGCGGATCTGATTTTCAATGTTTTCATTCATGATTTCCTGAAAACGATTTACATCAAGCTCACACTGAATAGCTTCCTGCAATCCTTCAAGCTTACGTTTATTGACCTTTGAGCCCAGAAGATCTCCGCATCCGGAAAGGATAAACATCATGAACAGTAAAAAGAAAAAACGTATTTGTCTAAAAGACATATCTTAACCCACCGTAAATAGCATCATTGTTTGAGTATGGTGACCAGAAAGACTTCCCGTCTTTGGGTGTACCAATCATATTGACCCCAAAATTCATCTGTAGTTCTTTGGATACGACATAATTCCCACGCACCATCACCAATCTGTCAGTTGTGAGCATGTCAAATTTTACATCGCTGCTAAGAGAAAGGTGACGTCCAAAATTTCGGGAAACAAATAAATTAATGGCCTGGTTCCAGCGAGGATCCAGTGCCAGATCATCTTTTTCCCTGTCGAAAGGACTTAAACGGGCCACATAGTTGAAGGCCACAGTATAAAGATCATTTGAGCGGGAAATACCTCCCCCCACATAGTCTTCTCTCTGCTTTTTACTTTTAATTTCTGTATAACGGACCTGTTCATCAACATCCGGATATTCATTTGGTCGAATAGCAATCCCGGAAATGTACATCTCCAGGTCTTTATTGCGATATTTAAGAGATGTGCCGTAGACATCATGATAATAAAATTTTGGATCAATCGCAGCGTTAACAACGCCCTCTGTGAAACTCACGTTTACATCGACATTAGGAGTAACCGTATTTTCTGGCTTTCTCATAATGAAATTATCCAAAACCCAGTGCTTATTCTCAAAACCAATATTAGCGCCTACCGTGTAACGATAAATAACTTCAGAAGCTTCCGGGTAGTCGACATCATACTTCACTGGCATTTGACGACCTTCAACTTCTGCGCTGCTTGCTGGAGCATCTCCCCAAGGATTTCGGGTCGTAATCGTTTGATCATCTTCATTAATATCAAGCGCTGGATTGAGTTCAGGCACATAGAGACCGGAGACAAAACTCCGGTAGCGCATGCCGTTTGAAGATTTTCTTTCATAAAGAAGACCAATCAAACCTTCCTGACCGGGAGTAAAGTAATCAAAATTGCGACGGTTATTAACCTTACCAAAGCCCCAGGTGTGGTCAACTTGGGACCAAGGGAGGATCTGGCGGCCTAGTCTCAGGTGGTCCTTAGATGTAAGATTTCCACCAATAAAAGCCTCTTGCAGAGAATACATCGTTAAACCTTGATCATTAACCAAGGCCGCAACAGTAAAGCGACGCTCGACCCCTCTGCGGTAAGTTCCGTAAAGTTCACGATGATAATCAAATTCAAAGTCCACATTATATCTATTGCCGGGGACGTTCCCTACTTGACTGCTGATTTGATTACTTAATCCACCCAAATGTCCTTGGATAAAATCGGAAGCCGCATAACTAGTACAAGTTATGAAAACTAAGCCTCCTAAAGCACCCTTTTTTAAATTCTTAAGCATGGGGTAAACCATTCATCCTCAATTTCATAAGATTAAATTCTTATTATTATCTCTAAAATCTGGGTTTCCTATTAACGCATCATATCAAGGCAAGGCTGTTCACTCTCGCTCCCCTGTAAAGCTTACACGGGGCCGTCAAATCAGCTAACATCTGTAAACTCTTCAAAAGACAGAAATTTTTAATTGCCCTGAACCCTACCAGAAGTTAGTATCCAGCCGTACCTTTTCACTCAATTAAAAGGATTCTGTAAATGAAAAAGCTAAGTGCTGGAATTTTAATTGGTCTTTTGGCCGTTGTTGGCTCTGCCCAGGCCCAAAATAACCGATATCACCCAAATCACCTCTTCGTTAAGATGAAGGCCGGTGAATCTCTTGTTAAGTCTCCTCTTATCCAAAGCTCTAAGAAAATCATAGATGGCCTATACCTGGTAAAAACAACTAGTGCTGACCAGCTAGAGGCAACACTGGCCGGTTCTGAAGGCATTGAATACGTTCAGAAGGATTTTTATGCCGGCAAGAGATCTATGCCTAAGCATGAAGTGCTAAATGAAGGCGGCCTTCTTATGAAGCAGCTTCAGAATTTTGATTTTACAACTTCATTCAATGATCCTTCAGCATCAAAACTTTGGGCCTTCAATCAGAAAAACGGAATGGATGTTATCGGTGCTTACGATTTGCTACCCGCCACTTCTCCAAAAGAAATCATCGTTGCCGTAGCTGATACTGGTGTTGATCATAATCATGAAGACCTTAAAGATATCATGTGGAGCAATGAAAAAGAAATTCCAGGAAACGGAATTGATGATGATAATAACGGCTATATCGACGACATCCACGGGATCAATCCTCTGGTAAGAGATGCTCAAGGTAATGCCACAATGGATACAATGGCTTCTCACTGGCACGGTACTCACGTAGCTGGAACGATCGCTGCGACTCAAAACAACGGTGTTGGTATTGCAGGTGTGGCCAATAACGTAAAAATCATGGCCATCAGAGTAGTTCCTGATGATGCCGATGAGCTTGATTCTGATATCGTTGAAGGCTTCCTTTATGCTGCTAAAAACGGTGCTTCAGTTATCAACTGTTCTTTTGGTAAGAAAAATAACGAAGGCGGAATGGTTGTCAGAGACACTATGAATGCCATCGCTAGAAAAGGTGTTCTGGTAGTTGTTTCTGCCGGTAACGATTCAACTGGTCCTTTCAGCTGGCACGATATTGATACTAACCGTAAATTTCCTGCTTCATTCGATTCAGCTAACATGATCGTAATCGCTTCTACTCAAGCTGATGGTAAAATGTCTTCATTCTCTAACGTCGGTAAAGTTGGTGTGGATGTTGCTTCTCCAGGATCAAACATCTACTCAACTATCAATAACGGCAAATATTCTATGGCCTCTGGAACATCAATGGCAGCTCCGAACGCTTCGGGTGTAGCGGCCATGATCATGGGTTACTACCCTCATCTTTCAGTAAGCTCAGTTAAGAAAATCATGATGGACACTGCGACAAAAGTTCCTGCTTTCAAGGATCAGGTAGTTTCAGGTGGACGTATTAATCTGAAGGCCGCTCTGGAAAAAGCCAAATCTGTAAAACGTTAATCTAGTCAAATTCGAAGGCCCGATTTTATCGGGCCTTTTTTTTAATCTCACTAAATTTCTTTAAAGCTTCCTGTTCCCAACCTTCCATCAACTTTTCTTCCTTCAAACTGATTTCATGATCAAACCCCATCAGGTGAATGGTTCCATGAAAAAAAAGATGGATGAATTCATCAAAATAACCAATATCAAACTTTTTTGCCTGACGCTTGGTCTGAGGATGACAGATAGCGAGATCGCCCAGGAACAGGTCTTCCCCTTGGTAACCGCTTTTACGTAGGTCCTCATGGGCGGGAAAGGACAGAACATCGGTAACCTTGTCTTTTTGACGGTATTCACGGTTAAGCTCCCTGATTCGAGAGTCCCCGCAAATTAAAAGTGAGACATGTAGACCTTTGATCTTAGGGGCCGGGATAATGCCTTTTTTCATAAGCAAATACTTCAGCACATCACCGGCCATATGCAGCCACTTATCGAGCTGGCGGGTCTCTGCAGGACTCATTTTAACGGTTGAGTGATAATCAACATGGAGGAAAGGATGTTTCTTCATAAAGGCCATGTTATCCTTTTGCTAAATCTTCTGCAATATAAGGAGTTTTCATGTCCTATCCTGAGCTTGAACGATGTATCGAGGTCATTAAGAGCCTCCGCCATCCTAAGACCGGATGCCCCTGGGATCTGGAGCAAACTCACCAGTCGCTCTTAAAATACCTGATTGAAGAGTCCTATGAATTTGTAGAGGCGGTCGAAAATCAGGACCCCAAACACATGGAAGAAGAAATTGGGGACGTTCTGTTTCAAGTCCTGCTCCATACTCATATGGGGGAAGAAAGCGGGAATTTCACCTTGGAATCTGCGGCAAAGAAACTCGCCGATAAGCTCATTCGTCGCCACCCCCATGTCTTTAAGCAAAATGAAACACGGCTGACTTCCGATGAAGTCATTGAAAACTGGCAAAAAATAAAACAGACCGAGAAAGGCGAAAAAAAATATAGCATTGATGAAAAATATCTTCATGCTCCCGCCCTGGAATCGGCTTACAAGATCGGCAAAAAATCAACCACCGTGAATTTTGACTGGCAAGATTATCAACAGGTCGTGATGAAAGTTGAAGAAGAGTGGCAGGAGGTTAAAGAAGAACTCCCGCCTACCGGAAAATTCAATCCCGAACGAGTGAAAGAAGAAATTGGGGATCTGCTTTTTAGTGTTGCCCAGCTATCACGACATCTGGGATTTAATCCTGAAGATTGTCTACGGGATGCCAATAAGAAATTTATTGGCAGGTTCAAGAAAGTGGAAGATATGGTGATCGCCTCAGGGCGGACCCTGCCGGCAACTCCTCAAGATGAGTTGGAAGAGTATTGGGTGAAAGTTAAAAAGCTATGAAAAAATTAAAGTCCAGGTTTATCAAGTTAAGCACTGAAGAGAGGCTCTATCATTATGACAGGCCCATTGTGGCGTTAACGGGCGGCATAGCTACCGGTAAAAGTACTGTTTCAAAATTATTTGAACAAAGAGGATTAAAGATTATTGATGCCGATCAATTGGTAAAATCAATCTATCAGACCCAGGAAGCACGAGATTATATCAAGACGAACTTCCCTTCTGCCTGGGAACAGGAACAAATTAGTTTTCCTAAACTCCGCGAATTATTCTTCCATGATCCTAAAATTAAAAAGGCTATAGAGTCTTTTATATATGCCCGCTTACCAAAAGCCTTCAAAGAAGCAACTGACCTCATAAAAGATCAGGGATTTTATCTCTATGATGTTCCCCTGCTGTTTGAGAGAAATCTTGATACCAAAGTAGATCTTTCAATCGTTGTGTATGCTCCCCGAAACATCCAGCTAAACAGACTTATTGATCGGGATAAAGTAACTGAAGAAACAGCACAAAGGATTCTGGACGCTCAAATGGATATTGAAGAGAAGAAAGACCGGTCTGATTTGATTCTGAATAACATGGGCACTATGAGTGAACTAGCAGCAGAAGTTAATCAACTCCTGCTGCAGATTTTAGATTAACGTTTAGAACACTGTCCGATCGCGGTAAGGATGAAGCCGGCCGGTCTCACTGTTTTACAGTAGAGACCCTTATCACAAGTAAATTCCAGACCATTACCTGACACTCTACGGCCATTTTTATTATAAACAGCACAGGCCTGACCTTCCCGACCTCTTAACTCACAAGAAAAATACTTTTCCTTAGAGTTCTCAACACAGCGGGCGACATTATTTCTTTTGGCGAGGGCAATGATTTCGTTCTTATACCAATTTTGACATTGAGAATCCGCTGCACACTTGGTTTTAGGATGTGAAAAGCTAAGTCCTGCAATAATGTTTTTCATCATGATATTAAGAGAGCTGGCCACCGTCATGGTATTGGTGACTTTCGTTCTTAAAAAATCATTATGGCAAATCTCTGCCAGCATTTTATGAGTGACCATCTTATCCCCAATTGTTTCAGGGACACTCACTCTGCGAGATACGATTTCAGCAGTGTTGGAATAGTCCTTAGCCAGCACCGCCGAGCCCCCAATTCCCATGGCCGAAAAGCTTCCTGCTCCGGAGTACTCAGTGGCAAATTTTAAAGTGCCTTCACAAACAAAATTCATCTTTCTTTTTTCTGCCTTACCATTTTTGACAATATTTCTTCCGAGAGAATCACGTTTCGTGAAGTCAAACTGGCCTTCCGGATTCAAAGGAGGCTGCATACCTTCAGCCGAGACGTCAAAGTTAGTAATGTACTGACGAGTGAAGTTGATTGTTGGACCAGCTTCCACAGCCACGCCCAGGAAATTAACCTTCACTTGCAGGCTAATTTTGCGATCAAATTTAGTCAGATTGGTTGATTTCATATTAGCAGCAGCAGTCATAACTCTGCGGTCATTTTCTTCTTCTGAAACAAGAGATGATAAGAGCTTATGTTTGTCCTTATTATATTTAGCGCTGCTTGCCGCTGTTGTGACATTAGTAATCATCAGTGGCTCAGGAATAAACTCTTCTTCTTTATTTAGATAATCAGCACGCTCTTGCACACCTTTAAGCATACTTTGCTGAACTTGAGGCAAGTCTTCCGTGGCAAGGATTTCTCCTTTTTGAACATTATCTAAAGCACTAAAAGCCAGGGCACGAAGTTCTTCCTGAAGATCACCATCAACAAGCCCTAAATCCCGTTCAATCGCCTCCCGCACTTCATCTACAGCTTCCTGGCCGTTGCCATGCTCTTTCACAGCTTCCTCATAGGCCTTGATAACTTGTAGCTTTATCTTTTCCGCCAGTAATCGAGTCTCATGCACTGCCCTTTGCTCCAGCGACAGCCCTTGCTCCTCGTATTTTAATTCGCGCCGAAATGCCTCGATATTCATCGAAGTAGCTGTTTTGCTTAAGTTTTCCAGGTATTCAACCCGGTTTTTCTTCTCCTCAAAATCCACATTTCCGAAAGCTGAGAAAGAACAAAGACTCGAAATCAATAACCATCGGTAATTAAACATACATATCTCCTGTCACTCTTGCGATGCATTAAGTTTAAGGCGATATCATTTGAATTTCCTTAAAAAAACCGGAAGATGGTAAAAATTACACAGTGTAAAAGATTGTGTTATTGAAGGCTTAGATGGGATTCCACGTTGAAACTATGAGTTTTTTTCAACCAGGGATCTTCAAAGGCCAAAGATGAGGCGACTAACTTTAGGCCTTCTTTATTCTTATTACCCTTTCCATATTTAGGATCTCCCATAATCGGATGGCCAATAAAATCCAGATGACGTCGAATCTGATGGAGACGACCAGTTTCTATTGTGACTTTTAAAAGGCTTTGATTGTTTTTGGAATCGATTACCTCAAAATGAGTAATGGCCTCTTTATCATCAAGTGAAGCCTTAATGGTTTGGGTATGGCCTATTTTCATTTCACCTAAAACAATCGCCTCGTATTCTTTTTTGATTTTATTTTTCTGAAAAAGGTCACTTAAAAGAGCTGCCGCTTTGGAATCATAACCTACGAGCATCAGTCCCAGGGTTTCCCGATCCAGGCGATGAACCAGATAAACTTCCCTACCTTTAACTTTTTCGACATATCGAAGAACCGAAGCATGGTCACCTGTCTGTGACCCTTGAGGCACAATACCTGCAGGCTTAATCCAGACACCAAAGTGTGAATCCTCATAGACCATTTCAAGTTTTTTGACCTCAGGAAGCTTGAGCACCTTTGGTTCAAAAAAGAGCTGAATGACATCTTCCGGGATGACTTTCTCCTGAAGGGATCTGATCCGCAGGATTTTTCCTTTGCCCTTTCTTTGAATCCAGACAGCTCCTTTATGGGCAGCATCTGCTAAATCAACCGAAGTAAGCTTAGTAAGCTTTAATAAAAAATCCCCCAACGTAGTCGGTTGGGGGAAAAATTTATTTACCTGGGATTTATAAATTTTCATTTAAGAAAGGAAAGCTTCCAGAGTTTCAGAAGCCGTTTCACGGGCCTCCTGAACTTTGTTAAGATCTTTTTTCATTAATTGGTGAAGGTTATTAAAACTCTCGATAATTTTAACTTCCTCAGCTCCCTGTACTTTTTGAAGTTTAAGGAGAACGTCCTTCAACTCATGGTCCTTCTGAGAAGTCAGGAAGTTGAAATGAGTCTGCTCTACCGGAGATTTCTCGTGCATCATCTGCAGCTTGCCTAACAGAACATCAAGCTGAGACAGCTTCTTATCAAGAGTGGTTACATTGAAATCAAGTCTTGCCAGCTCATCCTTATAACGAGTCGCAAGTTTTTGTTGGGCTTCATCAAACGGAGGTAACTGGGCAAATAAAGTATTATTAATGGAGATGAGTTTTGCCTTAACTTCCAGAAGCTCGAATTTAAGTTTTTTATAATCTGTTTTTACACCGTCAAGATGCCCCATAATATCCAATGTTTCTTTGGTCTTTTTGGTAAGCTCGATCGTTATTTGCTGCATTTTCTGAGCATCAGTTTTTAAATCATCATTTTGCTGAAGAATCGTTTTGTTAATATGCATCAAGGACTCCACTCTTTCGACTGAACCTAAGAAGGAAGTACGTAAGTCATTCGCAAGCTGAAACTCCTTACGGATGATTTCTTTCTTTTCAACTTCAATATCTCTCATCTCACCAATCGTTTCCTGATAGGCCTGATTTTCTTTTTCCAGAGCATTGATTGTTCTGAGACATTCTTTTTTCTCACCATCAACTCTTTCAAAGAGAGTAACAAGTTCTGCATAAACATCTTTCAGATCATTGTTCTTGAAATCTTTTTCCAAAAGGCGGATTTGGTCCTGATCAAGAGTATCCCGGTTCCAGTGGCCGATAAATCTTCCCATGGTCTCAGTTGCCAAACCTACCTGCTCATTGATCGCCTCTTTCACAGAAACCAGCGGATAGAAGAAAATCATGACACGATCTTCACGGTTAACGTTAATTGGAGTTACATACATTTCATATGGCTGAGCGGGTGCGTATTCATCTTGCTTAACTTTAACGGGATAGATGCCGGCAATTTTATTAACCAATGCCTGATAGACTGGATCTTCATCAATATTCAGATAATCCCGGAGGTAATCCCAGTTAAAAGCATCTGATCGGACTTCTTCTTCGCTCAAGTAGAATTGCTCCAGAAACAGATGGTTATTCCAGGTTAGTTTGAAATTGGTATCAACCATACATCCGGCAAACGGGAGACCTGTGTGCAACATCGTTCCGAGGTTAAGTTTGATCTTTAATTCATCAAGCAGCCGGATAATATCGTCTCTGGTAAGATCAGAATAATGGTCCATCATAAAGCGTTGATCGCCCATGATACCTTTCTCAATCACACCCTTAACTTCCATCTCCACCTGTTCGCCCATTTTAATTTTCTGCCAGCGAAAAAGATAGGCCAGCCCCATCCAGGCGATGACCATAAACCCCACCATACCGGCCAGCATGGTGACCAGCTGATTTTGTTTCCGGAAACGGATTCCTTGCAGATCAGAAGCTTTCTTTTCTACATCAATCAGCCATTGAGACAAAGCCAGCGAGGCCTGGGTCACATGGGCATTGATATCTTTGGATTGAGAATTAAGATTAGTGAGCAACTCAACTTCAGACTGCATTGATTTGAATCTTGAATTAAGAGCATCTTTCTCATTCTCTCCAAGAGTAGATGAATTCACTACCTTTTCAAGTCGATTTAAATCAGATCCCAAGTAACGAACCTGAATAGAACTAACTACATTCTTAGGATTTAAAAGCTCCAGTCGTTCCAGCATTTTGCCGGAAATAGCAACGACGGTTGAATACTTTTTTAACTGGGCAAAGTCCTGCAGACTTGAAACTTTTGTTCTGAATACCTTGAGAGCATCAGAAGGATCAGACATGCCTGAAGTGTTATTAATCATCCGATTAAAAGTTCTCATGCCCAGACTTAAATCTTTCGAAGCTTTGATTTCAAGGAGCTCTTCTGTTTCAGCAATTTTCTGAGACAGATCCCGCATTTTATCATTGGCCTTGTCTGGCTCTGTCCAGGAGAGCAGCTTGCCAATTTTCTCAAAGCTCATATCTTTTTTGAAATGATGAATGAGAGAATTAATCTTTAATCCTCTTTCTTCTTCCGTACTTTGTAGATGATTTAAACGTAAGGCAAAGATAGTTGAGCCCACGCCAAAAACGACAGCTATGACAAAGATACCGTGTATAACCCACTGTCCGCGATTAAAGGTTTTTTTCCAATCCATTGAAGTCACCCTTTTTAGTAAATTCCGATAGTTAATTTTCTGACAATAAGAGACGGATTGAAAAGTGATAAGACTACTTAGGGAAAAAAATAAAAAGCCCGAGCACTAAACTCGGGCTTTTTATTTTTTAATGGATGAAAAATGAGCTTTAGCTGGCGAGATCTTCGTATGAATCAAATTGATTACGAAGTTTTGCCTTTAATTTTAAAATCGCCTGGGTATGAAGCTGAGAAACCCGGGATTCCGTCACATCCAGCACCTGACCGATTTCTTTTAGATTAAGGTCCTCAAAATAATAGAGGGAGAGAACCAGACGCTGCTTTTCTGGAAGCGTTTTAATGCCATCCTTGATGATTTCCTGGGCACGCTTATAGCCTACTGCCGTTTGAGGATTGGCCCCGCGTGAGGTCTCCATTAACGACACCATCAGCTTTTTATCACCTTTACTCATGGCCGTAGCATCATCGATATTCATCAGTGATACTGATTTTGATTTATTGATAAGTTCATGGAACTCTTCCATCGAACAGGCCAGATGCTCGCACATCTCCTCATCAGTCGCAGGACGGCCAAAATCTTTTTCAAGCTTGGCGTAAGCCTTCTCTACAATTTTAGCTTTTTCACGAACTGAACGTGGAACCCAGTCTTGTGAACGAAGTTCATCAAGAATGGCACCGCGAATACGGAATTCGGCATATGTCTTAAATTTATTGTCACGAGTTGGATCAAATTTCTCAATGGCGTCCATCAGACCAATTACTCCGCAAGAGACCATGTCATCGAGCTCAATATTTGGCGGCAGACGTGATGAAATTTTTTGGGCGATATATCTGACCAGCGGCGCGTACTCAAGAATGATCTCGTCTTTTACTTTCGGATCAACTGTACAGCGGTAGTCTTTTAAATTTTTAAGTTTGGCCGTGAGTGATGACATTGAGAGCTCTCCTTAGCATTTCCGTTTAGTGAACATCTTGTTCATAGGCCATCTGGTGTGCGCCCTGGTTGGGAACATTCAGTGGTCCACCTGCTTTTTCGGCGAACCCATATAAAAGTTTAGCGAAGTTGCGCTGAAATTCATTTTTGTTCTGAGATAGGAAAAAAGTATCAAATCCCTCGGCAGAAACATCCAGCTTCTGGATACCACCCAGGATATGAGTCCTGGCACCGAGAAAGTTCTCGATTGTTTCACTCAAGGTAAGAACTACTTTTTGAAACTGCTTTTCCGACTGGTACATATTCACCAGCAGATGATTCTCTTTAATGCCAAATCGATTTGAGAGCAGTTTTACAAGCGAATAGGAGTCGGTAATGGATGACTTGTCAGGAGTCACCACAATCCAACGGTGGTCGCAATAAGCGTTCAGGGTAAGTGTTTCCCGACCTACTCCGGCTGGGCAATCAAGCAGGATATAGTCATACTCATGTTCATGAGAAGAAATGATGTCGATAATAATTTCATCGAAGTTTAATTTTGATTCAAAGACCTCAACGGAACCATTGCAGGCAGGCAAAAGATGAAAATTTCCCCGCTGAATGAGGCAGTCATGAAGTGTCGCCTCTCCCGAAAGAATTTTTTCAAATTTGTTGTCCAGAGGCAGACCCAGTTTAATGGCGGTATTGGAAAGATTAGAATCGCAGTCGATCAAAAGTGTACGATAGCCCGATGATGCCAATTCATGTGCTGCTTTAAGTGCAATAGAGGTCTTGCCTACTCCGCCCTTTCCACCTGTGATGGAAACTTTTGTACAGGCAAAATCACTGGCACGGCGTAACTCAGATTTTTTAAGTGGGTTATTGCTCGTACTAAAAGACTGTAACCATTCGCTGGTCTTGTGCATATCCCTCCTGGAACACTCTACCTGACATCCTGTCTGGTAGTTTGAAAACTAGAGCTTTGAATTTAGAACTGAAAGAGACCCGACATCAACCTTTCAGCAGTTGCTCCTTCAATATCGTCAGGGACTACTGGTCCTGTTCCGAAAAATTTGAGAGGAAGCTTATTGTGGGCCTTGTGAACATTGAAGAGAGCTCCAAAGTTCATACAGAGATCCACATGTGAAATGATAACACCGTCTACAATGTCCTTGTATCGGGCAATTATTTTTCGGTTATAAAGTTCAGAGTGAATCGCAGAAAGTGTGCATAAAACTTCTACATGCTGGAAACCACGTTTAAGCGTCTCAATGAATTTTTTTGTTTCGTCTGAAAAACGGCTGTTAAGACGGACATCGACCAGGACAGATTTGCCGGCTTCCGTCGCCTTTCGACATAGGCCTACCACTTCTGAGAAGTTTTGAACTTTTTCGACCTTGATTCCAAACACCTGGGCAGCAAAATCTGTCGAGGCATTATTTTGCGCATCCTGAGAATACTGGATAAGCACCACATCTTTTTTCAGGACGGCAATCTTTGTTCCCATCGTACTTTGCCCTGAAGCTGCTTCAGAGAGAAGAACCGTGATGACTGAATCACCATTTTCAATTTTTGCGAAAAGAGGAATAGCTGTGTTGATAGAACTCGCCATTTCTTGAAGAGCAAATTCAAAAATTACATCCGGATTTTCCAGATCATCTTTGGAAAGCTCATAATTGGCCTTTTTGATGAGCTCCAAAATGTGT
This sequence comes from Bacteriovoracaceae bacterium, assembly GCA_023701435.1. Classification (GTDB taxonomy): domain Bacteria; phylum Bdellovibrionota; class Bacteriovoracia; order Bacteriovoracales; family Bacteriovoracaceae; genus Peredibacter. The sequence continues at coordinate 31,532 of JAMPXB010000011.1, read as the reverse complement.
GCTTCATCTACATCCAATGTTTTAAGAGTGGTCCGAAGCTGGAAAATACCCTTGGCTTCGTTTAAGTGCTTCTGATTGAATTGATAATTTTGAGAGAGTTCCAGAATCTTCTGCTCGAGAAGCTCCATTTTATTCTGGGTTGTTCTCAGTTCCTGCTTAAGTTCATTATAGGCCTCACGGCTCACGATCCCCGCTTGAGAATTGGCGGGAGCCTGGGCTTGGGTCGGTGCCGGAGCGGCAGGTTCACGGAGTGGATTGCGGGTAACCTCAACCGTATCTTCCATTATCTGCTGCTTGGACTGACGGATTTCGGGACGAACTCTTTGAGCTTCTCTTTGAGGCGGCTCAGAATATTTTCCACGGTTTTGCGGTCGTGGCGGAACTGGAGTGTCATCAGTTGAATCGATATCAAATCCGGAATCTTCACCGTCAGTTAAAAAGTCATCGAGACTGTTTTTAATAAGTGAAGATGTCTTATTGGTCATATCGGCCAGACCGGCAGAACCTTTGGCCAGGGTATTGACGACTTTATTGAGCCCTATACTTCCATAACCACCGGCCTGATTTTCATGGCTGTTATATTTAGAAATTGATTCTTTAATTGTGGAAGCAGGCTTTTGATAAAAAGCTTCTTTTTGTTCATGATTCAAAACTTTATCCACCTTTGCCTTCTTCTCAAAATTTCGTTCTGAGATGGCCGCTGTGATCTCAATGCGCTTCTTTTTAAAAGCACCTTTGAGACCATTATTGGTAATGGTTTTTAGAATAATAGCATCAGGGCCCAGCTCAAGTTTAACAGCTTTCAGCGCTTCTTCTAATGTATCAGCTTCGAACTTCTTGACGAACATTCTTTATAACCTCACGGTACCGAGAGATCTGATATTAACTTCTGGACTTAGTTCATTATGGCTTACCACTATCATGTTGGGAATGAATTTTTCAGTCAACCTCTTGAAATGACGGCGGATCACCGGTGAACAAAGAACAACCATTTTCTCTCCTTGAGACGTCGCTTCTTCAATCTTTTCATTGAGCGAAGCAAGAATGGTTTGAGTCACTTTCGGATCTAGATTTAATTGTGAACCATGATCAGTATGAATAATAGAACGGGCCACTGCTTCCTCAAGACCGCGGTCGAGAGTAAATAAGGGTACATCACCTTGAGAACCTTTGATTCTTTCAGTAATAGTCCTATAGAGGGCCTGACGTACATATTCAGTAAGAGCTTCAGGATCTTTGGAACTGCCGCCAAACTCCGCAAGCGTTTCCAGGATAGTGCGAAGATCGCGGACCGAAACTCCTTCACGAAGAAGGCTTTGAAGTACCTTAAGCACTGTTCCCAAAGGCATAATATCGGGGACCAGATCAGAAACAATTTTAGGATTTTCTTCTTTAAAGTTATCCAGAATTTTAACCAATTCCTGACGGCCAAAGAGTTCAGAGAGATTTGCTTTTAAAACTTCCGTTAAATGAGTCGCCACAATGGTCGAAAGATCCACCACGGTATAGCCATTATATTGAGCTTCGTCCTTGCGGTCATCGGTAATCCAGATAGCAGGAAGACCGAACACCGGTTCCTTGGTCTCAATGCCATCCATGTTTTCAATCACTGTTCCAGGATCCATCGCCATCATGTGGTCAGGCATTAATTCGCCTTTGGCAATTTCCTGGCCCTTAAGCTTGATTGAATATCCACCCGGCTTGAGCTCCAGGTTGTCTTTGATCCGGACAGAAGGAATGATAATCCCCCAATCCAGCGCAAATTGTTTTCTGATATGTGAAATACGTTCAAGGAGGTCACCATTTTGTTCAGCATCGACAATGCTGACAATACCATACCCCACTTCCAGTTGAACTAATTCCACCGGCAGTAAGGACTCCAGAGTTTCTTTTTTGGCACTCAGCTCAGTGACAGCAGTGCTGGCCTCAGTGACTTTGGCATATTCTTTGTTCTTCTCAATTTTAAATCCGACAAATCCAATCATCGCTCCGATCATCATAAATGGAAGACCAGGGAAACCAGGAATTAAACCGAAGACAGCAATCGCTCCGGCGGTGATGTAGAAGGCCTTAGGATGGGCACCAAACTCTTTATTAACCTGTTCACTCAGACCATCGGAACTGGTGTTACGAGTGGTGATAATACCGGCAGCAGTTGAAATAATAAGTGCAGGAATTTGAGCAATAAGACCATCACCCACAGTTAAAAGAGTAAAGGTTCTGGCCGCATCTGAAAAACTCATATCATTTTGAGCAACCCCAATGATGATACCGCCGATGATGTTAATAACCGTAATCAAAATACCGGCAATAGCATCTCCGCGAACGAACTTCGAAGCACCATCCATCGAACCGTAAAAGTCTGCTTCCTGAGCAACTTCGGCCCGGCGACGTTTGGCCTCCTTGTCATCAATCAATCCGGCATTCAAATCGGCGTCAATCGCCATCTGCTTACCAGGCATCGCATCTAAGGTGAATCGAGCACTTACCTCTGCGACTCGTCCAGCACCTTTGGTAATAACGATAAAGTTAATTACCACCAGGATCATGAAGATGATAATCCCCACCGCGTAATTCCCCCCCACCACAAACTCTCCAAAAGCTTCAATGATGTGTCCGGCGGCTTTTGTCCCTTCGGCGGCACCATTAAGCAGAATATTTCGGGTGGAAGCAACGTTAAGAGAAAGTCGCAATAAAGTCGTAATCAAAAGAATAGATGGGAAAGTCGAGAAATCCAGCGGCTTTCTGGCATAGATCGACATCAGGAGAATTCCGATAGAGACAGCAATAGAAAAGGCCAGGAATAAATCCAGCACTACCGCAGGCAATGGCACAATCATCACACCGAGGATGATGATTAAACCAAGGGCCAGTGTTAATTCTGCATTTTTAGAAAAAGCCTGAAGCTTTTCAAAAAACCTATCCATGGTATCTCCTCAAAAGAGTCGCTCGTCCTGAGCAAAAAAATTACTTCAGAGCCTTCTGTTTACGTTTCAATTTGTAAACAAAGCTTAGTATCTCTGCCACCGCTTTATAAAGTGTCCTTGGGACTCCATGTCCCACCTTCACTGTTTTATATAAAGTCCGGGCCAGCATAATGTTCTCGACGATAGGGATATCATTTTCCTTTGCAATCTCACGAATGCGAAGAGCCAAATGATCGGCACCTTTTGCCATGACGGCCGGGGCCACCATCGTCTGTCCATCATACTTCAATGCTACACTAATATGTGTTGGATTTGTAACAATTACGTCTGCTGATTTTACATCATCCATCATTCGTTTCTGGGCCATCTGTCTCTGGATCTGGCGGATCTTTTGCTTAACTTCCGGATTACCATCCTTCTCTTTGGCCTCTTCTTTAGCTTGTTGCTTAGTCATCATCATTTTCTGACGGTAGGACCACTTCTCCCAAGCAAAGTCGGCCAGTGCGACTACTCCTAAACCCAACAGAATTGAGAAACCGAGCTTCGCCATCAGATATTGTCCAAACATCAGACTCTGCCCTGCCTCCGCGTGCAAGAAGCCCAGGAAGGAGCCGACATTGTCTTTCATCACTGAGTAGGTGATGACAATAACCACGATAAATTTGAAGACGCCCTTGACCGCTTCCACCAGCGCCTTTTTTGAGAAAAGCTTTCCAAAACCTTTGATTGGATTGATCCGTTCAATGTCGGCATTAAGAATTTCCGGAGAATACAAAAAACCTATCTGAATGAACTGAGATAAGACCCCCAGGCACACTGAAGCACCGAAGGATGGTGCAACACACTTGAGCAGGGTCCACATCGAATGACGAAAAATTTCTGAGAATTTCTCAGGCGTATAAACGGTTCTGAAGTTCTGTCGGTAGAGCCAGTCAATGTATTCGGTGAATTGCTCAAAGATAAATAGACCACAAAGTATCAGAGTCAGCAGAGATCCTGAAAGAATCAATACTGAGGAGAGCTCCTTTGAAGAAGCGACATCACCCTTCTTACGAGATTCATCAATCTTGTATTGGGAGGGTTCTTCCGTTTTTTCGTCGTCGTTCTCGTCGGCCATCCTATGCCTTTATGTTCAACGTGAGAGGAACTGAAACCAATCACCTAATTTTTGAACATATAAATCAAAACTCACCTGAAAAAACTCCTCTGATATTCCTAAAAAGAGAAGTAATCCCAGACCAATATTTACAACAAAACTCACCATCAGCACGTTCATCTGAGGAATAGTTCTGGCCACAATTCCCATGACCAGATTCATCAGCAAGTTGGCAAAAATCAGGGGCCCCGCCAGAAGGACTGAGGCACTGAATGCTGACTTAAAGAATAACACGAAATACTCCGGCGTTTTCAGCAATTTGTCGGAGTTTAAGAAATTGACAGAATAAAAGGATTCAAACACTCCCTTGAACATTGGCACCAGGGCTCCCGATGTCAGAATCAGTATGATCATGGTCCATTCAATTAGACGCTCGAAAGGACCGATCTGCTGGCCCTGAGTGGGGTCAAAATAGCTCACGGAAGCAAATCCGATTTGCTGAGTCAGAAGGCTACCGGCCGCTACAAATAAACTCATTATGCTTTTCACTAAAAATCCAATAATTAGGCCGGTGGTTGTGTGAAACATCACCAACATCCAAATGTTGTTGGTACCGACCATATTGATTTCTGCAACAAGCGTGCCGCGAAGTTCGGGAAAAAAAGCAAAGGAGATAACAAAGCTGGCGAGAACTTTGACTAGATTAGGAACGGCCACATTATCAAATAGCGGTAACTGAAAGAGAACCGCTACCCAACGGGAAAAACACAGCCAAAAAGCCAGGAAGGCTGTTTGATCGGCAATCGTTACATTCATTAACGCCTAATCAGTTCCGGAATACTTATGAAAAGATCCTGGGTGTATGTCACCAATGTTTCCATCATCCATGGGCTGAAAATAACCAGCGCCACAACGATCACAAGAATTTTTGGAATGAATGATAATGTTTGTTCGTTAATTTGAGTTACTGCCTGGAAAATCGATACCAGAATACCGACCACCAGGGCGCCGAGAAGCATGGGAGCTGAAAGCAAGAGAGTGACTTTGATCGCCTGATTGACTACTTCAATGGCAAATTCATTTTCCACTTACAACTCCTAAGTATTAAATGATCTGAGGATTGCACCTGTCACCAGCTGCCAACCATCGACCAATACAAAAAGTAACAATTTAAAAGGCATTGAAACCAGCATCGGTGGCAACATCATCATCCCCATGGCCATAAGTACCGAGGCAACCACCATGTCCAGCACGATGAAAGGAATATAGAGTAAAAAACCGATCTGAAATGCTGTCTTTAATTCCGAAATGATGAAAGCAGGAATCAAGTAATGAATCGGTACCGCCTTAATGTCGGCGGGGGCTGCGGTATCAGTCACTTCATAAAAAAGGCCGATATCGGCTTTACGAACATGCTTAACCATAAAGGCGCGCAGATCAGTTTCCAGTCCGGCAATGGCCTGGGTAGTATCAATCTGCTTGGCCTGATAAGGCTTGATGGTATTTTCGTATATCGACTTTCCGGTCGGCATCATGACAAAGACCGACAGAAACATGGCAAAACCAATAAGCACCTGGTTGGGTGGCATGTTCTGAGTTCCCAGTGCCTGTCTCATGAATGAAAGTACGACTACGATACGAGTAAAAGAAGTACAAAGAATAATAATTGCTGGAGCGAGGGTAAGGATTGTAAAGAGGAGAAGGACTTCAATTGTGTCGACAAGATTTGTTCCTTGGCCAAAGTTTACGGCCACTCCCGGGAGATTGGCCTGTTGTGAAAAAGCAGACTGAGACGCTACCAGCGCAAGAAAAGCGAGTGATAATTGAGAGAATCTTTTCATTAGTTAAACTCAATCGGCTTTAGCTTCTTGGCCTTTTTCTTCAACTCATCAGAAAATTTCACGATGTCCTTTGCTGAGAGAGCAGCAATTCCCTTCTCTTCAGGATAAGGAGTTGATTCTGTGATATTTTCTTTTATTTTAAATTCCGGAGCAGTGACTGAATTTTCAACTGTCCCCATATTTACATCAAAATTTGTTCCGGTAACAATCTTTTCACCCTCTTTGATCAGACCAGTGGTATCAGTCATCTCAGAGAGAAAAGTCAGACCATTTTCCGCATTCGCTACCAGAAAAATCTGATTATGGGCCTTAACCACCATCAGTGAGCGTTTAGGAGCCACATAAGTCGTGCTTAGAACTTGAATAAGTTGAGAGTTATTCAGGAAACCAAGTTTTCCGCGATTGAACACACCTTTCTTAAGCAATTGAACGACTCCATAAAAAAGACCCAGCACCATTGCCAGAAAAACAGCAAACTTCGCGGCATAACCGGCGAAAGAGAAACTGTCATTTGATGAAACTTCTGTCCGAGCGGGAGCCGCATGACTGACATTAACTTCATCTTTTTTGATTTCGGTCGGAGTATTTTGCGTATCAAGAGCTGCGGTTTTCGCAGTGTCTTCTTTCATCAAATTATTAAGGTAGTCCTCATTCAATGCTTCTTTGGCCACTGAACTGGTTTCTACTTTAGCGACAGCTTTATTTTCTGTTTTTTTAGTAACGACAGGTTTAGGTGCAACACTGGCGGTAGTCTCTACCTGTGCCACTCCTCTCGGAAAAATAATTTCAATGTTCTTATTTTTCCAGCCAAGGTTCACGCCTTCAGTTTTAATTTCATATGGCAGGACGGCCTTAATAATGGCCTTGCCATTTAAAACATTGGCAGAGAGCTGGGCGCCTCTTACATTTTTATAAATTCCATTAAATGATTCTGCATCACTTAAGGTAACTTCAATTGTCTTTCCAATGACTCGGTAATCTGGCAGTTCACCAGAACGTCCATCAAGGGAAATATTGAAATATCCGTTAGAACCGTTGGTTTTAAGATCCAGAGACGTCACTTTGACACCGGCCTGGGCACTTAATGATGCCAGGGTCAAAAGTCCAAGGGTAATTAGCTTTCTATTCATAGAGTAATCCTTCCTAGATTCACTTCCAAAAAATCCAACAGTTACTTAAGAGATTCAATCCGTTCAAGAGGACTAATGATATCTGTGAGACGGATTCCGAATTTCTCGTTCACCACCACAACTTCCCCTCTTGCAACCAGCTTGCCATTAACCAGAACCTCTAACGGTTCACCAGCAAGCTTATCAAGTTCAAGGACAGATCCCTGACCTAGTTGTAACAGATCCTTGATAATCACTTTGGCCCTTCCCAGTTCCACACTCACTTTTAGTGGGATATCCAGGATGAAGTCAAGGTTCTGTACCTTGAGCTTATTAAGAGCATCATCACCCGCTTTAATCTGGTCCGCGAGTTCGCGAATAGCATCTTTGTTGTTTTCTGACATTTCTGATGACGTCATGTTGTTATCCTTTATGTGATTCTACGGGTGACTTGAACTGCGCGGTTGCCCTTATATACGCCGATCAAACATTTGAGTTTTTTTGCATCTTCAATCTCCAGGTCTAATTCTCCTGAAACCTCCTGAGACAGAGGAATGATGTCCCCTACCTGAAGTCCAATGAGATCACCGATGGTCATCTCTGTTTCACCGAGCTTAACCACCGCTGTGGCCTGTGCGTGCTGAACATGTTCCTGCATGGAACGGGTCCATAGAGTGTCCACCACATCATTATCGGTCTGGTAACTGGAAGATAATTTTTGTTTGATCGGTTCAATGGTTGAATAAGGAATCACCACCATGATCGTTCCGGAAGCAGATTCAAATTCTACTTCGAAAGTTGTGGTGATAATAACGTCTGAAGGAGGAACGACCCCTACGAACTGAGGGTTAATCTCAGTACGGACGTACTGGGCATCGATTCTATGAACAGGGGCCCATGCTTCTTCGAGATCGTTGATGGCCATATCCATCACACGTCTCATGAAAGAGAGTTCAATTGAGGTAAATTCTTTTCCTTCAATCTTAGTAAATGGTCTGTCCGTTCCGCCGAAGTAAGAGTCAATAATGGCGTAGGCCAGTTTTGATTCGAATACGATTAGGGCCGGACCACGTAATTCATTAAAACGCATGATGCACATGCAGGAAGGAATCGGCAGAGTATTAACAAATTCTCCGAACTTTAAAAGATCGGTAGAGATCATGGAGATGGTTGAAATTTTTCTCAGGGAGTTTGAAAGTGAAACTCGAAATTGTCGGATGAATCGTTCGTAAATAATTTCCAGGATGGGCATTCGTCCGCGGATTACACGGTCCTGGTTGGTCAAATCGTACGGCTGTATATTAGCATCAGACTCTTCGACTTCACCAAATGCATCTGATCCGGAATCATTGGATGGTCCCGAATCACCGTCATCGTTAACGGCATTTAATAATGCGTCTACTTCGTCTTGGCTCAGTACTTGGGCCATGATTTCCCCTCCTGGGACTTTAACTAATAAGCATCCTGCTAATTAGTTGATTTGGAAGCTGATGTAGTAAATATCTTCCACTCTTCCATCAACCAAAAATGAATTGATAGAAGCTTTAATCTCTTCTTTTAAATAGCTTTTGCCTTCTTTCTTCAGGAGGTCTTCCGGTCTCTTGGTATTAAGAATGCTGATGATGGTGTCGCGAATCTGAGGTTTTCTGGCCTCAAATTCAGCAGTCTTGGCATCATCGCTCATTTTTAAAACAGCATCGAGACGTACATAGCGGCGAGGTCCATCTCCTTGGGCAAGATTCACAGTAAAATTGTCCAGAGGGAGAAGATTTTCTTTCTTCACTACTTCTGTCGTCTTCTGCTCGCCGGCAGCCTCACTGGATGCAGTAGATGAATTTGATTCTTTCAAGAGCGCCGTCAGATCCGGACGCTTGGCTTCCATGTCCATGAAACGCCATTGAAAATATGCCACCGTACTCATAGCTACGATGTTCACAATCATCAAAATTGTGAGTAGTGGATTCTTGGAGGAGGGTGGAACCTGTCCTGGTGTCATTTCTTCAGCCATTGTTACCTTTAAGAAAAGTGCCCATCCCGTGGGCCTTGTCAAAATTATAACTTCCAATGGCATTTGAATCAAGGATTGCCCATTTACCATGGAGCTTTTTGCCTGTTTAGGGCCCAAGGCCGTCGGCCCGGTGACAAAGAGAAAAATTTGCCGGTTTTCAATACCCGACTTTTATGATCCAGAGGCAGACAAATCTTTCCACGCTCTATCCATACTTGGAGCTTAATTTATAATTATAGCTACCAAGGATGAAGCCTTAATGATGTTTTCTTATTTTACTACCCTCACCCTAAGCCTCACGACCTTGCTTCTTGTTTCATGCGGTCCCAGTGCTTCCGGAACAAAAGCAGAAAACCCTGATTATAGTGAAACGCCTGTGGAAGGTGCCGAAGATCCTTTGGCGAGCGAAGCCTGGCATCTGCAGAACACCGGACAAAAAACATTTTCCTCAGCTGCCGGCACGGCGGGTGAAGACATGGACATCAAAGAAGTTCATGACCTGGGAATTAAGGGTGCAGGTGTCACCATCGCCATATCAGATACAGGAATAGATATTGATCACTCCGATTTAAACGGCAATCAACTGAGTTCAGCCCATCGCAGTTATGCCAGTGAAGATCCTGCAGATTGGAGAAATGGCGATCCTCGTCCTATTGAGAAAGAGGCCCATGGAACCGGTGTCACTGGACTGATTGCAGCTCTTGGATGGAATGGTATTGGCTCCCGGGGAGTGGCCCCTTCCGCCAATTATGCAGGCTTTTTATTTGTTGGAAGTTTTCATGACTCAGATACTTCTTACGAAGCCAAGATACTGGATCAGATGACTGGCGACTTTGATATTTTTAATTACAGTTATGGCCTTGCCGGTTGTTCATTTGAGCCAACCACCACTGAAGTCATAGATGCCTATAAGTATGGCGTGACCAGTCTTAGATCAGGCAAGGGAGCTCTCTACGTCAAGGCTGCAGGCAACGAGTACCTTGGATTTAACTCTGCTTGTATTGATGGTGAGGATTCAACCTTTTTGGGTAATACCAACACCAGTGAAGAACATAATCATCCTTACGTGCTGCTAACCGGAGCAGTAAATGCCAAAGGAAAAATAGCCACCTACTCCACTCCTGGAAGTGGACTGTGGGTCGCAGCTGCAGGTGGTGAGAGCGGCAAAGAAAATCCGGCGATGCTGACCACTGACCTGCGCTCCTGCAGCTCAGGTTATTCCGGTACCTCAAGTACTGTCACAGGGTTTAACAAAGGATCATCAACATTGAATCCTTACTGCAATTACACCAGCATTATGAATGGCACTTCCTCTTCTACTCCGGTGGTATCAGGAATTATTGCTCTCATGCTGGAGGCCAATCCTAATCTTACCTGGCGAGATGTTAAACACATCCTTGCCGAGACAGCAGATCAAATTAACTATTCCACAGGCGCTCTGGCCCATCCGGCCGGATTATCATCCGTGCCAACCGGACATATCTATGACTATCTCTATGTCAGAAACAATGCTGGTTACGATTTCTCCAATACCTATGGTTTTGGAAGGGTGAATGCCAACCAAGCAGTGCTGATGGCCCAGACCTATGTTTCTGCCCTCGGCACTTATCAGGAATCTTCCTGGTACGCCTCGCCCACTTTGGCCCTAGCGATTCCTGACAACTCAGCAGCTGGCGTGACTGATAATCTTAATGTGGCAGTAAATTATATTATAGAATCAGTTCAGATAAAAATTTCAACCAATCACACTTATGTGGGTGATCTGGGTGTCGAATTGGTTTCTCCCGCCGGCACTACCAGCAAACTACTTTTGGTTAACAGCAATATTAAGCATTCTGGTCTTTCGGAATTCACTCTCCTTAGTAATGCTTTCTATGGGGAGTCTTCTGCAGGAGACTGGACCATCAAAATTATTGATGGAGCTGATGCCGATACAGGAACATTCACTTCCTGGAAAATTAAAGTTAACGGACATTAACGATGAAAAAATCCCAAAACAAAAAACTCATCATCGGGCTCAGTCTTTTATCGGGCATCAGTTATTTTGCAACTGATTTAAGTGTTGGTCCCCGGGAGTTAAAAACAACTTCCATGGAACACAAAATCGATGCCACCAGGCACCCCAGCTCTCAAATGACAACAACTTCTAACAAACAAAAACTTAAAGAACATTTCAATTTCAAAAAGAACAAAAGCAGTCCTACTTTTGAGGGAATAAGCATGGGAGAGGTTATGCCGAACGGCTATAAGCTGGCCACAGGAGTTTATGCGGTCAAGAGTTCGGAATTCTTCCCTACTCTGGGTGAAAAGATTGAAGACAAAAATGGTCTCACCTTCTTTACTTCCGAGCACAAACCATCCAATGCCATCAACGTTGTTTTTGATGAAAATAACAAGAAACTCTATACCATCAGCTCGGTTCTTAAAATTAAGAACGTTGATGAAACTCTTAGATCAGAACTCATCTCGGCCGGACTGACAGAACACTATTATCATGAAGGACTCAGAGTGTTGTATGTTAAGAGCTCTCACGATGAAATTTTGAGTCTGCAGGAAGAGCTTAAAAAATTAAAATTCGACATTCAATTGGAAGTGGTTAAAGCAACTCACAAGCCGCGCTGATAGGCAAAAAAAAGCCCCGGGATTAACCGGGGCTTCTTAGAAAATATCTTAAATCAAAATTAAAGATTAATTTTTCCGCGCTTCTTAAGCTCTTCGATCAAACCGTCAAAGTGGCTTGTAGGATAAGCACCTTTAACTGGGATACCGTTAAGAAGGAAACCAGGAGTTCCCTGGAAGCCAAATTTTGCAGCTTCTGCCATATCGGCATCAATGCGCTTTTGAACAGCTTCAGACTTGATATCTTTCTCAAGTTTTTTCATATCGACTTTAAGATCTTTAGCAATGGCCTTCAGGAACGATTCGCCATTCTGAAGCTTACGCTGATCTTGGTAAATACGGTCATGAAATTCCCAAGCTTTTTTAGGATCCTGCAGACGGATAGCTTCGTAGTATTGAGAAGCTGGCATCGCTTGTGGGTGGAAGCTTAGAGGTAAATGCTTATAAACAAAACGAATTTTGCCTTCGTACTTCTTAAGTAATTCCGAAACAGTGTTATAACCACGAGCACAGAATGGACATTCAAAGTCTGAATATTCAACTAATGTGATTGGAGCATCTTTTGGTCCACGGAAGCTTTCATCATCACGGATTTCAGCTTGAAGTGGATTATTGAAGCTTTCTTCAAGAGCTTTCTTCTCTTCTTCTTCACGTCTCTTACCTTCACCTTCCTGGGCAGCTTTAACAGCATTATTCAAAGCATCAATGAATTTAGCTGGATTGGCCTCAATGGCTTCAGTAATAATATCAGGATTCTCTTTAAGCATTTTCTTCAGATCGTCTTTTGACGTACAAGCAGTTGCAAGAATCAATGCAGCTGCCAGAAAAATCATTCTTTTCATGTCATTCCTTTTTCTACCATGAGATTAGTTTTCATTAATAAATTATCATAAATTAGATTTCTTGGCCTTGTTCTTAGAATAATTCTTTTCAATAAAGTCTAAGTATTTGTTCAATTTGCGGGTGTTCTCTCTTACGTAAGCAAACCCCAACAAATGTACCCGACTAGAATAGTTGCCTTTCATAAAGGAGCGCATCGTCGCAAAAATGCCAAAGGCGGCTCCGGAAACTTTTGCATAGAGATGAAACCCTAATAGGATATAACTGAAAGTTACCAAAATTACCGTCACCCAGACAATATCATTAAGGATAAACATTTGTTGGCCAAAAAACTTTCCTACCGTCTTGGGATCTCGTAGGGTATTGGTGGCCAACTCAACCATCGACATATAAATGGATGAGACACTATCGGTAATAAAAAGACAGCTGCATAACGAGACAATCACCAGCAGAATTCCAAAATGGAACATAAAGATTTTATCAAAGACCGGCTTATGGATCCGCGAGTATTGCGGAGGAATACTGTGCTGAACAATTTCCCCGTGCTTACGAGTTTCCCTTAAAAATTCAAAGAAGAACTCAGAGAAACGGGTCAATAGATTGTAGTTACTGAACTGCTCGACCTGATAGACCTCATCAGCATTCTCCAACACCTCTTGACAATAATCTCCAAGGGCCTTAAATGGCCGCAAAATTAACCAACCGACATAAGAGCCAATAAAGAATAGAAAAATATGGAAAGCAAAGATGGCCGTCATGCTTTCAAAAGCTTCTTGCGTCACGAAATCGTAGAAAAAATTCTGTTCACTAAATTCCACCAGACCATGGGCCAGAAAAAAAGCATGATTAAGGCGGATGACTTCATACAACAAGGTATAAACGACCAATGTCACCCCAAAGGAGATGCCTGTGGTCTTCAGACCTACAATCGCAACAAAGCGGCTGTCTTCAGTTTTGAAGACACGTTTTAACTGAATAAGGGGAGAACTCCAAATCTTTGGTCGCATATAATAGATTAATCATAAGCCAATTCTAAACTCTTAAAACTAGGCAGTTTGTTCAACTGCAACTGACTAAATTCGACTGCTACTAAAAAAAGACTAAAGTCCCGGGGGACTTGCGACGATAGGAGACGAGAATCGTCTAAGACTAAGGAGTCTTATCATGAAATCATTAGCTCTAGGGCTCATACACCTCGCACTCTTAACCATGCTGCTTGCCTGTGGTAAGGAAAACGAGTCAGGAAAGAAAAGTTCCTGGGATTTTGCTAATCCCTATGGATCGCCCTATTCGACCAACTTAACTTCACCCTATACCTATAACAATTTGAAAGTCACTGATGTGATCAATCAAAATCCTTGCCGAAGTACCAGTGGTTATACCAACCAGCGCGTGACCATTCAAATTCCTCTCACTCAATTTCCCACGGTCATACCGGCCGGCGATGTTTATGTGGGTGTGACTTCCTATGGTGACGTAGCGGTCATGGCAGGTCAGGCAACTGGTCAACCACCCCTCTTCGTGGGTTACATGTGTCCGCGCTCTTTTGCGGCCAATGGGCAGGGTCAGCTTCTGGGCATTAAGGTCGGATCTTATTCACGCTGTAGCTTTAAACCGATGACAGCGGCAACCGTAATGTTCCCAGGTGGAGCGACGGCTGAATTCAGATGGATGGATGGCGGTACTTCACAAGGTACACCGTTCCCTTCTCCACTGTGCTTATAATTTAAATTTGAATTTTAAAAGAATCAATCAAACCCACATCGTGTATGTGGGTTTTTTATTTTTGGGCCTTAATAAAGGCCAGTACTCCGGAAGAAATACCGCGGGCCATGTCATTTAGAAATTTTTCTTCCTGAACTTTCTTAAGCTCTTTGGGATTTGAGACAAAACCCACTTCCACCAATAGACCGGGACGCTTTGAAAGTGCCAGTACATAGAAGAGCCCTGGCTTAATCCCCCGATCATCAATTTTGTGGCGTTTGATCACTGGTCTGACATGTTCATGCACGGCCCCTGCCAACTGCTTGGAGTGGGTTACCGTTTGCTGAACCACCAGATCCACCAGAATTTGATTCACGATAAGTTCTTCCCCTTGCAGATTTAAGTTTTCTGCACGTTCCACTTTGTTGGCGGCGACATTGGAATTGTTATCAAGATAATAAAGTTCAAAGCCATGGCTTTGAGAATTAGGAGAAGAGTTAAAATGGATGGAAAGAAACAAATCAGCTTTTACCAAATCCGCCAGGTCAGCGCGCTCTTGCAAAGTCACTGTGCGGTCTAAGCTTCGGGTTAAATAAGCTGAAGTACTTTTACTTAATTCGTCTTTGATCTTTTTTGATAAGCGAAGAGAGAGATCCTTTTCATAAACTTTACGGCGCTTCTTTTCATCGAGATGCCCCACGGCTCCGACCTCTTCTCCTCCGTGCCCAGGATCAATAAGAACCACCTTGGCAAAGGTAGGAAGACTTAAAAAGATGAAAAGAAAAATAAATTTATGCATGATCAATAAGCTTTTTTCATTTTGTGACGAGGAAAATAATGGGACAGAATCTGTCGATATGTATAGCCACGCTTAGCAAGCTCCAGCGCCCCTAGCTGACAAAGTCCGACTCCGTGTCCATAGCCCTGACCTTCAACATGCACTTCTCTGTTATTCATTGTCATCACAAAATTATTGGAAGGCAGAAGTTCTCGTCCTGCCAGATTTCGTAAGTAAGATTTTTTAATGATATGGAGACGATCACCTACGTAAAGCCTGAGTTCCGAATTCTCTGTTGAGTCTGGCATTAACTTTATATCAGTTCCCACCGTTTGGTCAGCGTAATAGCGTTTTAAGACTCGATCAACCATGCTCGTTAACTTCTCGCCTTTCATGCGGTGTTGCCAGTCTTTCATGCCGGTCTTGCTGCAAAAAGTGCAATTGACCGAACGATAGCCCTCTTCTACACCGCCCCAAACCTGGTCCGGGCGAAGAGTTTTGCCGCCACATTTTGAGTGAAAAAAGACTGGTGCAATTCTTCCGGAAGGTCCCACCAGGATCTCGCCGTGTGTTTCTCTGGCGGCCCTCATGGTGTTGGTCGTTATGTCTTTGAATGTCCCGGAAACCTGATCTTTTTCTGAAGACTCCAGATGATAGAGTTTCTCATCATCGACTTGCTGGCCTTTCCTGATGCGCTCATAAGCATAGGTTCGGGCCGCTACCGCTTGCGCCTTAAGAGCTTCTACCGGCCAGGTGCCGTTCATTTCCTTAGAGAGCAAGGTCGTGAGGTAGGCTTCCATCGGAACGAGGTTGACCAGATCACAACTCTCCTTCCCCGGGTTAGTCAGCAGCTGTAATTCGCCCTTATATTTGTGTTGACCCCAAGAGATGAGTCCTGTTGGTGAACTTAAAGAAGCCACTAAAAGAGGTGTTTTAGGAAAGAAGCGGGCCCGCTGACTAGGTCGGCAGTCGAAGGAAATAGACTTGCGCCCGCGATACTGCTGGGATTTGTTTTGAGTATGGATGGTCTTTTGAAGATCAATCCCCTCTACAATAACTTTTTTAAGTGATTTCGCGATCAGAACTTTGACCTCAGGGACAGCGGCCTTTAACGGCACTGCCATAAGAGCAATGAGAACGAAACATCCTGTTTTGAGCATTAATTCCCTTATCCTTGGAAATTAAAATTAAAGTCTCCATTATTTAACCACAATTCAGGAAATTTACGGGAGTTTTTTGAGATGCTTCATGATTTTCTGCATGTCGGCCCAGGCAGTTTTTTTCATGTTTTGATTGGTTTCAATGATACTTGGGTGAAAGAGCGGTACTACTTGAAAATTATCCTGTTCCCCCATCCGGCGGTTAAAAAACTGGCCATGAACCAGGGATAACCGATCATTACTCTTAAGTACTTTTTGGGTGGCCTTGGCCCCCAAAGTGATAATAACTTCAGGGCGATAGAAAGCGGCCACTTCCATAACATCCGAGGCAAAATCACTGCCATCATTACCTTCTACCGGAAAAATAATCACTTCCTCTGGCGTTAGTTTCATGGCGCGGATCATGCGCTCAAAGAGTTCGGCGGTCTTTAAGGGAAAACCTGCCAGCAACTCATTAATCAGTCCGCTTTTAAGTTCAGGGGCAACTTCTTGCCAAGGACGGAAAGTTTCCGAGACAAATAGCGCCTTAACTTCATTAGGCCGCTTCCCCTGCAAGACAATGTGAAGAAGATGTGGATCAAGTTTTAAGTGGGAAGTCAGTTTTTCAGCAGAATCAAACTGCTTGAGATCATCCCAGCCCGGCTCAGTCCGCAGATGAATTTCTCCGCCTTCAACCTTTAGAATGTTGGTCTTTAACTCGCTCGTCTTCTCATGAGCAAAGCGCTCCAGAGACTCAATGACTTGGACTTTTTCTGAGAAGACTTCTTTGGCAGGGGCCTTCGCCACGGCCACTCTCTGAGGGGCTTTCTTAAGCCAGGAGACATCACCCAATAAGGCCTCTCCAAAAGTCTTGGGACTTTGAGGGTTCCGCAGACTCAATAATTTTTGCTTAAAAAGACCATCCATACTCTTTTTCTAACATGAACTGGCCCTTCTTTCCTAGCGATAAAATCTTTTAAACTCACAAATCCTTTACGCCGAAAAGATTGAGGTAAGTGAGGAGAAATATATGAATGATGTTGATTTTAAATTTGAAAGTTTTGAAGAATATTTTGGTGGGGCCGAACAAGTTAAAAAAACCATTGATGAATGCAAAGTCTGCGGTTCAAAGCTTCTTCTATCTCATATGCCGGATTACAAAAATCTTCTGGTCCAGGAAACTGCCCGCTGTATGGACTGCGGCTGTGGTAACCGCCGGGTAATCCATATTCTGAACTAATCCACGTCCAAATCTGAATCCTCATGCAGATGCGTCCACAACGCCTTTGCTTGAGGATTTTTTATTCCAAAATAATTCATGAGATCGTTCACCGTATAGGCCTTTAATTCCGACTTGGTCATGGAAAGACTAGTAAGAATTTTCTTTTTAGTTTCTTTCCCTAGCCCTTTTACATCATCAAGCCAGGTCGCCAGCACTCTTTTTGATTCGGCCTTATGATGGAGTTTTCGTGAAAAGCGATGGGCCTCATCTCGCATGGAAACAATAATTTTAAACAGCGGAGGACATTTACTTAAAATATAAGGATTGGCCCGTCCAGGGATGATTAAGCGCTCTTCAGAGCGGTCAATTTCAGTGGCCCGAAAATCTCCTGACAGTTCACGACTTTTGGCGATTCCCACCACACACAATTCAACACTCAGTTCCTTTAAAACGGCCATCACGGTATTAACCTGTGCGACTCCTCCGTCCACCACCAAAACATCCGGCAGGTCTCCGTTATCAAGACGACGGGTAATCACTTCTCTCATCATAGCAAAGTCGTTGTTGCCTTCCGGGCGTGTTTCCAGATGGTAATAACGGTATTTCTTTTTGTTGGGTTTACCTTCTTCAAAGACAATCTGAGATGCGGTTGGAGAAGAGCCCTGCCATATCGCCACATCATAACATTCCAGAATTCGGGGCCGCTCTTTCATCGAGAGGAGATCCTTCAATTTATGAAGTCCCATGTAAACACTGTCGGCATTGGCAATACGGATCCGCTGAGACTCTTCTGCGTGTTTCCGGCACATCTCAATTAAAGGTAAGAATTTTTTGGATTGTCCTAACACCTTCATCTCTCCATAGGTATTAAGAGCAATGCTGACATCCTTAATTTCTTCCTCTTCAAAATCCATCACGACAATGTCCGGATTGATTTCTTCCGGATCTGAATAGTACTGAACAATCTTCTGAAGAATTTCATCCTTTAGTTCTTCGATCAGCTCACCTTTAACAAAATTAAAGTTCTTTTGTCCCAAGAGGAGACCAGAGCGGATCATATAAAGCGAGATATCAACTTCTTCATCACCATTCCAATAAGACCAGATATCGATGTTCTTTTCACTTTGAATGCTTTCCACTTTCTGGTCATAGCTCTTTTGTAAAAAATCATCGAGAAGCTGGATGTGATCACGAATGATCGCCGCCATTTCAAATTCTTCGCCTTCGGCATACTCAAGCATTTTTTCCTGAAGACGATTCAAGGTTCTTTTCGCTTTGATCGGCCCCTGGAAAAAGTTCAAAGCATTCTGCAGATCAGTTTCATATTCCTCTTTGCTGCGAAGACCGACACAGGGGGCACTACATTGCCTCATCTGATGCAAGAGACAGGGCGTCTTCCTCGTCTTAAATTCACTTAAACTGCAGTCCCTGAGAGCAAAGGACTTGGTCAGTACGCGCATAATCATGGAAATATTGGAGCCGGGAGGGTAAGGCCCATACAGCTCTTTGCCCTTGCCCTTTTTAGGGCGACGGATGTACTCCAGGCGGGGAAAAGGCTCGTTCCAGTTAACCTGAAGATAAGGATAAGATTTGTCATCTCGCAGTCGGATATTGTATTTGGGCGAATGCTCTTTGATCAGGTTATTTTCCAAAACAAAGGACTCGGCGTCAGAACGGGTAATGATAAAATCAAAATGAACAACATGACTGACCATATAACCGGTCTTGTAACCCTTCGCTGACTTATTAAAATAAGTGGTTACTCGCGATTTCAGTTTTTTGGCCTTACCCACATAAATTACTCGGCCATTTTTATCTTTCATCAAGTAGCAACCCGGCTGCTGTGGCAGGGAGTTAGCTTTCTCAAGTAATTCTTCAGTCTTGTTCATATAAAGGAGTTCACTTTACGTTACGACATGCAATGAGCTATAATAAATAGGTTGTCTTCACTCTCTCTGATTCTAAATCAAAAGGAAATATATGTCCCAGTTAACGGTAGGCAAGGATGTGCTTTCATATTGCACAAAATGTAAACTAAACCTTGGTCATACCATCGTTGCGATGAAAGATTCTAAGCATATTGCTAAGGTAAAATGCAACACCTGCAAAACGATGCAGTCATATAAGGATCCGTCTAATTCATCTAAGGTCAATAAGACCCGGACTAAAAAAACGTCCTCTGCTCCGTCAAAGGTCGTTTCGGTTTCTGATTTATGGATGGAGAAGATGTCCAGCACGAAGAAGAAATCTACTCCTTACGCCATTGATGGAAAGTTCCATGAAGGTGATATTATCGATCACGTTAAGTTTGGTCCTGGTATCGTAGAAAAAGTCGTAGATGATAAAATCGAAGTCGTCTTTCGACATGAGATTAAAACTCTCGTTCACAACAAAGCCTAATAAAAAAAGGGAGCGTAAGCTCCCTTTTTTATTTTCACACGTAAAACTTCGTATAAATAATTATTGCATCCCGAAGCCTCCGCCAAATCCGATTTGTCCGCTAAGACCGAAGCCCACATTGGAAGGATACATACTTGCTGAGTTATACCCAGTATAGCCACCACCAAGTCCTCCCATACCCATTTGGTAAGAAGTACCTTGTTGTTGCATCATTCGGTCATAGTTAGCTGCTTGTTGGCTGTTACCAAGATCACCATAACCACCGCCATAGCCGCCAGCTGCATAACCGCCGCCAGCATAACCACCGGCGTATCCTCCAGCATAGCCACCACCAACTTGACCGCCGGCCATATAACCACCAGTATATCCGCCTGGGTAGCCGCCAGCTGCATAACCGCCGTTCATACCACCAGCATATCCACCATTATATCCACCCGCGATTGAAATGCCGTTGACCATACCGCCAGCATATCCACCTGGGTATCCACCTGCATAACCACCGTTCATACCACCAGCGTATCCGCCGTTCATGCCACCGACGTAACCGCCTGCTGCATATCCGCCTGGGTAACCACCAGCATATCCGCCAGTCATACCACCGACATAACCACCAGCTACATATCCGCCAGGGTAACCGCCACCATTTATGCCACCTGCGATAGAAATTCCGTTCACATATCCACCGACCATACCGCCAGCATATCCACCTGGGTAACCGCCAGTCATTCCACCGACCATACCACCAGCATATCCGCCTGGGTAACCGCCGGCCATGCCACCAACGTATCCGCCGACTGCACCACCAACTGCTCCACCGACATAACCGCCGCCGCCGTATGGATTATAACCACCATAAGGACCCATCATACCGCCCATAAAGCCTGGAGTATAACCAGCACCGTAGTAACCATTAAGGCCCGGATTTTGAAGGCCAGCATAACCGCTTAATTGGAAACCATTACAATTCATCTGTGACTGCTGAGCTGGAGTTAATCCAGGAAGCTCGTTAGATGAAAGGTATTGAAGATAGTTGGCCTGATTCAAACGACACTGTTCAAATCCTGCAGTCGCAGCACCTGCCCATGCTTCATTTGAGCGCTCGTAAGCTTTAGCACCAACATAGGCCGCACCAAAGTGCGCCAGCGGTGGGGCAATAGCACCCACGATTTCAGCAATACCGGAAAGAGTACTTTGTTGACGACCACCCGCCTGACAATTCACACAGTTTTGGGTGTCATAACGACCCATGATCTCATTGTATTCGCCACCCATACAAAGTGATGGGTTACCGCTTGATGAACAAAGGAAGCGCTTATTCGCTTGCATCCATTCATTACATTTATCGATATCTTTTTGTTTTGAAGAGTGACAGTAAGAAGGAAGTTGAACTCCTCCACCGATAGATCCGCCGACACTGATGCCTCCACCAGCACCGCCATTACCATTACCGTTGCCGTTTCCACCAACAGCTCCACCCACTGCTCCGCCGACGATACCGCCACCGACAACCAGAGTTCCGCCGCCGCTACCAGCACCGCCAGTCACGATCGTTGTTCCAGTCGGACAAGAAGTACCATTTACATTAACGATATTGCCCTTACTGTCCTTACAAATGATCACTCCGGTTTTAACAGTCACGCCTTTTCCAAGGTCAACGCTGACATCCCCGATGACTTTACCGTCTTTATCAACTGGAAGGTATTCGCGCTTAACTTTATAAACACCAGGATATCTCAATAAACATTCAACACATGACTTTCTTTCAAAACCCGATTTCTTTTGCGTCCAAAGAGTTTTCCAATCACGTTTTGGCTTACATTCGTTATAACAAAGGCTGCCAGGCAAGATGCGCCCTTCGCCTTCCAATTCTTCACAGTAATAGGCGTCGCCATTACCTGAACCATTACCAGAACCAGAAGTAGATCCCGAGCCTGAAGTAGAACCCGCACCAGAAGTTGATCCAGAACCCGAAGTTGAGCCCGATGTAGAACCAGAACCAGAACTAGAAGTTGATCCCGAGCCTGAAGTAGAACCAGAACCAGAAGTAGATCCAGAAGTTGAGCCTGAACCAGAAGTAGAACCAGAACCGGAAGTTGAGCCCGATGTAGATCCTGCAGAATTACCTGCACCGCTGGTATCAAAGTTTCCATCCACCACTGACTTTTTAATACAAACCCGCTTAGTGGCTTCAACGTTGGCCTCAGGTCCTTTGTCCCCGTCTTTTAATTCATATTTATCGGAGTTGGTTTTTCGGCAGGTCACTTGCCGGCAGTAGTTATCCCCTTCTTCCACCATGCTACTCATGGAGTAAGAGCCACCCTTGGAGCGGCAGAACTCTACTGCTTCGTCCGTGAAGGTGTCGGCCAATGCTCCCGCTAGAGGAAACATCAGACCCAAAAATAGAGGGATAATCTTATTCATAGTGTCCTACCCAAATAATGATCTCCCTACCCGGGGAGAATTCTAATTAACATGATAACACTTGATCAGAATGGGACTATGTTAGGCAAAAAAGTCCAAACCATGGGCCCACGACGTTTCACTATCGGAAGGAATGAGGTGAAACTTTAGTTTTACCTGTGCTATGATCCCGGGCACTTATGGATATATTCACTAACCACGTTTTTGATTGGCTCCTCCTGCTTTCTGTTATCATTGGGGCTTTCTATACCCTTAAAATTATTGGGGAAGAGAAGACCACTTTTAAAGAAGAGTCCTACGAAGTCCGTTTTGGAAACCTCTCCCTGGCCATTCCCCGTTGGTGGACCATTGTTGAGCAAGACGATACACATCTGCGTTTTGAACGAACCGATACCCGATATAGCTGGTTTGCTAATTTCGCCTACTTCCCGGACCATCAGGGAAAATCCATGCCCGACCTTCTGGAAGAAAAACTGGATCTGGAAAAAATTGAATTTGATATGGATGTGATTTTTGAAACTGATTCCCGGGTTCTTTTCCGCGATTCGGAAATTCAGGAACAGTTTCAGGAAGTCATTCGAGTGGAAGGCAAAGGCTCAGAAAATCAAATCGAGCGTATTTACTATGACATTTATTTAATGAGGGCCTTGAATGATTCTGGCTATTTTATTTTTGAAAGCAAAAGTTCAATTCTGAATGGAGCTCTGGAAGGCCCCTATTTTGAAGAGAGTCTTGCCTGCTTAAGTTTCATCCATGAATCTCAAGCAGGAAAAACTTAGTTACGCTTAGGCGCAAATCCGCGAATTTTATCAATAGTGAAGTCAATCAACTCTTCGTCAGACGCAAATACGTCTTCGATCAGGTCGTTGGAGAGAAGGAAGTTCTTCACACGGATAGCAATATTATGGAGAGATTCCATAAGATAAAGCCCACCGATATTCTCGCCATTGAATGACTTGATGATTTCTTTACGAGCGTGGTTGAACATTTCAGTTTCTGTAATGTCACCAGGGATATCTTCGCCGAACTTTTCTTCAACTTCTTCAATCGCCTGCTCTTTAATGTTCTCATCAGTAGCAAAACTTACACCGTACTCAGTGGCCAGTGCTTCAATCAGTTCAGCGCGGGCGTCAGCAGCGAATTCAATCATCTCAGCTTGCTTGAGATGGTTGATTGTGTATGTCGACAGCGCTTTAAGCGTTTCAAAATCAGTTTTCATCAAAACTTCCTTAAATAGGTATTTCACTAACAGGATAACTAAAAAGGCTTTGTGATACAAGTTAAAGCGTTGATTTATTTTACTTTCGTTTGAACTTTTTTGAAAATTTCTCGAGGAGCGCGTTGACGGCGCGACGCTCTCCCATCAGAAGTAAGAATGAGAGATAGAGAATAGCAATTGCCATTATTTGCATCCCCAAATAGAAGCATTTCGTTATAAATGGCTGAGAATAGAACTCTACTTTGAGGAGTGTCTCTACAATGATAGCCGCTCCCAGGGTTGCCCCTACCACCTTAAAGAGACGGGCCGAGAAGAAAAATCCCCAAGATAAACTTAAATCTTTCTTTAAAATGAAACTTAGCAAAGCCGAATTCACCAGCATCGAGAGCGTGGTTCCCAGGGCCAGAATTTTGAAACCAAAAACAGGAGTCAAGATTAAACAAAAAGCGATGTTAAAAGCAATGGAGAACAGGGAGGCTAAAACCGGAATTTTCTGACGATCTAGAGCGTAAAAAGTGGGAACCCAGATTTTATAAAGGCCATAAAATGGGAGACCTATGGCGTACATTCTCAAGGCTTCGGCGGTCATCAAGGTACTTTCACGATTAAATTTCCCACGTTCAAAGATCAGACTCACAATTTCTTCTGATAAACAATACAGAATCACCATCGCCGGCATAACCGTCAAAAAAGACAGGTAATAACTTTGTTGCAATGAAGCTTTGGCACCCGCCACATCTTTTTTCTTCCAGGTCTCCGAGAAATGAACCAGATTGGAATTACCAATCGAGACAGACAAGATACCTACGGGCAGCTGAAAGAGCCTAAAACTGTAATTAAGCCAAGATGTGGCCCCAATAATGGGTGTTGCCAGGATCGTTGTCACCAAGAGATTCACTTGGGTGGCAGCAAAACCAATGAGCCCCGGCCCGAGTAGGATAAATACTTTCTTTGAGCGCGGGGTCCAAAATTTCTTGGGCCACAGCGGTTTAAGGCCCTTCTTCCAAATTAAAGGTAACTGAACTGCTGCCTGCATGAAGCCACCAAGCATGGCCCCAATTCCCAAAGAATAAATCGGCGCATAACCCATTTTATGAAGAACACCCGAGAGTCCCACCATACAGAGAATACTCATGACATTGTAGGAAGCAGGCGCCAAGGCAGGAACGAAAAATACTTTGAGTGAATTAAGAGCACCCATAAACAATGCGGCCAGAGAAACAAAAGTTAAAAAAGGCGCCATGATACGAGTGAGGTTTACAGTAATCTGAAATTTTTCAGGATATTTTGTAAAGGCAGGGGCAAAGATTGAAATAAGTTCCGGCGCAAAAATGATCGTCGCCAGACAGATCGTTCCGGTAATAAAAAACAAAAGCCAAAACAAGGACCACAACAATTGTCTCGATTCATTCTGTGACTCTTGATTGGCCTCTACAAAAGTAGGAACGAAGGCAGAGGAGAAAGCTCCTTCTGCAAAAAGATCACGAAGTAAATTCGGAATTCGGTAGGCCACCAAAAAGGCATCAGTTATTCCTGAAGCTCCAAAATAAGCGGCCATTACCTGCTCTCTGACAAGACCAAGGATACGAGAACAAAAGGTGGCAATCGCCATTTTTATGGTGGAACGAATAACAGACATAGAACTCCTATGCCATGTAGTTTGGCCCGAAGTGTAATTTTTGAAAACACAAACATTCAAAGTTTTTTACTCAACATTCGGTCCTATTTCGCCCCTGTGACCCATAGGGGCAAGTCTGCAGAACTGCTGAAACGCTTGAGTAAGTCCCTTTTTGGCCCTGCTCCACTCTGTCTTTCTCTCTCCAGCAGATGAGTTGATGTTAGTGAAATTCTCGTTACAATCGTAGGGGCATAAGGAATCCTTAAGATAAGCAGGATGCGAGAAAGGTCATCCGGATCTCTAGGATGGGGACGCTGTGGATGACCTTCCAAACACACACAAGATCAGAGCGACAAGAAGTCGGGACTGAAGCGAGAGCAAGGAGGTCTTTATGTTTCTGGCCATCGCCGTAGAATCAAAACAGCACCCCAAGAATCAGAATGATTATCGAGTCTGGTATCTGGACATCGACTCCAGCGGGCAAGTCGTTGGAGTGGGAGTCAAGACCAAACAGGAAATGGTGGAGAACCTTTTCGATAATTATAGAAAAACCGGGAAGTCAAACTGGAGGGCCTTTCAAAAAGACCATGAAAAGTCGACACCGGTAGAGATTTTCGATTTTGTATCCATGAACATGCATGAGAATACTCATTTCGGGAATTTACCTTCACTAAGTCAATTTCAAACTGTTCTTGATACGTTGCAAAGTCGTCTAGAACTCAGATCAATTGCCTAAGCATACTTCCTCCCAGGAGTGTTTAGGCCTTTCCCGGGGGGGAAATGGAAACATTTCTCCCCTTTTTATTCAAATTCATATCCGGCCAGAGTAGAATAAAGCCTCTTCTTCTCAAAAAAAAGAAAGGTTCATTTATGCAAACTTTGGCGATTATTGGTGCTCAATGGGGCGATGAAGGCAAAGGTAAAATCACCGACCTTCTGGCCGAAAAATGTGACATGGTTGTTCGCTATCAAGGCGGACACAATGCGGGCCACACCATCTGGGTGAATGGTCAGAAAACAGTACTGCACGTTATCCCAAGCGGAGTTCTTCACCCTCATTGTCTCTCCATCATAGGTCATGGTGTGGTGCTGGAGCCGGAAAACTTTTTAAAAGAGCTCAGCACCATCAAGGATGTCACCAAAGTCACTCCTGACAATTTAAAACTCTCCTCTTCTGCAACAGTCATTACCAGCTATCATAAATTGCTTGATGCCGCTCGTGAGTCACAAGGTCCGGAAAAAATCGGAACCACCGGCAAAGGCATTGGCCCTGCTTATGAAGATAAAGTCAGCCGTCGTGGGATTAAAGTTAAAGATCTCCTCGATAAAGACACTCTCATTCGTCGTCTCTCAAGCGGATACGCTGAGAAGGCCATTCTCTTCAAGCATCTCTACCAAATTGATATTCCTTCGATCGATGAAGAAGTTGAACGTCTCTATCGCTTCGGTGAAGCGCTAAAGCCATTCGTAACAGATACTTTCATTCTGATTGATCAAAAACTTTCAGAAGGAAAACGCGTCCTTTATGAAGGTGCTCAAGGAATTCTCCTGGATGTTGATTACGGAACTTATCCCTATGTCACTTCCTCTTCCACCGCTGGAGCAGGCATCTATACCGGAGCTGGTATTCCGGGCAAGAAACTCGAAGAAGTCATTGGTGTCGCCAAGGCCTACACTACTCGTGTGGGAGAAGGACCTTTTCCGACTGAACTCTTTGATGAGATGGGCGAAGAGATTCAAATCAAAGGAAAAGAAATTGGCGCGACCACCGGTCGTAAACGCCGTTGTGGTTGGCTCGATATTCCACTTCTTCGTTATTCGGTGAAATGTTCTGGACTCACTTCAATTGCTTTGACCAAACTAGATATTCTTAGTCACTTAAAAGAACTTAAAGTCTGTTACGCCTATGAGGTGAATGGCAAGGTCATTGATTGTGCTTATCCGGGTATTAACCTCTATAACGCCAAACCGCTTTATAAGGAATTTAAGCCTTTCACTGATGACTTTGGTGGAGGAAAACCTTCCGGTGAATTTGAGACCTATGTAAAATTCATTGAAGAGGCCCTGGGGATCCCGGTTGGTATTTATGCCTATGGACCGGATCGTAATCAGGTCGTGTTCCTCAAAAAATACAGCTAAATAAGTAAGCAAATCTTACCTTCTTCGTGTGTTAAATCACTTAGGACATAATGAAGAAGGTAGGATTTTATGAATGTAATATTATTAAGTTTTTCTTTATTTGTTTCTCTTCTCTCCAATGTTTCATTGGCCGCTAATTGTGAAAATTTTAAAGGTTATGAGTTAAAAGAAAAACTTTGCTGGGACCAAACCATTCGTGGCTGGATAACGGCCAGGTGCCTGGACAAAAATCAAAAGTGTCAGGCGAAAGATTTTTTCTTAACCAAAACGGATGCAGTTCCTCTGTCTGAAATGAAGGGTGGTCACAATCCTGCCGCCATGATCTGCCATCATTTAAAACTCGAAGTTCTTATTCTGAAAGATTCACAAAATAATGAACAATCATTTTGTCGTTTCAAAGATCAGTCCCTTGTTGATGCTAACTCTGTTGAGAGAAATGTTAAATGAAAGTCCTTATTCTGATTCTTCTGATTGCTAATTCTGTCTGGGCCCAATCTGATTGCGCTCCGGTCAACCTGGTTACCGAAAAAAATTCTCCATTCAAACACATGCCTGTCTATGATCAGGATGGTTTAGGCATTTGTTACGCTTATGCGGCAGCTCAACTCATTGACTATGAACTTATCAAGAAAGGAAATAAGGGACGAAGCATTCATCCTTTATGGGGAGCCTTAAAGTACGCCGATATAAAAAATCAAGACAACATCTCAATGGGCACCACCTACCATACGGTTAAGGCCCTCCAGGATCAAGGTAATTGCCCATACGATAATTTTGATAAGGCGATGAGTGAGTGGACTAAAAAGGCCAATGCCAGTGAAGCTGAAGTGATGGGTCTCATTGAAAAACTGGCCCACGTTCTTCCCAAAGTTAAGGCCAATGAAGTTGATGCTTTTATTGCCCAGACCATCGAACAACACTCTCAGTACTGTGCTGGCAATCCCACCTGGGATCAGTTAATGCCGGAGCTTCGCTCCCTTAGCACCATGACTTCCCGTGATATGCTGAGCGGTCTGGTTCTCCCGGTCTGTAAAAAAACGGCTCGCCTCTCAGTGAGCTCTCCTCGTTTTGTTAATTTTCAACAAGATGATTTATGGCCCCAGGAAATAAACAAAAAGCTCGATGAGCTAAAGGCTCCCCTCGCCATTTCATACTGTGCTCGCGCTCTTTATGATGAAAGTTTTGATGGCGTAGATAGAAAAACAGAAACCACACCGCTTAAGGTACACCCCAATTGCAGCGAACACGAATCTATGATTGTGGGTAAAAAGAAAATTGGCGGCAAATGCCACTTTCTCCTGAGAAATACCTGGGGTAATGGCTTTCACAATTCCAATCAGAACCGAAAGTGTTTATGCAAAAGCCGCAAGACTGGTAAGTATCTCGATAACTGCGAGGAAAAAACTCACAATGATGGAGACAACATTGTTGAAGGCTGCTGGATCGACCAGGACGTCTTCGCTAAAAACGCCTTTGGCATGAGCTTTCTGCAGGACAAGAAAGAACCTACGGAATAATTTCCCCGATGAGTTTACCGCCAGTAAATGAAGTCAATAGAACGTCTCTGATTTCATTTTTCAGGACTTCCTGAGACTTCACTCGCACTCGCAAATAGTTGGAGCTATAACCTTCCCAGTAGCCGTCTTGCTCGCTTTCAAACAAGACACTGGTCTTTTTG
Organism: Bacteriovoracaceae bacterium; assembly: GCA_023701435.1. Taxonomy (GTDB): domain Bacteria; phylum Bdellovibrionota; class Bacteriovoracia; order Bacteriovoracales; family Bacteriovoracaceae; genus Peredibacter. The sequence goes on along the minus strand of JAMPXB010000011.1, from coordinate 2,774 downwards.
CCAACCATATTTGATGAAAATTCATCAAGCTTAGCATCCCCTAACATCATCAAAGTACGAACACGGTCTTTCTTCACCGAGGTCTGAATATGATTCTCGGCCTTGGCCGCCGTAGTCCCTTTCCTTTTGGAATATGGGAACACATGAAAATGAGTAATCGGTAATTTTCTTAGAAGGTTAAAAGTCTCAAGGAACTGCTCTTCTGTCTCACCCGGATAACCAACAATCACATCAGCACCAAAGGCCGCATCCGGAAAATACTCCTGCACCATTGAGATAATTTCACGGTACTGAGAAGAATTATATTTTCGTCTCATCGAACTCAAAATCTCATCACTGCCACTTTGAAGTGGAATATGAAAGTGATCCTGATATTTTCCAGTGGCCTTTAAAGTTTCTAAAAGTTCACGGGTCATCGTGTTCGGCTCTACTGAACCAAGTCTAAGTCTTTCCACTTCCGGAATATCCGCAATTAACTTCACCAGGTCCGTGAGTTTTTCCCCACTGATGGCCTCATACTCACCAATGTTCACACCAGTCAGAACTATTTCTTTAAATCCCTGTCCCGCCAGTGACTTCGCCTCTTTCAAAGCATTGGCCACAGAAATCGTCCGCGAACGTCCTCGGGCAAATGGAATAATACAAAACGAGCAAACGTAATTACAGCCATCCTGAATCTTCAGGAAGGCCCTGGTATGTGAGTCTGCAAGTGTGGTAGCAGCTCCCCAGAATTCAGAAGATTTATCAATGTGAACCTGCAGCTCACTTTCTGAATCAAGGTAGTCAAAAACTTTATATTTTTCAGAAGTCCCAAGAATGAGATCGACCCCTTGCATGGCCTTAATCTTTTCAGCTTCCATTTGAGCGTAACAGCCGGCCACTACAATTTTTGCTTCAGGTGATGATGCTTGTGCTTTCCTGATTAAATTGCGACAGGTTGAATCAGCACCATCAGTTACAGTGCAAGTATTAAGAAAAACGACGTCTGCTGTAGCGCCGAACTCAACCACTTCATAACCGCGGTCGGTAAAGCCTTGCGCGATAGAGCCTGATTCAGAGAAATTTAAGCGGCAGCCAAGAGTATGAAAGGCTACCTTTTTAGGTGTAGTAGATGTTGTTTCCATGGGCTGAAATCTAACGGAAGCCTTTGTTTTTGTCTAATAAGTGGGTAAAAAATCTTGGTTTAGTGCAAAAAAAAAATTAACTTTTCTCATTTTTGTGTTTGACAAATATCTTCAGAAACAATAATTTGTACTCCACCGAAACGATCAATGTGGTCTCTTAGCTCAGTTGGTTAGAGCACCTCCCTTTTAAGGAGGGGGTCCTGCGTTCAAGTCGCAGAGAGATCACCATTTTTTCTTTTCGTTTAAGAGCAATATCCGGTTACGCTCCCATCGTCTAGCCCGGTCTAGGACATCGCCTTTTCACGGCGGTAACAGGGGTTCGAATCCCCTTGGGAGTACCAAATTTATAAAAGAAAAGCCCTGCGAAAGCGGGGCTTTTTTTTTGCCTTACTCACATGCCTGTAAAAGAATTAGACTCTTTCTCCTGACTACCACCCTCTTGAGCGCTCACTTCATGAAATAAGAACTTCACAAATCATCAAAAACACCAAAGACCCAAGTAGATATTCTCCTCTGGCAGTAAATAATCTGATCCTCACTATCCTCATCAATAAAGTGGACCCTGACCGGAACAAGCCCATTTATGTTTCGAGTGCCATTCCTCTTAAAAGTCATCCTGGGTTCCTCATTTTCCCCGGACAATAAAGAGCCACGACTAATACCCGTTTCTTCCTCAGTCTCTCTTTCTCCTAAAAGATCTTGTGTTAAAGGAAAACCCAAACGGGGAAGGATGTCGGGATGATTTTCGAAGACCTCGAATACATAACGTACCTTTGAGGGTCTTTGAAAAGGTGTCTCGTAACATTTGATGAAATGAGTATTAATCTCTGCAAACGCCATTGAAGAAACAAAAAAAAGAAAGCCTAAAAGAAGCTTCATATTAATCTCCTTTGTTAAGAACACAATGGAGTAGAGCTCGCATTCAAAAAGTTGTAATCACTCCGTGCTCCAACCCTTTGGGTTGATCGCAGTAGGCCACCTCACATAAAGTATTTAGTTTACTGAGGCCCTAAAAATAACTAGATCCCGAAGAAAAAACTGCTCTGTGTAACCTATCAAGAAAGAGGCAACTGATTTTATGAATCATTCCCAGGTAAAGTTTCATAGCATTCAATATAAGTAGATTATGATGAAAAAAATTAAGAATCTCCTAAGGATATTTTAGAATAAGTTAGAGTAACATTCCTTGAATGCATTTCTGAAACCTAAAAAGGTGTAATTTCATGAATAAAAATATTGCACGCCGAAAGTCCTCTAAAACTCAGAGACCATATTTAAAGATAACAGTTGAAAAGAAACGAGGGCATATAACTGATAAAAGCCAAACCTGGCATCTATACGATGATGGTTCTAAAAGAAAATGGGGAGAAGATTATGAACGCGATGATTTATTGATGTTTATTTCCAAAAAACTTTTAAATTGAACCTTCAAAGATATCTGTTTGAGCGAGTTCACTTAATTGATACTTATGAAGCTTATGTGTAAAAGCTACGACTTGACCTGACATTCCGATAATTTCAATAGGATATAATTGCCTTGAAGAAGACATCGGATTTCTTCCTTAGAATTGTAATAACGACAAAACAATTTTAAAGGAAAGGAAAGACCGATGTCTTATCTACAGACTAACACGACACTAATTAAAAACA
>JAMPXB010000048.1 GCA_023701435.1 Bacteriovoracaceae bacterium | reverse complement strand
CGCACATTTGGGGACTTTATGTTGTTCCGGAATTTCAATTTCCAGAACAGATTCATGAGTATCTCCAAAGAGTAAAAGAGATCTGCCACTTTAATTATCATCAGGATTTTTGGAAATAATGAAAGTTGCCCTAAAAGTAGTAAGCCCAGGCATAAATAAAGAACATGTGATTACGCAAAATGGCGCGGTGACTTTTGGTCGCAGCCGCCAGTGTGAGTTTCAACTGGAAGACACCAAAATCAGTGGCAAGCACTGCCGCCTGAATCTTAAAGTAGACCGCTTAGAGCTGAGTGATCTCGAGTCCAAAAACGGCACCTACCTTAATGGCATACGCGTGGAACAGACAGAAGTTTTCGTGGGCGATGAAATCCGCATTGGCGATACCCTCATCACTATGGCCGAACAAAAAATGGATGAAGCCGACATCAATGCCTTGAGCTTTAATGGTCAGGTGAATGACCGCATGGACTATGCCCTTAAAGCAGACTTTACCGGGGCCCGGATCAATAACCAGTTAGCTAATAAAAGAAATGCTTCACTGAAGGTCTCCCAAGCGGCATCCCACGCTCGGGAAATTGATCTGCGTAAGAGGGCCAACAGTAAAATCAAGATTTCCAAACAGGAAATCAGAAGCCGCAATAAGCTGGCTTCCTTAATGGCAACATTAATTGATGTCGTAAGCTTGTTGATCGTGCTCACCCTGCCCTTGTTTGTGGTTGCCACTTTACCGGGCACTGTGAACAAAGGAACCAGGCTGTTGGTGTTGGGAACTTTATCAACGATAATGGGTGTAGGGTTTATTATCTACAATTACAAAAAGTCCAAGTTTACTGTGGGTGAGAAGCTCGCCGGGATCATGCGGCTTTATTCCGAACAGTAATTAGTTTCGGGGCTTCCAGGCGATCTCTTCCACACCTTTGACCTTGTTCACATAACGGGCCAGGACAAATAAATAATCCGATAGGCGATTTAAAAAGATCAGAGCATTGAGAGGAAGCTCCTCTTTGGTGCTTTCATGGAATTTAACGATTTTACGTTCCACTGTTCTGGCATTGGTGCGGGCCATATGAATGGTGGCGGCGATTACGGAACCGCCGGGCAAGATGAAATTTTTAAGCGGTGAAAGCTCGCTGTCCAAACGATCAATCTCCTCTTCAATATCTTTAATAAAGGCATCCGAGATCTGAGGCAGATTGAACTTTTGACGATTTTCAAGTTCACAGGCCAGATTTGATCCCAGATCAAAAATGGCCGATTGAATATGATGAAGAAAATTTACGATCTGCTGATACTCCAGGTGATCTACCGCCAATTGGGAAGAACACAGACCCATGCGGGAATTAAGTTCGTCCAATTCCCCATAAAGATCAATTCTTAAATCAGACTTGCGGGTTCGGTTGCCGCTTACCAGTCCGGTTTCGCCTTGATCTCCGGTCTTGGTATAGATCCTGGATTTTTTCATTACATGTTCCTTCTGTATCTTCCACCGACTTCGTAAAGAACTGAAGTAATCTCACCCAAACTGCAATAACGGACGGCCGTCAGGAGTTGTTCAAAAATGTTTCCACCAGTCAGGGCCGTATCGCGCAGGCGCTTTAAGCACTCAGCGGACTTCGCCTTGTTCTTTTCCTGGAAAGCAAGCAGACGGTTAATCTGATCGGTCTTTTCAGCTTCCGAAGCACGAGACAGTTCAATTGGTTTCCACTCTTCTTGTTTTTCCGGCAGGAAGGTGTTTACACCAATGATTGGGAATTCTCCCGAATCTTTGAGTGTTTCATAATAAAGAGACTCTTCCTGGATTTTTCCACGCTGATACATGGATTCCATTGCACCCAACACACCACCTTTATCAGAGATGCGTTCGAATTCAGTCAACACAGCTTCTTCTACGATCTCCGCCAGTTCATCCACGATGTATGAACCCTGAAGTGGGTTGTCTGTTTTATTCAGACCATATTCACGGTTAATGATGAGCTGAATGGCCATCGCGCGGCGAACAGACTCTTCAGTTGGCGTCGTGATCGCCTCATCATAAGCGTTAGTATGAAGAGAATTACAGTTATCCGACAGAGCAAGGAAGGCCTGCAAAGTAGTACGGATATCATTGAAGTCAATTTCCTGGGCGTGGAGTGAGCGGCCAGAAGTCTGAATGTGATACTTTAATTTCTGAGACTTCTCAGAAGCCCCGTACTTTTCTTTCATGGTAACGGCCCAAATTTTACGGGCGACTCGGCCAAGCACTGTGTACTCAGGGTCCAGACCATTAGAGAAGAAGAACGATAAGTTCTCACAGAAGTCATCAATCGCCATACCACGGCTCAAATAATATTCCACGTAAGTGAAACCATTCGAGAGAGTCAGGGCCAACTGCGTGATCGGATTCGCACCGGCTTCAGCGATGTGATAACCAGAAATAGAAACGGTATAGTAGTTTTTAATTTTGTGCTTACAGAAGAATTCCTGCACATCTCCCATCATTTTGAGCGCGAACTCCAGGGAGAAGATACAAGTATTCTGGGCCTGGTCTTCTTTCAGGATATCGGCCTGAACTGTTCCACGCACCTGGCGCATAACCTCAACCATTTTCTCCATATTCTCATGATCACTCTCTGGCAGAGCACGATTGATGGCAGTGTTCATGAACATGGCCAGGATAATCGGTGCTGGACCATTGATGGTCATCGACACTGAAGTTGAAGGCGAGGTCAGATCAAAGCCCTTATAGAGGTCCATCATGTCATCGAGCATACAAATCGAAACACCGGACTCGCCCACTTTACCGTAAATGTCCGGACGAACGGCCGGATCTTCTCCGTAAAGAGTCACGGAATCAAAAGCAGTAGAAAGACGTTTAGCAGTATCGTTTTTCGAGAGATAATGAAAACGAGCATTGGTACGCTTCGGTCCACCTTCTCCGGCAAATTGTCGTTTTGGATCTTCATCGGCACGCTTAAACGGAAAGACTCCTCCGGCAAACGGATAGAAGCCCGGAAGGTTCTGAGCGCGGATAAAACGCAATTTATCAGAAGCATAATGAAACTTCGGAAAACCCACTTTGGAAATTTCTTGTTGAGACAAAGAGGTGTACTTGGTAGGAACCTTGATGTCTTTCCCACGGACCACATAAGTGTATTCACCCTTAGTGTACTGCTCGATGATGTTATCAAAGGCTGCCACTTCTTTAAGTTCAGTGGTCAGGGTTTCTTCGAGCTCTGTCTTTTTAGTGCCCAACTCTTTACTGTCAGAGATGAGTTTTGAGGCATTAACCAGCGTTTCATACTGCTGAAGTTTTTCTACCGATTTTTTAGCGGCTTCATTATAAGTACGAACGGTATCTGAAATATCTCTTAAGTAATTTACCCGTGAAGCCGGGATCACTGAGAGTTTTTTCTCAGAGGCGCGGTCGGCGGTAATTTTATCAAGATCAGTGTTATATTTAAAATCAACGGACTTAATGATGTCCTTAAAGAGCGCGTTCACACCGACATCATTAAATTTAGAGGCCATGGTTCCAAAGACCGGTAACTCATCATCAGTCGGGCTGCCCGGGTGACCGGCAAATAGTTGTTTGTTGCGGCGGTACTGTTTTCGTACATCACGAAGAGCGTCTTCCGAGCGCGGCTTTTCAAATTTATTGACGGCGATGAAGTCAGCGACTTCCAGCATTTCTATTTTCTCAAGCTGAGTCGAAGCCCCATATTCCGGAGTCATTACATAAAGAGTCTTATTGGCAACTTTGGTAATTTCATCCGAAGCCTGACCAATACCCGAAGTCTCAACTAAAATAAGATCAAAGTCCTGAGACTTCAAAAACTCAACGACCTTATTAATTTCTGGTGAAAGTTCATTGGAAGAATCACGGGTCGCCAGAGAGCGGATATAGAAGTTTTCATAAACTGCCGAACCAAGACGAATACGGTCACCCAACAGTGCCCCTTGATTCTTTTTCTTAGTGGGATCCACCGAGATAAGGGCAATTTTTTTATCACTATAATAACGGTGAAAGCGCAGAAGCAGTTCATCAATCAAAGAAGACTTACCAGCACCACCAGTTCCGGTTATTCCGAACACTGGAACAGTCTTGGCCTTAACCGCAAAAGGATAATCGCGGTTATCTTCAATGTAAGTAATGACCTTGGCCATCTCATAGGGAGAGAGATTTTTATCGGCCATCTTTTTGAAATCAAAATCATCAATCGTGGAGTAATCACACTTATTGATCATGTCCTCGATAATGCCGTTCAGGCCCAGCGCCGTACCATCATTAGGGTGATACAAACGAGTGATGCCTCTTTTATGAAGTTCAGCAATTTCCGGAGGAGTGATCACCCCGCCGCCACCACCAAAAATACGAACGGCCTGGCCGCCACTTTTATCTAAAAGCTCGCGCACATAAGTGAAGTACTCCATGTGGCCGCCTTGATAAGAACTTAAGGCAATAGCATGAGCGTCCTCAGCAATGGCCGCTTCCACTACTTCTTGAGCAGAACGATTATGTCCCAGATGAATGACTTCCACGCCCTTGGACTGAAGTAATCTGCGCATAATATTGATGGAGGCGTCGTGCCCGTCAAAAAGGCTTCCGGCCGTTACAAATCTTAATTTACGAGTGGTCATTGACAAATTCCTGTTTTTAAATAGTATTTGTTTATAATTTAGCTTACCGATCCAGTATATATGGCCGATTTCTATAAGGAAATGCTTTATAGCTTATGGCCCAGAGTATATAATGGGGGTTCTTATTTGGTATAAGGAATACTCTCATGAGTGATGAAATAAAAGTAGAAAATCCGTTTCATACGGCCCGTTTTAAGCCTGCCCGTAAAGGTAAAAGACCACCGAAGCTTCTGGCCGTGGTTCACCAGTCCGGTTGTACCGGTTGTGAAGTCTGTATTGCTGGTTGCCCGGTAGATTCCATTGAACTTGTTCCAGGACCAGATCCTAAGAACCCGACTTATCAGCAAATGGTTGAAATCGACCTGTCTCGCTGTATCGGTTGCCAGAACTGTTCACAAGACTGTCCTTGGGAAACCATTACCATGTACGAACATGATGATGCTTTCACCGCTTGGGGTAACGAAACCCTCGCCTCTGGGCTCTATGTTGATTCGAGCGTCTTGGAAATTATTAAAGATGCAAAAGAAGAAGAAGCTGCTGGATAAGCAGAAAATAAAAAAGGCTCCGCAAGGAGCCTTTTTTTATGTCTTTGAATGAGGAAATAACTAACACATTTCAGATTTTTATCACTACGCAACGCTTTCAGAAAAAAATTACCCGCCTTACCTCAAATTTAGAACCGCTGAGATAATTAAGATTCCTATCAACAAAGTAGAGATCTTAATCTTATGAAAAACAAAAATTTAATCCAGTCCCTGTTCTTTTTTTCCCTATTAGCTCTTCCTATGACTTCGGTTCAAGCACGCGAAAAGATAGTTGGTGGCGAAAAAGTTACTGATCCAACAGAAGCCCCTTATATCGTAAGCCTTAGCGGCGTGTGCGGCGGAAGTGTTATCTCTTCAAAATGGGTACTAACAGCTGCTCATTGTGCTGGTCATTTCCAGGAAGTTAAAGGTGGAATTCTTAACCTTAAAGAACAAGGTGTTTCAGTAAAAGTTAAGCAAGTTATCAAGCACCCGGACTATAACTCAAAAACATTCAGCAACGATTTCGCCCTGGTTGAACTTGAAAAAGAAATCGATTTTAAAAACACCACAATCACTCCGGTGAAACTTGCCTCTCCAGTATTTGATGGTCACGGCCAGATGGATCCAGGTATTGATGCAACTGTTTACGGCTTCGGTAACCTTGGTAGCTGGAGACCAAACTCAAGCAAAGACCTTAATAAAGTGATTGTTCCGATCGTATCTAACGAAGAAGCCAATGCTCCTCAATCTTATAACGGCAAAATCGATGAGACGATGCTGGCAGCTGGCTATGCAGCGGGCGGTAAAGATTCTTGCCAAGGTGACAGCGGCGGCCCAATGGTTGTTTTCAATCAACATAACGAGCCAGTTCAAGTCGGTGTCGTAAGCTGGGGTGAAGGTTGTGCCTCTGCCAATAAGTACGGAATCTACTCGAGAGTATCGAGCGCTTACTTATGGATCATGAGAACAGCTAAATAAATCGAAAATCCAGATCAGAGAATGAATTAAGACCCACGTCGTGAGATGTGGGTCTTTTTACTGGCACACTTTAGCTGTTAGACCTATCTTTCCTCATCCTTAATTCTCTTTACAGCTGTCTATAATTTTTACAATCACAAAATCCCTATCCCACTCCCAGCTAATCCCGGTCCGTAGATAGGCCGTAGAGTTTCCTCATCTTGTGCAGGGCCGTAAATTTATTTTTCCACAGCTTTTATTACTGGCCTTCACGAATTGACTATTTTTTGATCTCATAGGTCCATGACCTACCAAACAAGAAAAAAT
>JAMPXB010000031.1 GCA_023701435.1 Bacteriovoracaceae bacterium | reverse complement strand
GTGATCGATCCTGTTGAATCATCAGGCACATCGAGTACTAATCTTTCGAATGGCTCCATCAGAACGCCATCGATTTCTTTAGTAATAACCTGCGGACGAGCAATCATAAGCTCGAAACCTGCACGACGAATTTCTTCGAACACAACAGCAACCTGCAATTCACCACGAGCTTTCAAGATGAAAACCTTAGGATCTTCAGTTGGTTCATATTTAAGAGACACGTTCTTACGAATCGCATCGATCAAGAATTCTTCAAGTTTACGAGAAGTGAGGTATTCACCTTCACGACCTGACATTGGGGAAGTTGAAACTGATACCTGGACTGATACAGTAGGTGGTTCAACTTCAATACGTGGAAGTGCTTCTGGCTTATCTGTAGCGGCAAGAGTATCACCGATATCACCATGCTCTAGACCAGAAACAATAACGATCTCTCCAGCTTCAGCACTTTCAACAGTCGCCATCCCCAAACCATCAAAGATCTGAAGAGAAGTAACTTTAAAGTTTTTGATTTTTCCATCGGCCGGGATGTGAGCAAGTTGCTTACCGTTTTGAACAACTCCGCGCTGAATTCTTCCTACCATCAAAGTACCAAGGTAGTTTGAGTAAGAAAGGTTAGTCACAAGCAATTGTGCCGGACCTGTTTTATCGAATTTTGGAGATGGATAATAATCACTTACTAAGAAATCGAGCATTGGCTCAAGATTTCCTTCTCTTCTATTTTTGTCAGTAGAAGCATAACCGTTTCTGCCTGAACCATAATAGAAAGGAATATCGAGATCGATATCAAGACCTGATTGAGATGCAATTTCTAAAAGAAGATCTTCTACTTCAGATCTTACTTCATCAATTCTTTCATCGGCACGGTCTACTTTATTGATGAAAACAGCAACCCGAATACCACGTTCAATGGCCTTGCCTAAAACAAAGCGAGTCTGAGGAAGAGGACCTTCTGAAGCATCAACCAAAAGAAGAATACCATCAACCATCATCAATGAACGTTCCACTTCTCCACCGAAGTCGGCGTGTCCCGGAGTATCCAGAAGGTTAATCTTGGTACCTTTCCAACGGATGGCACAGTTCTTCGCCTTAATTGTGATCCCGCGCTCGCGCTCGAGTTCTCCAGAATCCATAACTCGTTCTGCAACCTGTTCGTGTGCAGAAAAAGTTCCTGAACCTTTCAAGAGTTGGTCAACGAGAGTCGTTTTACCATGATCGACGTGCGCTACAATAGCGATGTTCTTTAAATTCATACGTTTAATACCTTTTTTTTGAATCCGAGTACTCTAAAGGAAAAATTTTTATTTGACGAGTTAAACTTCGGTCAAAAGGCCTTCTTGAGTAAGAATACTCAGAGCACATTTAACGCCGTCTACCGCTGCTGAAGTTATTCCACCCGCATAGCCGGCCCCCTCCCCACATGGATACAGACCCTTGTGAGAGGCCGAGATAAGAGATGATTTGTCTCGAAGGATAGTTAAGGGTGCGGAAGTTCGTGTTTCCGGAGCGATAAGAAGACCCTCTTCATAAATAAATCCAGGAAGATCCCGATCAAATTCCTTAAGACCATTTTTAAGATGATCCACGACAAAATCCGGAAAGATTTGTCGGATATCAGCTTTAAATATTCCAGATGGAGAAGAAGTCTTTGGCAGGGGCTTATCGTTTAACTTCCCTTCCATGAACTCTTTGATGGTCATCGCCGGCAGTTCTCTACCAGAAGCATACTTTTTAGACAGGGCAAAAGCCTTCTGTTCTATTTCATGCTGAAAGTTAAGACCTGCCATTAAGCTTTTATCTTTAAGATCCCTTTCGGCCTTGACTGAAACAACCAGGGCAGAATTGGACCATGGGGAATTTCGGGCATAGTTACTCATCCCATTGACCACGATTCCGTCTTTCTCTGTTCCAGAAGAAAGAACGTAACCACCCGGGCACATGCAAAAGCTATAGACCCCTCGATCACTCCACTTATCGTGCCAGCTTAAGCGGTAACGGGCCGAGCCCATTTCAGGAGCTTCACAGAAAGATCCATGTTGGAGGGAATCAATATATCGTCTTGGATGTTCTACCCGGACACCGATGGCGAAATCTTTGGCCTTCATGGCGACCTTAATTTCTTCCAGGTGATGATATAAATCCTGAGCTGAGTGTCCTGTGGCCAAAACCACGTGGTCTGAATAAAGAGTTTCACCGCTTGAAAGCTTAACTCCAATAACCTTATCGCCTTTTGTCAGAAGCTCAGTGACTTTGGTATTGTAGCGAACTTCACAACCCTGCTTACGAAGCCAGTCTGAAATGTGAGTAATGATGGTTCGGATTTTATTTGATCCAAGATGGGGATTGGAAACATAGGCCGTTTCAGCAGGTGCGCCGAAATCCACAAATTTTTCCATCACATATTGCACAAGATTAGATTTTATTCGGGTGATCAGTTTTCCATCAGAAAATAAACCGGCCCCACCCTCTCCGTAACAAACATTGGTTTCTGGATCGAGTTCGCCATATCTCCAGAATTTGGCAATTCGAAGCATGCGCTTAGAAGCCTCATCACCTCTTTCAATGATGATGCTGGGTACTCCGTACTCCGCCAATCTGACTGCACAAAAGAGCCCGCCTGGACCGGCCCCGATGATTATAGGCTTCTTTGCCAGTGGACTAAACTTAGGAAAAGTTTCTGGTTGCGGATACTTGTCATCAGCAAAAACTAAAGCATCAAGAATATAATGATAAATGGGTTTTTTCCCACGTGGGGCCCCTCTGGCATCAAGACTTTTAGAAATAGTTCGGTATTCCCGAATTTCCGGATAAGTCTTCTTCACATAGGTCTCAAGCTCCACATCAAAGGGAAGCTGGAATTGGTATTTCTTTGCCATAATGTTTGACTTTTACATCATGCAACATGAGAAATCAAAGATTTTCCTTATTAAAGCTCAAAGGGTCTTTTATATTTGATTGAAGTCATTTGAGGTGCATATGAAGATTGGATTGCTCATTATTGGTAGTGAAGTTTTAGATGGAAAAATTACTGATCTCAATACCAAGCTTCTGGCGGACTTTCTAAGGCCCTACCACCTTGAAATTAATGAATCCATGGTGGCAAGAGATCAAAAAGCTTCGATTAAGGAAGCGCTTAAGACCCTCTTTGAAAAAAATGACGTGATCATCACCACCGGAGGACTCGGACCAACCAAGGATGATATCACCAAAGAGACCATTGCCTCTTTTTTAGACCGAACAATCGAGTACTCCGAGGCTTCCCAAAAAGTCTGTGAAGAAAATTACCAACGCTTTGGGCGCCCTTTCCCCGGCAAAGAGCACGGCTACTGCTATCTCCCGCAAAATTTTATTCCGTTAAACAACAATACGGGCTTTGCTCCCGGATTATTTACTTCCCACCAGGACAAACTTCTATTCTCGGCTCCCGGAGTTCCCAGAGAGTTTAAAAGCCTGCTGGAAGAGCATCTCATCGAACTTATCTCTTCCAAAATGGACAAATCTCGAGTCATGGATACCGTCATCATCCGCACTCGCGGAATTCCTGAAGAAAAAATTTTTGGTGAAGTTGTTCCTGACCTTTGGGAAAAACTTGAACAATACGGAGAAGTCAGCTCTCTTCCCATTCTGATGGGGGTTGATATTGGAGTGAAAATACTGGCCAAAAATCTTGATGAAATGGCCGCGAAGGTTCAGGCCGTGCACCATATAATTGAGACTTCAGCGCTCAAACCAAATGTCTGGCACTATGGGCCTGAAACATTGGAAGAAAAGATTGTTGTGCTCGCCAACCAGAAAAAAATTAAATTTGGCTTTGCTGAATCTGCCACTGGAGGATTGTGCTCTCATCGCATAACAAATATCTCCGGCAGCAGTCAGTGTTTCATGGGTTCAGTGATCTGTTATGATGAGAAAATCAAAGAACATATTCTCGGAGTAAAAGCTAAAACATTGGAAGAGTGCACTGCCGTCTCTCATGAATGCGCCAAAGAAATGGCCCAAGGCCTTAGAGATAGATTTAGCCTCGACATTGCCATCTCCATTACCGGTTTTGCCGGGCCCGGAGGTGGAAATGATAAGTTCCCGGTGGGCTCAGTGTGTATTGGCCAATCATTAAGAGGTAAAGAAACCAGCTCTCAGGACTATCTGTTTAAGGGAGACCGGGAGCTCTTAAAGCAACGATTTGCTCAGGCCGCCCTTCATGCCCTACTGACGGAAGTGGAAAACTTTGCCTAAATCTGACTCGGATTATCGGCAACCCTCTCTTCTTACCGCCTTCAAAATAAAGACATTCCAATAGCTTATGCCTACTTTCATGAGTCTTATCCGAATGGGACTAAAATAAGCCCTATCACTCAATGATAATTAAAAAAATTTACCGAAAAATCCGATAGTTAACCTAGAGAGGGCCGACACGGATGTTGAACTCGAAGCAACCAACGTTAATTTTAAAACTTACTCATGCGCTTATTTTTTCAGCGCTCTTCTTCCTATACTCATGTATGCCGACTGCAACTTCACCTGCAGTGAGAGAAAGTTCTAATACACAAAACCCAACTGATGGAACTCCGACCTATCAGGAACCAACATTCCCACTTTCCGGAATTTTTATTCAGGAAGGCTCGGTACAAACAAAAACTAATATCACCCTTCCCGTTAATTTTTCTGATTCATTTCTTATCCGAGGAAAGGAACTCTCGACTTATTTAAGAACGATTCCCAACACCACCAAGTTTTGTCTGGTTGGTAAGTATAACTACGAGTCCAATTCCGATAAATTTCTGGTGATGTCAGCGAAGTCAAAGTCGTTTACCGATTTGGTAAATAAGACGACAGAGTTTTATCTCCAGGTGGAGCCTTCTAATGACTCTGCCAACCAGAATGATTGCCTTACCTACAATTTATCCAATACCCTTTATGCGAACCCTACGACTCCCACTTCTACCGTCAGCTTAAATTTCAGCTTCAACCAGTTGTGTGCTAATTGCACCACAGCTGTCACCAGCAGCGGTCTTAAGCTTTATTTTGTGAATGGTGAAGAAGTTCCGACTTTAAATGTCAGCGCGATTATCGTTACGTTATCAGGCAGCACTGGTTCCAGCGTCAATGGTTGCTCTGAATCCTCGGCTTGTAAGGCCAGAGGATATGATTGCTGCCTTCAATCTCAATGTGTAAATGATGGGGCCTTAAAACCAGGTGCCATGAGTTTGCCAGGTTTTCTTTCTGCTCAGGAAGATGTTCGTCTTAACCCAAATCGTTTTGTGGTTTATCCACAGTATTATTTTGTCTGCGAAACTCGTCCTGAAGGTGACGGCTCCGGGTCTGGCTCAAGCAATGATCCGACCTATGAAGCGGCCATCAGACTCATGGAATTAAAACAACTCTATAACTGTATTAATAAAGTTGATGGGGAATTTTCCCACTGTACTTTGAAATTCCTGGAGGCTTCTAAGAATATTCCCGGAGTCTTTTCCGCCAGCACCAGCGGTTATAAGGATGACATTAACTTTTCCAGTCTCAACCCGACTCTCGGTACCGGCGACTATGCCAACAACATTGTAAAAATCATTTATGCTGGTCAGACCCTCTATGAGCAAAACTCAACTGCTTTAACCGGTGGAACTTTTGTTGAAAATACTGACAATGATGACCTCTCGAGCACTCAATCGGTCCTGATCACGGCTCCCTTTCCGTCCAATGCTAAGGATGATCATCTCTATATTACTTATAAGGTTGATGGAACTTGTGAAAAAATTGGCTCATCGCTGGCCAAGTGTACTAAGACATATGTTCATGCCTCCTCTGATACTACGTCTTCCATGTGGCAAGACGGTTCGAAAGTTTACCTATTGCCATCCTATGCAGACACTTCCGCCGAAGCAAATCTGATTGTTAAAGTAAGCGGCATTGTGGTTCCGGAAGATTCCAGCACCTGGATCAAGGGACAATCTCCTAACCGGATTATTTTTTCCAATAGCTATGCTATTTATCAGAATCAAAATGTAGAGATCACCTATTTTGTTACTTCCAATGCTGCTGAACTTATTAAACTGAAAAGTTCCGTTCAGGACAAAGTTAACTCAATGTGCAGCTGCTCTTCCAGCATCAAATGTAATTTGAAGCCCATCATGGATTCAACCAACACTTCAATCGTAAATTATGAGTGTTCATACCCTACTGCTTCGACAACAGAACCTCCGACCAACCAGACAGTTTATGTCTCAAATAAAAACATTGCTCACCGCTATTTTGATAGCAATGGTGTGAGTTATGATGACGACTACAGTTCGGCCCTTCCTCAGGAGTTGAACGCCTTTAGTTACACTAACAACGATGTTCTTAAACCAAACAATGTCTCAAGCTATGTGGGATTCAATGAGATCTATGGATCCTTTGCCAAGAGTGGTACCTATATCGCCCGACCTGCGAAGACGGTCAGAGTAAAAAAAGATAAGCTTTACGACATCCTGGTGAGCTCGGGTGTCTTTTCCAGCTGCCTTACTTGCGGTTCTGATTACTACTCTTCTATGCAGAAGATATTCCCGCAGAACTTTTCCGGCCAGGCCGGCGGGTATGCTCCAGATAACTATGAATCACGCCGGGAAAACAGTTCAAGCTTATACCGCGCTGATGACCTTCTCTATGGCCGTGCTTGTTTTGTTCCGGCCACCATGATTCCATGGACACACGCTACGGCCGGTACTCCTAGGGACCAGAGAAAGGCCAGACTGACAGCTCAGCACTTTCTTTTTGCCAATGGATATAACAGAGATTGGTATGGCTTTGATTATGGTTCACTCATCGGTTCATTCGATGGAGTGACCTGGTTCTCAATTGGAAATCAAAGAAGAATCAAGGCCACCACTGGAAAACTATTCCTTGCCGTAAACACTTATCTGGGAGACCTCAGCATTGACAGCAACTTCAATGTTACTGTCTCAGAGACTTCCGTCTATTCATCAGAGATTGCCGATCATGATTCTGAAACTGACGGGGCCCAATGTCAGCAGTCCCACTTCTGCTCCAACGACAATGATTGCTTCAGACAACTGGGATATGATTATAGTTGTCAGAATGTTGCTTCGCTCACCACCCAATGGCCGGTCTTTGATGCCAACGGATCAGAAGTTTTAGGATCATCACTCCGCTCTCTTTCTTCTATTGTAGGAGGAACTAATGGTCAGGCCAAGCGTTGTATGTACCGTGGTCGGGGAGCTCCTTGTTTGCAGAATCTGGACCAGTCCCTAACTCAAGTCCATTTCAATGGTTCCAATAATGTTGGCGCCCTCGCTTGCTCGTCCAACAATACCTGCCAGGCCATTTCAGTGGCCAACCGATTTAATGACCGTATTGCCAGATTTGCCAATACTCCGGCCGCGCAAAATATTGCAGAAGCCTCTCCTACCAAATCAGATACGGTGGGGTTAGGTGCAAGAATCATCTTAAGACCGTACGATTATTACGGTACTCAGTCTATGCCGACCCAAGCCTTGGGTGCAATGAACTGGAATAAAGTTGCGGCGATTTGTGTACCTGGGAAAAATGTTGCCAGTGCTGTGGATAATTTTGATCTCAATTCCAGACTACCATCCAACCGAACCGATTCTTCCGATAAAATACTTGGTGTAGGAGCAACCATCTCCTCCATTATCTCTCCTCGCACACTCAATGCCTGTCCGGCCACTGATGCCGCAGGAAATAGTATGCAGCTTTATGATCTACCGATTGGTGATCCGACTCTCAATATGTTTACGATCAGTCAGAACCTATCTTCTAATTTATTGGATCTGACTCCTCTGACCAATCTCAAGATTTTCAGCTCCACCAATGGTTCAAAAATTACCAGTGTGGGTTATCAGAGAAATACCTGTTTGAGGGCCCCTGGAGCCTCATGCTTTAGTGATATGGAATGCGCTCCATCCCCTTTCATTGCGGCCAAGGCCAAGTCGGCCAATCTTTCAAGTATCCTCAATACAGCAGAAGCCAAATACTGGGAAGAAGAACTGGTCTGCGGAAACCCGGATTTCAAAATTCTCGACGGTGGATATAAAAATCCAGACTTCAATATTAAAAAGAACACTTGTTGCCGTGAAATCGGAAAAATTTTAACCGTCTACACGCAGACTGATTCATCGAGCTTTCAGTGGTGTGATAGTTCCAAGAACATTAAAGTGGCGGGAGTTAATACTTCCCTGGCAACGGCCGGCCGTTACTCCAGAGTTCATACTGCTTATGATAAAATGACTTGTGACACGAATCAGATTAATTCGACCAAGTCCTTCGCTCTCTCAATAGCGGCTCCTAATGCCACCGAGCGAATGAAGCAGATTCTAGGACAATATAAAACACTCGATACAATTAATGAGCGGACCTGCTGTACAAAAAACTGGGTTAGAAGTTTTGCCACCGAAAATGGCGGAGGTCACAGTTTTGCCAAAACGAAAATGCAGACAGTTGATAAGGCGATGTTCAAGCATATTAGCTGGGGAACTGACAATGAGACAAGTATTGTCCCTGCCGTCAATGATGCGGCTTTTGAATGTGATAAAGATCAATATACCAATGCTTCATGCGAGATCAAGAGCTTAACTCCGGCAGAAGAAGAACTTTACCTCACTTGGGCCGGCTCATTAGAGCTCATTGGTATTCCTCAAGTTGCTATCAAAACCAATGATGAAATTTTTCAACTGGTGGACGATTCCCAAACTGCCTATGGCGGCTCACCTCGCCCTCTGACAGACACCAACGGCAATCAAGTGTTCCTCCCTGTGGAAACAGCCGGCTCAGATTTTACAGGATCTACCAGATACTACTCTGCTGCCAGTTACGATAAATTCAACATGCCTAATAATACTTTGAAAAAAGTATTCTCGGAGAATGAATTCAATTGCTGTATCCCTTCAGGACAGCAGGTTCCTCAATCAACAACAGCTGCTCAGTGCTGTACAGGCTTTAAGGCCACGAACGACAGCATTCAGCGATGCTGCTTACCGGATTTTACAAACATAACAGTTTATATGAACCGCTATGTCTCATCTGAAGGAAGAGGATTACCTGATTCTTCTTATGACCCTGCCACTGGTTATATTAAAGACCCGGGTCAGGTTCAACTTCTAGCCGCCCAGAAAAATCTTTGCTGTTCAGGCAAGACCATGACAGGAGTGGCAATCAGCCAGCTTTCAATTCCACTAACTGGCGGTACTTATAATCCGGCCACAGGCAACTCCACCACTCGCCGCTTTAACTACCGCAGTGATGAAGTTGATAATAATGTGGGCTCAATTGGGACGATCTTTGATGCCGGAGTCCGCTGGAACAATCACGTCTATTGCGTGCCAGAAGGCTTTGGTGAAGATTAAAAGCTAAGAAGGGCTATCGCCATCAGCAAAGCTATCATCCAACGATAAAAGGTAAAATATTTCAGCTCTATCTGACCTATCAGTTTCATAAAGTAGTGTATCGTCACAAAGCCAATAATAAATGAAGCAGCGACACCGGTAAGCAGAACCATCAGTGACGAGTCATCATGAGTTTTCACCAGATCCGGAACTTCTTTAAATATCCCTGCGATAATAATGGGCAAAGAAAGCAGGAATGAAAAAGACCCGGCCTCTTTTCTTCGCATCCCCAAGATGAGGGCCATAGTCAAAGTTATTCCGGAACGGCTGACACCAGGAAATATGGCCAAGGCCTGGGCCAGTCCAATAAGACCCGCCAGCTTCCAGTTAAAATATTGAGTCATGGGAGCATTCAGAAGATTATTATTCTTACTATTCTTCCAATCTGCATACCAAAGCAGTGCTCCAAAGGCCGATAGATTAAAAATAATGATCCAGGGATTCCTGGCATACTTGGCAATAGGCATGAGCAGGAAGATAAAAAAGACACTGGTAAAAGTAGCAAAAATAAAATTTCTGACAAACCAACGGTCCTCTCCCCCTATCTTGAAGTTAGCAAGGGCAGGAGTAAATGTTTTGGTATATCTGAAAATATCCTTTCTAAAATAAGTCATCACGGCAAAGGCCGTTCCAAAATGCATCATGAGATCAAACACCACCCCTGGGTCATCAATTTTCATGACGTAAGGTAGAAGGGCCAGATGACCACTGCTGCTGACGGGCAAGAACTCAGAAAGACCCTGTATCACTCCATAGATGATGGCTTCGATAAAACTCATAATAAATCCTAGACCGTAGAAGTATTTTGGATGCCAAAATATTCTGTATTGTTATTTTCAAGAGCATCAATCAAGTCCCGAAAGTTTTGAAGAAGCTTCTCCATAGGATTTTCTTCTCCTTCAACTTCTCGCACAGGAATTGATTCAAGTAACTGTAGTAAACTTTTCGATTTGTTCTTCCAGATATCTATTTCTACCGGATCTGCTTTATTAAGAATAGAAGCTGATGTCTCAAAATAATAAGCATAAAGACCCTGGGCCTTCTGCCCAGACAGTAGTTGCTTCTTAAAATCCGGTGAAGAAAACAGGTCAAAGACCTCAAGGGAACTCATCACCTCTTTAGCAGCAGCGTCTGATTCTGAAATCCAGTCTGTTTTATCTAGGTTGAATTTATAAAACTTAGATGCCACTGACTGGGAGTTTTCTTTTCGATCATAGGATATTCTAAAAATTCGCCCTTCACCTTTGACTAGCGGAATAAGCAAATCGAAAGGCCTTTGTTTGTTAAATCCGATTTTCATGAAATAAGTATTTCCTATTTTAAGGAAATTGATTTCATCAAAGTCTTTATACTCAATCAGGTTTAAAAAAGATGACTTATAGTTAACGAGTCCTTTTATCAGGAACGTCTCATTCTGCATGATATCGAAAGCATTATCCAATCCAAGAGAAAAAGCTGTTTTGGTAAACTCTATAAACTCATTGGCAAAAGCCGTATTGGAAGCGACATCATTGGTGGTCTTAAAAGCGGGATTGCTGTCCAAAGACTCATACACAAAATTGTAAATTTCCGGGTATTTTTCATAAAGAGGAACGTTCCCTTTCATCCCCATTCCCAGCAGTTGTCTGAAATCAAAACTTTTGAAAACATCCACTTCAATCTGGCGTTGCTGATCTCTTTGATAAAAAACAAGACTGTTTTTTAAATTCAACTTACTTTTAGTTCCCTGAAATTTAAAACTGGGCATAATCGTAAGTTCATTTGCCTTATAGCGAATTTTCAAATTGAGATTCTGACTCTGATCTTCAACCACCACAGCAGTTGTCTCATCCCCAACCGCTTCCGGAGTTTTCACTTTAACTCTAAGATCAATCTTATCATTCATAGCAATAGGCCCAGGAGGCTCCAGGCCTTCCAGGAGAGGTGAAACCAGGGCCAAGGCCAGCATCAGTGGCAGATACAAGAAAGTTCCTGCAAACATCCCTATTCGTGAACCAACATAAATACGGGTGAAGCTGATAACTTCCTTCAAGGTCCGGCGGGAAACAATGGCCGGAGTATCAAAGATAAGAAAAGGGCCTGTAAATGAACCGACTAGGACACGGACAACTCCCCCAACTCTTGCCCAGAGAGGATTACCAGAGGCCCTCACTCCCAGCATGAATTCTGAGAAGCTGACACCCAACAACAGCGTTGTTAATAGCCTGTTCAAAAAGAACATGAGGACCAGGGGTCCCACATGGAAAGTACCAGATAAGAACAAATAAAGATCTTTAACCATGGTGGCCAAAAATTCATTTTCTTTTTCCATTCCACTAAGGAAGGCCGTCCAATCGATATTCAAAAATTCACTGGCAAGATTAGGAATAGCTTCCAAAAAGCCCCTGAACTCATCAAAGGGCATGAAAATAACCAGCACAGAGTAAGATAGTAAAAGATCAGAAATAACAGCGACTAATCTTACTAAGCTATTGGCGGATGACTTGGTAGGGGTGGATATCAAAAGCTTGGGCTTTTTTACTTCTTTTTTAATTTTCTGATCATCTTGAAGGGGTTCCTCAATATCATCGGCTCCAGCACTTTCTTGCCACGGCTTTTCTTCAGGCACATCTAGCACTTCAGGAAGCTCTTCTTCGATTGGCAATTCAGGAATCTGCTCCGCGGCTTCGGTCTTGGTGCTGACTTTCAGCCTTATTTCTAAATCTCCTACATTCACGACATCTGTTTCTTCCAGGATGATATATTTGCCGGGAGGGATTTTTTTACCATTCACCAGTGTTCCGGCCACACTGCCGTGATCAATAACTGAAACAACATCTTGTTGCAGAATGAAGCTTGCATGGCGTGGGGAGACAGATGAATCGGCGATGATGATATTGCCTATTTCGCTGCCCACGGAAAGTTGGTGCTTTAAGGCATAGACGGGCGCGTCCTCCATATTGCTGAGTTCAAGCTCAAACACTTTAGCGAAATGAAGCTTAGCAACCGCTACTGGTTCCCGTTTGCCATCATTATTTGGCACAGATTTACGTTTAAACAGCTTTCCTAGCACTCTGCCTATCCTCTTAAAAACCTATGGAATTACACTAGTTTAGTTTCACTTTTTTATGGGGGATTGCCAAGAAATTAGAGGTCTTAGCGCTTTTAGTAGGTCTGGCCCCGGCTCCCCCTTACAATTAAAGAAGACTCTATCTGTAAACTACTAGGATTCTCTAACTTTTTTTAGTGAAAATGCCGAGAAAACAAGAAGATACAGATTATTAAAGGGAACGTTATGAAAAACAGAAAATTGGCCCCACTTCTAGCTGTAACCATCAGCCTGGAATTAATGGTCGCCCCAGTGGCTTTTGCTGCCGAAACAGGAACTTCTAATTCCGCGGCCAAAGTCATTAACGGCACCGCCGAGGCAGTCAGTACTGGACTTCAAGTGGCAGGCCAAATCTGGAGTGCTGCCAATAACGTCAACCAGGCAAACAGTCTCAATACACAGACGGCCTTTGATATGCAAAAACTGCAGGAACAACAAACGCCGCAGCCGGATAAATATTTTAATCCTCAAAAATTATCAAAGATTCCGGGACTTGGTGATTACCTCGCTCTTAATAACATCAATCCGCAAATGCTCGATTGTAAAACTCTCCCTACCACACTTCATGATGCCAGACCTGAGGTTTGTCGTTTAGGTGTGACTGATGACAGCGGGGTTCCTCCGCAGGCCCAGCTGACTCAGATGTTCACTTACTATAATCAATATTTTCAAATCAGTAAGATGTACAAAAACTTCAGTGCTGAAAGTAACTCTGAAGGCCAAGCTTTCGGTGTGGGTTGTATGAAGAATGCCATGCAGATTTTAAATGGTTTCTTCAAGTACCGCATGGATGAGCTTGATAAACTTACAACTAATTTAGAGGCGATGAACAATCAATTCCGTGAAGCTTCACGCGCTGATCTTGACGCCATTGAAGAAACGGTTGCCGTTCTTGACGGAGGGTCAGATCTCGCTGACAAAGTAAGAAGCAGAAACCCTGATCTCTTTGATTTTGCAAAAAGATTTGATAATCCGGCCTGTAAATCCATGCAGCCTGGTGAGAAGCTAAATGAACTTGGTTCTTCCGGTGGACTTAATCAAATTAAAAAGAACCTGAAAGAGGCGCTGACAGCTAAAAGCGGCAAGTTTTCCGGTGAATCTTATGCTCAATCTCACGCAGCAGTAGTTGAAGACATTAATGGCCTTGCCAATAAAGTTTCCAAACAGTTTGAACTGAATTATTCCGCTATCGCCAATAACCCATCGGCTTATGGCGGTTTTTTAACTAACCTGAAAAATCTTGTGAGCTCTCCCAATAATCTCAATGGTGCTTTAAGCCCGGACTTGTTTTCCGATGTGCAGACCAAATTTAATGAGAGTTACTTAAAACTCAGTGAAAGCAGATCGGCCGTTGAATCAGAATTAAAGGCCTATAATGCCGGTGCCGCCATTGGGCTTCTTGGTAATCTTAATAACAGCGGTTTTGAAGCGGAAGTTTCATCCATTGAGAACCGAATTAAAAATGAATGTCTAAACAGTACTGTTGGTGATGTTGATACCCTACTCACTAAAATTTATGACCCGACAGCATCAGGTCACGCGAATCTGAATGCCTCGAACTTTTTAAAAGATAAGCTAAAGCAGATTGTTGAAAACAATGATACCAGCATTGAAAAGAAGCTTGCTGAATTGAAGTCACTTGAGTCTCAAACAGGTGCTCGATACTACATGAAAATGGAAAACTCGTATGAGGTGCAGGAATTAGATGCTAATGGCAAGCTCACCACCAGAGTGGTTGGAGCCTCTTCTAACCGTACTCCAAGCGTTTATTTTTCCGATATTATCAGAAACTGTAACGCCCAATTCAAGGCCAATAACCTGAACAATAAACTTTCAGGTTCAGAGGCCATTAAGAAACTTCGTCAGCTTAACCAGGATTACAAAAAGCTCGCTTCTTCTCAGGCTTCTGAGATGAAAAATGAACTTCGTAAGAAGCTCATTGAATGTAGCAGCCCGGAAGAGGCCAACAACTCTATTTCCGGCTCATGTACTCCTGACCGCTTTAACACATCTTCAGCCGGCTTCTGTGCCAATGCCGCTCTTTCATGTTCTAAAAACATGCAGGCCTGTTCTGCCCAAGCTGATAATTATGTCAAAGAAGTCAAGGCCCAGAAAACGGCCCGTGTGAACAACTACAAAAATCTCGTTCAAAAGAATAAGCAAGATATTGTTAAGATCTTCGATGCTGCCCTATCTCAGTATATGCAGCAAGGCGAGGCCCTGCGCGGTCTCTTTGGCGCTGGCTTCTCTTCTCCAACTGGCATTAAACGTGAAGTTCCGGAAGGCGAACGCTACCTTGGTGAATTTGTTAATGCCACAGCATCCTCTCCGGATGGCCGTCTTCTACTGGAAGATCCAGAAAAATATGTCGAAATGTTTAAAGGGAATATTGCTCTTCTTAAAGAAAGTGTCAGAAAGCAACAAGATCAAATCCTTGGTGGCGAATCTCTGAGCGGAAACAATCAGGGTCTTCTTGCTGAACACATCAAGAAAACTGAAAAGAACTACCGAGATGTTTACCGTGAAGCTGAACAAATTGGTGAAAACTGCCGTCAGAACCACGACAATGCCGTTATGGCGGAAAAAGCTGCCCGCGGTAAGCAAATGGAAGAGCAAAACAAAAGAATGTCTGAACTCGGTGAAAAGCGCCAGGAATGGTGTGACAAGTTTGCTCTCGCCAATGAAAATCCAATTGCCGCATGCTCTGGCTCGGCCAAAGACACCATTGAAGCTTTAAAAGCAGTGGAAACTCCAGAGGCCCGGGAAGCGATGGCGAAGTTCTCTACCATGTGTCGGGAATACAATAATTCAAATGATTCAGGCTCAAGTTCTGTAAGTTTCGAAGCTGCCTGTTTAAATGTCGGAGCGACAATTGGAACGGTCACTTCAAAAGCTAAATTTACAGGTGATGATGCCAAGCAAGTTGTGAACGCTTGTAACGATACCTTGAAACTACAAAGCAAATGTAAAACGTCCATTACTGATGGGGTGAAAGAAGAGTCAGCTGAATGTAAAGAAGTTGAATCTTCCAAGAAAGTGGTCGTTATTCTTTACCAGAATCTTGCGAAAGGATCAGTGGGAGGAATCACTCAGGACATTGATGCCGGCGCAGTTTGTGCTGCCCAAGATAACAGCCAACCTGGTGGCACTATCTCCAAGGCGATCCTAAACTTTGGAAATGTCATTTCAGCAGGCAGTAATACCCGCGCTAGCGGACAATAATTCCGAGTTAATTAGTCGGTTGAGATTCTTAATCCTCAACCGATAAGGTTCATATGAGAGTGGTACGTCAGCGGATGATAAAACCTTTCAAAAATGAGCTCCCCTTGAGGAGCTTGTTGCTATTTCTTCCCTTATTGGGAATTCTATCGTCGTGTAATCCAACCGAAATCACCGGCTCCAACGCCCGTAGTAATGTGATCATGAATGATGGCTCCTTTGATGGTAAGGCCTATGTCTACAAAGATAGCCCCTCTATCTATGCTGGCATGAATTATGGTCCCTCAAATCCGGATATGGGCTCTTTTATAGATCCTAAAGCGGAACTCATTACCAATAATACGAATTTAACTGGTGACTGCTCCATCAACTTGTTTTTTTATGGCGACCACAATGTTTCTCTGGAAGGCTGTATCCGCGTTTTAAGTGATACCAATTCCTCGCAAGTTGTTCCAAGAAGAGAAGATCGAACCTTTATTTTTGCTCCTGGTTCACCTGAGTTTTACCAAACCAATACTCTCTATCACCTATCTCTTGGTACGAAGACTTTCATGGATAAGCTCTCCTACGCTTATAATGAGATTCATGCTCTTCCACTATCCATACCCAAATCAGTCCCGAGTTATCTGACTAACTCCAAGCTTTTTTGGTTTAAGGCCATGTCGAGTATTGATGCCAAAGTCTTTAAATATGACTATCTGACGGCCTTCGCCAACTGTACCGTTGACGATGGTGCCGCTTATTTTTCTCCGGCGGGCCCGGAACTATGCTTTGGTCTTCAATCCAATTATCCTGGCTTTCAATATGTTCAGGATCCATCTGTTATTTATCATGAATTAGGACATGCCCTTGTTTCTGTCATGCTAAACATGCGAAATGGTACATCTTCCACAGACTATCACCCTTTCAGATCGGCGATGGGATTTCTGGGTTATGATGAGGCCAAGTCTATCAATGAAGGGATTGCCGATTATTACAGCTACATTATCAATAAACGTACTCACGTTGGAGAATGGGCCCTGGGAAGAACATTCAAGCAATCCCGTCCTCTGGATGAAAGTGATCCGATGCATATCACGGGGATTGAAGAAACGCCTGAAGGTCGTCTCTCCTACCCTCAATATCTTCTTTATGATCCAAATTTTCCTGACCGCATGTTGGAAGATGAACACTATGCCGGTCAAATTGTAACCCATTACATGGTGGCCCTGACGAAGGCCTTTAAAAATGAATGCAGTATCTCTTCCGAAGCCGATGGCGGACATGATAAGGCCACTTCCTACATGATGCTTCTTCTTGCTGAAACACTCAGTGAACTTGGTGACCTTAATGCCAAGAGTGTGGATGATTTCGGAGCAGCTTTCCCATCAAATATCTTCTTTAATAATCTAGATAAGACGAACTCCTGGTTATGGTCTCAGACCGTTAACCCTATCACTTATCGAAAATTCTTCCAGGTGTTTGCCAAGAACATTTATAAGTATATTACTGGCAATCTGTGTCCTAATTTTGAGAAGAATGAATCGGAAAAACTCCTTGATGATTATGGACTGCTGTTATTTAAGACCTATAACAACAACGGTAACTCAACCAAAGATCGTTCCGTTGATTACAATGATGCCGTTTACTTCATTCCTACTCAGGGACTGACTTCCGTTTCAGAAGACAACAGAAGGAAATCGGTTTTGGTTTCCAAGCAGCTCATTGATCTTGCCCAGAAGACAACTGAAAATGCTGACCGTGTGGGCTTCTATATTATTGACAACCGCAGTGATATTGATTTCCTATTAAAACAATTACTCTTTAAAGGTTTCACTGTTCCTATTTCCAGTGGAGTTGCAGGTGTTGATTACAACAATAACAACATCAAAATTTCTCCGGGTGAAGTGGTGGCCCTTATCCCTAACCTCGTGAACAACTCCAACAGCACCATGGCAGGCGTCCAGCTTCTGGCAAATGATTGGGACCATGTGGATGTCACTGACGAGGCCACCGGCAATTTCAAGCCTTGTGTGGTCGACACTGTGACAACCGTTGATCAGGGAGCAGAAGCGGCCCGAACTTGCACCAGTACTGATATTGATTACAAGCGCCTCATAAAGGATCCAACGACTCAGAAATTCCCAACCAGTGCAGCCGCACCTGCCTGTCTGGTTCAGCTTGAGGAAGGAACAAGTTCCCGTTGGGTCTCACAAAATGAATTTAGAAAAAAACAGGGTCTCTCGCTTCTGGACAAAGACTGCCTGGGCTATACCACTTCAGGCAGCTCTGAAACAGATTTCACCTTCAATCCCCATGAGTGCCTGGTGCGCTTTCTTCCGAGTGCCAATGAAGCATTCTTCTCTAAAATTGATTCGCAGAAAACCTTTTATGAATCAGTTGTTAAACAAACTGAACAAGGTGAATTCAACTACGGTAACCTGCTGGTGATGGAAGTAAATAAATGGATTCCACCTGGCACTAAATTCCGTTGCCGCATGAGAGCTCGATTCAGTAACTGCTCCGACTGTTACAATAATACCGAAAACTCTAATGATGATTTTCTGGATTATGAATACAACGGCAGCAAACCTTATAAAGTCATTAATTTTGATTTCGATGTAAATGACTAAGAAACACTATTTAATTATCTTCATTACTCTCCTCGTTGTTCTCAGGGTTGCTTATTTCCTGAAACAAAAAACAATTTCGGATGATTTAAACATTCAGGAGTCATCGAAAGTTGATCCTGAAAAACTTGAAATTGACGGGAAAAAAGTGGTGGGCCTGACTCCAGGTCATGAGGTAGAAGAAATTCAAAAACTAAAAGTATCCAATGTGGTCTCTCCGGATTGGCAAACCAATCTGGAAGAGAGTTTACGCACACAAGGCGGAGATGCGGTTAAAGGCGTTGAAATCCAGAAAGTCGATTCCTTTATATGGTCCCATGATGGCGTCTCGCTCAACGTGGAATCTGTGATCATTACTGTCAAAGGTGAAAACAATAAGGCGACGACTTTTCGCGCTTTAGTAGATGCCCAAAATGGAAAGATCCTGAACAACTGGGATCAGCCCATCATTGAGTATGCTGACCCTTTAAAGCAGCCAAGAATCAAGATCGATCCCCGCTATCACGGCCAATAAAAATGCCGGAAGCTTCTCTTAAAGAGAAGCTCCCTTTTCTTTTAATTTAAGATCAAGCTCTTCAATTATTTTTGGATCAATCTTAGGAACCAGTCCTTGAGGATCTACCTGAAGTTTAAAGTCATTGGCGAAGAACGCTTTCATCGCATCAAGGTCACCCTGATAAATCTTCGTCACCAGCTCGCTTTCCGCAGTCAGACCAAAATACGAAAGGATCGATTTTGAAAGTTGTGGGAGATAAGGAGCAAAGAATGTTCCAATAATTAATACGTAGGCAGTCGAAATAGCGATCGTCTCCGCGGCCTTCTCCTGATCAGTCTTAAATTCAGTCCATGGAGCACGCTCAGTGATGAATTGATTGACCTTCGCCCCCAATCCCATAATGTGCTCTTGACCTTTTTTAATCTGATAAGAATCCAGCAGCTCATGATATTCTTTGATGAAATCCTTCACACTTGAAAGATGCTCACTGAAGAAAGCATCAAACTTATTTGCCTTCATTCCTTCAGGCCAGTTTTTCGCTGAGAATTTCATCGCACGATTGATGAAATTTCCGATGTTATTGGCAAGCTCAGAGTTGATTTTCAACTCCATCCCCTTCCAGGTAAAGCTCGAATCAGATGTTTCAGGAATCAAAGAGGTTAAATAAAATCTCAGGGCATCAGAGCCAAATTGAGTAATGGCCTCATCCGCATCCACATACCAACCTTTCGATTTAGAGAACTGCTTGCCCTCTAGGTTTACGTATTGGTTGGCCGGCAGATCAGAAACAGGGTTAACAAAACCGGTTCCTAAACACATCACCGGGAAGATGATAGAGTGAAAAATAATATTATCTTTGCCGATGAAATTAATGATTTTGACATCATCAGATCCCCACCAGTCTTTAATGTGATCTTCTTTTGAACCACTTTCTTTTAAGAATTGAGCGGTATTAGAAACGTAGCCAATCGGAGCATCAAACCATACGTAGATTTTCTTACCCTTAGCTTCTGCCAAAGGCACATCAATCCCCCAATCCAGATCTCTGGTGATCGCACGATCAACTAAATTGTCTTTAGTAAGAGATTCTACAAAAGGAACAACGTTTTTTCTCCAGACCGGTTTTCTGGTTTCAAACCACTTCTGGAATTTTTCATGCATTTTAGAAAGCATGAGGTACCACTGATAGGAATCAACCGCGTGAACATTTTTAGATCCACAAAATTTGCAAACTGGGTTGATCAATTTTAAAGGATCAATCCAGGTTCCACAGTTAGGGCACTCATCCCCTCTGGCTTCCGGGTAATGACATTCATAACATTCCCCTTCAACAAAACGGTCAGGCAACATGTTGTGACAATCCTGGCACTGCAGCTGCTTTTCGGCCTTTTTCTCAATCAGCCCTTTGCCCAAAAGATCATGAAACCATTTTAAAGTTTCTTCCTTGTGGTAAGGGGCAGAGGTCTGGCCAAAAAAGTCGAATTTAATTTCGTATTTATCGAAAAGATCCTTATGAGTTTTGTGCCATTCATTCACATACTCTTGGTAACTTTTCTTAGCTTTCTGGGCATTCTGCATAATCGCCACCCCATGCTCATCTGAGCCTGAAATGTGAATGGCCCTCTCGCCTTTTAGTTTTTTATGGCGGGTAAAGATGTCAGCGGGTAAATAAACCCCGGCTATGTGGCCAAAATGGATAGGCCCATTGGCATAAGGAAGAGCGGATGTGATCAAATACTTCATATAACCTCAAATAAAGGTATTTACAGATGGTTAAGTCTACAAAGTAAGGTCTTTTTTGTCTTTTGATTTTGACACTTGCCCCCCCCTTTTTTATTCTGCAGCCACATGATTTCCCTTAATGGTTTAAACCCTGAACAACGCAAAGCTGCCGAAACGGTGGAAGGTCCCCTCTTAATCCTCGCGGGGGCCGGATCTGGTAAAACACGGACAGTGACTTATCGCATAGCTCACATGCTGATGAATCTGCGCATTCCTGGCAAAGAGATTCTGGCCGTGAGCTTTACCAATAAGGCCTCGGCGGAAATGAAGGAAAGGGTGTCGCATCTGGTTGAGTCCCGCATGCGGAAAGGAATAACTCTTTCAACTTTCCACTCCTTAGGCATCCGCATCCTGCGTGAGGACATCCATCACCTCGGCTACAATAATCTGTTCACTATTTATGATCAGGCCGATCAGATGAGTATTGTTCGCGAGGGCCTCAAGAATTACCGCTCAAACAAGACTTACGACCGCAGTACCATTATGTCTAAAATCGGTCTCTTGAAGAACCAGGGTATTTCGGCGGAAGAATTTCCGAAGAGTAAGTTCTATAATCCGGAAGACAATTATGATGGAGCGACTGAGTACGTTTATCATTATTACCAGGAAAAGTTGCAATTCTACAACGCCCTGGACTTTGATGACATCCTCTTCCTGGTCGTAAAACTTTTTGTTAATTTTCCAGAAGTGGCCCGCAAGTATTCCGAGCGCTATAAGTACATTATGGTCGATGAGTATCAGGACACCAATGGTCTGCAGTTTGCGCTGATTAAGGCCCTGACTTCCACCCATCAGAATATTTGTGTGGTGGGAGATGATGACCAGGCGATTTATGGCTTCCGCGGCGCGGATATTTCAAATATTTTAAATTTTGAAAAACAATTTTCAAATACCGTCGTCATTAAACTGGAAGAAAACTACCGCTCTACTTTCCCGATTCTCGATCTCGCCAACCAGGTGATTAAAGAAAATATCCAGCGGAAAGATAAAACCATGCGGACGGCCCAAATGGAAGGTCATCTGCCTCAACTATGGGCCGCGGGGGACTCCGATCACGAAGCCTCCATCATCGTGGAAGAAATTATTAAACTCCAATCCCACGAAGTTCCTCTGTCTGAAATTGCTGTGCTTTATCGCTCCAACACGCAAGTTCCGCCTATTGAGGATCAGCTCAGGATCGGTCAAGTTCCCTACACTATTATCGGTGGTCAAAAGTTTTACGAGAAAAAAGAAATCAAAGACATTATTGCCTATCTGACTTTGATTCAGAATTCCCGGGATGAACTCGCTCTCCGGCGTATTCTCAATGTTCCTAACCGCGGAATCGGCTCAGTGACCTTGAATAAAAACCTGGAAAAGGCACAGGAACAAAAGCGTCACTTATTTCAGGTCATCTCCGATGAAGAAGAACATGACGGCATTAAGTCTTTTGTTCAAATCATAAAAAAGTACCAACGGGTTTTTCATGAACAACCCCTTTTAAGTGCCATCAATCAACTGGTTGATGAACTCAATTATTATGAGTTTATTGATAAAAGTTATGATCAGGCAAAACTAGCGAACCGTAAAAAAGATGATGTAAAAAACTTCATGCTGGCCGCGGACCGCTTTCAAGACCGTTATCATGAAGATGCGACTCTTAAAAACTTTGTTGAGAGACTCTTATTGGCGGATGCCCATGATGCTCAGGGCCCGGGAGATGGCTTTAAAAAGAACGAAGTCACTCTGATGACTCTCCATGCCTCCAAAGGTCTCGAATTCGATCACGTCTTCTTGGTTGGAATGGAGGAAGAACTTCTGCCTCATAAAAAGACCATTGTCGATAACTCCGACATTAATGAGGAACGACGCCTGTGCTATGTCGGAATTACCCGTGCCAGAAAAAAGCTCATCATGACTTATGCTAAAGAAAGAAAGATGTATGGCAAAATGATTCCTCGCTTTAAATCGAGATTCGTCATTGAGCTCTCCAAATGTTATAAAGAATTAGACCGAACTAATTTCGGTGATATGTCGGAAGATGAAGTAAAAGATTTTAAAAAGAACTTCTTTGGAAGTCTTATGGATAGTCTGAAATGAAACTCTTAGATCTGATGACCCTCTTTCATAACTGGATTTCTGATAAAGATTTTATCTGGTGGCCATTTTCTTTTCTGAGGCCTCCGGCCAAGGACCTTATCACTTTCAAGCTGACTCTTCTGATGACGTCATGTTTTGGAGGTCTCGCCTTCCTGATGTTTACCATTCTGGCGATAGCTAACAATGCCTTTACTGCTGAATATGCTGTGTCTATTTTCCTCTCCTGTTTTAGCGGCTTTTTTATCTGGTTTAACCTGGTGACTAAACCACTTTGGAACCGCCGCGCTCGCAGTCTTCAGAAATAAAAAAAGGCCATCCCTGGCCTAAGTATCCATCCTTGGAAGACCCCTTCCTGACGGCCAACTTGATTAATGTGTTGTGATTTCTTCCGGAAGCACATTGTCTGAAGCGAAACCAGTGATGGTGTAACCTCGTGGCATGTAGAAACCGAGAGTAAGAAAAGAAATTAAAATATCCTGCGGATTTTTATGTTCGTAGATGATCAGTTTTGACATTCCATCATAACCGGCCTTTCTAACTTCTTCATCAATAAAGACTTCGTGATACTCAGGCTCAAGACCCCAAAAATAAAAGTCCTGGTGCCCTACAATGGACACTTCCCTACGATGTTCAGGATTTCCTTCAAACGTAAGAGGAACACTATTGTTTGATCTGAAGTGGATGGTTGTACAACCAGTGATTGAGACAAGAAGTATAAGAGCTGAGAGAATTTTCATATCCCTAATTCTTAAGGTGTTAACCTATCTTGTCAAAAAATATTTTCAATAATGATCAAAGCTTGGGCGTTTTTTCTCAAGCATTCCATCGAGTGCCTTAAAGTGGTCCGATGAACGTTGAGTGATTCCCTGATATGCCGCCATGAGCTCCAGGTGAGGAATCAGATCATTTTGATAAGCGTGAACGACTGCTTTCTTAGTCATTTGCAGGGCAATCGGAGGAAGCGAGGCCAGTTGATCGGCCAGTTCCTGAGTTTTACTTTTAAGTTCTTCCGGTAGGACCACTTGATTTACTAGTCCAATTTTCAAAGCTTCATCCGCAAAAATATTTTTACAGGTCAAAAACATTTCCATCGCTTTTCCAAAGCCAATGAGTCTGGTTAGAAAAAAAGCTCCCCCATCACCCGGAACCAAACCAACTTTTGCGAAGGTCTCAGCAAAGAAGGCATCCTTGGAGGCAATCCTTAAGTCACACATCGCCGCTAAATCGCAACCTGCACCAACGGCAGCTCCATTAACCATGGCAATGATTGGAGTCTTTAATTGAGAAATTGTCAGCGGAATCTGCTGAATGCCCGCCTGATAGGCCTCTCTAAGTTCATTGGATTCACCGGAAAACATTCCTGTTTTACCTTTCATCGCCTTGATATCACCGCCGGCGCAAAAGTTTTTACCGGCACCAGTTATCACAATCGCTCGTATTTCATGATCAATATCTGCGGACCTCAGAACTTCAACCAGTGCCTTTACCATTTCAGTTGAATAAGCGTTACTGGCCTCGGGCCTGTCTAAAGTAATCCAAAGAGTTTGATTCTTTTTTTCAACCAATAAATCCACATAGGAATTAAGATATGAAGTCATATTTTTCCTGTACTCAAATAAGCCTTTAAAAATTTTGATTCCGTTGGTCTTCCCAATTTCCCCAAAATAAACCGTGAAGCTTCTGCCAGTTTAGCAATATCGATTCCGGTATCGAGGCCCTGGGATTGAAGTAAGTACCAGACATCTTCCGTGGCTACATTGCCAGTTGCACCTTTAGCATAAGGACAACCGCCCAAACCGCCAGCTGATGAATCGAAGGTGGTGATACCTTCTTCTAGCGAGACGTAAATGTTAGTCAGGGCCATTCCACGAGTATCATGAAAATGCATCGCAAGCTTCCCTATCGGGAATTCACTCTTGAGGGCACGGATATAACTTCTTACCTGCATCGGAATAGCAACTCCGATGGTGTCTCCTACGGAAACTTCATAAACACCAAGTTCAAAAAGTCTCTTGGTTACACTGATGAGCTTTTTAACATCCATGGTGCCCTCATAAGGACATCCAAAAGCAGTTGAGACATAGCCGCGAACCATGATTTTATCTTTCTTGGCCTCTTCAACCACTTCCCTCATGCGCTCAAAGCTTTCATCCACAGTGGCGTTGATATTTTTTTTGGTAAATGAATCAGAAGTTGCCGTAAAAAGAGCAATCTCTTTTACTCCTAGCTTTTTGGCGGTCTCATAACCTTTCAGATTAGGCACAAGACAAGGGAAACTCACTCCGCTATCAAATAGTTCTGTTTTGACTTTGCTAAAGAGTTCATTGGCATCGGCCATTTGCGGAATGGCCGGAGCTTTTACAAAGCTTGTGACTTCAATGGATTTAAGCCCGGAATCAGCGAGAGCAGAAATGAACTGAAATTTATCTTCCGTGGCCAGGATGCTTTTTTCATTCTGAAGACCATCTCTGGGTCCCACTTCAACAATTCTAATCATTATTCCACCTCTGCCAGAGTGACTCCACCCTGAACTAATTCTCCAACCTTATAATGAATTTTGTTAACTTTGCCGTCTTTGTCTGAACGGATCGAGTGCTCCATCTTCATGGCCTCAAGAATTAAAACGGCTTCGCCTTTCTTCACTTCGCTGCCAACCTCTTTCAAAATCTTAAAGATCTTTCCAGGCATTGGCGAAGTGAGGCCTCCGGCTTGGGCCCCGGCCTTTTTCATTTTCTTCGCGGCCAGCGCTCCGATGGCCTCTCTGCCATTGGCAATCACCATGGATTCCCCTTCCCGGGAAGGAGTACCAACCGCTGCTTTAAAACGCCCGCCGTTATCGAGGATGAACTCCTGTCCGTCGCGGGCAATCAGCATATAGTAATAATTTTTCCCATTAAGGGTAAAACTCACAGAATCACCAGTATGCTTATAGTCCTGAACTTTTACTTCCTGACCATTAATTGTAAAAATCTTTTCCATATTAATTCCTGAATCCTGACAATTCAGTCCAAGGATTTCTTAAAACTTCTGAAGAACCGGAGACCGCCCTCTTCTTATCGCTGAAACTTAAGGCCCCAATAATGTCGGCCAGGTCCTGATCACTAAATTCTTTGGCGGCCAAATCGTTTTTGTAATCTGGAATAAAATGAGTATGAGTGTGGCCTGCCACATATTCTTTATGGGCAAGAATCCGCTTCAGATAATCTCTGTTGGTCTTAACGCCCAAGAAGAGGACTTCATCTAAACTATGCAGCGTTTTTGAAATCGCCACTTCCCGGTTTTCACCCCAGACCACCAGCTTGGCAAGCATCGGATCATAGTTCACCCCGACCTCAGTCCCATCCAAAAATCCACAATCAAGTCTTACATCCCGCAGGGTGGGTGTGCCGATACGGTCAATCTTGCCAATGGAAGGCATAAAATTATTGTCCGGATCTTCAGCATAAATACGACATTCAATCGCTTGGCCGGACTGCTTAATCTCTGCCTGACTTACCGGCAGCTTATCATCCTGAGCGACCATAATCTGATATTTAACCAAATCATGTCCCGTCACCATTTCCGTCACTGGATGCTCAACCTGAAGCCTGGTATTCATTTCCAGAAAGTAATAGTGCCCATCTGGTGCCAGAATAAATTCTACCGTTCCTGCTCCCCGGTAATTAATCCCGGATGAAATTTGCACTGCTGTTTCACAGATTTTCAGTCTTAATTCCTGAGACAGATTAGGGGCCGGAGTTTCTTCAACTATTTTTTGATAACGTCTTTGAATCGAGCATTCTCTTTCAAAGAAATGAAGATGATTGCCGTGAGTATCAGACATTAACTGAACTTCAATGTGACGAGGATTCACCACATATTTTTCAACTAATACTTTATCATTAGAAAAGGCCTTAAGCGCCTCTGACTTCGCCCCACTAATGGCCTCAATCAACTCCGATTCCTGATGAACAATCCTCATCCCCTTACCACCGCCACCGGCAGAAGCCTTGATAAGAACAGGAAAGCCAATCTCCTTGGCCTTTTGAGCAAGAGTGGAAACTTCCTGGTCATCGCCGTGATAGCCGGGAATCATCGGAATATTAATTTTTTCCAGGGCCTTTTTAGATCCAATTTTATCACCCATCAAAGTGATGGAGGCAGCTGTCGGCCCGATAAAGATAAGCCCCGCTTTCTCAACCATGTCCGCAAATTCTGCATTTTCTGACAAGAAACCATAACCCGGATGAATGGCATCGGATTTTGTTTTCTTGGCAATCTCAATGAGTTTATTTTTATTCAGATAAGTATCAGAGAGCGCTCCTGAGCCTAGAGAATAGGATTCATCAGCATATAAGGCATGAGGGAGACTCTTATCGTCTTCAGCATACACTGTGACGATCTTAATCCCCATTTCCTTGGCCGTTTTTAATACTCTTAAGGCAATTTCACCGCGGTTAGCGACGAGAATTTTTTTTATTTTCATGATTTCATCCAGGCCGGTTTATCTTTTGAGAGAAGAGCGCGCATTCCTTCCTGACCTTCCGGACTGACTCTTCTTTCCGTAATCATCTGACAGGTAAAGTCTTCGGAGGATTTTAAATTTTTCATCACTCCCCGAATCAGTTTCTTCGCTTCTTTTGCGGCCACTGGGCCAGCAGCTAAAAACTTCTTTTTAACTTCTTCAATTTTAGTATCCATATCAGGAGCGATGACGATTTCATTCACAAGCCCCATTCGCTTCGCCTCTTCTGCTCCGAATCTCTCTCCCGAAAGCATCCAGGCGCGGGCATTGGCCTCACCAATTTTAGAAATACAATAAGGAGAAATCACAGCAGGAATTAGACCCAGACGGACTTCAGTAAAACCCATGAGGGCATTATCAACGGCCACGACATAGTCACAAACACTGACTAGCCCGACTCCGCCACCCAAAGCATGACCATTAATTCTTCCAATCACCGGAACATCACATTCATTAATGGCAGAAAACATCCGCGCCAGGCGCTTTGAGTCCTTAAAGTTCTCTTCTTTGGTATAGTCTTTCATGGCCTTCATCCAGTTAAGATCAGCTCCTGCACAGAAGCTGCTTCCTTTACCGGACAAAATAATCAACCGCTCATCTTTGAAAGACTCGAAAAGAGAAATCATCTCTTCAATCAGTTCAGCATTAAAAGCATTATGAAGCTCAGGTCGATTCAACCAAACTTCTTTTACTCCCTGCTCTTTTTCGATCACTTCAATATATTTCATAATTACATCCTAAAGACGCCCCATTTTGGCTCTGGGAATTCTTCGTTATGAGTAACACTTAAACACAGCCCCAAGATATCTCTGGTCTGTGCCGGATCAATAACTCCATCATCCCAAAGTCTGGCCGAGGAATAATATGGTGATCCTTCTTTTTCATATTTATCAAGAATTGGTTGCTTAAAGTCCGCCAACTCTTTTTCATTCATCAGTGCTTTGCCAGTGGCCTTTAAACCGTCTTGCTTAACAGTCGCCAAAACGTTGGCCGCCTGCTCTCCGCCCATCACTGAGATACGAGAGTTGGGCCACATAAAAAGAAACCTAGGACTAAAGGCCCTGCCGCACATGCCGTAGTTACCAGCACCAAATGATCCGCCAATAACCACAGTAAACTTTGGAACTTTTACCGTAGAAACTGCAGTAACGAACTTTGCCCCATGCTTGGCAATTCCTTCGTTTTCATATTGCTTGCCCACCATAAAACCGGTGATATTTTGAAGAAAAATCAGAGGCACTTTTCTTTGACCACACAGTTCAACGAAATGGGCTGCCTTCTGAGAAGATTCAGAAAATAAAATTCCATTGTTCGCGACGATTCCCACCAGATAACCATGAATTTTAGCAAAACCAGTGACAAGCGTTGTTCCGTATCTTTCTTTGAACTCCTGGAATTCAGAACCATCAACCAAGCGAGCGATAATGTCTCTTACATCAAACGGCTTTCTGGTATCCTGAGGAATAATCCCGTAAAGTTCTTCGGCCTTATACAAAGGTTCCTTCACTTCACCTTTAATGAATTTCCCAGGGTGTTTTGATTGGTAATTTAAAGTGGCCACGATATTTCTCGCCATCTCTAAGCCATCTTCTTCAGTTTCGGCAAAATGATCGGCCACACCTGATTTCGTAGTGTGAACCTCTGCTCCGCCTAAATCTTCTGCTGTTACTTCTTCACCAGTAGCTGCTTTAACTAAAGGAGGTCCACCCAAAAAGATTGTTCCGTTACCTTTAACAATGACAGTCTCATCACTCATGGCCGGAACGTAAGCACCACCAGCAGTACAAGAACCGCAAACAACCGCAATCTGTGGAATACCCTGAGATGACATCTGGGCCTGATTATAAAAAATTCTTCCAAAATGTTCTTTATCCGGAAAAACCTCATCTTGTTTTGGGAGAAAAGCTCCACCGGAATCAACCAGATAAATACAAGGTAACTTATTCTCAAGAGCAACTTCTTGCGCCCTTAAGTGTTTTTTCACAGTCAGCGGGAAATATGTCCCACCTTTAACAGTGGCATCGTTGGCAACAAATAAGCACTCAACTCCGTGAACAAGACCAATACCAGTGACGACACCCGCTCCAGGAACCTCTTCATCATAAACTTCATCGGCCGCTAAGGCCGAGAGCTCAAGAAAGGGAGATCCAGGATCAAGAATCTTCTCAATTCTTTCACGAGGCAAAAGCTTATTACGGGCCGTATGTTTTTTTACAGCGTCTACACCGCCACCCTGTCTGATTTTTTCAATTTTCTTTTTTAGCTCAACTGCGAGTCCGCGATTAAATTCAGCATTAACCTGAAACTCTTTAGAATTAACATCAATGTGTGAGGCCAAAGGCTGCATGAAAACCCCATTTTTGTGAATAAAAATAACAATTTAGTCTATCTTGAAGGGGTGTATGTGACAATGACTTGCGCTAAGCACTAAAGAGATAAATTGTTATTGATTAGCCCATTCATAAAGTATTGAAGATAGGCCTTTAGCAGGACACCTTGGTGAGCTTCACCTTTCCCAATTTCACCAGTTTCCCAATTATAGGAAAATTCCTGATCCAAAGTTTGAACCTTATTATCAGTGGCCAAAAAGAAAGTAGATCCATCAGCAAAGTTAAGGGCCGCACCATCGTCATTCCCAAAAATACTAACACTCGTGGCGGGTAACTCACCCTGAACTTCTACGAAATCCAGAACCCCTCTCGGAATATCCGAATGTTGTGTCACTTTATGTGACTCACCCTTCAATACTCCTGGACCCATTATCAATAGCGGAACCCGGTAGCGACCAACCAAATTCATAAATTTGGCCGATTCCAGCTTCTGAGTGTGATCCGAGGTTATGACGAAAAGAGTTTTATGAAACCATGGCTCATTTTTGATAGTTTCAAAAAATTTACGAAGAGCGAAGTCGACGTAGCCAATACTCTCATGAATTTCCAAGTTTCCCTTAGGAAATTTACCTTTGAATTCTTCCGGTATCGAATACGGCTGATGGGAACTCAGCGTGAAAATTCCCGCCATAAAGGGCTCCGGCATCTTAGAAATTTGCCCGGCAACATATTGGAGATAAGGAAGATCATAGATTCCCCACGTTCCATCATAATGGTCGTTACCGAAGTCTTCGCGCGAGAAATAGCGATGAAACCCATTGGCCAAAGTATAAGATTCAAATCCCATCGTTCCACGAGAACCAGCATGGAAGAAATAATTGGTATAACCTGCATCTTTTAAAATGCTCGGCAGGCATGTGAATTTATTTCCTGAATAAATGGATTTACTAAGAGGCTCCTCCAAGAGCGAAGGCAGCCCACAAAGAATAGAAGGCAAAACCTCTATCGAACGCCGACCATTGGCCAGATGGCGCGGAAAAAAAAGCGCCTCACTTTTTAATTGTTGCAAGAAAGGAGCATAACCTTTTTCGACATACTCACTAGAAAAACTCTCAAGGATGATTAAAACAACATTGGCCTTAGAAGTGCCCTTGATGCCTTCACGAAAATCTCTTTCATTTAAAATAACATTTTTGGCCTCATCATCACTGCGAAAGTATGAGAGGGCCTTCATTGGTTTATTTTTTAGAGTTCGCAAAAAATGATAAGGAGTATTGAGTACAAGATGACCCAATTCATTTTTCCCTTGAACAAAAGCACTTTGAATATTTATCGACTTATGCTGAAGTCCGCCTCTTATTCCAATAAAGGCCAGACCTAATAACAGGACACCGCTTAAGTATGAGAACCATGTATGTTTTTTAATTTTAAGAGGAAAAAAGTTTTTATCAAAATAATAAAAAAACACACCTAACAGGATCGCCCCTAAAGGCAAAAACCAATAATTCAATAAGATCTGTGGCAGCTGCGCCAGAATATCATCAGTAATGACAAAGAAATCGAAACTAAGTCTTTTTCCCAAAAAGAGAAATAATTCATAGTCATCAATCGCAACAATAAACGCCGCTGTATTTAGAAAAATAAAAACAGCTCGCTCAAAGGTAAGAAACTTATGATTAAAATTTGTGATGAATGTAAGGAGCAAAGGAACAGCATTGACCAGAAGTATCGCTGCAATATCAAATCGAATCCCCAACAAAAAGCTCTGTAAAAGCTCTTCTATTAGGAACTGTTTATATATATTGAGATGATAAAAAAAGAACCCTACTCTTAGTAAGGAATACACGAATAGCAGAAACAATATACGCTTTAAAAAGCGAATTTGATGAGATGTCAGCAAACCATAAGCCTAAAAAAAAAGCCCTCTTCCGAGGGCTTTTTTATAAAAATGGAGGGTGCATCTTGCTATTCTCACACCAAGTGACCCTGGCACTACCTTCGCCGCAAGTGAGCTTGACTTCCAGGTTCGAGATGTTACTGGGTATTTCCTCACCGCTATCG
>JAMPXB010000010.1 GCA_023701435.1 Bacteriovoracaceae bacterium | reverse complement strand
ATTTTTTCTTGTTTGGTAGGTCATGGACCTATGAGATCAAAAAATAGTCAATTCGTGAAGGCCAGTAATAAAAGCTGTGGAAAAATAAATTTACGGCCCTGCACAAGATGAGGAAACTCTACGGCCTATCTACGGACCGGGATTAGCTGAGATTCAGGTCTTTAACCTCAAACTCGTCACAAAAAGTGTTATAATTTTAGACAGTGATTCAAAATTAACTAAAAGTTTTGCACGCTTTCGGAAACCCAAAAACAAAAAAGCCCGGCAAGAGCCGAGCTTTTCAATAATCTATATAATGGAAAAAGTTCAAAAAAAATGGCGGAGACGATGAGATTTGAACTCATGGATCCCTTTCGGGATCGCACCCTTAGCAAGGGTGTGGTTTAAACCACTCACCCACGTCTCCGTTGTGGTTTTATCACTTACCAAGAACAAAATTTAAAAGATGGCGGAGGACTAGGGATTCGAACCCCAGGTAGGCGTTAACCCACGACAGTTTTCAAAACTGTTGCCTTAAACCACTCGGCCAGTCCTCCACTCAGGACATTTAATATAAATAAAGACTCAAAAAAAGACAATCAGTTATTTTCGAATCTCTTTCATTCCACCCATATATGGCACTAAAACTTCAGGAATTTTAACCGAGCCGTCTTTCTGCTGGTAGTTTTCCAGAATTGCCACCACGGTTCGGCCTACAGCTAGCCCTGAACCGTTTAGAGTATGGGCGAATTCAACCTTACCTTCCTTATTACGGAAGCGGATATTGGCCCTTCTTGCTTGGAAATCACCACAATTAGAGATTGAGGAGATTTCACGGTATTTATTCTGAGATGGAACCCATACTTCGAGATCGAATGTTTTCTGCGATGCAAAACCCATATCTCCAGTACAAAGAGCCAGCACTCGATATGGCAGACCTAATTTTTGAAGAATCTCAGTGGCACTTGCCACCATCTTCTGGTGAATTTCTTCTGATTGAGCAGGTGAGCAGATGGCAACCATCTCAACCTTATTGAACTGGTGCATACGAATCAGACCTTTAACATCTTTTCCGTGAGAGCCAGCTTCCGAACGGAAACAAGGAGAATAGGCGGCATATAAAAATGGCATTTCCGCTTCATCCACAATCTGTTCGCGCTTTAAGTTTGTTAGTGTCACTTCCGAAGTTGGAATTAGGTACCAAGGTTGTTCAGAATTTAATTTAAACAACTGGTCTTCAAACTTAGGAAGGTTACCTGTGCCAAGTAATGATCTTTCATGGGCGATGAAAGGGGTCATCATTTCGGTGAAGCCTTTGCTGCCCTGATGATCCAACATGAAGTTAATCAGCGCGCGCTCCAAGCGAGCAGCGGCACCTTTATAAACAACAAAACGAGCTCCGGTAATTTTAGTCGCGATATCGAAATCTAAAATGCCTAGTCTTTCACCTAACTCAGCATGATCAACCGGAGTGAAGTCCATCTCACGAGGTGTACCCCAGCGTCCCACTTCAACGTTTTCTTCTTCATCTTTACCGACCGGAACTGAGTCCACTGGAAGATTAGGGATGTTAAGCAACAGTTCGGTTTGCTTAGTCTGAACTTCATCTAGTTCTTTGGCTTCTTTTTCCATATAGGCTTTTAAAGCAGCGACTTTCGCCATTGGTTCAGCAGCGTCTTGTTTATTCTTTTTTAGTTCACCAATTTCGCGAGAGATTTTATTAATCTCCGCTTTTTTGGTTTCAGATGCCAGGGTAAGGGCTTTTCTCGATTTATTTAAATTAACAATCTGATCCAAAATCGAGGTATCAAAATTTCTCTTAGCGAGACTATTTTTTACAGTTTCAAAATCAGTTTCAATCTTCTTAATGTCTAACATGGATCACCTATTGCATGAGTTTGATATAAGCTTCAATTTGACGTTTGTGAGGAGTTTCCGGTTCCATATCAAGATACAACTGATAGGATTCTATGGCCAGAGCCCCTTGTCCCAGTTGCCGGTAGACGTCCCCGATTTTTTTATGAACAATCGTCTCTTCCGCATTCAATTTGAGGGCCCTTTTATAGAGGTCCAATGCGAGGTCAAAGTTGCTACGTTTTGTACTAAGATCGGCCATGCCCACGATGGCATCGTAAGATCTTGGATTTATTTTTTGTGCACGTTTGAATAGATTTTCGGCTTCAAGCAACATACCTTTTTCCAATTGGATTTGTGCCATAAAGACCAGATCATCATCGTTCTCACCATTTTCTTTAATGTCTTTTTTGATCTCTTCCAGCGCCCCATCCGGGTCACCACTTAAGTATTTAATCTTAGCGGTGTAGTAGAGGACTTTGGGATAAGAAGGCAGTTTTTCCTGCACGCGCTTAAACCACTTTGCCGCATCAATCAATTTACCATCTTCAAACAGCACTCGCCCAGCCGTCATCATGGCGTCAAGCTCACCTGGTTCAATCGCAATTAGCTTATCCACTAAACCCGGAACATCGTTATAACGTTCATCCATCAATGCAGCCTTGATCAAGAACTCATAAAGCGTCTTATCCTGGGAGTGGAACTTT
The DNA here is from genome assembly GCA_023701435.1 of Bacteriovoracaceae bacterium. Taxonomy (GTDB): domain Bacteria; phylum Bdellovibrionota; class Bacteriovoracia; order Bacteriovoracales; family Bacteriovoracaceae; genus Peredibacter. The sequence goes on along the minus strand of JAMPXB010000010.1, from coordinate 114,152 downwards.
TCCAGCTTTTCCTTGTAGTTTTGGAAGTCTCTTACTCTGCCGGCACGATAATAGAAAATAGCTATTTCTGAAAGAACCTTGGAACTTTCACCAAACTCATCCAAAAGACTTAACAAGTACCCAATTGCTGCCCGGTCATCTTGTGTTTCGTAAATGAGTTTTGCATATGTCACCCGGTAATCCGGATTGACTGGATCGAGCTCAATGACTTTATTTAAAAAAGATCGGGCAGAATCAAAGTAGGCTTGCTTGAGTGAAATTTCCGCCAATTGAAATAGTGCCTCATCGTTTAGGGGATTCATACTGATAGCATTTCGAAGCCACGACATGGCCTGAAGAGTATCTCCCATTTTTATGTAGAGCTTGGCATTGACCGCTGCATATTCATAAGAGTGACGAATGTCAGTACTGGAAATAACAGCAATACGATTTTTGGCATCATTAAACTTATAGGTATCAACGTAGGCTTCAACTAATGCCAGGTTGATAAGTTTATCATCGGGATATTTTTGTAAAAGTTTTTCGATGGTCTTTAAACTTTGCTGGGCAAGACCTAAACGCATCTGCACTTTAGATAGGAATAACTCCGAAGGAATGTGTCCCGGATACGCATCACTGGCTTTGGCTGCATGACTAAGGGCCAGTTCATAATTTCTTTTATTAAAGAAATCCTTTGCTTGTATCAAATATTTTACGGCCTTACTTTCATTAATAAGCTGGTCCGTTTCCGCTAATGCGCCATTGCTGGTATCCAGATCGGCGAGAATGGATCTTAGTTCATCAGAGTCATGAAGCTTCAATGATTGGGCTAAAAAAGCGGTAGCCTCTTTGGGCTTCTTTTGGAAAGCATAGACCAGACCTTTCAACTCAAAGAACTTGGCGCGATTGGTGTTGTTATAGTCCAAGCCCTTTTGTTCTGCCTCTTTCAAGAGGGAGGCGACTTCCTTAAATTTTTTTTCTTTTAACAACAACTCGGCTTTAGTCAGTTGGAATGAAATGATTTTTGGATTGCGTTTAATCGCATCATCCACGTATTCCAGGGCTTTCGCGGTTTCTTGGTTCAACAGAAGATATTCAATGAGGGCCGTATAGGCATAGCGATTTTTATCGGGTGCTTTTTCCAGGGCCTGAAAGAACTGACGGGCCAGCACAATCTTACCTTCCTTAATTAGGCTTCGAAGATAAACTGCAAATAGATCCTGGGTAATGTCTTTGGGTTTAAGTTTCAGATATTTTTGTACTACATCAGTGGCAGCCGCTGATTTATTTATCGCCATGTAGAACAAATTCAAACCGATGACCCCATTAACGTTCTCAACCAGGAAAGGTCTTTTACTTTGAATAACGTTAAAGAGGGTTTGGGCGTCAACCAGCTGGTTCTTGGAATATTTTAATTGTTCAGCATAAGATCTGACCATGTAGCTGAGGGCATTGGTGTTTTCCAGACTATTCTCATAGCTGGTTTTGAAATTGAGGCCTGCCTTAATCAAATCAGGATAGGTGCCCTTATTAAAATGCTCGATGCCCCGGTTAAATTCCGCTTTGGATTTCAGGCCATCAGCCTTATCAAACGGAATAGGAAAAACTATCTGCGGCTCCAGGCTTTTGAATACGACCTTCACCTCTTTTTCTTCGGGAAAGAATAGGGCATAAGCAATGGCTAGAGCTGCGAGAACTATGACTAATTTTTTCTTTTTGGCCTTAGCCGCAACATCTTCAGTTTCTTCGTCTTCTTCTTCCTCTTCTTCTTTTCTTTTTGCTTCGTCTTTAAGTCTTTGTTTTTGAATCTTTTTTAATTCTTGCTCAATGTCGGTTTCATTTTCGAGGGCATCTTTTAAAAGACCGGTCTTATCCAGTCTAATCACCTGAGTCGCTTCATTAAAAGAAACAACCTCATTTCCTTTGGCAGCAACTAGGGCGAGCTCTTTTGCCGCCGCTTCTTGCTCTTCTGCAATTATTTTCGCTTGGGCTTCTTCAGCTTCTTTTTTTGCTTCGGCTTGCTTTTGCAGCCTTCGCATTTTTTCAATTTCTTGCTGGGCAATTGGATTGATAAGCGTTCTGTCGCCATTATCTTCGCCAGTAACTCCCACTTGGTATTCGGCTGAACGGGTGATTGCCGTTTTGTCAGCAATGCGAGTTCGTTCTTCTATGATTTCTGGAGCTTGCTCTAGCTCCAACACCGGTTCCACTGGCGGCGTTTCTTTATTCGGTCCCAATTGCACTGTTTCTGTAAGTTCTTCAACAGGGGCCATGGTTCCATGCTCAAGCTCATCTAGTTCTTTTTCAATTTTCTGATTACGGATTTGAGTTAGATCTATGATGAAGGTTTCTTCTTTGGGAGCTTCTTCTTGAATCGCTGTTTTGTTTTCGTCTATCAGTTCAGAATAAAAATCAAAGGTCTTAATAGGCTCCCAATTTCCTGTAGGAAAAATCTGGGCCTCTTCGCTTCCTTTAATATGTCCTTTGGCCTTTAAATCAAAAAGCTGATTTTTTAAAAATGGGCCAATCACCCGACCATTGGCCAGTCGGATTCGATATTTCGTCATGGCATTAATTATAAGGGATTTTAGGTATTTGGGGGTAAAACAAAAAAAAGGGGAGCTTATGCTCCCCCTATGAAGGTTACTTTATAAAGATGGCTGCGTTTCCGGCCATCGTCATCGCCGATTCCCAGAAAATCCCTAGGAATAAAACCGGGATGAACAGGGCTATGATTACCGCCTGATTAAGACTAGTAAAGCCCACCACTTTCTCTTCGCCACTGGCCTGTCCAAAAATCATGGTTTTGGCCAATTTCATATAGTAGTAAAGTGCAATAACTGAGTTAATTGCTGCAACAATCGCTATTCCGTAATGCTTCTGCTCGATGACTACGGCGAAAATGTTAAATTTCGCAACGAAACCACTGAACGGAGGAATACCGGCCAGGGAGAACAGAACTCCGGCCATAATAATTGCCATTACTGGGTGCTTGTAAACGAGACCACGGAACACATCATAAGAATCTGAACCGTACATATCAGACAGATGTGAAGTGATGTAAAAAGCAATCAGTGTCATGAACATGTAAACTAGTCCGTAGAACAAAATGGCCTTAACACCAGCTTCATTCATGACCACAACACCAAGAATCATCAAACCAACATGACCAATGGAAGAGAAGGCAAGCATACGCTTAACCGAGCTCTGGCCAATCGCTGTTACGTTACCGACAGTCATTGTCATGGCAGCGATTACTAAAATCAGTCCTACCCATGAAACAGTGAGAGCAGATCCTGCTGAAAGGAAAACAAACGAAATACGTACTAAAGCTGCCAAACCGGCCATTTTAGGAACAATTCCAAAGAAAGCAGTCACAGGAATTGGTGAGCCCTGATAAACATCCGGTGTCCACATGTGGAATGGGAAGACCGAAATCTTGTAACCCACACCAACAAAAAACAGCACCGATGCAACAAGAGTGATCGCCAAATCAGTACCTTGTAGACCAGCAACCTGGCCGACAATATCGTTAAATTGGATTGAACCAAAGACACCATAAAGGTGAGAGATACCAAAAAGTGCAATACCGGCCGAAAGTCCGCCGTAAAGAGCATATTTCATACCAGCTTCAGTAGAAGAGGCATCTTCACGCTTTAGTGAACTCATCACATAGGAAAGAATCGATAGGGTTTCAATTCCCAGGTAGAAAGTCAGCATGTTGTTAGCAGAAGCCAGTAGCATACCACCAATTAAAACCCCAACCGCCATGATGGAAAATTCGGATTTTAAGTTTGAGTAGATATCTTTAGAAGAATGACTAATAAAGACTGCACCCATAGTTCCGATCACCATAATGATTTTCATTAAGGTACTGAAAGGATCGATCGTTACAGCATTGTGGAAAATCTGAACTGGTTTTTCCCCAAGATTCTGAAACAAGGTAATGAGAACAATACCTAGTACCACCTGTGTATACACATGGATCTTGGTACGAGGAGCATGTTCATCTTTAACCGATGATTCGGCTACCAGAAGTGTCGTCATCAACAAGATGCTGATCACTTCCGGAATATAGAAACTTAGAAAACCAAATAATTGGTCAATCACAAAAAACCTCTCTTAATACTTACTCAACAAATCAACCAACTGTCCTACAGAGGCTTTCATAACATTGAGGAGTGGGCTTGGGAAAATACCAAACACAATTACAGCAATACAAAGCGGGATCATATAAAACACTTCGCGGGCATTCATATCTTCGTACTCTTCGATTTCCGGGTTAACTTCACCGAAGAACATACGCTTGAACATCCAAAGAAGGTAAGCAGCACCGATCAAGAGACCGACAACAGCAATTACAGTGATAGTTGTAAATTTCTGGTAGATACCGAGGAAAATAAGAGCTTCAGAAATGAACCCTGATAGACCTGGAAGACCTAGAGAAGCAAACATACCGATAATGAAGATCGTTGTGTACTTAGGAAGTTTAGTTGCTAGACCGCCGTAACCTTTAGAACCGTCAGGCTTAACAATCCAACGGTGGTGAGAGCGCTCATAAAGAACACCGATCATTAAGAACATCATGGCTGTAGAAGTACCGTGGTTGAACATCTGAAGAACAGCACCGTTCATACCTTGAGTAGTCATGGCAGCCAGACCAAGCATTACGAAACCCATGTGAGATACTGAAGAATAAGCAACGAGCTTCTTAACGTCATCCTGGGCCATCGCACAGAAAGCACCATAGATAACAGAAATCAAACCAAGAACTGCAATGATTGTTGAAGCATTAACAGCTGCTTGTGGGAAGATTGGGAAGGCAATTCTTAAGAAACCGTATGTACCCATTTTAAGGAGAACGCCTGCGAGGATAACTGATACGGCAGTAGGGGCCTGAACGTGAGCGTGAGGCAACCAAGTATGGAACGGGAAAACTGGAACTTTAATGGCAAAACCGAGGAACATGAACCAGAAGAAGATGGTTTCGAAAGAGAAAGTCTTACCGAAAATAACCACTTGTTCATTAACAAACTTACCACCTTGAAGGGCCAGGATATTGAAAGAATCAACACCTTTTCCAGAAGCGTAGTAGAGAGCGATAATACCAACCAGCATGAAAATTGAGCCGAAGAAGGTATAAAGGAAGAATTTAATAGCTGCGTATTCTCTGTTTTCTCCACCCCAGATTCCGATAAGGAAGAACATTGGAAGAAGCATAACTTCCCAATAAACATAGAAGAGGAAGAAGTCTAAAGCAAAGAACACACCGAATACTGTTGATTGAAGCATCAAAAGTAGAGCGAAGTAAGCTTTTAGGTTCTTTGTTACTGTCCATGATGAAAGGGTACAGATAAAGAAAAGAAGAGCGTTAAGGAACGCCATCAACATTGTAATACCATCAATACCGATGAAGTAATTGATGTGGAATTGTGAAATCCAAGGAATCTTGGTCACAAACTGCATATCTGCGGTTGTGGTATCAAACTTCAAATAAAGAAGTACTGACAAAAGCAGCGTAATTGAAGTTGTAACTAAAGTTACCATCTTGATGGTGTGTTCTTTAGCTTTTGGCGTAAGAATTACTCCCACCATACCAATAACCGGTAACCATAAAATCCAATTCAGTATTCCGTTCACAACGAACCTCTCTCTATAAAGAAAAAAACCTTAAATATTTACTGTCCAAATATAACTAGCAAGAACCACAATCAGCATGATGAAGTAGAACTGTATCTTACCTGATTGAACTATTCTTAAAACTAAGTTGAATAAATTAACCGCTACACCTGTTCCATCGACACCGATCGCATCAACTACAACGTTATCAAACCACTTAGAGGCCTTGAAAAGAACTCTGTTAACAGCGGCCCAACCATCTACTGCGAAACGGTCAAAAATCCCCATATCAAACCATGACAAGAATCGGTTTAGACCCAAAAGGCCTTTTTTGATAATGACGTCGATATAGAAATTATCGAAGTAGTATTTGTTTTCAAGGGTCGTTGTAAACCCAGGAAACTTCGAAGCCAAAGGATTAATCGATTTCTTGATGTACATTAGGAAAGCAATGAACACGCCAGTGAAAGCGATGATAATCGATAGAATAGCACCAATCACGTGAGCGCTATGAATTTTGTGCTCATCCGGATTTGGTCCAGCGTATCCAGTTTGATGAACATAAACAGCTTTAGGAAGTTCCGCTTTAACTCTTGCATCCGTTGAACCAAAAGACTCGCGTGGGTGATTCACAAAACGCTCAACTTTCGGGGCCTCAACTAAAATTTTAAACCATTCCGTTTTTGAGCCGAAGACTTTTACGATCCCTTGACCTGTTAAACTACCAGCAAACCACACTCCAAGAGTGAAAACCGATAGAATCAATAGCGGAACATTTTGACGGGCATCCAGGTGCTCGTGGTGAATTTCGTGTCCATGATGATCGCCATGCCCATGATGATCACCGTGAGAGTCATGATGACCCATGCGATTTTCACCGTAGAAAGTGAGGAACATCATACGGAACATATAAAATGCTGTCAGACCTGCACCAGCGAAACCAAGAATTGGAACGATCGCTAGAAGTGGATTCTGACCGGCCATGAACCCAAAATAAAGTGCATCGCCCAGGATTCTATCTTTCGAAACAAAGCCTGAAAAGAATGGAATACCAGCAATTGCAAGCGTACAGGCCATCATCGCAAAGTGGGTGTAAGGCATATACTTACGAAGTCCGCCAAGTTTTGGCATTTCTTGTTCGTGAACTGAGTGGATGATTGAACCCGCAGAAAGAAACAAACATGCTTTAAAAACAGCGTGAGTAATAACGTGCATAAAAGCCGCATTATATGAACCAACACCAACACCAATGATCATATAACCAAGTTGTGAAAGTGTTGAGTACGCTAGCACCGCTTTAATATCAGTTTGAACCATCGCAACCGTAGCAGCACCAAAAGCAGTAATGGCACCAATCACAGCTATAAACCAAGTGATGTCACCAAGAACCATTAAAGGATACATGCGAAGTGAAATCCACACACCAGCTGTTACCATGGTTGCAGCGTGGATCAGGGCAGAACCGGGAGTTGGACCCATCATTGCATCAGGAAGCCACACGTGAAGTGGGAACTGAGCTGATTTACCCATCGCACCCAAGAAGATACAAAGAGCTGTGAATGTCGCAAGCGAGATACCCATTACTGTTTGACCAGCAAACTTACCTTCGGCAATTGCGGCATAGATATCAACATAAGCAACTGAACCTAGGGTCATCCAGAGAGCAACGATACCTAATAGAAGGAATACGTCACCCACACGCGTAGTCATGAAAGCTTTAAGTGAAGCATCTCCAGCTTTTTCTTTCTTAACATAGATACCGATTAGTGAGTAAGAGCAGAATCCCATGATCTCCCAGAAACAGAAGAGAGAAAATAGGTTGTCTGAAATAACCATTCCGAGCATCGCTGAAGTAAATAGCGGTAGGAAGGTAAAGAAACGACCGTGCTTCTCATCGTGGTCCATGTACCAGGTTGAGAAGAGGTGGATCAAGAATGCTACGCCCGACACCATGGTAAGCATGATAGCTGTCATGTTATCGATATAGATTCCCATATCAACTTTCCAGATGTTGGCCCCGTAAGAAAGGTCAAACCATGTGAAAGTCTTGTGGATGAAGTAATCAGTGGCAAAGTTACCAAAGACAAAGTCTCCAAAAACTCTTGCTGAAAAGATGAATGAGATAAAAATACTGAGTGTTGCCAACCAGTCACCCTTACGAGGGAGCTTACTTCCAAAAAAAGCATTGATTACAAATGCAATTACTGGGGAAAGAATAATCGGCGCAATGTTTCCAACTGTATATTCCATGTATAACCCTTAGTTTCTTAACTGAGTCGCTTCATCAATGTGAATTGTTTCTTTAATTTGGAAGAATCGAATCACAATAGCGAGTCCAATAGCTGATTCAGCAGCAGCTATTACAATAATGAATAGACTGAAAACGTGGCCGTCCAGATTGTTGGTAACATATCTGGAATAAGCAACAAAGTTCAAAGCGGCGGCATTCAAAATAAGTTCAATTCCCAGAAGAATCGCAACAATATTTTTTCTTGCGATGATGACCACCAGGCCCACAATGAAAAGAATAAGAGAGATAATTAAATAAGAAACTAGACTCATCATAAGTTATCCTTGCTTTCTTGGACGAGCGATAATCGCTGCGCCTACGAGAGCACCTAATAGAAGTACAGAAGACAGCTCAAAAGCCAGCACATGCTCTTTCACTAATAAGTGACCAATTTGACTAACAGTTGAAGGGAAATCGTTACCAATAACCTTGGCAGGATAAGCCTTCGCAATATTCATAATCAGCTTTACGTTAGTCAGAATGACCACGAGGCCCACTAGCAGACCAACTGAGAAGGTCCACTTGTTACCCATGGCCGGAGCAAGACCAAGGAGGTTCTGGGCACGAGAAACGAAGTCCTTCCCACCAGTCAGCATCACTGCAAACAACATAAGAATAACAACACCACCCACGTAAACCATGATCTGAGTAACGGCTACAAAGTCGGCACCAAGTGTCGCATATAGACCGGCAATTCCAAGTAGTGATCCCAGAAGGAACACACATGAATGCATAATGTTTTTAGTAACTGCCACTGCGATGGCGCATCCTACGGTGAGGAGGGCAGACAATCCAAATAGTAATTGAATGAACATTTCTAATCCTTAATTAATGGGATCCAAATACCAGATCGGCCATAGATTTTCCATTGAAGACAACCAACCAGATGGCACATCCAACAAGGTTAAGAATCGCCATCGGAGTTAAATATTTCCAACAAATAGACATAAGCTGATCAACTCGAAGTCTTGGTAAAGTCCAACGAACCCAGATAACTACATAATATAGAAGAAGGGCTTTAGTAATGAAGATCACGACCTGTACAAGCTGTAGAGGAATGATGTCGATTTGAATATTGAATGGAAGGTTACCACCACCCAGGAAGAGGGCAGCACCCACACCACAAACCACAAACACTTCAATGTACTCAGCCAGGGCGAAGAAACCAAAACGTAAACCGGTATACTCTGTGTGGTAACCAGAAACTAGTTCTGATTCAGCTTCTGGAAGGTCAAAAGGAGCTCGGTTAGTTTCGGCCAAGGCACCGATGGCATAAATAAAGAAAGCTAAGAATGCAAAAGGGTTATGGAAGATGAACCAGTTAATGATTGTTCCTTCCTGATGGGAAAGAATGGTTCCGAAGCTCATACCACCGGCAAGTAGGGTGATGGCCAGAATCGAAAGAGTCACAGGAATTTCATAAGAAATAATCTGGGAAGCTCCACGCATACCACCAAGCATTGACCACTTGGAGTTGGAAGCGTAACCACCAAGGAAAACACTTACGCCAACCAGAGAGGAGATAGCGATGAGGTAGAAGATACCAACGTTAAGGTCAGCCATCATGAAGCCGTTTGACCATGGTAGAACGGCAAGTGTGGCAAAAACACCTACGAGGGCCAGCATCGGAGCGAGATAAAAGAGGAACTTGTCAGCAGTAAAAGGCATGATGTCTTCTTTCGTTAACATCTTAACACCGTCAGCCAAGAACTGAAGAAGTCCATAAGGACCAACACGGTTCGGTCCCATACGGGCCTGTAAATCGGCTGAAATTTTTCTTTCAGCATATGTTCCCAGACCACCGACTGTGGCACTGAAGCCGATAATAATAAGGGCCACCAGGAGATAAATGACAAAAGCCAATAGGCCTTCATTGTTTCCAAAGAGGCATAGAAGAGAGTCATAAAATTCGTATTGAGATAGGTAACTGACGATTGTTTGATTCATTTTTAGGAACCTTATTTATTATTTTTTAAGGAAACTTGGAAAGACTTAACCCAATCCAGGTCGCCTTTTTTCCAACAGTAGGCAATTCCTTCAAGCAGAACAGAAATGAAGCTAAGGAAGATAATTAGGGCATATCCACCATGTCCCATGTCCACGAGCTCTCTAAAGATAGCGGCTACTGGAAACATAAGAACTGATTCAACATCGAAGATAATAAAAATTAATCCAATAACGTAGAAGCGTACGTTGAATGCCGACCACGCCGAACCAACAGGCTCTTCACCACACTCATAAGGCGTAGACTTAAGATGTGACGGTTTTTTTGGTGCTAATAAAACCGTAAGAAAATGTCCGCCGAAAAACAAAACAACCGCTATCCCCATTAGGATAACAATAGGCATCAAGCCATCAATCTGAGCTGGTGTCATGGAAGTCTCCACTGCATTAAAGTCGCAAAAAAGTAAGTTTAAGATACAAAAGATGTTGAATTTAGGAAAGATGTTATTTTAAATGTGACCAGCAATTGTCGAAGAACGACATTTGAAAACGCAGAGTGAAAACATACTTCTTTCATCAGGATTTAGCGTGACCTTGTTTAGTGCCATCTCAACTAAAATTAATTATTGGTTACAAAACCAAGATGAGCTTTCCCTGAAAGGAGTTTCACCCAATCAATGGTGTCTTCTTGCAGGTAGTTATTTTTCGGGCCAACTATTTGATTCCACACATCTAATCGTTTGTTCTGATCAAGATGAAGCTGAAGAAGTTTATGACTCACTGAGGCACTTAAAGAATATTTCTTTTTACCCTGGGCACAATCACAGTCTTTATAGCTCCATCCTCACCTCGGAAAGCTCACTCCTTACGCGCTGGTCAGTTTTACAAAAACTACAAAATAATTCTCGGACGATTATAGTAACAACTTTGGAAGCTTGTTTATTGCTCGGTCCCGATAAGAATTTTTTTCAAGAAAACAGCTTTACCATAAAAAAAGACGACATCATCTCGCCATTTGATCTGGCCAAAAAACTTACTGAGATGGGTTACTTTCCTGCTAGTACTATCGAAGAGCCAGGTACTTTTTCCCGACGAGGCGAAATTTTTGATATTTACCCCATCTCCCATCCACCAGTGCGCCTCCATTACTTTGATGACCTGATCGAAGATATTTTTGCCATCGATATTGAAACACAAAAAACAAATCGCGAGATCTCTTTTACTGAGGTTTGCCTCATTCCTGGTGCTGGATTTTTAACCAAAGACACATTTGCCTCACGACTGCGCTCAAAACTTCCACAAGCTCAGCCAGCTTTCAAAAATAAGTACGAAGCCCGTAAACAACTTTTCAGTAGAGTCAGTGAGGGTCAGTTATTTGAAAACTATCCTCTATATATTCCGTTGTTTTTTGAAAAGCCCTGCACACTGCTGGATTTTCTTCCCGCTAATGCCAAGATTACTTTTTTTAATAATGATAACGGCCTAAACAACTTTGAGCATTTTATCGCCGCCCAAAGAGAAGACTTTGAAACTTTGTCAGAAGACGTAGAAAGTTCATCAGTCATACCTGGACCTGAATTTTTTTATTTAGAAAAGTTTCCGGGAACCTCATTTAAAAAGCTATTTGTTGATCAGCTCGACATTGCCATCAATCTCGATACGCCCTTTGATAAAGAACTTCATTTGAATTTTGAAAAATTGAAGTCTTATCTCCAGACTAAACTTCAAATGTCAGGAAAGGTTCCGGAGAACAAGTTTGAATATATCAAAGGCTGCTTAAAGATTTTGCGCAAGGAGCTCAACGTTCACGGCAACCTGGTAGTAAATTACAAATCAGAAAATGCCCGCCAGGAACTGCAGTTTCTACTGGAAGAAAATGGCCTCAACGAAATCGGCACTCGTCTGCAGTATGTTTACGGCAAGCTCGATGAGGGTTTCTATTATAAAAACGAGCACATCTTCGTCTTGTCAGAAGGTGACTTCTTCTCCATTAAAAAGAAGAAGGCCAAACAGGTAAAGTCCACCAATAAAGATCTCTTTGCTGAACAGCTCGCCACATTAAAAATCAACGATTATGTGATCCACCGTGATTTTGGTATTGGTGTCTACAAGGGCCTGGAAACTATTCAGGCGGGTGATCAGCAAAGTGATTACCTGGTTATATTATATGAGGACAACGACAAGGTTTATGTTCCGGTTTACAAATTAAACCTGGTTCAAAAACACGCCGACTCATCATCGGGTCTGAAAGTTGCTTCACTAAAATCCAAAAAATTCTCCGAGCTAAAACAAAAGGCAAGGGGATCGGTTAAGAAGCTGGCCTTTGATTTATTGAAGCTTCAAGCCGAAAGAAAGCTGCGTGGAGGTTTTCCATATTCACCGCCAGACCATCTCTTTCGGGAATTTGAATTATCTTTTGCTTTTGAAGAAACTCCTGATCAGCAAAAGGCGATTCAAGACGTGTTGGAAGATATGCAGAACCAATACCCGATGGACCGTTTGGTGTGCGGAGACGTTGGTTTTGGTAAGACAGAAGTGGCGATGAGAGCGGCGATGAAGGCGGTACTGGATAAAAAGCAAGTGGTGGTTTTAGTTCCCACCACGGTCTTGGCCTTGCAGCACTATCATTCATTTGTAAAACGCTACGAGAACTTTCCGGTTAATATTAATTTCATTTCTCGTTTTAAAACGACCAAAGAGAAAAATGAAGTTATGGCCGAAGTGGCAGAAGGAAAGGTTGATATCTTAATTGGTACTCATGCCGTTCTTTCTGACAAGTTGGAATTTCATGACCTGGGTCTATTGATCATCGATGAAGAGCACCGTTTTGGCGTTGCCCACAAAGAAAAATTAAAGGTCTTAAAAACTGGCGTTGATGTACTGACCATGACAGCAACTCCTATTCCTAGAACACTTCAGCTATCCTTCTTGGGAATTCGGGATCTGTCATTAATACAAACTGCTCCTCCCAGACGTCAGGCAATTAAAACCTACATTATTAAAGAAGACGATCTGACCTTGAAGTCTGCGATCGAGAAAGAGCTATCCCGTGGCGGACAGATTTATTATGTCCATAATCGTGTTCACGATATTGAAGAGCATGAGTTGTATTTGAAAAAGCTCGTTCCCAAGGCCCGCATCAGTGTCACTCATGGACAAATGAATGAGCGTGAGCTGGAAAAACGAATCAATGATTTCTATGACCATAAGTCGGATATCCTTCTTGCCACCACCATTATTGAATCCGGCATCGATATCCCTAATGCCAACACCATGATTATCGACCGGGCCGATACTTATGGTCTGGCGCAACTTCATCAGCTGCGCGGAAGAATTGGACGTTCGGACCGAAAGGCCTACGCTTACTTTATTGTTCCAGAAAACAAGATACTTAATGAAACTGCCCAACGAAGACTGCAGGCCCTTCAGACTTATGCTGAAATGGGTTCCGGCTTTGCTTTGGCGTCATCAGATATGGAAATTCGTGGAGCAGGGGATATTTTAGGAGGAGAACAATCCGGGCATATTGAGGCCATCGGACTTGAGTTCTATATGGATCTCTTGCAAGAAGCTATTCAGGAAATTAAGGGTGAACAAAAAGTTTCAGTGAAAAACATTGAAATCCAGGCGCCATTTTCTGCTTACATACCAAACTCATACATTCCAGATCACTCTTTACGACTTAAATACTATAAGCGTTTATCTAATAGTAATGATCTGGGTCGTTTGGAAGAAATCATCACGGAACTTAATGATGCGTTCGGAATTACCCCAAAAGAACTCGAAGCCCTGTATTCAATCCTTCGATCGAGAATTATTTTCCAGCCACTAGGCCTTCGACTGGTCAAAGTTTCCGGGTCTCAAATTGGTTTATACTTCGATCAGGAAATACTTAACTGGAATCATCAGCTAAGAGATAAGATGCTGAACTTCTTCATTAATAAGCCGAAGTTTTACAAAATAAACCCTGATTCATCCGTCAATGCTCTCTTCAAAGAACCAGTGAGTCATCACATGCTACTGGAGTTTGCGAAACATATTGCAGCAGAAATGGGTGTATGATACCGTTTTTATTAGATTGAATAAAAACCACAGGGATGTGTATGAAAAAACTTTCTTTAGCAATTATTGCTTTCGCCATGGCCATGCCGGCCATTGCTCAAAATCAAGTCGTAGCAACTGTTAATGGTCAAACCATTACTAAAAAACAGTTTGATGAATATCATCTTCAAAACTTAAAGTTTGTTGGGCAAAGAAAAATCACCAAAGAAACTTCACTGCAAGATCTGATTAACCGTCAGCTTGGCATTCAAAAGGCCAAAAAGACCGGAACCAATAAAGATCCTGAAGTCATTGCCAAGCAAGAAGACATTCTTTTTCATGCTCAGATCTCTAAGGATCTTGAAAATGAATTTAAGAAAATCAATGTCACTGATGAAGACGTTAAGAAGTATTACGAGAACAACAAAGAATACCGCACAGCTCATATTCTCTATCGTTTACGGGCCGAACCAACTCCTGAAGAAGTGAAGGCTGCTCTGTCACAAAGTACAGAAATCTATATGATCCTACAAAAAGAGCCAGAGAGCTTTGCTAAGTACGCCAATAAGTTCTCTCAAACTTCGACTGCTCCAGTGGGCGGTGACCTAGGCTTTCAACCGCCAACTCGTCTGGCGCCAGAATACTTCGAAGCTATCAAGGGTCAGAAAGTAGGGTTCATCTCTAAGCCAGTCAGAACTCAAATGGGTTACCACATTATTAAGGTGGTAGGCGTTAAGTCATATGACCAAATTGACAAGAACTTGTACAAAAAGATCATTTACGACACCAAAAGAGACGCTATGATCGAGAATTATTTTAAAAATCTCGCCAAGGGCGCGGAAATCAAGACAAACCCAAATCTTTTATAATATTCTTGGTTAGTGAAATTATTTTTAATCTTCGTCCTGAGCATGACACTAGCTCACGCTCAGGACAAAAAATCTTCTGAAAAACTTCTCGATAAAATCGTCGCTGTCGTAAATACACGTGTAATTTCTTTGTCTGAAATTCAGCGTATTGAAGCCACACTTGCTGCCCGCCAGGAAGTCTCGCCGATGATTTACAGTGAAAAGAAGTATAGCCAGCAAGAACTGCTCAATATCATCATCCGCTCTTTCATCATCAGAGATAAGATCAATGCCCAAGGGTATGTCATCAATGATGATGCCGTTGAATCCAGAATTAAAATGACCGAAGAGCGCCTGGGTTTAAGACGTGCCGACCTTTTGGCATTTCTTAAAGGCAAGGGTCTGACTTACGAAGAATATTTTGAAGTTATTCGTGAAACCATGGAATACAATGTCTTCGCCCAAAGAATTATCGCGCCACTAATCTCGGTCACTGAGCAAGAAATCAAAAATGAGTACTACCGCCGAAACAGCACTAATAATGCGCTTTCGTTTAAGTACAACCTGGTGGATTTCTATATTGCCCAGGACAAGCTGGTTGATAAGAATGAAAACAGATTTTTAGCCGTTTTAAAAGACTACCAATTGACTGGTAAATTACCCGAAGAATACCGCGATCTTGAAACTAGCCAATTGGACAACCTTAACGAAGATGGTCTGGCAAAAGAACTGGCTTCAACCTTGAAGACGACTTCTGAAGGCTCCTTTTCAAAGTCCATTGTGCTCAATAATTATCTTCATGTCTTTTACGTGCAGAAAAAAGACCTGGTTGAATCTCAGGATTTCTTAAAGAAAAAAGACGAAATTCAAAATGACATTTTCATGTCGAAGGGTAAATCTGTTAGCAATAACTGGTTTGACCGTGAATATTCGAACTATTACATAAAAAATCTCCTCTAGTATGAAAGTCTACGTCACCCAGGGCCATGAACAAGGTATTGGGCTGGAGGTTTTCTTTAAGAGTTGTCTCTTAATGAGGAGAGCTGATCTCTCCTGCATTAAGCTCCTGGCCTTTGAGGCAGCGGTTAAAGCGACCCTCACATCCTTAAAGCTTCCTTTTAAAATTAATCCCCATGACCTTGAGGTTGCTGGGACTAAAATTGATGTAGAGTGGCTGTCACAAGTTAACTTCTCCCAGAGTTTTACCGCGCTGGAACTGGGTATGAAACTTAGTGAAGGGTCAGGAGTGCTGTTCACCCTGCCAACCTCCAAGGATCAATTCCCGGGTTATCCTGGGCATACTGAATACTTTCGTGCCTTCTATCATCGGCCGGAACTGGGTATGTTTTTTTCCTCACCCAAAATGCAGGTGCTGCTTTTATCCGATCATGTGCCAGTCAATAAGCTTTCCGAAACTATGACTGAAGAGCTCATTTATACCCGGCTCTTTGCTGCCCTGAAAACCCTGCAGCAATGGAACTGGCCGACTAAAAGAATTTTAGTCTCAGGGCTCAACCCTCACGCTGGCGAAAAGGGTATAATAGGGAACGAGGATCAGCGCATTGATGCGGCCATTAAACGTTTAATCAACAAACTCAAATTAGATATCAGGGGTCCACTGCCTGGTGATACAATGCTGCTTGAGCAAAAGTCTTCCCAAGATCTTCTGGTATATTTATTTCATGACCAGGGCCTGGGAGTTTTTAAGGGACTGCAGGGGTTCATTGGTTCAAATATTACCTTAGGGCTTCCTTATCCTCGCTTTAGTCCAGATCACGGAACTTCTTTTGCTTTGTTTGGAAAAAACCAGGCAGATTATCGGGGTTGTGCTTTCTCGTTAAAAGAAGCTGTGAACATGTTGAAGAAGGTTTCATATGGAAAAAATTCAGGTCACCAAAGCTAAAGTTCATAATCTAAAAAACATTGATGTCGCCCTTCCTCGTCATTCTTTAACGGTTATCACTGGACCATCTGGTTCCGGCAAATCGTCGCTTGCTTTTGATACCATCTATGCCGAAGGCCAGCGCCGTTATATCGAGTCCCTTTCCAGTTATGCCCGCCAATTCATCGGGCAAATTGAAGCACCAGAAGTGGAAAGCATAACCGGTCTTTCACCGGCCATTGCCATTGACCAGAAATCTACCAATAAAAATCCTCGCTCAACAGTAGGGACGATCACCGAAATCTACGATTACCTGCGACTGCTTTATGCCCGCTTGGGTGATGCCCATTGTCCGGAAACCGGCGAGAAAGTTTCGAAACAATCTCCTCAGCAGATTGTTGAAACCATCTGTAAGTTCAAAGTGGGAACTAAGCTCCAAATACTTTCTCCGGTTATTCGCTCCAAGAAAGGAGAACACAAAGAAGAGTTGGCCAAATTTATCAGCATGGGTTTTTCCCGTATTAGGCTCAACGGCGAAATACTTAATTTGGAAGATTCACTCAACATCAATAAATCCCGTTTTAATAATATTGATATCGTCATCGACCGGTTAGTGATGAAAGAGGGGATCCGACCCCGTCTCACAGAATCTGTTGAGCAGGCACTTAAGCTTTCGGATGGATATCTGGTAGTGCTCGCCGATGATAAAGAGAATTTTTATTCAGAGAAAAATTATTCCTTCAAGTCCGGAAAGAGTTTTCCGGATTTAGAACCCCGTCTTTTTTCTTTTAATTCTCCACTCGGGGCTTGTCCCACTTGTAACGGACTAGGTATTTCCAAGCGCTTTGATATAGAGAGCCTTCTACTCGATGAAACTCTTTCATTAGAAGAGGGGGCAATGCCCATTGTGAAGAAGAATTCTTTTTTAATGCAAATGGTGCGTTCGGTAGCAGTAGCCGAGAAAGTCGATGTCGAAAAACCTTTTAATAAACTTTCTGAAAAATTTAGAACCATTCTTTATGAAGGCTCTGATAAAATTTATACCTATAAATTTGAATCAGAAAACTCTTCCTGGAACTTTAAAAAAGAATTCCCTGGTGTCGTCGCCTGGTTAGAAAAAAAATACAACGAATCAGAATCTGAAAGGACCCGTGCGGACCTGGAAGAGTATATGATCATAAAAAAGTGTCCTGCCTGTATGGGAAAAAAGCTCAATCCTTTTGCCCTGGCCGCTACCATTGAGGGCCAGTCCATCATGGATGTCTGCGACCTCTCTATTCAGGATGCTTCCGTATTCTTTGACAAGTTAGAGTTTACCGGCAATCGCGCCATCATCGCTCATAAGGTCTTAAAAGAAGTTAGGGATCGATTGAAGTTTCTTCTCAACGTTGGTCTTAATTATCTCACTCTTAACCGTGATGCCATGACCCTTTCGGGAGGGGAATCACAACGGATCCGGCTGGCGACCCAAATTGGTTCGGCGTTATCGGGTGTGTTGTACGTCTTAGATGAACCAAGTATTGGTCTCCATCAGCGAGACAACGAAAAATTGATTAAGACCTTGATTGATTTAAGAGATCTGGGAAATACCGTACTGGTCGTTGAACATGATGAAGATACGATGCTGGCCAGTGATTATCTTATCGACATGGGCCCCGGTGCCGGAATTCATGGTGGGGAAGTAGTCTCTGCCGGGACTCCCGATGTTGTCAAAAATGATAAAAAAAGTATTACCGGGCAGTATCTCTCAGGCACCCGCAAGATTCATATTCCAGAAAAACGTCGTGCTTTAAAAGAATTTATTACTTTAAATAAAGCACGCGAACATAACTTACAAGATGTGACCTTAAAACTTCCACTCGGTGGAATGACCTGTATTACCGGTGTTTCTGGTTCCGGCAAATCTACTTTGATCCATAAAATACTGGTGCCAGCGATTAAAAATTATCTCTCCCGTGGAAGACGAGGCAGCTCAGCCAATTATCATTCCATCACTGGTGTTGATAAAATTCAAAGCCTCATCGAATTAGATCAATCGCCCATCGGAAGGACCCCTCACTCCAATCCGGCAACCTATACTGGACTTTTTGATGCCATCAGAAACATTTTCTGCATGACCAATGAAGCGAAGGTTAGGGGTTATAAGCCTGGGCGCTTCTCTTTTAATGTAAAGGGTGGGCGTTGTGAGACTTGTGAAGGCAATGGTGTTTTAAAAATTGAAATGCACTTTCTGCCAGATGTTTATGTAACGTGTTCCGAATGCCGAGGTTCACGCTATAACAATGAAACTCTCTCCATTCTTTATCGCGGTAAAAATATCGCTGATGTTCTGGCGATGAGTATTGAAGAAGCCGAAGGTTTTTTTGAAAATCACCCCAAAGTTAATCGTGCGCTGAAAGTATTAAATGCGGTCGGTCTGGGCTATATCAAATTAGGACAACCAGCCACCACCTTGTCTGGAGGAGAAGCCCAAAGATTAAAGCTCTCACGGGAACTTTCTAAATCAGTTAAAGGTTCGACCTTATATGTATTAGATGAGCCAACGACCGGTCTCCATTTTGAAGATATCAATATTCTCCTGAAGGCCCTCAATCAATTAGTGGAACAAGGGCATTCCTTGCTCATTATTGAACATAATCTGGATGTGATTAAAACCGCTGATTGGGTCATTGATTTGGGACCTGAAGGTGGTCAGGGCGGCGGTCAGATTGTCGCTGAAGGAACGCCGGAGATGGTGGCCAAGGTTAAGGCTTCTCACACTGGTAGGTATCTGGCCAAGAGCCTGAAATCTTAATCATTTTTGACTTTAATGCTAAAGTAAACCCGCCCTTATTTCGATACGACTAGAATGATGGTGAGGCGATTTATTTCCATTAAGCTGGTTCTTGTTTTAGGGCTCACCTCCCTCGGACTTCATTTCCCCGCAGTGAAAGCTGCCAGTAATATCGATAAATGCGAAAAGGGCGAGTGTGTTCCAGCTCTACTTGATCGACTCAAAAATCTTGGAACAAAGTATCAGCAAGAATGTTTACCGAAAGGAAAAATTCCCCCCAACCTTGAAGCCTATCACCGGGCCCATGGGCTAAGTGAGTCCTGCTGGAAATACATTACTGAAATCAATTATCTCGAATCAAAATTACTGAGAGTACAAAATCAATTAGAAACCAAAGCTGGATGCAGTAATGGTAATTGCCAACTTCCCGCCGAAGCGGAAAATCTCAAATTGAACTTAAATCAATTTAGTCATGTTGGTGAAGAACTCAGTTGTACTGAACCCCGAAAGATAGCTGTTCAAAAACAATGTCCTGACGATCTTAATTGCGTGCTCGCTAGCTCCGCCTTAAGTCTGGCCAGTCTTCCCGCAGGTGCTATGGGTGGTTATGTCGCTGAACAGTTCCTGCCAGAAAAAAATAAGATCAAAAATTGTCATCTCGGCAATGACAGTTGTGTCACTCAATTGGGCACAGCCTTTTTTAAAGCTACGATGACTTACCTAAGCGGTGCCTGGGATCTTTTAAAAATTGCGGGCTCCACTGCCGGAAAAAAAATGGGAGAATTTTGGGACTGGGTTTCAGGTGCAGAAAATCACACTTCCACTTCTCAACTAGCATTAGCAAAAGCATCAGAAGATCCTAGTGTCTTTCAGGCTTTGATTGATGATTTTCCTGGTACCATGAAAAAGATTTGGCAAACTTTTGTCGCCTCTATTAAAGACTGGTTAAAGACCAGTATCTTTTGTGAAAAGTGGCAGGGTGCTCCCCATTTAGGAAAATGTCTTAAACCAGCAGATAGCTACGATTGCCTTCCCTGTAAAACCCTAGTCACTGGACTGTGTGGTATTTCCGGAACGTTAGTGGCGGAAGTCGTACCAAATTTTTTGGCGGGCGGACTCATAACTGCGGTTAAGCACGGAGCGAAGGGTGCTGCAAAAATTTCAAAACTTTTTAAAGTTTCCAAATCCAGTATCAAAGCCGTTCAGGCATCAAGTCTCAGTAAGACTGCCAGCAGAATGTCGAAGGTCATCATTGCCGGCAAAGCTGCTGTCGGAATTTCACTCAAGGCGATTAAAACATATTTGTTATCACCGGCCAGGAAAACGCTTAAAGCTTCCTATTCAGCTCTATCCAACCTAACCAAAAAGGGTTCTGTTTTTCTGGCAGAAACGGCTACGGGCAGGGCTATTAAGTTTTCAGGAACTGCCGCCAAAAACACTTTAGAAATTGTACTTTATCCCATCGATAATCCACTCACTACCCTGGCCTATAAGGCAGGGGCGAAAACAATGGATAAAGCCTTCAAATTGGGCGCACCCAAACTGGCCCGATCAACAACAGTGACTGCTGCCATTATTGAATCCAATGCCAAGCTCGAGCCACTCTTAGCACGGATTGAAAAAAGCAAAATGTCCGGCCGGGTTAATGCCAAACAGCTGGTTAAATTAGAAGAAGAATTATTTTTGAAAGTAGCCCCAATAAGACAGAATTTAGTTAGAACCGCATTTAAAAAGGGGAATGTTGAAATCACGGATCTGATCAAACACCTATATCCTGAACTTCAATACGATGAGCTCGCCAAGGTTCTCCCTAAAACTAAAATCATTCAGGCAGAAAAAGAACTCTATAAAGAGATTACCCGACTACCAAAAGGTCCTGCCAAAAAGGCATATCTAGCAAACTACAAAATGCATGTGGGCACAGGTCAGAAACGTAGCTTGGTATTAAAGGCCAGTGCCATAGCTAACAAGAATCCAGTCCATATCCCGAATGTTTCTACCGGAGTAAGCAAGGTCGTATCCCCGACACTTAGGGGAAGCCAGGAAGAAGAGAAAGAGAAATAAAAAAGGCCCTCTTGCGAGGGCCCTCTTATTTCTCAGATTTTAATTTAAAAAATTAAACAGCTTTCTGAAGGATAAGGAACGCGATACCGA
The DNA here is from genome assembly GCA_023701435.1 of Bacteriovoracaceae bacterium. Classification (GTDB taxonomy): domain Bacteria; phylum Bdellovibrionota; class Bacteriovoracia; order Bacteriovoracales; family Bacteriovoracaceae; genus Peredibacter. Next base: position 92,622 of record JAMPXB010000010.1, on the reverse strand, counting down.
AACCGAAAAGAACTAGAGACTCGATAAGTGCAAGAGCAAGAATCATTGGAGTCTGAAGTTTTTCAGCAGCAGCTGGGTTACGAGCGATACCTTCAAGAGCTACAGAAGCAGCTTTACCTTGAGAAAGAGTTCCACCGATAACAGCAGAAGCGAAAGCAATAGCGGCAGAAAGAACTACCCATGAGTTAGTAGACATAGCAGTTGATACAGTTTCCATTTAATATCCCTTTGTTAAAAAAAAACGATCCTAGTGGTGATGTTCATGCTCGCCATGATCGTGGTGAGCAGTGGCCATTCCAATATAGATCATTGTTAAAAGTGTAAATACGAAAGCCTGAAGGAATCCAACAAAGATACCCATTGCATAGAACGGAATTGGTACAATGTATGGAACTAGTTCAGAGAAAATTCCCAGAATCAAATGGTCACCATCCATGTTACCACGAAGACGAAGTGCCAAAGATAGAGGACGAACTGATACCGAAATCAATTCGATAGGGAAAATGAGGATAGCAAGAGCTGGCATTGGACCAGCAAAGTGCTTCATATAATTAACAAAACCAACAGCACGGATACCTTGGAAGTTAAAATAGAAGAAAGTAAAAATACCAAGAGCTAAAGTTGTATTTAGGTTTTGGTTTGCTGACATCGAACCAGGTAAAACACCGATGACGTTGTTAATTAAAATGAAAAGGAAGCAGAAGATAACATAAGAGAAATATTTCTTTGCACTCTCTTCACCCATTACAGTCTTAGCAGTGCTGTACATAGCCTGGCCAAGAGCTTCAAGAATGTTACGAGTAGAAATTCCCTTATCTGGAATCACATAATTTTTAACACTTGAAAGCTGGGCACGATAAACCACACCAGCAACGAGCATGATAATTGATCCAGCAACCAAGGCAAGTGTGTGCGCTGGAAGATGAAGTGCGTGAGATGCTTCAGTGAAAAAATTGAAGCCCCCAGCTGCTAAAGCAGACTGAGAAAGAAATAATCCAATAAAACCCAACAGTTTCATAAGCCGTCCTAACTATTTTGATAGTTGTTTTTAATACTTAAGACCTGAATTATCAATTGGAAAAAGATAATCAGGAAGAGTTTTGTAATAAGTTCTTTTTTATAGAAATAAATCAGGGCCACGATCCCAAAAAGCATCAGAAACTTTAATCCCATAAGAATGAGGATTTTTCCAACGCCCTGCCCCGAACCTTCACCGCTGGCGGCAGTAGTAACTGACTTAACAATTTTAACCAGAATTGTGTGGTTTAGGACCAATCCCACCAAGGCACCCAACAAGGCCAGGGTATCCAGAGTAAGGCCCCCGCCCAAATATACGGCTGGAATGATATTAAGGGAGGAGAGGAGATAGAATTTTTTGTTTATTTTTTTTTCCATGAAACCATGATCATTTTAATTAATATTGAACAAACCACTGCTATTAGGACAATCTGGGCCATCCCTTGGGAGATATAACCTAGGGATACCAATTCCTGAAAAGCGAAGAAAACCCCGATTATCGTGGAAGGCAAACCAAGGGCGAGCGCTAATGCTTTCTTCCAACTTGTCATAACTGGCCGTCGTAATGTTTGGAATAAGATAAAGGAATTAACGCTTTCTCGCAACCCTTCGGGCGTAGAGAGATTTTAATCTTGCCCGTAATACATCGGGATTGGGATAGGAGGGCAGCAAGGAATAATAAATATTATAGGCCTCTTTTAACATCTCATTGGATTCGTAGGCATTGGCGATCAGAAACTTAACTTTGACCACCTGGTCTTTCCGCCGCTCACGCTTTAAATATTCCATCCAAAACTCGACTGCTTTGTCCCAGTTCTTGCTGTAAAACTCGATTAGACCCATTTGATAAAAGGCGTCCACATAATAGGGGTTAGTCGGTTGATCCATGATGGCGTTGAATATACCCCGAGCCTTTTCATAGCGACCCATCTCAAAATAAGCTTCACCCACTTTAAGATAATAGTAGTCATAGTTTTTTAGACGGGGTTTCACCTGCATCAGGATCTGATATGCATGAATGGCCTGCAAGTAATTTTTAGAAAAGTTGAAATTAATGTCAGCAATTTTCTCCAGTGACTTCACCTGCCAAAGGGGATCATCCACATTATCAACAATGAATTGATAATATTTCAGAGCCTTAACCTGTTCATCCAGATACAAATAGTAAATTTCGGCCAACTGATAATTAATTTTGGTTTTTATCTGCTTAGAAGGATTCTTCTTTAAGACACGTTCATAAAGTTCAACGGCCTTACCGAAGTCCTGATTATCAACATACTTTTGAGCAATCAAAATGTCTTGATTGAGTCCTGAGGTAAAGTCACAAGAACTTAACCCCAGGATCATAAGGATAATTAAAAATTTATTGAACAGGATTCTCTGATTCACCATCAGTAGTATCTTCCTCTGATTCGGCGATTTTCTCAACTGCTACTACTTTTTCGTCCGGTTTGACATTAATCAGACGTACGCCTTGAGTATTTCTGCCTAAAAGAGAGATTCCTGAGATTTTTGTTCTAATGACCTGACCCTTATCGGTAATAATCATTAGATCGTCTTTGTCAGTCACTGGAAGGATACCCATGATCTCACCGGTTTTCTCAGTAAGTTTCATCGCCAGGATACCTTTACCGCCACGTGATTGCTTACGGTATTCTTCAGCACTTGAGCGCTTACCGTAACCGCGAGCTGTCACAGTCAAGATCTCAGATGTTTCATCAATAATTTCCATACCGATGACGTATTCGTCATCTTCCAGACTCATACCTTTCACACCTTGAGAGACACGACCCTGTGGACGGCAATCATCTTCATTGAAGCGGATTGATTTACCACCAGAAGAGGCAAGGAGGACATCCTTCTTACCATCAGTGATTCTTACGCCAAGAATTTCATCGCCATCAACAACCTTGATCGCTTTCAGACCGTTCTGACGCATATTCTTGTACTCAGAAAGTTCCGACTTCTTCACGATACCTTGCTTGGTAGCAAAGATCAGATAATAGCCGTCAGATTCTTTCGGCACAGTAATGATTTCTTTAACTTTTTCATCAGCAGGAACATTGATGATGTTTACAATGTTACGGCCCTTAGAAGTTCTTAGACCTTCAGGGATTTGGTAAACCTTAATTGAGAATACAGTTCCCTTATCGGTAAAGATCATCAGCGTGTCGTGAGTATCGGCAGTGAAGATACTGGTGTAGAAATCATCATCCAGATCAGCACCCTTAACACCTTTACCACCACGTTTTTGTGAGCGGTAAGTATCTTTAGCCATTCGCTTCAGATATCCCTTCTGCGTAATGGTCACGATCACTTCTTCATTCTTAATCAAATCTTCCATTTGAATTTCATCGGCTTGAGCGATGATTTCAGTACGGCGGACATCTCCGTAATTTTCACGGATTTCCACAAATTCGCCACGGATGATGTCTTTGATTTGTTCTTCTGAACCTAAGATTCCCTCTAAACGGAAAATTTCTTTCATGATGTTTTCGTAATCAGCAACAATCTTATCTCTTTCAAGACCAGTTAAGCGCTGGAGACGCATATCCAGCACGGCTTGTGCCTGAATAGTTGAAAGAGCAAAACGATGCATCAACTGATCTTTTGCCTGGGCGGGACCCTCAGCTTTTTTGATCAATTCAACAATTTCATCAATATTTTCAACAGCAATTTTTAAGCCCTCTAAAATATGAGCGCGCTCTTTAGCTTTTTTGAGTTCGTATGTTGTACGACGGATTACGATTTCACGGCGGTGTTCAATAAAGCACTGAAGCTGTTCTTTCAGATCCATTACCTTCGGCTGACCATTGTAGATGGAAAGGAAGATGATACCAAAAGATACCTGCATCTGAGTTTGCTTATAAAGGCGGTTCAAGATAACTGCACCTTGTTCACCACGCTTAATATCAATTACAACACGGATACCTTCACGTGAAGATTCATCGCGAATATCTGAAATACCCTCAATCGCTTTATCAGTTACCAGTTCGGCGATTTTTTCAATGAGCTTGGCTTTGTTAACCTGATAAGGAAGTTCTGTAATGATGATCTTTTCACGGTCATTCTTACCAACTTCAATATCGGCTTTAGCACGAATTTGAATTACACCTTTACCAGTGTGATAGGCCTGTTGAATACCGGCCGTTCCATGAATGGCACCAGCAGTAGGGAAGTCAGGACCAGGGATAATTTTAATAAGATCATGAACTGTAATTGTTGGATCATCCAACAATGCCAGTAAACCATTTGAGATTTCAGTTAAGTTATGAGGAGGAATGTTGGTGGCCATACCAACCGCGATACCAGCAGAACCATTGATCAAAAGATTTGGAACTTTGGTTGGTAAAACTGTTGGCTCTTGTAATGAACCATCATAGTTATCCTGCCAATCCACAGTTTCTTTATCAATGTCACCAAGCATATCGTTGGTGAGTTTCTGCATACGAACTTCAGTATATCGCATAGCCGCTGCACTATCACCGTCAATCGAACCGAAGTTACCTTGACCGTCAATGATGGTGTATCTCATTGAGAAATCTTGGGCTAAACGAACCATCGCTCCATAAACAGCAGAGTCACCGTGTGGGTGATATTTACCGATTACGTCACCAACCACACGAGCTGATTTCAGGTATGGACGGTTATGGTAGTTATTAAGCATGTGCATGGCAAAGAGCACACGACGGTGAACTGGCTTAAGACCATCTCTTACGTCTGGAAGTGCGCGCCCTACAATTACCGACATGGCGTAATCGAGGTAACAGTTTTTCATCTCGTCTTGAATCAAGAGAGGAAGGATATTTCCGTGGTTAGCTACTGAATTGTTATTTTCGTCGCTCATTGCTATTCGTCCTTAAAATTAAATATCGAGGTTACGCACATTAAGGGCATTTGTTTCCACAAATTCTCGACGTGGATCAACCTGATCACCCATCAAGACAGAGAAAACCTGATCAGCATCAATAGTATCTTCAATTTTTACCTGAAGCAGAGTTCTATTGGCCGGATTCATGGTTGTTTCCCAGAGCTGCTCTGGGTTCATTTCTCCTAGTCCCTTATAGCGCTGAACATAAGCGCCCTGACGTCCTTCATTCGAAACAAAGTTAGCAAATTCTTTTAAGCCTTTATGCTTATGAAGGTTCGACTGCTGTTTCATAACGAAATCTGAATTCAGGTAGCGTTTAATTCCTTCATATTGATTGATGATGTCTGCAAATTCTGAAGAATCAGCAAAATTCATACCGATTCTGAAGTTTTTAGTTTTCATTGCTGAAGCAACGAAAACTCTTAGCTGGAAGCCAAGATTTTTCAAATCTTCTTCTACGACAAATTTATACTTTTTTAGATTCACTTCATCATAAGAATGAATCTTCCCAGATAACATTTCACTGTAAGCGGTTAGCTTCTGCTTATCTTTCATGATGTCAGCAGTCAGGGTGCCGTCTTCAGCGATCGCTCTTAAGAAGTGTGCGTCATAATGACGATCGTAAGATTGTAGAGTGTTGAAGAAGTTTCTATACTTATTAACAATTGATTTAACAGTTTCAATTTCTGTAACCTGGCCATCAATGGTTACTTCGCTGTCACCAAGAGTGCTGGAAACGAGATAATTATCCAGTTCAGTATTATCTTTTAGGTAACGCTCATTTTTACCTTTCTTATATTTATAAAGAGGTGGCTGAGCAATATACAGATGTCCGCGCTCTACAATCTCAGGGAACTGACGATAGAAGAGAGTCAGAAGTAGGGTACGAATGTGCGCACCATCCACGTCCGCATCGGTCATGATCACAATTTTATAATAACGAAGGCGTGAGATATCGAATGAGTCTTTACCAATGCTGGTACCAATAGCTTGAACCAGAATTTTAATTTCATCATTTGATAACATTTTATCGTAACGTGCTTTTTCAACGTTTAGAATTTTACCTTTTAGAGGTAGTACGGCTTGCGTACGACGATCACGTCCTTGCTTAGCTGATCCACCCGCAGAGTCACCCTCAACGATATAGATTTCACAAAGCTCTGGATTTTTTTCCTGACAGTCAGCCATTTTTCCTGGAAGACCAGAGAAATCCAGGGCGGTTTTACGACGAGTCAACTCACGCGCTTTACGGGCAGCTTCACGAGCGGCAGCCGCATCAGTTGATTTCTTAATGATCGTCTTACCGACGTTAGGATTTTCTTCGAGATAAATTTTGAATCTATCCCCAATTAGTGAGTTAACAATACCTTCAACTTCAGAGTTACCAAGTTTTGACTTAGTCTGACCTTCAAATTGAGGATTGGTTAATTTAACTGAAATGATTGCAGTTAAACCTTCACGCATATCATCGCCGGTAAGAGCGATTTTAATGTTTTTAAGAAGATTATTGTCCTTAGCATAGTTATTTAAAACTCGTGTTAGGGCTGTCTTAAAACCTGAAACGTGAACACCACCTTCCGGCGTATTAATATTGTTGGCATAACTGGTTAGAGTTTCCGAATAACCATCGGTCCACTGCATGGCCACTTCAACTTCATAATTGTCACGAGACTGGAAGAAGTAAATTGGTTCTTTATGAATAGCAGTCTTAGCGCGGTTCAAATAAAGAGCGAACTCAGCAAGACCACCTTCGTAGTGGAAGGTTTCGCCTTTCTCGCTTCTTTCATCAAACAATACAATTTTTAGACCTTTATTTAAAAAGGCCATCTCTCTAAAGCGGTTAGCTAGAGTATCGTAGTTGTATTCATGAACTTCGAAGATTTCATTGTCTGATTTAAAAGTAACAGTGGTTCCAGTATCGGACTTATCACAGTCTCCGATTACTTTTAATGGTTCTTTTGCCACACCATGAACGAATTCAAGACGGTGCAATTTACCGTGCTTCTTAATTTCCAGGCGTACCCATTTAGAGAGAGCGTTTACAACTGAAGCACCAACTCCATGTAGACCACCGGAAACTTTATAAGCTCCACCTTCTTCGTTAAACTTTCCTCCGGCATGGAGTTTGGTATAAACGATTTCAGCTGCAGAAACGCCTTCGCTTTCTACAAGATCAGTAGGGATACCACGTCCGTTGTCGGTAACTGTTAATGAGTTATCAACGTGAATGTTCACTTTGATTTCAGTACAGTACCCGGCCAGCGCTTCATCAACAGCGTTATCCACAATTTCGTAAACGCAGTGGTGAAAGCCACGGAAACCCGTGTCCCCAATGTACATCCCAGGTCTTTTTCTTACAGCTTCGAGGCCTTCAAGAATTTTAATCTGGTTAGCATTGTATTCAGTATTAACTTTAGAAATAGAATCAGGAGTTTGATTCATTCAGATGCTCCTATCCATGGTGTTTGAGCGTTCCATGTTCAATATAAAACTTTTTAGATTCTGGAATCTTTTCCAGCTCTTTCCCAAAATTCTCATTGGCGGTGGTTATCAAAACTTGGAAGTTTTTAGTTTCCAAATATTGGACCAAATTTTTCCATCTCTGGCTATCCAATTCGCCGGAAACGTCGTCAATTAGGACAATAGGATAAGAGGTAAATTTATACCTAAAAAGCTCAATATAGGCAAATATCAAGCTGAGAAAGGCCATCTTCTGTTGGCCTAAGGAACAGAATTCGAACGCGTTGAGTCCATCAAAGCTAAAAATAAAGTCGTCTCTGTGGATTCCCACCTGTGTTACTTCTGCTTTTATGTCGATATTTTCCTGGTGACGATAGAAGTCAAATATCTTTTTTTTGTCCCAATGAACAAAAAGGCTGTCTAAAGTGAGTTCCAGGGCGTGTTCTTCCGAAAAAATGGCCTTAAAGGTAGGAGTAATAAACTTATTCAGGGCATCCAGAAATTCAAAGCGTTTTTGAGTGATGACGGAGGAGTAATCACTAATCTGCTCATCTATAGCCCTTAATTGGGTGGAAGTATTTTTGCCACCAAAAGAAAGAACAGAATTCCGGAACTTCATGGCCTTTTGAAATCTGGTCAAAACCTGGCGGTATTCTTTATCTCCTAAAGAAATATGGCTATCAATCCATTGCCGTCTAAAAGTGGAACTAGTATGGAAATGATAGGCATCAAAAGGATTAATAAATACAGAAGATGAAGGTGTCTTTTTCTTCTCCGGTTTATTACTAAGAAATCTCTCCTCAGAAGAATCAGTCATTCTTAGTGAATAGGGGAGGAGTTCTCCTTCGCTTTCAAAAACAGATTGAAGAATAAGCTCCGGCTTTTCTCCTTCGATGTTGATCATTTGTGAATAATCAGTGTTTTTACGAAATGATTTTTTATTAGTGAGTAGATAAACCGCTTCTAGAAGATTGGTTTTCCCATTTCCGTTCTGGCCAAGAATACAATTAATACCAGAGGAGAAATCAAAAACAGAATTTTTAAGATTTCGAAAATTCTGAGCTTGTAATTTTTTAATTTTCCAACAATTCATCCACAATTACAGCTTAAGCGGCATGATAATCCCGAGGAACTCTGGAAGATCATCAGCTTTAATAACAACCGGACTAAGCTCATTGTTAAATTCAAAAGTAACATCTGTTTCATTTAGAACGGATAAACTTTCAATTAAGTATTTAGCGTTAAAGCCAATTTCAGTAGCCTTACCATCATAAGTAATCGGCAATGTCTCAGTGGCCTGGCCAAGTGCCGGGTGATTCGTTGAAATGATTAATTCATTCTTCTGGATATTAAGCTTCACTCCATTGGTCTTTTCATTTGAAAGGATCTTGATTCGTTTAACAGCATTTAAAATGGCGTTACGATCAATTAGGAAGCGATTAGTAGTCTTAGAAGGAATGACTGTCTGGTACTTAGGATATTCACGGGCAATGAGACGAATTGAGAGATAGTACTCATTTCGTGCATTAACAAACATAAACGAATCATCCAAAGAAATGGCGACATCGTCATCTGGATAGGTGTCAGCAATCTTTTTAAGCTCTGAAATACCTTTACGTGGAACAATTACTCCATCACCCAGGAATTTGTTATCACCGATAAACTCATGAGTATCGAGGAGGGCCAATCTATGACCATCAATAGCGACTGCTCTTAATTTTGAATCGATCATTTGGAGATAAATACCATTAAGGTACAATCTTGTTTCATCTACCGAGATAGCATGAGAAGTCTTGTTAATGATATGAGCGACTTGTTTTGTCTTTAAACGAAATTCTGAACTTTGGTTTTGAAAACTTAATTGTGGAAATTCGTCTGCGCTTGTAATTAAAAGTGAATAATTAATGTTTTTACAAGAAAGATTTAAAAGGTTGTTGTTATCAACATTTAAAACAACATCATCGTTAGGAAGTTCTCTTAAAATATCTGCGATGTTTTTGCTATTAATACAAAAACTACCTTCATCTTCAATTTTAGCATTTAAAATAATCTTAGCTGATACTTCCAGGTCAGTTGCTATCAACTCAAGTTTTTGTCCTTGGGACTTAATTAAACAATTAGTCAGGATTGGCCTTGAATTTTTCTTGTCTACAACAGACAGAACTTTATTTATGGCATCCCTTAGTATTTGAGACTGAATTGTTATTTTCATTTTGTTCCTCGATTAGACGAAGGTTTTAACTTGTCGCTCAGAGATTTTCAAGAGATGTGCCCCTGTAGGACCAATTTCTTTTTTGCTCTGATTTCTTTCCCTTATATATATGTATTAATATTCTTATATAGTAATAGCTGGGATAGTGTTGATAGTTTCCCAAACTTCTTTTAATTTTAATAGCTTATCCTCAATTTTTTCTTAATTCTTCCACGGCCTTTGAAAAACTTCAGATTTTATCTGCGTATATCCAGGGCAAGGCCGTTGACAACTATACCCTCATTTTGCAGGGCCTTGGATAATTACTGGATAGATTTTAGTGACACAGTTCATTGGCCTTCATTTTTGGCCTTGACTATCCATTTCATCCACATTTCTTTCCACATTGTTGAAGGATGGGCCGTGGATCAACGGCCTTTCCACTGTGGAGGCCGTGGGGCCGTGGATTGATGGTTGCTGCAGGGCCGTGAACAGGCCATGAGGCCGTGGACAGGCCGTGGATGGGCCGTGGACAGGCCGTGGATGGGCCGTGGGGCCGTTGATGGGCCGTGGGGCCGTTGATGGGCCGTGGGGCCGAATGTGGACACAAGTCTTCCTCAGAAAACCCACTTCCAATGAATCGGACCTTTGTTGATAACTCTTTTAAATGAACTATAGCTGCTTTTCGATGTCGAGAACTTGCTGAGCTAACTGGCTATCAGTCTTAATCCGATCACTGATAGATTTAATAGCGTGTAGAACAGTAGAGTGGTCACGTCCTGAGAAGTAGTGACCATTTTCTTTAAGGGTTGGTTTAATCATTTTAGAGACCAGGAACATAGCCACCTGGCGGGGTTGGGCCACTTCTTTGGTCTTGGCCTTGCCACGAATATCACCTAGAGGGATCTTATAATAAGCCGCCACCGTTTTAGTGATGGACTCAATCGTCACATGTTTTTGGTTCTCGAGTTCTTCGTTGAGTTTTAAGTGCTCTTTGGCCACTTCCAGGTCAATGTCTACTTTCAGGATGGAAGTCACAGCACCGAGCTTAATCAGACAGCCCTCGAGCTCTCTAATATTACTCTTAACGCATTTTGCGACCAAATTAACCACGTCATCACTGAGGTAAACATCCTTCTCAATGGCCTTCTTTTTAAGGATGGCGATACGGGTTTCCAGGTCTGGTTGCTGGATTTCAACCGGCAGGGCCTGAGACAGGCGAGTGCGGATCCGGTCTTCAATTCCATCAATTTCTTTTGGAGTCTTGTCAGAGGTGAAAACCAATTGTTTTCCCTTGCTGATAAGTTCATTGAAGATGTGGAAAAACATTTCCTGAGTAGTAGTTTTGTTTTTCAACTCATGGATATCATCAATAATCAGGATATCGGTATTTTCAGTGTATTGTTTTTTGAAATCAAAGGACTGATTCTTTTTAATAGAATCTACCATTTCATTCATAAAACGGTTGGCCGAAGTGATGCAGATCCTGATGCTAGGCTTATTAGTTTGAACATAATTAGCGATAGCATGGATCAGATGGGTTTTACCCAAGCCGGAATTACCATATATATAGAGAGCGGGATAAGTTTTCCCTGGTTCCTTGGCCACTGCCATCGCCAGCGCGTGCGCGATATTGTTGGATGGGCCAATAATAAAGTTATTAAATGTCTTATTAAGATCAATCTGTGTTGAATTGTAAGGCGTCTGGTGCTCAATCACCTGAGAGTCGATCGCTTTAAAGAGATCATCTTTTGTCGGCTCAAGATCTTCAATGAAGAAGGTGGTGTTCTTAACAGAATCAGCTTTCTTATTTTTTAAAGAATGAAGAATATTTTCAGTATTAGAGCTAAGGCTTCCTGAAGAAGTTCCAAGTACTTGGATTTCAATGCCATAGTCTTTACCCAAGATTTCAAAAAGCGCCTGCTTGATGGCCTCTGGATACTGTGTTTCTACGATCTTTTTAATGAAGCTCGTGGTGACCACAATTTCCACATGATCATGCTTAATAGCCGAAACGGTAAAAGCATTAGCGAAGTAGGCGTGGAACTTATTTGGACTAATGAGGCTTTTAATATTTTCTAAAAGAGCGTCAGTAATAGTTTTCAATTCATCAGTAGAGAATTCTTCAGACAAGGTCTTGGATTCTTTAGGATTCACTGCCTTTATTGCTTGCTCAATAATGACTGGGTGAACATCGTTTATCTTAGCTACCGGGCTTTCTGAGAGTCCGTCGAGCTTTAGGAAATGATTAAAAGGAAACTTTTGAGTCATTGTTATATAAATTTTCTTGAGTAAGGTTTAAAAAAGCTTAAGAGTGGTAACACTTCCCGGGATTATAATCAATGTTGGGCCTCTTACAAGAACTTACTGTGACGCTTTGATTTATAAATATTATTGACCCGATTACAAAAATCCTGTAATAAGGACATTCCGAAAAATTTACCCAGTTAATTTCTGAAGGACCTTAATATGAGTATGCAAAAAAGAACTTGGCAACCAAAGAAACTTAAAAGACTCCGTGACCACGGATTCCTAGCTAGAATGGCAACTGTTGGCGGTAAGAAAGTTATCAGCCGTCGTCGTGCTAAAGGCCGTAAACAGTTAACTGTTTCTACAGGTACTAAGTAATTTAAGAGATGAGATCTGCCACTTTTGGCTTTCCTAAATCTCTCAAACTTACCCAAAAAAAAGATTTCGAATACCTTCGTGAACAAAGCTCTCGTGGCTTTGTTCACCCGTTGGTGTGTTTCTATAAACCTTCTCGTATCAGTGAATCTCACTCTCGTATTGGCTATAGTATCTCCCGCAAAATAGGTAAAGCTCACGATAGAAATCGCTATAAGCGAATTCTTAGAGAACTGTATCGTCTGCATCCGCAACTCAAGTCGCAACCGCTCGACATGTTGTTTGTTATTATTAAGACACCAGACTCTGAGTTTCAGTTAAGAGAAGCTTTTTCGCGTTTGGCTCGACAACTTTGTGTAACTCAATGAGAAAACTGGCTGATCTCCTCATAAAATTTTATCAAATTTTTATTTCACCTTTATTGGGTCAGAACTGTCGCTTCTACCCAAGTTGTTCGCAATATTCCCGAGAGTGCTTTAAGAAGTTTTCCTTCGGAAAAGCTTTGTGGTATTCATGTCGGCGTATTTGCAAGTGTCATCCGTATCATCCGGGTGGGTACGACCCCGTACCCTAATTATTCGTGTATTGGAGATGTATAAATGGGTTCTGAGCAGCGTAACGCTTTAGTAGCAGTAGTACTTTCTGGTTTAATCCTTTTTGGTTGGCAATATTACTTTGCCCCACCTAAAAGTGATGTAATCGCCCCTATAGAACCAGTCGCTAAGACTGAGCAATCTACTCCGGCAACCGTATCGACGCCGTCAACAGCTGGTCCTATAGAACCAGTTGCTGATGAACTCTTTACTGTAACAGGAGCAGGGGTTTCACTTACTTTTGACAACACTCTGACTGTTAAGGATTTTGAAAATAAGCAAGCTGCTTTCAATTTCAAAAACACAGTGGATTCACAAGTTCCTATGAGAGTGGAGTTTGATTTCGGTAAAGGATTTGAAACTCTTCGTTTTGCTAAGGATCCTGAGCTTAACGTCTTTAAAAACGCTCAATATGACGTAACGGTTGCAACCACTCTAGATGATAAGGGAACGATCAATTTTAAAATTACCTCGCCTCAGCAATTCAAATATCGCTTCATTTATAAGAGTGAAATAAAGAAATTAGAAAATGGCCAGGAGCGAGTTTTTGCTTTCTACACTGATGAGTTAAATCGTGAGCTAGTAGGGGATGAAGATTCGGGTGACCGTGGAATTAAATGGGCCGGGATTGATTTTAACTACCATTTGTTCGCTCTTTATTTCGAAAAACAGTTGCCTCTTATTTATAAATCAAGCGTAGATAATACTTTCTCTATGCATTCTAACAAGGCCGAGAACGAAATTTCTTATAACCTTGTTTTTGTGAAGAAAGAATATAATGACCTGAATGCTCTCGGGCACAATCTAAATCAATCGGTTGATTTTGGTATCTGGGGATTCTTTGCGGTCTGGATTCTTAAAGGACTTCAGTTTTTTTATAAGTTTATTCCAAATTACGGTGTGTCGATTATTCTTCTGACACTTCTCATTCGTATTATTACTTTCCCGCTTCAATATAAGTCATTTGTCTCTATGAAGAAGCTTCAGTTAGTTCAGCCTGAATTAACAAAAATCAGAGAGAAGTTTAAAGATGATCCTCAAAGAATGCAGAAAGAAAGCATGGAACTTTTCCGCAAATCAGGTGCAAATCCGATTGGTGGATGTCTTCCGCTTCTACTTCAAATGCCAGTGTTCTTTGCATTCTATAAAGTGCTTTATTCAGCTGTAGAACTAGTAGATGCACCGTTTATGTTGTGGATTCATGATCTTTCTAACAAAGATCCATATTACGTTCTACCTGTACTTATGACTGGTGCAATGTTCTTACAACAGAAGCTTACACCGAATACAATTACAGATCCTATGCAGAAGAAAATGATGCTCTTTATGCCACTGGTATTCGGAGTAATTATGAAAGATCTTCCATCTGGTCTATCTTTGTATATTTTCGTTTCAACCATCTTTGGTATTCTTCAACAGATGATGGTTTTCAACGCTAAGACTAAGAATACGCCTGTAGTTGTATGAAGTTTCTTTATTCGGATGGACCGATCATTGCTTGCAGCACATGTACACTAGCGCACGCAGCGATGGCGGTCATCCGGATATCCGGTTTTAAATCTCTCTCACAATTCGCTCCATTTTTTAAAAAAGATCTCACTGGTCCTATAGAACCACGACGGGTTTATTACACCCAGTTGGTCCTACAGGGGCAGATTCTGGACGACCTTTGTTTTACCTATTTTGAGGGTCCTAAGAGCTACAATGGGGAAAACATCCTGGAACTCTCAGTTCACGGGAATACTCTCAATATTGAGCGCATTTTAGAGCTTTTTATCAAAGAGGGTGGGTGTAAGCTGGCTTCACCCGGTGAATTCACTTATAGGGCCCTTAAAAACAAGAAATTGACCCTTTCCCAGGTGGAAGGTCTGGATCTTTTCTTGAATGCTAATTCAGGCTATGCCTTGGATCAGGGTCTTTCGCTTTTAAGTGGTAATTTACAAGAAATTTATCAAGAGCTTTACGAGCTGTTTATCAAGCATAAATCATCCTTGGAACTCTCTATTGATTTTGCCGAAGATGTTGGTGAAGAAGCGGCAAAAAAACACTTTGATGAAAGTTTGAATGCTTTTGCAAAAAAATTTCAGTCATTAGTTAAGCGTGTCCAGCCTATGGATCATAATCTTATTCAACCAGAGATTGTGCTGGCCGGTTTGCCTAATTCAGGAAAGAGCTCGCTCTTTAATTTTCTTCTCTTAGAGGAGAGAGCAATTGTTTCATCTGTTGCTGGTACGACCAGGGATTACTTAACAGAGACTATCCTGATTGAGGGTGTGAAATATAAACTAATCGATACTGCCGGTATTCGCGAATCACTTGATCTCATCGAAGCAGAAGGGATTAAGCGAACTAAAAAGAAATTGCGTGAAAGTTTCTATTCTATCTTGCTCATCAATCCTTTTGAGATAGTTGAAGGGTTTGAAGAACTTTTAAATAATTCTTTCGATTTGATCTTATTCACTCATAAAGATATGTCTGGATTTGATGACGCTCAAGCAGAGCTTGTTGCAAAATATCCTCAGCTTGGTTCTATAGGGGCGATTGATTTAAAGTCTCTCCCTCAAGCCTGGGAGAAAACGTTACTTGATCAAGTAAACAAGAAATATTTATCGGTGATCTATGGTAAACCAATTTTACTGGATAGACATAAGCATTTAATATTACAGGCTCATCAAGTATTATCGTCATATCAGGCACTTACACAGCATGAAAGTGATGTAGCAATACTTTCTCAAGAATTAAATGCCATGGGGCATTGTATTTCAGAACTCATAGGTATAGTTTCACCAGACCAGATCTTAAATTCTATTTTCTCAAATTTTTGTATCGGAAAATAGAATTTGTTCCACGTGGAACATTTTCGAGGAACACATGAAGAATTTCGACATTATAGTTGTTGGCGGCGGTCACGCCGGAATAGAAGCTGCCTATATTGCTTCCCAGTTTGATTTGTCTGTGGCGATCATTACTATTCCTGGAATTGGACTAGGTTCTGCCCCCTGCAATCCATCAGTTGGCGGAGTAGGTAAAGGACAAGTGGTAAGAGAGATTGATGCTCTCGGTGGCCTGATGGGAATATTGGCGGACAAGGCCGGAATTCAGTTTCGGACTTTAAATGAGTCCAAGGGTTTCGCAGTTCAGTCATCGCGAGTCCAAATTGATAAAGAAGTCTATTCCCTCGAAGCAGAAGCTTTTATAGCAACCATTCCAAATATCACCGTTATTCGGGAGAAGGTCACCCATCTGGAAAGTCGGGGTGATTCCTTTTTAGTGACAGGAAAAAACTCTTATTCTGCCCGCAAGCTCATTATGACAGTAGGAACTTTCCTAAATGGAAAACTTCACACTGGGAGTGAACAAAGCTATGGGGGAAGGGTAGATTGTGAGCCTTCGGCAGGATTAAAAGATCTTTTTGCTGAAATTAAGACCAGACCGCAGAGATTTAAGACAGGAACGCCACCTAGATTAGATAAGGCCACGATTGATTACTCAAAACTAGAAGAACAGCCTTCGGATTCTACTGTTCGTAACTTTCATTGCCTTCATGAGCCCTTTGAAAGATATGTTCAGCAGACTTCTTGTTATCTGGCTCATACAAATTCACACACAATGGAAGTCATTAGGGCCAATAAAGAAAAAAGCCCAATGTTTAATGGTCAAATCCAAGGCGTTGGAGCCCGTTATTGTCCTTCGATTGAAGATAAAGCATTTCGTTACCCAGACAAGAATATCCACCATGTGTTTATTGAACCAGAAGGATTAAATCTCGATACAATGTATCCTTCAGGTATTTCTTCTTCTTTGCCTAGAGAAGTGCAAAAAGAATATGTGCAATCCATAGAAGGTTTGGAGAAAGCTGAGATAAAAGTTTATGGATATGCAGTGGAGTACGACGTTATAGATACCACTGACTTGAAATTAACTCTCGAGCATACTGAAATACCTGGTTTATACTTTGCGGGACAGGTAAATGGTACTTCTGGCTACGAAGAAGCTGCTGGCCAAGGCTTAATTGCAGGTGCAAACGCCGCATTGGCGCTTAAAGGGCTCAATCCGCTGATTTTGAGTAGGCATGAGTCTTATATAGGGGTCATGATAGAAGATCTGACCTCAAATACCCGGGATGAACCTTATAGATTGTTTACTGCCCGCTCAGAGAACAGATTATTTATCAGAGAAGACAATTCTCTATTAAGAATGCGCCCCTATAGAACCACTTTTGGTTTAAATCGTCCGATTGATGTTTACCAGCGGGAGTTCATCGAGCAATACCTAGATCTGATGAATTATTGTGACGAAACCATGATTTCCGAGAAATCTCCCTTGATGGAGCAGTTTTCAGGGGCAGGGGAGTTACAACAACTCGTCCGTCGCATGAGTGTGACTGAAGTATTGAAACAAGCCTGGTTAAATCCTATTTCTACCTTGGAGACGATCCTTTCCCATTATGGATTAGAAGTTAGCTATGATTTGATCCGCACAGTGGCCATTTCCAAGAAATATGACGGCTATATTAAGAGATCAGAGGATCAATTCGAAAAATTAAAGAAAATGGACAATATGAAAATCAATTGGGAAGAGATAGCGGCTTCCTCCAACATATCTTTCGAGTGTAAGCAGAGGATAGCGCGAATCAAGCCTGATACCTTTGGCCAGTTGAAACTTATCGAGGGAATTCGTCCTGCTACTTTAGCAGTTGTTGCAGCAAAGGCATTATAATGTTGGATTTTTCACTTCGTTACTTAAACGTATTAAAAACAAAGTTGGCAGGTCTTAACCTCACTAATATTCTGGACCCGGATGAGTTTTACCATAAGCAGATTCTGGATTCGATTAATCCTTATCTTCAGTCTGAGCTCTTTAAGTCAGAAGTGCTAAAGCGGGGAGTAGTAGTAGATGTTGGCTTCGGCGGTGGTTTTCCCATACTTCCTCTGGCCAAGCTTTTGCCCGAGGTGAAGTTTGTAGGAGTAGAGTCTAAGAGAAAGAAAGTGGATGCTGTCAAGTTGATTGCTGAAGAGTTGGGTTTAACCAATGTCCAGTTGGTGCATTCCCGCTTGGAGGACTTTCTTTTTGACCGACCGGCAACCGTCACATTCAAAGCCGTAGGCACAGTGGCGGATTATCTTCCTATCATTCAGCGGACTCAGAAAGACATGAGCGTCTTCTTTTATAAGGGCCCTAATTTCATGGAGCTGGAAAGCCAAAGCTTGCCGAAGCTCGAGAAAGATTGGAAGTTTCTTGAAAATCAGGAAATAAAAGTTCCGGGGACACAACAACGGTATTTAGTGTCTTTTTCCGCGCAGAATGTTCCACGTGGAACGTCTAAAACGCTTGTCAAACTCTCGGATTTTCTTTAAAAATAGAGGACTTAATATCATATATAGCGGGGAACTAAATGGCTAAAATCATTGCAGTCGCAAATCAAAAAGGTGGCGTAGGAAAGACGACAACTTCTGTCAACTTAAGCGCATGCCTCGCCGCAGCAGAAAAGAGAACTTTGCTTATCGACCTCGATCCCCAAGGGAACGCTAGTTCTTGTCTGGGAGTAGAGAAGGAAACCTTTGCTAAGGCCAATATCTATCACGCCTTAATCAACGAAGAGAATTTCGACAATTGCATCTATAAAACGGAGCTTCCGCTTTTAGACCTTTGCCCTTCAAATAATGACCTGGTTGGAGCAGAGCTCGAGCTGGTTCATATGTTTGCTCGTGAGTCAAAATTGAAAGTGGCCCTTGAGCCGCTGATGAGCAAATACGATTATATTATTATCGATTGTGCACCTTCACTTAACTTACTTACCGTGAACGCCTTTACTGCTGCTCACACATACCTGGTTCCAATGCAGACCGAGTACTTGGCAATGGAAGGTCTTTCGCAGCTTTTAAATACTGTACGCTTGATTCGTGCCTCGCTAAATCCAAGACTCTCTTTAGAGGGTATCTTGTTAACGATGTACGATTCTCGAAACAATCTTTGTAAGTTAGTGGCCAATGATCTTATGACCCACTTCAAAGACGATATTTTAAAATCGATCATTCCTAGGAATGTGAAACTCTCTGAATGTACATCATTTGGAAAGCCCATCATTCTTTACGATATAACTTCAAAGGGAAGTGAAGCGTATCTATCTCTGGCGAGAGAAATTATTTTAAAGTCAGAGAAAAAGCCTGAAGCTACGGCGCAGGTGAAAATGCCACTAAATAACCAGATTCCAAAATTTGAAGATTATCAAGTTCAGTCCTAGGAGATTGTATGCAAAAGAAAACACCGCAACTTGGCAAGGGTATGGCAGCACTCCTGGGTGGAAGCCCAGCTTCTTATACTGATGCTCCGGCACCTGAAGCCGCCCCTATAGAACCAAAAAAGAAAGAAATTCAAATTGAAACTCAACCGATGTTGGTTGATGTTGATAAGGTTCATCCGAATAAGGGTCAGCCTCGTAAAATTTTCAAAGAAAAAGAATTAATGGAGCTTTCTGAGTCCATTAAGGAAAATGGCGTGATCCAGCCCATTTTGGTGGTGGAAAAAGATGGCGCTTTTGAAATCGTGGCCGGGGAAAGACGTTACCGTGCTTCGCGCCTGGCTGGCCTGACTAAGGTTCCGGTTATCGTAAAACGTGCCACCAAGAAAGACGTACTGGTGATGTCAATCATCGAGAACGTTCAGCGCTCAGATTTAAACTGCGTGGAAGAGGCGTTGGCCTATTTTCAGCTAATGAATGAATTTGAACTGACTCAAGAAGAAGTGGCCAAGAAAATCGGAAAAGAGCGCTCAACTATCGCTAACTTTCTCCGTATTCTTAAACTACCTAAAGATGTGATCGTATCGCTTCAAAAAGACCTTTTAAGCTTCGGTCACGCTAAGATCTTAGTTGGTATCAATGATGATGAAATGACCAAACGTCTGGCCAATGAAGTGATCACCAAGGGGTTGTCAGTTCGTGAGCTAGAAGAATTGGCGAAGAAGAATAAGAAGCCTTCTAAAAAGACTGGCAACGACAATAAGTTTATTGCTGAGCAGTATACACAGTTAAGAAATAAGCTTGAGCAAAAGACCGGTTACCACTTTGATGTGAAAGCAAAAAAACACGGGGCCGGAGAAATTACCATCAAATTTAGCAATGAAGCTGAATTTAATGATATATTTTCTTATCTAATGAAATAAACAAAGCTGGAGAGGCTTTTGGCTAAAAAAAACGACATTTGCGCCATCATCGAAGAGGGCTGCAAATTTGAAGGTAACCTTTCATTCAGCGGTACAGTTCGTATCGCTGGTTATGTTAATGGCAGTATATTTTCCAATGATACACTTATCATTTCGGAAGGTGCAGTAATTAACGCGGATATTAACGCAAATATTGTCATTATATCGGGTTCTGTTAAGGGGACAGTCAAGGCTTCGTCCCGTGTGGAAATAAGACGCCCTGCACGTTTTGAAGGGACTGTGACAAGTCCTAGTTTAATTGTCGAGGAAGGGGTAATTTTCCACGGAATCACTAAGATGAAAGATAAAAAATAACACACCCAAACTCCTTGACGAAAACCCCCCTTCAGCTTAAAAAATTACTGAAAATTAATAAGCTTCATATTTAAGGTTTAACTAATGGAAACATTTACGGCCATCTTCACTCAGTTGGGTGTCGATAACTCGCTTGTCCCTCAATTTGTCATAATCCTCGTCGTTTTTATTATCGCTCAATTTTTATTTTTAGGAAAACTTCAGGACGTCATCGAGACGCGTGAAGAGAAGACAGTAAAACTCGAAAGCTCTGCTGATGAGACTGTTGAAAAAGTACAAAAAATGCAGACTGAGTATAAGGTAAAAATCGAAGAGGCTAACCGTGCCGCTTTGAAAACTTCTACTGAGAAAAAACAAAAAATTACTCAGACATATTCTGAGCAATATAAGCAAACTGAAAAAGAAGTTAATGCTTTTGTTGATCAGTCTCGCAATGAGTTTACTAACGAAGTTGCTGGAAACAAGGATAAGTATCTTGCTGAAGCAGATGCTCTTGCCCAGTCTCTAGTTCAAAAGATTATTCAATAAGGATGTCTATGCGTTTTTGGACAGCTTACGCTTTTCTTGCTCTCAGTATCTCTAAAGCCTACAGTGCTTCTGGTGGTGGTCATGGATCTGTTACAGATCTAATCGCGCCAGCGATCAACGTAGGAATTCTATTTGGCGTTTTGATTTGGAAATTAAAAGGTCCGCTTAAGGCGCACTTTGTTTCTAAATCTGAAGAAGTAGCAAATACTCTTGAGCGCGCAAATTTGAAATCAAAAGAAGCCCAAATTATGCTTGAAAGTGAAGAGCGTAAATTGGCCAATCTTGATAACGAAGTTAAGGCCATTCATCAACAAGCTGAAACTGACGTTTTGGTTTATGAAAAGAATCTTTCAAAAGAATCTGAAGATAAAAGTCATAAGCTTAAAGCTGATGCCAACATGAAAATCCAAGCCGATAAAAAAGCTATTATGGATGAGTTGAATGCAGAACTTTTAAATCAAGTGATTGCGAAAACTAAAACAACTATTAAGAGCAATAAAGATTATCAAAACAAAGTTTCTTCGAAACTTGTGCAAGGGCTATAAGATGAAAGAACAAGCAGTTGCCAGAGTCTACGCTAAGTCTCTTTTGGAACTTGGTGATGAGAAAAAAATTCAAATCGCTGATGAGCTGACTAAACTTACAGAAGTTATCAATAAGTCTAACGAACTTGAAAACTTGATGTTCCTGGAACTCTTCACTCTTGAAGAGAAAAAAGTAGTATTCACAGAAGTTGCAAAAAAACTTGCTCTTTCTCCAATCACTACAGAAACAATTAAATTCCTTATCGATGAAAAGAGAATCGGGATTCTTCCTATGATCATTAAAGAAGTGATCGTTATGGATGATGAAAGAAGAGGCTTCATGAAAGGAACAATTGAAGGCACTGACGTTCAGGTTGATCCTGCGTTCAAGGCTAAAATTGAAGGCTTTCTTAAAACTAAATTTGGTCGTGAACCACATTTAGATTATGTCCAAAATACAAATCTATCAGCAGGTTACAAAGTAACTGTTGAAGATCTGCAGTTGGATGCATCTTTAGACAATCAATTAGAACAATTTAAACAATCAATTCTTGGCGAATAATAACCCCAAAAAGGGAAGGGATTTTAGATGAGTACATCAATCAGACCTGAAGAAATCACAGGCATTATCAAAGAGCGAATTGCAAACTTTGAATCTCGCTTGCAGATGAATGAAATTGGGACTGTCCTCACAATTGGTGACGGTGTGGCCCGCGTATTTGGATTAAAAAACGTTCTTGCTGGAGAGCTTGTTGAGTTCGAAAGTGGTGTAAAGGGAATGGTTCTTAACCTTGAAGCTAACAACGTTGGTATCGTGGTTCTTGGTAACGACGAATCAATTAAAGAAGGCTCAACTGTTAAGCGTACAGAAAAAATCGTATCTGTTCCTGTTGGTGACGCTCTTCTTGGTCGCGTAGTAAACGCAATCGGTGAGCCAATCGACGGTCAGGGTGAAATTAAAGCTACTGAATTCCGTAACGTGGAAATTAAAGCTCCGGGAATTATTGCTCGTAAATCAGTTCACGAGCCAATGCAGACTGGTATTAAAGCTATCGACGCCATGATCCCAATTGGTCGTGGTCAGCGTGAGCTTATCATTGGTGACCGTAAGACTGGTAAGACAGCTGTTGCCGTTGATACAATTATTAACCAAAAAGGTAAGGGCGTTGTTTGCGTTTACGTGGCCATTGGTCAGAAGCAATCAACTGTTCGTCAGGTTTACCAAAAGCTTCTTGAAGCTGGTGCTCTTGAATATACAATCATCGTTTCTGCTACAGCTTCTCACTCAGCTCCACTTCAGTACCTTGCTCCGTACACAGGTTGTACAATGGGTGAGTACTACCGTGATGCTGGTAAGCACGCGCTTATCGTTTACGATGACTTAACAAAACAATCTCAGGCTTACCGTCAGCTTTCTCTCCTTCTTCGTCGTCCACCAGGCCGTGAAGCATTCCCAGGAGACGTATTCTACATTCACTCACGTCTTTTAGAGCGTGCTTGTAAAGTTAACGATGAACTGGGTGCTGGATCTCTTACAGCTCTTCCAATCATTGAAACTCAAGAAGGTGACGTTGCAGCTTATATTCCTACAAACGTTATTTCTATTACAGATGGTCAGATTTACCTTGAATCAGATCTTTTCAACTCTGGTATCCGTCCAGCGGTAAACGTTGGTCTTTCGGTTTCTCGAGTTGGTGGTTCTGCTCAAATTAAAGCAATGAAAAAAGTTGCTGGTACTCTTCGTCTGGATCTTGCTCAGTACCGTGAACTTGCAGCGTTTGCTCAGTTTGGTTCTGACCTTGATGAAGCTACTCAAAGACAGCTTAGCCGTGGTTCACGTCTGGTTGAGCTTCTTAAGCAAGCCCAGTACTCACCAATGGATGTTATCGATCAGTCGGTTTCTATCTTTGCTGCAACTAAAGGGTTCTTCGATTCAATTGCTGTAGAAAAAATCCAGCAAGTAGAAAAAGATCTCTTGGCCGCTCTTAACTCTCGTCACGCAGACCTTATGAATGCAATGAGAGCTGAGAAGCAAATGTCAGCTGAAAATGAAGCTAAGATTGTAGAAATCATTAAGAACTTCGTTGCAAGCTATAAGGTTTAATTTTAAGGATTAAAGACCATGGCAAATATTAAAGACCTAAAGATAAAGATCAAAAGTACCAAAGGTACTTTCAAGATCACGAAGGCCATGAAGCTTGTTTCAGCTGCAAAGTTGAACAAGGCTCAGGTCCGAATCTTAGGTCTTCGTCCATATTCAACAGAGCTGGAAGAAACCGTTCGTACGGTATCCGCCCTGGCTACTGACTACACAAATGAGTACTTCACACCGAAGGAAAATAATAAAGCTGTAGTGCTGGTGATCTCTTCTGATAAAGGTCTTTGCGGAGGATATAACTCATCTCTCGCTAAAACAGTCAGACGCTTCACTGCTGAACATCAGGACGAAGATCTGAAGTTCTTCTTCATTGGTAGAAAAGTTCGTGAACTTATTCAAAAAGAAGTGAACATTGGTAAATCGTTCACTTTTGCGAAAGCTGATCCAACTTATGAAGAAATTCGTAAGGTTGCAGATGAGTTGGGTGCCATGTTTATTGGTGGCGAAGTAGGCAAGGTTTACGTTGCTTATAACTCATTTATTTCAGCGATTGCTTTTGATTCTAAAGTTAGACAGCTGCTTCCTATGCAAGTATCTGCTTCTGATAAAGAGACCATCAAGTCTAAGTACCCTTATGACTTTAAATATGAGCCTAGTGCTGAACAAATTCTGGACACTTTGGTGCCGGAAGTTTATCTCACTACCGTTTATACATGCGTACTAGATGCCATTGCTTCTGAGCACGGCTCTCGTATGAATGCGATGGAAAATGCATCGAAGAACAGTAAAGAAGTTATTAAGAAATTATCACTAAAAATGAATAAGATGAGACAGGCGAGAATTACAACTGAGTTGACCGAGGTTGTTGCTGGTGCTGAATCTCTAAACGGTTAAGGAGCCATTCAAATGGAACAAAATACAGGCGTAATTCGTCAGGTGTTGGGACCAGTAATCGACGTAGAGTTTTCTAATGGAAAGCTTCCGGCGCTTTACAACGCTCTCAAGATCACTAACAAAACTTTGCCAGGCGGAGAAGGTAACCTCACTGTTGAGGTAGCATCACACCTTGGTAACAACATGGTTCGTTGTATCGCTATGGATGCAACTGAAGGTCTTGCCCGCGGTCAGGAAGTGAAGGACACTGGAGCTCCAATTCAAGCTCCTGTAGGTCGTGAAACTCTTGGTCGTATCATTAACGTTATCGGTGAAGCAGTGGATGAAGCTGGCCCAATCGGTAACAAAAAATCATACCCAATTCACCGTGAAGCTCCTAAGTTTGCTAACCAATCAACTAAGAAAGAGCCATTCTTCACAGGTATTAAAGTAATCGACCTTCTTGCTCCTTACCTTAAGGGTGGAAAAATTGGTCTATTCGGTGGTGCCGGTGTGGGTAAAACAGTTCTTATTATGGAACTTATTAACAACATCGCTACTCAGCACGGGGGGTTCTCTGTATTTGCTGGTGTAGGTGAGCGTACTCGTGAAGGTAACGATCTTTGGCACGAAATGAAGGACTCTGGAGTTCTTACAAAAACTGCCCTAGTTTACGGCCAGATGAACGAGCCACCTGGAGCACGTGCACGTGTTGCTTTGACTGGTCTTTCAGTTGCTGAATATTTCCGTGATGAAGAGAAGCAAGACGTTCTTTTCTTCGTAGATAACATCTTCCGCTTTACTCAAGCTGGTTCAGAGGTTTCTGCGCTTCTTGGTCGTATTCCATCTGCGGTGGGATATCAGCCAACACTTGGTACTGAAATGGGAGCAATGCAAGAGCGTATTACTTCTACAAAAGATGGATCAATTACTTCAATCCAGGCCGTTTACGTTCCTGCGGATGACTATACCGATCCAGCTCCTGCAACTACCTTTGCTCACTTGGATGCTACTACTGAATTGTCTCGTTCGATTGCTGAGCTTGGCATCTACCCTGCGGTTGATCCTCTTACATCTTCATCGACAATTCTTTCAGAAGAAATCATGGGTGCTGACCACTATGCAACTGCCCGTGCAGTTCAGTCAGTTCTTCAAAAATATAAAGAACTTCAGGATATCATCGCCATTCTTGGTATGGATGAACTTTCTGAAGATGATAAGAAACTCGTGGCACGTGCTCGTAAGATCCAGAAGTTCCTTTCTCAGCCGTTCTTCGTTGCTGAACAGTTCACTGGTATTCCGGGACAATTCGTGAAAATCGAAGACACAATTAAAGGTTTCAAAGCGATTCTTGCTGGTGAAGTTGATCACCTTCCAGAACAAGCTTTCTACCTTGTTGGTGGAATCGACATGGTTCACGAAAAAGCTAAGAAGCTTTCTGAAGGGAAGTAATTATGGCATCAGCCTTTAAACTCAATCTTTTCACACCCAAAGGTGTAGTGATTAAAGATCTTGAGTGTAATGACATTGTAATTCCAACTGTTCGTGGGGAGATTAATATTCTCCCCGACCATACTCACATATTAACTGAGTTGAGCACTGGGGTTTTAACTGCGAAGACTCCAATGGGGACTCGTCACTTTTCCGTGACAGCTGGCCTTTGCCGAGTTTTACAGGATACTGTGACTATTCTTTCTTTTACATCTGAACGTGCAGAAGATATCGATCTAGAACGTGCTAAAGCTGCTAAGGCCAAGGCCCACGATCGTTTATCAGGCAAAGATTCATTATCGGATGTGGACCTTATAAAGTTCCGCCGCAAAATGGAAAGAGCCGAGCTTCGTTTAAGACTCGCAAATCTCAAGTAAGCGAAAGCCCCACTCAAATGTGGGGCTTTTTTTGTCCAAGCCCTACGCCTATTCATGGCTAACCATCATTTTTCATCTAAATTATTGAATTGATTACGCAGAAAGTGATGATCGGCAGCTTTTAACTACCGTAAAAATTTCGCTCTTCTATTAAAATAAAAGAATATGTCGTTAATGCTAACGCGAATTTTAACATCTCTTACGCTTGTTATGTATCTGGTTGTGGGTAGTGTAGCCGTGCGTTTTATGATGCCTGAAATGACGACAGTATCTTTCTCTACAAGCTACTTCTCCCTCTTATCTAATACAGAACTTGCAGCGACAGAAACTGCGGCGATCGAAGCGCCAGAAATGCATTTTGCTGAAATTCAAATTCCGGCTCAGAAAAAAGAGATCGTTAAACCAGCGGTAGTTATTGTAAAGAAAGCGATTGTTAAAAAACCAGCTCCACAACTTGTTGTGGAAAAAGTTGCCCACGCTGAGCTTCCTTTTTATGAACCAGTAAAACTTCAGCCAGTAGTGATTAACCAAGAATTAAAATCAAACCTCATTGCTCTATATAAAGACTTTTCTTATGAAATGATCGCCGAGGCTAAAGACGAGGTTTCTACAAAACTAGCAGCTGTAGAAACTGAAGCAGAGCCGGAATTCTTTGAATATGCAGATGAGAAAGTAGCTGTGGCTCCTCAGCCCGCTCCAATTAATGAACCAGCTCCAACTACAGAAAATACACAAACCGTTCCAGAAGTTGTCCACAGCGTGGATAATGTGGAGGCCGTTGACAGTGTGGAGGCCGTGGATAACAAAAGCGAAGTAGTCGCCATCGATGATCTTCTTGCCTTTGACTATTCAAAAGCTCAAGCCGATTTGAAAGAGCAAAAAATGCCGGTGGTTGGAACTGTGACTACCCAAACAATTGAAGTTGCAGAAAAGAAGATTATTCAACCAACCGTAACTCCAGTTGCTAAAAAGGCCAAGAAAGTTGCAGCCCAAAAAGCAGTGACTACTCAGGAAGAAGCTTCAGAAAAAAGCGCCCTTGTTAGTCACAAATCTTATCCGGTCAACATGACTATCCAAATCGCTGCGACTGATATGACTAAGTCTTTTCCTGAAGCTGGATTTGAAGTTCGCTTCCAGGATGATCTAAGTGCAGCTGTGCAAGATTACGGTGCAGGATACGTCACCCTTAATGAAGAAATGGCCCAGCCACGTATGACCAGATCGGTGTCTATCCTTAAAAGAGGTTACGCTCCTACTAATACTGATCTTATTCTGGATTCTGAAACCACTGGTGTTTCAGTTCCAATGATCCAGGAAGAAAAGTTCAATGAATTACTGGCCCCCTATGAGGCGCGCGGTGCTGTCGGTGCCGTTTTAGTAGAACTTGATGATAATGTGGAAGGCGCAACCTTGGATGTTCCTTATTCACAAGTGCTTCGCCTCGATGGTGATTTACTGGTAACTGAGAGCGATGACTTCCGTTATCAGTTATTCATGGGTGTGAAAGCTGGAAATGCTCTTTTAAGTTATAAAGACATGAAAGCTGAAGTGACTTCTAAAATCATTCATATCCACGAAAGAGAACTGACTTTTGATTCGAACTATTTTGAAGATGTGCTTTCTGAAAAAGTAAGCCTGATAGAAGAGGATCTGCTGGCCAAGGAAAAAACCGCGCTGGTGATTTCATCAGAATCGGTTAAAGAATTTGCAACCAATAACACTGCTAAGAAATTAAATAACCATACTTATAAGACGAACTTTAATAAGACCCTTTTGGGTGCCCGTAAATATCTGGAGCTAACTCACCAGGCAGAGCCACTTTTCGTAGGATTTAAAGATCAAAACAATCTGGAAATTCCTTCTGAAAACTTTATGCGCTATATCCTTTCCAAGTTTGAAGATTCAAATCTCGGTAACCGTTGTTTAATCCAGGTAAATCTTAATAAAGAAGCTCTGAAAGTAGATGTTGCCGGCGAATCAGTTGGGGCATCACTTGTGACTTCAACCCAGATCCTGGATGCTGACGGTAAGTTCTATGATTCAGTTGGACCAAAAAGCAGAAAGGTTATTGTTTTGGGTGAAAATCAGGGTGCCCCAGATTATGCCCAAGACGCAAAAATCAATTTCAAAATTACTTATCAAGATGGAACTGTTCAATATCTTGGTAGTTACTGCTCACCAAATACTTATCTTGTAGAACAACTTTGATTCTTTAAAATCGATCCCCAGTCTTTAGGCTTCATTTTCAACAGATCCTTATAGGAAACCGGCAGAAATTTAGCGGCGGGCAGAGTTGATTTAGTCGTCAGAATCAAGCCTCGTGGCAGAGCGCCCTTAAGTTTAGAGATGTGATGATTATGATAATTCAGGTCAGAGATTAATTTCTGATTAAGGGAACCAGGTAAGCGAATAGGGCATTTGGTAAGAAAGTACTTTAATTCTTCGTCCACATCCTCGCGATCGGAGGCATGCAAGTCAGCGAAGAGTTCTTCACGATAGGCCAGGGTATGCACCAGGGCCAGGAATTCACTGTAAAAATTTTTAGAAGCAAAACCAAAGTGTTCAGAGTCGCTATGTTTAATAATGGCTTCCAGGTCAACCTTATCTCCGCCTAATTCCCGCTTGGTTTTGAGCAGGTGTTTTGTGCCCGAGTTATAAGCGGTAACGGCCAGGTCCCAGGACTTCATGATCTGAAAGTTTTCCGCCAGCAAGAAACCGGCGGCCAGTGAGGAGACTCCCACATTGGAGCGGTAATCAACGTAATTTGTACGTTTGGGAATAAAGAAGCTGGCAATGAGTGGCATGAATTGCCAAACCCCAACGGCGCTAACTTTTGAGTGAGCGTGGGGATTGAAGCTCGATTCCAGAAAAGGAATTGCGACCAATTCTTTCGGCAGTTTTTTGTCGGTAAAATAACGGGTAAAAAACGACTGATAGGGAAGAGACTGAACAATTCCGTTTCGGATGAAGTTCTTTTGCCCGGTTTGGGTGCGGAGGTTTTTTTTGAGTTTGGTGAACAGGATACTGCGCTCGGATTTTCCGGAGGGTAGGGTAATATTCGCCTGTTTAAGAGTGCGCAGAATGTTCTTTGCTTCGGCAGTGTTGGAGTAAGGATCTTTGGCCAGGTCTTCCAGATCTTTTTTAAGATCCTTAACTTTTTCCTCAGAGATTTTATCCTGAAGAACATAGATGGTGTTTAGGGGAAGTTTCTTTTCATGAAGTGAGGAGAAATCCAGGACCTTATAGATAATAGAGATATCAGATTTGTCGTGAATCACCACCGAGCTTGATTCAAACTGGGTGTAGATTAAAAACCAGAAGTGCACATTGGGATAATAGTAAGGAGTCACCGGGAAAAGGTCAGAAACTTTGTCTTCATAATCCGTGAGATAAGGTCTGAAGGCATCAGTCGACATCCATAAACGTTCAGTGACATCGGTCCGTTCTTCTTTGGGAAGTGGTTTGAAACTGAGTTCAATTCCAAAAAATGGATCAGAAGCCGTGACTAAAATGAGTGTCGCGAGCGCCATTAAAATATATTTACGGATCATTTAGGGCCCAAAATCTGCATGGCGCGCTTGTAGCCGGCTTCAACGGCATGGGCCGAAACCTTGGAGTTTAGTGAGAAGGAATTAGCAAAGAACAATTTGTAGTCGTGATGATCTGGGAAAATATCGATCAACTTAACCTTGGGATTGATATTGAGCTTACGCTGGAGGATCGCCATGATTTCCCGGCGATGAGTCTGCGAAAACTTCTCCATCTTCATATAGTCGTTAACCGTGTCGATAATATCAATCGCCTTGGCCCGTTCGGCCCGGGAGGCGACAATCTTTTTTTGAATCATCAGATAAATGGACTGGATGGCGATGGGAGGAAGACCATAGTTAACCAGCGAGCCGACCTCGTCATGAAAATGATAAGGTGTATGGGTCCAGGAACTAATAATTACATCACAGCCATTGTCTTCTGCCACATGGGTAGAGAGCGTTTCACGAATTTCACCATCAATATAGTAATCGATCCCGTTAGTAAGACGATTTTTGATGGGATAGGGGCAGTAAAAAGGCGGAACACTCATACTGGCCGCTGCCGCATACGAGACATTGGTGCCAGTATAATAAACGGAAGTGCTGTCATGAGAAGGATTAGGGTAGTTATATTTAGAAAAAATAACTTTTCTTGAGTGATCTAGCTGGGTCGCCACGATGAAAAGATCAGCGGCAAAGTCTTCAAAGCGGTCATTTTCAATCACATTTTGTAGCAGGTAGTTCCTGATTCCTTCGGTGGTAAATAAACCAGGCAGCGAGATGACCGGTTTTAAAATGTTTTTTACCAGAGTGGGAAAACCATCCAGCGGAAAGTATAAGTCCCCTTTAGGGGCCTTAAGGTCAGGCCGTTTGATGGCAAACATATCTTTGTAGGTAATACCTTTGAGTTTGGAACCCTTGATTCCCAAGGTGGCCTGAATTACATCCTGAGGGGTATAGCCAGCCGCCAGGTAAACACAAATCATTGCTCCGGCAGAGGAGCCCACATAGGTACCGATTTCCAAGCTTCTTTGATTGAGGTCATGGGCGGCGGAAGAATTTTTATTACTTTTGAGGTGAAAACCCAGTTCTTCCAGGGCCAGGGTTACGCCGAGGTGCCAGGCCGCTGCCTTTACTACCCCGCCGGAAAGTACGAGTGCGATTTTTTTATTTTTTAGTTCGTTCAAATCAACCGACATCTCTACTCAACTTTTACAAAAATTTTGATTTTGCACATCTTCATCGGATTCTTTAACATAAAGATTAATGCTAAAGGAGCAATCATGAACGCCACTGAAGGTGTCTGGCTATCCATCAATGACTATTCTCGCTATAAGAATGTCTCCATTTCGACCATACGAAGACATATCAAGACTAATATTTTGAAGCACAAAGAAGAAAACGGAAAGTATTTTATCTACGTGCCTTCAACTGAAAAAGTAAAGTTACGCGAAGGAGAAGAAGTTCTTAGGGTTAAGCTCGAAGTGGAATTGTTACGCACGCAAATAAGACAATTGCGCGAAGAGAATAATGAATTAAAAATGCTGATCGAAATCTATGAAAAGCAGTCGATAAAAAATCAACCAGCAGAGCTTCCACCAGAGTTACCAATTATCCTATGAAATATTTATTACTGTTTCTTGGTTTGACACTTTCTTTTACCACTCTGGCGCAAACATCCATGAGACGATGCACACTGTTGCCGGTTACAGACGGAGTGGGGGGGGCCATAGGCTTTAAAGTTTTTGAAGAAGTGGAAAATGACTTAAGAAGAAGTAGCTGGTGTTCCTACGTTTCCAATTCGGAAATGATCAATATTTTTAGTCGCTATCGTGAAAACCTTCCGCAATATCTCAAGACTAAAGAAGTTTTAAAGACCGTCTCTGAAAAATTAAAGGCTGGCTCGCTGGTACTTGTTAATTTGAAAAATGAGATCGACGGTGTAGAAGTTGAGATAACTGTTTTTGGTGAAAACGGCGAAGATATATATTTCAATGAAAAGACCCTGCTTAACAGTGATGAGATAGAAAAAATTTCTCGTCTGGTGCAAAACTGGCTACAGATGTATTCCAAAATGATTCCTTACGATGCTCAAATTAATGGCATTCTGGGTGATCAGGTTACCATGGATGTCGACAAGAGTTTCCCGGTCCAGGCGGGACAAAGATTTATTGTGAAGCGACCGGTGAACAAAAAGAAGCATCCCTTGCTGAAAAAAATTGTGGACTGGGAAACCAGAACCGTTGCTGAAGGGAAGGTTTTCAGTGTTTCTGGTAATCAAGCCCTAGGTATGATCTCCGCTTACAAGAGTGGAAATAAAGTCTCCAGTGGAGATTGGGTGCGATTAGAAGAGGGAAGTGACGAAGTCATTGAAGATCCAACGATTGGCGAAAAAGAAGATCAATCACCAGGTACATTGGGAATTGTTTCAGTTGCTTTATTTGGTTCAAGTTCCAGTTTGAATACCACCACTCCTAGTGGGTCAAACCGGATGAGTGGAAATCTTTTCGGGATCGACTTTCGCGTGGAGGGGTGGATCACCCGTCAGTATTTTGCATCTTTAGAAATTGACCGTTCACTGGGAACCTTAAGTAAGTCATCAGGCAATCCGGACAAGTCGGATGTCAGTACTAACAATGGAACATTTAAACTTACTGGTGGTTATAAATATTTGCCGATTGGATTCTTCTACGGTCCGCAAATTGATTTGTATGCTGGTTATGCTAACTACAGCTTTGACCAGGATGTTTCTGAAGTGGATGGTTTTGGTAAAAACAACATTTCAGGACTACTTTTAGGGACAAATGCCAATATTCCCATTAATCGAGAATACCGGTTATTTGCTCAAGCCGAATTTATCCCATTTCCATCATTTAGCGAAGACGATGAAATTTACGGCTCGTCCAAGAGTGTCTCTTCCTTGGATTTAGAAATTGGTGTCAAATATCAATATACACCGCGAATGACTGTCGACGGCAGTTTTGAAACGATGTCCCGTAAAGCTAAATTTAACGGTGCTTTTAAAGAACTTTCCTATAAAGACAATCGTCTAAAACTCGGCGTTTCGTTTAATTTTTAGAATAAAAATGATAAACCTAAGGGATGAAAACAAAGAGAATTCAAGAACTCGAAAAACTCATCCTTCATCACAAAGAACGCTACTATCTTGGTCATGCCGAGATATCCGATGAACAATACGATCTCTACGAAGATGAACTAAAGTCCCTGGATCCAGCCAATCCTGTGCTAGAGCTTGTGGGTTTTAAGCAAACCGAAACCCTAAACAAGGTGGAACACCAAAGAAAGATGCTTTCCTTGGATAAAACCTATGATGAAAATGATTTAAAAAAATGGGTGGGCCACGAAGAAGTTGTTTCTGTTTTTAAAATCGACGGCTCCAGCTGTTCCCTGATTTATGAAAATGGTCATTTGGTAACCGCCAAGACCCGTGGTGACGGTGTTTTTGGAGAGAACATTACCAAGAAAGCGGTTTTTATTCCTGATATACCCAAGCACATTCCTGGTAGTCAAAATTTGGAAATCAGAGGGGAAGTATTCTGTATCGAAAAAAACTTTTTTATTCTCTCTAAGGAAATGCAGGATTTGGGCCTTGAGGCGCCGACCTCTCAAAGAAATATCGTCGCAGGTCTACTGGGTCGAAAAGAAAATATTCAGCTGAGCCGTCACTTAAGCTTCCAGGCTTTTGACTTAATTAATGAAGAGAAGTTTAGTCGTGAACATCAAAAGCTTGATAAGCTAAAAAGTTTTGGTTTTGTGACGCCGGATTATCTGGTTCATAAAAGCGGAAAGGGACTTGAGGAAAGAATCGCAGAAGCCAAAGATTTTATGTCTGGTGGAGATTATCTGATCGATGGTCTTGTGCTGGTTTATGATAATCTGAAACTGCACGAAGAATTAGGGGAAACCAGCCATCATCCGCGCTACAAGCTTGCCTTTAAATTTCAAGGTGAGACTAAGGTCGCTCGCATCCAAGATATTGAATGGGGTGTTTCCCGTAACGGAACCCTTACTCCGGTTGCACTAATTGAGCCCACTGAGCTCTCGGGTGCCGTTATTGGAAGAGTGACCTTGCATAATTTTGGTATGGTTCAAAACTTTCAGTTAAAAGCAGGCGATAAGATCGAAATTATTCGTTCCGGGGAAGTTATTCCAAAATTTTTAGGAGTGGTGGAGCGCTCTGAGAATAAGTTTGTTTATCCAGAAAATTGCCCGAGCTGTGACTCAAAACTAGTGATCGAAGATATTTGGCTGTTTTGTGAAAATGAATCTTGCCCAGCCAAAGTAAAAGAAGTCATTTTAAATTACGTTCACAAGGCTGGCATTGATGATGTCTCCGATAAAAGACTTGATGAATTAATCAACAAGGGTCTGGTGGTGGGCATTCCTGATCTTTACCGCCTGGAAAAAGATGATTTCCTTCTACTTGATAAAGTGAAAGAGAAACTTGCCACTAAAATGTATGAGAATATTCAA
This sequence comes from Bacteriovoracaceae bacterium, assembly GCA_023701435.1. Lineage (GTDB taxonomy): Bacteria > Bdellovibrionota > Bacteriovoracia > Bacteriovoracales > Bacteriovoracaceae > Peredibacter. The sequence continues at coordinate 58,432 of JAMPXB010000010.1, read as the reverse complement.
AAAACGAAATCACTGGGACTCGCCCAGTTCATTTCTGCCATCGGAGTTGAGGGAGTATCCATCGCCAAAAGTGAAAAGATCATCGCTCAAGGCTACAATACGCTGGAGAAAATCCAGCAGATCACGCTAGATAAAATGCTTCAGATCGAGGGCTTTGCTGAGAAATCATCACTCTCAATTCTGAAATCACTTAAAAAGAAACAGTCCTTGATTGAAGAACTGTTAAGTGTCGGGGTGGTGGTTAAGGCCGATGAAATCTCCTCTGGAGAAGGCCCTCTTTCTGGACTTAAGTTTTGCCTAACTGGAGAACTCAGTCAGCCTCGTCCACAGATTGAAAAAATGATTAAAATGAACGGCGGAGTTATTGCCGGGGTTTCAAAGAATTTGAACTATCTGGTGACCAACGAAGAAGAAAGCAGTTCCAGTAAATTCGTGAAGGCCAAAAGTTTAGGCGTACCAATAATTAATGAAGCGCAATTAATGAAAATGATCGAGGGATAAGATGGCCAAAATTAAAACGGTTTTTACCTGTCAGGAGTGTGGATACAAGTCTGCCAAGTGGTTGGGTAAATGTCCCGATTGTAATCAGTGGAATTCTTTTTCAGAAGAAGAAACCATCAAGCCCAGTAAGGGAGCTCCCAAATCTATTTCCGGACGGGAAAGTCGTCCCAAAACCATTAATGAAATTGAGCATGAAAATGTTCATCGCTACTACACCAAGATCGGGGAATTTGACCGGGTGATGGGCGGTGGAGTTACCATTGGTTCCCTGACTTTGATCGGCGGTGAACCAGGAATTGGTAAGTCCACGCTCTTGATGGAGGTGTGCGGAAAACTCCTTAATGAATATGGTGATGAGCGCATTCTCTATGTCAGTGGTGAGGAGTCGGAATCCCAGGTTGCTCAACGTTCAAAACGTCTGGGTGTGCATAACAATGGTTTTTATATTTTCAATGAAACCAACTGGCAGAAAATTCTAGAACAAGTTAAAGAATTAAAACCCAAATTTTTAGTACTCGATTCCATTCAGACCACGCACTCCAATCAGGTTGATTCCGCAGCCGGTACGCTGACGCAAATTCGTGAAGTGACCTATGAGTTGATGAATTATGCCAAGGCTTATGACTTAACTTGTTTCATTATTGGTCACGTGACCAAAGAGGGGCAGATCGCTGGACCAAAAATTTTGGAACACATGGTGGATACGGTTATTTACTTTGAAGGTGATCAGCTCGGTCAGTACCGGATGCTCCGAGTGATGAAAAACCGTTTCGGAAATACTAATGAAGTGGGAATTTTTGAAATGCAGGAAAAGGGACTGGTGGAGATTAAAAATCCATCGCAGTATTTTCTGGAGCAGTCCCTTCCTGGTTCATACGGGCGCTCATTAACTTGTATTTTAGAAGGGAGCCGCTCACTCTTTGTAGAGATCCAGGCACTGGTAGTGGAAAACAAGTTTGCTGTGGGACGAAGAACAACCCAGGGACTCGATTCAAATCGGGTGGCGCTACTGGTGGCAGTGATTGATAAGTATTTAGGAATTCCTCTTTCCTATAATGATATTTATGTGAATGTCGTGGGTGGCATGAAACTCACAACGCGAGAAAATGATCTTTCCGTCATCGCTTCACTGCTTAGTTCTTATTATCAGACGCCGGTACCCAACGACACACTTTTTCTGGGAGAAGTTGGTCTGACCGGTGAAGTGCGTTCAGTGCCGATGATGGAGATGCGCCTAAAAGAGGTGGCCCAAATGAATTACAAACGGGTCATCACTTCTAAGCGCGCTGCTGAAGACTTTAAAGGTAAATACAAACTGGACATCGTTGGTATCACCAAGGCCAGTGAGTTAAAAAATCTGCTTTTTAAATAAGCTTAAAGATAAAGTCGCTTAATGGTTTCATCCCACAGGGCCTTCTTATTTTGGTAATAAGAACTAACTTGTGGGTTGAATTCCCGTTCCAGGCGCCAGAATTTGCCCATATCTTCAATGCCAACCTCACCTAATCCCACTAAGCAACCGACGGCTACGCCAAAAGCGGTGGTATCAATGACCTCTGGTCTTAGGATTGATTTCTGAGAGAAATTCGCCTGCATTTGCATCAGGAGATCATTGGCTGCGGCACCACCATCAACTCGAATATCATTGAGTTGAGGAAAATCTTTTTTAAAGCTAGCAACTGAATCATTGAGGGATAAGGCGATTCCTTCTAAACAAGCGCGAGCAATGTGGCCATTGTGGGTATCTCGGGTGAGGCCGATGATCGCTGATTTAGCATGGGGATTCCAATAAGGTGTTCCGATCCCGGTAAAAAACGGTAGGAAGAGAATATGTTCCATTTCTGATAAGTCAGTGACCTGACTGGCGAGTTCCGAAACCTCGGCAGATGATTTAATCGACTTCAGATTATCTCGCAACCATTGAACAGCAGCGCCTGCGATATAGGCGGATCCTTCCAGGGCATAAACTTTATGGCCACGGAAAGCATAAGCGGCAGTAGTCAAAAGACCGGTGGTTGAATGAACAATCTTTTCACCAGTATTTAATAGTAGGAAGGCACCGGTTCCATAAGTGGATTTAATGTCTCCAACTCGAACGCAGGCCTGACCAAAAAGTGCTGCTTGTTGGTCACCCAAAATGGAGAGAATAGGAATACCATCCGGGAGGATGCCAGCGTTTTTAGTCACGCCAAAATTACTGAATGATTCTCTGATCTCCGGAAGAAATTCCTTGGAGATACCAAAGAAATTTAGAAGCTCACTGTCCCAGTTAAATGTTTTCAGATTCATCAGCATGGTTCGAGAAGCATTGGAAGGCTCGGTCACATAACTTGTTCCTGCGCTCAGGCGGTGAACCAGGAAAGTATCGACCGTTGATAGGCACAGGTCCTTTCGGTCGGCAGCAACTTTCACAGCTGGGACATGATCCAGGAACCAACGCATTTTAGAGCCTGAAAAGTAAGGATCAAGTGGCAGACCGGTTTTCTTACGGCAAATCTGATTATAGCGTTCAGCATTTTCTTCGCAGTAGGCAGCTGTTCGTCGATCCTGCCACACAATAGCATGATGAAGCGGCTTACCCTTTTTGTCGTAAGCGCAGGTCGTTTCCCGCTGATTAGTGATACCAATGCCGATGATATGTTGAGGATTGATCTTCGTTCTTTTTAGTATAGCTCCAACTGACTGAGAAACCGAAGTCCAGATATCGTCGAGGTCATGCTCCACCCAACCTGGTTTAGGATATATTTGACGGTAGTCGGATTTTTCTTTGTCGAGAATCTTCAGAGAAGTGGCATCGATGAGTAAAGAAGTCGTGCCGGTTGTGCCTTGGTCGATGGCCAAAATAAAATTCATGAATCTGTCCTTAATTCAAAAATTATTAGTCCAGGGAAACGGCCTTAGGGCCACCTGGCTTATCATTAACTATTAGATTGGCAGAATATTCCCAATATCGCGCTACATTTTTATTCATGAGCGCGACAAAACCATAAGAAATGCCGCTGATAACAGCCAGCAATAAGACAAATTCCACAATCGACTGGCCACGCTCGCCCAGCGACTTTTTTAGTTTTAAATAAGGTAGCATCTTCCAGGGCTTCATAAAGCTATCCATATGGGGTAAGTTAGAGTCACGATGAACAGAAAACTAATTCCCGTTATTCTCTTTATTATGGCCTTTAGTGGATTTCTTTCCACCCAAATCCTATGGGATGCCTTTAATAGTAACGCACAATTAGTCGATGCCGATAAACAAAAGTACTCCGTATATGAGACTAATTTCCAAACACTTAATTTAACGACCACTAAAAATACGACCATTGAACTCAAGAAAGATCCGACGCCTATTATCCTGCTTAATTTCTGGGCATCTTGGTGCATACCTTGTTTAAAAGAATTCCCCAGCTTGGTGGAATTTCAGGAAAAATATAAGGGTAAAGTTAAGGTCATTGGCATCAACGGTGATACTGAAGATCAGGCCAATTTGATCAAGAAGACTGAAGCTAAGTTTAAATTAAATTTCGAATCGGTTGAGGACCCTTATGAACGGGTTGCCGAGAAGTTTTTGATCAGGACCTATCCCGTCTCTATTGTCTATCATCAAGGCAAAGTCATTTATGTGAATAAGAAGCTTCACAACTTCATGGATCCGGAATTTTTATCTCTGATTGATAAGTCGCTTAAGGCAAACTAACCGCGAAATTTCTTCCCCAGTTATAAGTAATGTGTGAAAGACTTTCTGTTTTAAATAACGAGAAACGAGGTTTCATGCCCGGAATGATCGCCCCTTGATTTTTAAAACCAAGAGCCGCGCTGGCATTGAGGGTGATCCCACTCCACAGTTCCGCTTGATTGAGCTTTAACTGCGCAGCAGACATAGAGGCTACTAAGAGAACGTTATCGCAATGACAAGAACCTGGATTGTAGTCAGAGGCAATGGCCACCTTCGCACCGCCATCCAAAAGAGCACGGCCCGGGGCCAGGGGTTTTCCCAGGAAAAAAGCGGTTCCCGGCAGTAGGGTCGCCACAGTTTGACTACCAGCGAGTGCTTTAATGCCGGAGCTTGAAATTTTTAACAGATGATCGGCCGACAAAGCGCCATGCTTAATAGCGAGGGCAGCACCATCATTGTCATTTAATTCATCAGCATGAGTTTTGCAGGCAATACCCAGTGATTGGGCCTTATTAAAAAGCAGCTCGACATCATCCGCCGTGAAATAATTTTTTTCATGGAAGATATCAACGGCATCGATCACCTTTAGCGGTGCGAGTTTTTCCAGCAGAGGAATAACTACTTTTGCCATATAATCTGCTGATGACTGAAAGGATTTGGGCACATCATGAGCGGCGAGATAAGTATTAAAAATCTGAATCCGCGGAGCGTACTTTTTCTTTAAGCGGTCAATCAATAGAGTGACTTCAAATTCTTTCTCAAAATTAAGTCCATAACCGGATTTAATTTCAATGGTCCCAATGCCATAAGAGTGCAAACGTTCAATGCGCTCACAGGCCGTTTGAAATAATTCTTCCTGGCTTGCTTCATTGGTTTGTTTCATGGTGTAGAGAATACCACCGCCACGCTTGGCGATTTCTTCATAGCTCACACCATTTAAACGATCGGCATATTCCTGGGCGCGGTCGCCACCAAAGACAATATGAGTATGGGAGTCGACCACTTCTGGAGTCAGTACATGGCCCTTCATACTTTGAGCAAGGTTACGGTACTGTTCTGGTAGACGGGTAGTTTCCCCGACCCATAGAATTTTGGATTCATCGTAAACGATGGCCCCATCTTTAATGATTGAAAGATCATCCGCCACTAAGTGGCGCCCCTCTTTGGAATGGGCGCCTTTCAGTGTCACAATTTCATTCAAATCTATTAAAGCTTTAAGCATTTTTTATCCTACAGAGAAGGAAACTTGATTTTAGTTTCTGGCTTCTTGGCGATATCTAAAGCGATGTCATAGCCGGCGTCGGCGTGACGGACAATGCCCATACCTGAATCAGAATTCAGTACACGGGAAAGTCTTTCATCCATCTCGGCAGTTCCATCACACACAATCACCATACCGGAGTGTTGTGAGAATCCCATACCTACTCCGCCGCCGTGGTGGAGGGAAATCCAGCTGGCGCCATTGTTGATATTGATCATGGCATTAAGAAGTGGCCAGTCAGAAACAGCATCGGAGCCATCTTTCATCGATTCAGTTTCACGGTTAGGGCTCGCTACTGATCCGCAATCCAGATGATCGCGACCAATGACGATTGGGGCCTTAACTTTTTTCTCACGTACAAGTTTATTAAAGAGCAGCGCCGCTTTTTCACGGTCACCATACTTTAACCAACAGATGCGTGATGGCAGACCCTGGAATTGAATCATTTTACCGGCCTTCTCTAGCCAGTTAATCATGGATTTGTTTTCCGGGAAAAGTTCTTTCAAGGCTTCGTCGGTAACTCGAATGTCATCCGGATCGCCCGAAAGGGCTACCCAACGGAAGGGGCCTGAGCCTTCGCAGAAGAGTGGGCGGATATAAGCTGGCACAAAACCCGGGAAAGCGAAGGCGTCTTTAACACCAACTTTTTCCGCACCTGCGCGCAGGTTGTTTCCGTAATCAAAAACATGGGAGCCTTTCTTCATGAAAGCCAGCATGGCCTCCACATGACGGCCCATAGTTTCGTAAGAGAGTTTGGTATATTTTTGTGGATCAGTTTTTCTTAATGAAGTGGCTTCTGCCAAAGACATTCTGTCCGGAACATAACCATTGAGCGGATCGTGAGCTGAAGTCTGGTCAGTAACCAGATCAGGTACGATGCCTTTTTTTAGAACATAATCAAAAAACTCAGAACCGTTTCCGACTACACCAACTGAAAGAGCGGTGCCTTCATTTTTTGCTTTAAGAGCGATTTCAATCGCCTCATCAAAAGAGTTGGCCAGCACGTCGAGATACTTGGTCTTAAGTCGTTTCTCAATACGAGTCACATCGACATCACAGCAAAGACAAACACCGTCTGCCATTTTCACTGCTAGCGGTTGTGCTCCACCCATACCGCCGATACCACCAGTTAGAACGAGCTTACCTTTGAGAGTTGCTCCTTCTCCATAGTGCTTACGGGCAGCGGCCATGAACGTCTCATAAGTTCCCTGGAGAATTCCTTGTGAGCCGATGTAGATCCATGAGCCAGCAGTCATCTGGCCGTACATCATGAGGCCTTCGTCTTTCAATTTATTGAAGTGATCCCAGTTGGCCCAGTTAGGAACGAGGTTAGAGTTAGCAATCAAGACTCTTGGACCCTGGGGATTACTCGGGAATATCGCTACCGGTTTTCCTGATTGCACGATCAGGGTTTCGTTGTTTTCAAGATTTTGCAAAGAATGAATGATGTCGTTCAGTGCTTTATGGTTACGAGCTGCCTGACCGTTACCACCATAAACGATGAGGTTTTCACGGTCTTCGGCCACATCCGGATGGAGGTTATTTAAGAGGCAGCGAAGAGCCGCTTCCTGGTGCCAACCCTTACAAGTAAGTTTATCTCCCGTAGGAGGTAGAGGAATATTTGACATACGTTCTCCTTAGGCCAGAACACCAGTAATTGATTCAACTTCCTGGATGATCTCTTCGGTTTGGATGAGTTTAGTTAAATTTTCGATATCTTTATGGAAAGTGCGGTCGTTTTCAATTGGCTCCACATGCTTTCTCACTAGTGTGACAACTTTTTCCAGCGCCGCAGATGATTTCATCGGACGGAGGAATTCAATTCCCTGAGTGTTACACAGAAGTTCAATGGCCAGGCCGTACTGAACGTTGCTGACCACTTCATGCAGTTTTCTACCAGATGTCACACCCATAGAAACATGGTCTTCTTTATCAGTTGATGTTGGGATGGAATCAACTGAAGCCGGATGACAAAGGTACTTATTCTCGGAGGCCAGCGCCGCCATGGTTACATGAGCAATCATTAGACCCGAGTTAAGACCGGAGTTCTTAGTTAAGAATGCTGGAAGATCAGAGAAGTGAGGATTCATCATCTTCTCAACTCTTCTTTCAGCGATGTTACAGATTTCTGAAAGACCCATTGCCAGGTAATCCATCGTTAAGGCCAGGGCTTCACCGTGGAAGTTACCGCCAGAAATTACATCACCAGTTTCGATGAACACCAACGGGTTATCAGTAACTGAGTTCAGCTCGATATTTAAAACTTCTTCGGTGTGGCGAAGAGTTTGCCTGCAAGCGCCATGGACTTGAGGAATACAACGAAGGGAATATGGATCTTGAACTTTACCATCATCCTTGTGAGAGACAGCAATTTCAGAACCATTGATGAGCTTTAATAAATTGCGGGAAACATCAACCTGTCCCGGTTGAGGCTTAAGCATAGAGATACGCTCATCAAAAGCGGCAGAAGTTCCGCGAACAGCATCGAGAGTTAAGCAGGAGATGATATCAGCAAGTTTAACGATTTTCTTTGCTTCTACTAGCGCCAAAGTTCCTAGTGCCAGCATGACGGAAGTTCCGTTAATTAAGGCGAGACCATCTTTGGGTCCAAGTTTGGCTGGTTCCTTGCCGATTTGGTGAATAGCAAAGTCCGACTTCACCATCTTACCTTCATATTCCACTTCACCTTCACCAATTAAGGCCAGGGCAATGTGGGAAAGTGGGGCCAAGTCACCAGAAGCGCCGACTGATCCTTTCTCAGGAATAACCGGATTAATACCATGATTAATAAAGTCCAGGAGGAGGGCGATGGTTTCTGGTGTGACGCCAGAGAAACCCTGAATTAAGCAGTTGGCACGAGCGAGCATGATAGCGCGAGTTACTTCGCGGCTAAAAGGTCGGCCCACACCAGTGCAATGGGAGCGAATCAAGTTGTATTGAAGTTGCTCTAAATCTTCGACGGCAATTTGTTTGGAGGCGAGGGCGCCAAAGCCAGTATTGATACCGTAGACGGGCTTGCCCTTCTTGACGATATTCATCACCACTTCACGGGATTGATGCATTTTCTTCCAGGCTTCTGGATCGATCTGTAATTTGACCTGACCAGTTTTTGCTTTGGCAATGTAGGCGAGATCTTCAAGGGTTAAATTAGTACCTGTTAAATTGAAAACGTTCATAATTGGACCTTAACGAATTTTATTAATACGAGAGAGATAGTCTTTATTAGGAGCAGAAAAGATATAAGAACCAGCAACCAGGTTATTGGCCCCGGCCTGGATCAAGTAACCAGCATTTTGATCATTGATGCCGCCATCAACCTGAATCTGAAAATTAAATCCATGAGCGTGGCGGAGTTGGTCCAGTTCAATGACCTTGTCTACGATCTCAGGAATAAACTTCTGACCACCAAAACCAGGATTGACACTCATTAAGAGCACTAGATCGATCTTACCCAAGAGGTAAGGTGGAATAACATTGATAGGAGTAGACGGATTAAGCGAAATCCCCACCGATGGATACATTGACTTTAATTTATCAATCAAACGGTCATGATGAGTCACAGCTTCCCAATGAAAGGTGAAGTTATGAAGACCGACGTCTTTAAAGCTATCAGCAAATAAATCAGGATTTGTGACCATGAAGTGAGCATCAAGCTTATGCTTACTGATGGTTTTAAGTTTGTTTAAGACCGGTTCCCCAAAAGTCAGATTGGGAACAAAGTGGGCATCCATGATGTCCAGGTGAAGCCACAGATCATCAATTTGATTTAAACGCTCGATCTCTGTTTTAAGCTCAAGGAAATCAACCGAAAGCAGACTTGGTGAAATAATGACTGACATATTATTCCTTGGCAGAAGATAAGATGATCTCGGTTTTGATACCGTTTAGAAGTTCGCGGTCACTGCAGGGCTTTTTACCCTCTAGCTGAACCTCTGTCAGGCGAAGGGCTCCATCAAGGCAGCCGACAACTAGTGAACCCATATCGTTCTGGGCCTTACCGGGTGTCATTTTACCGTGATACTTTTCGGCAGCAAGAACCTTCATGCGTTTTCCATTGAGGAAACAATAAGTTCCTGGCCATGGATCAAGAGCGCGGATCAAGTTTTGAATTTGGGAAATAGTTTTATCTTCAAAGTTCAAAAGCCCATCTTCTTTTTTTAAGGTTGGGGCAAAAGAAACTTGTGACTCATCCTGAGGAATGTAGATAACTTCATTATTTAAAATTTTGGTAATGAAGTCATTCATCGCCAGCGCCGCTTGAAATTTAAGGCGGGTATAAAGCTGGCCTCCGGTTTCTGTGGGAGCAATGGCCACCGTATGGAAATGAACTAAATCACCGGCATCCATTTTCTTAACCATTTTTTGAATCGACACACCAGTTTCAGTATCACCATTCCAGAGAGCGTACTGAATGGGAGCGGCTCCACGATACTTTGGCAGTATGGAAGTATGAATATTAAAGCAACCAAGCTTTCCCATGGTAAGCATTTCGCTGCCGAGAAACTGGGCAAAGGCGAGCACCACCACAAAATCCAACTCCAGCTCTTTGAGCTCAGCTAGAAATGCTGGTTCCTTATTGATGTTTTCAGTTTGAATGAAAGGAATTTTATTGGCCTTGGCAAACTCGATTACTTCCGGTGATTTCATTTCCATCCCACGACCGGCCGGTCGATCAGGCATAGAGATCACTTTCACCAGTTCGATATCCGGATGATGGGCCAGAAGATCCAACGTCGGAACAGAAAAGTCTGGCGTTCCACAAAAAGCTACCCGAAGTTTTTTCATCGCACTTTCTCTTTAACGAGTTTCTTTTTATAGAAATTCTTTTTCAGATTACTGAGGCGCTCAATAAAGACCACACCATCAAGGTGATCGTTTTCGTGCTGGATACAAATGGCCAGCATATCATCGGCTTCAATTTCCTGGGTTTCACCTTTGAGGTTTTGAAACTTTACGTGGATTGATTTGTGACGTTTTACTTCTTCATAAACACCGGGCACTGACAAACAACCTTCTTCAAAAGTGGTGGTCCCAGAGGTTCCAGTAATGACCGGATTGATGAAAACCATGGGATTAAAGTCCGACATTCTGACTTCATCTTCACCACTGGCATTGGTGATGGTTTCACGCTCATAATCGACATCAAGCACAAAAAGACGGATGCTCTGGCCTACTTGAGGTGCAGCGAGTCCAATCCCTGGAGCATGATACATAGTAAACAGCATATCTTTTACTAAGTTCTCAAGATCAGGTGTAAATTCTGTAACCGGCAAGGCCTTCTTAGAAAGCACAGGATCGGGGTATTTTAAAATAGGGAGATGCTCTCCCTCTAGCTTGTAATTTTCGATGTTCATGAGCTTTTTATAGCACAGAGAATTTGAAGAAACGAGAGCTGTTTAAGCTGAGAGTTTTCGATTTTTATAGAAGATCCATAGGACATAAAAAAGAAAACAGAGAGGCACAGTTCCGGTGGCCAGCCATGGATTAATAGCACCAGAATTACCAAAGGCAACACTGGAACTATAAAGCACCCAAAAGACGACGGTAACTAACAAAGTCAGAACTACATTCTTACCAAAAGAGCTGGAACGGCGGTTGGGATTAAAAATGGTCGACACTGGTAAGAGGGCAAAGACCAGGCAAATAAAGCTTAGAAAGACTTTATTGAGAAGAATGATCTCATATTCCTCGATGTTGATACCGGTTTTAGATAATCGGGAGATAAACTGTCGCAATTTAAAAAAGTTCAGAGTGGTCAAGTCGGCCTCAAATTCGCCGAAGTCTTCCGGACGTTCGTCCAGATGAAGGGTCATCTCGCTTTCAAAAGTTTGGACCGGAAAAGTGGCATTATCGAGTTGAGATAAAACCGTGACTCCTTGAAGTGACCAGCGACCTTTCTCAATAAAGGTTGCCTTATCCGCACGAATAATTTTTTCACTGGTATGGCTGGGAGTGAAAAAATAAATTTCAAAATTCTGCAATGAATTGGTGTGACGGTCAAAGAATGAAAATGAAGCGAAGTAATTTTGGTACTTATACCAGAATTTGCCACCTTCAATAGAGCTGCGGGTAAGGTATTTACCTTCGGATTTTCGGCTTTTTTGAATTTCCTGGCGTTTCACTTTATTGGCATAAGGCTCAATAAAACCCAGGTTAATAAATTGCACCGCCACGACCGTCAGGGCGCAGATTCCAATTAAGGTATAAATTTTTCGATAAGAATAACCAGCGGCTAAGATCGAGATAAGTTCTGAATGGGCCTTCAGTTTATTAAGGGAAAAGAGGGTGGCCACCAGGCAGCAGATGGGAAACATTTTTCCCATAAGGTCGGGCATTTTAAGCGAGTACTCTAACAGCACCCGGGTGGCATCTTTACCTTGAAGAAAACCATTAATCAGGTCAGCTGTAGAAATGAGGAGGAAAAGCACCGTGACGGCACCAATCAAACTTTTAAACCATTCTTTAACTATGAACCCGGAGAGAATTAACATTTAGGTAGTATAAGGCGCAGGATCGTTTTTGAAAACAAAACGAGCAGGGGACGGATAATGATTTTTGATGCCAGAGTCATAAACGGGTTTTTTTCCCATTTTTCGACCATGACCGAAGAGTATTGGTAATAAATTCTGACCGCTTCTCTGCCGGCTGCATAATCGAGCAGCCAATCCTTAAAAAGGCGGAAGTCGTGAGTGAGGGGATGATCTGTTCCGTAGCAAAACGTTACGACATAACATTTTTTGGACTGCACGTAGATCTGTCTATGGGCGTTTTGAAAGAGCTCGGGTTGCTTAAAGACAGATTTTTTCATGTGTTTGCGAATCAGCTCTGAGTTGACCACCTGGTAGGGTTGATTAGAGGAGAAAGCCACGAACTGATCGAGGCAACGCTTAGACTCGGGTTGGAATTTAGGAACAGCATCGTAGACCCGGGCCATTTCAAAGAAGATATGGCTCATCATCAGCATCTCAGTTAATTCTGTCTTGGGATCAAAATGGGAAACCCTTAAAGAATAGAAATCCTTGGTCTTTTTGTATTCGGCCATGATTTCCATGTATTCACCAAAGCGGTGAATGGCATTCCCGTAATCACCGGCATCCAGAGATTCTTTGCCAAATTTGGCGATGGTGATCCTATTTTCAAATTTATGTTTGAAAATAAGCATTCGTTGGTGTTCTTCTCGTGCTTGCCGCATTGATTTACTGGTCATGACCACTTATCGGCAAGAAACCAATGAAATTAAAACTTTAAAATAGCCGAGAGGGAGGTATCGACAAGTTTTTCACCCTCATAGATATAGCCATCCTCTCCAAACTGCTCGGAGAATTTCTGGGCAAACTCGACACCAAAACGGGGTCCGATCCAGCTCGCCCCCCAGCCAGTGCCTTTGAAGTGGCGAATATTGTCGTAAAACTGTCCGGCGCGGAAGAAAAAATCACTAAAAACATTTAATTGAACGGCAGCACTCCACTGGTATTTTTCAGAAACCGCTTCAGTGTATTGAACACCGAAGTCCCCGATAACCATGAAGCGATCGGCAATATTGTACTGAAAGCCTCCAATGGCCCTTTCACTATCAGGAATAGTTCTGGTTGGGTCCAAAACCACCAATCCCAAAATGGTGTCTTCATCGATAATGTGGGTGGTTCCAATGGTGGCCATGTGATGAGTCTGGCGGCGATTTTTATATTGCTTCGGTAATACATCTTGAACAAAGTTATAGCTCACGCCGAGAGAAGCATTGGGACCCATGGCGGAAGCCCCATGCAATACCATGCGCTCACGTTGGAAGTTATTTTCTTCTTGTTGCAAATAGGCGACTCCACCCTTTACTGGACCGCTATGGTCGGCCAAAAAGATCCCTTGATTGGAGTTATCACTAGGAAATTTATTGGCGGGATTATCACGCAAAGCATTCTCATTATCTAAGCTGGTCTTGTAGGACTGATAAGAAAAGCTTGAACCCTCAAAAAATGTCGAGGCTGCTGGATTTAACACCGCGGCTTCGGTAGAAAGGATGCTCGCGACTCCGGCACCGGCAGTGGACATGAGCCTGGTGGTTTGAAAATCCCGGATGACTTTTTTATTATCGGCCCAGGAAGTCTGGCCCACTAGTGTTAAGACAGCTAAAATAATGACTTTCTTCATATGAAAAATGTAGAGAACTTTTCTCTCTTAAACAAGGACATTTATGAAAATCAAAAAGGCTATCATCCCTATTGCAGGTAAAGGTACACGTTTCCTTCCCGCTACCAAAGAGATTGCTAAAGAGATTATACCTATCATCAATGTTCCCATGATCCATTATATCGTTCAGGAAGCGTGTGAAGCCGGGATTGAACAAATTATTTTTGTTACCTCCTCAGGGAAATTTGCCGTGGAAGATTATTTCGACCGTAACCTGGAGCTAGAAGCTTTCCTGGAAAGAAACAATAAATTAAAAGAACTGGAAATGATTCGTAAAATCGGATCAATGGTGGATGTCACCAGTGTCAGACAAAAAGAGCAGCTTGGTTTAGGTCATGCTGTTTTATGTGCCAAGAACATGATTGGTAATGAAGCTTTCGCCATCTTATTGGGTGACGATATCGTGATCAATAAAAAACCGGCGATCCAGCAGTTAATGGATGTTTCGGACAAAAATAATGGCGCTCCAGTGATTGGCGTAATGGAAGTTCCCAAGAGTGACACTTCTAAATACGGTATTGTGAAGGGTGAAATCGTTGATGAAAAAACCTTACGCATGAACGGCATGGTTGAAAAACCGAAGCCGGAAGAAGCCCCGACCAATCTGGCGACTCCAGGGCGATATGTTTTAACTCCGGAGATTTTTGATATTCTTGAAACGATTCCTCGGGGTGCAGGAAATGAGTACCAATTAACTGACGCAATTAATGTACTTTGCCAGCGTCGGGACGTCTTCGCCTATCGATTTGAAGGTGAACGCTATGATACCGGTAATGTTCATGGTTATTTGGATGCCACGATTGATTTTGCCCTCAAAGATCCGGCAATTCGTGATAAATTTTTAGAATCTCTAAAAGGTCGACTTGTTAAACACGGACTCTCACTATGATGAAACTTTTCGCTCTGGTATTTTTTGTTTCTACCGCTCATGCTTATGTTCCGACGGTGGAATCCCTTTTTAGACACGGCTCCAATCCGGAAGTCTCGGCCGATGGTGTGTCCATCGCCTTGAATGTGAAAAGAATTAATCCGGGTGAAAAATCAGAAGCTCCGACCGGTGATGCCTCTCTACTGACCAGTGAAAGAGAAGAGGACTTTTATAAGATTTATTTCTCTAAAAAAAATGAAACAGTAAAAATTGCTCAAGCTCGTTATAACGGCGCACAGTTTGCGGAAACTTCCCTGGAACATAAAGTTTATTTCTCAAACTTTTCTAGTCATACCATCAAGGCCGACATCGAACACATGGAAAAAGGTCTGTTCTATGCCCTTTTACAATCACTGGTTCTGAACAATGGCCGTCATGTAGTCAATTACTTAAAGGCGCTGGAAGTTCCGGTTCGCCTTAATGATGAAATTCTTAATCGAGAAAAAATTGAATTCTTGGCCGATTATAAGCGCTATCTCGTGACCATCAGTAAAGACCGCAATGCCCGCAAAACAGAAGTGAATCCTATGAGACCGGAGGATCCGGCGGCCCGTGCAAGAGTCGAAGAAATCATGGGGCAACCAATGTATGTGGATAATGAGCAGGTAAAACTTGGCAGAGATAGCGGCAATATTGCCTGGATCGTTAACGCTGGAAATTTTGAAGCAGTCTTTTCTTATAAGTTAAGAGACCTCTATAAAATTAAATTCAAATCCGCTGCTGGCGATTATGAAATGCTTTTTAAGGATTACTGGCTAGCTAACGGCACTCACTCCCTACCAAGATTCATTTTGATTAAAAGCCTAAACGGTCAGTCCTATCAAGTGGAGATAACTAATCTTCGTCATTATGTGGAAAAGCCTGATGACTTTGTAAAAAGACTTGGGGCCTGGGATCAGATTCTTAAAGGTAAAGAAAGCACTGAACTACGTCCGCCGTTTCTACTTTAATGAAAATTGCTCGCATTGCTGTTAATTATCCCCTGAAAAATAACGGGCTTCTTTATTTTTACGAAGAGGCCCTGACGCGTGGTCAGGTGGTGGAAGTTCCGCTGGGCAAGCGCTCGGAGCTGGGCTGCGTATTAAGTATTGATGAATCCAATTCTCCGGAACTAAAAGACACTCCACTCGATAAGATCAAAACCATCAAGGGCATTGTCCCAGACTGGAAGCTTGGCGAGGTCGAGTTGCAGCTCTTTGAGTGGATGGCCAGCTACTATCATTACAGCCTGGGTCAACTGATCTTCGATTGCCTGCCTCATCACTTAAAACGTCCTCGTGGTTTAGAGCAAACCAAGGGGGAAGGGCAGGAGCTGGAATTCGTTCCCAATCCCATTCAAAAATCTATCACCGATTCCATTCGCGAAGGTCTCGGTCAATTTAAACGCTACTTGGTTCACGGTGTGACCGGCAGTGGTAAGACCGTGGTGTACTTAAACCTCATTAAGACCACCATTGAACAAGGCAAGAGTGTGTTGTTTCTGTTGCCGGAAATTAACCTCACCCCCCAGTTTGTTTCAACCTTTGCTAAATACCTCGATGCTCCCATTTTTTCTTATCACTCGGAGCTCTCAGACTCACAAAAATATCAAATTTGGTTAAGTGCCCGCAGCATGAACAAGGGAGCACTGATCCTAGGTGTGCGAAGTTCAGTCTTCATTCCCGTTTCCAACTTAGGTTTGATCGTAATCGATGAAGAGCACGACACCTCCTTTAAACAAGATGACCGCTGCCCATATAATGCCCGCGACGTAGCTTCTAAAAAAGCTCAACTCTTAGGCATCCCGCTTGTGATGGGTTCGGCCACTCCGAGTATTGAAACCTACGCGGCTTTTCATCAACCCAAGGCCAATCTCTTTGAAATGAAAGAGCGCGCCGGGGACGCCTTCTTACCTGAAATTCAACTCATCGATGCCCGCGACAAATCCGGCAAAGAAGATGATATCTGGCCTATGGTGCCGCCTTCAGTGGAGGCCATCAAAGAAGCCTTAGACCGTAAAGAGCAGGTGCTGGTTTTCGTGAACCGCCTGGGTTTTGCCAATTACCTGCAGTGCCGCGCCTGCGGTCACCAATTTAACTGCCCCAATTGTTCCATCACCCTTCGTTACTACAAAAGAAAAAATCAGCTCGCCTGTCACCACTGTGAATACAAAGAGCCCATGCCCAATCAATGCCCTTCCTGCGGCTGTATGACCTTATCCCACAAGGGATTTGGTACCGAGAAGATCCAGGAAGTGCTGGTGCGCTTATTTCCCGACAAAATAATCGAGCGCTTTGACCGCGACGAAATTAAAAACTTCAAACAACTCGAAGAGCGCCTCAGTGACTTCCACTCCGGAAAAATTGATTTAATGGTGGGAACCCAGATGCTCTCCAAGGGCCACAACTTTGAGAAAGTAAAACTGGTGCTGATCCTGGGAATTGATAGCCAACTCAATTTCCCCGACTTCCGCTCATCCGAGCGAGTCTACCAAACCCTCACGCAGGTGGCAGGTCGGGCGGGCCGCTATTCCCAAGACGGCAAAGTGCTGATCCAAACGCTCAATCCCGACAACTCCCTTTTCCAAATCGTAAAAAACCACGACTTCCATCAATTCTATAAAGATGAGTTGGAGATCCGCGAGCTCTGCGATTGTCCGCCCTTTAAGCGCCTGGCGATGATCCACTTTTCTTCCCGTTTCCAAGACCGCCTCATCCCCCATGTGACCGAACACGTGGGAACCATGATCCGCGGACTCGTCGCTCAGCATTTTCCTGACGTGACTATTCTGGGCCCGCGTCCGGCGCACATTGAGAAGAAATCTAATCAGTTCACCTGGTCGATTTTAGTGAAGTCCAGTGACGTCTCCCAACTCCACAACCTCCTTAAGTCTTTTGAGATGAATTATCGATCGATGAGTTCTGTGAGCTATAAGATCGATATCGATCCCTATACTCTTGTGTAAAAGATTACTTAATATTTAAGAAAACTTTAGAAGTCATAAAGCAGTCGCTCAGAATGTCGGCACTGATTAATCTTTGGCCCACTTCTTTATCTTTGTTAAATCAAACAAGGTTACAATTAAATACAAAGAAAAAAATCAATCAAATAAAAACTTAAAGCACAATGCTTAGATCAAACAGGAGTTATAAATGAAGTATCTAATTTCGATGATCACCCTAATCTTGCTGATTACCTCAGCACAGGCCGATCAAGAAAAAAAGCAAAATCAAATATCCAATAATAAACAATACAAATATCAAATAAAGAAAGAGGGAATCTTCGAAAAATCGGTCTTTGAAGTTATACCTCTTAATACTCCCGTGACGGACGGATTGGCCCGCTTTGCGATAAAAGAACCAAGTGGATTTGAAATTAAAGAAGTAAAAATAAAAATTCATAGTGCTCGGGAACTCGTCCTTAAAGATAAGAACTATTCCGTTTCCAAGTTAATTCAAAACAACAAGCAAAAAGAACTTCATATTGATGTGAAAGATTATTCGCCAGGCTTTTATAGATTATATGTGAAGGTTAAGACCAAGAAAGACAAAGATCAAGAACACCAGTACCGCTCAGCCTACATAGATTTTGCACGATTTGTAGTGGAACCAAAAAAACCAGAAGTACTTATGCCGGATCCCGTTCAAAACAATGCGACAGTAGGAGGAATAGATTCGGATAACGATGGCATTAGAGATGATGTTCAGATTTGGATAAATAATACATACGGTGATCAACCAGTAGTAAGGTTAGCTGTTAAGCAGATGGCGAGTGCATTTCAAAGTCGACTACTGATGGTTCATGATAAGCCAATGTCGGTTATGGCTACTAGAAAGTATCTGTTAAGCATGGATTGCGTAGAGTTGATTGTTGGATTCCATGAAGAAACCCCTATAAGAAGAAAACTTAAAGATCTCTATCTAAATACAAAAGACCGGTTGTATGCCGACATAAAAGCTAGTGGGAACTTTAGTGGGCAGGTCTTTAGTGGTGTGGTTGATGTTGAAGAAGAAAAATCGTTATGTGAATTTAGTTTAAATAACTAAGGAATAATATGAAATTAGTTGTTGTTATTATAATTTTAATTACATCTGCTTCATTGTGGGCATCGAATAAATGCTCCATTAAAGGTACAAAACTAATTTATGTTAATGGAATTCAAACACCTGAGGCAGATGCAAAAAAAACGATGGATCTGTTACATTTGAAAATAGTTTACACTAACTTTGATAGCTCTAAGCAGATTAAACCGGAGATGCGCCATAACTATAATGAAAGTTTTAGGAAAGATGTCCTCGAATCAATAGTTCAGAAGATTCCAGATAGCTTTCTTGAGTTTATGCAATTATCAGATCCTTATGCGGCATTTCGAAGTTTCATTGGAGAGAAAGGTAGATTGTGGGTTGAGTTAACACAATCATTATTTTATAATGATACGCTTGCTTTGTTTTCAGATTATATTCAAAACTATGATAAAGATTCACGCTATATAAATGACAGGGTTGCTTTAAAAGAGCTTTATGAGACAGCTCTCAATGATCAATATCGTGTACTGGCCATCTCACACTCTCAGGGTGGCCTATTTATGGAAGATTCTTTTTCAGATATTGCAACAGATAAGAAGTTTAAATATTTTATTGGGTTTCAGGTTGCAACCCCTGTTTCTTTCACCAATATTCCTAAGTATGGTTATGCAACTCATGATTTAGATAAGGCAATGTGGCTTGTACGCCCTTTGAGTTACAATATTAATGCCCCTGAAGATATATTAAGTGATCCTGGTGATTCGGAAGATCAATTCTTGCGTCACGGAATTCTTACCACTTATCTATTTGACTCAAGGGTAGAAAAGCTAGTTCTTGAAAAGCTATACGAAGCGACCTCACAAATTGAGTCCAATTGTCCTGTTGCTGTTTTTGAACATGAAATTGAGTCAGATGGTTTCAATGTCAATTTTGATGCAACTGATCCTGAACGCTTAGACTTAAAAGATATTCTGTATAATTGGGATTTTGGTGATGGCCCATCAGAGATAACTTCCAGCAAATATATAAATCATAAGTATGAAAAACCAGGAAAGTACACAGTTGTCCTTCGCTTGACCCGAAATGATGGATCACTATTTTGGGACAAGGGAACAATTGTTAAAGAAATAGAAGTCGGAACTTTAATCCAGGGCTGTAACGATGCTGTTGGAAAGTATCATATAAATCCTGATGGCACTGTAGGTGGTTTTGTATCAAATACCGCTACAGTGGCAGAGACTTCTTATATTTCACCAATTATTTCTATTTGTGGAAACTCTCAGATTCTTGGAGCTTCTTCAATCACTTCAGCAGATACCTTGCCGTTAAATCAGAAGCTTCTAACAGATGTTCTAATTATTGATACAACCATTAAATCTGGGAATTATTTGAGTATCTTGGAAAGCATGATGAGCAATGTACAAATGGTGCGTCCATCTGACTTTATTATGGTTGAGTATAGTAATATTAGTGACTCGGCATTTGATATAAATGAAAGTAATTCTTATCTTATCTTTTGGAATAGCAACGTAGTTAATACCACCATTAGTGGGCATGGTTTCAACATTGAAGATGCCTCGGTTAGCGGCATGAATTTCCTGAGCCTTATCTATCCTTTAACAATTTATGGGGATTATATTTATTATGGCGACTGGTCTGGCACGTTAGCTAATTGGCCTTATTAATGTTCAATGGATATAAAATGAATTGTTTTGTTTTGATAAGCACACTTATCTTAGTCGTAAATCCGGTGCTTGCTAATCAGGAAGGCAGAAGACAAGAAAGTAATCAAAACTCTAAACAGGTAAAACAGGGTTTCAAGCCTACATTAAAAGAAGGGGGACAGTTTGAAAAATCGGTCTTTGATGTTGTACCTCTTAATACTCCTGTGACGGACGGATTGGCCCGCTTTGCGATAAAAGAACCAAGTGGATTTGAAATTAAAGAAGTTAAAATCAAAATTCATAGTGCTCGGGAACTTGTCCTTAAAGATAAAAACTATTCGGTCGCCAAATTACTTCAAAATAACAAACAAAAAGAACTTCATATTGATGTGAAAGATTATTCGCCAGGGTTTTATCGATTATATGTGAAGGTTAAGACCAAGAAAGACAAAGATCAAGAACACCAGTATCGCTCAGCCTATATTGATTTTGCGCGATTTGTGGTGGAACCAAAAAAATCAGAAGTACCTATGCCGGATCCCGTTCAAAACAATGCGACGGTTGGTGGAATAGATTCGGATAATGATGGCATTAGAGATGATGTGCAGATTTGGATTAATAATACATTCGGTGAGCAACCAGAGGTGGGATTGGCTGTTAAGCAGATGGCGAGTACATTTCAAAGTTTATTGACAACTATAGAGAATAAAGATGAATCCATCGGAGCTGCTAGAAAGTTTCTAGATAGTACGACATGTCTTGATGGCCTGGTTGGGCTTAAAATGGAGATGACAATGAGAAGAATGGTCAAAGATCAGTATTTAAATACAAAGGACCGCTTGTACGCGGAAATAAGAGCGAATGGTAATTTTAGGGGTCAATCCTTCAATGTTATTATTGACTCAAATAAAAAGAAATCGTTGTGCTCCTTTGATCTCCCAAATAAGTGACCCTCTTATTTGGCCTCAACCTTCCGAAATCTTTAATTAATTCAAATTATGTAAACTTTCTAGTCAGCTATAAATACCCCTTATTAGCTTGAATTTGGTCTAACTGCTTAAGTTTCAAGGCATCCATTCCGAATAGAAGGTGAGAAGACTCAACTTCTGTTTTGAGGATATTATGAAAAAGCTTTCAATCTTGATGCTGCCACTGATAACTATGCCTGCTTTGGGCTCTTCGATACTCTCGACTTTGAGTCAATATCAGGACTCTTTGAAGGTACCAAGTACTAGCAGCGGCTCATCGGATGAAGTGGCCAAACCTGGGTCTAATGTTAGCTCTAAGCCGGATGTTAAACCTTCCTCGAATAGTGTTTCTTCTGCCAGTTCACAGTGTACTGAAAAAGATCAGACCTCACTTCCTCTCTCATATGTCATATCTCTGATGCAGGAGAAGAATGCCAAATTAGATCTTGTTCATGATCCTCGTGCCGGGACTTTAACGATTACCGGTGCGGATATGATTGGTAACTGTTCATCGATGCTTGAGTGGAGATTGAAGCAGCCCGAAATTGAGGGGAAGAAATCTTACGCCATTGAAGTCGCTATCAAAGAGGGAAAGGACTGTACCGCTAGCGGTTGTAGTTATGATGTCGCCAAAGTAAGTAAGGGCGAGTTTCAGGATTTTGAAGCGATGAACTTTAAGCCGACACTTAAAGGTTTTGAGGAATGTTTACAAAAGTCAGGCGTAGTTGCCGGCGGTAAAGTCGTGCCTGGGGCTATTTATAATTCTCCGATTAAAGAGAAATTCTCAGGTCTTGAGCACTCGGGAAAACTTGTATTTCTGGCCCATGGCCCGTCGTCAAATCAGGTCAAACCTAAGTATGGTTTAGAGTTTGTTGATGGATGTGATCGTTATGAGACAGCCCATCCGCAGATTAAAACATTGCTGACGCTGGAAGATGCTGAAAGAGAGCGTCTTGATGCTGAAGCCTCAAAGCTTAAAGAATGTAAGGCTGATGAGTATCATAAGCTTGCGGACTTCATTGAAAAATATGAAAACTATTCATCCGAGCTGGGGGACATCAGAGACCGTCTGATTCTGGAAGCTGCTAAAAAAGCTGCCGAAGCTGTGCAATCAGGAAAATATACGGAAGAAGATTTAAAAGTTCTCTCCGACTTTGAACGCTATGTTGTGACTCCGAAAGTTGAACAGGCAACTGCCATCTATGAGCAAATGATTGAGCTTGAAGGGGACGCGAAGGCTGCTAAACAGGAAGAGCTGAAAGCTGTTCTTGCACAAATCAAAACTTTCAAACAAAAGCCATACTTCACAGCGATTCACACCAGAAAACTTCTGGATGATGGACGTTTTGAAGAAGCTGAAAAATTAAACGGAATTTTGCTGGTCATGGATTCTTATCAGAACCTTGGCTCAAAACAGAATAATGTGGTCATCACTCCGGGACTGGCTTCCCAAAAAGTGTCTTCTGGTCGTGCTAGCTTTAAGTCGCTGTTAGAGACAGAAAAAGAACGGTATGAGTACAAAACCGGACAGTCTTCCGGTAAGGCCAGTTACTACAGTGAACTAGCTCAAAGAATGCGCAGTAATATTAATGTTCGTAACCAGAACTTTACGGCCGAAATTCAGAGCGAATACGAGCGTGTTCAGCAACCAAACGGCTACTGTTATAAGTACTGGCGAAATGCGCAGAAGTGTATTCAAGACACGGCTCAGCGAATCCAGGAACTTCAGGCTCTGCTCACTCACTACAATAATATTGATACCGAAAGAGCTGCCGAATACGATGCGCAGTCGAAACATTATGGTGAACTTGAAGCTCAAGGACGCCGTTATGTAGCTGCTCAAAATGGTGAGGAAGTTCCTGAAGAAAAACCGGAAGTGGCGACAACTCCTACGCCGGCAGTGAATACCACTGTGCCGACACCGCGTGCCCAGGATAATCAGACTTATTCATTTAATTACAATCAGGGACAAATGCCACAGCAGCAGGCCCAGATGACTCCGCAACAATACCAGTATCCGATGAATCCTTATTCCCAGCAGAACATGTTCATGCAACAGCAGAGTCCATACGGATATCAGCAGCAAGCTGGTCAGTATGGTGGGGCCTATAATTTTAATTGGAATGGGGGAGCAGCGGTTCAACAACAACAACAGAACCCGTACATGTACACACAACAGCAGGGTTATTGGCAGCAGCCGTACCAGTCATACAATATGTATTCTATGTACGGCCGCCGTTATTAGATTAGAATTGCAGAGTTGCTCTCAAGCCGCCGCCGTGGACGTTTGAAAGAGATAGTTCCTCGGCGCCGTTGGTGAAGGCGTAGTAATCGCCCACAAACCAGTAACCGTAATAACCACCAATCGTCACGTTTGGATTCCACTGGTAATCAAAACCGAAATCTAGTTCGTAACCATAGTTATCATCCTGCTTAAAATCAGAATCAAATGAATAGTTTTCTTCATGGTGGTAAGCACCCTTTCCACCACCTTCAGCTGTTTCCATGGCATTAGCAAAAATCAAAGCACCTTTCCAAGTCCACTTGTCTGCCTTGTAATTTCCGTAAAACTTAAAGAAACGTGCATTAGTAATAGAAGAATCAAAAATTGATTTTCCACCTTCATTGAAAGCCGCGTAGTTATAACGGAACATTAAGTCAGCGATATGGAAGTTTGGATGAAGGTAAGAAGCTTCAAACTTTGAACTGTCACCATCATCACCAGAAACCTGACCACCTAGGAAACCGATGTCCCAATTAGGGTTAAGGTCATATTTTACTTCAGCAACATAGGCCTGGGCAGAAAGCTTAGATTCTCCGGTACCGTAAACATTACCGTAGTCACCTGACTGGATAGAAGCTTCCGCTTGAACTTTTAGTTTGTTCCATTTTTTTGAAACATACGGCTCAATGACGGTAATGGCAGACTTGCCGCGAGGAATTTCACCTAAAGTACCTATTGTACCGTCAGTTGTTGAATTATAAAGCGAGTTTAACTTTTCCGAAGAGCGCTTGGCGTAAAGAACGCTGGCAACCAAATCACTGTTCTTATTATCATACTTCGCAATTAAGCCCAGCTCTCTAACATCGTATTCGCCAGAAGGCTGGGAAGATCCCTTGCCATCATCAAAACTAGAGATTTTAGCGTAGTGAGGAGTCACGCTGAAATTTCCGATTTTCATTTCAGCTTCAATTCCATCATACATAGTAAGGAAACGATCCCAAGGATCACTGCCATTATCAAAAGTAATGCCCATACCAAAATGACGGGAAATACGACCGATTTTGATTAAGGCCGTATCAGCGTAAAGCTCCATGTACATTTGATTAACGTTTAGGGCACTTCTTTGGGCCGGAGTAGTGTGGAAAAAGGCATTATTTCCCGAACCGTCTAAGTTATTGGCCGAATCATCACCGGCAAAACCGCCACGCAGGTAACCAGAAGAGAGTTCCCCTTTTAAGGTTACGGCATCGTTAACGATGATATTTGGGTTCAAACGGAAGGTATAAGTTTGGAAAGCGGCGCCGCAGTCACCGTTACGCAGAGCCTGGGTTCCGGTTCTTTGGGCAGGTGGTTCTGGCTTTTCGCCCGCCCCAATACTGTCGGAAGTCCGACAAGAGTTACTGATCATATGGGTATCGGCCCCAAAAACCCCGGTCCAGTCGATTGGTAGGGCCATGGCAGAATTGATGCTCAGGGCAGAAACAATTAAAATGCTTGAGTTGCGAAAACTTTTGAGGGTCACAGGTTTTCCTTGGTGTACTGGCATCCGAACCAGAGTTTGAAATATATTAAAAAACTATAAGTAATCCCCAAGAAAGTGTCCAATCATCCTGGTTAAAAAATATAAAAACTGTTTTTGGATGACTTGCAAAAAAGGCTATAATACTTTATATTCTCTGAACGTTTTTAAAAGTTATTGTAGGGGTGTCGACAAGTGGTAAGTCAGCAGATTTTGATTCTGCCATGCGCAGGTTCGAACCCTGCCACCCCTACCACTTTTTGAAGATGATTCTTCAAAGGAGTTCAGAGTGAGACGAATGGTTTTAGTCTCGGGGACCTCAAACCCAACCCTCTCGAAGAAAATCTCCGAATTCCTTGATGTCCCCCTTGTAAATCCCCAAATTCGACGATTCGCTAACGGTGAAATTTACTGTGAAATGGAAAAGAATGTCCGTGGGGCAGACGTTTTCGTGATCCAGTCGACTTGTGCTCCCGTGAATGAGAATTTGATGGAGTTATTGATTGTGGTGGACGCTCTTAAGCGCGCCTCTGCTAATTCGATCACTGCCGTGGTTCCTCACTACGGTTACTCCCGTCAGGACCGAAAGGGCGCACCTCGTACTCCCATTACTGCAAAATTAGTCGCTGATATGATGACTGTGGCCGGAGCTTCCAGAGTCGTAACGATGGATCTTCATGCCGGTCAGATTCAGGGCTTTTTCAATATTCCATTTGATAACATCTTTGCTTCGCCGGTTCTCCTGGAATACATCCAGAAGAACTTGGACCGCACTAACCTTATTACCGTATCTCCGGATGCTGGTGGGGTGGAGCGCGTTCGTCATTATGCCAAGAAATTGCAGGCCGATCTGGCGCTGATTGATAAACGCCGTACCGGTCCAAACGTCGCGGAAGCGATGAACGTTATTGGGGATGTTGCTGGTAAAGACTGTATTATCATAGATGATATGATCGATACTGCAGGAACGTTGGTTCAGGCGGCCAAGGCCCTTCGTAAGAATGGTGCTAAACGCATTTATGCGGCGGCCACTCACCCGGTTTTCTCAGATCCCGCCATTCAAAGAATAGCTGAATGTGATGAACTGGAAGCCGTGCTGGTCACCGACACTATTCCGCTTTCGGAGAATGCCCGCAAGCTGGATAAAATTAAAGTAGTCACCACGGCCGATATTTTAGCAAAGGCCATCCACCGAACATTTAATCATGATTCGGTGAGCTCACTGTTCATCTAATATGTTTCAATTAGTAGTAGGTGTTGGAAATCCTGGATCTCAGTACGCAGAGACGAAGCATAATATTGCTTGGATGCTGCTGGATAGTTCACCTTTATTCAGCAACTGGAAGGCCAAGTTTAAAGGCCTTTACGCTGAAGGCTCTTACCAAAATCACAAGCTCTATGCCTTAAAACCCCAGACCTTTATGAATCTTTCGGGAGAATCGGTGCAGCCCATGGCCGCCTTTTTTAAGATTCCCCCGGCAGAGATTTTGGTCATTCACGATGAATTGGACATACCTTTTGGCCAGGTTCATTTCAAAATGGGTGGGGGACTAGCAGGACATAACGGACTGAAATCCATTGCTGCTCAATTAGGCACCACTGAGTTTGGTCGCATGCGGATTGGAATAGGGCGCCCGCCTCATGGGGACGTTTCCAATTGGGTTTTAAGTCAGTTTGGCAAAGATGAGCAAATTCAATTGCCCCTCTTGCTCCAGAAATTGCATGACCCCATGCTAAGCGCTATGGTAGATGGATTAAACAAAGTCGGAATTTATAATAAGAAGAATCTTTTAGCTTAGGAGTATTTATGGGTATGAATTGTGGAATTGTGGGTTTACCAAATGTGGGTAAGTCGACAATTTTCTCGGCACTAACATCGGCACCGGCCGAAGCCGCCAATTACCCTTTCTGTACTATCGAACCCAACGTTGGGATCGTGCATGTACCAGATGAGCGTTTAGGGAAAATTGCCAAAATCGTTGGCCCAGAAAAACTAATTCCGGCCGTAACTGAATTCGTAGATATTGCAGGTCTAGTGAAAGGCGCCTCTAAAGGTGAAGGTCTAGGTAACCAATTCCTAGGTCACATCCGTCAGGTTGGAGCAATCTGTCACGTAGTTCGTTGCTTTGACGACTCTGATATTGTTCACGTTGCCGGTAAAGTTGATCCCGCTTCAGATATCGAAGTTATTAATATCGAGTTGGCCTTGGCCGACCTTGAATCAGTAACTAAGAGAATCCAGACTTTGGATAAATATTTAAAGTCGCAGGATAAAAAAATCCAGGAGAAGGCAAAGATCTCTAAGCCAATTCTGGAAAGACTGGTTAAGACTTTGGAAGAAGGTCTGCCTGCTCGTTCACTTCCCCTTGATGCTGATGAAATCGAAGCCATTTCTGACCTTCACCTTATTACCATGAAGAAAGTTCTTTATGTTTGTAACGTTGATGAGGCCAATCTTTTGGAAGAAAACCAATACGTAAAACAAGTTAAAGAAATTGCCGCCAAAGAAGGCTCTCAAGTCATCACCATCTGCGGAAAAATTGAATCAGAAATTGCTGCTTTGGAATCTCAGGAAGAAAAAGAAGCTTTCTTAAAAGATATCGGCATTGAAGAGTCTGGTTTATCGAAGATGATCCGTGCTGGTTATAACATGCTGGACATGTGCACTTACTTCACCGCTGGGGTGAAAGAAGTTCGTGCCTGGACTTTCCCGAAAGGTGCCAAGGCTCCTCAGGCGGCCGGCGTGATTCACTCTGACTTTGAGCGTGGCTTCATTAAGGCAGAAGTTTATCACTGCAATGATCTTTTCACTTTCGGCTCAGAAGCCAAAGTTAAAGAAGCCGGTAAGTTCAGAATGGAAGGTAAGGAATATGAAGTGAAAGACGGTGACGTCATCCACTTCAAATTTAACGTTTAAAACCTAAATTTATATCGAAAATTTTATTGAGCTCGCTGGGATCAGCGAGCTCTTTATTTTCCAGCAATAATTTATAGAAGAAAATGTTGCGGAAAATGAGTTTTACGTAGTTTCTGGTTTCCAGAAACGGAATCGCCTCAATGTTTTTAAGTATTGTTTCATCCGAATCAAAATAAAGACCCTGCCAACGACTCACTCGGGATTCTCCGGCATTATAAGCCGAGAGCACATAGACCAGATTGCCATCATAGCGCTTAGTGAGACCTTTAAAATACTTCGTTCCCAACTCGATATTGATCTGTGGATTAACCAAATGCTTATCTCTTACTGATCGTCTCATATGACGGGCAGTGGTAGGCATCAGCTGCATCAGTCCGCGGGCGCCGACAGCAGAGCGGGCCAGAGGATTAAAGACTGATTCCTGACGGATAAGTGAAAGGATGACGATGGGATCAAGGTTTTCTTTTTTAAGCGCCTTGGTCAGGATGTTCAGATAAGGCTTTGGATAAAGAATTTCCAGGACCTGACGGTTAAAGATAACTTCCTTGCTGTCGAGCACCTGGTAGATATAACGGAAGGTGGCCAGGTGATTATCTGAATCTTGAATGAGGTGAGCATTCAATAAATGGAGATCAGATTTTAAATAAAGCTGTTTTTCAAGCGGCTGCTTCACCAGGAAGGCCGGCATGCTGTGATTTTTAAGACGTTTTAATTCCAGGTTGATCATTCGGGCGGAATCAATTTTTGACCAGGCCTTAAGTCTTACCAGGGAAGAGATGTAGTCATCATCAATGTCCTTGATCTCCAGCGAAGTGGAGTCAGTGGTTTTCACTGAATTATGATAAAAGGTCACCGCCGGGGACTCAGGCTTTAGGGCCTGGAGCTTCTTAGTGGACATGATGCTGTAATAACTTAATGGATGATTAAGAATGATATCTTCATAGATATGTGTGGCTTCATCTTTTTGATCAAGGTTTTCATGGATGAAGGCAATCCAGAATTTTAGACGAGGATCTATGATTTTCTTACTGTTTTTAATCAGGCCATGATGATTGGCGAGCTTCTGGGCTTCTTTAAATTCATTGAACGATAAATGAGTCCACAAGTGGAAGAACAATGCGTCTTCATGAATCTCTTTATTGTTCTTTTTAATAATGTACTTGAAAATGTCGCGCGATAAATCGGTAAAACCGCCGCGAAAGACCGCTTTGGCAAAATCATTCAAACGAGTCAGACACAGACCAACCGGAAGGTGATCCTGGTTAAGTTCCAGATAATTTTTTAGAAAATGGTAGTGGTCTTTAACCTTGTCCAGCTTGGGCTTATCTTCCAGCGACTTGTATCCTAGGGAAATAAGTTTTCCGTATTCCACATAAAAGACATTTTGATGCTGGAGAGGATTAAAGCCCTTATCCTGAATAAGCTTGGTAATCTGCTCATTAATAACGATGTCTTTCAGCACCTCCTGCGAAGGAACAATTTCATTCATCACACTGTAAGTGGTCACTTCTTGTGAGAGTTTTTTAAGGATCTCTGGACGAGAAGATTGGGTTTGAACGAAATAAGCGAAGTTCTTTTTATTTTTCTTAGTCAGGAAAAATTTGAGGTTTTGTTGAATGAATAACGTTGCCTCTTCGGATAACACCTGCGTCTTGTCGATGTCTCGACCAATGGCCTCCAGGGTTCTTTCACGACAATAATTTCCCACCACCCGTTCCAGCACTCTCTCGAGCGGAAGAGTTTCTTTCTTAGTCGAGTACTGGCCACAATGAGCTATAAACTCACTGGTCTGAGTGATTTTTGTAATGGCATCAATGGTCTTTAACCATGGAGTAAAAACAGAAAAGTGCTTTGAGTTGCTGGTTTCTCTCAGCACTTTAGCGAGCACTTCTTTATTGATGTAACCCTTCTCCGTGAAGCGCATCATGTTGACCATATGCTCAGCAATAATGTGATCACTCTTGGAAAGTTTCAATTTATCAGAAGCAAGAATAGCATTGATCCCCGAAGCCGACTCAGTAGTGGCTAGAAGTTGCAGAGGAACAATAGAAAGCAAAATGAAGAATAGTTTCATGTACCCAAATACTTATTCGACCCTTATGGCAGAATTGGGTTTTATTATAACATTTATAAAATATTTTTCATCCGTTATAGAGGATTTTTGTAACGGGTTTTAATATTGTAAAGGCGACGGGAGATTTCCGTTAAAACTGGTTTCTTATCGTCGGGAACAACGGTGGAGAGATTTTCAATATATAGAGTCACTTCATCCAAATATCCAAAGTCATTTTCCTGATTGGCCTGAACGGTTTCGAGGAACAAAGTAACTTCCTCGGCTACATCATGAAAGTGATCACCATTTCTAAAAGTAAGAGGGGTAAGCGGCTGGCCTTCACGAATTCCAGCCAGATGATTCTTTAGCTTATAAAGAGGGCCGGCAATTTTGTGAGTGATGAAAATAAACACTATAAAAGTGAGCAAAGTAATAATGATCTGGATGAATACTAAATAAGTGACCAGTTCATTTCGTGCAGCAACAAGCCCCGGGGGAATATTGGGGATAGTAGAAACCATCAATTTGAAAAAGTCGTAAATGATAACTGGATAGATCAGGGTTGAAATCAGAATAATAGAGCAGACAATCAGACTAAATTTCAGCTGAAACGACGGATTGATTAAAAAAACTGAACGTTTATAAAATGCCAATGCTTTAAATCCTATTCAAGGTTTATATAGAATCATAAAATGAGTTTGGTATTTCTACTAGATGGAAATAAGGGTATTAACCAATCAAATTACTCAAGTAGGTATTATGTTAGAACAAATAAAAGAACGTTTGAATCAAATTAAAAACCCCGCCACTGGAGGGACTTTTGCTGTCGAAAAGCGCTGGCAGCATATTGCCCTGGAAGACGGCAAACTAATCGCCGAATACAACCGGGACGGCATTTCTCCAGCAGAGAAGAGAACAATTGAAACTGATATTCAAAAGGCTTTAAGTGACCTCGTGGAAGTTAACAACATACTAGTTAAGACAACTTCTACCCGTTCTCAAGACGTCTTCAAGGCTCTGGATAAAAACACCGGAGATAAACCGGCGCCTGCCGCTGAAACTCAACCGGCCCAATTGAAAGCTGGTCACGGCACAGTTGGAAATAAAAAAGCCGTTCCAGGGGTAGGCAAAATTATTGCTATTGGTTCCGGAAAAGGTGGGGTCGGAAAGTCTACTTTTACCTCTAACCTTGCTATCACTCTTTCAAAAATGGGACACAAGGTAGGGATCATTGATGCCGACGTTTATGGCCCATCTCTTCCAATGATCTTCGGCAAGCGTGATGAAAAGCCACGTTCAAGTGCCGAGAAAAAAATCATTCCGGTTGAATCTTTTGGCATTAAATTTATGAGCTTTGGCTTTTTTATTAATGAAAATGATCCGGTCATCTGGCGCGGACCAATGCTTGGAGGAGTTATCAACCAATTCCTCTTCGATGTTGATTGGGCGGGCCTTGATTATTTGCTGATCGATCTTCCGCCAGGAACTGGCGATATTCAATTATCCATGATTCAAAATGCTCATGTTGATGCAGCGATTGTGGTTTCAACTCCTCAGGACATTGCTCTCTTGGATGCCAAGAAAGGTGTGGAAATGTTCAAGAAGTTGAACCTTCCGGTTTTGGGAATGGTTGAGAACATGACCTCATTTATCTGTACCAATTGTGGAACCGAACACCATATTTTTGGTGAAGGTGGAGTGGCCAAGGCAGTTGAGCAGCTAGGTGTTGAAATGATCGGACAAATTCCTCTGGAAATGGAACTTCGTACCGGTTCAGATAATGGTGTGCCTTACATGACTCAAGAGCAGTTCAGCGATCGTCCCGTCTGGAAAGCTTTCTATGAAGTGGCCCATAGAGTAGAAAATTATTTTAGTCCTGAACCAACCCAATCCAAGCCGGGTTTCTTCTCAAGGGTTCTTGGCCTTAACAAATAGGAAGAGGGAATGGAATCTAAAGTGATGGGTGTGATTGAAGAGCAGGTTGCCGTGCGCTTCACCGGTAAGGTAAATGTGTTAGCGAGCTTTAACCGCCAGTTCCTGGGACATATTCTCTTTAAAGATGGAGACATTATCCAGGTGACTTTCAATTCCTATAAGGGACTGAAGGCTTTCTACCAACTGCTCATTCAGGAGTATTCCTTAAATTCCTTTGATTATGTTGTGGAACCAGAACTAGTCGAAGAGGAACAACGACAGATTCATTACCCCTTTTCAGTCATTAAAAATAAATTAGGGGACGTCTTAAAACAGTATCGAGAGTCCCTAAAAATGCGACCGCCGGAGAATGTAAAAATTCTGATCGACGCTGAATTTCTTGAGGATACTTTACCAGTTACGGCCGAAGAATTTGACGTCCTCAAGGCCTTAACTGAATGGAACAATCCTTACGAGATTTATCAACACTGTGAGCTGTTGGACCATGAAATTACCTGGGCCTTGGTAAGTTTGCGGAAAAAGGGCGCTCTGAAAATCATCGCTCCTAAGGGCTCCGTGGTGGATGGCTGATGCACCAGATAATAAAAAAGATGATGATGACCTAAAATAAAAAAACGGATAAGATTCTTTCAAATTTCAAAGAGGGTTTTCATGAAATCGCAAAAGCACAATGAAGGTGAATTGAAGAAAGTTACAGTTAATATCGAAGTGAAGGTCGCTCAAGATCTAGAGCTTATGTCAAAGAACACAGGCATGCCTGTTGATGATATTGTGACGATTGCTCTTAAGCGCTTCCGCTCTTCTCACTCTGATTATTTAAAACAGACACCAGCAGTAGAATAATGAAAGGCTCCGAAAGGAGCCTTTTTTTTAGACACTGACTGAAATCTAGCTATTCTCTCCTCTAAAAGAGCTTCTAACTAACTGATCTTCCGAGACCTGAACTGGCATTCCCTTTGCTTAAATAAAAGCACAGGGGAATTCAATGAATTGGGACAAAAAAACAAAATCTTTCGCTTTTACGGTCTTGGGACTCTTTGTAGCTCTTGGTAGCTATAATGCCCTGGTGATCAATTCTGAATCCTATCTTGCTGACTCTCAGATTAAATTTGTGAAACGCTTAGATGAAATGAATGGCGTGGTGATTGAAGGCCGAAAAGTGGCAACTGTTACGAAGTGGCAAAAATTAGCTCCGGTCACACAAATAGCACCAGCGGTTGCAGTTACTGCAACTCCTTCTTCAGCTCCAGTCATTGAACCTGCTCCAGCCGTTCAACAAGAACTGACGCTTTCGTTGGTTGAAGTTATTAACCCGAAAAAATGGCAGCAAGGACTTTCCAATACTCACTTCAGTGGATCTCTTTCAACGAATAATGGTGTCATCGAAGATCTTTCGGTTTCTTTGCCTGATGGTGAAGGTGTGACTGTTTACTTCTCGGAAATGACTGGCAATGTATTCGAATATACTCTGGAAGGTGAACTCTATTCAGGAATGATGTATCAGGTTGATCAAAACTCTTTCATGGTGACTTTAACCAATGGTCCATTAGAGGGAACACGTTTGCGCTTTTCAGGTCTATCCCCAGAGCTTGAACAAAATGAAACACAAGCGAGACTTGCTGAATACAATCAGGTGAATGTTGGAAATTTTGGGGACGCTCTACATGAAGACATGATGGTTGAAGATGATCAGCAAATGCAAAAAATAGCGGTAGAGGCCCAGAGTTTTAACTTAACTCAAAGCATTTAATTATTGCGTTGTGGCTACATGATAAATTTAGATAGTCCCAATTGATTGATATCTTTCAAAGTCTTTGAGAAAGCAGTGTATGCAAGCCTTGTTACAAGTGTTTGTTTGATTGACGACTGATCCGAATGCATGCTAATTTTCCTTTCTACTCTAAAAAACCCAATAATTTCAAGTACTTACTTAACAAAAACCTGACATAATTCACACACTTCTTAACGTGATTTTTTTCCTGATCGGGCTATAAAAGCGCAACTTCAAAACGAAGTAACCTTAACCCCTCATCAGGAGATTTTATGAAAACGCTCGCAATCGCTTTCGGTCTAATCGCATCTGTTAACTCTTTCGCAGGAATTATCTATTCAAACACCGCTGATCTTTCTTCATCTACAATTGGCCACAAGTTGGTAGATGCTGAGTACAAGCTGATCCCGACTAAAACTGAAATCCGCCAAATCCCTGGTTGTGTTGCTACTGGTGACAGACACCCAGTTGAGTGTCAGGAAACAATCGTTCTTGAATCTCACCCGGTAGTCGCTGTTAACATCTCTTATGTTGATCACTACAACCGTCAGGAAGGAAATCAGAAAGAATGGTTAACTCTTAACTTCAAACTGGAAGACTTCGCGGCTGAGGACGTAGCTGCTCTTAAAGCTGGTTACCCGACTTGGGCGCACCCTTTCTCTTCAGTAGGCAAGGCCTTCGCTGCTCGCAACCTTGATCTTCAGGTTGTCGATGCTGAGAGAACTATCCAGGTGGTAGATGTTCGTAACTCTAAGATCTGTATGATCATGGAAAACGGTGAAACGATGCCAGGATGTGTGGAAGACATCGTGTACAAGCCGGCTCAAACAACAGTTAAAGAACTGACAGTACTTACAAAATAATCCACGGGCCGGTCAAATGACCGGCCTTTTTTTTAACCAGTAACCATCAGGAGATTCCCATGAAAACGCTCGCAATCGCTTTCGCTCTAATCGCCTCTGTTAACTCTTTCGCAGGAGTTATCTACTCAAACACCGCTGATCTTTCTTCATCTACAATTGAGCACAAATTGGTAGATGCTGAATACAAGCTGGTCCCGACTAAAACTGAAATCCGCCAAATCCCTGGTTGCGTAGCTACTGGCGACAGACACCCAGTTGAGTGTCAGGAAACAATCGTTCTTGAATCTCAGCCGGTAGTCGCTGTTAACATCTCTTATGTTGATCACTACAACCGTCAGGAAGGAAATCAGAAAGAATGGTTAACTCTTAACTTTAAACTGGAAGATTTCGATGCTGAAGACGTCGCTGAGCTTAAAGCTGCTTACCCAACATGGAGACACCCTTTCTCTCGCGCTGGTTCTCGCTTTGTTAGAAAGAACCTTGAGCTTCAGGTAGTAAAAGCACCTAGAACAATTCAGATCGTAGATGTTCGTAATTCTAAAATTTGTAGAACGATGGAAAACGGTGAAATTGAAGCTGGATGTGTTGAGCGCCTGGTCTACAAGCCAGCTCAAACAACTGTAAAAGAAGTAACTGTTCTTAAGAAGTAATTCTTAGAGAAGACAACGGTATGGGGCCAGTCTTAGGACTGGCCTTTTTTTATAAAGACTGCATCTTTTGTTCTAATTCTTCAGTCGAATAAAAACGAATCTTGCCAATTTTTAAGATGATCTTGGTGAAAGGCATGGGAAGCGTCGCTTTGTTCCAGCTTTTCTCAAATACAATTTTTCGAAAAGGATAACCACGAACGGGCACAATCGGCCGGCCGGACTTTTCGGAAACGGCAGTAATCCCTTCTTTTACTTTATAAATGGGTCCACGGGGTCCATCTACGGCAATGGTTATTTTATTGCCTTCTTTGACTTTTCTCATTCCTGCCAACAGACCAGCAACACCACCACGATGAGAGGAACCTCGTACCGTCTGATAACCCATGTGTTCGACGGCACTGGCGAGGATCTGACCATCTTTTGATTGGGAAATAAGAATGTAAATATTCTTATCCGCGAAATAGGGCAGACAGCTTAGATCATCCTGGTGGAAGCAGGCATAAATGAGGTTCTTTCCAGGATTGCTTTCTCTGGTAGATAAATCTTCAAAGAAGATTTTCTTGTCAGCAGGATCTTCAAAAACAACTTCGTAACGATAAGTTGCGGCGTAGTTTTTATAAAGAAAGCCGGCCAAAAGGCCGGCCAATTTTTGGAGTAACAAGTATTACTTTCCTAAAAGCTTTTTAAATTCTTCAGTAAGAATCGGTACGATCTGGAAGAGATCTCCCACGATACCGTAGTCAGCTCTAGTAAAGATTGGAGCATCTGGGTCAGTGTTAATGGCCACGATAACTTTTGAAGTTCTCATACCGGCCAAATGCTGAATAGCACCTGAAACACCACAAGCAATATAAAGAGAAGGAGCAACAGTTTTACCTGTCTGACCAACCTGCATAGAGTGTGGAGCAAAACCTGAATCCACCGCTGCACGAGATGCACCAACCGTTGCACCGATAGTGTCTGCTAATTTTTCCAGAATCTGGAAGTTCTCAGCATTCTTCATAGCACGGCCACCAGTGACGATGATATTGGCCTCAGTCAAATCCACTTTCGTAGAAGCAGCTTTGATGATTTCTTTAATGGCAGCACGGATTTCACCGGCATTAGCGTTCACGTCAGCAGCAGCACCGGCTCCAGCAGTTGGATTAGCGGTCATACCTAGAGCATTGGGACGAATAGAAACGAAATGCGGTTTAGGACCAGTGATTTCAACTTTTGCCAGACATTTACCAGCAAAGAGAGGACGAGTACCAGCGAAGCTACCACCATCCATTGTGAAGTTAACTACGTCTGAAGCCAGACCGGCATCAAACTTAGTTGCTAGACGAGGAAGAAGGTCTTTCCCCATAGAAGTAGCACCAGCAAAGACGTAGTCATAAGACTTCGACTTGATGAATTCGGCCAAGGCATTAGCGTAGCCTTCTGGAGAATACTTATCGAGGTTTGCACCCTTTAATTTGTGAACATTCTGAGCGCCGTGCTTGGCCAGTTCAGCTACCTGATCAGCAGCGATATCACCAATAACGGCTACATCTGCTGTTTGACCTGCTAACTTACCTAGAATTTCCAGAGTCACAGGTTTAACGTGACCGTCATGAAGTTCTGTGAAAACTAATACGTTTGCCATATTTGTGTCCTTTAAAATTAAATAACTTTAGCTTCTGTACGAAGAAGACCAACAACTTGAGCAACTACATCTTTTTGTTTAGTTGCATCAGTTGCATCAAATTTCTTACCAGCTGGTTTTTCTGGTGGAAGTTTGAAACCTGAATACTTCACACGTCTATCAGCATCTGAAACACCAACGTCGGCCAGTGAGAATTGGGCCATTGGTTTTTTCTTCGCTTTCATAATTCCTGGAAGAGAAGCATATCTAGGAGTGTTTAAACCCTTGTTAGCGGCCAGAAGAACCGGAGTTGCTACTTCGTAAACTTCCAGTGCTCCACCTTCAACTTCACGCTTAACTTTTACGGTGTTGCCAGCTAGCTCGAAACCTACAATCACTGATACCGAAGGAAGATTTAACATCTCGGCCAGGATTTGTGGAACTTGAAGAGCATCATCATCAATGGCCTGTTTACCAGTCAGGATGATATCTGGCTTTTTTCCAGTCTTTTCAATAGCGCCTTTAAGGGCCTTCGCAATTGAGTATGAGTCCAGGTTATCAACTGCTTCAACCAAAACGGCTTCATCAGCTCCCATCGCCATTGCTGTACGAAGAGCTTCAGTATCTTTAACAGAACCGACGCGAACAACTGTTACGTTGGCGGCTGGATTTGCTTGCTTAACTAAAAGGGCCTGTTCAACAGCAAATTCATCATATGGGTTCATGATCCATTTAATCGAAGCTGTTTCAATGAAACTTCCATCACCATTTGGAGTGATTTTTGTTTCT
The DNA here is from genome assembly GCA_023701435.1 of Bacteriovoracaceae bacterium. GTDB lineage: Bacteria > Bdellovibrionota > Bacteriovoracia > Bacteriovoracales > Bacteriovoracaceae > Peredibacter. The sequence continues at coordinate 20,925 of JAMPXB010000010.1, read as the reverse complement.
GTGTCTGGAACTTGCTTCACGCACACAAAAATATTCATAGTATCTCCTTTAAAGAAACTGAACTTATTTTAACAACTCGCGGGCCATCACTAAACGCTGGATTTGAGAGGTCCCTTCATAAATCTGGATTAGTTTAGCGTCGCGCATGAGTTTTTCAACAGGGTATTCTTTACTATAACCGTAACCGCCATAAATTTGTACTGCATCTGTCGTTATTTGCATACAAGAGTCGGACGCAAAAGCCTTTGCATAAGAGGCAATTTCGGTATTGTGGGCACCTTGATCACAGAGCCATGCGGCTTTGTGGACAAGTAGCCGGGCAGCCTCAACTTTCATACCCATTTCGGCAATCATAAATTGAATGGCCTGATGCTTTGCAATCGGAACTCCAAATTGAATTCTTTCTTTGGAATACTGAATACAAAGTTCCAGCGCTCGGGCCGAACCGCCCAATGCTGAAGAGGCCACCAGCGGGCGTGAGTGGTCCAGGGTCTTCATGGCAATCGCCCAGCCCTCCCCTGGTTTTCCCAACATATTTTCTTTGGGCACTTTCACATTATTGAAGCGCACACCTCGGGTGTCAGAAGAACGGTGACCCATTTTGTCTTCTTTTTTACCCAGTTCAATTCCCGGTGACTTGGGATCAACCACAATGGCCGAGATCCCTTTATGTTTTAAATTGGGATCAATGGTTCCATAAACCACAAACAAATCAGCATAACCGGCGTTGGTGATCCACATCTTTTCACCGGATACGATCCAGTGATCACCGCCATCTTTTATTTGGGTCTTAATGCCCCCGGCATCGGAACCATTGCCTGGCTCGGTTAAGCAAAAAGAAGCGATTTTAAAATCTTGAGTAAAGGGTTCGAGGAATTTTTTCTTTTGCTCATGAGAGCCGCCGATCACAATCGGCAACAGCGCCAGGTCGTTGGCCATGAAGGAAGTGTTCATGCCCATGCAGCCATAGGCGAGGGCTTCCGAAATAATCACACTGTCGACTGAAGAAAACCCGGTGCCGCCGTATTCTGCCGGGATACAGGTATTGATCAAGCCTAGTTCCCAAGCCTTTCTGAAAATTTCATGAGGAAAGGTTCCCGCCTCATCATATTCCTGAGCATGAGGAATCATCTCATTTTTGGCAAACTTGAGAGCAAGCTCGCGAATCTCGAGTTGTTCTGAGGATAGGGCAAAGTCCATAATCTAATCCTTGATTATAAAAACTTAAACGGGAAAGGCATCTACAATGAATGACTTGGGTATTGTAAAACATTTTTCAATTGTTTGGAAGAAAGGTAATTCCTTAAGCGGTTTTACCACAAAGCTGCGTTCTGCCCAGCGCGGATGAGGCACGGTGAGCGCGTCTTGGTCTATTTTTTCCAGATTCCAAAAAATAATGTCCAAATCCAAAGTCCGGGGTCCCTTAGGAATATTCCGGTTTCTGCCAAATTCCTGCTCTAAGTCTAATAACTTTTGCATCACTTGTTCAGGATCTAGATCAGGTATTTTGAACTCTAACACTTGATTGAAAAAATCAGGCTGATTTTCATACTCCACAGCAGGGGATGTATAAATCCGACTTTCCGCAATAAGCTCAAAGCTCTCACTTAGCCTTTGGCGGGCGTCTTTTAAAATTTGCAGGGAATGACCAATGTTAGAACCAGTGGCGATGATTAATGACATTAGCGATTCTTGTATTCATTAAGCGGCTGTTCCGTTTCGATGTCCGGATAATTGTCTAAAAAAGAGGGCATAGGTTTAGTAGTAGGTGCAATAGGATCACCTTTTACTCCACAAGCTGCCGCAAAAAATAAAAGCAAAAATAATTTAAAACTCAATGGCAAAACCCACATTAATGATATCAGAACCAATATCACCTTTAATAAACCACCCAGGCACTAATCGGCGCATAATAGTGACACCGAAGACCGGACCGGATTTTTTCAAATCATCAATTGCATTTAGTTCTTCCTGATTAACAGCATCGTTATTTGTCTTACCGGCATCAGGACTAGAAATAGTGTAAGTGTGAAAGCCAATGTAAGGCATGAAGAAGGTGTAAAGTGGTCCTTTAATATTGTACTTCAGTCGCGCGGTTAGGTGATTGGCCAAAGTCTGACTGCCATCCCCCGGGAAATTATCCATCAAGGCCCGACCATAAAGACCTTCAGCGAAATAATTGTCTGCAAATTGAAAAGCCCAGGAAATGCCAAACTCATTGGTCCGTAATTTCCCGCCTCGTGACTCAACTTCTGCAGCTTCATAAAAAGCGCCGGTCAAGGCCACGATATTGTCTGGTTTAATGTGACGATTTTTATTTTCATCAAAAACACCGATATCATCTTCTACCACCACGTCTCCGGTATAAAGATCTTCTTCACTGCGGATTTTGGCGATCGGAGTATCATCAGCTGCTTCGACAGGTTTTTTTCCGAAAGTAGAGTCATCACCTTTGATGATTTGTACTTCCTGGTTGCGTTTCAATCGGCCCCATTGGGCGAGGGAATAAATTTTTAGAATTTTTATCCCAACTTGACCTTGGTGAGTTTTAGCGACCAAGGCACGAGCGGCGAGATTATTGTCCAAGGCGAGAGAAATAAAATCTCCCGTACCGAGTTGTTGATTATTATTGGTGAGAATAAAAATCTTCTTTGAGTCTGAAATAATTTTTATTGTTTCAGTGAAAAGATTTTCATTACCACTGGAATCTTGGTTTAAATTTGCGTCTTCCACGAGGGACTGAGCCGCTACGGTAAAGCTTAAAGTGAGTAAGACATAAATAAAATAAATACTGATTAACTTCATTTCTTTTCATTCTAAGTAATTAACGCGATAACGTAAACGCATCAAAAAAAAATATAAAATTGATTAAATGAGTCAAGATTTCTAGCGGATTTCATAATACGCTTTTACGATGCAAATTCAGGAGAACTTAATGTCAGAACAGGCCTACCATCGTCTTAGCACCGTCGCTAATCCCATGTTTGTGGTTGTGGCGGGAAATATTGGTAGTGGTAAAACAACTCTCACTAAAAAACTGTCTGAAAGATTAGGCTGGAAGCCGCATTTTGAATCGGTTCAAGATAATCCTTATCTCTCTGACTTCTACGGAGACATGAGTCGCTGGTCATTTCCTTTGCAGGTTTATTTTCTGACTCACCGTTTTAACACCCACAAAGAAATTGAAAATTTACCGGCCAGCTCTGTTCAAGATCGTTCCATCTATGAAGATGCTAATATCTTCGCTCGTTCGCTTTTTGATCAGGGTATGCTGGATGAGCGGGATTACACCAACTACCGTAATCTCTATGAGTCCATGACCCAGTTCCTTAGCCCACCGACCTTGATGATTTTCTTACGCCGCTCAATTCCTAAACTTCAGGAAAGAATCAAGCTGCGTGGCCGTGACTACGAGCAGGCGATTCCTACTGAATATCTTACCAGTCTGAATAAGTATTATGATGAATGGTACAGCAATTATAATTTGGGTAAGTCGCTGATCGTCGATACTGATGAATTAGACTTCCTGGACAATGAAGAACACTTTGATCGTTTGGTAAAACGCATCTGGGATTCAATTGACCAGAAAGATATGTTTTTTCATTTTTAAATAACTTAGCAAATTTTTCCACCCTCCCCGTAGGGTTGCAGTTATAATAAACTCTATCTGTGTGTCATTATCAGGGAGTGATTATGAATCTATTACCATGGTTGGTAATTCTAAGTTTTAGCCTTGTTTCTTGTTCCGGCTCTAAATCTGCACAGAAAGTGAATGAGGAAACCCCTCAGATTGAATTGTCAGATGCTGACGAATTTATTGAAAATCCAGCCGAGGGAGATCAGTCCCTGGTTGAAACAGGTGCTCAGGAAGTTACGGCCACTGAAGAGTCAGTTCCGGAAACCAGTCTGATGGACGCTCCGGTAGTTTCAGAAACTAGTACGGAAGCAGCTCCGGTCATTTCCAATGATGCTGGAATGGTTAAACAGTATACTGTTCAGAAAAATGAAACCCTGATGTTGATTGCTTTCAAACTTTACGGAGACTATGAGCTTTGGAAAGACCTTGCTAACCAAAATAGAGAAGCCCTTAAAGGCAGCACTAATATCAAAGAAGGCATGGTTTTGAATTATACCGCGCCTGCTGAGGAATTCGTATGGAACCCGCAAGGTCTTCCTTATTTGATCCGCACTGGTGATACTCTTGGTGGTATTTCCAAGCAGGTTTATACTACAATCAGTAAGTGGAAGCTTATCTGGGAAAACAATCGCCCTCTGATCAAAGATCCGAACAAGATTTATGCGGGCTTCACCATTTATTACCTAGAAAACGGTCGTGAAGTCGCAAACGAAATTTAATATCCAGCATTCATATTACTTCAACAAACCCCCGCTTACGTCGGGGGGTTGCTATTTTCTTCTGCTCCTTCTGTTGTCAGCTTGCAGCACTTTTAAGATCCCCGGCAAAAAGAAAGAAAAATCCTTGGGGGATGGCTATAGTGTCATGTCCTCACAGGACTTTGCAGATCATCTGGCCTCACTTAAAAAGGGCTTCCTGATAACACCGGAGACTAAGACCCTGGAGCTTAGTGCCCCCTCCAAGAAATACCTCCAGTGGGTAACTAACGAAATTATTTCCAACAATGAGATCTTCTTCAAAGATCTTAAAAGTGCCAGCATCACCGTTTTGGATTCTGATGCTCCTTTGCACTTTTCGCTTCCCAAGGGAGAGCTTTTTATCTCCCGGGGCCTTATTGAAAAATACATCAAGCATGAAAGTATGCTGGTCAGTATCCTAGCCTACGAATTAGTAAGAAGTGAAAATCTTCTCTACCCAAAGCACACCATCGTTCCGGTTGGTTACCTTCCGTTAGAAAGAATTCTTCTTCTGAACCGATTGGTCCTTGAAGAGAAAATGGAAATTCATAAATGGGCCTATTATTTAACCGTTAGGTCTGGCTTTGACGGTGAGTACTACTTGTCCTGGCTTCAAACTCAAAACCGCAATACTGCTGACTTCATTTTACAGGTGGGGGATGCGAATCTGATAAACAGGGAAGAATCATTATTCAAGGCCTTTTTAATTAAAAGTTCTGATGAAGAGAATCCTCTGGCCAAAAAAAATTCATCTAAAACTTTTTACACATTCATCAACAGCATTAGGGACCAGAATCAATGAAACCAGAACAGGCAGAACAATTTTTTATTGAAGAACTATTCAATAAGACTCAGGACAAAGATCTCTTAAAAGATGAAAAACTCGAAGAAGTCGATAAATTAACCGGTGATGCTTCTACCCGACGTTATTACCGCATTTTCACAACCAAAGACAGTTATGTGGTTTGTTTAGACAACCCATTTAATGAATCTATGGAAAAGCATCCGTTCCTGTCGGTTCAGCAATTCCTTGCTTCAAACAGCATCAAAGTACCAAAGATCGTCGACCATAATTTATCCCGCGGTTATTCCCTTCAAGAAGATCTGGGTAATCTGACCCTGCTTCATCATTTGAGCACCATTACTTCCAGTCAAACCGAATTTAAAATTTACAAGACCATTGTTGATCAGCTGCTGGAACTGCACCGTATTCAGCCTTCGGCGGTAAAAAACCCGAACCTCTTTCAGTTAAAGTTTGATTATCAAAAGTACATGGATGAAACACGATTTACTTTTAAGTACTTTTTGAACTTCTTTTATAAGACGCAGGATGAAAACCTGATCAGTGAATTGGAAGCGCTCTTTGACCCCATTATGAAACGACTGGCGGAGCAAAAAATGGTTATCACTCATCGTGACTTCCATTCCCGTAACATCATGGTGAAGGACGCAGATTATATTTTTATTGATTTTCAGGATGCCCGCTGGGGAATTCCTCAATATGACCTGGTTTCCCTTCTGGAAGATTGCTATTACGATTTAAAAGAAGAAAACCGCGTGGCCCTTAAACGCTACTATTATGAGAATCTGGATCCGGCGATTCATGGCCAGAAAAGCTATGATGACTTCCTCGCTCTTTATGAAGACATGACCATTCAGCGAGTGTTTAAGGCGGTGGGAAGTTTCTGTTACATTTATAACTGGCGTAAAGATGACCGCTATTTAAAATATATCGGTTTTGCGATGGAAAAAATAAGAAGGATTATGATGGATAATCCGAGATATACTGAACTTAAAAAGAAACTTTTTCAACACTACTATGCGAATTGATCATTGCTTAATCCTGGCCGCTGGATTTGGAACCCGTATGGGTGCCATTGGCCAAAAATTACCCAAAGTACTCTGGCCGGTTTTTGAAAAAAGCCTACTTGAACTGCAGGTGGCCTATGCCCGCAGCTTGGGTATTGATAAGATTTACATCAATCTCCATCACATGGGTGAGGAGATCGAAAACTTCTGCAAGACCAGGAGTGCTTTCGATGGTGTTAAGTTTTTATGGGAAAAACCAGAAATTCTCGACATTGGTGGAGCCGTCCATAACCTCGCTTCCCAGCCTGAGGTGAAGTACCGTGGAAAACTTCTGATTTTAAATGCAGATCAGTTTTTCTATCTTAAGAAAGATGATTTTTACAAAATCCTGGAGCCCTACCAGAAGTCCGCGGCTGCCTTGTTCTCTTACTGGGTCAATCCAGCCTTGGGTTACAATGCCCTGGAGATCGATGATAAGCGTCTGGTAAAAAACATCATTAAGAACAAGGATCTTCCTGCCGGCAAGATGGTTGAAACTTATACTGGCATCTCCTATGTGGATCTGGCCCAACTGGAAAAAATTCCTGGAGTTAGTCCGTTTTTTGAATCAGTTTGTCCCTTTACTAAAAAAGATATCCCCGCCATTCGTTTGGACAATGTGGATTACTGGGACTTCGGTACTATAAAAAGATATTGGGAAACGACCCATCTGATTCTTCAAACGTATCGGATGAAATCGACTCATCCCTTTCTGAGATTTTTGGTGGAGGAGAGGGCGCTGAAAACTTGGAAAATAAATTTGCAGGAACTAAGTTATCACGCCAAATCACCTCGAGTTGTGAACCTTAATCCAGATGAAGAAGCCAGGGAGCTGAATGCGGGAATTATCCTCAAAGGTCAGGGGGCGCACAAAGATGCACGGCCTTTGATCTGGTGGAATGAGCTGACAGAAGAGGTTAAGTAGCCGAGGTCTCTTTGATACAATCAACGGGACAAACTTCAACGCACAGACCGCAGAGAGTGCAGCTCCAGCGATCAATGAAATAAGCCTGACCATTGGTCACGACAGCGTTTTCCGGACAAACCAGGCGGCAATTGTCGCAGGATACGCAAATTGAGGAGATTTCTAGGACGACTTCATTCATAATGCTATTATAGGGCAAATCTCAGATGGAACAATTGAAAGTAAAAAAGAAAGATACGATAATTATTAATGTGGTCATTTATCTGGGCCTGTCTTTCTTTTTCGTATATCTCCAGCATGCCTATCGCCATCACCTTTCTCCATTCTCACTGGTCTATTTTGAAAAGGGTGTAGAACTCTTTTGGTATATTGCTCTCATCTTAGTCGGAGCCGTTATTATGATCTGGAAACATCACCGGTATGCCGTCATGGCCTATCAGCTCTCGATTTTTTTGGTGGGCTTTAAGGTGCTGGAAGGATTGTTCATCGAGTTTAATAAAATTATCGTCATCGCTTTGTTCTTTTATGCGATTATTTCATACTTTCTTTATCAACTACTTGCTTATTATTTAAAACTGGCCAGCATCAATCCCAACTACAGTGAATCAGACCTCTTTGAACCGCTGTTAAGGAAAATGCCTTGTGCGGTTATTTTTAACGATCAAGAGATTGAAGGTAACCTTTGTAATTGGGACATCGATGGATGTTTTATTAAATTGGCCCTGCCTAAAAATATTCCCCGCCACGTGCAGGTTAAGGTCTTTTTTGGTGACCGTGAGTTCACGCAAAACGGGGAAGTTGTTGCCGGAACTCTGGATTTGTCAGGGGTTGGGATAAAATTTGAAAAAACAAAGAAAGACTTGAATGTCTTCAATTGGTCCGAATTTATGGAGATAGTCCAGGAGTTGGGCTTCAAACCAGAAAGGTTAAGATAATGAAATGGATTTTTCCTCTACTTTTTTTATTCACAGCATGCCTAACTGATACCAATACCCCGGAAGGATCTTTAAAGTCCTTTGTCGAAGCGCGAATGGGTCAAGTGGTGACCAGGGAATTTATCCTGGAAAGAGTCACAGGAAAATTACAGCAAGTGGTGGAGAACATCTCAGAGGAAGAATTCGAAAAGTTTGCAGATCTTCGTAATATCAGAAAGGATAGTTTTAAGGTCCTTTCAAAAAGTTGCCAGGAAAAAAAATGCTTCATGACCTATTCGGTGACGTATGTGACCAAAGAGGGTGATAAAAGCACCTTTAATTCCGAAGTTAAAAAAATCGCAGAAGTCGTGAACCAAGACGGCAAATGGTTGATTGCCGACGTCAGCAATGTCAAAACTTACCATGAGGCGCTGGAGCCAATCAGTCCTTTAGAATAAAGAATCTTTAATAAATACCGAAAAGAAATCTGGAGGGCACTATGGCCACAGATTTCATCTCACTTCTCGTTAACGAGACATTAAAGCTTCAGGCAGATAAGGCCGTTGATTTATCTAGCCTGGAACTTAAGCTGCAAGATTACTCCTTGGCCTATGTACGTGGCTTTTTTATCCCTCAGTGCCAGATCCTGCGCTTTAAAACCGACATTGGCATCATCGATATACCCATTAACTGGTCGGTGTTTTCCGCAGATTCTCATCAAAATGAAGTCATTCTGGATGCCCAGAACGATCCGGATCATTTATTTGAAATACTCAAGACTCATTGGAACTCCAGCATGGAAAAAATGCTGGTAACTCATTCGGATGGATTTTGTTATTTAATCGGTCTTAAGGCGGGGGAGGAAGTTCATATCCATGATCTCTTGAATCCCCAGGAATGGTTGAACGTAGCTTAAAAATAAAAAAGCCTCCATTCGGAGGCTTTTTTTATATCTGTGTGTGTTCGAGAGATAAAATTAAAGAGCAACGTAGTACTGCTTTAACATAGCAGCATCAACTTCCAGGTTTGGTGAGTTACATACTACATACCCACGGCAATCCATATCTTTAAGAGCTTTCATCAGGTCTTTCCAGTTGAACTTGGATTTTTCCAGGTTCAAGTGCTTTAAGTCACCTTTTGAGTTCGAGCTGATACCAGAAATATGAATGTGCATTTCTTTAAGAGCGTTTGCACCTAGTTCTGATTTTAGAGTTTCAAGCGTTTCGCAGAAACCTTTATAGTCATTCACTGAGCCCGTACGAGCGTAAAGATGAGAGAAGTCCATGCATGGCTTACAGCTAGTTACTGATTTTGAAAGGCTGATAAGCTCTTCCAAAGAACCGAACTGTGAAGTCTTACCAGTAAGTTCAGGGCGAAGTTCAATTTCGATGTCCAGACGAGAAAGTCTTTCTTCGATAACGTTTAGTGATTTTTCAACCAGATCGAAAACATCATACGGTGAATCTTTCATGTAGAAAGCCGCGTGGAAAGTCATTGATTCAGCACCACAAAGATCAGAGATCTTAGCAGTTTGAATAATGCGCTCAACTGATGAATCGATTTTATCTTGTTCACGAGCATTGAGGTTGATGTAGTAAGGACCGTGAGAAGTCAGGGGAACTCCCAACTCATAAGAAACTTTACGAAGAGCAGAAGACACTTCTTCTTTCATCCGCACGCCATGAGCGAATTCCAGCTGCATGCAATCCAAGCCTAGCTCGTGAATGCGCTTAACCCCTTCAACTGGATTATTTTTCTTCGCTGTACTGTTCGGAACACCTGCAGTACCAAATAATAAACGGTCAAAAGCCATTGGAAACTCCTTTCGGACTCACTTGAACTAAAATATTTTATTAATCCAACTATCTTTATTTTTAAAGCAGCTTTGACATCCCTGACCCATGTGAAAGCGATCTTTTAACAGATCTAAATCCACTTTAGTTAGACAAGTCTCCCGAATATCCCCGACACTTACGCAAAAACATTCACAAATAAGAGTATCGTCATCAAGTTTCTGTTCTGTTGATGGTAATAACTCATCCACAGTTTCTATCAGATGAAGAAAATCCTTATCCATTCTTTGTACCCGCGCGCTGCCATGCAGAAACATTCAGTTTTCATTCGTGAAAAAGCGTTGAGGGTTTATAACTTGGAGGCAGATTAAAGTCCACGGGAAAGCCTTAAGGCTGTAATAAAGTAATGCAAATAAGAATTATGAGATGGTAAAATAGACTAACTTATTAAAAAAGCTGGTTTTACTTCTTATGCGAGCAACCCTTACCTTATTTGTAGTTTTTCTTATTCTGGCATTATTTCTATGGGCAAGCTTAAGCGGCGCATTATTTGTCTTTGGAATGCTGTTTTGGCTAATTCTTTTAATAATTACAGTGATTTATGCTGATGTCGCTTTATTGTACCTTTTAGGGGCGCGGGAAGTGCGTGCCAGCGACGAAAAAGTTTTCTTCGAGGCTGCTGCCCAAGAGGCCTATAAATTGTCGTTATCGACTCCTCGGCTGTACTTTTACAATGGAACTCTTGAGCGCTCTTTTGTCCTTCAAAAGGGAAGGACTACCAGCTTGGTCTTAAGTAAGGAGCTGCTGGATAAATGCTCAGGTCCGGAAATGAGGGCCATTTGTTTTGAGTTGCTGCTACAGGTCAAAAGAGGCATGGCCTCGAAACGCACCAAAGCGATGTTCCTGTTGGGTCTGGTGACTTGGGTGACGCACACCGTTGTGGGGGTATTGATTTCCCTCATTCCATTTAAAGAATTCAGAAAAACCATCAATTGGTTTTTAAACTATCTCCTTCATCCATTTTTGAGTTTCTTGTTTAGTATGATTTTAGGGCAACGCTATTTTAAAAAATTGGAACGTTACCTGGCCGACTTTCCTCTTGAAAAAGAAATGCTGGATCAGGTGGGGTTGAAACTTCGCAAACCCTTTTCTTATTATTCCATTCCTTCTCGTAAGTTAATGGAATTAACCTCAATCAACAAAAGTAAACATTTTCAAAGTATTCTTGCCTTGGAGTTCCTGCCGCATGAATGGGATTACTTATTTATGGGCGAGGAGATAAAGCGTGCTGAGTAAACTTAAATCGGTTGAGTTCAGTAAGTTTGCACCACTGTTTGTGACACTCGCATTTATTTTGATTCTGATTCAATACTCCTTCCATCCTTTGGAATCGATTTTCTATGACTTCTGGATCAAAACTGATTTACCGGCAAAGAGTTTTAATAATCCAATAGTACTTATTTCGTTGGATGAAGAGAGTGACCAGTTCTTAGGTGAGACCTATCCTTATACTTACGCTTCTCATACCCGCTTGATGAACCGCCTGGTGGCCGATGAACCGGCGCTGATGAATTACTTTGTTTCACTTCTCGAGCCTGATTCACAAGTTGAGGCTCGCTATCAAACAGAGTTTCATGAGGCGATTAAAAGTTATTCGCCCTCAGGTGATAAGTTTAAATTTGGTACAGAGATTGATCAGGTGGGGGAATTAGTTCCACCTGAAGCATTGAAAGACATAGGTTATTACCTGGGTCAGCTCTATCGTGATCAGCTGGTGTTTTCTAAAGATGAAGTGGTTCGTCGGGCGATTCTCAATATCTCCGGTGAGGACTCGCTGCACTTATGGACTGCTAAAAGATACCGCGAATTACAAGGTTTACCTGCGTTGGATGCCACTGCTTACAAAGGCGCCTATTATAATTCTGAGGCGGATGCCAACTTTGCACTTTTTAAATATTCCGGTAATCCATCAAGCAATCGGATTCCTTCGATCCCTTTCCACCGGGTAGTGGTGGGCAATTTTCCGAAAGGTTTTTTTAAAGACAAAATTGTACTGATTGGCCCTCAGTACCTCTCTAATTCCAATGATTTTGTTCTGACTCCCTTTGATAAGGAAAACGCCAAATCTCCGAAGCTGGCAGTCCATGCGGATGTGATTGAAGCCCTGATTTCAGAAAAAACCATCTATGACGTTAAAGACATCACCACCCAGGTGGCTGCCCTCTTGATTGCTATTCTGCTTTCTTTTGTGATTTCCCGGGTGCAGCCGGTGAAAGGTCTGATGATCACCATTCTGATCATCATTGGAATCCTGGCCTCCAGCTACATTGCCTTCATCGCTCTCGGATGGTGGATAAAGCTCTCTCATCTGGTTTTAAGTATCTTTGTGGTTTATTACATTTGGGTACCGTTTCGTGCGATTGAAGAGTATCAAACCCGCTACGCCATTGAGGAAGAAACTAAGCTGTTAAAACAGGTGGATAACTTAAAGCAGAACTTCATCTCCCTTATGAGTCATGACTTGAAAACCCCGGTCGCAAAGATTGCGGGGATTGCTGATATTTTAAAAATAAAATTTAATAATACGCCTGAGCAAACGGAGTTGATTGATAATGTGATGAATTCCACCAAGGAACTGAATAACTTCATCAATTCTATTCTGGATCTGACTAAGATTGAGTCCCAGAATCTGACCCTGAGTAAGGAATCAAAGGACGTAAATAAAATCATTGAAAGCATCGTAGAGAAGCTGGAATTTGAGGCGACGAATAAGCATATTAATATTGAATTGGAACTCTCGCCCCTATATCCCATCCAAATTGATACAGTACTGATGAACCGGGTGATTTCGAATTTGATTGAAAACGCCATCAAGTATGCGGGCAGCGGGAAATCCATCTGGGTTAAAACCTGGGATGATGCCGAGTGGGTCTACATTGAGGTCAAAGATAACGGAGTGGGTGTCGGACCAGATGATCTCGCCCATATTTTTGATAAATTCTATCGGGTGAAGAACGATTCCTCCCATTCAATTAAGGGATCAGGTCTGGGCCTTTATCTGGTAAAATATTTCATCGAGCTTCATAATGGGGTTATTACTGCCACTTCTCAATTTGGTGAAGGGACTTCGTTTATAATAAAATTAAAGAACGAATAGGAGTTTTTATATGCATAAGGTTTTGGTTGTTGATGATGATAAGGTTCTCCAGCAGTCAGTTAAGCAAGCACTGGAATATCATCACTTCGTAGTTGATGTTGCTGATAACGGCAAAGAAGCTGTCACCAAAGTCTATGGGCAAAAGTATGATTTAGTGGTGATGGACGTCAATATGCCAGAGATGGATGGTATTGCGGCACTCACGGAAATTAAAAAACATGATCCATCAGTCATCGTGTTGATTTTGACTGCTTATTCAAACGTCACTGATGCCGTGAAAGCGGTTAAAGAGGGCGCTTATAATTATCTGGAAAAGCCCATCAGTTCAGAAAATCTGGTAGCCTTGATTAAGCGAGCTCTCAAGGCCCGCTCTATGGTGGAAACAGTCGGCTTCTCTTCACCGACACTTTCCATTGGCGAATCGGCTACATCAAATGACAAGTTCGTGGGCGAATCCAATGCCATGAAAAAAGTTTTTGATGTCATTTCTAAGTTGGCCAAAGTCAACACTCCGGTTCTCATCCGTGGTGAATCAGGTACTGGTAAGGAACTGGTAGCAAAGGCGATTCATTACAACTCACCCCGAAAAGATGAAAAGTTTGTGACCATTAACTGTGGTGCGATCTCGGAAAACTTAATTGAAAGTGAGCTTTTCGGACATGAGAAGGGCGCCTTCACTGGTGCTGATCAAAGAAAGATTGGTAAGTTCCAATTTGCGGAAGGTGGAACGATCTTTCTGGATGAAATTGGGGATATTTCGGCGGCGATGCAGGTAAAACTTCTGCGTGTACTCCAGGAAAAGACCTTCATGCCAGTTGGATCAAACCGCGAAATTAAAGTTGATGTCCGAATCATCGCGGCTTCCCACAAGCCTTTTGAAGAAATGATTAAAGATGGCTCGTTCCGGGAAGACTTGTTTTACCGTTTGAATGTGTTGCCAGTTTATCTACCGCCTCTAAGAGATCGTAAAACCGATATTCCTCATCTGGTGAATCATTATATTAATTACTTCAATAATGTTCACAATCTAAGAGTGAAGGGCGCTGAGCCTGAAGCGCTGGAAGTGTTAAGTAACTATTCATGGCCGGGTAATATTCGCGAGCTTCGAAATATTATTGAACACTGTTTCATTATGGAAGCTTCTGACTATATCCATGTAAACTCGCTGCCAGCGATTGTTTTCAAAGATCAGAAGAAAGCGGAAGCCAAAGATCAGGTTGCTGAAGACAGCGTTATTGATCTGGAAGATATTCAGAATTCAGTACTCGATCATGCTTCACCTGCTCCTAAAACTGGAAATGATGTCCATTTTTCATTCGGAGCGAAATTATCTGAGGGCGGTAAGCTGGATTTTGCAGTTGCCAAAGACTTATTTGAAAGAGAATTTATTGTCCAGGCACTTAAGATCAATAAGGGACGTATTAATCAGACGGCCCTTAATGCTAATATTCCTAAGAAAACACTTTTAAGAAAGATTGAGAAATACGAAATCAATCCTAAGGATTACTACTAAATGGCACGTTTTTGGAGTTTATGCTTAATGATGGCAACTTTGATTATTGTGGATCAACTCTCTAAGGGAGCGATTCAGAGTAGTCTTTTCTATGGTCAAACCATACCAGTCATTGATGGCTTTTTTAGTATCGCTTACGTCAAAAATACCGGAGCAGCTTTTGGTTTTGGTGCTGATGGCCCGACTTGGTTCCGTCAAATTTTCTTCCTGGGTTTGCCGGTGATTTTCTGTGGATGGATTTTCTTTCTTCTGATCAAAACGTTGAAAGGTCCATTTTTTATTTCACTGGCGTACGCTCTGATTATTGCCGGAGCAGTAGGTAACTTGATCGATAGATTCAGTCTGGGTTATGTGGTCGACTTTCTAATGTTCTATTGGAAAAACGAAGCTAATCACTTTCCGGCGTTTAATGTTGCCGATAGCTGCATCACTATTGCCGCTGGGTTACTTATCATTGATTTCTTCCTGCAGTTGAAGGCAAAGAAATCTCAAGAGCCGCATGTTACCGATCCTGTATCAAAGTCCTGATCTCATTATATATTCCTATCCTCTATTCATGGGTCTGGCCTGGGGGATAGGATATCAAATTTATTTCACACTCATTCCCCAAGATTATCCGCGCCTTAAGGCCCATTTATATTTCTGGGGAATTTTTATTGCCGCATGGATCGGCGCCAAGCTGCTTTTCTATCAGACCTATCCAGATACTTCTCAAGGAAACTTCCTCACTAATATCAGTTTTTGGACAGGTGGGGGATTTGTCTTTTACGGTGGTTTTCTGGGAGCAATACTCTTCATCGCTGCAATGAAATACTTTGATCGAAAGTTTTCTCTCAATACTCTATGGCCAATGGTGCCGGCATTGGTCCTCGGCCACGGCATCGGAAGGATTGGTTGTTTTCTCGCCGGATGCTGTTACGGCAAGCCCACTGATTCATTCTGGGGAATTTATCTCCATGATCATTACCGCCATCCCACTCAATTAATAGAAGCTGTGGGATTGATTGTGATGGGCATTTATTTTCTGAAGTCTAAGGCCCCGCGCTTAAATCTCATAGTTGTCTACCTTATTGGCTATGGCCTTTTGCGTTTTCTAGTAGAATCTCTTCGTGGGGATATCGTTCGTGGTAGTTGGGGTCTGTTCACTCCTTCGCAGTGGATCTCCATCGGCTTAATCTTCAGTGGCGCTGCTCTTATCTACATAAAAAACAGATGGTTATCTAAGTAAACTATTCTACTCAAGTTTTAACGATGTTCTTCCGATAGGTTAAAAGAATTTTTTTAACGAGGAGAAATTGTTTTGGATACAACCATCAAATTAGATCCAATGCAGCCCCGAAACTTACGCTATCGGAGTCATTATAAGATCTATATCTTGGCCTTTCTTATTCTCTCCTTCATGGTGCTCGCCTTTTGGGCAATCCAATTTTCTGAAGGAAGTTTTAAGAGTGTAGTCTCCACTTATGCCTACGAACTTGCTCTTAGCGGAATATATTTTGTTATCTCAGGGATTTTTTATTTCTTCTGGCTTCGTTTAAAGCTCAGTCATTCGGTTCAGGTCTTTAATGAGCATATCCTCATTCATAACGGTCGTGTTAAAACCGAGGTTTTGTACGCTGACATTGAAAGTGTGAACATTGTTTGCTGGTCCATTTTTTACGTAAAGATGAAAAATGGTCTGAAACACTATTTTAACTCCAGTCTTGAGCGGGTGGATTACATCTGGGAAGGGATCTACCGTTCGCGCCCGGAACTAATGGATCCTAAAGAATTTGAAGAATTTCGCATTAAGCTCGTTCAATACGACCATCACCAGAAAAGAAAAGAGTGGTTCTTTAAACACAAGATGGTGGATCTCTTTAACTGGGCGGTTCTACCGCTGATGTTTATCTTTCTGACCTACATGTATCAATCCAACCAGGTAGTCCTACATCAGCAGGGTCTCTATTTCTTCCGCCTCTTTATGTATGCGATGCTGGTACTGCTGACGACAGCCTTTTTCTTTACCATGGTCTTAAAGAAGGCCGTCTTCGACAAAAAGATATCTTCGCAAATTGAAAGCTCTGACGAAAAAGTCCGGGATCTGGAATTTGAGGGAGTGGTCCTTCAACGTTCAAAAATCTTTCAATTGATAACCGCGAGCTTCGTCTTCACCCTGCTAGTAAGATTTGATGTTAATCTCTTCTCAGTCAGCAAGGTCAAAGAAGATCTCGCTTACTTTGATTTAAGGAAAGGTCACACCATTATAGTGGATAACCGCTACAACTGTGTTTCATGCCCTCATCAACTAAAAGACGGTGACTTGGTGGTCTTCGGTCGTGGTCTTATCGGCCAGGTGCTCGCCAAAGAAGGGGATATGGTAGGCCAGGTGAACGAAGATCCACAAGGGCGAACTATTGCCAGTGAAAACGTCCAGGAAGTTCCCCGAAATCATGTCGCCATCAAAGCGGCTAATGGCAAAGACATTGTCTTTGTGAAAATAGAAGACTTGGTTGGTCGAATACAAAAGTAATGCATAAAATTCGAAAGCTCCTAAAATAAAGAGAGTACTTTTCTTTTTATTTCAGGAGCTTTTTTATCATGAAGATTATGCAGTTATTTATCCTTGTTCTCGCTTTCCTTATTATCCCTCAGACTCAAGCAGGGGTCCTTCTTGAGCCGGTTTTAGGTTATAGCTTCACAAAAATAGATCCTAAAGACAGTTCAGCTGATAATGGTACAGGTCCGTCTTTGGGTGGAAGAATTGGTTACCAGAATCTTGGTTTTCAACTTGGCCTAGACTATCTTCAAAGTACGATTAACGTAGATGAAAATCGCTATAAGGAAGATCTTAAAACGAGTGAATTTGGAGCTTTTGTTGGATTTGAATTTCCGATTCTTTTTCGTGTCTATGCTGGATATATTTTCTCAGCAACAGGCGAATCAAAATATGATGGTGGTCTTGGAAAAGAAACACTTAAATTCGAAGATGGAACTGGAACAAAATTTGGAGTGGGCTTTACCGGTCTACCATTTGTGGATATCAACTTCGAATATCGCAAGGGTAAATTTGGTGAATATAAGCTAGGTGGTGTTAAAACAACTGAAGACACTGATTTTAGTTCTTTTATGGTAGGTATTTCTCTTCCTTTTGTTATCTAATATTCACATAAACAAGGCTCCTTAGGGAGCCTTGTTGTCATTTAAAACTAGCCTGGTATTCAATATTCAGATTTAAATCACTAACTGTTGTCCTACTATCTTTTTTCAACTTAACAGATAGAAAGGTCTCGCCACCTGGGCGGACAAAAATATCCGTTTGATTACCGAGTTTAAAGAGTTCTCTGAATAAGTTTTCATCATTTGAACTGGTCTCTGAATAGGTGGTAAAAGCTGACTTGGTTCCCTTATAACTGATCCATGTGAGGTTGGAGCTATTGGCGTTTGCATGTTCAAAAATAAACTTGTTATTTCCTTGGGTGATAATGGACAGACCCAAATGTTGCACTACTAATTCTAAGTCAGAGTTATTATTTCCCCAAATGGTGAAGCCATCCATAAGCCTTACAGATTTCAATCTTATGTCTTCTTTGTCTTTATCAAAAAAATTGGTCAAATCTATAAAAATACGGTCTCCATTGTTCAAAGCTTCTATTTCTTCCTTGCTGAAGTGATACTCAATGTTTAGGTCAAAGTTTTTGCTCCTATTAACAGAATCTTTAATGATGTCGGCAATAACCGTGGTTAATTCGTTCATGTAAAAGCTTTGTAAAGCTTCCACAGCGCTTTCCACGGCATAAGCATTGATAGTAATGAGTTTAGTCATCTCCTGTAAAAGCAGGTCATAGGACAGCGTGCGGTGGTAGGGCTTCAAAAATCGATATTCGTATGACTTAGAAAATAAGTAGTGATAGTAACTTAGGCGATCTAGCGCCTTTTGTTTAACCTCATCGGCTTGGTTTATAAACTCGCTAGCAGTTACAGAATTTAATTCAGCAAGATCATCATGGAGATTGGAAATAGAAATGTAATTATTTTGGATACCCACAAGAGAAATTTCAATTTTATTGGTAAAGTCAGACAATTTTTTACGATATTGTTCTTTCTTGGCATGCAGTTTATTTAAGGCCGTGATCAGCCGAGTATAAAGTGGATGTTTAGTTTGTATCTTTTTAATTTCTTCATCTAGTTTAGTCTTAGAAACTTCCTGCTTTTTAAATTCCTCCATCTGCTTACTGACAGCAGTAAACAGAGGTCCTGTGAAATCACCCAAGCGCTCTAAATAAGCTAGCCTTTCTTTGTTCGTTTTAAGGTCTGCTAAAAGACCAGGGTCTAATTCATTTAATGCTGAGTTGAGTTCATTGTTGGCTTTTTTCCAATCAAATCCTTTAAATGCTTTAGCTGTGGCTGGAATGCTTTTAACAATATCCCAGAGACCAGTATCCTTTTTGCCGATCTGATCAATGAAATCGACTCCCGTTCCAATTATTCCAAATGTTGGTTGACCCACCGGTATTGCCCTTGAGGCTGCACTTATTAAGGCTAATGCTTTTTGGTGAAAAGGTACTTGAAGATTGCTTTTTGCCATTGCCAAGATTTCTTTCTCAACCAGCTTCAGTTCGAAATTAAATTCATCTTCAGCTACTTTGATATCTTCAATCATCACGCTGATGTCAGTCGTTTGATTAATAAGTTTGGTAATCGTCGTGCGCTTGTCATCAATATCTTTAAAGAGTTCTGTCTGAAGTTCTTTAATCGCGAAGCTTTTATCTTTTAGAGTGAGAAGGTTTGAATGTAACCATTCAGTGAAATAAAGTATTTTTAAGTTTCTCTGAATTTCTTGTTCGAAAGTTTTATAGTTTACTTCAAAAGATATGTTCGGTGTCCAGGTTTGGGACTTGCCAAAAAAATCTTTATGAAGTGAGATTTGATTTAATAATGCTGTCGTTGCAGCCTGGACATCAAGAGCTAAAGCATCCTTTTCAATTGAAAGCTCTAAATGGTTTAATATTTCTATAAATGACTGTTGGGCAAGATTTATGTGGTTGTTTCGGTATAAATCTTTTGCGTATTTTAACTGCATTTTTGCCAGAGATGAAGAAGTCATTCTTTCATTAATAAGCTGGATTTCCCGCGACAAGCCTTCTGCCACTTCAGCTTTTGGGGCTAAGGCGTCACGCCCTTTAAGCGCTGTCACACAAGAATGTAGCTGACCCTTTTTATTTTCTTTGCATGTGGTGACTGGATTTCCTGGTTGACCACCAATTCGGTTAATATCTGCAACCCCCGGTTTACCGGCTACTGACGAATACATTAAATCACTTTGATGGTTTAAGGTTATCTTTCCAGCATTCCCTGGATTTCCTGGTCTTCCACCTGAGCGAGCATCTTGACCATTACCTGATGGACGACCCTTTTTAACATCTACATTGGATATGTCCATGCACATGTCTGAACCTGTACATGTCTGAAAACTAGTCTCGGTTTCTGATTCGTAAATATTGCTGCCGCTAACAACGTGGGCATTGTTTCCACGGGCACCATCTTGCCCCGGGCCTGCATCCTGACCGTTTCCTCCGTTAGCCTTTAAATGATATTCACCTGTATGAACAAGATTTTCTGTGAGTATGGTAATGTCTCCAGCATTGAGTCCGTCTACTCCATCGGTGAGGGCAAGTGCTTTTTCGCTCTTAGACACAGGAGTTGTTTCTATTAAACCTCTTTCGCTAAAAATGACTTCTTTGGCTTTGATAAAAACATGAGATCCTGCAACATGTACCGGACCATTGATTTCAAGTTTTTCCACGTCGATATGAAGAGATTTAATGTCAGTCGTTTTTTTGATTAAATCGTAAACTTGGTTGGAATTAGTTCCGCCTAGTACTAGGTGTAGACCGACAATTTTTACGACTTTAGCACCTTTATCGAAATAGGTGTAGTTTAGTTCTTTTTGAGAAAGATCTCTTTTAATATTAATATCAATATAACGTGTGTGCACTTTACTGGGTATAGGAGCGATATTTATTAAGGTTTTATAGGATTCGCCCGAATTAAAGGTAGCAGTATAATTTACGGGAGATCTTTCAGAAGAGACTTCAGAGTTAAGTGGAGTCTGGTCGATTTCTTGCGTATTCGATGACTCTTTCCCGCATGAAATGCAAAAAATTAGCATAGATATCAACCATAGACTTCTCTTCATCAGATACTCTCTTATTAATGATATTCATTATGTTTAGCAAACGCTGTGCCAAAACATATAGCATTGGAGTGGGACAGCGGTTCCCGGCCTATGCTCCTAAAATTCCTTATTTTCAATTGGTTTGCAGAAAGACGTAAGGATCCGAACCACTTATCAGCAGCTTTGCTGTGTTGTTTTTTTGATCACTGAATTGTCTAACTTCTATACACTTTTGGGGATCGGT
>JAMPXB010000047.1 GCA_023701435.1 Bacteriovoracaceae bacterium | reverse complement strand
GAACGAGGATCTCCAGCTTTAGTTAGAGAAGATCTGAAGTACTTTCCATCCATGGCAATGATCTCACCTTCAGTGGTTTGGATCATTGATTTTGTCCATTCATAGAACGCTTTTTGGAATTCTATTGGATCAATTAAAGAAAACACTCGGCCAAAAGTATCATGCGAAGGAATGCCACCGGGAAGCTCTAAAAAACCCTTAAACCAATCCTCTTTGCTCTGCCCATATTCTTCAATATCAACCCAAGTTTCGCAGGAGCAGATAACTCCACAGATTGCGATCACGATAATGTCGATCAGGTTATGTTTTTTTCTTCTGTTAACACGAGGATCGGACACGATCATAAAGTGCTCAATGAGGCTTTGTTTCTTTGCCATTTCTCATTCCTGAATAGAGGTGAAGAATGGAAATTGTAGAACAAAAAAGACTTACGGCCACGCTGCATGGCCGTAAGTCTTTGAAAAGTTTTAGTTACTTTGCTTATTTAGATGCGATTGCCCTGGTATGTGGTACCTTTTGGACTTTAAGCGACAGATACTTTTAGCTTTAGGCCAGCTTGATTTAAATGATCTTGAAGGGCCAATTGGACCCAGAAGTTTTCAGGTTCTTTGAGCTTTTTGGCAATTGATGCAGCTCTTTCGGCCGAAGGTATTCGACGACTTTTTTCCAAATCACAAAGCGATGCGGGAGAAATCCCTAGGTGTTTAGCAAACTCCTTTTGGGAGAGTTCTTCTGCTAAACGGTAAGCTTCTAGTAATTTTCCAAAAGTGAGGGGACCGAAATCGCGTTCGAGTTCATGAGTGCCGTATGATTTTTTTTTAGTACTCATGTTTATTAACCTCTTCGATTCTAATAATTTCAATTTCACCCTCATTAATTTCTGAGTAGAGGGCGCGATATGATCGATTTAAGCGGATAGAGCGTTGTCCGCTTCGTTTCCCTTTGAGCGGTTCATCGTGATACCCAGGAATTTTCCTCATTTCTAAAATACCAATTTCCTCAACTCCTTTCGCCCAACGCAGAAGCTTTGTAACGATATAGTCGGGTAGGGCAAAAAGATCTTTCCTTACGAGGCTAAAATCTACCAGATTCACAAGACAGTCCTTAATATTATATGTCAGATTGACGTATTCTGAAACTAGAAAATTGAACTCTAAGGCATTTGAATTTGATAGGTAAGTTCTCAGAAAAGATTAAGCGTCAGAATTTCTCTAATGAATTGCTGTCCCAAAGGTACCACGTACCTTTGGGACTTTTTGATAGTCATGAACGAGGATTTTTTAAAAAGGAGGTTTTTTAGAAGCAATTCCCGACAGCCATGGAAATTCAGATAATTTAATATCGTCAAAAGAAGTTGAAAGAAAGATTGATTTAAAACCAATGTTAAATATTTTCGCAGATTCAAATTCGCCTTTTTCAACCCCAAGATCAGAATCAACATATATTGGTGAATCTTTAGGAATAATTGAACTCGCAGCAAGAAAATCAGAAATTGATGGATACGAATATAGCTTTATGTCTTTACGTTGAGCCGCCATTTGCCAAGCTTTTCGGATAAATTTGTCATCATCAATAATAACGTATGATTGATTGAATGGCATAAATGGAATTTGCAAAATAAACTGAGCACCACTTTTATAGCTTGAAATATGATGAAATGAACCTCCATGATATTCCAAGAATTCTTTAATGCTATTGAGACCAATTCCGTTACCGTCTGATTTCGTAGTGAAGTTACGATGAAAAAGCTGTTTAGATGTTTCATCATCAATGCCCGAACCATTATCACTTATTGTAAATTGCAAATGTTGATCAATAATGTCTAGATTGATATTTATAGTGCTAGCATTTGCTTCTGACGAATTTTTTGCCAAGTTTGTAAATATGTTTTGCAGTTCATAACTTGAAATAGCTAAGTTGATCGAATCGAGATCTTCCCTTCCTGTTAATGTGATTTGGACTCCAAATAGTTTTTGTAGGTCTGCAGTGAGTTCATTGAAAAACAATGAAATACTTGTCCGTGCTACAGTCTTCGTTTTTGGTCTTAAAAGTTTAGTGATATGATAGTCAATTTCTTGAATCTTCTTGTTAAAAGATTTTAAATCCAAATGATCGTTTTGAGACATAATTTGGAGATACGCCAGTGGGTTTCTTATATCATGAACAACTTGTCTTGCTAAATTAAAGTACACCCTGTCTTTTTCGAATGAAGAGATTTCATTTTTAAGATCAACAAGCTTGTGAGCAATAAAATCTAACTCTACAGGAAATTTAGTCTCTTCAGACCTCCCGAGATCGCTCTTGATGCGATTGATAGGGTCAAGTAGCGAGTTCCTTAAAAATAAATAAAAGATAATTGAAGTAAAGATACTGAAAATTAAAAACAGAGAAAAGAAAGCTACAGCATTCTCTTTGAAGAAAATGTGAAAAGGATAATTTGGTTTAAAGTAGAAAATTACTGGGGTCGAATTAATTTGCACCTTTAAGGATTCGTATTCTGTATTCGTAGTTCGACATAGGTTGGGAATAGATAAGGAAGTCGACGCCAATCTTTCGCAGTTATTAGAAAAGATGGCAATTTCCTGTAGCAGGGTTTTGTTTTGGATACTTTTTAAAACCAGATAAAAATTTTCTTCTATAAGAAAATCCGTAAGAGAAGTAGAAGTAAGGTGTATGTCGGACTTTATGTCTTTCAATCTCTTGGACTTGAGATGGTAAAATGAAGTCGACACAACGATAGTTGTTAATGCTAAAGAGTAAAATAATGATAGCTTAGCGATTTTATAATAAGCTTTCTTTATTATTGATGTATTAGACATATAAAAACTACACCTGAAATTGAAAAATAAAAAAGCTTAGTTTATTTTTATTAAAAAAGGGTCGAGCTATGAAAAAATTTCTATTGAGGTTGCTAATCCTGGTTGGATTTATAAGGCCATATATGGGAACCGCTGCTGTTGTTATTGAGATAGTTTCAAACGATGGAGAAGCAACTTCAGGGGGAACTGAACGGCCAGGCCCTGAAACAGGATGTGGAACTTGTATTCATTCATATCATTAATATTACTACTATTATTATGTTGTAGCAGCTGTATAAAAGGGTCCAGTATGGTAACGGTAGCTCTAGCCCCTCAAAAGATTGGTCTCGTTTTGGACCCTTTAAGTACTGAATATACTAATCAGTTTTATTTGTTGGAAAACTTAACTCAGCGTTTGGTTTCTCTCGATGAAACAGGAAATTATAAGTTTGAATTAGCTCAAAGTATAACTAAGACGAATGAATTAGAATTCGTTATAAAAATTAAAAATGGTTTCTTCAGCAATGGAGAACCTATTACACTTGTTGATGTGAAAAAATCACTTGATCGAACTATATCACGTGGTTCTCAGCATGTAGATTTGAAAGAATATGTATCAAAAACAGAAATTAAAAATGATGCGTTGTATGTTTATTTAAGAAAATATTCGAAAAATTTTCTTTATTATCTTTCGTTGCCTGATATGGGGATACTTCATCCTGATCAATACAGCAAAGATGTGATTACATGTGATGATTTTATCAGAGTAGCATCTGGCCCCTTTTCATATTTTTATGATGGCAAAGATTATTTCCTTTTAAAAAACCAATTTTACTCCATTACCCAGACCAATTATCCAGAAAAGGTAAAACTAATAGGCTCTTGGGGATACGATATAATGGATATGACACTGAAAGGTGACTTAACTTTGGGCCAAGTTGGGCTAAGGAAATATCTAGCGAAGATTGATCAGTTAAGTGAAAAAAGCAAAGTTAGAATCATAGGGACACCTTCAGATTCACTTACTTATATCATTTTTAATGAAAAATCTTCTTCATTTAAAAATAAAGAGCATCGAAGATGGTTGCGCACGATTATTGACAAGAATTTTTCAGTACCAGTGAAATACCAGGACCTCGGTCGCAGAAGTAAGCAGTACTTTCCTCCAGAGTCGAAAGCATTCCTTTCTGAAGAAAAAGTGGATGAAGTTCTAAAACAACAGTATCTAAAAAGTAAACCAGCCGATTTCCCTGAGAATGTAAATATTTATACATATACTTCGGCTTATGACGTGACTTTGGAGCCTCTTTTAAAACAACTTGAACTGATACCAGATATAAATATAAAAATTCACGATACGATAGATCCATATAAGAAAGCTGAAATGTTCAAAAATGGTGAAATTGATATATTCATCCAAATCATGTCGACAGATGTTAGGATGCCAGTTGAAGCGATTAATTTTGAATTTTTCTCACAAGACGCTGCTCTGAAAGACTTTGATGGTTCTGTCCGTAACCATTTCGATACATATCTTGCGACTAAGAGTTCTGACCTAGAAATAGAGAGTCTACAAGAAATTTCGAAGGCTATTCTTAGGAATGATCAGATGATACCTTTATTTCATAGCGCGATTCCTATAGCGTATGACTCGACTCAGGTTAACTTAGAAGGTTTAAGTCATTTGTTCATTTTTAATTTCTGGAAAATGAAGACGATTTAAATGAATATAGAATCTTTGATTAAAGATTTAGTCAAAAATTTTCAATTCTCATATCATGTTCATAATGAAGGCGCGCATGAAAATTTGCCATTTTCTGTTAGTGTTACACTTAATATTCATGGAAACATTATAAATTCATGTGGTGTTGATAAGGATAAAGATTTAGCTTTTTTTAAAGCTATAATGGAAATTATTGAAAGAGTTACCCTTACAAATTCTTCGAGTATCTATTATAAGAAAGGGTGGTTTGCACAAAAGTTATCAGTTCAGAAGATTGCTTATCAGTCCAATATTTCACCAAATTTATTAGTTCCATTTAATTCAAATGGTGTTGGCGTTGGATTGTCTGCTCGGCTGGCCCAAAAAAGCGCTTTGCTAGAGCTAATAGAAAGACATACGATTTTGTCTGCCGTTTTGTTTAATATCTCTCCTGTGAAAATGCCCAAGAATAAAGAGATCGCTTTTCCTGTTGGACATACGGTGTCTAGTTACTATTGGAAAACAGGGAGTTTTTATACCGTAGTTTCTGTAGATCAATTGGCCAGCGGTGGGTATCTGTTTGGTCATGCATGCTCAAAGGTATTATATGAAGCCCAGCGCAAATCCCTTTATGAATTAATCCCTAATGTCATTTATGCTGATAGAACAAAAGATGAAGCCAAAATAATAACTTCAATCACAAAAAACAATATCATTAGTTTCAATTCTTATTGGAGATTTAGCGGGGATAATAGGGTTTTTGATTTTTTAAATGGTTCAATGAATAGTAAAAATCATAAATGTTTACCATTACTAAAGAACGTATATTACTCCGAAGTATTGATACCTACTGAGTTCAGTAGTATCCAGTTCCCCTTGAGATGTTTTCGAGCGATATCACCTGAAGCTCAGCAATTATTTTTTGATGATTGGAGTTATGAAATAGTAAATCCAAATCTTCTCTTTTCTGGCAAGTTACCTGATTTTCCACATTTCATTTCTTAAACATCTTTGAATTTATCGAGTAGTGATTAAAAAGGTACGTGACACCTTTTTACCTTTTTAACGTTTGATTGTTTCGACGGCATATTGAGGCAAGGACATCAGTTCAATTTCAACAATGTCATTTCCGATTTTATGAGAACTCTTTTGAAGTGAGTAATCATCCATTGAGATTTTTACTGCCTTGTTCTTCCGCTTTTCTTTGCTGAAATAAAATAATGATTTTAAATGACCAGAAGCGGAAGCTTTCACTTCGATAGGGATAATTTCATTTTCTTTTTGAATGATAAAATCAATTTCCCCTTTCTGAGAACCTCTGTCCCGGAGCCAATAGAATAGTTCTGGCCCTCGTCTCTCATTACCCAGATAGGCAAGATGCTGGGCCACGAATTGTTCGGCGATCATACCTTTGGTGTTGAAATTATTCTTCATCTCTTGATCTAAAGTTTCATAATCCAGGCGCATGATAGCATTCACCAGTCCTACATCAAGAAAGTAAATCTTAAAAATTGTGTGGTCTACTTCGCCCATTAAGGGGACAGAGTTTGATTCGGAATGACTGCACTTTAATATCACCCTAGCATCAAATAGAAGTTCAAGGACTCTTCTCGTGTCCCTGGAGTTAGCATCTGAATCCAATTTTTGAAAAATTATTTTTTTACCAAGTTGGGTTACGGCAGCATAAAATACTTTTTCGACTCTCTCGGTATTAATTCTCGCGTTGTATTTAGGAAAGTCGGCAATATAGGTTTGAAGGATTTGCTCTTGCACTTCACGAACTGGAACTAGACTACCGTGTTCAACGAAAGTCTTAACAGCTTTGGGCATTCCTCCCACATAGTAATAATTGACCAGCTGTTTTTTTGCCTCGGCATTTACACTTGAAGAAAAGTTGAGTGCTTCTATTTGTTCAGCCAAAAAATGATTATCAGTAGCCCACAAAAATTCAGTAAAGCTCATGGGGCCAAGATGATAAAATTCTACGCGACCAACAGGGAAACTGAAATCTTCTTTTTTGAGGGCAATTTCCAAGAGTGACCCGGCGGCGATGACGGCCAGTTCGGGTTTCTCTTCGTAGAAGTAACGTAGAAATTTTAAGAGATTGGGTGACTCTTGAATTTCATCAAAAAAAATAAGAGTAGATTTAGCTATCTTTTTCTTGGTTCTAATTTGCAGTTCGTCCAATAATGCCTGCATCTCAAAGCTATCTTGCATTACGGAATTGAGTTTCATCTTTTCCAAATTAATCTCAATAAGTTCTAGATTATTTCTTTCGGCAAAAATTCTTACGAGAGTGGATTTACCCACCTGTCTGGCGCCTCTAATAATGAGAGGAAGACGATCTTTTTTATTAAACCAGACCTTAAGGTCATTTTC
>JAMPXB010000030.1 GCA_023701435.1 Bacteriovoracaceae bacterium | reverse complement strand
GTAATAGTCTGATCAGGATGTTCTTTTTTAGACACTCAATTTTTCTTAAGAGTTTTGCAGAAACTATTAAGCAGTCCTTAATCCTCCCTCGAGAAAGCGACTTCATTCACTAAAAGTGCTGAATGTCAGAAAACTTGAAATCTAAAGAGTATTTTTCTTCTTCGTCACTAAGGTAATGATAAAATACTAATGGAGATGTAAGAATCTAATCTAAATTTTTAAATTTTAATTCTTAGATGGGTGTTTAGTTTCGAAATCGTTTTAATCGTAGCTGTGGAAAGATTGGAACTAGCTTCCAAAAATGAACGCCACTCAGTTTTATTCTTAAAACCTAATCTTAAGAATTCTTTCTCATTTAAAACTACAACATGGTTGAAAATTTTATATTTGGTGATGGTCGTCTTAAAACTAACCACGAATTCTTGGGGCTTTTTACTTTTAAGTACCTGGTATTGTTTGAGTTTTTCATCGCTAGATTCAAGTAAAAAAGTTGGAACTTCAAACTGGCCAGAAAGCCACTCATCACTTCCTTTTTGGTAAACCAATACCTTTTCTTGTTTTTTAACGACAACCCGTAGGAGATGAATTTTATGCTCACTTTTTTTCTTCACCTCTTTCTCATCCAGCACAGGGAGCGCCAGTGGGGTCCCTGACTCGAAAGCTTTGCAGTTTTTTCTTAATGGACACAACTCACAACTGGCCTTTCTCGCCTGACAATAGGTTCGTCCCAGATCCATCAGCGCTTCATTTAGTTCACGAAAGGAAATCTTCTGATTGAATATCTTCTTCTCACTAAAGAGCGCCTGAATTTCTTTTTGAAGCTTTGGCCCTTTAGGTGTTTTTAAATTAAATAAGCGAGCAATGACTCTTTCCAGATTAGCATCCACCGCCAGCGCTCTTTTATCCATACCAATACCAATCAAGGCATTGGCCGTGTAAGGACCAATCCCGGGTATATTCATCAAGGCTTCCAGGTCATGAGGAAATTCTCCCTCATGCTCAAAGGCCAGGGTCTCTGCAATTTTTTTCAAATTTCTTGCACGTCGATAATAACCAAGTCCTTTCCACGCCACCGTCAATTCATCTTCCGAAGCCTCTGCCAGACTCTCCAGCGTCGGAAATCGTTTTAAAAATCTTTCAAAATGATTGAGCACAGTTCCCACGGTTGTTTGCTGAAGCATGATTTCAGAAACCAACGTGCGGTATAAGGAGCGGTTTTGTCTCCAGGGAAGATGAGTGAATTCCGTCCCGGACCAGGTAAGAAGCGCTTTAAGATTCATGAGGGGATTTTGGTATTACTTGCAGCTTTTGGCAAGGTCATCGACTAAATCGAGCATCTGCTTGGCGGTCATAGCGTCTTTATCGCCCCGGAGTTTTCCATTCTTACTCTCAACAAAGTCAGAGAATTCTTTATGGAATTCGTAGATATCGGTGATCACAACGAGTTTTTTTGCATCTGAGCGCTCAATCCAGTCCATCAGCCGCTTATAATCATTAAGACCCTGATTACTGCACATTTGATCTATGCTGCCGGCTTGCTTAATAGAAGTATCAAACATCATGACATTAACTTTTTGATTAAAGCCACAAGTCTCATCAAGTCTCGTCACCAGACTTTTCCTATAGCAGCCGCCCTCTTTATCAGAGTAATCAAATTCTTTCATTGATGAAGAAGTATCCACCCACAAATCCAGCTTGGTCTCGCTTTTGACTTGGGCCTTGGCCTTGCCGCAGAAAACATCAAAGAAGTTCGCTTTATCGCAATTAATGAGCTCTCGGTCGAGTGATTGACCACTGGGGATTGATGGGCCCTTATCTTCCGAAATTTTTCCGGCATCCACTTCCACGCCCGCATCGTCTTTCTTATAGAGACCATACTGAGGATCAAAACAATAATCCCCCATCTCCTGACACTCGAGTTTGGCCACCGGTGCCCGGTAAACATACTGAGGACGATTGAGTAAATGATGTAATTGAGTCACCTTGGCATTGGAAAGAAACCACACCTCCAGCTCTTTGGGTGCGGCATAGACTTGGATCGATATTAGAGTCAAAAGCAAAAAACGAATCAAAATTCCATATTCCTTTGGCGAAAATAACGGAAGATAGCATCACCTAAATCCACTATTAAATCGCGGTCATTCACATCCAGATTCAGAAAGTCATTTAAGTAGGCCTTCTGCCGAGGTGAAAGAGTTTCCAACTTTTCCCGGATGGTCACATCAGTTTTAGTGGCTCCCAATGCACCTGTCTCACCAAATGGCATACTCTGTTTTCTGCCGCCGACGTTGATCGTGGCCTGAGTTTTCGTTCGGGCCTCGGGCCTCGAAGCTTCCTCTTTGCCTTCCTCATCGGATGGTTTTTGCTCTTTATAAAATTGCACCAGGCGCTTGAAAGTATCTGTAGAGTCTTCTTCCACTCCATCAATTATTTCATGCAAAGGAATTCCCAGAGTCGCGATGATATTGGCAACCAGTTGCTCATCGACATTGCTGGTCTTCAAATTCAAGAAACGGCTCATGGTGGAAATCCCCACGTTCATCATTTCTGATAGGTCTTTTTGAGTCAGCCCACCCCGTAATTGCATATATTTACGGACCACGGCCAAGAAGTTTTCCAAAAAGTCTGGACTAAAGCGGATCATAATCCACCCCCTTGAATTTCTTATCGGATTGCAAAATTATTTCTTGATGCAATTTTATTTCTTGACGCAAACCGTCAAATTGCATATCATTGCAGTCAGGAACTAAACGCGGCGGAGGGGCCCATGTTCACACAAACAATTGAAAAGACTCAATTAGAATCATCAGAAAGCTACCAGCTGATTAAGGACGAACAGCTAGCTTCGGTCGTTATCTCCTCCCAGATCCTGGCCGGCTCACGCATCCTCTTGAGCACCTACCGGCAAGTGGTCTTCTCCGATTGCGTGTTCTATGCCTGCGATTTTCAAGGGGTTACCTTTGAGAACTGTGTTTTTGAAAATTGCAGTTTCGAATTTACACACATTAAGAAGTGCAATTTCAAGAATTGCAATTTTACCGATTGCAACTGGATGGCCTCCAGCTCAACAAATTCCAGTTATGAGGATTGCGATCTCGGTGACAAGCAAACTGGCTTGCTGCAAACGGGCCGCAATCAACTGTACTACCGTAATGCAAAACACGACTACACCACAGACATCTACATTAAACTGGCGATGGCCTGTTAAAAATAAGGAGCTCCTATGAATCTCAGTTTTTATGGGCTGACACTCATGATTAATATTTTTGGTTTGGCGGTCCTGATTCAGGCCTACGGGATTTAGCCAAGGTTCGAGATTCCCTACCCAAAAGACCCTCAGAAGAGCGCGACTTCTGGGGGTTTTTATATTTAAGAAAAATTCATTTATAAGATTGGAGCGATTTAGGGTTTAGTTACCTTCGTCTTTTTAATCACGGAGGTATTATGAAGAAAAGTTTTCTCATGGCAGCAGCCCTGCTGCTAACCAGTCTATCGGCCTGGGCCAGCTGTCCCACTTTTAAGAGTCAGTACCAAGAATGCCATTCCCGCTCCCGCATCAGTGCTTTTCAAGTTTCTAGTGTTGAGGTCAGCGAGCGGAGTCCCTACTACCGTTTTTTACTCAAAACCAAAGACAGTTCCAAACATTTAAAGTTTGTGGCAGATGGTGAAATTGAAGAGATCAGCATGCAAACTGCGGATGGCAGTGACTTAACTTATACCCAAAGGGCCTATTGTGCGGATCAAAAGCTTCACTTGGAGATCCGCAGTGAAGAGAACTTCGGGAAGGAGAGCTACATTTTTTCTAGCTCCCACGGAGATCTGCTGATTAAGATCTATCTCAACAGTATCTTAATCAATGAAGTTCACTGCCAGCAGTAATCTTAGTTAGAGATAACTTTGGTATTAGACGACGGCTTGAAAGTAAAATTACCTGGAGGAAATGAAACATTTTCCTTCAGGTCAATGAGCTTGATGCTCGTTTTGCTGCCGTTGATGTGCTTTAGGGTAATTTTATTAAAGCCACTTAGCTCTTTAACTTCCTTGGCCTCTTTTTCAGTGTGCAAAACCACTTCCGTAAATCCCATCTCTTTTTGAATCGTTTTAACGAAAGTCAAAGTGAGATCGTTCTTGCCGTATTTAGTGGTAAAGAGCTTTGAATCTTCAATGCCATTTTTAACTGAATCAAGAAACTTGATGAGCGGAAGATTGGATGATTTCTGAATAGTGACCTGATCTTTCTCACCCTTCACGTGAGAAGGCTGATAGAGCCAACTCTTCTTAGGGTTGACCACAAACAAAGTGGGCACCGGTGAGGTCACTTCGAAACGAAGATTGCCGGGAAACTTATAATCAATTTTACCAAAACTCTTCTTTTCTTTTCCAGTCACTAACGAAACGACTGTTTCCTCATAATTGGCGGAAAAAGAGTTGGGAACAAAGCTCTTAGCAAAAGAGAGAACAGGAAGAAGCGCCAGAAAAAGAAAAAGTTTCATATTCGTTCCAAATAAAAAGGGGAAAGCTTCCTCATACTGAAGTCACTTTACCCCTGTTCCACAAACCTTAATGGAGTTGCACTGAGACGGCCTTAGAGACGCCCGGCTCCTGCATGGTCACACCGTAAAGTGTGTCATTCAGTTCCATAGTTTTCTTATTATGTGTAATTAAAATAAATTGTGATTCCGAACTCATCTCACGAAGAAGCTCGTTAAAGCGTCCAACGTTGGCATCATCAAGTGGAGCATCAACCTCATCCAGAAGACAGAAAGGAGATGGCTTCACCAGGAAGATGGAGAAGATCAGCGATACGGCGGTCATTGCTTTCTCACCACCCGACATCAGGGTAATGGACTGCATTTTCTTGCCTGGAGGTTTAGCGATAATGTCGACCCCACACTCAATAGAATCCAGGTCACCGGTCACTTCAAGTTTTGCTTCACCACCACCGAAGATGATCGGGAAAACTTTCGAGAAGCGCTCATTAACTTCAGTGAAGGCTTCTTTGAAACGCTCTTTAGACTTCTCATCGATATGAGTGATCGCCGTTTGAAGATCAGTCAGGGATTTCTTAAGCTCTTCTTCCTGAGCTTTCAGGAAGTCATAGCGAAGTTTCTGACGGTCATATTCTTCGATCGCGGCCCAGTTGATTTCGCCCAGACGGTTGAAATCAGTTTTGTATTCTTTGAATTTCTCTTTCGCTTCCTTGATCTGGCCAGGGAAACGTTTTTCAAACTCATAATCCACAGCTTCGATAGTTTGTGGACCTTCCTCACCTTCCATCACGTACATAGAAGACAGATCACGCAGATCAGTAATCTTATCGGAAGTGATTTCCAGATGCTTCATCATGACTGAACGAAGGTCAATTTTGTAACGCTCGAAAATATCTTTCACCAGAAGTTCTTCTTCCTGGATGATCTGAGTGGTCTTGAGCTCAAGCTCAACATTCTCTTTTTCGATCTTATTCAAACGATTATTGATTTCTTTAAGTTCTGACTCTTTTTCCTGCATTGAAAGAAGGACCTGAGCGATCTGATCTTTCAGAAGGTTCAAGAAAGACTCTTTCTCAGAAAGCACTTCTGCCAGATCGCGGTTTGAAGCTTCCACTGTTTCAGCTTCAACCTGAGCGCTTTCGATTTCCGTCTGGAAGTTTTCCAGAAGTTCCATGTTGGCTTCTTGCTTTTCTCGGTAACGATCGATCTGAGCGTTCACATCTTCAATCTGCGACTTAAGGGAAGTCAGTTGCTGCTGGTAACTTTGAGCTTTCACTTTAAGTTCCATCATTTCATCACGCTCGTTCTCGAAACTGATTTTCAGCTCCTGGTAGCGTGATTCAATGTCGGCCACATCACTAGAAAGTTCCTTCACTTTGGCGTCAAACTCTTCTTTGGTATTGATGAGAGTTTCATCACTTTCCAGAAGGTCCAGACGCGATTTAGAGGTTTCAGACTTTCTGTTTTGAAGGATCTGAAGTCTTGAAGAATTTGAAGATTGATTAGACTCTTTTGATTCTAATGCTGCTTTAGTGGCGGCATAGAGAGTGTTGATTTCATTAAATTCTTTAGTCTTCTCTTCCAAGAGCGTTTTTTTCTCGGAAAGTGAATTTTCCAACTGCTTAATGGTCGTTTCAACAATCGCCAGCTCGGCTTGCTTAGCATCGAGCTCAATGCCCATTTCCTGGATCAGGTTGTTACGTTGAACAATCCCCTGAGCTTCAGAAGCGCTGTCATTGCGAACTCCGTACAATACAGAGTTGCCGACTTTTTTAATGAGAACTTTTCCATCCTTAGAAACAAGTCCTTTAAACTGGATATCTGGGTTAATTTTAGACGCCAGCTCCGTGGTTAAGTTCTCAACAACAAAGAAACCATTAAGAATCCTCGTAAGTTTTGCAGCATAATCTTGGTTATTAATGCGAACGATGTCACAAAGGGCCTTCATGTTCTGGCAGCCCTGAGTTTCTAAACGTCCGATTGACTCATTTGAAATGGTCGCGTCTTGTGGCCATAGAACATCCACAGTCGCTTCAAAATCATTCATGAGATTGGCGAAAGCCTCTTTACCATTGGTCGAAAGAACCACATCCAGTGACTCTCCGATCAATTGTTCAACGGCAACCGCATATTCTGGATCACATTCAATCAGTTTACCTAAAACTTCCAGAGTTCCATCGTTAACTTTTTGAACCAGTTCAACTGCACCGGCACGACGGCCTTCGGCAGAGTTATTGATTTCCATCAAAGACTGACGTTTTGATTCGAGTTGAATCACTTCCCGTGAGAGCTCACGGTACTTAACGTCATTTGATTTAAGTTCGCTATTTAAGCTATCAACTTCTTCTTTTAAAGACGGCAAAGCCGCTTTAAGTTCTTCAACTTTGGCCCCGGAAGACTTCACGGTAGCGCGGTCTTTCATCAGGTCATCAGTGAAGTTAGAAGTCGTTTTTTCCAAAGTCTCAATTTCAGAAGTTAAATCCTGAAGAAGACGGGAATACTCTTCGAGTTTAGAAGAATTCTTAAAGGCTTCGTTGTCCAAAGCCTGAAGTTTTTCTTTCGAGGCATTTAGCTCACGGCGCTTCTCGTTTAGTTCTTCCTCAAGGTCATACATCTGAGACTTTAACAGCTCGACTTTCTCTTCCAGATTAGAAAAGTCCATCTGCTCATAATTATTCGCCTCAAGATCTTCCAACTGAGCAGTCAGAGCTTCCAGTCTTTCCGTGCGCTTTTCAATATCAATATTAAGCTCTTCGTTTTCACGTTGAGCTCTATCAATCTGCTTTTCTTTATCAATCAGAGATTTTTTAAGGTGCTTCACTCTTTCTTCAGCAGCGGCGAGTTCCTTCGAATGATCATTAAAATCATCCTGAGCAACATCGATTCGCTCCATCATGTCGACCTTCTGGATCTTCTCATCTTCAAGTAGAAGATCAAGTTGCGACTTACGAAGAGTCAGGTTCTCATGCTCGGTCTGACGAGATTCAAGCATAGAGCTAGCATTAGTGAAGTCCTGCAAGTAATCGTGCTCACGGTGACTTTCAACAATCAGTTCATATTTCTTGATACGGTCACGAAGAGTCCGGGCCTTCTCGGCTTTCTCTGCCTGACGCTCAAGATTTTTAAGGTTTTTATGAATTTCGTTCTGAAGATCTTCCAGACGAACCAGATTTGATTGAGTTTGTTCAATTTTCTTGAGTGACTCTTTCTTACGAAGCTTAAACTTCGTGATCCCTGCCACTTCTTCAATCATTACACGACGCTCTTCGGGCTTGGCCTGAACAAGCTTGTTAATTTCACCCTGAGCGATAATTGAGTAAGACTTGGCACCGGCACCAGTATCCATGAACACTTCATGAATATCTTTCAGACGAGCAGGCTCGCCATTAATGCGGTATTCAGTTTCACCATTTCGGTAAAGCTTACGAGTCAGGTGAATTTCGGCGGGCTTACAAACAGTTCCACTGATATGAATGTGCTTACCGTTGACGTTATCCAGAACCAGCGTCACTTCCGCAAAAGAAGCAGGAGTATATCTGGAAGATCCGGCGAAGATGAGGTCTTTCATGGAAGTACCACGAAGGTGCTTCGCTGATTGTTCACCCATTACCCAGAACAAGGCATCCACGATGTTAGATTTACCACAACCGTTAGGACCTACGATCCCTGTAATACCTTCATCAAAAATAATGACTGTCTTGTCTTTGAAGGATTTAAAACCCTGAATGATGAGCCTGTTAAGCCTCATGTGCTGACCTCTCGTAAGTGTTTGTGTGTATCCCTAAAAACCGAGCAAGCATCTGCCTCTTGCATCTGTTTTACTCAGCTATATTTAAAGATGACTCATCTTCCCCTAACGAAGAGCGGCCTGTCTAGGTGTTTTGGGCTTACTTTCCCTCACAAAGGCGTCAATGACTCAACACACAATACTATGGCACGCCACGTGCTAAATAGAAAAGCGCCAATCTCATTCCAGGAGGAGTTTATGAACGCGAATTTCTTTAAGAATAAAATGAAAGAAGTAGGGAGCTTTCTCAAAATTATGAAAGGTAAGGTCAAAAACCGCCCTCAAGAAAGAGTGGAAGGGGTCAATGAAGCCCTAAGGAGTATGGAAGGCGAAAAACAGGAATACCTGAAAGAAAAAGAAGCGGCCGAAAATAAAGTCCTCCGCGAGTCGGGCGGTCAGGATATTTCGGCCATTTAATGTCAGACCTCATGGATAGACATTACCTCAATACAGGAGGAAAATGTTTTTATCCATGGAGGTCGCATGTCCCGACTGATCACTTATATTGTCTTGTTTATCCTATTTGTTTACGTTTCCTAAAAGAGGTTAAACGGCATCGATACCGACAACATATAGGCTTCATAATCCACTTCTCTCGAGACAGAAGCTGGACCAAGCTTATATTTATCAAAGGATCCATTACGGTATTCTAAATTCACATCAATGAATGGAAGTGGAGTAAAACCTATTCCCAACTTGTAGCCATTACCATCTTCTAAATCGACATCGAGATTGTTTATTTCCGTTTCACCCTCGGCAGAGAAAATGTAACCGGCATAGCCCCTGAATAAAATGGGAAATTCAAAGCCCACAAAAGCCGCCCACTCGGTGATGTCGGCATTTTCATCGAAATCATTACTGCTCATATCAATGCTACTTTGCAAATAGTCGGCACCGATTTGAAAAGGACCGGTTTGATAACCCAAGCGAGCGCCATAGGAAACACCATTGCCCCCGCTATAATCTTTAAGACCGCTGAAATCCAGACTTTGGTCCAGCGTGTAGCCGAGAACCGGTTCCACCAAGAGTCCGGCATAAGAAGAGATGGGCATCACTCCCAGACCTAAAACTGTTCCTAAAAGAAGCTTTTTCATGGGAAACCTCCTTGATTTCCCTAATAGTTTAGAGGGTTTCCGCCAGGCTGTAGCGACGAGGGATTTCACGAGCTTAGCATTTTAGTAAATTGGGGAAAATCCCGATAAAGGACAGGCATGTGGAAAACATTATTTGGTCTTCTCATTCTCTCTCCTGCCTATTCTCAGGTCTTTACTGAGGACATCGCAAAAATAAGTCATTTCATCGGTGAAAATGAAGTGGAGAACTTTGCCAAAAATCCTAACTCACAAGGACTTCCCGGGGGCTATCTGGGCTCGCTGGTTTCCCAAAAATACCTCGACCCCATGACTAATTGCGAAGAGGAAGCTGCCGACTACCGTCCGAAAAAAGTGCGCTACGAAGTTTTGGCAATTACCGAAGATGTGCCCAAAGCAGAAACGACGGTGGTGGTGGCCAAGTATGAAATTCAAGAAGAAGAACATGTGCTGGTTAAAGAGGTCAAAAAAATGCTGCAGTCCCAGCAGTCCAATCCGGGCCGGATTGAGAAATCCTTTTCCCGGGACGCCGGAAAAAAAATTATTCACTATGTGAATCCCAACACTGAAGTGAAATTAAACTCCGAAATCAAAGGTAAGAATTCTTACTCAGTGGATCTGCAAAAAGCTGA
This sequence comes from Bacteriovoracaceae bacterium, assembly GCA_023701435.1. Classification (GTDB taxonomy): domain Bacteria; phylum Bdellovibrionota; class Bacteriovoracia; order Bacteriovoracales; family Bacteriovoracaceae; genus Peredibacter. The sequence goes on along the minus strand of JAMPXB010000030.1, from coordinate 23,689 downwards.
TGATAAACCTTCTCTGGTCGACAGTTTACTTAAAGTCGATGTGGTCAATCGCCTTGATATCAAGCAAATCGTTTCATCTGACACCGAAATTAAAGGCTCCCTCGAGGCCACTTATACCACCGGCTCCAAAAACATTAAGGCGCTGGAGGACACCAGTTTTTATCTGGATAAAGTAGAGGCTAAGGCAAGAATTGATCAGCAATTTGGTGGGAGAACCAAGAGTTATACCGAAGTGGGCGTTACCGGAAATGCCTTTGAAAAAGAAGTCCGCGTCGCTGCTGGTTTAGATATCACTGTCCCCAACAATGCCCAAATCCTGGTCTTCACTGGGTACCGCTCAACCCAGAAAGAACTTAACAGAGGTATGGCGAACAAGGCCGAAGAAGCAGAAATTGGAGTTCAGTATAAAACCAAGAAGGGCGTAAAATTTTTCGGACGCGTTCGCGATGGTTCAGAGACCACCCCCACTTATGAAACCGGTGTTGAAATTCCTTTAGGTAAGTAATCTTCAAAGCAGCATCGCATCTTGCAGACCTACATTTCCTTCGAAATACTCATTAGACTAGTTTAAGCAACTTTAACAAAGGAATGTTATGCGCTATCTCATGCTCATTGGTCTTATGGTTTCTTTCTCTGCCATCGCCTGTCCTGATCTAGCCGGCGAGTATCTTTGCAAAAGAGGTTCGACTTCTTCTTACCGCTCAATTGAAACAACAGAGGATGGTTTCCGCATTACCCGAGATGGTAACATCACTGATTACGTTACCGATGGTGTGACTGTTCAAAATGTGCCTGAGACTGACAGCATGACGGATGGAAAATATACCAGCAAATGTGAAGACGATAGTTTCATCGTCGATTTTAATACCACTCTTTTGTATGAAGGAGTTGTCATTGGTAAGCAAGTTTCAAAAACAACTTATCAGTTAAAGAATGAACAACTTCACATCATCAGCAAAGTTAAAGTGAAGGGAGTTCCGCTTCCGACAGTTAAAGAAGTTTGTACGCTTCAATAATAAAAATAGCTTAGAGCAGGCCCTACAGAGGGCCTGTCTTAACTTTCCATTCTACATATCTCTTGGATCGGGATCATCAGGGATGTGCTCAAAAACCAGTTCTCCGGTTTCTATTTTGAATCCGACAATGTAGCTATCTACTGAGCGACAATAAACGACATCCGGCTCTTCTTCCTTGATAAATATACGAGACCAGGCATTTTTACTAATGCTCCAAATCTGTTTAACCGTAGGAATCCGCCAAACTATCTCATTAGTGTCCCGATTAAGGCAGATGATGTTCCTATCAAGCGCCCATGTTAAAAAAACAATGGAAAAATTTTTATAATCTTTCACATCGATCACTTTAAATTCTCTGGCATCCCTCTGCTCTGACAGATCAAGGATTTTAATTTTCTTGCCATCCACAATCCGAAAGAGAATGTACCCATCAAATACGAATTCTTGATAATCACGGTAATAATAGAAATCAGGCTTTTTCATAACTTATCAATTCCTACGATCCAGTTCGAAATAATGTCAGCATTTAAATTATATTGAATTGCCCCACCAAGACTTCCATCCTTACCATGACCAACAACTCCCATTCGCATCCTTGTACCTGCAGGGATTTTAACAATTACTGCTTGGCCAATATCATTTTTTGGACTGAGGGCATAGATTTTTCTTATCTCGTCTTTACTCATTGTTCGGGGATCAATTCGCATAAGCCAACGTCCAGTTGCTTCCGCTGCATTACTAGTCATATCAAGGGCAGCTTCGCTCGAGAATACCCTGTACATTGTAGTTTCTTCCGTACTCGTAAATTCTATTACTCTTCTGCCTTTTACCCAAGGCTGAATATGCTTTTCTAGAGAATATCCATTTTCTATACGATGTAATTCATTTAATTCATCAGCAGATTTCCAGTCCCTATCCTTGAATGTCCTAAAAAGTCTGCTTTCTTTCTGTAGAAGTATCTTTGGTAAGACCTCCGTTGCCCCGATTTTGTTAGATTGGATGAGCGCTGCACTTAAAGTATCAATCACTTTGACTGAAGTTCTAGCGAGACTTCCAACCCCAAGAGTAGCAGCACTCATGGCACATAAACCACGTTCCCAAACTTCGAGCTTCATTCCAGTAATTACATTTTCCCCGGTGACGGCTTCGAGGAGATCCCGACCCGTAGAGATTCCAGGAATAAAACCGAGACCAATATCAACTATCTGGGTCGCCAGATCTGTCCAATGTTCGCCCTCGGCTAAATCACCATTATAAAAAGAATTCTGTCCCTCGCCTGCAAGTTTTCCTGAGATATCGTGAATGGTTTCAAGCTTATTTTTTAGTGAAGGAACTGTTTCTTTTTCAATTTTCTCATTTAGCGCATGTCTTTTGTCTTGAAGATAAGACTGAGAAAGTTCAAAAGCTTGAACACGGCTTAATAAAGAATTTTCCTCCTTAAAACTTCCCCGACGTAGGCTTTGAGCTTCATTTTGGAGATTTTTGGACAAATCTTTGGATGAAGAATTCCGGAACTTATCGGCATAATCGAGCATTTGGGAGTGTAACCGTCTCTTTTCCTGATCCTGAATGTTACTATTTTTTCTTCTCTCTCTGCCGCCATCATCAGAAATAGTTTTACCTGAAAGATTGGGAAAACCTCCATGAAGACCCTCAGATATAAGTTGATCCTCAATGTCTTTTAGCTGCTGTTTCAGTCCAAGATCTTTTACCATCTCAGGCACCGGAATTGGTGAAGTAGAAGAATCAGAATGAATTGTGTGTTTGGCTATGCTCTGATTCAACTTAGCCACTTCGTCATTCATCGCCGCCAAATCAAATGGTTTTTTTTCATTTCTTAAAGATTCTTCACGTAAATGTTGATCTTTTAGTTCTTGGTGACGATTTTCAAGAATGTCAGGTAGTTGTTGGTAGAAGTTTTCAACCTGCTGCCTCTGCTGATAGTCCTCATAGGACTGGTTGATACTTTGGACGAGTATGGAAGCCGCCAGACTTGAGTAATTAGTCTGTGACATGGACAAAGGAGATTTGTCAAAATTATTTCTATTTCTAGGAACGTCATAAATGAAGGTTTGATCAGTTTTAAGACGATCCATACAGGCGATATCTGTCGTTTGGATTTTAATTGGTGGATCTGTGGAAACATCCACCACACAGTGAGCACAGTTATAGACATAAGTACACACAGATTTCGCCTCTGAATATAACGGAAGCAATAAAAGCAGAAGAGCAAGGGCTTTCATAAGTTTCTCGCTCTTAATCTGTTAATAAATCTAAGATTTGTTTCAACCACTTCATTAAGTCCGTCGTAAGGCAAGGTCGTTATTAGGTTTAACTGAGAATCGAATGCCAAAAGAAAATCCTGTAAGGTCTCTTTGTTATCTACCGTAGGTTGAGCAATAACCTTATTTGATAATTGCAGGAGATGCTGTCTCATGACTGCTAGATTTGCGAGGAGATTGTTTTTTGCGATATGACCCAGCTTCTCTTCAAGAATCTTGTCGGTTTTGAATAGATTTTTTTTTAAAAGCAAGTTTCCAATAATTGATTTCTGCTCTTGATAGTATCTCCATTCAGCGCGACTGGTCTCACTCATTTGGTGAATGAGTGATTTGAGTTCTTCTAGATAGACCAATTGTGCCGTTGCAGATGCTAAGCAAACATTAGAAGATAGTTTTGACAATTGATCTTCGGTAGGAGTCTTTTCTCTAAAAATGGCTTTGATCTTTTTAATTTTTTTCTTTATTCGTTGCATCCTGTCGTGACTAAACAGAGAACCAATATTAGTGGTGATGGATTCGAACATTTTTGTAAGTCCATCTTCCCCATCTCCTCCGCCTATCATATAGGTCTCTGCCATCGTGGGTAATTTCAGACCATTGATATAATTATTGAGGATACTGTTTCTTAGACCAATTTGCTTGGTGACCTGATTGTCCCCACAAATCGATTTCCAGTTCCGTTCGATTTCACGACTCTGGATGGTCAACGTTTTTAGTGATAGGTTTAGTTGATTTAACTTAATTAGATCATTAAGTAGTGCGTAGTTATTTCTTTGGTCATTATTAGTCAGCCTTGAGATTGTTCTTACAGTAGTTTCAAAGGCTTTGCCATTAGCAAGGATAAGCATGGCCTGGGACTTAAAGTAATCGTCCCACCATTTTTTGAGTTCTCCATTGGAGAACTCTTGGATATTATGTTCCAACTTCGTTTCAGCGTAATTCTGTAATTCATCAAGGGATGAAGGATCTACGCATGAACAAAGAAGTAGAAGAAGGGCTAAGTTAATTAATTTCATAATTTACTGCCTCCCCGTTTTCTTCTTGGATTAAGTGTTGAAGTTGGGCTAACTCTGCCTCAAGTTGTTGAATGTCTTTTTCCAACTCTAAAGCGATAGCCATTATTTTATCGTTTAGATTTTTGTATAGTGCCACGACAAGGTATTTCTTCTGGGTCACGAGTTCGAACTGTTCCTCATAAATTTTCATCTCTTCTAATTGCCTATTATCAACATGCGACAGTGATCGCTTCATTTTCTCATGCAAGTCTCTTACCTTGTCAGAGGCAAGATCCAGTTGCATTGACTCAGAAAGAATTTTGGTTACTTCATCCGTTGGTAATCGCAATATACTTTTTCTTTTCTCATTGATCAGTTTATGGATAAGAGGGGCATATCTAATCGTCGCCTCTTGGAGGATAAAACTGTTTAGTATTTTGATCGCTGATAGTTGATTCACATCCAGTGTTTCAAATTTTGAGATTTCATCTAGGTATTTAATATGTCTAAAAATATAAATTCCTGAATCATCTAAGCGAAGGCTGTCAATGAGTCCTTTTTCAAATGCTTTTGCCCATTTATTTACCTTTAAATAGGTCGCGGGCCTTCCACTTACGAGTGAATCGATATTTAAGACATCTGGATGAATTTCGGCATCCAGGATTAAAGAGAGTCCAATGACCAAAGTATCGTTAATGGCTCCAGATTTTCCGGAGTGACTTCTACTAGCAGAGACTTTAATTTCGATATCGGTTTGACCTTGTGTTCTGTCAATTAACTGTTCTTCTTTTAGGTTGAAGGGCGCACCATTTACCTTTATATGGGCACTGGCCCCATTTACAATTTGAAAATTGTTAACTTTTAGGACCAAAAAGGAAGAGCATTTACTTAAATCTAAGCATTGAGGAATAGTCACTTTTCCGATTAAGTCGAATGAGGCATGAGAATGCTTATCTCTGGTTCCACCGTCACTTTTTGGTTCCGCCTTTTATTTCTGTCACTAATGAGAGTGTGTAATCAATTCTATCTCCATGGTTTTGAGAAGACATATTAGGTGTGATGAAGGCATGACCGTCTGAACCAGATCCTGACCATTCAATAAATGGTAACTCCCAGCTTGTTTCTAACTTTGTGTACCCAATGGGTTGCCCCAGAGATTGCGTTTTAAGATTTTGATAAATCAGTTCATGTGAGGCTTTTGTTATTGAGTCATTTTCTTTTATATTCGGAATCCAATGAGTAACACCTTCTGCAGATGTTAGTAGCTTCTTAGCTATCAAAATATTTCTTCTTTCCAAGATCCGTCTGTAGTTTGGATCAGTAGCGGTTTTGGTTAGATTTTTATCGTCCAATGATTTCAGACCTTCACTTTGCAAGAAAAGTCCAATCATCCCTTCTAGTTCCTCATGCTGGGATGCGAGTGTTTGAAGTTTATTTTGAATAGATGATTTATCTTCTGCTAACCAGTTCTGATGAATACTTTCCAATAGTAACCAAATGTGCGACGATAAATCGGAAACCATCGAGCCATTTTCTATTTTACTTGAAATGAGTTCTAATAATTTTAAAGTCCCCTCTTGGGTAATAAGTGGTAAATCTGCTTGTTTTAAGACTTCCTCAGAAGTCATCATCGAAATATCATCAATTCGCGGAGTCTCAATTGACTGCAATTGTGAGATGTCCACTTTCGGTATGTGATTTTCGCCACCACCTTTTTTTCCGCAACTACTCACGATCAGTAAAAATGTCATAGCGACTGCAATCTTCATAAGAGCTACCTGTTTTTTTGTCATATTAGATGATTTCTAAAAGCAGACGATTCTAAGATTCCTTAAATGTAAAAAATTCAAGAGTGTTGAAATTCTCGGCACAAGATAGGGATGTGGTAAATTACTAATATTACAATAAATCCTTGAGAATCAGTTTTCTCCGTTGGATATGAGAGACTTAAATTCAAGCTACTCGCTCGCTTACAGCTGAAGTAAAGTAGATCGGCCCTTCAAAGGAGTGAAAGATCGTTATTATTAGAATGGAATGGATTATTTTTAGAAAAAGTGGTCGGGGTGATTGGATTCGAACCAACGACCACCTGCTCCCAAAGCAGATACGCTACCAGGCTGCGCTACACCCCGAACAATTCGTGAGACATATTTTTAAAGCTTCTTAGACGATTTGTCCATTGATTCTTTAAAGAAGTTTAAAGCTGCTTGACTGGCTTTGGCTCTGTGCGAAAACTCGTTTTTCCACTCAGGTAATTCCGCCAGGCTTTTTCCGTCCTGTTCTTTTCTCTCTGGAATAAAAATCGGGTCATAACCAAAACCTTTACTGCCGCGAAGATCGAAGCCAATGGTGCCGTGAACTCTCCCCTCAAAAAAGTAGACCTCTTCGGGAGAAATATAAAAACAAAGTACGCATACAAAGTAGGCCTGACGGTTTTCTTTAGTGCTCAGGAGTTCGATGACTTTTTTGCACTTGTCGGCATAGTCTTTTGCCTCGGGCGCAAAGCGGGCACTTTGCACGCCCAGAATCTCCGGCAAGGCTTCAATGTTAAGACCTGAATCATCAGCGAGTGCCGGGGTCTTAAAAGTTTCATAATAAGTCCTGGCCTTAAGATAAGCATTCTCCGTATAGGTCTTGCCGGTTTCATCAACCTCTATAGTTTTGGGAGCTGCTTGAACGGTTAAAACACCACGGAAGAGTTCTTTAAACTCTTCCGCTTTATGAGCATTGCCTGAGGCGAGGATAAATGAAGTCATTAGAATTTTTCCAGCACGGCCTGTTGTTCTTTCATCACGACTTGCAAAGCAGTTTGAGCGCAGCCTAACAAGGCCTGCAGATGTTCCATTGAGAATGGTTCACCTTCAGCTGTCCCCTGCACTTCCACAAATTTTCCACTGGCGGTCATGACAATGTTCATATCAGTGCCGCATGAAGAATCTTCTTCGTAATTTAAGTCCGCGATAACTTCATCATTTTTATTGATACCGATAGAGATGGCGGCAAGCCCGTCTTTAATTGGATTTTCTTTCAGAAGACCTTCTTTCATCAGGCGTCTGACCGCAATTTCCAGGGCAAGGTAGGCACCGGAAATAGAAGTGGTACGAGTTCCGCCGTCGGCCACAATCACATCACAGTCAATCAAGATAGATCTCTCACCTAGTTTTTTCAGATCAACAATCGAGCGCAGCGCACGGCCGATCAAACGTTGGATTTCCTGAGTACGTCCCGAGGCTCCTTTTCTTTCCCGGTCTGAACGGGTATGTGTAGAGGAAGGCAGCATCGCGTATTCAGCAGTTACCCAGCCCTGGCCCTTACCTTTTAAAAAAGGCGGAACAGATTCCTGAACGGAAGCGGTAATATGAACTTTGGTATTTCCAAACTCTGCCATGACTGAGCCATAGGCATAAGGATTTATTCCTGGAGTAAACTTGATGGGACGTGGAGTGCTTCTTTTGATTAAAGACATGGGGACCTCGGATGATTAGACATATACATGTGAATGAATGTGATTCTACACAAGATCTACTTAAAGAACAATTAAAGCACAACGACCAAGGTCACCTGCTGGTAAGTTGTGAGAATCAAAAATCCGGCCGCGGTCGGGGTGATCACAAATGGCAGGCGATGCCGGGTACGCTGTGTTTATCACTCAATGTGAGTCCCCATATTGTCATGAGTTACACGGCCCTGGAACTTTCTGTCATAGTGGCGATGTTTTTTGAGCACAAGGGAAAAGAGCTGCTGCTTAAGTGGCCCAATGATCTGTGGGATGAGCATAATAAAAAATGCGGCGGCATCCTGGTTCAGGGAAGCAATGGTTTAATGCTGGCAGGAATAGGTATTAATCTTTTTTCTGAAGATGAGGATTTTGGCGGCATCTTTGAAGCCCCTTTTGAAATTGATAAAAAAGTCTGGTGCCGGGAACTGGCCGACTATATTCATGAACATCGTTTTCAAAACACCGATGATCTGCGCCGGGAATGGCTTAAGCGTTGCGGTCATTTAAATCAGATGGTGAAAGTCACGGAAGGGACAGAGGTCTTTGAAGGAATTTTTCAGGGTCTGGGAGAACATGGTGAGGCGGAGATCTGTTGTGATGGCCAAATCACCCGCATTTATAATGGCAGCCTGAGATTAAGTTCTCAGGCCTAGTCTTCTAAAATTTTATTAGAAATTTTTGAAAGCTCCTGACGGATAAGATTTTCTGCCAGATCCGGAATCACTTCCCAAGCTACCTTCTCAGTATTTTGCTTGAAGTATTCATCCATATATTCTTTGACGTACTTCTTCACCATCTGTTCCATTTCATTTCTGATGGCGTTCATGTCCATCGCTGGAGCTGGAGCAGTGGATGGAGCGTGAGTAACTGTTTGCTGGTTAAAAACATTTTCAGGTTCATGCCAGTCAATAGACTCATTTTCATCGAGCGGCTTAAATAAAGACTCATCAAAATCATTGAGCGAAGGATGAAAGTTAGTCTTCACTTCTTCAATCTTCTGAGACACTTCTTTCTTCAGATCCTCAAATTCATCAGCTTGCCAGAGGTTCTCTTCTACTTCATCACGAATTTGAGCTTCAATACTGCTCACATCAGATTCATCCGGAACGTAAGAGCCTTCGATCTCAAGCTCCATCGGTTTCTCGTTAAATGATTCAATTGAAATAAGCTTCGTCGCAGGTGCAGATGCAGGAGCTGCTGCTGGCTTCTCCTCGATCGTTGGATAATCGAGATCATCACTGGCCGGAAATTTAGTAGCGTAAGGAGATTCCGTTTTGGCGGCCCGGTGCTCATCCAGCGACTTTACTTCACCAATGACAGGTGGAAGATCGATCTGCTTATCATGAGAGATCTTGTCATTAATCACTCCCGGCACACTCATCCCCCAATCGGAAACTTCTTTCGCTAGTGGGTTTTGAATTTCTGGAAAGGAATTATCCAGTTCTTTTTCAGGGGCTTTAAACTTCTGTTCCGTCGAATGACTGACAGTCCACTGCTCTTCTTCATTATCCCCGAAGACAGAACTTTCCTTCGCTTCGGCTTTCGGCTCAGGGTAAGGAATATCTTCATCAGCGAAAGTTTCAATCAACTGCTTACAGATGGCGATAAATTTATTGGAATCAAAAGGTTTTACAATTTTATCAGAAGCTCCGCACTTCTCCATGGCATCATCATCAACAGTATCAAAAGTTCCCAGGAGAAGCAGAACTTTAGTGGTAGGAGAAAGAGACTTAATTTTAGTAGTGAGTTCATAGCCGGTATATTTTTCAGATAGATTGAAATCTAAAAAAACCAACTTAGGCTGCACGATCGGCAGTTGATGGAATAGTTCTTCTTCCGTTGAACAATCCGTTATGTCATAAGGTTGATTGGCCAAAGTGATCTTGATAACTTTTTGAATGGTAAGGCTATCATCCGCCAAAAGTACTTTATGGTTCATCCCTGAATCTCTCCTTATGAGCTACAAGAAAAATTATAGTGGCCCATTGGTCTATATGGGAATGAAAAAGTGCTTAAAACTCGAGAATCACTGCAGTTTGGTTATCTGTATTGCCTCGAGAGTTGGATAGTTTTAGTAGGCTATTCACTCGCTCATTGGCATCAGGTGAGGACTTATTCAAAGTATAAAGCAGTTCATCTTCATTTACCTGGGCATACACTCCATCAGTCAGAAGCACGATCTTGTCACCTTCGGCCAGTCGTACTTCCCGTAATTGATGGCCCATTTCCGGATACATTCCCAGAGCGTTCATAGGAGAAGTGCGGAAGCGGGATTCAAATTGATCTTTAGAAAGGTTTTGAAAATTATCTTCCACAATAATTTTTGAAAGCTTTCCCTGACGAAAATGGTAGGCACAGCAGTTCCCTACACCCACCAGCACCAGAAGACTCTCCGCCCTGACTGCCACGATGGCACTGGCACCCGCCCGTTGATTGACCGGTTTCTCCAGATTGCTTTTGAGCAGGTTCTGATGAGCGTTCATCATGGAATTTAAAATCGCATTACCTTCCAGCAGATTGCGTGGGTTATAGTAAAGCGGCATAGTGGCATTGGGATCATCAGAAATCTGGGTATAGAAAGTTTTTATTTCCTGCTTAAGCCTATCGACCGCCCGATCACCAAGTCCTGAACCGCCGAAGCCATCCAGGATCATAAAGAGATCATTATCAAAATCAAAATCATAAGCATCTTCATTAACCTGAAGATAAGGACCTTGATGGGTTTGGGCCGCATAAGCTTTTAAACGCATGTTACTCCAGATAGTTTCTTAACTTTTCGCTCGCCTTCTTATAGTACTCACTGTCAGTTGGAGAAATCTGCTGCACTTCCTGAAATTTCTCTTTGGCGTCCCCAAAAAGACTCAAAGATTCAGCGATAATGGCTTCCCGGTAAATTCTCTTCGAACGAGAGTCCAACTGATTCTTAATATCATCCACTTCATTTAAGGCTTCCGAGTTGGTCGGTTCAATTTTGAGAATTTCTAAAAAGGTCTCATAAGCACTCTTTAAATCCTGCCCTTCTTTTAAAGAACGGGCCTTACCTAAGAGTGGTCCCAGCTCCGAGGCCAGCTGATTCCGGGAATCGCTTAGCATATCAGAGGCTTCTTTCACCAGATCTTCATCCGCACCTTTAAGTCGCAAAAACTCTTCCAGCTTTAAGATCGCGCGGTACCATTCACGTTTGAGGTAAAAAGTCTTACCCGGCGCCAGGGAGTCCACCAACTTCTTGCGAGCGGCTTCTTTGGCAGCTCTTTCCAAAGTTTTACGTTCTTCTTCTTTCTGCCAGGATTCCAGCTCAAATTTTAGCTGTTGAACTTCTATATTCTCAGGATCCTTTTCAGTAATCTGAGCAAAATAACTTTCGGCGACCGGAACATTGCGCTCTTTAACTGCTTCACGGGCCTTGACCATCAGTTCTTCAATGAGCTTTTTAGTTTTAATCCGGTCTTCTTCCGCTCGTTTTTGTTCTTCCAATTCATCCAGTCTTTTCAGGGCAATTTTGGTTTGCTCAAAATAAGTCTGAATTTTTTTGTACTCTTTATCGATTTCCATCACTGTCTGAAACTGGTTCAAGGCTTCAAAATATTTATTCTGCTCAAAGAAACTCACACCCAATTCGTAGGCCTGGTTCCTGCGGTTTTGTAATTCCGGCGACAGAGCTATCTTGCCTTTGTCTTCGACCTTCGCTGCTTCCTTGACGACCTTAGGCTTAGGCGCCGCTTCTTCTTCTGGCGGGGCGAGAAAAACATATCCTAAGACCAGTGCAGCTCCGATATAGATCGCTTTCTTTCGCTGGGCCGGATTCTTCCAGATTCTTTTAATGATACTTTTCTCAGGAGGAGCATCCGAATCAAAATTGATGTCTCCGTTTTCATCCAGAGAAATCTCTTCTTCCTCAATTTCCTCCGTTTCAATGGTTTGTCCGGATTCCACCGGCATTAAACGGTCAGACTCCGATTCTAAAAGATCGGAGCGGACTTCCAGGGTAAAGCTAGTACTTCCAATGACGAATTCATCTCCGGCGGTAATGGTGGCCTTATTGATTCTTTCGCCATTTAAGATCGTTCCATTAGAAGAGTTCAAATCTTCCAGCGTGATTTCAATATTGTTTTTCTTGATCACGGCATGAACGGACGAAACTTCCGGATCATTCAAAATGATTTGGCATTTCTTGGTATCACGACCAATGTAAATTTCTTCCTGATCAACTTGAAAGCGGTCATAAGGAGCATGTTCTCCAAACAGGACCAATTGATAATTTACAAAAGCTTTAAAGAAGCGCGTGCTTTCCTCTGGCTCAATGGCAGAGAGTCCGAACTGATCATCGCTGGAGCTGCCTTCTTCACCAAAACCTTCGCTCGCCACCATCTCTCCGCCGAAATCTTCTGTTAATTCCGCAGATTCGTTATTGCTGCCCAGGTCATCGGAGAAATCAATAGATTCACCGACAGACTCTGAGTCTGAGTCAAGGGATGACTGCTCCATTGATTCAAAACTATCCATCGATTCATTTAATTCCTGATTTTCATCACGAGCTTCCTGTACTGGCGCACGAATAATTTCCTTTGCCGGCAAAGGTTCAACCACCGGGGCGATAATGTTGGTTAATTCAGGCATCGTCACCTGAGGACTTGGTGCCAGTGAAGTAAGACCGGTAATGATTATAGAGTAGGCCCCGCACTTGACTTCATCGCCATTGTGCACGGGATTCTTACTGACCAGGGAACCGTTTAAAGTAACGACTCCCAGTTGACTGATTTTTTCACAATACCAATTAGCTTTTTCGTTTTTTAGGACAAAGTGATGCCGGGAGATGAGTGGATCATCAATGCGCACGTGGCAGTCTTCGGAGCGACCGACATAAATTTCATACATCTCATGAAGATCAGTGGTTTCTACTGATACTTCATCGAGTGGCACGTTGTTTTTTAAGACAATCAGTTTCACCGGTTTCCAGTCCTAATTTAGATTCCAACTCATTAATCTGCAGTATCGCATTCTTATGTCTCGGATCTTCCGGGACAGTATATAAAAGTCTGATAATGGCACAGTAGGAAACGATGGAACTCTGAAACTTCAAAGACTCCTCATCCCGCTGGGCCTTGGCCATATAGCCTTCAATTTCCTTATCCAACTCTTCTTTGGTCTTACGTAAATAATACTCCGCTTGGGAGTCCCCTGGAGCAATAATTAGCGCCAGGTTAAATTCGTGGATGGCACGAAAGTAATTTCTTTCTCTTAGCTCCCGGAGTCCACGCTGGTAAATGACATTCAGCTTTTCTTTAACCTGCTTATTTTCATTCTCCTGCCTCTTTTGTATTGCAGTCACAAATTCATTATTCACATTCTGATAGTTTTTAGGACTCGTCTTGCTCGGGACCGCTTCAGTCTTATCATTGCCATCAAACAAGAACAGACCGGCAAAAATCAGGACGAGAATAAGGAAAGGCACAAAACTCTTATTGGGACCTTTCTCTTCCTCATTATCTTCCTTAATGACTTTGCTCTTGGAAGTGACTTCCACCCTGGCAAACTTAAAGACGGTCTGGCCGACAATCAGTTTGTCCCCTTCACTAAGAGACTGTTGAGTGATCTTCTTATCATTAAGCACTACACCGTTTTGGGAGCCCAGGTCAGTGGCGTACCAGCTGTCCCCAACCTTGGTTACTTCAACGTGTTCGCGGCTGGCCTTGGTGTCATTAAGACGGATATCGGCTTTTTCCGAACGACCAATGACAATCCTGTTCCCCATCAGCACATATGATTCACCCTTGTTGCCTCCCGTGAGGCAAACCAAGCGGTAGTAAACTCCCGCTTCCTTTGGTGACTCAAAATGTTTAAGAACCAGGACGTTTTTTGACATTAATCATTTCTCACAAACGTAATATAAAAACCTTTGGCGAACTTATCTTTCCCTATCAGGGCATTAACATTAATTGCCATTTGCTTACCGCCGATCTCATAGATCTCTTTTTGGTTGCACCCTTCGTTATTGGCGGACTGATCACATAGATCGATCAAAGTGGCGGCAAACCCCTGATCCCGGGCGGTATCCAAAATGCTTTGTCCCGCTGAAGCGTTTTCTCTGATACCAATCAGATCTTCTGCTTCCGGGTTGATATGCTGAATATACTTCTCGGAGTTTAAGATCATCACCGGTCCCTGAGCACCGGCCATAAACTCCACCAGCGAGCGCAAGTATGGTCCGTCTTCTTCCAGTGTCTGGACTTCCCCGGAGTCGGTATTTTGCAGCTCCTTGATCCTGATGAGAATACTGTTGATGGTATTCCGGAGCGGATGAATTTCCTTAAACATGGTCTTGGAATCGAGCTCTTTCTGCCGACCCCGCAGCACTCTTTCAATTTGCGTTCGCATTTCTTCCAGCGGCCGGATGGTCATGTAATAGAGCATGCCAAAAAAGATAATGGCCACCATTCCCGAAGTCACCAGGGACTCCAGATAAGCCTTGGAGTTGTTGGCAGCTTCGGTAGCAAGTGAGGTTGGAGAGAAGTTAATGGCAATGACGGCCACCACCACATCTCGACCCAGGTTTTTATCATGGGCCTTAATGGCACGGGCCACGCGAACGATGTTTCCTTGAAGTTCAATTTTTTCACGGTCCTGGTTTTTATCATCCCGGTAAAAGCGCAGCGAATCCACCGCAAACGGATCATTCACAATGGTATTTAATTCAGCGACCGGACGATAAACCCGCCCTTCAATATCAAAAAGCTTATAGCTCTGAACACCTTCCGCGTCCTCGCCTTCCAGAAATCCGGTATAGACCTGATCAAGATTTTTGTCCCGCAAATAAACGTTGTTAAGTCTATCCACTTCAGCGGCATATTGTTTTGCCCGGAGAGCGACTTCCCGGATCAGGAGCATTTTACTGTCCCTTAAGACTGGAAGAATGGTGAGTGAAATATTGATCGCAATAAAGATGAAAAGGAGAATACCTACCAGTGCCGCCCATTCGTATTGTTCATTAAAACTGTAAACAATAGGCATGATCTTGTTCTTAAAAAACCAAATAGGCTTGGCAATCAAACTGGCCGGCATGGGCTCAGTCTGATTCAGATCATCATAGGCGTCCTCATTGCTCTCTCCGCCTTTGAAGACTTTCTTTTTAACGATTATTTTCTTCTCAATGACATAGACCACCTGAAGGATCAGGTTAGGCAGAGCTATTTTGTCTCCGTCCTTAATGGTCATGCGCTTGATGATTTTTCCGTTAACCAGAGTTCCGTTGGAACTTCCCAGATCTTCTGCAAACGCGGTTTCACCGTTAACTGTAACTTTGAGATGCTTCTTGGAAATACCCTCAACTGCGACCTGAACATCACAGTCAGCGCCACGCCCAATGACGTTTTCTCCGTCATTAAGAACGAACTCTTTTCCTCTTAATTTACCGCCAACGACTACCAGTTTAAACATTCTTCACCTCAAGAATGTCTCCTTCTTTAATATCTGCAGGCAACTGACCGGCCGGAAGTTCCAGGGTCTTTCTTGCCTTGAAATAAATCAGGGTCATCCTCCAGGGTTTAAGATTACGGATAATTTTAACAACCTGGTTGGATTTACTTAAATAAACAATATCCAGCGAGTAGCGCATGAAAAAGGTATGAATGGAATTACATGGATCAAGCAAGAGTCCATCTGCACCCACCAGCTTTTTACGGAACATGAGTCCGATCATCCGCGAGGCAGGATTGTCTGCCACCAGAATATTATCAGAGAGAATTTTATCACCATATTTAATCTGAACTTTCATAGTTTACCTGACATCATTTTTAAGAGCATCGGTGCAAAGATCGCCACTAAAACGGCCGGCAGAATAAAAAAGATCATGGGAATAAGGATCTTAGTGGCAGCAGTCGCCCCCTGCTGTTCGGCACGTGAAGAACGCTTCACCCTTAGTTCTGTTGAAAGCTGTTTTAACAGCGGACCAATTGAGGCACCCACCGAATCGGCAGCAATTAAAGTGGCGCAGAAAGAGTTGATTTCAATAACGTTAACCCGCCAGCCTAATTGTCTCAGACCTTCTGCTCGGGAAGACCCGATTTTGGTTTCTTTAATAAGGGTTTCAAATTCTTCCACTAAAGGACTCATCGGTGCTTTTTCTATCACTCTTTGGATGGCGGCCATAAAGTCCAGACCGGCTTCAACGGAAAGGGCCAACATATCAACGATAAATGGCATGGCCATAATCACTTCATTCTCCCGGCGCTTAATCATTCCATCCAACCAGATGTTCGGATAGAAGTACCCCACCAGTCCCATAACCGGGGTAATGGCGAGCGGCCAGTTCTCAGTCATGATCCAGCGGATGGCGAGAAAAGCAAACGGTCCACCAATAATCATAAAGAACTTGAGGGCCAGGAACTCTTCCGGCGTCATATCTTTCAAGAGACCCGCATTGGCGAGCTTTTGCTTATACTTATTTCTAATGGCCTGCTTATTTTTTGATCCCTGAACAATGGGCAGGAAATATCGCTTATAGAAAGGCTTCGTCACTCTGATAAAGAGTGCTTGCTGTTTGACGTTCTTACTGTTCTCAGCATCTTCCAAAACTTCCTGGGTTTTAAATTTATCCTGATCTTCCATGAAGACGCGGACAATAATAAAAATCGCCACAAAGATTAAAACGAGAGGGGCCAGGAACAGAGCGAGGTTTTGTTCTTTAAATCCCTTCTCTTCCGTTGATCCTTTTTTATAAACAACGATCTCGGAACCTTTGGTGATTTCCAGGTAACAGGCAGCCTTGGATTCACTGGCCAGCTGCTCCTGAGTCTTCAGCTGCTGGCGTCTCTCAAGTTCTTTTTTCTCTTCCAGCAGTCCGTCTTTTTCAAGTTGGAACAGTTTGTTTTTATAACGTTCCTGGGGGCTGATCTTTTCCAGCACCAGTGCTGAAAGTCCTTCCCGATCGAGATAAATCTTATCATTTAACCAGTGATTTTTTCCGGGTCTGATTGAAAGTGAAGAATTAGGAATAAAGACATTGCCGTTGCCATAAGTAACGGCTTCAAAAGAAATAGTACATTCTTTACTGGAACTGCTGATGACTGATAAAACACGAAGCTTTCCTGTTTCACCGGCGGCAGTTTTATAAAAGAGAATGGAATCCGCCGGAAGACTGGAAATTGGTATCGGCTTATTTGCATATTTAGGATTTGAGTCTGCGATACACCTGACGGAAATTTCAGAGAACTCTGATGGGCATACGGATTTCGCCCAAGCAGTATTGCCCAGCACTAGCAATGCTAAGAATGTTAATAAACTTAAAGCTCTCATAAACCTCGAAACTCAAAATGAGATCTACTTTAAGAATAACAATGAATTGCTAAGCGTTGATAATTTCAAGAAATGGGAAAAATTGTCCGCCTATATCAGACTTTGCTCGTCAGATAAGACAGGTATTGATCCATGATTTTTTTGGCATCAGTGGTGTTAAATGCATCCACAATTTTGGGAATGTAGATGGGTTGATAGTTAGAAAAATATTCTTTTTTACAACGTTCCACCCGGCCCAGCTTTTCCAGCAGCGCCTCTTTTTTAATGACTCTTTTTTTAGTGGCTTCGCGAATCGCTTTTAGCGCCTTTTCAGCGTCTTCCATAAAGCGGTACAAGAGCATGTCCGTTCCGGCATTGATCGCCATGACCGCGGCTTCTTCTATAGTAAATCGATCGGCTATTGCTTTCATTTCCATATCATCAGTGATGACGATCTTGGTAAATTTGGTCTCATTCCGTAAAAACTCATAGGCCTTAGGACTTAAGCTCGTTGGCAGCTTATCATCGATGGCATCCACCATTAAGTGGCCCATCATCATAAACTCCACTCGTGACTTGGAAGCCTTGATAAAAGGAATCATCTCCCTTTCTTTCATGACCTGAAGGCTCGTTTTCACTAAAGGCAACTCAAAATGAGAATCTTGAGTCGTATCCCCGTGACCTGGAAAATGCTTGGCACAGGCCAGTACCCCATTGGTCTGCAGACCACGAATTGCAGCACTGATATATTTTTCTACCGTCTCGGCGTCTCGCCCGTAGGCACGGTCCCCAATGGCGGTATTATCAGGATTAGTCAAAATATCACAACAAGGAGAATAACTCATATTGATTCCACAAGCGGCCAGTTCCTTAGCGAGGATCTGATGAACTTCAAAGACCAGCTTAGGAGAATCTGTTCTCGCCAGATCCAACATGGAAGGAAACTGGGTAAAGTGTTTCTTAAAACGAACGACTCTTCCGCCTTCCTGATCAACAGAAATAAAAAGAGGATACTCGTCCCGAAGTTTCTGAATGGAGTTAACCAGCTCGGTCAGCTGGGCGGGATCTTCAAAGTTATGAGCAAATAAGACAATGCCGCCTAATTTTTCATTTTTAATGAATTCAATTTCCTGAGGGAGCAGTGATGTCCCTTTGATTCCAGAAATTATTAATTGGCCGTAATTATCCAAGTTCAACCTCACTCATCAACTATTGCTTCACCGGGGGGAGCAACTGTAATCCCCTGGGCGATCCAGGCCATTTTGACCAGATCAAATGATTTGCTCAAAGTATAAAGAATCATTTGTCCCTCTACCTCTACAACGTATCGGTATTGTTTATTAAATTCTCCATCATATTTTACAGTTGCAGTAGCAAATAGATTTTTCCCTACGTAGTTATACTGGTCCTGGATAAAAGGAAAGGAATCCCATATCACGTAAAAATCAAATTTTTGATGTTCCCGCTGCAGGGAGAGGTTTAAGAGATAATTATGATAAAGGCACTCTGGTATTTGATTGAAAAAACAAAAGTACTTTCCTTTAGGAAAAGGGATCTCTTTGACCCCCTGCCATCGGCTTTCGGGACTATTGAGAGTCAACTTCATCGCCTTGGCCTTAGCATTCAGCTGCATCTTAGAGCTGTATCTCTTGCCCTCGAGCCATACCACAAATTCCGAGGCCAGCGGTCTCACTGTCATGAGCCTCGCCTTACCGGACTTGATCGAACCCTTCTGAGAAACAAGAATACTCTTTTCCAGCACCCGCAGCTGACTGCCTTTGGTGCTCAATAATTGATTGCGAGTGACAATCTTTTTTTGCAGCTGCTTCGTTTCACGAATGAAGCGGTAGCTACCACTAACGTCCGCATAGGAGTAAGGAGTCTGACCTTCACGTGGCGTTCCATTGGAAGAGCAGCCGGTGATTATAAGCAGAAAAAATAGAAGTTTCACTTGATGAAATTCTCGAAATCTTTATTGAAGTCATTTTCTCGCAGCAGGCGATTGATCTTTTTACCGATCAAGTCATCTGTTGCTGGCGGAAGATTAGAAAAGTGCGCGCCAACTTTGTATTTTTTAAGATTCTTATCGCTGGAGATATAGTCCACCACATAGACCACTTTAACTTCCGGAACCACGATGGTCTCGTCAGTAAATCGGATCTTCATGTTTTGGAAGACAAAATCTTTCTCAAAATATTTTCTCTCTAATTCGCCGATATGCAGGGCCATGCCCGTAGTGGAAAGATCCTGAACACGAATTTTAAACTTATCAGTATCGTCTTGAGTTTTATCATCCAACAATTGCAGAAAATTTTTAAATAATCCGGTTTGATTGCTACGGGATTTTAAATCGACAACTTTTCCACCTTCATAGACTTCACCCAGATCAAACTCGGCCCAGACTTCATAGAGAGGAAAAGTTAACAGACGATAACTAGAGCGTCTCTCTGATTTAAAGAGTGTGTTTTTTACTTGAAGAACATTGAAGCCGCTGATGCTTTCCTGAAAAATGACTTCTGAAAAGAAATTCATTCCCCGTAGTTCAAAGGTACACAGCACCGTTTGGCCAGGAGTGAAGATCTTGTCCTTGGCATCAAGGACAAGTTCCATGCGGTCTTTATCGAACTTAAAAACATTGTAGTTGTATTTATCTTTTTTGCCTTTGATCCAGACAGTAACAGTCCCTCTAGAAGAACCCAACAGAGATAATCTGCTAAGCTTTTCAGAGGGATCTTGTTTGCTGAAAAAGGTTTGTGACATATTAACTTAGTGTCGTCACCTGACGAAGGAGCGACAATGACTCAAGGGCCATACCGCATCCACGAACAACACAAGTCAGAGGATCTTCTGCCAAAGAAACTGGAAGACCAGTTTTTTCTTTAATCAGGATATCCAGGTTCGCCAGAAGTGAACCACCACCAGCGAGGATGATGCCGTTATCAACGATATCAGCAGCTAGCTCAGGAGGAGTTTTTTCCAGAGAAATTTTGATCGCTTCAACGACTTCAGAAATAGGATCTGCTAGTGCTTCACGGATTTCATCAGAAGTAACTTCGATTGTCTTAGGAGCACCGGCAATTAAGTCACGGCCTTTAACTTCATAAGTCTTAACTTCATCATCAAATGGATAAGCATTACCAATCGACATCTTGATCATTTCAGCAGTTCTCTCTCCGATAAGAAGAGAATATTTTTTCTTAATGTATGAGACGATCGCCTCATCAAATTTATCACCGGCTACACGAACTGATTTAGAATAAACGATACCTCCGAGGGAGATCACCGCAACTTCAGTCGTACCACCGCCGATATCAACAATCATATTTCCTGATGGATCAGTGATAGGAAGACCAGCTCCGATCGCAGCGGCCATAGGCTCTTCGATCAGATACACTTCACGAGCACCAGCTTGTTCAGCAGATTCTTTCACTGCTCTTTTTTCAACCTGAGTGATCCCAAAAGGAATACAGATAATGATTCTTGGTTTAATTAATTTTGAACCGTTAAGAGATTTCTGAATGAAGTATTTAAGCATTGCTTGAGTCACTTCGAAATCTGCAATAACCCCATCTTTCATTGGACGGATAGCCTTGATTGAACCCGGTGTACGTCCCAGCATTTCTTTGGCTTCTTTTCCTACAGCAAGAACTTTTTGTTCTCCTCGGAAGCCCTGGTGAACAGCAACTACAGAAGGTTCATTGACTATGATCCCACGATCTTTTGCATAAACCAGAGTGTTGGCCGTACCTAAATCAATGGCCAGGTCATTTGAGAACCAATCAAGCATTTTTTTAAACATATATTTCCTTTAACAAACAACTTACTTTATTCAATGGGGATCGGCCTGCTTCCAGCAAGAATCAATCATTAAAGCGCCAGAGGCATTTATCTAAAAAATTTATCACTTAGCCCCGTTATGGACAAGAATTTAAACAAGTTTCTTTTTCCGATTAAAACCATCGGCTATGTTGGAATTGCACCCGACGCTCTCAAACGGTAAGATGTCTTCTTCAACCTAAGGACCAAAATTTTATGAGTGCTGAAAAAAACAAGTTTCCTTCTTCTTTCGTTTCGTCACAGTTCGTGAAGTATATTGATGCCAAAGAGATCAAAGGGATCGTGGAAACACTCGGAAATACCTTGTCCCAAAAATATCAAGGGCAGGATTTAGTCCTTATCGGCGTTCTGAAAGGCAGTATGGTCTTTTTGGCCGACCTCGTTAGAGAAATCAAGGGCGTTAAGGTTTATGTAGATTTTGTGAAGCTCCAGGCCGTTGGGCGCAGCAAAGAAAATCACGGGACCATTACCATCAGTAAGGATATTTCCACCAATCTGATGGACCGCAATGTCGTGATTGTGGAAGAAATTGTGGATACTGGACGCGCTCTGAGCTTTCTTAAGAAAAGAATTATGCTTAGTTCGCCTCGCTCTCTAGAGGTCATTACCCTCTTTGATAAGCCCTATAAGCGTACCGTAAATATTCAGCCAGACTTAACAGGTAAGAAGATTGAAGACCAGTTTATTGTGGGCTACGGCCTGGATCTGGAAGATTTCGGCCGTAACTTTGAGCAGCTTTATTATTTAAAATATCCAAACTAATGGATTATTGAAGTTTTTCAGCATTAAAGAGCTTCACGATCTCTCCACGAGTGATGGCCATGGCGTTCATGCGCTTGATCCACACACCGTCTTTGTACTCCCATTCAGTGCTAAGACCCTTAAGTTTGCCCAACCCCTTAACCTTGGCATCAAACTCATCCCGCCCGGAAATTTCATCGCCACTGGCATGAAGGGCATCCGCTCCTAGTTTCATCGCATCGAGGGCCAGAATTTCGATTAGTCCCGCTGGTTTGCCATAGATTTCTCTGAATTTGGTCAGCATTTCCTGATTGAGATCTTCCGGATCATCACCGACAAAATAAAGGGTCCCTAAGTTCTTTTGTTCTTTAACGAGGGATTTAGAAACCCAGCTTGGTCCTCCAACTACCTTTATGCGATTAGCGTCATAGTAGCCCAGAGTTGGAATCAACTGAGTCGCTTCATGGGGATAAGTTGCCAGGAACACCCAATCAAAATCCAGAACTGGAGGCAGGGTCTGGACTCTACGGATGGCAGTTTTTTCCTGGGAGTAAACATTATCCAGGATTTTTAACTCTTCCACGCGCTCTCTTGGATATTTTAAACCAAGGAAAAGCTGGGCAGTATCCCGGTAATCATGAATATTTTTTGGAAAACTCGCCACACTGGTAACCTTGAGTGACTTTTGAGTCGCCTTCCTCCAGATCTCGTCCACGTAGGCACGGCCTCCTTCATTGTCAGGGAAAATCACACCGATTCTTGAACCAAACTTATTGATCATATCTTCGGAAAGAAGGGCCTCAACCTGAGATTCGATAGAGCCTTGCACCTCTATCAAATGATGGTTCTTCTCTTCTTTGGGAAGGTTGATTTGAGAGAGGGAAATGTAAAGAACGCCATACTTTCTGGCCTCCATATATTCCGCCTTGGCACTCTCCGGAAACAGACCACCGATGATAAAAGAAACTTTCTTTTCACGAATCAGCTCCAGGACCGCCTGGGCAGCTTGTGCCGGTGAATCATTGGAATCTTTTGTGTGAATCTTAACATTTTCATTCAAGCCTAATACTTTAAGACCAGTATCAACACCACTTAAGGCTTTTTGACCGAAACTGCCTTTCTCCCCTGAAAGAGGAAGAACCAGACCAATATCAGAAATGCTTATGCGAGAAGAATTATCCAGACGAAGTTGAAACTCTTTTGTGAATTTCTGAACTTCTTCGTTATCTGAGAACTCGCTATTGAGCCAAGCGATTACGTCCTGGGCTCCGCTTTTGTCTCCGGCCAGATATCTTTCGTCGGCTTCAATTTGGGCCAGATGGGCAACGGCAAGATTTTTTGAATCATTAAAGGCTTCCAAAAATTCGATTTTCTGGCCTTGGGTTAATTTAGAAAACGATTCTTTGAGTGGTTGATAAATGCTAGTGGGCTGCAAAGCAGCTATCGACCTGGCTTCATCCAATAAGAGTACGCTGGAAGTTACAATCATCAGATGATTCTGAACTTTATTTCCATAGGCCAGGGCCAATTGCGCGTATTTTTTAACTTCAGCATTAGTTAGTTGTTTTCTGTCGATCTTATCTAAGCGCTCTTTGAGTTCATTGAATTGCCCCAATTTATAATGTCCGCTCGCCATATTGAGCTGAACCTGACTGTAGAGTTGGGTATCACGAGGAGCGTACTTTTCTGAAACTTCAAAGTTCAGAAGGGACTTATCAACTTCACCCATATTGAACAGGGTCACACCTTTTAAATTATACTTAAGTGACTTCTCAACCGGAGTCAGCGAATCGTCATGGAGCTCCGAGAGCTTAGTGATGGCCAGTTTATGTTTGTTTTCTTTAATCAGGTCTCTTGCTTCATTTAATTTCTGGCGGGTAATTGGTGAGATCTGTGACTCATCAATTTTTTTCATCGTCTTCATTTGAGTACAGGAAACCACTACCAGGAGCACGAATAAGATAAAACGCATAAGTAACCTTTGATAATATGACGTGCTCAGATTTTAACTGTGATGGGAATAATTGTCACGCCAAGCGCAGGCGATGG
>JAMPXB010000009.1 GCA_023701435.1 Bacteriovoracaceae bacterium | reverse complement strand
TTTTTTCTTGTTTGGTAGGTCATGGACCTATGAGATCAAAAAATAGTCAATTCGTGAAGGCCAGTAATAAAAGCTGTGGAAAAATAAAATTACGGCCCTGCACAAGATGGGGAAACTCTACGGCCTATCTACGGACCGGGATTAGCTGAACTTTAAGGTGGATAGGAGTGAAGGCTGATTAATGAATTGACACTGTATAAGAAATAGACGTTTTTTTTCATTATACCTTAAAAGAGACATCGCGAACATTCTGATTAAATTTATCTGAGATCTTAAGGATTTAGGTGGATTTTATTAGAATTGAGATAGCCTGTTAATTAGTTAAACAATTTAAACTCTTCACTTTTTAAACCTTTAACTAAGGAAAGCTATCTCAACCCTCCAACATCTTTACTTATGAGTTCAATTTGCCGTGACTTCAAAAAATTCAAGACAGCTGCTACATTTCGAGCGGCCATTGCGGAGTTGACTCCTATAATAGAGCCTCCGACGACCTTCGCCTTAAATAAATTGCATGAAACTCTTGAGGCTTCTTCAAGTTCACTAATGAGACTCTCCATTTTCAGTTTTTCAGGCAAGGCATAGAGGAGAGCACACCCATCCGCTTACCCGGATTATATAGACAAACAATAACACTCGAATCAAGCTTCGCGGCTATTTTCAAATGAACTTCTGATAAAACGGCCTTACCAATTTAAGCCTTTCTGTGAATTGGATCCCACCCCTTATCGGCGTTCTTAACCGCTCAATCATTGATCTGGCAGGAAGTGCGGAAAGTTTTGCAGGGACAGTCAATAATACGGACAAGTTCTATGTGCAATATTTCGCCCGTAACTGCACAAGCGTTGCTAATTGCACTGAAATCAACGAAGCGACTGTCCCTAGTGGCGAATTGATCAAGATCATTCAGTGCAACTATGTCGTACCAGGCACAACTCGTGGAACGGATCCTGCAAGGTTCTAAACCCGGCACGGCACTCATCGTCCTCAAACCTAAAAGCTAAGTAATAAAGCGAGCTGGCTTCAGACCAAAAGTCTGAAGCCACTGCCCTATTCGATTAATCTATTTCAAAGAGCAGCATTCTGATCTTGACACAACTGTAATCCTTCATTCGCTGCCGACTGAGCTTCGTTCTGACAATTTGTCGAATCAGAAGAATTTAAACAATTAGCTCCTGCAAGTAGCCGTTCACTCTCCACCTCTCATAAACTAGACCGGAATGAGTTTTCAATAGTATTTAGGCATGCATTCTCTTGTCCGAATACAGAATATGAGAACATGGCCAAAATTAATGTAGTAACTTTCATGCACGTCTCCTTTCCCTTTATGACTCTCAGCAAAGTTTATATAAGAGAGGAGGTGCTTCTCAACTTGATAGTTGATTGAGAATGATAATCGATTTATGACTGTTACAGAGAATGTATTATTCAATGCCTATTTCCTCGATACGTTTGATCAAGCGAGCCTTATGCACCGTACGCTAGACAAGAAAACAAGTTCGCCTCATTATTCTAAAGTTCATTTATAAAAGGAGTCTAAATGAAATCCTTTTTGTTTGTTTCCTTTTTGTTCTGTTTTTTAAACACTGCCTTCGCCCAATTAACTGAGCCTAGGGCCATCATTCACAGTATTGATGATTATGATTTTCCTTATAATTATGTAGAAGTTTCAGAAGAAGCCCTGCCCTCAGATCTTAATCAACAGTTACTTAAACAAATGGACTTTCTTCGATTCACCCCGGTCACTGAAACAAGGGCGAGAGCCTTATTTGAAAGGTTAAAAAGAGATCCGCGAGCACGCATGAGATCTCCTGGTGGTTTTTGCACAAGAAGAAGGATTCATATTCAAAATGTTTTAAGAGGCATGAATATAGTGAGTGGGAAGCTTTATATTAACTGTCCCGCCAATACAGGACGCCTGAGATTTCGGGACCAGGTGTCTGGAAGATTTTATACGTTCTCTAATTTCCACGATACTAATGTTGTTCTTGTGAAGACAGCTTCAGGTAATTCTTATCGTATTCTGGATTTACAATTCCAAAGTAGGCCAGTGTCATTAAATAATTATCTCGCTCAACTTGAAGCCTTTCAAAGAATTCAACCTGCTATAAGAAATGCCATTAAAGCAGGTACTTGCTTCTGGAGGGTTAGCTCGCCAAATCGGATTTTCAAAGAACAACTTTAAAACAAGGCAGATGTAAAAAATTTTTGAACTTACGATTTTCTAGATCTGTTTAGGAAAAGCTTTTTTCATTTCAGATTTTAATGACGACCTTGATTAAAAAAATTTAGATTTGATATCATGTTTTTATCTTTACAGAGTGAGCAAAGAAGAACAGAGAGTAGTTCACTCTCTATCCAGAAACAGAATTAAAAAAACAATAAGACTAAGATTAGTAACACTCGCTGGGTGGCGATCAAACACGCTCTTATGAATTTGGCTTTAGACATAAAACTTTACAGCACCGTTTTATACTGACTATGATATATCTATTAAGAACAATTTAATTAATAAATTAAGAAGAAGTTTTCGTTAAAAACGATCAGCACCATTTGCACCGTTTTTTTTCAAAGACTATTCGATTAGGTAGTTTATGAATACAACCTTGAATGGACATAAAGTATTACTTCTTTTCACATCCTTCGCTCTGCTTTGCACGTTAGGTTGGGCCGAAAATCTGGTCTCCTCAGCAATTGCTTCTGAGGCGATAAAATACCCGGTTTATTTCGACACACAGGATAAGGAGCTTAAGATTTCCTCCCCCCGACTGATCTGGAATCTTGAAAGTTCTCGTGGGGAATCACTGGACCTTGGAAATGGAATCATCTATGAGAATGATTCTCTTAGGGCAAATATCGAAAACAATGAACTTCACATACACTGGAACGCCTTACTTATACCATACGGCGAACTGACTATCATAAATGAACTAGGAAAAGAAATTTGGACCAAGTCAATCCCGTCAGGAGGCCACTGGCTCCTGACGAATATCAAGGGCCAAGATGCCCCTCCATGGAAGAATGGCGAAAAATTCCATTTTTGCCTAAGAACTCAAAATGAACAACACTACACACGTCTTTGTTCCCAGCACTATGCTGTACTCATTGACGACTCTGGCACGCATTTAGCGCGGGCCAAATCCGAATCGCAGGCCAGGATCATCTTTCAAAATGAGGAAAAAAAACTAAAGGGATCTGAAGAAGTCTCTATAGAAAGTCCAGTTCAGTTCCTTGCTACGCTCAATACGAATGCCACTTATGAGTTTGTCTCAGCTCCAATCGAACCTTTAATAAAAGATATGGTTCAGACAAACGAGGGGCAGGTGGCCTTGATCGGAAGCTTGCCAGCGCCTCTTGCTCCAGAGGTCGCTGTATTGCCTGGGGAAAACTATGGAAAGCTTACCCGAGCTCTCGGCTTTGAGAAAACAATTGCAGAGAAAGAAGACCTCTGGCAACACACACTTTCGGCAAAAGATCCCCTGATAAGCTTTCCTGGAAAGTCGGGAGGAGTCTTTCACTATCAACTCACGATTAAAGACCCACCTACAGAAAAGGACAGGCTCTTTATTTTTCAAAAAAACCTCGGGACCTACTCTCGTTATGATCAAACTGCTTTCATTGACCACGAGAAAAACGAAAAGAGCTGGCCATTTGAAACTCCGAATAAATTTGCTCTCAATAAAGTCACAATGGAATCTCATAGATCCTATTTAGAAGTTTATCGAGGAAATGCTGGGGAAGCCAGCTTACGCCTGACTGGCGTCGACACGACCAATGGAAGCTTTGCCTTGCTTGGTGAGGGACATATTTCTTGGTGGTTTAATGATCTATTTGGTTGGCAAAATAACTACCTATCAAAACAAAGATGGGGTGTCTCTGCAAAATTATTTTCATCGTTAATGGATTTTCCCGTATCTACAACTGGGGATAACAAAGAAGATATCTCCCTCAGTGTTATGCAAATGGATCTACGTTACCGCATCAAGCAAGGCCTATCGGAGCGAGACGAAACAGTAGGACTCATTGCTGCCTATGAGACCGTTACCATGGGCTCAGACACTGTTCCCAAATTAGGCGCAGGTCTTTTTTGGGCCCGTTCGATGCCCCGGTCTATTGACTATTGGCTGAATAAAATTTCCTTCTTGAACTATCCCAAGTGGATAGATATGGAATTTATTAGCTACCTATCCTCACCTGACTCTGACGTCACTCTCTCAAACGATCTTGTTTTGAATTTTCGTGGGAAAATCTTCTGGACCCCTCGATTTTTTGGGGAAGCTGGATTTGGGGTTAAAAACTACCACTATGAACGGACATCAAATGACTCCGGTGCGGAGCTAACAACCATTTATGGAACACTTGGACTCGGAGTAAATTTTTAATTATTCACACGATCTCCACTTTAGTCCTAGTTGCGAGTGCCATCAGGCTGGAGAAGGATCAACATCGGGTCTCTTAGACCCTTATAGCTAAAGAAGTTACCTCCCACAAGAATACTACCGTCTTGGGCCAAGGTAAGCGAGTAGACCGGACCATCAAAACCAACACCTGTCGTAAATAACGGATCAATAGTGCCATCCGTATTTAGTCTGACAAGACGATTTTCTGTAGAGCCGTTGTAAGCTGTAAACCAGCCTCCCACCAATAATTTTCCATCCGCCTGGAGAAGGACCTTCATTACGACTCCACCAAAGCCAGTCCCTGTAGTGAAAGCTGGGTCCACGCTTCCATCTGCAAGAAGTCGGACGATACGATTGTGAGCGGCCCCCTGATAAGTCGTGAAAGCGCCACCGACAATGACCTTACCATCTGTTTGGATTTCAATGCTGTTTACATTCGAGCCAAATCCAGTTCCGATAGCGAAGGTGTTATCCAACGTTCCGTCAGAATTTAAACGTGCAAGCCTGGACATTGGCGTTCCATTAAAGCTCGTGAAATATCCTCCGAGAAGAATTTTCCCATCGGCTTGGATCCGGATAGTACTTACTCCCCCGCCCGCAAAGCCCGTTCCAATAATAAAAGTGCCATCTAAAGTACCATCGGAATTAAGCCGAGCGATTTTCGAAACGGATGTGCCTTGATAAGTCGTAAAATTTCCTGCCACTATAATTTTACCGTCCGCCTGAAATGCCATATCTAAGACACCTCCTCCAGAAAATCCGGTTCCAATGAGAAAACTTGGATCTAAAGTGCCATTTGGGAGAATTTTTGCCAGGCGTGAGGTATTTGTCGAATCATATTGCGTGAAATTTCCACCGGCCAAGATACTATCATCGGGAAGAACAAGGACCTTATTGACTTCATCATCAAATCCT
This sequence comes from Bacteriovoracaceae bacterium, assembly GCA_023701435.1. Classification (GTDB taxonomy): domain Bacteria; phylum Bdellovibrionota; class Bacteriovoracia; order Bacteriovoracales; family Bacteriovoracaceae; genus Peredibacter. The sequence goes on along the minus strand of JAMPXB010000009.1, from coordinate 119,252 downwards.
GTACCCGCTGCGAAAGTGGCATCAATCTCACCATCAGTCGTTTCCCGATAGAGGTAGCCTGCGCTTTCCCCCCCCATCCAACTAAAATTTCCCATAGCGATCAGGAATCCGTCGGGAGAAAGAGTAATCGCCTCTACAACATCATAGCTTATGACACCCGGGCTAAAACTGGCATCTACACTACCGTCCGAGTTATGCAAAATAACCCCGACACTATCAGCATAGTAAACCAAGTCTGTATATTTTTGCCCGGCCACAAATATTTTTCCATCCGATCGAACAACAATGTCGCCGACCCAGTCGGAATCGGAGCAATCCCAAGTGGCCCCTGAATTAAAAGTTGCATCGTGACTTCCTGTGGATTCCAACCGAGCAACACAACTCAGCCCAGCTCCTGAGAACGAACCTCCAATTAAAATTTTACCATCTGCTTGAAGTTCAATCGCATCCACGTCTCCATTCAGCGGTGGCCCCAGAGTAAATCCACCATCAGCGGTGCCATCTGAATTCAATCTTATAAAGCGCGAGTGAGCAATGCCATTGAATGTCGTGAAAGCTCCTCCAACTAGAATTTTTCCATCACCCTGCAGTTTAAGATTATATACGGAGCTATTGAAACCGGTTCCAATATTAAATCCACCATCGACCGTCCCGTCTGAATTTAAACGGACGATACGACTTGTTGGACTGCCATTAAATGACGTGAACGCTCCCCCAAAGATAATCTTGCCATCGGCCTGCAGGGCAAGTCCTCCAGACGAAGAAACAGTGCTCGCTCCAGTGCCGATGTTTGTGGAGAAAGTTGTATCAAGACTTCCATCTGAATTAAGGCGCGCAATTCCCCGCGAAGCGACCCCATTATAACTAGTGAAGTCCCCGATTACGACAATCTTATTGTCAGGCTGAATGACAACTTTACTTAAATAGTTAGAATTGAAACCAGTGCCTGGAACAACAAAGGTGGGATCAACAGTTCCATCTGGGTTCAAGCGTATAATATTTTTTGTTGCTACCCCATCCACAGATGTGAAGCGACCGACGGCCACAAATTTTCCATCACTTTGATATACGCCATCTCTCAAACTATGAGCCGTCCCGTTGAACCCTAGTCCTTCGTCAAACAACGAATTTCGCGAACCGTCCATTTCTAAACTAACAATGCTATGACTGTGATTAACCACTGACCAAAAGTCACCGGCAATAATCTTTCTTCCTAGGGAGTCATAACTCACGCTATTGACATCATAGTTTGGTCTAAACTTAGAATAAGCTGTGCTGACAACAGGAGGTGGGGCCAGAGGTGGGACCGGAGCTGGCTGTGAGTCGTCAACATCAACGTTCCCAAGGGGACGAAGCAACTTTCCCTCAATGCGTCCACATGCTGTTGAACAAAGAAGAATCCCAAATGCTGCAATTTTCAATAGATAAGTCATGCAGAAGTTATCGGCTACTTTATCGTACAGAATAGGGAGGGATTAATATATTTAGAATAAATTAAGGTTATCAATATGAGTGCAACTCATTGTTTTTAATGCAAATCCTCAATCCCCAATCTTTAGATTAAGCTTCGACTTCTGAAATTTTTCATATCAGGACATGCTCAGAATATTTATTAGTCTGGCCTCAGCTTGGACCATTGTTTGATCCAAAGATGGATTAGAAGAAGAAAAGATCATTTCTTACTTTGTTTTAATAATTATAATCGCCTGCCCCGTTCCTTTGACTTCAATCAGGCCATCAGAAAGAAAGATTCCTGCCCCATCTTCAATATCAATTCCATTCCAATTTAATCCCCCAATTGAAACTGCATAGGCAGATGAATTCTTATCAATATCGAAATTGAAATTTTCATTATCCAGTAAACTGGCCCAGAGCTTTACATTTGCTTCAATGAGAAGAGGAGCTCCCTCTTTCCCGGCCAGCAATTGAAAACCTTTTTGTTTTATATCGGTCTGCTGAACAAGCGCTTTTCCGTTGATACTTCTGGATGGCCGAATCCAGATTTGAAGCAGTCTTAAAGGCTGTTCACTGGAATTTCCTTCAGCATGTGAGATTCCATCCCTCGCACTCATTAGTTGCAGGCCAGTGGAGTTCACAAACTGGTCGCCACCCTTATCGTCCTTATGATGAAGTGTTCCTTTTACAACCCAAGTTAGAATTTCCATTTGCGAATGGGAATGTAGTGGAAAACTTGCTCCGGGCTCAATCTCTGCATCTGCTAATACCAATAAACTCCCATTAGGTTTCCCCTGTCCTGCACTTGGTCCGACAGTAGAAACAAAATGATCAGTTAGCTTTATCCAGCCGAAATTGAATGATCTCAAATCAGACTTATCAACAATTTTGATTTCCGCTAAATGATTCTGATTGTTCTTCATGCTACTCCAATGCTTATATAATCGAAAAAAGAGAAGGTAACGTACTAATTGATGAATTTTCATCTTGGTAGTATCTTTTGTAAAGCAGGGTTATTTTTGAACCTAGTATCCTGGAGGGAACTAATGAAAAAAAGCAAGAATTTAGAGGATTGCCCTGTTTATAAAACAGCTGAGTTACTAGAAGGTAAGTGGACAATTTTAATATTCAGAGACCTTCTGGACAAGAAGGTTGTGCGTTTTAATGAGCTTAAAAGATCACTTGGTTCAATAAGTCCCAAAACTCTGACAGAGAGACTGAAGTTTTTAGAGTTTCATAATTTGATTCAAAGGAATGTATATCCTGAAACCCCTCCACGAGTTGAATACAGTTTAACACAAAAGGGCAAGCAACTTCAAAGCATCTTCGAAGCCATGGCAAAATTCGGAACGAAATGGTTATAAATGTTTTCTCATCGACGTTTTACTGTGGAAGAAGCTGGGTATGTAAATCTTTGAAATTTTCTTCTGTCGTGTTTTGAGGCCCCCGTAGCATTAATCCTTTCTTACACTCACTCTAGTCTAAATTTAAGAATATTTGAGGCCGATCTTCTTTCTCTTTACTGGGAGTAGCGGCTTCTCTCTTTTGAGTTCTTGAATTTCCTCATCCACAGCGTCCAATCGTTCGAAGACCAGACGAAAAATCTTATTAGTTCCTTTCTCGAGTTCTTGCATTCTTTTTGAAAGAACTTCGTCATTTAAAAGTATCGCCCTCATTTTTGTAAAAGTTCTCATTATCGAAATATTTACGCTTACAGCTCTCTCTGAATTTAAAATCCCAGAAAGCATTGCGACACCATTCTCCGTAAACACATAAGGCAGAAAACGTTTTTTACTTGCAGAGTTTGCGGTTCCAAATTGGAACCGCAAAACCTCTAAGTCACTAGAATCAAGTTGAAACATAAAGTCTGCTGGAAATCTCGAAATATTTCGTCTGACCGCTTTATTAAGGTTCTTTGTCTCTACCCCATATAGCTCAGCCAAATCGCTATCTAACATGACTTTCTGACCTCTAATCACATAAATCATATTTTCAATTTTAGATAAATTAATTTCACTCATAAGTGTCTCCATTTAAAAATGTTTGAACTTACTATTTTCTGCATCTGTTAAGGAAGCGACTGATTAAATGAAGGATAAGAATTTTCGTATTTGAATAAGATTGGCGCACCCTAGTAGATGACTTTCGGACCGCATGCTCAAAGCACTGAGTCTACCAAATCATCATTGACCAACCTATCATCGAGCAACTTATATAAGGAGCAGTTATGTCATTTTCTAAAACCGTTCTGACAATAACCACAACCCTACTCCTGATTGGTGCGGCCCTTGCCTCTGAAAACGGAATATCTGTTGATAAAACTAAATATAAAAACCGAAAAGTTCTTGCGGATTTTACTTCAGCACCATGCCCTGAGACCCCTCGTGGACTTGTACAAATTAAAGACAATTTATATCGGCATACGACTGGGGCAGGACTCGCAGTTCACAGTGGCCTGGTTCTCATCACCTCAGAGGGTTCTTTAGTGATAGATCCTGCTATGACTTGCACGACAGGTTGGCTGCGCGATGAAATAAAAAATAAATTTAAAGTTTCTATTAAATATGTGGTCTATACCCACGCACATGCTGACCACATAAGTGGAGCACAGATTCTTCAAAAGGCTGGGGCCATAGTTGTTGCAAACCAACGAGCCCTGTAGCCAATTGTTGGCGAGATGTTACCAACTGCTGTTCCTGATCGCGTATTCGATAAAGACATGACAATTACTTTAGGAGGAGAAAAAGTACTACTTCATAGAGTCGCTTCAAGTCATTCAGACAGCATGACGATGGTTCTCTTTCCTAAGCAAAAGGCTCTACAATGCACTGATGTTTGCGAGAGTCAGTCGATGCCTTATAACGATTTTCTTGATTTCTACTATGATGGCTGGATTGAAACCTTGAACTGGGTTATGGCCCAGGATGTAGATATCATTGATGTTGGTCATTATTCGCCTGCAACAAAAAAAGATCAGCAGGCATTACGTGATTACATGATAGATCTCCACCAACAGGTTTTGGATCTCGTTCGCAAGGGTCAGTCTTGGGATCAGCTTTATCGCAACGTTCGTTTTAGCGACGAAGTCAAAAAGTGGATTGGTTATGATCAGATGCGTGTTCTCAATATCCTAGGTATGTATCGTTGGGTTTCAAATCATCGTCGTGGGGTATGGTAACCATATATTAGAAAAAGAATGGCGCACCGATGGGTGAGCTAATACGAACTTTCAAATACAACATATTGATTATTTAAGGCCAATTTTCTTTTTCGTTGTTGGCAGTTTTGTGTCAACAATTGCTTCGAGCGTATCTAGTCTCTCAAATACTACCTTAAAGATTTTGTTTGTCCCTGACTCCAGCCTATTCATCCTCTCAGTGACGCCTTTTTCTAACAGTAAAAAGCTTCGAAGTTTTGCAAAGATTCTCATGATTGATATATTTACTGCTATTGCCTGGTCTGAGTTTAAAATACTAGAAAGCATCGCGACACCAAGCTCCGTAAATACAAACGGCTTAATTCTTATACCCATTTTTTCACGATTGGAGGTGCCAAATTGGTACCTCCAATTTTCAAGCTCGTCTTGAGTCATCTCAAACATGAAATCATCGGGAAATCTGTTTATATTTCTACGAACGGCACGCTTAAGTGCCTTGGTCTCAACTCCATAAAGCTCAGCGAGATCGGAATCTATCATTACTTTCTGTTCTCTAATTACATAAATCATATTTTCGATCTTAGACAAGGTAACATCACTCATAAATTCTCCATTTATAAAATGGATGAACTTACGCTTATTGGAGTCGAATACGGAAGCGAGTTAAAAAATGACGAAAGGGTTTTTCGTATTTGAAATGATTTTCTTAATTTCAAAAACCAAACTAAACTAATCTCAAGAGCCATTTCTCTACTTGATTTCTTGAAGTGAACTCAAGCTTAGTCCCATTGAATTGGTTAAAAATTTTTTTATGCCCATCATATGAAGACACCGTCTTCCTATCCCAATAAAGCCCAGCCCAATCAATTAATTCTTTGAAATTTTCTTCTGTCGCGTTTTGAGGCCCTCGAAGCATTAATCCTTTCTTACACTCACTCCAGTCTAAATTTAAGAATATTAAGATATCAACTTTTGAAATTCCAATATTGGCCAGATCACCAAAGACACCTTCTAGAATCCATTTAGGCTGTTCTGTAATCTCTTCGAGCTCTTGATGAACAATGTCTTTAGGACGTTTTTCTGAACAGCTCTCTGATTCCCAAAATAATTTATCTAGATGAATAACTGGTAGATTGAAAACTGATGCTATCTTCTGAGCTAGATAGCTTTTTCCAGAGCCACTATTTCCAACAATGATGATTTTCTTAAAATCTGTTTTCATTAATGCTTAATTTACAATGCTACAGCGACAAAGCCAAGAAGCTAAGTCAGAGTTCGTATTAGATAGTGAATGGTATGAAGAATGGCGCACCCTAGTAGATGACTTTCGAACTGCATGCACAATTGCCTTGTAATTCTAACTACTTCCAAGACGAAATACGAATTTTATATTTTTTTCAAACACCGCTGTGACAGTAGTGACAGAGTCCCGTGCCCCTCTCAAGTTGGAAGCTTAAGAATCCTTAGCTTCTTGAGATTTGAAAACTTTACTGCATTTTGATTTAGAAAGCATTTGTTCGGATCGTTTGCTATGTTCAATAGTTCACTCATCGACATGTGACAGAATGAGATTATTAACTGAGTCACTCTAAGAAAGGTTTCAAATTCGTCTGTATCATCATAACTAGTATAATCAGATTCAGTTATTGATAAGTTCTTCCATCTCTTAATTAAAGTAGGATATGTACTAACTACTCGATTTATAGAAGCAGAATATGGGTACCAGTAACTTAGATCTTCAAGATAATTTACGCTATTTCTTTTCTTCGTGAGCCATATTGGATTCCGTTGTCCAAATTTGAGCCCCCTAAGAATGAAACTCAAGAGCTCGCTCAAATCCCCTTCTTCATCTTTTAAATTAGCCTTAATATCATTCTCAAGAAAGTCTCCAAACACTTTCCAGAAACCTTCATGGGAAGTCTCACCATCAGGCCTTAAATTAATTAAGAGGTCATTTCTCCCTGCCTTCGATATTTTAAACGAGAATACAGTTTCCGTTATTGGTGCCAGGTTCTGAAAGGTTGTATATGTTGAGAGACTTGAAGTTATATTTTTTGATAATCTGGTATGTCCTTGACCACACAATCTCATGAGAGCATGGGCGGCAAAGTAAGAAGAATAATATTTTTGAATAAGTACCCAAGAGGCAGACTTAAAATCAGCAGCTTTTTCAGCAAACATTGCAGACTCAAAAGAAGCTAATGCAAATCTTTGTATATCGAAACCTAAATAATTAAGAAGATCTTTTTCGCCTGTAAGTCGGACCAAATATGTACCGCTAGAATTACTTTCGTAATTGCATTTAGTAGTATCTGCTAAAAACTCTTTTAGCCCGCCAGGCAAGTCTTGAGCATTTTGAATACCTTGTAGCCAAAAACGTCTAAATTGTTCGGTTGCAGACATTTTTTACCAAGAGACTCCAGACCTTATATTCTCAAGAAGATACTCCTTAAGTTTTACACCTGAACCAGATAAGGATTCGAGAGAAGATGGCTTTAAGGTTGAAAGATTTGGATTTAGAACATTGTAAAAGTTATCAGGAGTAAAGTTTGAATCAAATCTATACACAACTTCCTTAACAGTCTCAGGGAGTATATTTAAAAAAGCATAGAGATAGTTTGATTTCTTTAACTTAGTTTTAATACCAAGTTCTTTCACTCTAAACAATCCTTTTAAAAAGCTATTTGTTAACCTATAGACTTCTTCTGGGGTCTTATCTTTATTAACGAATCCATTTAAAAGAGGCTTGAACGCCCTGTAGAAATTCATACGGTTTATTTTAGACCTGTCTTCACCTGTAGGATCAAGCAATCCCAACATCGCACTATCCATCTCTGAGTGAAAATGATCAAAGACCTTACCCATCAAAACTTGCTCATCCGTCTCATCATTAGCAAGGCGCTTTATGTCCAACAAAAGAGCAGGTGGAACTTCTGTCTGCTTGTTATTAATATCAATAAAAAGCCTAGCTTCATCGCTTTTTGATAGACCTTCAAAAATTACTACGGGCACATCAATCTTTTTATTGGATAAAAAGTAACCATATATTCTGTGCTGTCCATCAAGTACCAAAAAGGCTTTATTATTGAATTGAAAAACCAACGTTTTTCTTCTATCGATCCACATCTCAGCTTCAGGTTGAGCAGATAAGATAACACTTGTTGGAATTACTGCCTTCCCAGTATTCACGTAATCTGCAATCTCTTGAGCTTTTTTCTTGTCCAGTCTTCTCTGAAACCCTTCGACTGGATCAGTGTATCGATCAGTAACAAAGCAAGTAGAAGCCAAGACATCACTAGGAATTGATAATGTGTAAAAATGTTTGTCGTTCTGGGTTATTTTGCTGACTGAGAAATGAAATGTATTAGTACTTTCTTTAAACTGATTCTTTGTTACAGAAAAAGGAAGAGTGCCACTCACAGGAGCAGGAGTTTTTTTTACTGCTGCTTTTTTAGAAGCTGCTTTTTTAGAAGCTGCTTTTTTAGTAGCTTTTTTGGTCGTTGACATAGAAATCCTCTACTGAGTAATGCTCATTTGCTTATTTTTAGATTTTGCTAAAACTCTTTCAATCTGTTCGTTAGATATATTATAGTTTTTGAATCCAAGACCAGATTTCAATCTGATTTGGAGTGCCTTATCTGTAAACAATGTATTTAGGGCTTCTCTAGACTCAGCAAGCCTGTCTCCCTCTTCCTTTATACGTAAAAACCTTTCTTTAATAACTGAACAATCACCTAATTCTGAACCAATCCAGCGACGGTTTTTAAGTTCTGCTACTATGTAAGTGGTGCCACTACCGCCGAATGGATCGAAAACTAGGTCACCTTCCCTAGTTGCTATATCTAAAACCCTATCCAGAAGCTTAATGCTTAATTCATTAGCATCTCTATTTTTGAATTTTGCGTGCCTAACTGGCGGTATGTCAGACCAAACATCTCTGATGTTTATACCAAGAGGGTTCATTTTGTTCTTGTACCCTCCATAATCATTTTGCTCTTGCCCGCATCTATTACAAGTCTTAATAGGTGTCCTGGGTGGTGTGAAGGTATTTGGCTTCTCACCTTTCACATAATACAGAAGAGCATAGTGTGACGGATAAAGCTTATTTGGAATAGGCATTGAGAATGTCATATCGACGGTTATCCAGTGCCTAAAGTTAAGCTTCTTATTCATATAATCAGCCAAGGGGATATTCCACTTCGGTATGTTGTATAAAAAGAAAGATCCACCATGCTTAAGTTTCTTAATACAAAGGTCAATCCAGGCCCTAGACCATTCAAGATAATCAGCCTCGTTCATTTTATCATCTGTTCCATTGTCATAATCTTTAGCCAAATTAAATGGCGGATCAGCAAAGATACAGTCGATGGAATTATCTTCAATTGTATTTAGTAACTCAAAGCAACTACCGTGAAACAATTTGCCATGTTTAGTTTGGAAGTATTTCTTTAGGGGAACAGGTGATTCTTCTTTAAAAGAGTTCCTTTTCTCAAGGATGACTTGAAGAGAAGATAGAAGTTGTACTGGATCCTGTAGTAGATCTTCCAGGGCCTCAGTTGTAAGATTAGATAGTTCCATTGAAGGAGTTTTCGTTTCAGACTTGGATTTACGGCCTGTACGACTACCCCAATCTTTTACTTTTCCAATTTTCTTAGACATTTTGACCTCTGATATTTAACTATTGTAGGTATTACTTCATGCAATATCAAACAAGAACGCTCTGTTATTTGTAATTTCTTCCACCTAATTCGCCGTTAAAATCTTAATTAATGCAATACCTTAGATAACCGATTAGCTAGGCATGAAAATACATCTAGTTACCCGTTATGAGGATTCAATTCCTTCAGTCGTTTCTAATAAAATAGAATCAGACACTTTAAGCGCTCTGCGTAAAATCACAGCTAATTCTAACAAAGTCTTTATCGTTAATCCCACTATTTGGTACACAATAAGCCCTACAAAATCTGGGGAATTCAAACCAAAACCGAAAGTCATGAATTCAGCAGATTATATTTCAAAACTATTCGGAAAAAATTTATCAAAATTAGGATGGGTTGCGGGTGAAAAAGAACAAACCATTAATGATCAAAAAATTGATGGCTATATCGAAATTGAGACCGATCTTCAATTCTACAAAATTCCCGAAGATAAATTCCTTGAATTTTTTACATTATTAAAAATGAAGGGCCTTTTAGATAATGAGAAGAACTTTAGGTCTAATTTTAATTCTTACTACTGTAAGTTTTGTAGCTCATCCTGGTTTATGGATGACAAATTACCAAATGAAATAAAGAAGTTCTTCGTTAAAGCGCCTTCTCGCAAAGTTATTGCTGGTTTGGAATTTGAAACAGGGAATATTTCATCATCATTTAGAGCCTTAACGAAACTAGACTATCTTTTCCTAGAAGGTCATATCGATTTAGGTATTTTCGTCACAAGTATTGATCGTGCAACGACAGCGGGCAAAATATGGCCTATATCTAACAGGAATGGATCTTTTGCCGAGCTTAAAAACCGAAACTATAGAGCTGGTCTAAATATCCCAATGCTTGAAATTGGTTTTGAACCACAAGAGCTAGATACAAATGCAAAGTTCCTTGCATCCGATGGTTCACTATATGAACCATCACCAACAAAGGAATTCAGGACCGTTAACAATAGGAAATTTCAAAAATTTGTTTACATGAACTCTCCTTGTTGGAAAGAAATACTATAAGTGAGATGAAACTCTTAATAATTATTTAATATAAATTGATAAAGATTTTCATAAGTTAATCTTGAAACCACACAAGCTGAATGACTCAATAATCCAGAATCGAAACATTGAATATTGGTGTAAAACACGAACCGTCCTGGGATTGAGTGCCTCACATGGAACTCCCTAAGCTCAACACCTAAACTCGCTGGTGTTTGATAATCAGCAATTATGAAATCGTATGGTTTTTCAGTTTTGAGAAGCCTTAGACCTTTCTGGCTGTGCTTAACTTGATCAACATGGCAGTGAAAGCCATCCTTTAACTTTGAAGCCAAAAAAGAAAATACAAAATTCTCTTCTTCTATAAGAAGGATTCTCATAAACACTCCTATTTTTGTGATTAGCAGTAAAAAGTTAAAGAATTTGTTCCATGGCCATGGATATGACCTAAAACATTTAAAGAAACTGGGTATTATCTAAGGGTTGGATTACGAAGGGGTCTTTTTTCTTGTTAAATCTGGTAGGTCTGAGATCACGAAAGACCTCAAAATCAACCTGTTTTATGACTGGTTCCATGAACATCGTGATAATAAGCAGTTTTTTCTGTTACCTAATGAAGCACCTCGGTGAGTCTCACTTCATTCATTGGGACTTGGCCCAGTTCGTTCAAAGAAGAACTTTGGAAGAACTTGGACTAAGGTCATTATCCAGACTACAAGAAGCTTAATTACTAAGTCTTTCTTGTCTGGATCTACAGCAAACATGATAAATATGATTACGGTAAGAATGCTAGCATGAAACAAGGGTCTTTTTTGATCATTAGGTATCTTTGATTTGATCTTAGTATCTATCGGTCCTGCACATAAAATAAGAATGGCAAAATAGCCTAGATAAATTGATACCACCACCTTAGATAATGAACCAAAATCCAAGTAATGGTATTCAAAAATTTCAAGCGAATATTTATCAGTCAGGTCTTCACTTAAATAAGGAAGTAAAAACATCCAATAAACAAACGTCTGCGTAAACATGCTATCAATCACTTTTTTCAGAATAGGCTCCTATCAATTAATTTAAGAATTATTGCCTTAACGGATTGGTGTCTTGGCCTGTGTGGATTCTGTTAATCTCCAGGCGAAGATTAAAAATAAGATATTCACATAATGCTAAAATCTTATCTGCATCTGTGGAAAACTCAGCTCCATTGGCCATTACCACGCACTTTACTTTTTTTATATCCTCTACGAGTTTAAGCAAAAACTCATCATCTACATTACGACGAACTAGAAGAGTTGTTATTTTCTCAACCAATATCTGCATTTTAGGCAAAGAAATATTATGCATATCCACCTCAAAGTATCACTTGGTCGAAGTATTGACCTTTACTTAAAAAGTCACAACTATGATGCTTCGGCCTTATTACGTGTTTTGTATTCATTTACTATGAATTTTTGCATCTCTGATCGTGCTTGCTGAATTTTAATATCAGGTTTTAAGAATTGATCTGCCAAAGTTTCTTGCGGTGTTACTACTCGAACAGAGCCTGAATTAATATCTAGTGGCAATGGTTCAAGGAAGTCCATGAAGGTTCTCCATCGAGTTGGATGATACAAATATATTGCCTGTGTTAGCATTGTGGTAAAATTTCTAGCCACATCAGACCCACCGTCAAAATACACTTTAGAAGAAAATGAAAGCGGGTGTATTGAAATTATTTCTTTTGCTAAAATAATTTTATTAGTAACTATTGCCTGATAAAAGAAAAGATAGGGTCGCTTAGCTATAATTTTAGCATTTAACTGGTTGAACGCGACCGAATTGCCCTCTTCTAGCTTTGCTAACTTATGAAAGATATTCATACATTTGCTAAAATAAGTAAGTATAAATGGAAGAAAACCCAGTAAAACTAGAGTCCCAAAGCTAACCGAAATGGACAAAGAGCTTGGGTACTCGAATAGCATTACATCAGATTTTGAAAAGCAACCGATTACAATAAATATGACTGAAATCAAAGAATGTGGGAATCCTGACAAATAGCGATTGCTAATAGCAAGTTCATCTTTTTTAATGGAGAACATAGCACAAATTGGGAATGTAAAAAATCCAGATAAACCCAAGTACCAGCGCCAAAAAGTTGGTATCAAATCACTTATGCATAAGCAAATCGAAATAGCTATAATAGGCAGCCATAAAATGCTAATACCCCAATAATCTCCTTTAATCGAACAAACAACATTAGCCTCTTGAATCCTGGCCTGTTTTTCTTTTTCTGAGCGACGTAATTCAGCCCTTACAATCAATTTTGCAATTGCGCTAAAAAAGCCAGGACTCATCTTGTCTCCTAAATTAACTATTTGTCAGCTAAGCGGAATGAAATATACTCAACATCATTTGTCTTTAATAAACCAGCAAACTTTTCAAAAGAACAACGAGCAATCTCAAGTTTAAAATGAGCATCATCAGTAACAACTGTTTCAACTCTAGTTCTTTCACGATTAAGACGAGAAACGACAATATCAACTTGAACTGTTCTCGTATAAAAATGAGAAATCGCATAGTTAATATAGTCAGCATTAACTGTCATAATCTCTTTATTTAATGGATTAGAATCAAAACAATGATTTTCATTATCAGTTGTTAACCAATATTTCACACGTTCATAATGAACTTGTGAATTCATATTAAAAGTCTTTTGAGCAAAATACCTTTCTTGGCCAAACTTTTTTATTGATGAACAGCTTGAGACCGTTATCATTGAAATTATTAGAAAGAGGTATTTCATAATTGACCAAAATGAAGGAGGACAAGTCCCCCTTCTTAGTATTAGTTATTGCTTACTGGCAACTGATCGAGTTTCAGATGTACCAAGAAGTTCTTTCTGTAAGATATCTTCGAGCTGGTTTTGTTGCTTTATTCCGTACTTCTTATCAAGTGTATAATCATAAGCTTTAGCAAGGTTTAAAGCAGGAACTCTAACGATAACCCTACATTCCTTCACATAATTATATTTTAAATCCTGTCGTGGTTCTGCCCTTGTGACACACTGTACGTCGTCAAAATTAGACTTCATACCAGTTAAAGCTTTAACCTCAGTGATCATTATTTGAGATTCTTGTGTCGATCCTTCATCACCGTTAAGCGTATTCAAAGATCGTTGAATAATTTTTTTAAAGTCTGTTGGTGCCGACCTTAAAAGTCTAGCAGTAGCTTCACTTTCGGCATTAACTCTTAATGGCTTTTGAAAATAATCAATGTCTCTAGACGTCGCTGATCCGATAGCAATGTAGTCACCATTAATGAAACCATCTTTTAAAAACTTTTCATCCCAGTCCTTACCCATGACTTTTGGGCCCTGAGACATATGTGCAATAACTGCATCAGTTCCAGGATCTCCAGTTTTATTAGATGAAGCGCAAGAAACAAGCCCTACTAAGCCAACGACTAGAAAAGCTCTCAACATACGTACCCCTTTTGTAAGAAGCTATTCCCTGGAATCCTTACGAACCAATCGTTTAATGGTTACTTCGTAAGTTCCTTTATGAACGTCTACTTTTAAAAGTTGTCCAATCGGATCGCTCTCTTCACCAGTAGTGATGAAATCCATGCTTACTCCGAAATATTTGGCCAAGGCCTGAACTTTAGACAACGAGGGCTCTGCTCCATTGAGAAAACCATGTAACGAAGATTTTGAAATTTTTGTATCTTTCGCTAACTGGCTTAAAGTAACTCCTCTCTCTTTCATGAGAGATGTGAGTATAGTTTTAAATTCCATTTTATTACCTCAGGATTATTATCGGCTTTTTCTGGAATCAAATCCGTTGTATTCATAGAGGCGAACAAAAGCATGTACTTTGTTCGTAATAACGAACAATTGGTTTTTGGTTAAGGTGAGCGCTTGGGCAAGAGCCCCATAGCAAATTCGCTTGAATTCAGTGAGCTTTAGTTCGTAAATAAGGCTCATGCACCTTTTTTAAGGAAATAAAGTGGATCTTTCTTACGCATAAGAACTGAATCTACTTCTCTAACAAGTTTATCAAACTCTGGATTTGGTCTGATAGCATTCCAGCTGCAAAGATGGTTGATCAATTTCTCTAATTCAAAAACCTCAAGAGAGTCAGGGTTTTGCTGATATAGTTCGAGAAGTCTTTCAAATTCTTTGTTAAGTCTCTTTCCCTCTTTAAGATCACGTATAAGTGATTTAAGATTGAATAAAAATGGACCTATTCCCATAAGTGTCTCCTTATTACGTAAGGACCTGTGATATAAAAAAAGCCTACACTTGAATATCGGCTAGAATTTGAAATGAACTTCAACATATTCACTTTGTCGAACGGATCATTCAAGTTCATCCAAACAAGCGAAATGTTCCGAAAACAATTGATTACGGTTTGATAGGTCTATAGACCTTAATGTTCGGTGTCTGGGATTTTAGGTCCAGACTTTTTTAAAGCTCTTCCAACGGAACCGTTACCTATTCCAAGCATCTTTGAAATCTCTCTGTGAGTATAACCTTCAGCTTTAAGGGTAACTATTAAGTCGTATTGGAGCTTTCTAGGCCTTCCGAGTTGTTTACCGTTGGCCCTGGCGTTTTCGAGCCCTGTTAAAACCCTTAATCTCACAAGATCGCGCTCTAATGCTGCAATTGCAGAGATAATTGTGAAAACCGCCTTACCGATAGGAGTTGAAAGATCTATGTTCTCTGTGATTGAAACGAACCCACAACCTAAACAGCCGAATTCCTCAAGGGAGTTAATTAGAAAGGAAGTAGACCTAGCAAATCTACTGAATGAATGAACGATAACAAGATTGATTTCTTTTGATCGAACTTTAGCCATCATCAGATCAAGCTGTGGTCTAGAATTCAGAGAACCAGAAGTAGCGAAGTCCTCAAAGACTTCGTAATCAGCAATCCCTTTTAAACGGCAATACTCTTCCAGTGCCCTCCTTTGTGATTCAAGTCCTGTTTGTTGTTTATCTGTTGATACACGTGAGTAGATAGCTGCTTTCATTTTGTTCTTCCTTGTTAAAATGAATTGGAGTAGCCGTGAGGCACGACTACCCCAAGAATAAATACGTTAGTATCCAGCCATCCGTTAGGATGAGTCTTTAAGGGAGCGTTAGCACCCTTGTTACTTGCATTAGCAAACGGAAGCGTTAGCTGGAGTTCCTACGCAGGACTGCGTAGTTTGCGAGATCTAAAACGGAGTAAACGATCTTTCATGGCTAAATAGATGTCCTTCCTAGACTCTATAATCCTGATACCAATGTTACCCCAAAGAATATCAAAGATAGATTTAAGCTCTTGTTCAGAGAGCAGGTGAATCTCAACGATTTCTCCTTGGTTAATACTCTGAATTGTCTTCATCGCAGGTGAGTTAGATTCAAGATGCTCTTTCAGTTTGTTCCTTATATAAAGAGACCTAATCTGATGGTAGTGATTAGCGATCTCTAATCTCATTGAGCATTTTTCAGCCAGGAATAGAATATCTTCTAGAACGGATGTGCTTAGTTCGAAGATCGAATCCAGTTTTAAAGAACCATCATTTAATCCATTAATGGTCAGTCTTCCTTCGGAATACCGATCCTTGAAAGTATTCTGGGATTTCACATTTCTTTTCTCTCTCCTTGTAAATTGTAAAAGAGTTCTGCTCTCTAGCTCCTCTTGCTCCATTTCTTCAATTCTTCCAAGGGTCATTTGCCAGTGACCTATAGTGGAACGGTGGAAGTTTACAGCACTACCTGTAAGAATCGAATTCTGTATCTCTGAGTTAACTATTTCAAAGGTACTTGGACAGTGGGCTTCTGTGTCCTCATACTCAGGAACTGCCAGTAAAATTCCAGGATATTTCTCATCCCACACGACTAACTCACGACTCTCGGAACGTTCATAGAACTTACTTCCGATGATCTCTGCAAGTGGGTGCCCATAGAAAATTACACGAACAATGTTAGACCATTTGAACCCTTTTGATTCAACCAACGAGATGATACGCTCTGGCTCGTACAGTTCGTTTAGATGTATTACAATCTTTTCCTTAGTTGATTTCCAATGGGTAATCATATTTCCTCTAACATCGAATTTATCTCCTGCGTATAGCTGAATAAATCCTGTAATGAAACATTCCACCTCCTCAATAACTTCTCCTGTTGAGTATGATGCAGGCTTTTTAAAGTATTCATCTGCGATAATGGCTAAAGTATCAAAGTCCTCAGTAGCAGGAGAGCCTTCATCTAGAGACATTTGGTCATACTTCTCAATTGAAGAAATTTCTTTTTCGTCCCCTAGGAAATAAATTGATTGGCCTTCTAGATGAACATAAGACTCTTCATCTTCGTGCTGTACAAAAACTTCTGCAAGAACCTCTTCCAGCAGCGTGAGAAACTCCTCATCTGAATCATTCATGTACTGATTATGCTCTTCATTGAACTCAAAAGCCTGTTGAACCTCCGAAACTTTCTTTTCCGAACTCATAGAACCTCCATTTGATTGATGAAACCCTCTGGGATCGGACCCCGCCACCTCGAACGGAAGGGTGGTAAGGAATCCTGTTCCAGATTCGTCATCTAGGTCTGCACTAAGAAAAGTTGCTATTTTGAGTTTTCAAATTTTTGTTTTTTTATTTCTGAGATGGGGGGTATCCATTTGGGGTCGGGGCAAGTGCCAGTTTTTTAAGAGTTTATATCAGTTATCCAGGTAATTTCGAACTCCAGTCTTGACGACCGTGACATCTTCGATGAAGATCCACCCGATATTTTTACCAGTACTGATAGTAAGCGGGTGGCCCCAAGGATGCCGTTTCAAGGTTATTGTCCATAACCTGTAAGTGAAAAATCTTACGCCTTGAATCGATGTATGACGCTAGTCCTTGATGTGGTCTGCTTTTTGAGGAGTCACACCTCAGCGATACCCTAACCTTCGCAGTCTAAGAATAAGACTTCTTCTGGTGATAATTGATTGCTGCTAGCCTGAGCTGCTTAGCAGATCCCAATTATTACACATAAGGAGTGCTTTATGCCTTTGGCAGATCTGTTACGTTCTCGTCTCTTAAAACCTAACTACATTCTCAAATGCAGGCCCTGTGATCTCAGAGGTGTACAATGAGTACAAACGCTGGTGATAAATGTTTGGAGTTTCTCCAACTTAATGGCTACGTGACACCCGATGGTTCCCGCAGGTTAAATTTTTTCAATGGTAACTTTTATATTCATGATGGGAAGAAGTGGGTAAAGCAAGATTCAGACTTCTTTCATCGTCACGTTCTGAGATTTATCCAAAATAATCCAGCTTTTCTACCAGACAGCCGCGATTCAGTTGTAAATTATTTTATCAAAAACTTACAAGCCAAATGCGAGGTCGTCGACTATGTACCAGGAACTTATCTTGGAGTGAAAACCGATCCGAATATTACTTATTTCCCAATGGAAAATGGCATTCTTAGAATGGATCATTCTCCACAGACTGTTTCTATAATACGTCTTCCTCACTCTCATAAATTCCTATGTACTCATGTGCTGCCTTATAATTATGAGCCCCGTAGCTCTTGTCCTATATTTTTGAAATTGATTAATGAAATACTCGAACCTGAAAAAGTCTTGCTGTTCCAAGAATGGCTTGGCTATTGCCTAACCAGCAGAACAGACCTTGAAGTCCTAATGTTACTTCATGGGATTGGAGCTAACGGAAAAAGCGTATTATTGCTTATAACAAGATTACTCCTTGGGAAACACAACGTTTCATCGGTTCGACTTGAAGACCTTTTCAGAGACCAATATTCAATAATAGAAACAGAGGGAAAACTTGTAAATATGGCTGACGAAGTCGCCAAGGGGACTTTGCTACCAGCGGCCAGTGTAAAGGACTTTACTAGTGGGGGTTATTTTTATGCAAAACAGAAATATAAAACAGCTTATGTTTTTAAAGCAACAGCCAAGCTTATGTATGCCTGTAATCATTTGCCCAGATTTGACGATGACTCCAATGGAACAACTAGAAGGTTGTTAGTAATCACACTTAATAGACAATTTCTTGATCCAGCCAAACAAAATACGAATTATAAAAAAGAAGAGTTCTGGAATCCTGAATTGCCTGGAATTTTCAATTGGGCACTTGAGGGCTTGAACCGATTAACAATTAATAAGAAATTCCATATCCCTTTTGAAGTTAAGGAAGCCGTAAATGCTTATGACCATGATTCAAATCCTTTCAAAATCTTTCTAAAAGAAACAGTTGTGCCAGACAGAGAATCAGACATCGCAAAGCCTGAGCTTTATCAACGTTATAAAGCATTCTGTCGGGAGAATGGATACAGGTCAATTGACTCGGGTGAATTTTCCAAGAACGTTATTAGCTATTTTAATTCGAAAGTTTATGCCAGTGAGAACGCTGTACGTAGAAATAAAAAAAGAGTCCATGTTTACTACGGCCTGAGATACATAAAAGATGATCCAGTAGAGGAAGCAGTATTAAGGGCGAGCAACACCTCATCCCACGTGTCACATGCTCTCAAACTGTCACAGATGACACTATCTTTCGGACAAAATTTATTACATGATCCGAAAAGGGGTGATTAATGTACACCGAAAAATTAAACGAGGAAGACTATAGGGCCTTATTATTTTTTTTCTTCTGGTTAAAAGCTACGAGGGATGCAGCTGACACCCTAGTAGATAATCTCGAACCAAATAATTCGTTGAAATTATCCGATAAAAAGATACAACAAGATTTGGAGTAATTATGAATCAAATATTTTACATGAATAAAAATGCAATATCTGTAATACGTATCAGTAGCGGGAGGCAGTCTGATGGACTGTCTCCAGATATTCAAAAAGATAGTATAAGAGGATATTGTAAAAGGCTTGGGCTTATAATTGAGAAAGAATTTAACATTATCGAAAGTGCTAAAAGTTCAAAAGATAGAACTAAGTATAAAGAAGCTATCCGTTACGCTGAAAAGAATCGTATCGGCAATATTGTCTTTTACATGTTTGATAGAGAATCGCGAAACTTTACTGACTTAGAGGAAAATGAGGATAAAGTATTGAAAGGTATTTTCAATATCCATTATGTTAAAGAAAACTCTATCCTCCACAGGGATTCACCTGACTCTGATTTTCTTACTAGAAGTTTTTCAGGAATAATGGCAAGACAATTTATTCGGAATCTTAAAACCAAGGTTTCTGAAGGAATGAATAAAAAAGCTGAAAATGGTTGGTATCCAAGCAATAATCCACCACTAGGTTATGCTCTTCAGAAGCCAATTGATCCAGAAACTGGAAAAGTTAAAAGTCGTGGCTCAACAATTATCCCTGATCCAAATATGAATAATCAAAAGATTGTATTACGTGAATTTGAACTAAGAGCTCAGGGCTTATCTTTTGATCGAATTCGTGAACAAATTGTATCTGAAAATCTAATTCCACCCAAGAAGCTCAAAAGTTATACAGCAACTGCCATTCATAAAAGATTAAAGCATCCCTTTTATAGAGGTGATTTTATTTGGCAACTCCGACAGTACAAAGGTAAGCATGAAGTTTTTGTACCGAGGGATCTTTTAACTAAAGTCGATCAATCCTTAGGATTGAGAGGCTGTACCATTAAAAGAGAAAACTCTGATTATACCACCCTTACAGGAGGGTGGCTTAAATGTATTTGTGGTTGTCATGTCGTCTATGATCCAAAGAAAAAACTTATTAGAAGTACTAATGAAACTAAGACGTATCATCTTTATCATTGTACTAATGGTAAGAAGGTCCACGCTTCGATGCGTGGTATGAATGTTACAAATGATCAGATTTGGATACAACTGGGATCAGCGTTAGATGATATTAGTATCCCTCCAGAATTAGCCAAGGATATATCCCAGGCACTTAACCAAATCGAAACTAAAGCTCACGCTACTACTAAGAAACAAATCGAACTTTTTAAGCAAGAAGAGGTAGCTCTTCAAATTAAAGAGGACAAACTTCTTAACATGAGACTTGATGGTGAAATTGACCAAGAGCTTTTTGAATCCAAGTTGAAAAGAATTCGTGCTGACCGAAAAAGCATCACTGATCAAATTGAAGTACTTCAGCTTAGCTTGACCTCTGCAGTAATTGAAACCGTCCAATCTGTTCTCGAACTGGCCAGGAATGCGAAATTACTGTGGATTTCACAGTCTCCCGCTGAGAAGAAGAAAGTACTGGATATGATACTCTCGAACCCCATTTTAGATGGCTCAAATATCCGTTATGATTTGAAAAAACCATTTAGAATATTGAAGGAAATGAAGGGAAATAAAGAATGGCGCACCCTGAGAGATTCGAACTCCCGACCAATTGGTTCGAAGCCAACTACTCTATCCAGCTGAGCTAAGGGTGCGTTGCCTAATAATCTACCCTACCCACCAGCTTCTTGGCAAAAACATTATGATTTAACGCTGTGAAAATTTGCTAAAAATGACGGGGACAGGCCGTAACCTGTCCCCCCTATTGATCTTGGATCTACTGTTCTTTCTTCTCAACGTTCAGAAGCTCGTCAATCTCTTCCACATCGAACTCAGTTAAGCCGTATGGGTTGTCCTTCGAGTTCAGGTCTTCGTCGATATAGCGCTTACCGAGGTTCTCTTCGATCTCGTCCAGAGAGTCCTGGTCGATATTCTTGCGCTTCTGCTCGATCTCGTTAAGGTTCTCGTTCTCAAGAAGCTTGTCTTCGTCGAGTTTAGCGTCGTTCAGGATAGTTTCGGCCTGTTCGATTTCGTTTTCAAGGCGCTCAAGGGCCTTAAGGTCGCGCTCAGAGTCTTTTATGACGGACTTCTCTCTTTCCTGACGTTCAAGTTCAGCGAGCTCATCTTCGGTCAGCTGGATCTTATCGGCCTGCTTTAAGAGGTCGTCGTTTAGGTTCTCGAGGTTGAGTTCAACATCAAGCTCTTCTAGGGCCTTGCCGCCCATGAGTTCTTTTTCACCGCTTAGCTTGGCCTCTTTAGCACGGGCCTCGCGCATCTGGGCATCTTTGGTCTTGGTAATGGCAATGTCACCGGCATAGAAGTCGCGGCTCGATTTATTGACCAAGGCGGTGGCGAAGTTATCGGTCAGGGTGATGATCGTCAGTTCGCCCAGCTTATAGGTTGGCTGGTCAGTGATATTTTTATTAGTGAGGCGATCTTTGAAGCCATAGACTTCAAAAACGTTACCCATCTCCACACCATCAGCACGACCGCGGTCCAGGTAAACCACGTCGCCGAAACCTAAAATGGTTTGCATTGGCTGGAAGGTAGAGAGAATGGCTGCTTCAATCAAGCGTGAGTTATGAGTGCGGGTAATACGTTCGATTTTTGGAGTGTATGCAGTAATGCGGTCACCGCGCTGAGGAGTTCCTGCCACTTCGACGAATTCAACTTCCCACTTGTTTTGGATTTTGCGGATAAGCTTAATTTGTCCCACGATGGAATACTTATAGCCTTCGCGGTCGGAATTATCATGCTTAACTTTTCCACCAGATGAGTAAACTGAGAACATGTCACCTGGCAGAACGTTCATGGTCTCATCAAACTGAACATAGGCCTTGTCTAATTTTGTGAAAAAGATATTTTCATCCGGCCCATTTACGATGGAACCGAAGTCCTGAACGATATTGGTCGAGATAAAAGTACTGAGATAGAACCCTTCTTTAAATGAATAGAAAATTTTTGAGTTTTTATCAAAGCCTGAAGCATCGTAATTCTTTGGCAAGATGATATCAAAATCGCTTTTCGGAGGATCGTAATTTTCGTATTCACGATTAAGCGCCTCTTCTCCTTCTTTGGCCAAATCATCCATGGTTTCTTCAGAGGCATACTGAAAAAACACGCCTTGTTTTTCAAGATTTGATTTTTCATCAACCCAAGGTGGTCGGGCGTCTTCACCAAAATTAGTCAGATCGGCAGCATTCATGTTTCCAATTGATCCAGGAACTGCATTGATCTCATCTTCAGTAAATGTACCAAGCTTAACTTCAGGGGCCTGGGAACCACTACCGGTAGTAAAAGACAAAACCATCCCCGGCTCAATGAAGTGTGGGTTGGTGATAAATGAGTTCAGGGACCATATCTTTGGATAATAGTGACCAGTACCAAAAATTCTGCGGGAAATTTTAAACAACCAGTCATCTTTAACAACAGTATAAGTTTCAGCTTTGGCAGCTGTGGCCACTTCGTTCCATTCGGTATCAGAAATCTGGCCGTTAATGTTTTTGGCAATCGTCAGAAGTTCTCTTTCTTCACGGCCCACGTCAAAGATTGCCGGCTCTGCGTCCGTGTCACCTTGAACAGTTGTCGGAACCGGAGCAGTCTCTTCTTTTGCCGTTTCAGTGACTGGAGCTTCTTCACTTAAATCGGTTTTGATGCTTTCCAGATCATCGGTTTTTTCGACCGTCTCTATCGGTTCTGACGGTGTCGATTCCGTCGTTGTCGGCTCTTCTGCTGTCGGTTGAATCGATTCAAAAGTTTCAGGACTAGAAACAGCACCTTCCGGAGAACTTCCCGCTTCAAGTGCTTCTAGTGTTGATGGTTCTTCAGTTAGTGGCTCGAGAGTATCAAGATCAACAGTCTCAGAAGAAATAGGCTCACTTAAGGCCGGCGTATCCTGAGGAGGCTCAGACACTTCCTTAACTTCTTCTATGGGGGCCTGGTTTTCATTGAGTAAAGATTGCAGGTCCTCATCACTAAGATCCTCCTGTGCCAGCACAGGTGAAGTATTAGTCATCAGGAGAGCTAAAAGGATTAGAACTTTACTTTCTTTTCTCACTAAATTCCCTATTATCTCGATTCAAAAACGTCATTCAGCATCGAGGAATATTGGTCTTTCTTGTTAGGAATACCTAATTTATCAGACGCAACAACTGCTCCGCGAAGGGCATCGAGAACGACACCTGACTCCGCGTTTTTAGTGATTACATCTTCATAAACCTGCAAGGCCAGATCATACTGACCTTTGGCAAGGAGCAATTCGCCGATTTGAAATTTCGCCCGGGCACGTACTGGAGAGACAGCACGGATTTCTAGTTGTTGAAAAATTTTCGTTGCTTCACCCGGATTAGATTCTTTAAGCGCAAGTCCGCGGCGATATAAATTTAATTGGGATTCAATGTCTGCAGGAACTTCAATGGGGGAAGAAGAAGACGCTGTCTCGGCACCATCAAAAACATTAACTGTTTCAACGTTGGAAGAGGTCGTCGCCAATTCATCAATCAATGAGTCCTGACTAGTGGCAGGTTTCTCTTTTAATTGTTCATATTTTTTAGAGAGCTCTTCGTATTTCACCAGAAGTTGATCATACTGGGCACGTGGAACTGAACGAGAAGAACGCATTTTCTTTTCGTCATCTTCTACTAATGAGCGTTCAAGGTCGCGATACCATGCACATGAACTCAAAAGCAGTAACGACGCAAAAGGTATCAAACTATATTTCAAAGCGTCCTCCATGACATAACTTCTTAAATTTTTTGACTTTCCTTATATTATATCTTATGTCCTAATCCTTCTTAGTCAAGGAATCTATGTCGCAGACCTATTTCCAGAGTAAAGAGCTCTTCTATACCCGCCTACGCGTTCCCAAGGACGAGGCCTATTTCGTTTATTTTACTTTCGAATCGAATGAAGGTTTGTGCTTTTATTCTACGGTGGATGACTCCCTCAAGGGTGCCTACCGGGACATCGATGTGAAGTGCCCTATTGAATTCCGTGAAAAGTTAAAAGATCTCATTGCAAGACTCCAGACCGAAATCCGCCTGGATGTCCTGCATGAGGAAGTACTTAAAGACTCTTAAAGAAATTTAAAACGTCGTCGTGGTGAGTTTTGGTATTCACCTTATGCATAACGTGGACAATTTTACCGTCCTTCCCAATTAAAAAGCTTTGGCGAAGGATTCCCATGAACTCTCTTCCCATAAACTTTTTAAGGCCCCAAGAACCGTATTTTTCGATTACCTGGTGATCCGGGTCAGAAAGCAGGGTGAAATTGAGCTTATCCCGCTCCTCGAATTTTTTTAGAGATTTAACCGGATCTGCACTGATCCCCAACACCACAATTGATGCTTCTTTAAGCTTGTCCTGAGAATTTCTGATTTCACAGGCCTGAACTGTGCAACCAGGAGTCATCGCCTTAGGATAAAAATAGATCACCACATTCTTGCCCTTAAAGTCATGGAGGGAAACAGAATTTCCATTCTGATCAAAGAGTGTAAAATCAGGGGCCACATCCCCTGGTTGTAATGTAGGAGTTTTCACGACACCCGCCGATTGTTTTTTGGGAGCAACTTTTTTCGTTGCTTTTTTGGTTACTTTCTTTGCCACTTTTTTAGGTGCGGCCTTCTTGGTAACGGTTTTTTTAGCGACCTTCTTCGTCACTTTTTTCGCTGCTTTCTTGGTTACTTTCTTAACAACTTTGGCCATTTTGTTTCCTTTTTACCATTCATCCCGAAGATGTCTTAATTGAATAAATATTTCTTTCTCATTACGAGCTGTTTTCATCACACGTTCCCGGATTTCATCTGAATCCAGACGCAGAAAAGGATTCACCAGGGCTTCTTCACCCAATGTCACAGGTGGAAGCTCTTCGGTTTTTTCTTGGGAGATCTTATACAAAGCTTCTTTAATAAGTTTATTTTCCGGTTCAACTTTGAGCGCAAACTCCAGGTTCCGCTTTCGGTAATCATGCCCAGGATAGAGAATGGTCGTGGCGGGCAAATTCTTAAGAAGCTTCTCTGTGGTTTCATAAAGAAGATTCACATTCCCACTCCGACAGTTTCCTACTCCGCTGTTAAAGAGCGTATCCCCCGAGAAGAGGGCCACCGCTTGCTGGTCTTTTTTCCAGACAAAGGCCTGATGGTCCAGGGTATGTCCCGGCGTATCCATTGTTTCCAATGAGAAACCTGATCCCAGAGCAAGATTTTCTGAGTTTTTCAGTTTTTTAACCGGGGCCGCAAACTGTTCTATCAAGGGCGCGTTACCACAGATATGATCAAAGTGTTGATGGGTGTTTAAGATTCCCTTCAAGACGAGGCCTTTTTTTTTGATATAATCAATCATTGGAATGGCATCGAAAGGATCAATGACCCAACAGTCACCTGAGTCTTTATCAAGAATCAGATAACTGTAATTTCGGAGATCATTGTAAGCATAAAATGTTTTTACCAGGATCATTATGGAAACCCTTATTACCTATTATACCCAAGTACTCTGTATTACTTTTATTGTAGTAAATCACCTTTTTGAACTATACCTCTACCGTCGGCAACTGACTACTTTGCATGAACACCGCAGCGAAGTGCCCAGTGAGTTCCATAACTTTTTAACACTCGCTGATCATCAAAAGGCAATAAGCTACGCCACAGCAAAATTAGGTCTGGGCCAGTTTAAATTAGTGTGGAACGCCATCCTGCTTTTCTACTGGTTTCCTTTTCGAGGCGCTGAAAAACTCTATCTGGCATTGCCGGGTACAGGAACTCATCGGGAAGTTTTTTTCTTGGTGGCATTTATGCTTATTCAGGGTCTGTTAAATCTCCCCTGGTCGATTTATTCGACTTTTGTGATGGAACAAAGATTCGGGTTTAATCGCTCCACCCCTAAACTCTTTATCATTGACCGTCTGAAAGGACTGCTCTTGGGTCTTCTGTTGGGTGTGCCTTTGCTCTATGGAATTCTTCTTATTTATCAGGGTCTGGGAAAATGGTGGTGGTTCGTAAGTTTTCTTTTTGTGACCGCATTTCAATTTGCTCTGGTATGGCTGTACCCAACAGTTATTGCTCCTTTGTTTAACAAATTTAAACCACTGGAAGGCGAAGAACTTAAAAGTGGGATTGAAAATTTAGTAACGAACGCTGGCTTCAATGCCAAAGAAGTTTTTGTCATGGACGCCTCAAAAAGAAGTTCCCATGGCAATGCTTATTTCACCGGTTTTGGAAAAAACAAACGGGTGGTGTTCTTTGATACTCTCCTGAATGGACTTAAAACCCCGGAGATTCTCGCCATTCTCGCTCATGAACTGGGTCACATGAAACTTAAGCATATTCCAAAATCCCTTATCACATCCCTGATCCTCTCTTTCCTGGGCTTTGGGCTGATGGGAGTTCTCGCGTCCACCAATTGGTTTTATAGCGGACACTTTATCCGGGTCATCTCTCCTGGCGTTCTTTTTCTTTTGTTCACCCAAGCAGTTCCTATCTATACCTTCTGGTTTGAACCTATTGGTACCTGGATTTCCCGTAAACGTGAATTTGAAGCAGATGCATATGCGGCAGGAGAAACGAAAGCGGAAGATTTGATTTCAGGACTGCTGAAGCTTTATAAAGAAAATGCCAGCCCGGTGGTTACTGATAAAATCTATTCTGGATTTTATCATTCTCATCCGCCGGCACTGGAACGAATTAAAAGACTTGAATCACTCAAATGACAGGCCCGTCAGGGACTGTCTTAAAAAGTTCAGATAAGGCTTACGGTATTTTTCAACTTCGTTATGAAGTTCATGATAACCGTCTTCAATAATTTTAAGCTGAGCCCTCTTTTCCACGTTTTGAAAATAATCAATCAGAATTTTGGAACTCACCAGAGCGTCCCCAGTTCCTATAGAAACGAACAAGGGACATTCCGCCCGGAGGGGACGAGAAAACACATCCCGTGAGGTCTTCAAAATTTCAAAGAACAACTTGGTGTGGACCTTCAACTGACAAAGTTCATCCTTAACATAGGCTTCATAAACACGGCTGTCATGGGAGAGCTTTTTAAGATCCAGAATCCCCTGCATAGGAATGGTAGGCATCTTTATCAGGCCATCGAATAAAAATTTCGGAGCATTGGCAAAAAGTGGTCCCATTAATCCCGGTGCCGCAACGGCCGGAGAGCTAAGATATACCTTGTCCGGATAAAAATCCTTAGAGGCCATATTTTGCAGATAAGCGGCGGTAATCAACCCTCCCATGGAGTGACCAAAAAGGGTGTAATTGGTCATGCTGAAGTCCTTTTTAAGGAAATCAATCACTGCCTGGAGGTCTTTCAAGAATTCCTGAAAATCATCCACGTAGGCCCGCTTGCCCCCGCTTCTACCGTGACCACGCACATCATAGATGGCGATATTAAAATTCTGGGAAAAGAGCTTTAAAATGTACTCATGGCGCCCGAGATGCTCCCCAAGACCGTGGGTTACGATCAACCATTGTGAGCTTCCAGTTTCTCGGATCAGGCACTTTAAAAGGGTCCCATCATAAGAAATGATGTCCCGGTATTCTTTATTCATAAAATCCCTTATAATTTTCTTATGTATTGTCCAGTCTGCTTTCAAAATACCATGAAGATCCGCTCCAGTGGAGTGATCAAACTGTCGTTTAACGGCAAGTCCAGAAATACCTCTCTCTTTACATATAATCTCCAGAAAGAGACACAAGAGCAACTAGAGGCCAAATTAAGAGAGAAAATTGTAGATTTCTTCAGCTTCTATTCTGAATTCCAAAATAAGACACCCATTAAAAATTTTGAAGCTTATTCTGCGGACTTCATGTGCACCAATAGTTGCAAGATCGACATGATGAGCACCAAGGTCAGCGTGGTAGGAATTGTCTACCCTCCTGCCATCGTAAAATCGATCCTGCAGCAGGAAGGTAAGAAGTTTGGAATTGATATCGAAATTAATTAAAACAGATTTAAATTTTCGGATCCCACTTCACTTCAAATTCCACGAATCCCTGGAGCTTAAATGATTCAGGCAATTCATCAGCTTCAATGAGTGCGTCCAGCTTAATAGCATTTCCTTTGATAAGGATCGGAATAAAATTCACGTCGGGAACCTTAAGTTCAAGACATGAATCAACAGTGCAAGGATCGATGAAAGTCACTCCGACATCATCGAGCTCTTCGGCCATCTCAGAGAGAATGATCTTAAATCCTTCCTCTATGACGTGATCTTTTTTTAGTTCGATAATAAGGGATTTTTCCATGATGTGTAGGCGCTCAAAGTAATCCCTCATTTTAGGATTATTTTTCAATAAGTTCCGGGTCGCCAAAGGATTTGAGGTCTCAATAATATACATCTGCCCATATTTATTATTAAGAATATAATCACCACGTTTTTTCTTATCGTATTTTAATAAGACGAGCTCTTTAGCCTTCTCTGGATCTACGACCTGAGTGAAAATATCAGTCCCTTTTTTAAAGAGATTATTAAGCGCGCGAAAACTTGGATCACTATTATCCCGATCCAAAATTTCCGGGACATGAGTCTGTGGATCTTTAACAGAAGTGGTTTGCAGATTTAAGGCGAACTTATCCAAAAATCTAAATGTGACATTGCCTTTCCCGAAAATAAATCGGGTAAAAAAATCTCTGAAACGACGATTGCCCTTCTCTGGCTTCATATAGAAGAAAAATCTTTTAAGGCGAATCGAATGAACATATTCAGTGGAGATTTCAGGAATAGTCCGCACATAGCTGACTTGAACTTTACCCAGAGATGTGGTCTTCGCAAAAATATC
Source organism: Bacteriovoracaceae bacterium (assembly GCA_023701435.1). Lineage (GTDB taxonomy): Bacteria > Bdellovibrionota > Bacteriovoracia > Bacteriovoracales > Bacteriovoracaceae > Peredibacter. The sequence continues at coordinate 90,465 of JAMPXB010000009.1, read as the reverse complement.
GCCCAATAGTTTAATCATCCCCCCAGCAACAGGTGCGATACCAGGAATGCCGGATTTAAAGGCCAGGCTGGGATCTTCCAGAGTAAAAGGCGCCGGAGAAATCACGTACCTTCCATCTCCGTAGGCCTCGGCCAAAGTGCGTGCCTTAATATCGTTTTTAATCGTACTTTTTTGACCACAACCAAGGGCCAAAAGGGTGATCAATAAAAGAATTTTGTTCACAACAGCACCTAACTTGTTGATTTTTATTATGCCTTCCTATTGTAAGCCCAGCGTTAAGAAGCTAACAGGTACCTTTACCTTTTTACATACCACCCTGTCATTTATTCAAACACACCGCATTATCGATTAAACTTCAAAAAAGACAAAAAGGGATTTAATGAAGCTGCTTTTAGGATTCATCTTTTTCATCTCATCGCATGCTCTCTATGCGCAGGTTTGGAAAGTTCTTCCAAAAGGGGTGAGAATTATTGGCTACCGAAATGTAACGACTTCTAAGATCACATCTAACTTCAATCAAATTGGTTCAGAAAGCCCACTGGGAGCTTCATTTAAAATAGATGCCCCAACTCTTAATCAGATTTCCGGCTATGCTTATAGTCCGGAAACGCCAGGTGAAAAAGAGGCCTACGACAATCTTCTAATTGGAAAGTATGAAGTTGAAGCAGAAGCTCAATTCAATGTCCACGGAACAGGCTTTGGCTGGGGTCTGACAGATAAGACCATGCTCTATGGAGAAGTTGCTTACTACAAGGGTCACGTCAAATCTAACATCAAAAGAACTGCCGGTAACACTTATGAAGAAACGGCACGAATCCTAGAGAGTAACGGCAATACCATTTTTGCCGACAATATCAGAAACCTGGTTGATGCCAATGAAGAGACCATTCAATCTGTTATCACTAACCATTACAAGTATAGACCTATTGGAAATTGGTATGCTCAAGGTTATGGAGACATGGAATTGGGAGTCATGCACAAGGTTCTGGATAAGGGCACCACGGGTCTTCTCTTCTATCCAGGAGTGATTCTTCCAACCGGCACTCAAGATGATCCAGATATCCTGCAAGACGTAGGATTCGGTGACGGCCAGTTAGATGTCTTTGGTGAAGTGGCCTCAGGCTATATGGTCAATGATAAACTAAGCTTTGGAACAACCTTCAGATACACCCATCAATTTGCAACATCCAAGACTCTGCGTATTCCTGAAAGCAAGACCTTTGCTCTTTCAACCAACAAGGGTGAATTTGACGTGAAATACGGCGACAAATTTAACTGGATGTTTAATACCACCATCTCAGTTACTGACTGGCTTGCTTTTACACCTGTATACCGTTTCATGTACCAGATGCCTGCAACTTATAATTCTGAGTACTCAGAGGCCAACAAATTCCTGGAATATAACTCTGACAAAGTGGAGCATTCTGTCCAGTTCACGACGACTCTTTCCTCAATCCAGCCCTTCCTCAAAAAGGAATTCATGTTGCCAGCGCAGATTAACTTAAATGCCGTCAAAACAATCAGTGGGAAAAATGTCCCGTCAGCAAGTCGCTTTGAAGTTGAATTCAGAATGCTTTTTTAGAACTAGAGAATGATCTTGTAACCAGTTCCCCAAACAGTCTCAATCCCAATACTGATCTTATTAATTTTCTTTCTCAGTGAAAAAATATGAACGTCAATATTTCTCGCCGTCATGTCCATTTCTTTATCAAACTGATTGATCAGCTCTTCACGAGTGCTGGCAGCGTTTTGATTTTTATAGAGATGATTGAAAATGATAAACTCACGGGCAGTAAGGTTTACTGTCACTCCATCCTTCATAATCGAATGAGCTTCAGGAATAAGCTTCAGGCCCACGTTCATGAGATTTTCTTCCAGCGTTCTGACCTTGGCATGAGCGTTGGCAACTCTTACCAGCAGCTCTTCGTAATTGAAGGGCTTGGTGATGTAGTCATCAGCACCACTCTGAAGTCCTTCGATAATCTGATCAGACTTGTTATAAGCAGACACCATGAAAATTGGAGAAATTTTATCTTTCAGACGAATGGTACGGATAATATCAATACCCTTGATCCCCGGAAGGTTCCAGTCCACTAAATAAACACAGTGGTCAGTTTGGGGGGCCTTAGCGGTAAAAAACTCTTCAGCAGATAAGTAAGAATTAACCCGGTACTGGTGCTTTTCTAAGAGGTAGCGAAGAGACTCAACTATTTCTTTTTCGTCTTCAATAATCACAATTGTTTTGCTCATAATGTCCATTCTAATTAGAAAGAAAAGAATCTCTAAAGGAAATCCACGTAACTTAAGAAAACTTAACTAACGAACCTTAAGATTACTATAAAGTATGGCTCATAAATTATGACAACGGAATGCAAAAAGTGAGTATTTTCAAGTATTTAGAGTTAAGTACTTCTAAATATGTTAAGAATATATTAATAATCATGCCAATAACTAAGGGCATTCTTTATAAAATAAGATTTAAATACAAATGTTAAGGGGAATGAAGAGGATCGACATGTGGAGAATATGGTGGGCGTTGAGGGGATCGAACCCCCGACATCTACCTTGTAAGGGTAGCGCTCTCCCAGCTGAGCTAAACGCCCACATGTCGATTTAGAGCACTCATCTTAGGGATTTAGAGAATTATTGTCAACGAAAATTTGGCCTTGAAAGAATCATTTTTTTAGAAACTTTCAAGGCCCAATAAAAGTTAGATTGCTTGGACTGGAATGTCCTGACTCGAGACGATTTTCCCATTATTTTTGATGATTAATTTAAAGTTAATGGTTTTCCCTCGAGCGGCCTTACTTAATTTGTAATTTAAAAAGACCTTCTTCTCTACGCCCTGACCTAATACTTCAGTCATGGTCGGCTTTGTCAGTATCTGGGCATAGTCTGAACCCACCTCTTCCAGAACTATTTCATAGCCCTGATCTACACCTAAGAATTTTGGCATCAAGGACACAGCGATGACGTGAGTTTTAACCATTCCTATCACTCGGACAGAAACTCTTGGGGTCTTCTCGTACTGAACATCAAGATTGATAGAAGGATTAATCTTAATTTCCTGTTCTATCTTGAACTGCTCAATGCGATTAGATCGGTAATGGTTTCCTGGATAAATGATCTCACCGGCAAGAACAACTTTTGTTCCCGGTTCTGCCTTATCACTTACTCTTAGTAGCATAACGTTTAGCTCAGCATGAGAGTGCGCAGGCACGGTGGCCATAACGACTTCCCTTCTCTCTGTTGAAACATTTCCTGAAATACTGGTGAGCTTCACCAGCCCGCTTCCGATAGATGCTTGAGATCCAATATTCTTCACCATCATTTTCAAATCAATCTCTGTCCCGGGAGCAATTCCATAAGGGGAAGGAGATGTCAGCCTGGCATTTTCTTTTAGGGTCAGGGCCGAGTTATCATTCAAATAATCCTGAACCATCTCCACTGATTCAGCTTCTACCCTCACCACTTCAGAGGGAAGATTCACGTTATAAGAATTCTCTTCTGAACGCTCAAATATCTGCTGATAAATCTCTTTCTTTCCAGCGGCAATGCCCACGTTCTTACCGACGAGAGTCGCTTCATTCAGATAAACCGGATAAAGACGATTTAACTCAGTAGAGAAAACCTTTGAAATTTGATTTTTAAAAGTAGCTTCATACTTTAATTTAAAGGCATCCTTATGGGCCACATTGTAAAGATTCTGATAGCGAATAGCATAAGATCCCTTACAGGCCTCGACATAATCTTTAACCCCTTTATACACAGCCGAGCAATTAACGTTATTAGCGTTAACTCCCGGTGCCGGATTTAGATAAACATTGCCGGCCGCTGCTAATTGATTTCTGAGGGCCAGAACCTCTTTTATCTCTACCGTGGATTGAGCGATTAAATTATCCAGTGAACTGATGATTTTATCGGCAGCAGCTATTTCCTCTGCGGACAGATCAGGAATATCCGCTCTCAAGAGCAATGCCAGTGACTTCATTGATTTGAGTTCATCTTTAAGAAGTGCAAACGACTTCGAGCTTAATGAAGTTTTATCATTTTTAAGTCGTCTCGCCAGCTCTTCAAGATAGAATTCTGGTTTAATCACATTATCAGCATGGTTGCGGGCACGGGCGGCCCCAGCGATTTCGCCATCGGTCTCACCCTGGCCACGATCTGTCTCAGAAGCGTAACCAACTTTATAACCTTCAGTGTATCCTGAAATTTCACCTCGAACATAACTACGTCTGAGAGCTTCCCATTTAGCTTCCTGAGAAGCATTTTCTGTGGCAAGCTTGGTTCCCTTTGCTTCTCCATCCAGATTCCCAGCTTTGGTTCCGTCTGGAGTCCCTAGAGAGGCCATCTTTGAACCCATCTCATGGGCCTCAGTAAGGTATCTCTGATACAGATTTAGTCGTGCCTGATATTGTGAGTTCGCCTCATCGGTATTTCTTTGGGCGGTATTTCTCTCCTTCAGGGCACGTGCCACTTCCGGAGTAATCACCACCAGATCTTCTCTTAAATAAGGAAGCTCCTTACTGATTGCCGCCAGATGCTGATCATTGCTGCGAATTTCTTCGGTACCGCTTACAACATCTCTTTCAGCAGAAACTTTTTGTGACTGAAGAGAGTTATATTGAGCCTGGTTATCTTGTTGGTAGCGCTGGAGATTTTCTCGATTGCGGGATTCTTCAGCGAATTTATTTCTCATATTAATAAGAACTCGGTCTGACGTAATCAGATCTTGGGTAATGGCCTCCATTACGTTTTCAGCACGCCTTAAATCATTTTCTATTTGTTTACGGTCTCTTCTGATGCGGACGAGCAAGCGGTGTTCTTGCTCAATAGCAGTCGTATTTTGTGCTATTTCATCCTGCCCTTTTTTTATCTGAGCTTCTAACTTTCTTTTATTCTCGGGATAACTACTGATGGCCCTTTCCATTTCGCTAATGCGGCCATTAAGTCTGGTAATTTGAGCTTCCAGGTTTTTGATGTCCAAGGCAAGAGTCTTGATTTGAGAATTGATGAGAGCTTCATCCTGCTCCAGGCGGTTGATCCGGGACGCTTTATCGCTGAGCTCATTATTAAGAGAATTGATCTCATTTTCCAATGCAGCGATTCTCCCTGAGTGATCGGTCCCCTGAGTCTGCTCTCTTTTGAGTTTTGCCAGTTCTGCTTTTTTCTGATTAAGAGCTGTTTGCTCTCCTCTTATTTGCGCCTGAAGTGAAGCTATTTCATTTTTAACGACTGGAAGTTTTGCCTGAACGTCTTGCAAAAGCGGACGTTTGGCGGCGAGAGCCGAGTTATTCTGGGCCACGGTATTTCTAGCAGAGGTGATCTCCCCCTTGAATTTCTCCATGTCTTTTTCAAGCTGCGCCAGCGCCCCTTGCCCCTGCTGAATATTTTCCCGGGCCTTAATAATGGCATTAGTCAGGTTCTCTATCTTTTGAAGAGATTGGTTTTCTTCCTTTATTTCCTTCTGTAACAGGGATCTGAAGCGCGCCACCTGTTGACCCTGCTGATTACGCTTCGACTGAATCATTTGGTTACGGGATGTTTCCTGATTGATGTCACTTGAAATGGAATCCAACACCCTCTCTGAGTGCCGTAAATCATCCAGAATGCGGTCCAAAAGGATTTCCATGCCAGCGATCTCGGATTGAAGTCGAGACACTTCCTGGCGCTTATAAGCAATAATTCCTCTTAACTCACTAGTGCGCTCAGGCAGCTCCACCAAATTTCTTTCCATTTGTGCTATGGTCTTTTCAAGATGGTCTTTTTGGGTCGCAAGTTTTTCATGCTGACTAATTTTCTGATTCAGAACCTGCTCCAGGTTCTGATAAACACGAAGATATTGAGTGTGATTTATCTCATCAGGAAGCGACTGGGCAAAGGCTTGTCCACTAATTAAGGAGGCGATTAAAGAGGCCTTGACGGCAAATCCCGAAGTTTTCATATGATCTCCTGTCTATGTAAAACGTCGCGATCATAACTTGATTTTGGGAAGCACCAGGACTGACCTGTAAAACTTACACCATAAAAAAAGGCCCGGTACAAGACCGGGCCCTTTAGAGACAGAAAATTTGGAGGTTAATTAGTTGGCCACTTCTAAACTTGCTTCACCATCAAGAACTTTAAGAGCACGGGCCTTCATAAATTCTTCAGGTTTCGTAAGGTTAAGCGCCACTCTCAGGACTTCTTCCGCTTCTGTTACAGGGCGGATATCGATACCTGCTTTGATCTCATCAGGGATCTTCACGATATCTTTCTTGTTTTTCTCAGGGATGATCACAGTAGTGATCCCCGCTTGTTTAGCAGCAAGAATTTTCTCTTTCAGACCACCGATTGGAAGAACACGACCACGAAGTGAAATTTCACCAGTCATAGCAACGTCCTGACGAACCGGAATATTAGCAATGGCACTAGTCAAGGCTGTGGCCATGGTAATACCTGCTGATGGGCCGTCTTTTGGAGTAGCACCATCTGGTACGTGGATATGGATATCATTCTTAGAATACCACTCATGATCAACACCCAGGCGGTTAGAGATCGAGCGTACATAAGAAAGAGCGGCCGAAGCTGATTCTCTCATCACATCTTTTAAATTACCGGTTACCTGGATTTTTCCATTTCCAGGAACTGTCACCACTTCAATATGAAGAAGCTCGCCACCTACTGAAGTCCAGGCCAGACCGTTAACAAGACCAACCTGCGGCTGCTCTTCGATTCCAGTGCGGTCAAATTTCAGAGGACCCAGGTATTTTTCAAGATTTTTTTCATCAATCTTAAACTTGCGGCCTTCTTTGATATCTTCAGTCACAACTTCCGTAGCTATCTTACGGGAGATGGTGTTCATCAAGCGTTCAAGCTCACGTACACCGGCCTCTTTAGTATAGCCACGAACAATTTGAGTAAGAATCTTATCGGCTACAGCTACCGGATAGTTTTTAAGTCCATGAGACTCAACTGCTTTTGGAAGAAGGTACTTCTTCGCAATCTGCATTTTTTCGTCCGGAGTATAACCAGCGATATGGATGATTTCCATACGGTCACGAAGTGGACCAGGGATAGCACCAAGATCGTTGGCAGTCATGATGAACATAACTTTTGAAAGGTCATACTCACACTCAATATAATGGTCACCGAAAGTCTTGTTCTGACCCGGATCCAATACTTCAAGCATCGCAGCTCCCGGATCACCACGGAAATCAGAGCTCATTTTATCAATCTCATCGAGAAGGATAACAGGGTTAGATGTTCCGGCCTTCTTAAGGGCGTGGATAATTTTCCCTGGCATTGCACCTACGTAAGTACGACGGTGACCGCGGATTTCAGCTTCATCACGTACGCCACCAAGTGAAATACGGACAAACTTTCTTCCCAAAGACTCGGCCAGAGACTTGGCAATTGATGTCTTACCTACTCCTGGAGGACCAGCAAGACAAAGAAGAGTTCCACGAGTGTCATCTTTAACAAGTGAGCGGACTGAAAGATATTCCACAATACGCTCTTTTACATCTTCTAAACCGTAATGATCGTTATCAAGAATCTCACGGGCCTTGGCCACAGAGTTGTCATCCTGAGTATATTCATCCCAAGGAAGAGAAATCATCCAGTCGATGTAGTTACGGACAACGGCTGCTTCAGCAGACATTGGCGACATTGACTTAAGCTTACGAAGTTCCTTAGTAGCCTTTTCACGGGCATCTTCCGGCATCTTCTTAGTGCGAAGTTTTTCTTCCATCTCAGCAACATCAGACTTCTCATCCTTATTGCCCAGTTCTTTCTGAATCGCATTCATCTGCTCATTCAGATAGTATTCTTTTTGAGATTTTTCCATTTGTGTTTTCACACGTGAACGGATTCTCTTTTCAACGTTGATGATTTCGATTTCACCCTGCATTTTCTCAAGAAGAAGTTGCAAACGAGTATCTACGTTTACAGCATTTAAAATGTCCTGCTTCTCAGGAATTTTCATTGTCAGGTGAGCAACAATAATATCTGCGAGACGAGAAGGATCAGTGATCGATGAAATACTCATAAGAAGTTCAGGAGGGATTCTCTTATTGAGTTTTACATATTGCTCGAAAATGTTTTTCACAGATCTCATTGAAGCTTCCACTTCAACATCTGATTCAATAACATCTGCGCATTTTTCCACTTCAGAGTAGTAACCGTCATTTTCACAGCGAAAGTTTTTAATTTTCGCGCGGTACTTACCTTCGATAAGAACTTTAACTGTATTATCCGGCAGTCTCAGCATTTGAATAATGCTTACAACAGTACCGATGTCATACACGTCTTCTCTTTCAGGATTTAAAACTGAAGCGTCTTTCTGTGTAACTAGAAATAATTCATTTCCATTCTTAGCAGCTTTCTCGAGAGCGGAGATGGATTTCTCTCGACCTACGAACAAAGGCACTACCATGTGTGGAAAGATGATCACATCTCGTAGTGGAAGGAGTGGGAAGTTATTAACTGCTTCGGACTTCTTATCGGACATAGCACCTCCTGCGCCTTTCTGTCTCATGAAACCTCTTGCATGAGGTTCTTCAGAATATTATCCCATGAAATTTAAAATCGAATACCAAAAAAAAGGGCCGGGAGTTTTTTTCCCGGCCCAACTGATTTTAACGATTACTTTGTAAGAAATATCGAGAATTTATGATGCGTTCTCGATTTTCTTGGCCGCTTTGGCACCGGCCTTGGTTTCCATGCGCTTTTTACGTTCGCCTTCTTCCAAAATCGGCTTCCCTTCACCTGTTATCGCCTCTTTAGTGACGATACACTTGGCCACTTTCTCATTACCCGGCAAATCATACATCACATCGAGCATGACCTGTTCCAGGATTGCACGCAGTCCGCGGGCCCCGGTTTTTCTGTGTAAAGCAGTCCGGGCAACTTCGATAATGGCATCTGGAGTGAATTCCAGATCAATTCCGTCAAAGTCAAAAAGCTTCTGATACTGTTTTACTACGGCGTTTTTTGGCTCAGTGAGAATCGATACAAGCGCCGCCTCATCGAGTTCTTCCAGCATTGCTGTCACCGGTAATCGGCCAATAAATTCCGGAATTAGACCAAATCTCACTAAATCTTCCGGCTCAATTGAACCAAGCTTCTCTAAATGCGATTTCTCTTTTTTCTCATTTGTATTATTCGCCGTCAGACCTACTGACTTCGACTTCGTCATACGCTTCTCAATAATCTTGTCCAGACCTACGAAAGCACCGGCACAGATAAAGAGAATGTTTCTGGTATCAACCTGAATATATTCCTGCTGAGGATGTTTACGTCCGCCTTTCGGTGGAACGTTGGCAACTGAACCTTCAACCAGTTTTAAAAGAGCTTGCTGAACACCTTCACCTGATACGTCTCGGGTAATAGAAGGGTTTTCTGACTTACGGGCAATTTTATCAATCTCATCCACGTAAATGATTCCGCGTTGAGCACGTTCAACATCAAAGTCACAATTTTGTAAAAGTGAAAGGATGACGTTCTCAACGTCCTCACCTACGTAACCTGCTTCAGTCAGAGTTGTAGCATCTGCAATGGCAAATGGTACGTTTAAAAACTTTGCAAGAGACTGTGCGATGAGCGTCTTACCAGAACCTGTTGGACCAGCAAGAAGAATGTTTGATTTCGCCAGTTCTACGTCTTCATCACGTGAAGCTGATTTATAAGCAATTCTCTTATAATGGTTATGAACCGCCACCGAGATGATTTTCTTGGCGCGATCCTGGCCGATTACATATTGATCCAAATGGGCCTTAATTTCATGAGGCTTTGGAACATTGTCTGTCGCTGCCTTTGAAACTGTTTTGACCGAATCTTCAAAGATAATGTCATTACAAAGCTCAATACACTCATCACAGATATAAACACCTGGACCAGCGATAAGCTTCTTTACTTCTTTCTGGGACTTCCCACAGAAATTACAGTTTAAACTACCGTAAGATCCGCCTGCTTTTTCTTTAGTCATGTTCGTCTTCCTATCGCTCGTAGTTAAGCTTTAATCGTTTTACCTTTAGGGAGAATGATATTATCAATCAGACCAAACTCTTTTGCGCGAATCGGATCAAGATAATTATCACGGTCACAAGCCTTCTCTACTTCTTCGTAGGTACGGCCGGTGTGCTTCACATAAATGTTGTTCAATTGTTTTTTCAGATCAAGAATCTCTCTTGCCTGAATTTCAATATCCGTCGCCTGTCCACGTGCTCCACCCAGAGGCTGGTGAATCATAATTCGCGAGTGAGGCATAGAGTAACGATGACCGGCCTCTCCAGCTTGTAACAGAAGAGAGCCCATTGATGCTGCCAGACCTACACAATAAGTATAAACCGGACAAGTCACATGTTGCATCAAGTCATAAATACCCAGGCCAGCATATACCGAACCGCCCGGAGAATTAATATAAAAATGAATCGGAGCTTCTGGGTCCGATTGCTCTAAAAATAGCAGCTGCGCCATTAGTAAATTGGCCACAGTATCGTTAACTTCAGTTCCTAAAAATATAATTCTATCTAAGAGGAGTCTCGAGTAAATATCGTACTGTCTCTCCCCACGGGCAGTCTGTTCGATCACGATTGGATTGGGGATGTATCCCATAGTAGGATTCGTCATTTTGGTCCTTTTTTACCGAATGGTTGATTTCTTTGTTCAACCTTATCGGATAATTCATATATTTCTTGAGGTTATTTTACTCTTTAACGCCCTATAGAAAAGATGGGCACTATTAACCAATCAACAAGGGTAAGAAACACTAAGTCTTGAAATATTTGCCACTTAAGTCTAAATTTCTTAGGTCCACGTTTCAATTCCGAAATTGGTATTATTTAAGGAGTCCCTTATGGCACGCTTAGTTGGTAATCCAGCTCCGTATTTTAAAGCAGAAGCCCTTGTAAACGGCGAAAGCAAAACAATCTCTCTAGATGACTATAAAGGCAAGTGGAAGGTTCTTTTCTTTTACCCTTTAGATTTCACTTTCGTATGTCCTACAGAGATTATCGCTTACTCTGAAGCTGCGGAAAAATTCAAAGCATTAAACTGCGAATTGATCGCTTGTTCAGTTGATTCATTCCACTCTCACCTTGCTTGGACAAAACAGCCTCGTAATGAAGGTGGCCTGGGCGAAGTTAAATTCCCTATTATCGCTGACCTTGATAAGAAAGTTGCCCGTGATTATGAAGTTCTGGTCAATGATCAGGTATCTCTTCGTGGTCTATTCCTTATTGATGACCACAACATTATCCAGCACTCTACAATCAACAACCTTTCTGTAGGTCGTAACGTTGAAGAGACTATGCGTCTTCTTGAGGCTTACCAGTTCACTGCTAAGTCTGGTGAAGTTTGCCCTGCAAACTGGAAAAAAGGTGCTGATACTATGAAGCCAGATCCAACTGGTTCAAAAGCATGGTTCAAAAAGAATGCTTAATAGCTGACTAAACCAATCAGTGACATAAAGGGGGGGCGAATAGCTCCCCTTTTTTGTTTCCAGGCCTTTAATGACTCCGTGTAAAAGAGTGCAGGTCCGGTAAATTCTTCATCTTTTTCTCCCTGCGCTATCAGTAATCTTTACAAAAGCTCAAGATCACAACGCCAATTTCTTGTCGAAGGCACCAATGGCCAATTATAAGGGACTTCTGAAACAAACATAAGGCTTTGCCCAAATTGGCGCGAAGTTTGCGAAGGTTAAGCTTGCGGATTGAACATGAGGTTCTGGTCCAAACTTTGAGGGGAAAAATGAACGTTATTGATTTAGGTGATTTTAAAGAGTTTAAGGAAACAAAGAAATCAGAAGAGGCCTATCGCCTCTACTTGAAGACCCTGGGCAATTCACAACTTGAGGGAGAGGTAAATCACCTCTTGGAAGAATTCTCCGGTGACGTCTATGGAAAAGATTTCTTCAATAAAGGCCACCTTATTTTAAGAGAGATCTCATCCCGTGCCGAGCCTTCAGTAAAGGCCAAAATAGAGTCCATGCGCCAGGAGACTCTCCGCCTTTTATAAATGCTGTAGTTCTGGGTATGGCCCTATTCTTCCTGGCCACTACCCGGGACGACACCAGATACTTCAGCGTAACCCAAACTAATTTCACCATAACAATTCTTTTGGCGAGTACTACTCTCAGGATATAAAAGGGAATGTTTTTCATCTTTATTCACCTTGAATGGGATGATCTTCTTTTCAGTATCAGCACAGCTCATGCCAGTAGCTGAAACATTGCATTAGTGGAATATCTCCCCAGACATAGACGAATCTTGGTTCCAACTTGGTGAATCCAAATAATAAAAAACTGGCTTGATATTTGCTCATTCATACCCTGCCCTAGTCGTAGGAGGTTTATGAATTCCAGGATGATTGTTTCATTGGCCATGGCCACCATGAGTTTAATAATCGCCGCAGGCTGTTCTTCTCCTAAATCAAAAAAAAAATCACCTGAAGAAATCCAGGCCGAAGCGGCTGCGTCAGTCGGAACCCACTACACCACAGTCGTCTTCGAAAAAGGTAAGTCTGGTTTGAATGCACTCAATAAAGAGGACATAAAAAAACTGGCGGCATTGGCCCATAAGAATCCTAAACCGATAGAAGAAATCCGAATTCTCGCCTGGGCGGACAAAGAGTACCCCAACAAAGTTGAAGGACGGGCCAATACCAGTGAAATTATTCTCGCTTCCGATAGGGCGAGGATCATTAAAGAATACCTGGAAGAGGAACTTAAAGAACTCGAGGACATCGACTCCTACAATATGGCCAAGCGACCAGGGCTTTTTAGCAAGCTTTTTAAAAATGAAGAGTATGACGTGAAAAACGCCATTGAAAAAAGCGGTACCACCGGATCAAGACTTCCCGATGGATCGGTCTCTTATACCAAGGCTTCCAAAGCCTTAATTGTCATTGATTATGAAGGTGATGAGGACAAATAAAACAGGAGTATTTTTATGCCAAATAAGATTCAAGCGGATTTTTCTGAGCCGAGCATTCATATTGGAATTAGTGACAAGGATCGAAGAGTCGTGTGCAAAGGACTTTCGAAACTGCTGGCAGATACTTATCTGCTTTATCTTAAAACCCAGAACTATCACTGGAACGTAACCGGGAAGATGTTCCGTCCCCTTCACACTCTCTTTGAAGAGCAATATAAAGAAATGGCAAAATCAGTTGATGAGATTGCTGAAAGAATCAGGACTTTAGGTGAATTCACACCGGCCACCCTATCGGGCTTCTTAAAAGTATCCTCTATTAAAGAAGAAACCAGCATTCCCTCTGCGGAAGAGATGATTCACAACCTGGTCCAGGGCAATGAAGCCGTTGTGATGGCTGCTCGGGAAATCATATCACTAACCGATGATTGTGAAGATGATGTAACCGCCGATTTGATGGTGGAAAGAATGCAAATTCATGAAAAGAACGCCTGGATGCTCAGAAGCATGTTAACAAGTGACCGAGGTCACTGAAGCAAGAGCTCCTTAACATTTGAGACCAGGGCCTCAAGATCTATTGGTTTCGCTACCACTCTGCCATTAAATTCGCGGGGAGAAGCAGAAAGCATGAGCACCGGACAGTTTTTGGCTTCTTGTATCTCATCTTTTTTTAAGAGGAATTCACAACCTTTCATCTCTTCCATGTGGTAATCAACGACCATAAGGTGGGGCAGATTTCTCCCCTTCATCAAACAATCCAGCGCCTCGGTAGGGCTATGGAAAGAATGAATGGAATATCCTTCTTTTCCCAGGGCCCAACTCATGACCTCTCTTAAATCCTCATCATCATCCAGGATATAAATCTTCTTCCTCTTATCCAGAGACTTATCGATAACACTTTGTTGATTCTTTGGAATACTAAAATAGAATTGGGCCCCCCCCTCAGGAACGTTCTCAACTGTAATATAACCTCCATGGGCCTCAATCACAGTTTTACAAATAAAGAGTCCCAGACCTGTACCGGGACAATAAGCATTACTGCCACTCCAATATTTCTCAAAAATGCAAGGAAGCTCCATCTCACCCACTCCCGGCCCGGAATCGACAACACGGAAAATTAATTCATGCTCAACTTCTTCCATCAATAAATGAATCATTCCCTTAGGGGGCGTGAATTTAATCGCATTATTTAAAAGATTTGAGAAAACTTGAAACATTTTATTTCTATCAATAAAGGCCCAGGAGCCTTTGGTCGGTAGAGAAAGCTTGAGTAGAATCTCTTTGTCTTGAAGATGAGGTCTTACAGAATCCACTACTTCTTGAAGGAGCTTGACCGCATCAACATCTTCCTTTTTGAGTTTTTTTAAACTGTTTTCAGATTTGTTTTTATCCAATAGATCAGAGATGAGTATCTTTAATCGTTCAGTCGTCTTGAGAATCCTGTTGGATTGGATTTTCACCTCTTCCGAAAGGAGAGACTTGGGAGATCTTTCCACTGCTCGAAGAAGCATTTGCGCCTCAAGTTGAATGGCACTCAAGGGATTTTTGATATCATGAGATACAATGGCCAGCATCTGCTCTTTTGCTGCTAGAGCTTTCTGAGCTTCTGAAACCTTCTGGTAATTCATATCACTTCAAGATGAGGGAATTTAGAGCATCTTTAAGGATTAACGCTTTAAGTCCTGCGTGTTTATGAGAGTCTTCCAGCAGTCCATACCCAAGAAATCTTTTTAAAGAATCCTTCTTCTTACGGTCCTGAGACTCAGTCATAGGTGACTTTTTAATCACTTTTCTTCTCGTTTGCATGATCTCTCCGTTAAGGGTTCACAGCATAAGCAAGAGGAGTGCCATTTAAAAAGATCTGAAAGATATTGAAAAAAGGCTTGAGGTGGAGTGCAAAAAAAAACTAATGGGGCAAGATCGGACGTCAAAGGCGGGGCAATTTAGAAATGGGTTTGAACCAACTCGATTGCTGACTCCATTTTTTCCACCAGCATTTTGACTTGTTCCTTATCCCGTCTCGAAGCCGCCAGCTCTATTTCGGATCCAAGATGGGCGATCTGAGGGACCTCAAAAGTCACTGCATTCCCTTTTACCTGGTGTCCAAGTTTCTGTGCTAAGGAATAATCATCCTGCTCGAGACTGTCTCTTAAGCGCTTTATGTCTTGAATACGACGACTTAAGTACTTAATCTTTAATTCAACTGGAACTTGCATAATTTTACTTTGTTCAAATCAATAAAAATTGGCCGGATCATATGAGGATACGAAGGTTAATGGCAAATATTCGAGTCTAAATTTTATCCAAAGTCTGCTCTTTCCATGAGAAAAAAATACATTCCCTCTCCCTTCTATTCTTAATAAGCATCATAATCTGCGACAACTTGTCCCCCGGAGACACAGTCATGAATAAAGGCCATATTTTCTTATTGTTCACTTCGCTACTGCTCGTGGCCTGTGATCCATATGGTTTTGACTTCAAAAAAAATCCTGCTTACGTTTTAAACGAGACCATGCTGGCCATTACCAATCTTGATCAGCAAAGCTTTTTAGAAGTCACCGGGAAAGAAGTTTTATGCGTTTATGGTAATCCGCAAGGACTCACTTATCTCAAAGACAAGCTCCTTATTAATCAGGAAGATCTAAAAATAAATCCCGTCCTTCTTAATGCAAAACATTCTACGTCTCCAAAATACGTCGGCTACTGGTCTTATTTCCATGAAAGATATCAGGTTGATGTTCTCCAAAAATCGACAGATAAATTATTACTCAAGGCCTTTGTGGACTGCGAATATGGAACCGATACTGAAAAAGATGAGCGGTTCATCAACTTAGAACCAAAAAAATACAAAACCAAAGAGTGTCGCCTGATTAAGGTTCTCCCTACAATCTTCCCTTCTCTGCCTGTACCTGAAAAATGTGATGTCCTGAAAGTTAGCTTATAACCACTGCAGGCTTCGGTAATCATGATTTACCTGGGCCCGTAATTGTGCGATTTTCTCAGTGTTTTCATAACCGAGAATTTGGGCCAAAGCTCTTACTTTCGCCTTAATCTCATCATCTGTATTAAATGAATCAATCAGCGTCTGAAGATAAATGAGATTTGAAGAAAATGTCGTAACGAATGTTTCTATTATTTTCTGATCTGCAGGAGAAAGGCGGATAAATTCCAGTCCGAACCTGGAGCGAAATATATTATCAAGATCCTGCGAGAGCTCTTCCCGGCGTACCAGCTTGGCCTTGGCCCTGATCACTTGCCTGCCAAAAAGCTCCCTGGAAAAAGTCTTCATTTTTAGCAGAGTGAAATTCTTAAAAGATGGCAACTGAGGGATTGAAATAAGCAGAGGGACGTCATCGTTGTCAGGAAAACTTGGAAGCTGGTCCAGCAGAATTCCCCCCTCCGAAATATTCAAGGTAGAAGCTTTTAATACATAGGAATTATCAGCGTAGAGTATGCTTTCCTTAAAAGGGGCCCGCAAATGTCTACGCTGATAGTTCTTCATTATAACAACTTAGAGGCAATCTCTGATAATGGTGAACGTTCGCCCACTTGTAGCTTCACGTGAGCAACAATTTCTTCATTTTTTAACTTATCAATGGTGTAAACCAGACCGTTGTTAAGAGCATCGAGATAAGGGTTATCGATCTGCTCAGAGTCACCGGTTAAAATAATCTTTGTGCCTTCGCCCGCACGGGTAATAATCGTTTTAATCTCATGCGGAGTTAAATTCTGAGATTCATCCACGATCATGTACTGCTGAGGAAGTGAACGACCACGAATATAAGTAAGTGGTTCAACATGAAGGAGACCTTGATTGATCAGCTCATCCCATGTTGTCATCTCGTTGCGAGCGCGCTGATTTCCAAACAAGAAATCAATGTTATCAAAAATTGGCTGCATCCAAGGACCCAGCTTTTCATTGATATCACCAGGTAAAAAGCCCAGATCTCTTCCCATCGGAACAATCGGACGTGAAACAAGGACTCGAGAATAGTTCTGCTTAGTGATGGCACACTCCAGACCTGCAGCAATGGCCATCAAGGTTTTACCTGTACCGGCCTTACCCACCAATGAAACCAGGTTGATCTCATTGTTTAATAGAGCATCCATAGCAAACTGCTGTTCAATGTTTTTCGGATGAATCCCCCAAACACCTTCTTTAGGCTTAATAAGAGGAACAATCCCACCTTTTTTAGCATGGAAGCGACCCAGAGCTTTTTTGAATGGATTATTCTTATCTACCAAAATGAGATATTCATTAGGATAAATACTGGGGATATCGCCCGGCTCGAGCTTTAAAAATCTCTCTCTTTCAAATTCTTCGATTTTTTCCAGTTCAAAAGCGACCTGTCTTTGACCTGAATAAAGCTCGTCTACCGTGACATCAATCGTCTCATAATCTTCAGCGTGAATATTCACGGCATCAGACTTGATCCTTAAGTTAATGTCTTTGGTGATTAAGATAACATTTTCACCGGCTTCTTTAAGATTTAATGCCGATGCCAGGATGATATTATCATTCAGATCAAGCTTAAGACCGGAACCGGCAGTCCCTTTGTATTCCTTGGTGACACTGACTTGCAGAGTTCCACCATTTTCCAAAGTGATCCCTTTAAAAAGAGATCCTTCACTCCTGAAACCATCAATCAAACGTGAAAAGTAACGGGCATTACGGCCGTTTTCATTTTGATCTTTTTTAAATCGGTCGAGTTCTTCGATGACGGTAAGAGGGATAAAAACTTTGTTTTTCGGGCCAAATTTGTTAATCGCGAGGGGATCAAGTAACAGGACGTTAGTGTCCAGAATGAACGTTTTATTCAAAGTAATCCTCCAATCCGTGGGGGTGTGTGCTTAAATTTAGGATAGAAAATTAGGCATCGAATGAAAAGTCAAATAAACTAAGGTAAATCACAAAACGCTTACTTTTAGTCTGTTTATATTTCGAACCAAGTTCTACATCGTAAAAACCGGCAGTGAGTTTCACCATGGCAAGGTCTAGTGTCGCTCCATAGCTATAGTATCCACTATTTATCCCACCCATAAGCTTTATTCCGGGAATCCCGACCTGGGCGCCGAATCTCAGCCGTTTTCCAAAATCCATTTCTTCATTCAGTGCTCTCACATCGGCGGAAAAGACATAATGAAAGAGACTAAAGCTCTGGCCGGCGGCCATTCCCAGGTTAATCTGGTCCCGGGTATCGGCCACTTCAAGATTATTTTCATTGGAAGCTTCCGTAAAATCTGTTCCCGTAATGTCTAAAGCGGCAAGACTGAAAACAAACTGACTGCTTCCGCTACGGCTGACATGCTCAAGCCCCGCATCGAAGCCATAACCAATACCCTTCACTCTTCCCAGAGTCTTAAGGATCTGCTCCAGCTCATCCTGATCAAGAGACTCAAGAACTGTCGGACCGGCCAGAGCGAGAGTATCCCTGACACCCGTACGTTCAATATACTTCATCCCCAAGCCTAAACTTGTCTGGGATCCACTCATGCTCTTGCTGTTTAATCTTGAAGGTCCAAGGGGAATCCCTACTCCAATCAAAATCCCGCGATCAGATCTCAAATCGAGATCCATCATGGGGTGGGCCCTATTTCTAAGAAGAACGTCATAACTGTCATTGGCGAGGAAAGTGACACCCACATTAAAAAGTTTAAAACCGGGAGCAATACCGACTGACGCATGAGCAGGATAATCCATCAATACTTCCGAAGCTCCCACCGGATCATTGGGAAAATCACTAAAGCGGTCCATATCATCAAGGACATTGGTGGCATTGAGCTGAGGGTTCAAAGGATTAATTGTAAAATCTCTTTTATGCCTACCCAGAGATGCCGGATTATAGAACAAGGTGAATTCATCATCGTTGACAGCAGTAAAAGCATCCCCCATAAGAAGACCAGTGGGGGACCTCATATAATAAGGATTATCAAAGGCCACTACCTTTGAAGTCATCATCAAGAGAGTAGCAATAAACAATAATCTCATTGAAGACCCGATTCAAAAATCAGTGAATAGAGGTATTCCATGTCATCAAAGTTTGCTTGAGTCTCAAGATGAGTTTCGCATTCTGATTGGGAAGTCATATTGATAAGATCACCCAGCCCTGCCGCGGTCGCTGTGGCCTTAATCGCACCCACTTGGGTAGCAATATCTTCTAACTTAGAAAGGGACCCGCTGCTGGAAAGATCGATGTTATCCAGAATATCCAAAGTATTAGTCACGAGCATCAGACCTTCACAGAGCCGGCGTTTAGCAGCAGAAAGATTAGCAGCAGCAAACGAAAGATCAGGATGACCATCGATAAAAGTGGTACAGGCTCCGCCTAAATTACCCGGATTAATAACCGCCTGCGCGCGGTTATCGAGATAATCAATGAAACACGTATTGCTTCCACTTCCCGCACCTTTGGCCCCGAGAGCATCCACATTACCATAGTAGTTAAGAAATTTTCCCAGATTCACAATGTTCAGGATCAGCGCCTGCACTCCCATATCCCCGGCCTTTCTGGTTCCGAATTTAGAAGTGCGGTCCGCCTGACTTGGACTATCCGCAGTCGAGTCAAGAAGAACATTAATGGCAGTCCTGATAGAGGTATAGCCAAGGGAGTCCACCTCGGTTTCATCGGACAAGGACAACTTCGATAGCGAAGTCATAATGGTTGCAAAACTAGTGGTATTTAAATTTGTGAGATCGGTAGAAATGAAACTGATTTCATCAAAGCCCGCTTTGCAGGCATGGGCCGAGGCCAGCACCTGGAGATATATGGCATTATCCGATTCGTTATCGACTTCATTTAAGACGTCCAAAGCATCATCGCAATCGTTGTTGGAGAGATGAGTGAGAGCGACATCAATGGCCGATTGCATTTCCTCTGCAGGATTTTTTCCGCAACCGGTAACCAAAACAAGAAATAGTAGACTAAAAATTATTCGCACGTGCTTTCCCCCTCAATAATTATAATCCAGAGGGAAAGAAGCTAGAACAAGGGGCAAAAAAAGACGCCTATACCTTATTAAGATACTTAACTATTTTTATGATGGCTTCCTGAAAAGGGACCTCTTCAATCACCAAAGAGATTCTTGCGGTATTGGGGATCCCGAAATCACTGCCGGGAACGACGGTGATTCCCTCATTATTTAAAAGCTCATCAGCAATCGCATCAGAATGATCCTGATCGGGCTTGAAGCGCTTAAACATGGGAGTTCTGGAGAAATCTATCATGAAGTAAAAAGCGGAAGTGGATTGGTACCAACAATGTCCCAGTCCCGCTTCCCGGAATTTCTCCCGAAGTGTAGCCGCATTTTGACGAATATGATTTTTGACCGGAGTTAAAAAACTTTCCAGGAAGTGAAAATCAAAATCAAGTAAGGCCCTTTGGATAAGGGAATTAGGACCAGAGGTCGTCTGACTTTGAATCTTGGCCATCGCCGAAACCACAGAACCAGGAGCAATCGCCCAACCTAAACGCAGACCGGTTGCGGCGAGAGTTTTGGAAATGGCATGAACAATAATCGTTCGCGACAAGAGCGAATGATCAATTTGATAAAAGTAGCTAGGCTTGGGGTCGAAGTAACTGATGTCGGAATACACTTCATCAGAAATGACAACGAGGTCAGGAAATTCTTTTAATAATTGTGCAAATTCTCTCATCCAGGCATCGGAATAATGGACACCAGAAGGATTGTTGGGACTATTAACAATGATCGCCTTGGTTCTTGGAGTCATCGCTTTTTTAATATCATCAATGGCCGGTACAAAGGCATCAAAGACATTGGACTTTACAACTGTAGGAATGCCTCCCCAAAACTTAATCATTTCAGGATAAGATACCCAGTAAGGGGCCAGCAAAATAACCTCATCTCCTGGATCAATCAAAGCACCAAGAGCATTATAGAGAGTATGTTTTGAGCCATTACTTAAAATAACGTCCCAATCATTTTCAAAGGCATCACTCGGAAGTTTCCGGGAATCAACGAAATGATTGATCAGTTTTTTCCGCAAGGCCGGGAATCCGGCCGAAGGAGAATATTGATAGCTTTTTAAAAAATTCAATTGGTGGTGAATTTTTTCGATAAATTCATGAGTCGGCTTAATGGGTAGCTGACCTCCGGAAAGATTATAGATGACCTTCCCTTCTTCAGTGAGTTGAATGGCCTTTTCATTCAACTTCATGGTGATACTGTCAGATATCCCCTTCACTCTCGAACTTAACAACATAAGCGTACCCTAATCTTTAATCTTCTTTAACTCTTCATGCACCAGTGGCGGCACAAAAGAGGTGATGTCACCATTGTGAGTATAGACCTCTTTAACTAATGAACTTGAGATGTAATACAATTTTTCGCTGGTCATAAGGAAAACGGTATCACAATCAGGATTGATTTTCCGGTTCATAGAAGCCATTTGAAATTCAATTTCAAAGTCTCCCGTGGGACGAAGTCCTCTTACGATTGAACCAATCTTATTTTGCCGGGCGTATTCCACAATAAGACCGGTCCAGCTTTCCACTTTTACTTTTGGCTCATGGGCAAAGAGTTTTTTTAAAACATTGACCCTTTGTTCAGTGGACATAAATGGCTTCTTATTTGGGGAAACTGCCACCAGAACAACTATTTCATCGAAAATTTTAATGGCCCGTTGGACGATGTCGAGGTGCCCGTTGGTAAAGGGATCAAAAGTTCCGGCGTATAACGCACGTTTTTTTTCCAAGTAAAGTTCCTTTGGAGATTAATCTAATTGATTTAATCTTATACTACTTTGCCCACGACCACAAAATGATCTCCCTGCTCGACCTTTTTAATAATTGAATGGAACGCTCCAGTGAGCGCATCAATCTTAGGCCCTTTTAGACGATCCGCCTCCATCCACACCTCTCCTTGAAAATTCATTTCCTTCAGAAGGGTCAAAACTTCAAAGTACAGAGCGTGATTTTCATAGGGAGGATCAAAAAACAAAATGACGTTTTCCGTTTCCGGAAGTTGGTATTGAAGTTCGCGGGCAATCCAGTTTTTGGCATCCAGATTAGTGACTTTAATTGAAGAGTCTTCCACACTAAAGGCCTTCTCAATTTTGGCCTTATTGTCTTTAAGGGTAAGAAAAGCACCTTTCATGGAGTCATTGAGAAAAACTTGTTGAGATCCCCGGGATAAGGCCTCAAGGCCCATCGCCCCGGATCCGGCGCAAAGATCCACAAAAATGTAATCATCCATGTGCTGACGCCAATCAAAGAGCTTTCTCTTGATCATGATAGAGGTAGGTTTAGTCGATTCGGCCCTAGGGGTAGCCAGAGGATACCCCTTATAGAGACCACCAATGATTTTTACAGACATTTTTTTATGCGGCTTTTTTTGAACTGGTTTTTTCACTTACGGGAACATAAAACTTCATCCCGCCTTCCATTTGTATATTAAGCCCTTCTTCAGTAACTTCCAATGAAATAACCTTGCCACCGATATCAAATTGCAATTCCAGATTTAACTGACCATGAACTTTGAAGCTCATTGAAGTCGAAGCCTCGAATTGGGCCTTGGGTGCAGGCGCGGCCACAGGTCTGGCTTCCTCTAAAGCTACAATTTTGGGAGAGACCGGTATTGACTCGGCTTCATCCAAGTGCGCCAACTCCTCCATCAAAGGAGAGGTCAGAGTTTCCTCGGGTTCCGAGAAATCATCCTCTAAGGCTTCAATTTCTTTCATGATGTCCGAAAGCTCTTGGTCGTTGAAGCTTTTATCCATATCGGTCCCCTCTCAAATTATATTTATTTATATTAAATTGAAACTATAGCCTTATCGACACGTCACAAAAAAACTTTAGGAAAATAGTCGCCTTCGGCCTTCTTTTTTCATGACAAAAACACTGGGATAAGCAACAATCTTCACTCCCAATTATTAATTATTTCAATACTTTTGCTTTACCAGGGTAGGAGAGCCAAACCGCTTGAATAAGAAGACGTTTTTTGCTGAACAATGGTTTCATAAAGACATAGAGTCCTCTCATGACTCTACTGCTTTATCTAATGAGCAAAGTTCAAAAGAAATTTCTCATCCAAAAGCTAAGGGCAGATTCCCTACTTTCATTCATAACATTCCTAAGACTCCGATTACTCCTCCGGCATCCGGTGATCGCTTCTCTCCTCTTCACTGCTTTGTTCCCGGCTGGAAAGGCGATTCACTCTTATCAAAGAGCGCCATCAAGTTTGAAAGACTCATGTCTCTGGTCCAACTAGACATTAAGAATGAACTTTTTAAGACCAAAGATTTTCCCAAGACCATTAAACTTGGACTTCATAACGAATTCATCTCCTATGCTGAAACTCTGGGACTTCACTTTGAAGGACTTGATGAAATAGGAAAATTCTGGCAGATGATTGATCCTGAAAAGCTGCTTCAGGATGACAAGCTGGCCGACTTCATTGACATCTATGCCAATAGAGTCGCGACTATTACATTCTTAAAACTTCGCTTTATCTCATCGCTGATTGATAAATGTGGTCTTCAGTTAACGGACAAGACACTCCTCTACCCGACTGCTTTTTTATCGCAGATCTTTAAAAAGGGCAGCCATAACGAGCTTGAATCTCGCGCTCTGGAAAGTAACCTTTATAGCTGGTATCAGCCACATGAAGGCATGAAAGAAGTGATGAAAGAACTTCTTTTCGTTTCCAAAGATCTGGCCATCACAGAAATTACCAAGCAAATCTCCTTCAGAACTCAGGTTTCCCAGGATCAGCAAAAAGTTTATTCTCACGCCCTTTCTCATTTGAGCATGGGGCTGTTTTTAAATTCCCTGCAAATCAACTATCCGCTATGGCTGGAAACGATTGAAGGGCAAACCATCCCTCAGGGCAGCCTGGAAGATGAGAGAATTATCAGCTGTAAATATTTCGGGGACTATCTCGAATCCCTTTCGCTTTCTCACTGGCTGGCCCAGGAGAATAATATCAATTTCCGCTGGGATCAGGTTCTCTGTCCTGACTTTAAAGGACTGGAATTTATTTCAGGCGCCTTTGCCAAAATATGTAACGAGCTCCAGTTCTTAACTTTCCTCGTTAATAAGGCCGATGCCCAGAATGAAAAGCCGATCGAGTATATTTGCAAAATCATGGGCGGACATTTCAGAAACCGAAAGAATGCCCAGGCCCGCCAAGGTCTTCTTTTAGAAAGTAATCCTTTCTTCACCTCGACCTATGACCGAGTGGTTTTGAATCTTTGTAATTTTCCAAAGAACAACCCTCAACACTATCTGATGACCCAGATTCTGGATCAGGTTAAGTACCTTAAACCAAATGGCTATTTATTTGTTCTTTCCTCCAAGAAACTGTTTGTGCCTTCACTCAGAGAAAGGCTCGAGCCAGTTCTCAACGAACTAAAAACAGAAGCGATTTTTGATCTGGAAAACGTTAAGGGCAAAGGTGAACTTGGCTCTTATATCTACATTTTTAAAAAGAAAAACAAGGCCGAGACTGATAAACAGCTTTGTTCATACTTCCGAATTTCTGCGGAACTGGAAAACTTCCAGCAATTCGCCGTCATTACTGAACACTTGCGCTCATTCTACTTATCGCACCTGTCAGAAGTGCCGCCGATGGCCCATATCGACTTCCCTGATACTTTCAGAGTTGAATTTTTCCAGGAAGCCGTTGTTAATGGAATGCTGATTCATTCTGCCAGTGAAGATTCAAGCCGTATTACTCACCCCTCATACTTCAAGGGGCTTCTCGCCAGCTGTGTGCCACTTGATACTATTTTTGAAATTAAGTCCATGCAGTCGGAAGAAAAATATCCGGCCCGTGATTTTGGCCTTAACTTGGGCCTTAAGAGAGACATCTCTTACTTTATTGTAGTCGATTTCCGCAGCGGGGACGTGAAGCTGGAACTTCATCCGATGGACACCTTCCGTTCGATTCATTCTGACTACGGTGAAACTCAGTGCAGTTATTTTCAGCTTCTTCCAAAGATCCCGGGTCTTAACCCGAATATTTTAAGAAACTACTTCCTGACTCCGGTCGGTAAGCAAGTTACCAATTTGACTTTCACTGGTGGTCAACAGCTGGTGAAGGGTAACTTAAGTAAGTTTCTTGTTCCTAAGTTTTTAACAGAAACTGAGCTTCTCCCAGATCACTTGAAGGCCGGCTTTAAAATTCTGGAAATGAATGAAGAGGCATTGCTTGAGGCAAGCCCTCGCGATGTTCTTAAGGCCTATAACCATATTGACCAGATTACCAAGGCCTTGTTCCCTCGTTACGCTTGTGAAATCCTTTCTCGCTTATCTAACTTTGAGCGAACTCTCCAGACTCTTATCTGGAAAATGGATGATCTTCGTTTTGGTCAAAAAGTAAGCTTTAGTAACCCGGTCATTCAGTCCCAACTGGTTCTGAAGAAAACAGTTCCTCTTTATCCTGAGAACCGGGACGTTTACCTCGAGTTCGTGGAAGGTACTGTTCCAAGCGATATTCATCTGGTCCTGACGGACACCCAGGTTAAAGTTTCTCACGAAGGTGAACTTAAACTTTATTCGCTGGAACTTCTTCATAACGGTAAAATCGTTGTAAGACTTCATGCTGAAGAAGTGATGATTCTCTTTGTTCAATTCCTCCTTTCACACGCAGTGAATGTACCTATTGCTAAAATTCTTCGGGCCGTTCATATTCCGGAACTCGCCGACTTAAAACAAATTATTGAAACCACTCAGTCATTCAAGACTTCTTATCAGGAACTCTTAAATGACGTTGAAGCCTCCATCATGAATGCCATGAGACTTCATGTTAGCCCTAAGGGCAAACCATGAAAATCGTTGTTCAACGGGTACAGGAAGCATCGGTATCTGTTGATAATGAAGTGATCAGTGCCATCGGCAATGGTCTTCTTCTTCTGGTTTGTTTTGAGCAAGGTGATGATGACGAGATCTTAAATAAGGCCATGGATAAGATCACCAAGCTCCGTATTTTTGATGATGCTGACGGAAGAATGAACCTGGACATTAAGGCCGTAAATGGTGAAATCCTCTCGGTCAGTCAATTCACCTTAAGCTGGGATGGTACTGGCGGACATCGTCCGAGCTTTGAAAAATCCATGCAGCCTCAGGAAGCCAGACTCAAGTATGCTCTCTTTAATCGGGAATTAAGAAATCGTGGATTTAATGTGAAGGAAGGAAAGTTCGGGGCATTTATGAAAGTATCACTGATCAACGACGGACCAGTGACCTTCCTGCTTCAGTACTAGTTCATTAATTCAAGATTCAGATCTTTCTTTTTACCTTTCACTACAGAGACCAGATTTTTCGCACGAGGATCTTTCGGGGCGCGATTTACAGTAAAGCGGATGTTCATTCCTGTAATAGCGCCGTTTCGATCAGTCTTATTCTCCAGATGCCACTGAGCACCTGACTCCTCAACCATCTCTTTTAAAATGATCAAATTCATATCAAGGCCCTGGGCCAGAGTCTGTTTGTTACTTCCAGCAAATTCCAGTTCAGAGGCACTGAAGGTATTTCCAGCAAGAAAGAGATTCACGACTGATTTATCAGAATGAATCTGATTGGCGATCATCACTTTCTTATTATTTTGACGACGAGTGGCCAGCTGATTGATGGCCGCATTCATCATCTGTTCAAAGCTTTCATAAGGAACATTCAATTGAACATCCCGTACTTCCGCCATATGGATCAGATCCTTAGGCTGAATGTTTTGAATGGAAACCAAAACTTCCTTTAAGGATGTTTTATGCATGCCCTGAGTTGGCTCTTCCTCAGCTTCAGTAGCAGCTACTGCATTTTCTACTTCTCTCTTCTTAGGAGGTTCTGAAACCAGCGCCTTGGTGGCCATTCTTTCAAGAAGTTCTCCATGGTAATCCCCGAAAATCTGGGCAGTCACCGGCATTCCCTGAGTTGTAAGAGCACGGTCTACCAATTGATCGACAATCGCACCGACGTTGGCCTTACCGGAATTTAAAAAATTCATCGCCTCTTTTTCAATTTCACGCTGAAGTTGAAGACGGTTGAACTCTTGTAGCGATAGTAAGCTCAGGCTTAGCACAAAAATAATCAGCCCCGCTCCCATCAGCACTTCATCATTCATTTGAACTTCACGAAGCTGAGAATTGGTGGCATCAATTTCATCCATCAGGTTAACTTTAAAGTTTTCCATTTTGGTATAACGATCTGCCAGAGGCGATAAGGGAGTTGTCAGGTTCTGACCAGAAAGCATCGGACTATGGATCTTGAGAACTTTTTCATGGAACCAATGAACTTCCGAGATCAATTGATTTAAAGTTTCATAACCTTTGCCGACATCTTTACGGAAAGGATTTATCCCTTTAATCGTTTCATTTAAACATTCATCAGAAAGTCCCATGAACCCACGGTTTAAATAAGGAGATTGAATGTCCTTAATCATCATGGCGGTAAAGGTTTGCGAGATGCGATTGAAGCAGGTCCCCACACCTTGACTCAGGATATTCATTCTATCTAACTGCGTTTGATTTATTTGTTGATGCCAAAAAGCCCCGAGGGTCAACAACAGGCCTAGACCACATGCCACATACATTTTAGACGGAGCAATACTGAGTAATT
This sequence comes from Bacteriovoracaceae bacterium, assembly GCA_023701435.1. Lineage (GTDB taxonomy): Bacteria > Bdellovibrionota > Bacteriovoracia > Bacteriovoracales > Bacteriovoracaceae > Peredibacter. The sequence goes on along the minus strand of JAMPXB010000009.1, from coordinate 62,981 downwards.
TTTTCATAGGCAATCCAACATCCTTGTTGTTTTGAAGTCTTAAAAAATCCAGTGTTATTGTCTCTTTTAAGGGCAATATGAGTCAAGTTAGGAAAATTTGTCCGACTGATTCTGTAAGTCTGTATTATGTTGCCGATCCCTTAAGTTTCGTTGATTCTTGGTCACACAATGATATGATAAATCTAGAGTAAAGGAGTCCGGCAATATGTCGGCAAACACAGTGCATATCAAACTTAAGATCAATTTTCCCGTGATCCTCTTCACGGTTCTGTGCTTGCACCTTCTCTCTTTCATGGTCAATAAGCTTCCTGAATGGAACAAACTGACAAAACAAGACCCCCCTACCACTTTAAAGATCCGCCGGATTAAAACTGCAGAAGTAAAAAATGGTTTATTAAAAACAGATTTATTCTTACCGAATAAGTCCAGTGGACCTACTGATAACAAGGCACCTTCATCAGGACCGAAAACACCTTTGAGCTTTAAAGACCTCTCCATTTCCAAGGCCACTCCACAAATAGTGGAACCAACCCAGGCCAGACCAGGATCAAGACCAGGAGTGATGCCTAAGAGACCGAAGGCCATCAATGCCATCAGCCTCAAAGAACAAGAATTTCAAGAATTCGCCAAGGGTCAGCCGGCAGGAGGCATGGCCATTTCTCGCCAGAATCTAGGCGGGGCCGGCGTGAATGATGCCGTCGTAAGTCTGGAAGTTCCTGATGGAGTTGAGCCGGATGAACTAAATAAGTATGAACTTATGTTCTACAGTTTCCAGCGAAGAACGGCGCTTAATTATGCTGGTTCAATCATGAAGAACCTGAATAAATTCGCCCGGGAAAATCCTAATTATAAGTTTGATCCTAATTCAAATATCATCATGACCGCCCGACTTACCTATGATGAGAAAGGCAACGTTAAGCAAATCAAAATGATCCGATGGACTCATATCGATAAAGTACAAAACTTTTTTGAAGATGTGGTTAAAGGCATCGACCAGCTTCACAATCCGCCCAAGGCCCTATGGGAAAAATCCGGGGAATTCTCGATGTTCTTTACTCTGGAAATTAACGGTTAAGCCAGTCTTCCCATTTAATTCTGATAGTATCAAAAAGACCACGTGGCTCTTCTTTTATAAGATTATAAATAGAGGCGCGCATTTCAGTCTCAATACTTTCCTGTGATTCCTCACTCAGCATCGCGGCGGGAATCATGTCTTTGAGTTTCTGAATTTCATCCTGCTTATTTTTAATTTGAATCTCAAACTCTGGATGAGTCAGAACAAAGGCTTCAAACTCAGAAGTCTCTTCTTTAGAAAGAGATCCATCGAGGTATGGAACAATTTTTTTCTGAAACAAATTATAATGACCATTCTTTTCAATCATAGAGTTGCGACCTTGTTTAAATCATTCAGGAGTAAAAAACGTCCATTATGAAGTTTTTCAATGACTTCAAACCGCGGCATTTGAACAATTTCTTCAATCTCTTCCACTGTAAACTGGGAGTCGTATCTTAGGCTCATTACCAGGCGAACTTTCGGTTCCAGAGAATAATAAGGAGCGAAGTCCTTAGGGATGTTGAGTCTCATTTGTTCATTGAGCTGAAGAGAGCGACGAGCTCCAATCTCACTGATGTAACGTAGAATTCCCTTAAAAATCATTCGACGAATAAGTTGGGTTTCTTTCTTTGAGTTGAGATCGATTTCTTTTTTAGAGATCGTTTTTTTCTCTTTTAAAAGATAAGCATTAAGACCATCAATGACTAATTGTTCGGCCTGGAGATCATCGGGAATGAGGGTGTAGGCAAAACGATAGAGCTTCTCAGTAAGAGGCTGGATCAATTGGAAAAAATCTTTTCTTTTCATAGTACTCTATCTTACCCAAGGGTCAGGACTTCCATCAACCCTTGAAAATCTGTTAATTGCTGTCAGCTTAACACGTAATTTCAATAATTTAGTTTAAAACTCAAGGGACTTATCAAGTTTTCTTAATAAATTCCGAAAGGATCAAGGAGTTAGTAAAATCCGAGGGAGTCCCTCGAGTGAAGGTTCTTATGAAACGTTTGCCTATTCTATCGATTTTCTCTGTAGCAAGTCTCCTCCTCGTAGGATGTACGCAAGAGAGTACCAAGATTAATAGCTCAAGCAGTGACCAAAACACTTATTGTATTGGTTCTAATTATTATAATTATGGTTGTCCCGGTTATGGCACTAGTAATGGTGGCACAACCAGTGGCAGTACTACCGGCGGTACGACTGGTGGAACCACAGGCAGCACTACTGGTGGCACGACAGGCGGTTCAACCAACAACCCCTATCCGAACTATGGCTCTACTTATGTGGATAAAAACTGGTCTGTTCATTATCCCTATGTGCCCAACATCAATTGTTCGGAAGCGACGACTCCTGCCAATATCAACTACACTCCTTACGAAACTCGTAAAGGAACCATTACCCTCAAGGGCCAGGTTAACTATGACCCATCTTCCGGTCAGAGTTATTTCGATACCACCTCAAGCTCTTTACAAAGTGTAGATGCCGCCAAAAATTTCTTCTGGGGTGACTCCACCTTGAAGGTGCGCTTTAAGGCCAATTTACAGCCGGAATCGGCCAATACTTCCACTGTTTGTCCTGGTAGGGTGACAGGTATGTCCTCTCTTAAAGGCTACGGTAGAATTAAATTTGATCTCTATCTGGTAGGTACTCGAGGCGACGGAACTACCAATACCGTAAGCTTGGGCCAGAAGACGATTGATATTAATAAATGCACCTCGGCTATTAACCTTGCCAGCTACGCTGAAGAATATCCTAATGGGATGTATTTAAAAGTCTCTAACGTGCAAGGAAATCAGAACTGGTCACCGGGCATCGGCCAAGAAAAATATTACGATTACTACGGGTACATCTACCCTCAGAATCCTTATGTCGAAAGCACCTGGAAAGCGATTCGAAACGCTGAATGCTGGTCACTCGATGTCGAAGTGGCTGCCGACGGAACGAAAACTTTTTAACTAGTCATCATATCAATCACAACGTCTGCCAGATTCTTCTGGTAGGCGTAGCTGACTTCTACTAATAATCCCGGACAAGTAATATTCACTTCGGAAATGGCATCGCCCAGAATGTCGAAGGCAACCCAATCCACTCCATACTTCATGAGTTCTTGCACGATCGGTTCGGTTCGACTCTTGGCGAGCTCGGTGAGAGGTTCGGCCCAGAAGCTCGCCCCTTGGGCGATATTAGAGAGAAATTCCCCGTCTTTGGGAGTCTTAAGTATTGTGCCGATCTCCACTCCTTTAAAGTAGATTGAGCGGATTTCACCCTTGGTGACGGCTTCGATAAAGGGCTGAACAATGACTGGCCCCTGCAGCTCGATCACTTTTTCTTCAAAGCGCTTTTCCCAATCATTCAAGGTGAGTTTTTCTACCCCCAGCCCGCTGTAGAGATCCATCGGTTTTAAGATGAGATCCCGTGGTTTGGGGTCAAGACTTTGAACGAATTGTTGAGCAAGCTTCAGGCTTTGTCCGACATAACTGGGAGTGGCCCCAATGGATCGGTAGGCATAAAGTTTTTCATTAAATTGCATGATGCCACGAGGGTCATTCATGACTTTAATTCCTTGAGCAACCAGATTATCGAGCATCCATAGGATGCGCAGATAGCGGCTGTCAAAAGGAGGATCCAGACGCATATGAATGACATCGGAGGTATTCAGTTCAATCACCTTCTCGCCGGTAGTTTCAAAGCTAGCCAGATAGATCTGATCTTCTTTGAGACTTCCTTCAAAGGTGTGGACGCGAAGTTTTTGAGTGCCCTGGTTATGAATGGCGAAATCGCTTTCAAAGAAAACGTAGGTCTCAATTCCACGCTTCTGCATCGCCAAGGCGAGCATGAGTGAAGAATCTTTTTTGATATTTAGTTTGGAAAGAGGATCAATCAGCAGCAATTGGCGCATGGGGAACCTTTATTTTCAGATAATCAGTGAAGCTTTCAACGGCATCCTGATCATCATATTTCTTGTACTCCATTCTAAGCCAACTTAAATATTGTTTTAAGTCAAAATTGTTCTGAGCTTTGAGTTTTTCCAGAAAATCCTGTTCTTCTTCATAAGTGAGGAACGCAGCAAAGCTCGCCTGGTTCCAATCGTCCTTAATTTCACATTCCGATTCTTCCAGCTTTATCTTTGCGCAATAAGAGATAAGGTCAGGCTGGAAAACTTCAGTCACAAAGCGTTGAGTAAGTGTATCGGCTTTCTCATCAGTGATGAAACCGCCAAGCTTGGCAAATTCAGTCTGCAGAATGCCAATGAGCTCCACTACTCTTTTGCTAAGCAAAGTTTTCTTCTCTTCCGTCTCCATATAGTGCTGAAGTTCCGGGCGCCCCTTGAAATACTCCTGCAACAGCTCTTTGCCATAAAGAGTTGCAAGGTTCTCATTGAGCTCGACTTCATCTTTAATGAAATAGATGGTGTGGAAAAGTTCATGAAAAACCAGCTCGGCCAGTTCAACATCGTTGTATTCAAAGAAAGAAGACAAGATCCGGTCTTCCAAATAGCCAAGAGTGGAATAAGCATAAACGGGACGAATATAGGTTGCGAGATTTTCTTCCTGATTTAATTTTTGAGCAAAGGCTTCAGCCGAATCCTTCTTAAAAAAACCCAGATAAGGAAAACTTCCCATAATAGGAAATTCGAATTCTTTGGCCTCTATCTTCGTGCGGGTACTGGCAATGACCAGATAAGTAACGGCCTTATTGGAAAGCATGGTGGTCTTGGAATAGATGTCGGTCTTTTTTTCACCGAAGTAGTGATAGAAGAATTTTTTATACTCCCCGACCAGCATCACCTTTCTTTTCATCTCATCAGAGATTCTGGGGTCATTCAGGAATTCCTCATTGTCCCGGCCATTCCACTGAAGCTTCGCCTGCTCCATGCCTTGTTCAGACAGGTAACCAAGCATGGTACAACCACTGGATAAAAAGAGAAGTAGTAGGACTTTAATCAGCATCCATTAATTCTAACTGATTGGACCATTCCTTCAATCTATTTATAAACGACTATTCCGAGTAAGGACAAAGATCATCACTGAAACAAGTATGGCCGCGACGACCATTTTAATCGGGAGAGGGATCGTCTGATTAAGGGAAATGAAAACCAGGGAGCCAAGAATCATGACCGAACAAAGCGCCTTGGCCTGCGGCCTGATAATCCCATTGTCATTCCAGTCTTGCAGCCCCTGCCCTGCCAGCGGCAGATTAAGGAGCCACTTATGGAACTTCGGAGAAGACTTGGAAAACAAGAAGGCCGACAAAATAAGAAAAGGGGTTGTTGGGACAACCGGCAGGAAAGCACCGATTATCCCCAACGAGAAAGCGAACCAGGCAGAAATGAAGCAAAAAAGCTTCACAGCGACTTCCCGTGATCCTTAATGATTGTTCCTTGAGTTGAAAGGGCCGTGGCGGAAGTAATCTCAACATCCACCCAATGCCACTGATAATCATGATCAGGAGTTTGCGGTTCAAAATGCACAATGCGGTTACAAGAAGAACGGCCTTGCCACTTAAGGACGCCCTTGCTGATATTTTTCCCGTCCACCAGCACCCGATAGGTTTTCCCGATCATGCCGGCGCGGATGTTGGCCTGAATGGTTAATTGCAGATCCATGACTTCGCGCAGACGACGCCCACGGATATCATCAGTCAAAGCATCGTTCATTCTGGCGGCCTTGGTGCCTTTTCGTGATGAATAAGCATAGGCATAAATATTATCGAACTGAGCGTCTTTTAAGAGCTGAAGGGTTGCCTGGTGCTCTTCTTCCGTTTCATTCGGAAAACCCGCGATGATATCACTGGTGATAACCATTTCAGGGTTGGCCTTACGCATTTTCGCCAAGAGAGTCAGGTAATGTTCAACCGTATATTCACGGAGCATGCGCTGAAGAACAGTATTGGATCCGGACTGGACCGGCAAATGAAGGTGGTTAGCGAGTTTTTTAGAATTGCCATGGGCCTCTACTAAATCATCGGTCACATCATAAGGATGTGAGGTGGTGTAGCGAAGTAAATGGAGACCATTTACTTTTTCGAGTTCCATAATAAGCTGACCCAAAGATTCGCCGTTATCTTTTCCATATGAATTCACATTCTGACCCAGAAGCATGACTTCCTGAATGCCGGAATATTCAACCAGACGTTTAACGTCAGTCACCACTTCCGTCAATCGGCGTGACTTCTCACGTCCTCGGGTAAAGGGAACAATACAATAGGAGCAGAACTTATCGCAGCCCTTGATGATATTGACGAAGGCCTGAGGTGTTCCCTGAGTGATCTTCGTTTCAATCGAATAGTTATCAGATCTATCCCATGCAGTTACAGTAAATTTTTTCTCGCCGGCATAGGCGCGGTAAACCATCTCGCCGATGTTATCGATAACGTCCGTCCCAAAAGCAAAGTCCAGCTGCTTGTATTTCTGAACCAGATCCTTCCCTTCAGTTTGGGCAATACATCCACCGGCCGCGACGATGACGTTTTTCTTAAGTCCTGTTTCAGGATCAATATCAGGATTAGTTTTTAGTTTTTTTGTTTCACCCAGATGAGAATAAAATTTCTGGTTCGCCAGATCTCTTACCGCACAGGTGTTAAAGATCACCAGATCGGCATCAGATTGATCTTCCGTCTTCGTGAAATTTAAACCAGATAAATGAGACATGATTCGTTCACTGTCATGATAGTTCATCTGACAGCCGTAAGTTTTCATCCAAACTTTACGAGGGGGAAAATCGAGCTCTCCGACTTTAACGGAGTCAGTTTTAGTAGTGTCCATGAGGTCCCTTAAAAATTTAGTTATTAAGTCTAAGACTAAGGGTGAATAAAATTATGGCGCAATATAGCAATGGGCCCCATAAATGTAAATTGAATTAAATGACTTCTAGCTGTAGCGCGACATAGAAGGTCAGGTTAAAAACAAAATGCATGAAAATAGGCGCAAATACGGAATGGAAGCGAAGCAGGGCCTGCCCACAAATAAGCCCGAGTGCGAAGGTATAAAAAACCTGAAATCCAATGAAGGGTACGTATTCAACCGGCAAAACCGTCAGGCCAACTAAGTGAGAGAAGGCAAAAACTGAGGCCACGAGCATGGAGGTTACATATTTACCCCCAACCTGAGAAATCAGCATCCGCTGAAAAGTTTGTCTAAAAACCAGTTCTTCTAAAATGGGCGCAAAAAACAATAAGTGCCATTCCAGACCACTTACCAGACGGAAGGGAGTTTCAATATCCATGTACCAGATGGCAGCAATGGCGCCGACTGCAAGGGCCAGGGTTTCACCCATCGCCTTCAAGCTTTGCTTGTTAACTTTCCAGCGAAACTTCCAGGGAAGTCTAAAGAAAAAAGAGACGCCTAAGGCAAAAAGGAGATCAAAAATGTAGGAGAAAGAAATAGTTGAAGGAAGTTTATGCCAGGGAAGACCCCAGGAAAAGCCAAAATAAATAAAGACCAGAACAAAAAAACCAATCAACGAACTTCTCCCTCTTTGGCGAGTCGATGCAGCAATTTAATTATTTCATCATAGAACTGCGGTTTTGTAACTTTGATAATTTGCTGAAAAGTAGGAGTTTTACTTTCACCGTGGCCCAAGTCCTTATCATTGAAGACGACAATCTGCAGAGTTTGATCTTCTCTCATATAATAAAAGATATCCAGATTAAAGGCCATCACTCTTAAAACTTCTTCTCCACTCTCGGGGACCTTCCCTGAAAAACAGGCAGCCGTTAGAATAAGATGACTCTTATCCTTCATGCTATCAATGGCCCTGATCAGCGTGCCAAAAGTGGTCTGAATCCACTGCAAGACCCTGGTCTCATTCTGAATGTCCTGAGTCGTCGCCCCGGTAACAGGAGTTAACATAAATTCCTGATTCTGTTCGATGCTCTTTTTTAATGTCGAATGAATCGCCAGATTCATCAGGGTCATGAGTTCAGCATTTTTCTGAGACATCTTTTCTTTATGAAGACTTTTACTTTCCTCAAAGAAAGTCAGTGTCTCAATTTTCTTTTTTTCCCAATGAATCACTTTCTGTTTTTCTCCGTGAACTTCCAGAGTCCACCGACGAACAGAAGGATCTTCGATATCGAAATTCCACGTCACTACTCTCCAATGACTTCCAATCGGATTAAAATTGAAGAATAGTTCTTTTGGATCTTTTCCAAATAATCCCCAAAAACTCATGGTGATGCTTTTCCTGCCTTAAAGTAATCCCAGATGTCGTTCCATGAATCAGAATCAAACAGTAATTTTCGGTCCACTGGTTTGATAAGCCCTTTGTCAGTTGCATTATTCAAAAAATTCAAAAGGTGGTCGTAATAGTTATTAATGTTAAATAGAGCGATTGGTTTTGAGTGAATGCCCAACTGTTTCCAGGTAAGGATTTCAAAAAGCTCATCCATCGTCCCCATTCCTCCTGGAAAAATGAGAAAAGCATCAGAGAGGTCATACATCATTTTCTTTCGATCATGCATATCTTTAACGACATGAAGTTCGGTCAGTCCTCCATGGGCAATTTCTTTTTTCATCAATTGCTGAGGGATCACTCCCGTCACTTTTCCGCCTTTCAGCATCAGCGCTGTGGCAAGGGCTCCCATAATTCCGATTCCGGCACCGCCATAAACCATTTCTACCCCATGACGGTAAAATTCATCTGTTATGATTTTTACCTGGCGGTCAACTTCAGGATCATTGCTGGCATTAGCTCCGCAAAAAATACAAATTTTCATTTTTTAAATCTCCGAGCGAACAAACGAATATAAATCATCTCCACAACAATAAAACAGCCAAATGCAATATAGAACCCGCCCGTTTTCCAGAAAAGCCAAACGGAGGTCGATTGCATAATGGCGATATAGGCCATGAAGATGGCAAAACCAATCAGGAATAGACACATGTGCCATTCCATGACTTTATAAATTTCTTCCGGCAGCGGTGGTTTCTGCTTCATATCCTGAAGCATCTCCACCATCAGTGACTGATTTTTTATTTTTTTAAACAGCAGAAATCCAGCAAGCGCCAGACCGGTAAAGGCCGGTTGTAGTTTAAAAAAGAGTCCTTCTTTCGCTATTAAAGAAACTCCACCCAGCACAACGATCAGACCCAGGTTTAATTTGGAAAGAGTATGCACATGATGGGTGAATTTTTTTTCCAGCCCCATCTCGATGACACCCAGAACGACTCCTCCGATCAGAGCAATTTCCAGAGTAAAGTAAGTTTCAAGCCACCAATAGGCCAGGGCCGGGAGGAAGGAGAGAAGAAAATAGGGTCGAGAGGATTGATTCATCCTCCCGATTTTAAGCTATTTTCCTCAATTTTTCTTCACAATAGATAAGGTATTCTTCTTTGAAATTAACCGGATCCAGAATTTCCACTTTTTGTCCCAGTGTCATTAACCACTCATAAAGCGCCTCGCAAGGCTCAACATAAGCGGCCCAGATAAGGTCCCCGCTGGGATTGGTGATCATACAGGGCTTACCAAGAAAATGGTGATCAGGGAAAAGATTAGTGGAATGCGGTTCATGGATCTTAAGTATAAGTCTGGTTTCTTTCTCATTCATCGCCCTGATGGCAGTGATAAATTCTTCAATTTCAAAAGGAGTGACTTTGGCCTCTTGATGAGTTTTAAGACAGCTGAATTCTTTAACATCCTTAAGCGGCACGACCAGAAGGCAGTGATCAACAGAATCTTCTGCGATCAGACTTAAGTGACCTTCTAAATGAAGAACTTTGCAGGGATAAACAGTGTAAGTTCTGTCTTCATGAGTGGTCAGCTGAATCATGTTTTCATCATGAATCGCATCGTCCATTTCTTTTACCATCACCTGTTGCAGCTCGCTTAATTCCTGGTCCCACATTTGGAGCTGATTGAGTAATTCCATAATCACCTTTATTGGCCCGTTTTCAGTTATCTTTTTCTTAAGGGAGTATTTCACTGGACTATCAAATGATTGATCTTTGCTCAGAATCTGATGGAGTTGGATCCACTCCGCCGGCGACAGCGGAAGCATATATTGAATCGCCTCCCCTTTGATATCAACCCAGCACTCGTCTTCTTTTTGATAGACTTCAATGCCAGTACCAACGGGGAAAATCTGTCGTAAATAACCAAGGGTCTCTTCAGGTCCAAGGTTCATTTCTTGGGCCAGGTCATTCAATCTTATTGCCCCTTGTTTTTCACCAAGAACCATAAGCTTTTTCAACACATCTGGAGCAGGATCTTTTTTCATAGCACCTCTTTCCTGACTCTGCTTATCGGGTATTTTCTCAGAAGTCTTTAGTGCAAAAAAAGGTTAGAACGGAGATAATAGACCTATGAAATATTTCATGGAAAAACCAGTACTTGCCATCGGACTTCTCATGTTCGGCCTCTTTATTTATCAAGTGGCAAGTGATCAGAAGTGGGGAATCTTCCATAACGACAAATTAATCTCGACCTCTTGCAAGGCAGTCCTGGTTAGACTGGAGAAAAAAATCCCTGATAATTGGAAGGTTTTTTGTGAAGGAAATAATCTTGCAGTAGAGATTAATGAAGTCGTCGTACCTGCAGATGCCACCAACCTCAAGGCCCTCATGTACCGTCAGCTCGCCAATCATATGAGCTTTGTGGCCAGAAGTAGTTATTCAGACATATTGGAAAAAGTCTTTTTTGTGCGCTTTAAATTAACTCATCCTAAGATGGTTATTAATGCTGTCACTGAAGGGAAATTTATCGTGAAGCTCTCTACCCTAGAAACGCCCGAGCACGTCATGACTCATTTGCAGAGCACTGTTCAGGTCAAAGAAGATATTAAATAATTCTGCGTCTGGGTCTTCGACTGTTTCAAAAAACTCATAGCGAAGAGCGTGGAGAAAAAGCCGGTCTGCTTTTTTACCGCCATAGAGCTCGTCCCCTAAAATAGGAAATCCCAGATGAGACAGCTGGGCCCTGATCTGATGTCTGATTCCAGTTTTCAAATTAACCAGAACAAGACTCTTACCTTCTTGCGAAAGTATTTTCATCACAGACAGAGTTGCTTCCTGGGTAGTGAGATCCGGCCAATCAGCGACTTTCTGTTTAATCCCTTTCAGCCCGGTTGGTTTAAAGTGATGGGTCCACAACCCATCTTGATCAAAGTTCCCTTCAACAATGGCCCAATAAAACTTTCTCTTCATGGCCGTATTAAAGTTATCGCGGACAGTCCGCAGCGCCTTTTCGGTCTTGGCCAGCACCATGACTCCAGATGTCTCATGATCAAGGCGATAAAGAAGTCCCCGGTCATAATTTGATTCGTTTATGCGAAGTGATTCCCACTTACCGGCAGTAACCAGAAAATTTAAAAGCGTGTCCTTATCCTCATAGTTTAGCGGATGGCAGTGCACACCCGGCGGCTTATGAAGAACAATAAAGTCATCGTTCTCAGAGATGACTCTGACTTCCGGCCCGATGTATTCAGGATTAATTTTCAGATGATTGACGAATGTCAAAGGAAGACGATAACTCTGTCTGCCTTTGACTGGCCGGTCTTGTTCTTTCGAGGAAAAATGCTTTTTTATGAGCTGGCCTGAGCTTCCCAATGTCTTTTTCAGCGCTTCTTTCAGGGAAGGCTCATCCTGCATCCAGGAAAACTCAACAAACTCCATTAGCGGGCCTCGACCTTCCGTCCTTCAGTTCTTAAATCAGATTTTTTTAACACGAATTCAACTCGTCGATCAGAGATTTGACCGTTAATCTTTTGCAGTGGACGTGAGTCACCATAAAAGATCGTAGTGATTCTGTCTGCAGAAATCCCTCTTTGAAGCAGAGATTTAGACACGGCAAGTGCTCTCTGGCTGGACAAAGTATAAGCATCCTCACCAGTTTTTGGAACCTCACCTTCTTCAGCATGACCTTCAATTAAAATATTCCAGTTATTTTCTTTCATCATCTTCACCAGACGATCGAAGACTTGAATATTGATTTCATCAATGCCAACAGAACCTTTTTGAAATTGAATTTTATCTTTCATGCGGACCATAATGGTCTCGGGCATTTCATAGACATTGGCGGAGTCCATCAACTCGTTATCTGCCAGCATTTTTTTCAATTGATTAAGCTGCGTATCAGATTCACGGTTAACTTCATGCTTATCAAGTAGACCCTCAGCCGTTAAAAATTCAATCGGAAAAGGTTTAGCAGGAGAATCGGAATCAATCATTGTTGGAGCATCACTAGGAGATTTACCCGAACGCAGAACCTCACCGGCCTTAAGCACATTACCGCCAAAAGCGTTACGTAATGATCCGATCGCCGCTTCATATTTGGCGGTCTCAGTCTTGGCAAATGAGAGCAGCAAAATAAAGAACGTCAGGAGCAGCGTACAAAGATCGGAGAAGGTCGCAAGCCACCCTGGTGCACCTGGTTTACAGGGAGGACATTTTGGCTGCACATCCATAACTACTCCTTCTTCTCTTCAACCAGACGGTCTTTAGGAGCAAGAAAGGAGTCCAGCTTCTCACGAATAACACGTGGGTTTTCACCCGCCACAATTCCCAATACTCCGGCGACGATGATGTTCATATTAGTCGATTCCTGTTTTGAGCGCCGTTTTAACTTGGCCGCAACTGGAATGGTAAATACGTTGGCAATAACAGAACCGTAGAAAGTCGTTAAGAGAGCAACGGCCATCGCTGGACCAATGGAAGATGGATCTGACATGTTCTGGAGCATCTGCACCAGACCAATCAGTGTACCAATCATACCAAACGCAGGACCATCAGCACCCATCCCTTCAAGAATATCTACACCGACAGAATGACGATCTTCCATGGCAGCAATTTCCAGTGAAAGAATTGAAGTTATTACTTCCGGTGGACGGTTATCTGCGGCAAGTGTGACTGCTTTTTTCAAAAATTTATCTTCAACAGGAACTTTTTCCAAAGCGAAAACTGATTCACGACGGGCGGTTTCAGCGAGCTTCTGAATTTCTTCAATCATTGATTTTGGATCAGGCGAAGAACTGAAAATCGATTTCATATAAATCGTTACTAACGCCTTCACATTCTCCATAGGCCACTTAATGAGGGTTGTAGCAATAACCCCACCACCCACAACAATTACCGAGGGATAATCGATAAAGATCGACATCGGTGAACCATATAGAATGGAACCAATAATCGCGAGAGTTGCGAGAACTAAACCAGCTACTGTAGAAATATCCATAGATCACCCTTGAACAAAAAAGAGTCTGTATGGATAAAGTATCGGAATCTTAGAAATGAACTTAAATATTTGGTTTTACTGGAGAATAATGATCGGGCTTAAATAATTTGAGAAGCGTTGTCAGAAAATAAAAAACCCCCGTCGTGGCGGGGGTTTTTTCTATTTTTGGTCTTCAATTAGCATGGTGGAATCAATATAAGAAAGCATAGCGGAACGGAGTTCATCCATGGAAACCTGATCGTCCCCTTCCCCTTTGAAGATTTCTTCTTTAATCATTTCAACAGGAAAACCGGTCATCTTGGCCAGCATTTCGAGACTTACTTTCCCGTTTTTCTCTTCTTGACCCTTCGTGGGTAGAGTTGTTGTCATTCTGTGCTCCTTGAACATTTTGCTCTAAATCCATTTAGTAGCTTTTGTGTTTGAAAGCGTATCTTTTGACTAAAATAAAAGTCAATGAAGTGGACAGTAGATGTAAGATGATGTTAGGTTATTCTTGAGAAAAATACTTCAAGTGAATGTAATTACTCTATTTCCGACTAATATCCTGGGGTCTTTAGCAATGTTAGAAAGCTCGCAACCTTCGCTTCCATCTCCTGATATTCACTCGGTGCCTTAGAAAGTAACGTAATGCCTCCACCAGCTCCATAGCGCCACTGCTTCTCCCCAATAGATAAAGTAGCCGTTCTGATATTGATATTGGCAATCTTCCGCTCACCTAAACAAAGGAGTGTCGAGCCCGTATAAATACCTCGCGAGTAGCACTCTACTTCCTGGATAATCTCCATCACTCTCTTCTTGGGAGCACCTGTGATGCTGCCTCCTGGAAATAAACTTTCCATCGTTTTTAAAAGCGATATAGGAGAATCAAGTTTTACTGAAAGCAGTGAGCATTGATGCAAGAGTCCGGGGACAACCAAGGGAGATCGGGCCTTCAAAACCTTGGCCCGCGGAGATTCCAGTTTATTCAGATCATTTTTAAGAAGATCAGTAATCATGTTGAGCTCACCTTCTTCTTTGGCGTCGCCCAACATCTGTTGCCACTCTTTTTTCCAACTTTTGCCAATTTGAACCGTGCCTTTAATCGGCATCGTTTTAATTTCATTTTTATTGTACTGAAATAAACATTCAGGAGAATTACTAAGAATCATTTCATCGCCGAGGAAAGTCGCATGACCGTAACTGCCCACTCCCTTTCGGGAAAAAAAGAAGTCACAAATATCCCTCGGATCCAATGCTTCTTCCGTCATAAATTCAAAAGGGTAAGTGAGATTAACCTGATAACAATTTCCGTTTAACAGGTGTTCCTGAATACGGTTAAACGCTTCCTTATATTCGGTCCATGAAGGCCGTTCAAGTGATTTTAGATGAATGTTTTTAAGTCGAGACTTAGGAATTTTCTTGAAGCTTTTCTTCTCGTACTCAAGCTCAATAGCTATGGGCGCATTCTCATCAACTGTATGACCCAAACCTTTAAGGATGAGTCCCATTTCATAATAAAAATGAAAGACTGTCGGATGATCAACCTTGTCCTGAACCTTCATTTCATCCAGATGCTTTAAAAAAAGATCCAGGTGATACACTTCAGGAAATCCTGTCAGCAGGTTTAGTCTGGTTGTGCGGTAATAGATATAAGCTTTTTTGGGCTTCGTTAATTCAAGAAGAGATGATTCATTCCACTTGAACTTTGAAAAGATCATTACTGCTCTGTCTTGCCAGGGGCCAGATCGGCGAACTTAGTCTGTGAACCAATCCACGATAACTCTACTGTTCCTGGTTCACCGTTTCGGTTTTTAGCAATAATGACTTCGGCAATACCCTTCTTCGGGGTATTGGCATCATAATAATCTTCCCGGTGAATCAAGCACACAATGTTGGCATCCTGCTCTAGTGAACCTGACTCTCGCAAATCTTGCAGCTGAGGTCGTCGGTCTGTTCTGGAAGCAGCGGTACGGTTAAGCTGAGAAAGTGCCACTACTGGAATTTCCAGTTCGTTGGCGAGCATTTTGAATCCACGAGAAAGCTCTGCAATTTCTTGTTCACGATTTTGCTTTTTTACGTGCATAGGCATGATCTGAAGGTAATCCACCACAATCATGGCAAGCCCCTGCTCGGCCTTAAGTTTTCTGCAGTATGAACGAATATCCATCAGGTTCGTGGCACCTGAGTCATTAATATAGAGTTTTAAATTGGAGAGCTTCTGAACGGCATTGGAAATACTCCGGAGATCCATTTCATTGAACTCCTTCGTTTTAAGCTTTCGTGCATCAACACAGGCCTCAGAGGCCAGAAGACGCATGGAAAGTTCTGCGTACATCATCTCGTAAGAAAATACTGCCACGGCCATATTGGTTTGTTTGGCCGCCGCTACAGCCCAGTTAAGGGCCAGGGCGGTCTTACCCATACCTGGACGTGCAGCAATCAGCACCAGCTGACCTGGCTGAAGTCCCAGAAGACTTCTATCAATAGATTGGAAGCCCGTTGAAACGCCCATGATCTCGCCTTTAGCGCGGGCCGGTTTCTCGAGTTCCTTTAAGTTCTCATAAAGCGCTTGCTTTAGAGGAACCATTTTATTGTTTTTAGTTTGAGCAGTTAGTTTAAAGAAGCTCGCCTCAACTTCCTGGAGAAACTCTTCAACGTTTCCAGAAAAATTGGTGCCGGTTTGCATAATACGGGTGGCCGTTCTGACCACTTCACGCAACATGCTTTTTTGCTTTATCAGACGGGCATAATATTCAACGTTGGCCGCCGAACCAATTTCATCACAGATGGTGATGAGGGCCGTCTGGCCGCCGATCTTCTCAAGCTTTCCATGATCATTAAGCTTCGAAGCCACGGTAACAATATCAAACGGCATGGCCTCCATGTGCAGGTCTTTAATCGCCTGAAAGATAATGCCGTATTGCGGGTGATAGAAATCGCCCGCTTCAAGGTTCACATCGGAAATTTCATCGAAACTGGAGTTATCGATGAGTAAGCACCCTAAAAGTGCTTTTTCAGCGCCAATGTCATGAGGAAGTTCGTTCTGTGGATTGGTCATCATGGACCCCTTGATCTTCAAAAGAAAAAAGACCGGAGATTACTCTCCGGTCTCATTAAGAGAAAAGAATTACTCTTCGTTTGCAGCAGCTTCAGCAGCAGCAGCGGCTTCAGCTTTAGCAGCTTCAGCTTTAGCTTTCTTCTCAGCGTTACGCTTTTGAGCTTCAGCTTGTTCTTTCTTAAGTTGCTCGGCCATAGCAGCGTCCATAGTAACTTTAAGTTTGAATGTAGCTACAACGTCATTGAAAAGCTTCGCTTTAACGTCATAAGTCCCAAGGGACTTAATTGAACCGTCAAAAGAAAGAAGACGACGTTCAATAGAAACGCCTTGCTTTTCAAGTTCTTTAGCGATTTCTTGAGATGTAACAGCACCAAAAAGACGACCGTTAGCTCCAACTTTCTTGATAAGCTCAACAGTGATGCCTTCGATTTTTTTCTTAGCTGCTTCAGCTTCTGCTTTCTCAGCAGCAACTTTCTTAGCTAGTGCTTTCTGCTTATCTTTAAGAACGTTTGCGTTCTTATCGTCAGCTAGAATGGCGAATTTCTTTGGGAAAAGATAGTTACGAGCGAAACCGGCAGATACGTTAACGATCTCCCCGATTGTTCCTAAGGCCTTAACCTTTTCTATAAGGATGACTTTCATATTGTTCTCCTAAAAATTAATCTTCAGTTTTACGTTTTACAAAATACTTTCTGAAATCAAACCAATTATCAAATAAACCGGCGATTGCGATAAGGTAACTGGCCATAAAGATAGTAATCATCACGATCAATGTACGAAAGAAACCTACAATGCCCAAGAAGTTCAACATCGCACTGAAAACACCAAAGCCTTGAAAGAAATAAAATATCCCAAGACAAAAGATGATCGTGTGTCCAATTGATTCATAAGCACCTGAACCCAACATATCTCCCCAGACAGCGAGCACCAGCCCTAAGGCCAGGACAACAATAAATCCGAAGGGAACCTTGAAGTTCAGAAGTTCTCTTTCAGAATGCGGATAATCTTGTCCGGAAAATAAAAGTCTACGACTTTTAAGAACCATGAACATATTAAACCAGAGCATCAGAAACACACCCATGAAGAAGTAGCTTGGAAAAGACTCAATCAATTCCTTGGCCAACAAATCAGGACGGTCCAGAAGCTGAAGAACTTCAATGGAATCTTTGTCTCCACTCTGCTCAACAACTTTTTTCTGCTCGGCAATTTTATCCGAACTCTTCTCTATCTGCTGAAGGATAAATTCTTTAGGTGTGGTGTTCATACTGTTCATCAGAAAACCAAAACTGGCCGCCATGAGAAGGATAAAACCCAATCCAAAACTGACCATGCCTTTAATAGGAGAAATTCCCCTTAGGACGATTTCAGCAATTCCAAATCCGAAAATCACTACACCAAAATAAAATCCAAGCAGCGTGAAATCCCCATAAACCAAACTTGCGAAAGCATAACTTAAAATAAGTCCTGCCACGCCAGTTAAATACCCCTTAGTCCTTCCATAAAGAATGACTGCCAGGGCCAATGGAAATGGAGCGAATATTGCCATGATGAAACTCAGACACAAAATGACCGAAGCTGCGCCTAAGAGGAGCAATCTACCTGTCGTTAATTGTGGGGTTTGCATCACTTCAGTATTCATACCAGTTTATAAACCTAGCTTAACGAGCAGTGTCGTTAGACTGGTAGCTGATAAGAAGCATGTTACGACCGCGCTTAATAGCTTCGTTTGCACGACGCTGGAAAGTCGGAGTCAAACCAGTGATACGAGCTGGAGAAATTTTTCCAAACTCGTTAACTAGCCATGAATAAGACTTAGGGTCTTTCCAATCTGGAGATGTTTTCTTAGCAGAGAACCAACAAGACTTGCGCTTAGAGTGCATTTTCTTGTCTTTATCGTCGCCACCGAATCCACCTTCATCATCAACTTCAGCAGCCTGAGTGTGATTAGGGTTTTTGTAAGCTTTAACGATTTCATCTTGATGCTTGTCTTCGCCAAGCTTGATGATCAAGTGACGAACAAGGTGTTCATTAATGCGGAAACGACGCTCAATTTCAGCGTTAAGGTTGCCAGCACCTTTGTACATGAAATAGTGGTAAGCGCCTTTCTTAAGGCCAGATTCAGTTGGTTGAGCGAAAGTCTTCACTCCCCATGAATCAGTAACTAGAACTTCTGCGCCGTACTCTTTGAAAGTTTCAGCTAGGGAGTTCTTGATGGAAGTTACAACTTCCTCAGATGCGTCCGGGCGAACGACGAAAGCCGTTTCGTAGATCATATTTCCTCCTGGATTATAAAAAGCCCATAACACTATTGCTATGAGCGAGAATGAAATAAGTAAAATGTATGTCAGGGGGGAAGTTAACACAGGGGGGTTATTTTCGTCCAATCTTTCTTTGATTATTCAAAAACGCGCACAGCGCTAATTTAATTAGTCGGTCTTTCGAAATTTTAAGGAGTTACAGAAGCGTCTACAAAGTTGACACCCCTGTCTTCTTTATCCACCCTACCCCCTTCTTGGGCTGCCTCCTTTATTATTCAACTATTAAGGAGCCTCTATGAAAAAGTCCTCATTTATCCTCGCCTGTTTATTGATCTCAAGCGCCTGCTCCAAGGTAGAGAAGAAAGTTCAGATCATAGAGAGGTCCACGGAGGAAGTTACTCATACTCAGAGCAACGAGACTGAGCAAAAGATAACTTCTCATCTATATGAGCAGATCTCCCAGGAAGCGACCGACAGGCGGGATGAAAAGTTTCAGATTTTAATGGAAGAGGAAGCCGAAATGGGCAGTCGTCTGAGTGCGGCTATTGATTATTTTGGCTCGTTTGATTTTCAGCTGGCGGTAAACAAGGACAAATCTGAGTCGCTCTATTCAAAGGCGGTTAACGAATTTTCCCTTAAAGTCAGTGATTTATTCTGGAAGATTAATCCTTACAAACTAAATCCCATGAATGAAGACAACAAATTGGATATGTCTTTCTATGCTATTTCTGCGGCCTTGGATGAGAGTGGTGATTCTAGTGAATCTTTTTATGATCTCATGAAGAAAGCCCTGTTAAAAGACCATCAACACGAGAAACTACAGGATCATGAAGAGCTGTTGGTCAGTGGTATTAATAGAGAGATCATGATTGAACTAATCAGGGCACGAGTAGATATCACTGCTACCATGGCCTTAAAAAACCTTACCGATAAACGAGACATGACTTTGGGCCAAAAGGCCAAGGCCCTTATTTTCCAAATTACTGGAGGAAGACTGGGTTCGATTGATTTGCCGGAAACCTATGATAAATCCAATGATGCGACTAAAAGCTCTGCTCAAAGACATCTGGAAGCGTCCCTGGAGGCCAGGAACTTTTTAAAGAGTATCAACGTGAACAAGTCACTTGAGAAGAGACTGAGTTCGGCCTATTCGAAGATTGATTTTAATGAAAAAAATTCAGCTAAAAATGACAAGGCCCAGGATCAGAAAAAAGAACAGATCAGATCACTAATTCAAGATTTGTTGGATTGAAGAAATCAGAGACTTCCTCAATCCAATAATTGTTTTTCTTTAAGCGTCCGGAGCGTAAATCTCATACTGTTCAGCATGATAGTTATTATCCGCTCGCACCAGTAGAGTCTTGTTATAAGTCTCTTCCAGCACTTCAATAATACCAAAATCTTCTGAGGATAATTTGGCACAGACTTCAGGGTGAGCAAAAATGGTGATTTTTGAAGTCGATGAGCGCTTCATCACTTTTTGCAATTCTCTGATGACTTCAAAGCTCACAGTCTCCACTGATTTCACTCTACCTACACCTTCACAATAAGGGCATGGCTCGCACATGGTACGAATTAAAGTGTCACGGGTTCTCTTTCTGGTCATTTCCACCAGGCCGAGTCCTGAGATCGGAAGAACGTTGGTTTTAGAACGATCTTTTTTGAGTGCCTCAAGTAAGGTGGTATACACCTGAGAGCGATGTTCTTCTTTTTCCATATCGATGAAATCGATAATGATAATACCGCCGCAATTTCTCAAACGAAGTTGATAAACGATCTCTTTGACCGCTTCCAGATTGGTTTTAAGAATGGTTTCTTCCAGCGTTTTCTTACCGACAAATTTACCGGTGTTCACATCGATGGAAACCAGAGCTTCAGTCTGATCAATATTGATGGAGCCGCCGGACTTTAAGAAGACTTGATTTGAGAGAGCCCGCTCAATTTCAATATCAATCCCATAGTGCTCAAAAATCGGCGTTTCTCCGTCATAAAACTTAATCTTCGCTTTATGATGAGGAATAAATCTCTGAATGAACTTTTCAATCTGTTTAACAGCTGCCTTCGAGTCAGAGATCAAGTTATCAACGTCCTCGTCCATAATGTCGCGCAGGGCACGCTGGATGAAAGACAGATCCTGATGAAGCTCTACCGGAGCCTTGGCCTTTTCTATTCTCTTCTGAACATCTTTCCAGATTTTGACCAGATTATTGTAATCGTTTTTGAGGACTTTATAGCTTTGAGTTTCAGCTACTGTGCGGGCAATAACACCAACACCTTCTGGACGTATCGAATCCAGAATTTCTTTGAGACGCTTTCTTTCTTCTTCTGATTCAATCCTGCGTGAGACGCCGGTGTGTTCAATAAATGGCATGTACACGATGTGACGGCCGGCGAGAGTAATATGTCTGGTAACTCGCGGACCTTTAGTCGAAATTGGTTCTTTGGCAATCTGAACCACAATTTCATCACCCTCTTTCAGGAAATCCTGGATCTTTACATCCGGACGGAATTTCATGTCGACGGTTTCTGTTAGGGTGGAAAATTCATCCGGGATGACTTCGCCCAGACGTTTGGAAGCGGATTCGGTAGTCTCAATTCGGCTTTGCATTTCACGCTGCTCATCCAATGTAGGAAGATAAGCATCGTCCACGTACAGGAAGGCGGCGCGCTCCTGACCAATGTCCACAAAGGCCGATTGCATTCCAGGAAGGACCCGTAAAACGCGTCCTAAATAAATATTTCCAACGATGGGAGCTGATTCATTTTTGGGGGAATGTCGCTCAATAAGGAAGTCCAAGATCTCACCATTCTCAATGAGCGCAATACGCGACTCACTGTGCGTCTGGTTGACCACAAGTTCTTTTGCCATGAAAAATGTCCTAACTGTAAAAACTTAAAAACGTAATTACAGTCAGGTTACATCTTTTTATATCAAATAAAAAGTCCGGCAATACATGCTGTCATGTAGCAAGCGAGTGTTCCACCGATTAAGGCCTTGATTCCATAGGCCGCAAGGGTCGGTCTTTTTTCTGGGGCCATGGTCCCAATCCCCCCAAGCTGGATGGCAATTGAGGAGAAATTGGAGAAACCACAAAGAGCGTATGTGGTAATAATAGTAGAACGTTCAGAAATTTGGGCCTTGGCCGCTACTAAATCTAAATAACCTACAAATTCATTAAGAACTAATTTTTTACCGAGGATTGCCCCTACAGTGAAACAATCTTCCCAAGGAACTCCAAGAAGCCAAGCAACCGGAGCGTTCACGTAGCCCATAATCAGTTCGAAAGTCAGCTGAGGGTATCCAAACCATCCGCCCATGGCAGAAAGAATTCCATTAAGCATAGCGATCAGGGCGATGAAGGCCAAAAGCATCGCCGCAACGTTAACAGCAAGCTTTAAACCATCAGAGGCACCAGTGGCGGCAGCATCAATAACATTTGCTGAAACTTTTGGAAGATCAATTTTCACTACCCCGGCCGTAACTGACTCCTCTACTTCCGGAACTAACAATTTGGCACAAACCAAGGCAGCAGGAGCAGACATCACTGAAGCGGCCAACAAGTGACCAGCATCAATCCCAAATCCTACATAGGCCGCAAGAACCCCACCTGCTACAGTGGCCATCCCGCCAGTCATTAGACACATAAGTTCTGATTTGGTCATTTTTCCCACAAATGGCTTAATCACCAAAGGGGCTTCTGTCTGACCGACAAAGATATTAGCTGCTGCCGCCAGAGATTCAGCTCCGGAAGTTCTCATGACTTTCATCATGACCTTTGCAACAACTTCAACGACTTTTTGCATAACTCCAATGTGATAGAGAACAGACATGAGTGCACTCATGAAAATGATGGTTGGAAGAACCATCGTCGCAAAGATAAAGCCTAAACTTTCGCTGGGAGTAGCTAAACCACCAAAAAGGAATTTGGCCCCTTCACCGGTGTAACCAAGAATGGCGTTGAAACCTTTTCCGATGCTATCAAAAACATTTCGTCCAAAATCTGTTTTTAGGATCACCAGACCAAAGACAACCTGCAACATAATCCCCGTGATCACTGTTCTCCACTGAATGGCCTTCTTTCTTTCACTCAAAGCATAAGCAATGCCAATCATGACCAATAAGCCAATAAGGGAAACCAAGCGATCCATAAGCCGTCCTAATGTATGTGTTAAGTTAAACCCTTAACTTATACCTAGCACAATTATTTTATGGCAAGGAAAACCGGACTAAATTAGAATTTTAATTGCCAAATTTGAGCGCCAAATTGCACTGAGGGCAATGTCAGATCGGTAGAATTTTCAGAGTGCCAGGCGATTCTTTCAAAGGAATTGAAGTCTTTTGAAGACTGTAAATCCTCAGAATTCTTTTGCACACTGGTATAGGCAACAAAAACCACTCCCACAATCACACCAATCGCGGCACCAGTCCAGATGTTAGAAACATGATTCGATGGTGTCTCAACAAAAGATAGTGTCGACAATCCAAGTACGGCACCAGCTGCCCCTGCTCCTGCCACCAACATAATATCGTTTTGAGTGCTTTTGATAATATCATCTTCTGATTCCTGGGCATGGACGGGAGAAAAAGCTCCTGAGGCAAGGAAGAAATTTAAACTTAAAAGCACAGAAATAATTTTTTTCATACCAATCCTAGGAGTTAGTTTGCCAGCAAGAATCCATATGACTATGATAGGCGCCCATCTTAAAGTTGGCAAACCTGTTGTTACATGTGAGTTGATTATGACAAATGAAAGTTTTCAAGTTTATCCCCTGATTGACCGTAAAAAACGCGGCGGTCGACTAACCGACAAAGAAATAAAATGGTTCATCCAGAGTTTCACAGAAAATAAAATTCCCGACTATCAAATGTCGGCCATGCTGATGGCGATGTTTATCAAAGGAATGGACGTGGCCGAAACCGCTTCCCTGACTGATGCGATGTTGGAGTCCGGCGAACAATTAAAGTTTCCAGGCAAAAACGTTATCGATAAACACTCAACCGGTGGTATTGGAGATAAGGCTTCCTTTATTCTGGCCCCTATTGCCAGCGCGGCTGGAGTAAAAGTTCCGATGATTGCCGGTCGAGGCTTGGGCCACACCGGCGGAACAGTTGATAAAATTGAAGCGGTTAAAGGCTTCAAAACTTCTCTTGATTTGGATGATTTTTCTAAAATGCTGAATAAAGAGGGCCTGGTGCTGATCGGCCAGACGCCGGATATTGCTCCTGCAGATCGTTTGATCTACGCTTTGAGAGATGTTACCGCCACGATTGACTCAATTCCTCTTATTACGGCATCCATTATGAGTAAGAAACTCGCTGAAGGTGCCAACGGGATTGTTTTTGACATCAAAATGGGGACCGGAGCATTCATGCGTTCAACCAAGGATGCACGCGCTCTTGGAAAAAGCCTGATTGCAACCAGCAAACGCTTTAAGAAAAAAGCCGTGGCGCTTATCACAGATATGAATCAGCCACTTGGTAATGAAGTCGGCCATTCAAATGAAATTATTGAAAGCATTGAAACTTTGAAAGGCAATGGTCCAAAAGATTTAACCGACCTTTCTATCGCTCTGGCTGCTCATATGATTCATATTGCAGGAGTTGAAAAAACTTTTGATAAGGCCCATAAAAAGGCACTGGAAATGGTTTCCTCAGGGAAGGCCCTGAATGAGTTCCGAAAACTTCTGAGAAACCAGGGCGGAGATGAAAGAGTTGTTGATGACTACTCTCTCCTTCCTATGGCAAAAATAACGACGGAAATTGTGGCGCCAAAGTCCGGATACATTAAAATGTTTCAGAATGAAAAAATTGGTCTCCTCTTGATTGAACTCGGTGGAGGAAGAAAGTCAAAGTCCGACATCATTGACCATGGAGTTGGTTTCACATTCAAGAAGAAGATTGGGGACAAGGTAAAGAAAGGTGAAGTCATTTTCACCATTCAGCATCACCCTCATCAAAAAGAGATTGTTGAAACGATTAGAACTAGATTTTTAAAAGAAGTGCTCACAATGTCAGCTTCCAAGGTTAAAACACCTAAACTGATCATTGAGAAACTTAGCTAAGGAATATTTATGACAATGACAAAAATTTTAGAAGCCTCTCAATTTATTCTTTCAAAAATATCTAAGAAACCAAAAGTTGGGATTGTTCTTGGATCTGGTCTTGGTATTTATATTGATCAGATTGAAAATAAAATGGTGATTCCTTATCAGGATATTCCTCACTTTAAACGCACTTCGGTTGAAGGTCACTCTGGTGCCCTTATTATTGGAGAAGTAAAAGGCGTAACAGTTGCGGCCCTGCAAGGACGACTTCATGCTTATGAAGGTTATGCCATGGAAGACATCGTTCTTCCGGTAAGAACTTTAGCGGCAATTGGAATTGAATATCTCTTCCTGACTAATGCTTCAGGCGGAATCAATGCTGAGTTCCACCCAGGAAACCTGGTGGCCATTTCCGATCACATCAATCTCTCTGGCAGAAATCCTTTAGTTGGACCAAATATCGCTGAGCTCGGACCTCGTTTCCCGGATATGGGAAATGCCTACGATGCTGAACTTCGTGAACTCCTTCACACTGTCGGAAAAAACCATCATGTGGATATAAAAAGCGGAGTCTACTGCTCTGTTTTGGGACCGACCTATGAAACTCCGGCCGAGATCCGTATGCTCAGAACGATTGGCGCTGATATGGTGGGAATGAGTACTGTTCCTGAAGTCATTGCAGCTAATCACTTAGGTTTAAAAGTGGCAGGAGTTGCCTGTATCACTAACTACGCGGCAGGAATTAAACAAGAAAAACTAAACCACGCTGATGTTAAGTTAGTGGCAGAAAAGGCCATGGTTGGTTTTGCTACTGTTTTGACTGAAACTATAAGTGAGCTAAACAGAATGGGAAAAGTCTAATGAGTCACGATTTACGCGATAAGGCCCAGGATGCCTCAACCAGATCTCACTCTCCCTACTCTAAGGCGAAAGTTGGTGCCTGTGTTGAAACAAGCGATGGAAAAATATTTCAAGGCTGTAACATAGAAAATGCCAGTTACGGTGGAACAGTTTGTGCCGAACGAGTTGCCATTTGGAAAGCTGTTTCCGAAGGCCACAAAAAGATGAAGCGCATCTATGTCTACACTCAGGATGGCTGGCCTCCTTGTGGAATGTGTCTTCAAGTTATGACTGAATTTGCTGATGGAGATTTAGAAGTGACCTTCGGAGACCAACAGGGCAAGGAAACAACCAGGAAGCTTAAAGAACTTCTCACTTGTGCTTTTACTCCAGATCATTTGGAATAAACTTTAAATAAAAGGATGAGGCGAATGTCTCATTTAATTACATGCAAGAAAAAGCCTTCACTACCTCAAGTGAGCTGTTAAGCTCACTTAAATTTTGTGTTATCGATCTTGAAACCACAGGTGGAAATCCTGATACCGAAAAGATTATTGAAATCGGTATGGTTAAGATCGAAAACCGAAAGATTACAGAAGAGCGCTCTTTTCTCGTCAATCCCATGAAAGAAATTCCTGATTTTGTGCAAAAGCTCACCGGCATCAGGAAGGCCGATGTTGAACACTCTCCTCTAGTTGAAGAAGTCATCGATGAGATCATTGAATTTATCGGGGATACCATCCTGGTGGCCCACAATACTTCATTTGATATTCCCTTTTTAAATGGCGTCTTAAAAAAGCTTCAGCGGCCGGTCCTTGAAAACAAGGTCATCTGTACCAACATCATGACCAAGTACATGATTCCCGACATCATGAGCTCAAACTTGAACTATATGTCTCAAATCTTCAATATCCACCACTCTCAGGCCCACCGGGCCATTGAAGATGCCAGAGCGACCGGCATGCTTCTCTTGAAGTATATGGAGATATTTGAGAGCAAGAATATTCGAAAAGTGAACCAGCTCTATTATCCAAGAAATAAATTTGAACTTGATCGCGCCATTATTGAAGCGGATGAAGGACTCACTAAAGTTTATGAGACGCTGGAAAAAATAGATAACCCATGTGTCCTGACTATCAAAGGTGACAACGGAGTTATTCTGACAATCCTTCCACTAAAATCCCCTAAAGAGGAAGTGGAAGATTTAAAGAGCTATTTATCGGAATTTCGCTGGAGCCAGATTCACATCAGACTGTGCGGTCCTTTCATTGAGGGACTTTTCTTTATGAATGCCAATTTCGTGAAGATCCCTGAAAGCTATCGTAAAAAAAGCATCGACTATTTAAAAGCTAAACATCCTTTGCCACCGGCCCCTAGACTGATGGATGAGCATGACTTTGTGGTGACTCCTCACCTTATCAGTGGTCAGTTTATTGTTTATTCTTTTTTAAACTTTTCTCCCTATTCACAACTGATATTCAAATTCCCTTCTCATAAGAAGAAACTTCACCAGTTCCTATCCGGACAAGTGGGAAGATTTGAGACTCAGCAAAAAGGGAAAAAGAAAATATTCATCCAAAATGATATCAAAGATATCTTTCTGAGCCTCTTCCACGACTCACTTTCAAAGCATCCTGATCTTTACCTGACTCTCAGAATTAGCGATATTAAAGATGAGAAAAAGGCCTATCTGGAAAAAATTGAAAACTTGGCCGAAAACCAAACCGATCGGTATCAGTTTCCGACTAAACACCTTTAGACTGACTGTAAATAAAGCGCAGAGAATAGTCTGAAACCTGAAGCACCAGGTTTTCAATGGTAAGAAGGTTCTGAATAAGCTTGGATAGACTCAATGTTGAAATATTGAGTTCATGGAGCTGGATCTGTATTTCCTGAGAAGACTCAACAATCTCTCCTCTGATGACCTTCTCTATTTGATTTCGATTCGCCACCAGCATTTGATGGGAATAGAGAGTCATTAATTCGCCCAAAATGAGATAAAAAGTCATCGTCAGGAGACTTAAATTTACTTCTGCACGGAAGTCAGCATGCTTATTTGAGACAAAATTAAAACGGATCCCACTCTCCACAGTCCTGAAGCGCAGAAGATTTTGCGCCTGTTGATAGCAAATCTCAATCGGACTAAGAGACGATTCAAAAGGCTGTAGATTGCGGGGATTGGCCCGGGAAAAGCCCAAAAAAGTTTCAATTAATTGTTTGCAGCGAAGGGCCCCATTCTTCATTTCCTGAAGTGTCTGAGTTGCTTCCTGATTTAGCCCCTCGTCTAAAAGAAGTAGTGTCAGGGCCGCTTGAATACCAGCAATCGGATTATTAAGTTCGTGGGCAATACTGGAACTGATGATACCCAGCTCCTGACCAGTTGGAGTCAGGTTCCCATCCCCTTTTAAGAAAAAGCTTTCAGTGAAAAAAACGAAGAGAATTTTTTTCTGATTCAGATGATAAACGTCCTTACGGTAGATATTATAAGGAATATCATTGATCATTATTTTTTCGCGCAGCTCAAGCTTCAAGCAATCGCTGGGAGGAAAGCGCAGTTTGGAGAAAAGAGTATTGTGCTGATGCACTTCCGCTGTTTGAGATAAAAGGGCCACCGGAAAAGGAATACTATCCAGCACACTTTCCCAGAGTCTTTCATCAAAAAATGGATCTTCCACTTCCTGCTGGGATTTAAAAAAATGAACCAGGGTATTGAAGAAAAAAAGCCGCTTCGTGAGCTTGATGGTATCGTCTTCGTTCCAGTTCATTTCAATTCCAATAAACTGCCCCCGAAAAGGTGGAAGCAATAGGAAATTTTCAGATGGAATGATTTCGGCCAGGTCCTCGTTGGATATAAAAGAGAACTTAGATTTCTCGATATTGATTTTAGTAAATTGCTTCAATACTTTTTCAAGCTTTAACAGGTCATCGGCCTGAATAAGTTCTTTCTCCAGATCAACCAGTGCCTGAGCATAGCTGAGTAAAGTGTCCGAAGTGAAGGCATCCCCTGCTCTTTTATGGGTAACCTGTTTTGCCTTATTCTCAAACTTGCGAATGTTCTTAAGCCCTAAGGCGGCAAAAACCCCTTCCTTGCTCTTGATCAGCATTTTTAATTGAGGATAGATTAAACGTTCAATCTGCTTTAAATCAAATCCGTCATCAAGAACGGCATCGGCGAGAGACTCACTGATACTTTGACCAAAACTGAAGAGCCCTTGATTTTTATCCAGCAAACAAATCCGAAATTCAGGACCATCTTTAAGTAAATGCAGTGAATTTTCAGAGACAAAATCGACAGTTAATTTATGAGGCGTTTTAGCGGCGCTAAGCTGGTCCGTTCTTTCTGCTTCTTTTAAAGAAGAAAGAACGGCATCCAGGTCCTTTCTCAATTCAGGAGAAAGAAGCGGATCAATTCGAAACTGGAGTAGACCGGAGTACTGTTGCATTATTCCTTGAAGATTTTTTTGGTTTCCTCAATCAGGACAAAACCATCAATATACTGGCCTTGGACTTTAACACCCCAGTGAAGATGTGGTCCAGAAGTTCTTCCAGTGTTTCCGGAAAGACCGATAAGTTGTCCGCGCTCCACCATCTGTCCGGCTTCTACCAAAGGCTTAGAAAGGTGCCCATAAACAGTGAAAATATCCAGCCCGTGATCAATGATCACTGTCCAGCCGGTATAAAAGAGATCGGCGGCCAGAACGACTCTCCCTGCATTGGCCGCTGGAACTTTGTCGCCAATGGCCGCACGGAAATCAATCCCCAAATGCTGACCCTTTTTCTGTTTGTTATAAACACGCTTCGTGCCATAAACACTCGTCACATGGCTGGTCATTGGAGTTTCGAAATAAGATTTAAACTGAAAGAAATCCGATGATGAAGCATAGATTTTATTCAGCACTAACTGTTCAGCGTTGGCCCGTTTTTGATCTTTAGCAGACAACTTGATTTTTTTCGGATTCACACGCAACTGTTCGGCCTTAAAGGTACGATCTTCAATCTTAAAGAAAATTTCCTCCAGATTCTGGTCGTTTTGCTTTAAATAACAGGTGAAAGGTTTGAGATCAGAAAAATAACTTTCAATGATTACGGCCTGGGCCTTGCTGCCGCTCTTGTGCAGCTTAACTTCCTGATTACGGCAGAATAACTTAGCACCCTCTGTCGTATCTTCAAATTCAAGAAATCTCACTTCACCTGGTCTGATCGTCTGTTCTCTTTGAACAGGGTTATTGGCCAAAGCGCAACTTACTAAACTAGGAATGAGAAGTGTAAGTAGAGTGTATTTCATATTATTCCTTTATCGCTGAACCTTTTCCATCATGGAATTGGATTTCTATTCTGGTACCAGAATTTTTAATATCAAAAGTTTTTTTAGAAGTGATTACTTCCCCGTTATCAAGGGTAACATAAGAGTAACCACGCCCCAGAACCTTAAGTGGACTTAAGGCCCCTAGCACCTGTTCCAATCTGAGAACTTTTTCATTTAATTGAGTGGTTTTTATTTCTGTAGCATGACGAAGTTTAAGGATGCTTTCATCCACTCTTTGGGAGGCTTCAGGCAGTCCGATTAATTCGGCAGCTCTTTCTTTTAAATGAATACTACTCAGTCGTTTTTCGCCTTCATTAATTCTTTGCTTCATAAGGTTGAGAAGCTCTCGCGGATGAAACTTCTGAATCATGAGCTGAACATGCTGATAGACCTTAAAGAGGTCCGACTTTAAATGACTTTGGCAAAAAAGGAGGCGGGACTTTAGCTCTGTCTGAGGCTGTGAGAGTGTTTCAGCAGCGGCAGTTGGCGTCTCTGAACGATGATCGGCCACATAATCACAAAGTGTGTAATCAACCTGGTGGCCAACGGCGCTGATTACAGGGACAGCGCATTCAGCAATAGCACGCACAAGATTTTCATCATTAAAGGCCCAGAGATCCTCCAGACTTCCTCCCCCACGGGTGAGTACAATCACTTCAATATCTTCAATGCTCGAAGCTTTTTTGAGTGCATTAAATAGTGATTTGGGCGCACCTTCGCCCTGCACCAAGGCAGGAACGATCAGGATATCAAGCCATAAAGATCTTCTCTTCATGACATTAAGAAAATCCTGGAGAGCAGCCCCATGCTCGGCAGTTATGACGGCAATGCGTTTAGGAAATAAGGGAAGAGGCTTTTTCTTTTCAATATCGAAGAGGCCCTCTTGAGAAAGTCTTGCCTTCAATCTTTCATACTGAAGTTTGAGCTGCCCTTCCCCGGCCGGAAAAATTCGTTTTGCCAGCAATTGAAAAGATCCCCGTTTTTGATAAACACTCAGGGGCCCGACGATAATAATTTTATCACCATCTTTTAAATTTCGAATGAGGGGGTTTCTTAGAGCATCTCCCTTAAACAAGGCACAAGAGATGCTGGCATTTTCATCAGACAGCGTAAAATACCAATGTCCAGCACCAGACAAAGAGAGATTGGTCACCTCTCCTTGAACCATGACTTCCTGGAATTGCTCTTCCAGAACATTTTTTATGGATCCTACGAGATCAGAGACGGAAGCTGCATTAAAACCCTGCATTAATTTTTATTCGCCTTAAGAAATGATTCAAAGACATTGAATCCTTGAAGATATCTCACGGCCTGCAAAACTTGATAATCTTCACCTGGTGCATAGGTCTGGAATAAATCATCTTCTTTTTCTTTGGAAGATTTCTTCTTCTCGGATCTTCGGGCTTCCATTTCTTTTACCCGTTGAATTCTTTCTTCGCGTTCAGAGGCTTCACGAACTTTCTTTTCTTCGGCCGTTTCGATAGTGGCCGTTAAATGACCTTTTAAATCCTTTTCACGGATATAACGGTCCTCCTTACGGACCTTTTCAAAATCATCCTGATTCATTTCTTCAATCTGAACATCTGGTTTGATTCCCAAGGCCTGAATCCTGCGGTTTTTAGGAGTCATGTACTGAGCAATTGTGAGTTTCACACCGGTACTCTGATCTAGTTGAGCAACTGTTTGAACTGACCCTTTACCAAAAGACTGAGTCCCCATAATGATGGCACGTTCATAATCCTGCAGGGCACCTGCTACAATTTCCGAAGCAGAAGCCGAAGCTCCATTAATTAAAACAACCATTGGCGTTTCTAAATCTTTGTAACCAGACTTTTTAACATAACGAATATCTTTGTTATGAGGATCACGAGACTCTGTTGTCACAACAATGCCTTCTTTTAAAAAGAGCGAGGAGACATCCACCGCTTGATCGAGTAACCCTCCTGGATTAGAACGAAGATCGAGAACAATTCCCGCAAGCTTGTTATTCGCCTTGGTTTTTAATTTCATTAAGGCTTCTTCAATAGACTCGGCTGAACGTTTTTGAAATTGAGTTAAGCGGATATAAGCATACTTATCCTGAATCAGTTCCGATTTCACCGGCTTGATTTTAATGATTTCACGCTTGAGATTAAAGTGTTTAATTCCTTCTTCACCTTCACGGACAATTCCCAGATGGATCTTGTCCCCTACTTTACCGCGCATTCTTTCAATCGCCTGCTCCAGGGTCATCCCGACAATCGGCTCATGATTAATCTCTACCATTTTATCTTTGGGCTTAATGCCTGCACGGAAGGCAGGAGTGTCGTCAATAGGAGTAATGATATAAATCACGCCTTCTTTTTGAGTGACTTCCAGTCCTAGTCCACCAAACTCACCGGCCGTATCATTTTGCATTTTCTCAAAATAATCTTTATTCAAAAAAGCTGAATGAGGATCCAACGTTTCCATCATTCCCTTCAAAGCACCTTCAATAAGTTTTTCAGTACTTACCGGACGATAGTATTGAGTCTCAACTAAATGCAGAACTTTATTAAAGAGTTCCAGCTGTTCAAAGCGAGAACGATTCTCAGTAATTTTTGGTGGAGCTTTTTTTTCTTCTCTCGACTGGGCGGGAGAAATAATAAAAAAAGAAAGTAATGCAAGGGATGCAAGACGAGACATGAGGACTCCTAAGAGATAAATGATCGTCTTAGATTTTACTCACTCCATTCTGGTCTAACCACAAAATAGTGTTTTGGGCCGTGTTTTTCTTGCGGACTTCAAAGTAGAGATTCTGGGCTTCTTTCGAGTCACTCAAAGTATAGGCCAGAATATCGCCGTGTTTGACCATATCATTCTTCTTAACTCTGATATTCATCTTACCCAAAAGAACTGTTCTGATTTCTGAGCCATGATCAATCAGGACCACCTGTCCATAAGCAGAAAGATCACCGGCAAAAACAATTTTACCTTCTGCGACTGCTTTCACTGGTTGTGCCGCCTGATACTTGAAGGTCACACCCTTAGGACTGGCGGTGAAGCTCACATAATCTTCTACCGGTCTGGAAAACATACGATCAGGTTTTGAAACCACAATTGGCGTGCGGCTCAGTTCTTTTTTTACGACAGCGATTCTCTTTTTAAGCTTCTGGGATTGAACAACACTTTCAAGTTTCTGT
This sequence comes from Bacteriovoracaceae bacterium, assembly GCA_023701435.1. GTDB lineage: Bacteria > Bdellovibrionota > Bacteriovoracia > Bacteriovoracales > Bacteriovoracaceae > Peredibacter. The sequence continues at coordinate 30,116 of JAMPXB010000009.1, read as the reverse complement.
TTCTTTTCAACTTTAGAGAGATAAGTCTCCATCGCTGATTTTTTACGTTCTTCCAGCTCTTTAATCACAGCACCGAGTTCTTCTTCATTGAGACGAAGGACCGCTAATTTGGCATCAAACTCAGAAACCTTAAGCTCAAAACTACTTAGTTCGGTTTCTTTTGTTCTGAGTTTGTCCTGGGCCTGTTTTAAAAGTTGCATGTGAACTTTTCTCTGCCAAGGCTCAGTTGTATCGTTTTCACTTTCGAGCAGATAGCTCTGAAGAATTCTTTTATTTTCAACCTGAGATCTCTGGACCTCTTTGTGCTTGGTCTTTAACTCATCCCGATATAATTTCACATCGGCTTCAAATTGCTTTATCTGCTGAAGACTGGAAAGATAGAGATTATTTTTATTGTTGATTTCTTTTTCCAAAGTTTGAAGACGGGCCCCCATCTGCATGACTTCACTTCTATAGCGGACAAGCTCATCGCCAGGTCTTCTAATCGCCGCGACTGCTTCAAATGACAGAAGTAAGGTAAGGATGAGGCAGAATTTCATAATGTTGGTTTCCATCTCCAATCTTGCATTGAGAAAGTCCAGAAAATTGAAAACACCATGAGCAAGATAACAGAATCAAAAAACTTTAAAGTTCCATTCCAGATGCCGATGGCGGTAAATGTTACAAAGACCACAGACAGTCCAGTCGCAATACTCTTGGCCGCAACCAGTTTTTTACGCTGAAATTTTTCAATAATATAGGACCGTGAACGGAAAACATCATAACAAAGCCAGTATGAAATCATCCAGAACAAGGAAATAATTCCTACCACACCCCAGTCTCCGGCCTTGGCAAGAAAACTATAAAATGGATGGGCCTTCATAACTCCGGTGACTTCCGGAAATTTTATATCGGTAGCCGAGACATGGTCTTTGCCACCCATCTTCACGACCTGATTGCGAACAAAGTCCAGACTCTCCATTGAAAGCGAGGGATTCATGACAATGCGAAGAGACTTGAAATTCATCAGCTCATCATCAAGCTTATATTCAACGCCAAGCTGCCCGACCAGTGCATTTAATTTAGAGCGGCTGCGTGCTGATTCTTTATCATCAATATTTACGACGCCGGGAAGATTAAGCAGTACATTTTTAATTTTCTGGGCATCAACAGTACCATCGAGTACTGCCACAAAATAAGGACTCACCATCTTTTCCGGAGAGATCTTCTCAATAGTCCGGGCAATCCATGGACGATGAGTCAGGGCCATGGCCAGAAGACAGGAGAAAAAAAGAAAGCTCATTCCTCTGATCGGAGACTCACCTATCGATTTTAAAAATTCTTTTAGATAAAACATGCGTGTCCTGAATAAACTAATCGTCCGGCATCGAGGTGGGCAATCTTTCCAGGAAACTGTTTAATCAGTTCCTTATTGTGAGTGGCCCATACCAGAGTCAGACCTTTTTTATGGTTGAAATGATTTAAGACTTCAAACAAACGATAAGAGTTTTCCTTATCCAGTGAACTGGTAGGCTCATCCGCCAAAATGGCCGTCGGCTTACAAAGAAGAGCACGAATCATTGCTACTTTCTGCTTAAAGCCGCCGTTACAGTCTTCAATTTTCCGATTCAAATGATCTTGAATATGAAGCAATTTTGCCAGATCTTCCATCTCACGGTGAAATTCATTCTTGGAGTTATAAATCGAAGCATCGTAGGCCATCCACAGATTGTCTTCACAAGTTTTTTTCTGCAGTAATCGCAAATCTTGAAAAACAGTTGAGACAAAATGCTTGGAATTTCTCTCTTGTGGCAGGATTGCCTTGCCACTAGTGGGCGCTAAATGTCCCCCTAAGACGCTGAGAAGTGATGTCTTTCCGGCACCAGAAGGGCCAGTGACAAATAAAATTTCACCCGGATAAATTGTAAGTTGAACAGATTTTAAGGCCTTGATAGACCCATACTCCACCGACAAATTGTCGAGATGAAATAAATAATTCTGATTAGTTGAGCCCTTCTGGACCCGCCCTTGTTGTGGAAGACGACCGGTTAACATCCGTGAAACCTGCCTATACTATTTGAGTCCCATCATGGAACTCATGTAACGTTATGCAAACATTGTACCGATTTTTAGTCAGGAAAGTAAAGTTTAAGGTCAAGGAAATACATGAGTGAATCACTCTGGTCTTTATTTAATTTTTCCTAAATTTTCTCATTCATTTTTTTTCACATTAGACGTTAATGTTTGTATGAAAAAACCAATACCGCGCCTTGAAGAAGTTTCCTTTGGATTCGAAGAATTATTCTTTTCCACTACTGACTGGAAAGGAGTTATTGAATTCGGTAACACTGTCTTTGTCAGAATCAGCGGTTATCCTGCAGAGACGATCATCAAGGCACCCCATAACATTATCAGACATCCGGATATGCCAAAGTGCGTATTCAAAGTTTTCTGGGATTTTTTAAAAAACAATAATCCCATTGGTGCCTATGTTAAAAACATGAGTGCGGACGGCCGCTATTACTGGGTTTTCGCCTTCGCTTTTCCGGTGAAGGATGGTTACCTCTCCATTCGTTTTAAGCCCTCATCTGAAATTTTCTCAGTCGTTCAGGAAGTCTATGCTGAAGTGCTAAAAAAAGAAAAAGCCTCTTCGGTAGAAGAAGCTGAAAAGCTTTTATTAAAACTTATTCAAGACAAGGGTTTTGAGAATTACTCAAATTTCATGATTCACGCTGCTGTGACAGAATTAAAATCACGGAAAAAGCACCTCTCCCAGTCCCACTCCAGCGCCGGGGCGACTGACCCTTCCCTCAACCGTATCACTGAGATCACCAACCTCACTTCAATTCATCTTGACCAGAGCTTTGCCAAGATCGCAATCTTCGAAGAAGGCAGTAAGTCTTTCAGGGAGAATCTCGCCCTCTTAAGTTCTGAATTTCAGAAACTGAAGTTCCTTTCAGTGAATATGAATATTTTGGCAGTAAACTTCGGTGAAAGTGCGGCCACTCTGTCAGTTATTTCAGAAGAATTCTCCAAACTTGCCACCCAGATTGAAGATCAAATCAAAAGCTTTGCGAGCTTCACTGAAAGCCTGGCAGTAGTGATAAAAAATTGCTCTCTCAATATTGCCTCGCTTAAAACTCAGATGATCATGGTGGATTTCTTCGTGAAAGAATCCATCCATAACCTCAAGACCTCGGCCAATGCCTTTGATGGCATGATTCAAAATAAAGATATGTTTACTTCTTTATTTACCGCTTCCATTGATCAATTAGGCAATGAACTCAGTAAACTCACTTCTGAGATGATGATGATTGAAGAGCAAATGTCAGGCATTAAAAAGCTCGTCAGAACTCTGGAGATCATCAAGCAAACAGGGGCCATCGAATCTTCCCGTAAAGATGAAATCAAGAGCTCTTTCAGTGTTTATCTTCAAGAGATGGATGGTTTCTTAAACCTGCTTAGACGTTCCATCAATGAACTGGCCCAGCAGCAGACAAATTTAAGTCAAAACACTGCTGAGATCCAGGACTCTGCCCGGAAGATCAAAGGCAACATCGACACCATCTTTGATTTGGCACTGAAAAGAAGCCATTAATCTAGACGGTGATGATGCCTTCGCTCTTCAATAATTCATAAGCTGATTCTGAGCAGTAAACGTTCGGTACAAAATTAAATTTGGTCTGCAAGTCAGCAATAATGGAGTTCTCGACATCTCCCAATAGCCTTACGTCACCGTTTTCCATCAGGATCTTGGCGGGATCTCTTTCCAGAAGAAGGTTTTCGCCGGTCTTGGATTTCACCAGCTTTTTGCGGGATTTAACGAAAATAATATTCTTCTTAGGCAGATCTTCCACAATCCAGTCTGTTTCAGTGCCTTTCTTTTTCAAGATGTCTTTGATCTCTTCAATTTTGGCTTCTGCCTTCTTGACGATCTTTTCATAAACCTGATCTTCGTCCTGACTTAGGATTCGCTGTTTGAACTCTTCACATTTGACAGTTCTTGGAGCTTTACCAAAAAGAAGACTATAGGCGAGATCTTTAATTCGTGGATTCTTATCAAAGCTTCCGTCAGTGTAGTTCAGATGAACCTGCTGCATGAAGTACTGATCATTGAAAGAATAAAACTTATCAGGATTATTTGCGATCATGTCCATCAATTGAGAATAGGAATGGATCTTCCCCTTCTCCAGCATATAAAACGTCAGCTCTTCAGCAATGGCATCAAAGCGGGCCCCACGTGCTGAGCGGATCACCTGCGAGTACCAGGCGAAACGGGCCATGAGAAAATCTTCTACCGCATGAAGTGCATTATGATTGATGGTCAAGACATCATGGCCATTTACATTGGCCACTCTGAAATGATGAAGAAGATAATCTCGGTCATAAGTTCCATACTTAATGCCTGAATAGTGAGCATCCCTTAAAAGATAATCCATCCGATCACAATCAATCTCAGAATGTAGAATTTGATTGGCCAGGATACTAGGATCAATTCCTTTAACCAGATTGGATATTTTCTGAGGATCGAGACGATACTGCTTTAAGATGTAAGTAATGCCTCGAGGGTAATCAGTGTTCTTAATGATGTAAGAGCCCAGGTGCTCATGATCATCCGGATGCCCCTTACCATTTTTCTCATTGGTTGTTTCACCATAACGGATATAGGCCATCTCTGTTGTGTGGGAGAACATGAAGGTTCCCAGATCATGCAGAAGGGCCGCTAACCTCAGACTTTGATGATAGGCCTTCTCGGGAGACTGAACATTGTCATTAAACAGATCAGCTTCCGGCACCCCTTTACCTAATCTTTGCAGAATTTTATGGGCATTAAACATCACTCCAATGGAATGACCATAACGGGAATGTTCGGCACCGGGGAATGTATAAAAAGTAAAGCCCAGCTGTTTGATCCATCTTAATCGCTGATAGAAAGGAGTATGGATAATTTCCCATTCTAAATTTGTTAAGTGAATAAAACCATAAAGAGGATCAAAGACGATTTTGGTTTTTGCAGATACTTCCATGTGTTCTCGGGGAAAAATAAAGGGTCCCAATCATTGGAACCCTATAAGAATAGATTACTGTAATTTAGAACGTTTGCCCTTGCGGACTTTGGCCACTTTGCTAAGAGCGTATTCCATCAACATATAAGCTTCGCGACGAAGTCCATTGTCATGGATGTAACGGTAAAAGTTTTCAATATCGCCGTTAGTGCGGAAGTTTTTAATGGTCATAGCTTCCGGTGCTGTAGTTGCTCCAGCTTTTTCATCAAGTAGCGTTGGTGATTTTGACATATAGTTGCTCCTAGTCTTTCTATTTTACTTTTTTCTTAATGACTCTTCAAATCTTATTGTTCACGAGCTTCGATTAGGCCGTAGCTGTGAAGCTTGTTGTAAAGAGTCTTCACTGTGATTCCAAGGGCTTTAGCAGCGCGTGTTTTATTGCCACTTAAATGATCAAGAGTGTCAATAATATGCTTTTTCTCAAGATCAAAAAGTGTGAACTCAACATATTTCACAGGAGCTGGAGCTACCTCTACTTTTACTTCTTGAGCAAACTCAGGAAGGTGAGAAGCTTCAATATACTGACCGTCAGTTAGGATATAAGTACGCTCCATGATGTTCTTAAGTTCATGAGCATTACCTGGCCAGAAGTAAGAAGTCAGTTTTTCAATAGCACCTGAAGTCAGAACTTTCTTCTCAGCTTTACCAGAGTTAAGAAAGAACTCGGCCATAACTTTAATATCATCAAGACGCTCACGTAATGAAGGGATCTTAAGAGCAACAGTGTTCAATCTGTAATAAAGATCTTCTTTAAATGAGCCTGCTTCTACCATGTCTTTTAGTGAGACTTTAGAAGTAGCAACTAGTCTTACGTTAAGAGCAATTTTTTCGTCAGTATCAATCGCAATCATTTCACCAGCAACCAATGCTCTCAGGAGTTTAGTCTGAATATGAGCAGTCGTATTGCAAATATCGTCGATGATCAATGTTCCGCCATTGGCCTGAACCATTAAGCCTTTTGAGCTGAAAAGTTCGCGATCAAGCTGAACTTCATTAAGAGCAGAACAGCTAGCTACAACAACTCCACCTTTTCTGCCTGACCAAGAGTGAATTTTTTTAGCAAGAATTTTCTTACCAACGCCGTGATTTCCTTCAAGAAGGATCGGAAAATCCTGAGAAGCTACTTTCTTTGCCATTTGAACGATATCCAAAAAGTTTTTAGATAGACCGATCATTTGAGAGTTATCTTCAAATCCTTGAGAGACCTGGATTTCTACACGGTTAGAAAGTTCTTTTTCCTTGGCTTCAATACGATTCTGAAGCTCACGGTTTAAATTTTTTGCCATAAGGAAAAGGTGCATATTACGGATCGGAGACTGAAGCTGATTCAAAATATCATTAATGATAGTCATTTCAGCTTCGCCAAAGTTACGGTCTTTGTTCACAGACTGAACATTGATAGTACCAATAACATTGCCTTCAATCATAATCGGCATACAAAGCTCAGCTTCAACAGCTTCGTCACGAAGACCTGTAGATGCAATAGGATCACGCTTAACTGAATTCGAGTAATAAGCTCTTTTCATGCGGGCCACGTAACCAGAAAGGCCCTGACCTTTGTTTAAAAGCTTGGCAGAGTTCAGGCTCTTGCCGTTTTCAGCGATAAGGCGAGTGCAACCATCTGAAAGAACTTCAAAGCCTAGAACTTTATACTCATTCATTACTTCTTGAACAAAACCAGAAAGCTTTGAAAAGAAGACAGTTTCATCAAGATTAGAAAGAAGAACTGTAGAAAGAGTAGCAAGTTCGTTTTGGTGAGAAGCTGTTTTCATGTTGATCCCCTTTACACTTAAAAACTAATTTGATTAAAAATTACTCAGTGCGTTATAAGGAAATAATACATGCTGCCTGAAAAATTTACAAGACTATTTTGCTGCAGTGTTTAAATATTTTTCAGTTTTTATAATAATTTCTAGAGGTTAGTCCACTTAGGAGAGAAGTTTTTACCAAAATCTTTGGTCAATTGACCCAAAATCTCACCTTCTCTATTCATTATGTAGATATCTTGGACGGCCTTACCGCGGGAAATGATACGTTTTGAAGTAAAAATGATGAATTCGCCGTCCGGCGAATAGGCAGGCTCCTCATTAGAGCCAAAGTCCTTAGTTAATCTCACTAGGTTGTTCCCGTCGGCCCCAATACGATACAAATCAAAGCCATTATCTACCCACGAAGAAAAAACAATTTCTTTTCCTTCCGGAGAGAAACGAGGAGTGGCGTTGAATTTTCCGACGAAAGAAATTCTTTTAACGTCTTTCTCAGTTTCGTTTGGATTCATAGTGTAAATATGGGCCTTGCCAGGACGATTGGAGAGGAAGGTCATCAGATTCCCCTCTCTATTAAGAGATGGATCCACGTCATCCCCATAATGAGAAGTAACCTTTCTCATCTTTCCTGAGTTAAGGTTCATTTCATAAATGTCGGCATTGCCCGAAAATGAAAGGGTCAAGTAGATGATCTCAGGGCTGGCCCCGAAAATAGCACCAGAGTTAATCCCTGGACGGTCGGAAACTGTTTCGATTTTCTTGGTCTTAAGATCAAAGACCTTAAGATCAATATTTTTGATCATGTGAACCTTGGTACGGGAGACCACCTTTTTAGTGGCAATAACCGAAAACAAGATTTTGGAATTATCTGGTGAGATCGCAGGAGAAATCACAACCGAATTGTAATTAGTCAGTTTATCGACCCTGCGGCCATCGAAGTCCATAATATAGAGTTCTTTTTCAATATTCTTTCCGGAAGTTCGATCTGAAAGGAAAAAGATCTTTGAATTAAAGATTGAAGGCTTACCGGTAATGGAGCGATAAAGAGTGTCAGCAATCTGGTGAGCATTAGATCGCAACTTGTCTTTTTCTACCTTGAAAGTCTGGGACAAGATTTCATTTTTAGTGAGAACACTCCACACTTTGAACTTCGCTTGAATGGCGGATCCGGCATCCACCATTTGTGAAGCGATAAAATAAGTCACTCCACCAAGGTGCCATTTGGCAACATCCGGAGAGGAGTAGCTTTGCTTACCTTTATCTGAATATTCAACACTGTTGAACTTATGCTTATAAAATGAAAAATCATTTCTCAGAATTTCCATCAACTCTAATGAGAGGCGCTTCTGATCTCCATTAAGTCCGCTGAATTCAGGATCATCAATGACTAACTTGTCTGTTTCCTGCTCTGCCTGCCCTACTGCAATGACTGCATCCTGAGCAAAAACTGATAACTGGAAAAGGATTATGAAGAGAGAAAGGATAAATTTCATAAGAGGTCCTTATAAAGGGAAACCCAGGATGATTCCCGAATTTGTTAAGCGCCCGCCCACTTCGGTGCTGGGTTTCGGAAAGGGAGATGCATCTCTTACCGCTTTTTCCGCCCTGGCGTCAAATTCAGACTGGCCCGAAGACTCGAAGATTTCTAATTTCAGAAGTTCGCCGGAAGCAGATAGAAAGATTCTTATCCGGCAGCGAAGGTCTTTTTCTAATAGATAACTAGGCAGTTTCCAGAAAGGACGGATGACGCCGGGAATATTCTGAACATAGGCCGAAAATTCAGAATTCTGCTCATCGGTGTAATCACCAACTAACGCTGAGCCCTTGGAGAGCCTGTTGCCTTCAATGATTAAGGAATCAAGATTTTTTTTACCGACACCGGTGCTGGTGCCTTTTTTCTCTACTTTGGCGGTGACTTTTTTATTGGAATAGTCATTTAAGAGGTTCAGAAAGGAAGCTTTCTTCTTCTTTCCTTCTTCCTGAATCACAAGGTCATCCTTTTTAATGATATCCTCTGTTTCAGTCTTGGTTTCCTCAGCTTTACCTTTGGCAATTTGTGGCTCAGGAGTCGGAGCAATCGGCTCGGCCTGCATTTTCTTAAGCTCTTGAATTGTAAATTTTGGCATGCCTACAACGTCCACCCGCACCGAAGAGCGGATGACTTCGACGTCATTATTTCTAAAGGCCTTGGAAATCAATTCGCCTCCGGCAAAGGCCAGAAACAATAGAATAACGTGCACCCCGAAAGAGATGAGAAAATTTTTGTTAAAATCCCGATCGTAGGATTGTTTGACCACTGCTATTTATTCTCCACTTCGGTGACAAGGGCAATATTGCTGACTCCCGCTTTTTTTAATGAAGCGATTAGTTTGGCAACTTTTTCATAGCGAAGACCATAATCGGCCCGAAGGTAAATAACGTCGGTGTTGCTGGCCTTAAATTGCTTTAAGATCTCCGGAATTAAATCGGCTTGTTTAATTGGGTTTTTTCCCAGGAAATATTGATCACTTTCAGTCACCGACAGGATGACCAGTTCCTGACGAAGTCCCAGGTTATTTACTTTTTGGGTCTTAGGCAGTTTTAGATTAATCCCGCTAAACATCATAGGTGCCGTCACCATAAAGATGACAAGTAATACCAGCATTACGTCCACGAGAGGAGTTACGTTAATGTCTGAAACCGGCCCTTTCTTGCCGGACCCCATTTGCATTCCCATTACTATTGATCCTTCTTAATAAGAATTGTTCTTTCTATTAAGTTAAGGAAGTCCTGAGAGAAAGATTCCATCTGAGAATTAATACGGGAAATCTGATTATTAAATAAGTTAAAGAAGACAACGGCTGGAATCGCAGCAGCAAGACCTACGGCCGTCGCTACCAGGGCTTCGGCAATACCAGGAGCAACTGCTTCAATGCTTCCCCCACCCTGTGAAAGTCCGGCGAATGCATCAATAATCCCCCAAACTGTTCCGAATAGACCAACAAAAGGAGTGATGGAACCGATGGTCGCCAGCAGGGAAACTCTCAAATCCATTTTCTCATTGGCAGTATTGTAACCGGCCTTCAGAGCACGCTCCAAAGCGTCTATTCCATGCTCTGAAAAATACTGGGCAATGCTGCCTTTACCAGTGCTGGATATTTTTTCACTTACTTTATTAAGCTCATCAAAACCGCGACGGAACATCAGACTCATCGTGGAGTCATGGTTTTCATTGGCTTCACGATTAATGTCAGTAATGGAGTGGCTTTTTTTGAAAAAGTCATTGAACTTATTATTGGCATCAGTCACGGCCTTAAGCTCTTTATATTTCTGCCAGATAATTGTCCAAGACAGAACAGACGATAAAACCAGAAGCAGTAGAACAAATTTTACAACTAAGCCTGATTCTAAAAGAATTTGCCAAATATTTAATCCATGCATGTTCGATCCTCTAACGATAGAGCCTACTAGCTCCGTGAATGATTTGTTCCCGAAATTTATAATACGAAAAAGATATCACCCAAATCACAGCTAGGAAAGGAGGGCCTAAGGTAGATTTTATTTTGAATGGAGAAAAATCATCTCCCCACACCGGATCCATCCCAAAGAGGGCCGCCATAGGGGCAACAAATATCGCCAAAAAGCAAACAACGTTACTCCAACTCTTAAATGATTTCCCGCTGAGATAAAGTAAGGTGGAAAAACAAAAGATCACATAGGGAAGCAGATTGTAATAATCCGGAATGCTCAAGCGGAAAGCGACACCGAAAAGAACAGTATAAAAAAGGCTCAGCAGAAAATAGGACGGTTGCTCTTTTTGGTTAAGCACATCATCGAGGTAAGCGATAACAATAAACTCAATTCCAAAATATAAGAAAATCCCCAGAAAGGAGGCAATGTGGTGGTACCAATACCCTACCTGTCCGGAATAAGCCGCTCCGCCCAGAGTGAGATAGCCCGCAATCATAAAAGCCGCGATCACCAGGGCCCGGGGTTCTGGCCAGTTAACCAGCTCCTGAATCAACTGCCGGATGGACTTTAACTCATAGAGCCTGACTTTAAACCACCTGCTTAACAGAAAAAGCGATATCAATTTGGCGATGATCAGAATTTCCCAATGATTGTTATGGAGCCAGGATTCCACAATGCTGATTTCATGATCCAGTAAAAAATGGAAGAAGGCCCCGATCGAGCTCAAGATGATGAAAGTAATCACAAAAAGCGCTTGATAGGAAGAGTAGTACTTTATGTTCTTAAAAAGATTTCCTTCAAACATTATAACACTTTCTCGGCCGGACTAAGCCATTTGCCCTGCATTTCAGGCGAGGGATATAGTTTTACATAATCCTTATACTGAACATTGACCTTGATAAACTTATCAATTTTTCCCTGAAGCATGAAATAGGCATTCCACAGGGCAGGATTGGATTTTAAATAAGCGTCCATCTTTTTGGTGACTTCAAATTGTTGCTGAAAGGTATAACCCTTCTGTTGAATCTGCTGTCCATATTTTTTTAACAGCTCTTCCACCATGGAAATATCTGGTTTTTGTCCCTGAAAATTCGTTCCCGCAAGCTTCATCATTTTTTCGGTCGCAACGTTCTTTTTAAAATACCCCAATTCTAGTCGAACGAATTCTTCAAAAAGGAGCAGTGAGATTTCCAGTTTAGAGAGATCCAGCGACCTGATGAAGGGCACTGAGAGCAAAAAAATCATCTCATTGTCCCCAGGAAGCGACGCTTTTACGATGCTGGGGGTATTAAGCAGAAGAATCTTGAATTTTTTCTGATAAAAACCCATGTTCTCCATGGTGCTGCGAAAACTTTTCTCCAACCCATAGTCCGGTTTTTCAAAATCCCAGTTTAAAATCTGAGCGTTTTTTACCAGCCAATATTCAGATACAAATCCCCAGAGTTCAGATTCATTAGGATAGTAAAACCTTCCAGTTTCAATTTTCCCCTGCTCTTTTTTGAGAATTTCAACCTGCTTAGCTTTGCGCTTGGAGGATTCCATCAGGCCGTCCTGTTGAAGGACTTTTTTGATGCTCTTAAAGTCAACAACCTCAAGCTCCTTTTCTTCCTGGAGCTTTCCGGTCTGGGCAAATAAACTCGCCGAGATGAGGAGACTACTTAACGCGAGTTTCGCCTTGAATGTATTGATCATTTAATCTACCCCAATAATAAAGCTCGGCCAGGTCCAGGTTAAAGGCATCGAAGAATTTAGGATACTTTCCCTGGAAACAGTCTGGTCGCTTTTCAGAGAGAAATTGTTTTAATAAAAAGCCCCGGTAGTCGGCTACCTGAACATAGGCCCACTCCGCTCCCACTGATACTTTTGAACTTTCTATGACTTTAACCGGATGTGAACACTGAATGGTGGTTAAACTGGCCGAGGTCCCAACAGATGACTGGTGAACATGACCGAACATGGGAGTGAAATAGTAAACTCCCAGGACTTTTTCGTCGGTGGCCACAGTATCGGCCAAGACCAATGTTGGTAACAGTAGCAACCACCACATATTAAACCTTCCACCTGAATTGAATGGTTTCCCAGCTATGACATTGCGGACATCTCCAGAAGATTTCATCAGAATTATAGCCGCATTGTGAACAGTAGTGTCTGGTCAAAGAACTATGTAGATTATTGAGCAGGCTCTTGGTGTGCAGCAGGGCCTCTTCATTTTTTCCAACTTCAATCAGAATTTTAATGTATTCAACTTTCAACACATCCGATTGACCATGGTTCTTCATCCACTCATCCAGCAGATTAAAAGCGTCTTCAGTTCTGTGGAGATCTTTGAGCAGGCGGATTTTAGAAAGAACAACGGAAGGAGCACCCATTAAGTCAGCATCATTAAGACCTAAGAAGTAATTCTTTAATTGATTCAATCTTTCTTTATACTCATCTTTTTGCGGCAGTTTTTGATTGAATTGATCAAGGGAAACAAAAATAAAAGTCGCATACATTGGATGCTCTTTCAGGAGTTCCAGCAGAATACTGTTGGCGTTCTCCATATTTCCCAGAACGAGATACAGACGCAAGCGTAGGATTTTAGCAGAGACCGAAGGAGCAAAGCGGAAAGCATCTTCCAGTTCTTCAGCACAGGCCTTAAACTGACCCTTATCAAAAAGTGCTTTCGCTTTCTGAACTAATATATGGGAAATGGTTTCTGATTGGTTTTCCTGCCCTACTTTGGAGAGCATGATGCGGTAATTGTAGGCCTGATCCCAGTCCTCAATATCCTCATAAATTCGGCAAAGGGCATGAATGACATCTTGTTGATCACGATTGATTTTCAGGACATCTTTATACGTTTCAATCGCCTTATCAATAAAGCCGCCCTTATCAAAATCCAGAGCGAGTTCTTTTAAGGCCTGCAGACGGGTTGATTCAGAAATACTTTCCCGGGCAATCAGTGAACGGTGAATGGAAATGGCCTTTTCAATTTCGCCATTGCTTCTGAAAAGTCCACCCAGGGCAAAGTAAGTATCAATGGTTTCACGATTAAGATCGACGGCATTTAAGAACTCCTTAATTGCCAGATCTTTATTGCCTTCAATCAGATACTGAGTGGCATTGAGGAAGATGCGTGACTGAGCTTCGAAAATACTGTTGCGGTACTTTTTAGAAAGCTTAACCCCTTTATCCCGTTCAATGACATAGTGATAAATCAGGACCAGAGTAATCCCCACTGCCACAACAGTCAGTGCATTATCTCTTCCCCACTCTATCAGAAAGGTGTAGTCCACAAGACTCCCTTAAAGTTTAAAAATATAGGCCGGGGCGGTCTTAGTTTCTACCTTACTTTTGATGAATGAAATTGCATCTTCTGTTTCCTGGAGAAACTCTGAGAGAGAAAATTTCTTCTTGGAAGGTTTAAGGTATCTCAAACTAAACTCACCCTTGAGCTTAAGTTCTTTGTGAATTGATCTTCCGGCCTGCCACAGACTTCCCACTTCATCAACCAGACCTAATTCCTTGGCTTCAAAGCCATGAAAGATTTGTCCTTGAGCAAGTTCGGTGATCGGTTTTTTCAAGCGGTCTTTTCTAACGGCCGAAATATCAGTCATAAATTGTTTGTGAGTTCCGGCCAGAAGATCTGTTAAGAACATCCGCTCTTCTTCCGTCATTGGTCGGGCCGGATTACCAATATCTTTATAACGGCCGGCCTTAATTGTTTCAGGCTTATACTTGGCCCACTTATAAAGCTCAGAGAGATCGGCCATTTGCATGATCACACCGATCGATCCGGTAAGTGTTCCCGCATTGGCCCAGATTTTTCTGGTGGCAGCACCGATGTAATATCCGCCAGAAGCCGCCACTGTACCAAAAGAAGCATAGATCGGCTTCTTCTCGTCAATGCGTCTTACTTCCTCATAAATTTCCTGCGTTGGAGCGACTGCTCCCCCGGGAGAATCAATCCGAAGAATGATGGCCTTAATTTCTTTTTCTTTCTCAGCGGCCAAAAGCATCTCTACGATCTTTTTGGACTCCATGATTTCATTTTCAATGGTAATCACAGCGATCGGAGCAGTCTTGGAATCATCCAATAAGCTCTCACCCATCGATGATGATTCTTTTAGCTGTGAGACAGTGTAAAAAGCGAAGACAATAAAAATAAAAAATAGAACTGTTACAAGGATAAAAATCCCGACAATCCCTTTGGATCTTTCTCGGCTCAAGAGGAACTCCTTCCATAAGTTTCCAGAGACTTAAGTATACTCAACTTTATGTGATTTGGAAAAGAAACCTAAAAATACATCCCGGCGTCTGCACAGGCAACTTCCTGCTCGCGGACCAGCTCTTTTAACCAGCCGGGAGCACCCATGACGGCATTTTGCTTGATTCGCTCAAATTCCTGGGTATAGAGGTCAGAGATTCTTGAATCCTCAATGACGATTAATGTCTCATCATTTACGTAGTTTGCGGCATCCGACCAATTCTGCGATCCCATTACCACCGTCTTTCCGTCAAGCACGGCAAATTTATGGTGAAGCATATCCCCCTGTGGAAGACGGGCCATGCCGGCAAATTTAGCAGGCTTTTTCCATGGGGAGTTGTCGTTCTCGTAGGCACACTTATAGTTGAGTAATCCAAATCCCATAAGATCTAGAAGTTCGGAATATTCCCGGTAGGCAAACTTCGGTTCGATAATCACGCTGATCTCGGCTCCGGCGTTTTGGCGGCTCTCCATAACATTGCTTAGATTCTGATCCGAGAACACAAACAACGCCGCCTTAATGGATTGTCGGGCCTTAGAAAGTTGAGCGGCAATGAGACCATTGACCGACTCTTCCCAGTTATAGCGCTGAGAAGTGGGAGAAAATTGAACCGTGATCTTCGTGCCCTTAACGGTTGTGGTAACCGCTCCACGGTAGGTCTTTTTGTGGCCAAAATTTCCACGTTTCCCATTACCCCAGAGCTGGGCAAATTCCGTGGTAAAGATCTTGGCAAAATTAGGTGATTCAACCACCACCATTGAATTGGCATTTCCACGAGATGACATGGTCATCAAATCACCATGAACATCACTCATGGTAAAGTTCGCCGAACTGACTACGGTTGTTTTGCCATCAATGATCATGAACTTATGGTGCATCAGACCTGACCCTATTGAAGAATCAAAGCTATCATCCATTACCGGAACGCCTGCTGCCTGAAGCATGTAAATAGCATCACGGGTTTCCAGTTCATTTTTCTCGATGAGACCATTTCGATTGGCATCAACAAAAGCCTTGAGGTCCGAAACGCGGGAAGCCTCATACTCATTATCAGTGGAGGTCGTCTCTCTTTGAGACAGAATACTGTAGTTGTAATTGTTTTCTAAAACGACCCGCACATCTATACCCTGCTGCTTTTTTTCGGCCAGGGCAGCGGCAATGATCGGGAGCCTTAGTTCTTGAACGGCCAGGTAAATACTTTTCTTAGCACTGGCGATTTCTTTGATAAGAACTGCCTCAAGATTATCCCCATAACGATGGATATTTCGGTAAGGATCAACGTAGGAAGCCTTGGTATTTTGATTGAAATAAGCCGACACCTGGCCAAAGACCGAAGTGGTGATAAAAAGACTAAGGATTGATGTCTGCCACAATTTCATTCGGCTTTTTCCTCTTGTATCAGTATGTCTAATACCTGAGTTAAACTGTCCTAATATATCCATTATCTGTCACCCGAAAAAAACAAAATTCTTTCTAAACTATAATTTTTTACCACTTTAACTAACTGAAATTATTAAAAGTACAGTTTTTAGTAAAAGGACCGAAGAGAATGCATAGGCCCCTGCAATGGGCCTTTAGACAAGGATAGGTAGTTATGGTGAAAAACTTCTTTTTATTGGGACTTTTAACTTGGATGAGTTTCTCATATGCCAAGAGTCCAGTGGTGCAGGAATCCATTGGTGATTCTGAATCCTATAAGGTTGAAAGGCCCGTAGCCGAACAGGAAGCCGAACGTTCAGTTGCCGGTGCAAAAATTAAAAAGAAAAAGAAAGTTCAAGGCGACGGAGCAGAGAAAGTCGAACCTGCTAACGAACCTGATTCTGAAGTACGCTACTGGCAATACTCGGAATAACTGCCGGTTCGTCCTTATTCCACAGATTGAGCTTATCGAATTCACTCTTTAGCTGTCCGCATGCCGCCAGGATATCACTGCCCTTGGTGGTGCGGATGGTGCAAGTAAACCCTCTCTTAATCATCTGATCCAAGAACCACATGATCTTCTGCTCAGAAGGGCGCTTATATTTGGAGCCTGGAAATTCGTTGAAAGGAATGAGATTAATCTTCGATTCTTTGGAATTTAAAAGATCTGCCAGAGCGACCACATCTTCCAGACCATCATTCATGCCATCAATCAGCAAGTACTCATAAGTGATACGACGGTGGGCCTTCAGAGGAATCTGCTTGATTGCCTTAAAGAGTCTCTCGAGATCGTAAACTTTATTAATCGGCATCAGTTCAGTACGAACATTGTTGCGTGCTGAGTGAAGTGAAAGAGCGATATTAACTGGAGGAAATTCCACCGCTAGTTTTTCAATGGCCGGCACCAGACCGGAAGTAGAAAGAGTGATTCTTCTTTGACCAAGACCCAGACCTCTCTCACTCATGAAAATCTGCGTCGCCTTTTTCATGTTCTCAAAATTGTGGAGGGGCTCACCTTGACCCATATAAACGATATTGGTGAGTTTTTCTTCGGCATGGACGTTGTCCATCAGCCATTTTTGAATCGTCAGAAACTGCAGCACAACTTCGCTCGCCCTCAAGTGACGCTTAAGTCCCTGAGTGGCGGTATGACAGAAAGTACAACCTACAGCACAACCAACTTGGGAAGATACACAAAGAGTCAGACGCTCACGGGCGGGAATGGCCACGGTCTCAACTGTTTGTCCGTCATTCATTTTAACCAGAAACTTTCTGGTGCCATCTTTGGAAAGACCGTGCCAGACCACTTTTAACAGTGAAAAGTCGTAATTTTCTTTGAAGAATTCTTTGGCGGCCTTGGAGACGTTAGTCCACTCTTCCGGATTATGAACCCATTTTTTATAGACCCAATCATACATTTGGGTGGCACCGAACGGAGAAAGACCTTTCTCTGTTAAAAGAGCTTTTAACTCGTCAAAGGTTAAATCAAAAAATGATGGCTTCATGAGGCTAATAAGTAGTGGAACCTAGGTCTTTTTGCAAGGGGAAAGGGCCAGAGTGGCGAAGATTACAATATAAGGATTTCCAAGGCTTAAGACATCAGGAGAAGAGCTTTCCAAAAAAACTCTTCTTTTTCGAGACATCTTCATTGATCACCAGCTCCCCATACCTCTCGAAAAGGGCCCTAAATGAGTCCAGATCTTTCGCCCCATCGAGTCCGATATTATAGTCCTGAACGGAAATAAGCCGCACTTCCCGCACGTCCATTTCCTGGCTGACCCTGAGAGCGAAGGTCTTTAAATCATCGAGATTAAGAAAAGTCAGGTGTTCGTGATCGGCCAGGGGAACTGATTTGGAGAGCTCTTTTAAAAGATCCCGCTCCAGAAATCCTTCCTGAGAAAAGAAATAAACCACTCCGTAACTGGCCGGTTTAAAGTCCCCGTCCTGGTTTTGAGAAGTATGAAAGTGATAAATAAGATTGAGTGCCATCAAGACTCCTCGTAATGGCCAAAATCCAGAGCGATTTTACCATTTGGTAGTAGCTCCACCTCCACTCCTTCCGGGGTGGATTTAGCAGTGGCACGGGTAGGATCAATCATCTTCATGAAGGCAAAATTCTTATTGGTCTTAATCGTCACCATTTTTTTATAGCTGGTGGGATTATAGAGGTTAACCCTTCTGACATCGAGATAAGTAAGTTCATGAGGAGAAGTGGCCCTGATTCTCCAGATACTGAAGACATCATCATCCATATGCATTTCCGGATGGGCGAGATTTAAATATTTAAATAGATGCGACCAGAACTTTTCCCGCGCCGAGTTTTGAATCAAGCGGTGACCCTCAAACAAGATGAGTCTGCCCTCGCCTAACTCACAAATCTGAGTGTTGGTCATAAAGTTAATCGACTGGCTTTTTAAATTATTTTCCAAAAGAAAGATCTGAAGTTTTTTGTCCAGACCATCAGGCAGATCAGACCGATCGAGCAGAATTCTCTGGCCCATCATAAAAAGCTTCAGCATTTGACTGAAGGTGGTGCGATTTAAATCGGCTCCGTGGAAGAACTTAATCTTGTGTTGATTGACATCAATCCATTCAGAAGTGAAAGGAAATTCCTCATGACTTTGATAAAGCCAACGTAAATTTTGATGTAAGTACGAAATAAGACCCATTCGCTCGAAATGGTTTTGTTTTTTTCCACCGAAGAGATCCACCACGCCGTAAGGACGAAAATCGTGAGTGAGTTGTGAGCCCAGAACTGTGTATTGATAACGGTGATCAATGGCCTCATGGCCAAAGTGCTCACTTAAAATCCAATGAAGAACTTCTTTTTTTTCTCCCGGAGAAAGAAGAGCACTGGAGATCCAATCAGCATGAACATAAAGATGGAAAAGATCCTTAGTATATTCAAACTGGGATTTGCCGCCAGGAATCGCCCGCAGAATGGTCTCCTTAGGACTTCCTCCCAAAGGAACTATTTTCTGAACACCCCTCCAATAAGGAGCAAGTGCCGCTTCGGCGGTGTTTTTAAAGAGCAGCCCCACTTCCTGAGTGAAAGTTTCCTTTAACTCCGATTCTTTCTTAGGCTCGGTGAGATCCGTGCCCTCAGGATGATTTTGTTTTAAAAATCGTGAGAAGCCTTGTTCAAAGGCAACGGAATGATCATTAATGTAGGAAAACTTCTCATTGTCCTGATAATAAAAAAACTGGGCACCCCAAACTGGTGCCTTCATATTATAGCGAGTTAAAAATGACCCAAAGGCCTTAAGAAAACTTCCCCAGGCCCCAAAGACCTTAGGTTCAAAATACGAGAACATTTTATTGAGATTAAATTCCTGATCGAAAATCGCCAGATGAACTCCGTCTCGAGCAATCGACAAAGTTCTGGCCGAGAAGGCCGGCACTCCCCCGTTAGGCAGGTAAGGAGCGGGCGTTAACGGTAGTATCCAGCAAAATCTTCGATTGTGCTGCGTCAACAACTGAGTCAGGCGCAAAAGATCCCGTTCCGGCTGGATATTTCCAAAATCCCAATCGCCGGAGGATTCTGCATGGAAGCCCCAGTAAAGTGGAATAAAGATTATTTCATGTTCGGGAAACTGGATAATACGACTCTCCCATAGCGAGGCGGAAGTTTTCCAATAGAAAAACCACTGCTCACCTGGGCGAACTGGATCATGTTGCTTCGTCTTTTCTAAATATGTCACCTGTTCATTTTAGCTCGATAAATACTCAGAAGTGTATCAAAATAATGGGACGCGCATAAATTCACAAAGACCGATTTTTCCGCTACACTTTGCAACTCAGAAAAGGATTCATTATGTGGTTTTTTACGAACGAAGAAAAAGAGATACAAAAAGTTTGCCGCGATTTCGCTCAAAATGAGCTCGCCCCATTCGCGGAAAAGCATGATAACGAAGAAACCTTCAACCTTAAGGCCTTCAAACACATGGGAGACTTAGGTCTTCTGGGTATCACCGCTGACCCCGAGTACGGCGGATCCGGCATGGGGGCAACCGCTGCCACCATCGTTATGGAAGAGTTTGGTAAGGCCTGCGCGGGCTCAACCCTTTCTTACCTCGCCCACACCATCCTTTGTGTGAACAACTTAAGCAACAACGCCTCCGAAGAACAAAAGGCCAAGTACCTCCCTAAACTCATCACTGGTGAGCACGTCGGTTGTATGGGAATGAGTGAGCCGGAATTTGGTTCGGACGCGGTCGGCATGCAAACCAAAGCAGTAAAAACCGGCGACTCTTATGAGATCACTGGTAACAAAATGTGGATCACCAATGCTCAGTACGCTGACATTGTTTACCTCTACACCAGAACTGGCCCGGGTAAAAAAGACCTGACAACTTTCATCGTTGAAAAAGGCACTCCAGGTTTCACCGTCTCAAAAGAAATTCACAAAATGGGAATGCGCTCTTCTCCTACGGGCGAGCTCTCCTTCCAGAAGTGCCTGGTACCAGCGGCCAACCGCGTGGGTAACGAAGGTGATTCTACTGTCCACATGATGAAAAACCTTGAGATCGAGCGAATCACCATCTCTGGTATTTCTCTAGGGATTGCCCAGGCCTGTCTTGATCAGTGTATCAAGTACGCCGGTGAGAGAAAGCAGTTCGGAAAAAACCTCGCCCACTATCAGCTGATCCAAAAAATGATCGCCGAAATGTACTCTGAAACCGAGGCCATGAGACGCATGCTCTACACTGTTTGCTACGAGTACGATCACGGCAACAAATCAAACAACCTCGCATCAGCAGTGAAGCTGCAGCTTCCTAAGATGGCCACCAAGATCGCTCTTGATGCCATCCAACTCCATGGTGGCTATGGTTATTCTCGCGAGTTCCCACTTGAGCGCATGATGAGAGACAATAAACTCAATGAGATTGGGGCCGGAACCAACGAAGTGATGATCATGATCATCGCGAAGAATCTCTTAAGAGACGCACTCAAAAACTAAATCGCTAAAGGCGCTCTTCGGGGCGCCTTTTTTTTTGCTCCATCCCCAAGATTATTAATCTTAAGTTTTCAAGCATCCCTCTTCCCTTCACAATAAAATAAACAAATGTCCTAAAGGATAGCGATGAATAAGTTATTGTTAGCAGCGATTGCCTTAAGTTTAAGTATAAATATTTTGGGTAGTGAGAAATCAATTCCCAAAAAAACTGATTACGTAGACCCTCTTCGGGCAAAGTTTGAAGCGAGTAAGCCGAAGCCTCCAATGAAGGGTAAATTTAAACCATCGGAGTTTGACGTC
Organism: Bacteriovoracaceae bacterium; assembly: GCA_023701435.1. Classification (GTDB taxonomy): domain Bacteria; phylum Bdellovibrionota; class Bacteriovoracia; order Bacteriovoracales; family Bacteriovoracaceae; genus Peredibacter. The sequence continues at coordinate 8,929 of JAMPXB010000009.1, read as the reverse complement.
ATCCCCCTTAACTCCCCTGTAAAAGGAAAACTCGCCAATTTTTTACTTAAACTCCCACCTGGTTTTGAAGTTGAAGACATTAAATATAGAGTTCAAAATGCTTCTCATATTCTACTCAAAGAAAAAAACTATTCACCAATAACCTTGGCAGAAACTCCCGTCGGCAAGAAGCTTCATATTCCCCTCAAAGACACAACACCGGGCCTCTATCGACTCTATGTTAAAGTTAAACCCAAAGACGGAAGCGAAGAACGCCAATACCAAACAGCTTATCTTGATTTTGTGAGATTTATCGTTGCGGAGAATCCTAATGGTGTTCCCATGCCCGATCCTACAAAGAATAAGGCCACCGTTGGGGGCATAGATTCGGATAGGAATGGTATTCGAGATGATATTCAAATTTGGATTAATGAAGAATTTAAAGATAGACCACTTGTTAAGCTTGCTATGAAGCAATTTGCACAAGCAAGACAACTAGAGATTCTAAACACTGACAATAGAATGCAATCTATAGAATTCAGCAAACAAGGACTAGATGCCCAGGAGTGTTTGGATGTTGTCACAAAAAGAACTGGAATTTATTTAATAAAGCTACATGATGAAAAACTTTTAAACACCAAAGACAGATTATCAGCAAATATAAAATCAAACTCTAATTTTTCTGGTCAAAGCTATTCTTTAGCAAAAGATGAGGAGCACTCAAGATCTTTGTGTAACTTTTAGACCAAAAGATTTCTTGGCACTTTGATCTGTTAACAGATTATTAATACTTAGGTTACAGATCTAACCTCTAATTTATATGTGAAATTTTAAAAATCAAAAATTCTTATTACAAGCTTATAACGAAACAATCCGAGAATGTGTATCTCATCCAGGAGTTTATATGAAAAAAATTATCGCAACCATGGTTACTCTGTGCTTAGCGCTCACAGCTTATGGAAGGAATGACAAAGAATACAACAAGAATCAATTAAAGAAGTCCCAATTAAAAAATTCTATTCCGGACAAGACAAATTACGTAAGTCCTCTTTGGGCAAAATTTGAAGCAAATAAACCGAAACCTCCTATAAAGGGTAAATTTCAACCCTCGGAATTTGACGTCACTCCGTTAAACTCACCAGTGAAAGGTAATATTGCTAAGTTTTTACTTAAGGTGCCAAAGAATTTTGAAATTACTCAAGTAAAATTCAAAGTGAAAAAATCTTCTCACATACTTTTTAAAGAAAAAGACTATTCACTCACTAAGCTCGTTGATACCCCGGAGGGAAAACAACTGCATATCTCATTGGAGGACCCTACCTCTGGTTTTTATCGGCTATATGTAAAAGTAAAAATCAAGAAAGATAAAAATGAAGAGCACCTGTACCGGTCGGCCTACCATGACTACGTAAGATTTGTGGTTGCAGAAAAGGCCAATGGAGTTCCTATGCCAGACAGCACTGAAAACAAGGCTACAATCGCAGGGGTAGACTCTGATAAAAATGGAATAAGAGATGACATTCAGATTTGGATTAATGAGGAGTTTGAAGAACGACCAATTGTAAAACTTGCTATGGAGCAGTTAGCGAGGGATATGCAAACAGAGTTAGTAAATAGCAACACTGAAGAATTATCTAAAATTGCGACGATTAAAGCGTTAGATAGCTCTATATGTTTATCGTCAATTATTGGGCTCGATGAAAAAATAATCCAACAGAAGAGATTAAAAGAACGAATGCTTAATACAAAGATGAGATTAGATGCAGACACGAGAGTAAATGCAAATTTTTCAGGATCAAAGTATTCGATTTCTATCGAACCTGAATACATGAAGTCTACTTGTGATTTTTCATATTAAGAAGAGGGGTATTTATGAGATATATAACATGTCTAGTCTTAATATTTTATTCTACATTATCGTACTCTTCCCAAACTTGTTCTTTAAAAGGAACAAAACTTTTATTTACAAATGGAATATTAACTTCTCGAGAACTTGCAGAGGCATCACTTGAAAGAATTCTAAATTTAAAATTTCAGAAGTTAAAAATAATGGATCAAATCGATTCAGGATTTCCATTATTAAAACATGATTTAGCCTATAATTTTGAAGAAAATCTTTTTTTAGACTTGCGAGAAGCGATTATCCAAAAAATGCCTTCAGCTTTTTTAGCTTCACAAAATGTTACAGACCCTTATGAAATATTTGAATCATTAGATCGCAAACACGCTATAATTTTAAAAGAGCAGTATCCCGAATACTTAGTCAATATTCAATCAGATATAATGCTGACACAGCTAAATTACTTATTAAATCACCAAAGTTCTTCCATTTATGTCTCTAATTTAAATAAAATTAAAAAACATTATACCGATGCTTTAAATGAAGGCATACGGGTTTTTGCTATGTCCCACTCCCAAGGCGGTCTTTTTATGGAAGACGCTTATCAACTTCTAGACTATCCTAAAAAGCATAAATATTTTTCAGGTTTTCAAATAGCCACTCCTGTTTCCTCCAGTCTTATTCCCAAGCATGAATATGCGACTCATGATAAAGATAGGGTAATAAATCTTGTTCGGGAAAATGCAGGAGCCTATGCCCCCAATATTGTTGCCCCTTTTCTGGTGTTCAATTCTGAGATTTCTGATTTTTTTCTAAATCACGGTATCACCTCGACCTATTTATTCGACCAAGACATAGCAACTCAAGTTATTCAGAGGATGATCGCTTCTGGCCAAGCACTAGACACTAACTGCGCCCAAGCATTTATTGAATATTCAGCAAAGAAATTAACAGTTACATTTGATTCTTCTTATCCTGATGGGAATGATCTTGAAGATGTGATTTATGAATGGGATTTTGGAGATGGATCTCCTATCGTTCGAACATCCTCAAAAGAAATTGAACACAATTATCAATCATCAGGAACTTATACTGTTTCTCTTAGAGTCACGGATGTGGATGACTCTAGTCTAGGCCCTTTATCTATTTCTAAAGAAGAAGTCATTGTTACAGATGAAGAATTCTGTGATGGCGCCAATGGTTCAAGACATTTAAACATTGATGGCTCTATGGGCGGATTTGTTGCAGAGACTGCATATGTTGATCCCTTGTCTTATATCGGTCCCAATATAGAAGTTTGTGGAAACTCCAGAATAACAGGCCAGACTCATATTGATCCGGGGAATAGTGATAGCTTCCGCATTGAAAACAGCACGCTAAATGATGTGTCTATCAGCATAAACCTATACAGTACGGGTTATTTCAGTTTAATTTCCGAGAGTGATATCGATAAAGTTCAAATACAATACGCCGATTCGGCTTATCTTATCAATTCCACTGTTACTGATTCATCTTTCATGTACAGCACGGGCATTATAGACAGCCATGTTTTAAAAACGAACTCTACGTATCACACTTATATTACCAACAGTACTTTTGAAAACGTAAATGCTCTTGGAGCCTGGGTAGATAAAAGTCAAATTAGAAATTCAACATTTGATTTTTGGTCAGAACAATCTAACGGGTCTATCATCGGAAGTATTATTGATAATACATATATTAGCATCAAAGGAAGAGCCTTTAGAATTTATGAAAGTTCAGTCATTGACTCCAGGATTGTTTACACGAATGCCAACTTTATTTACAATTATCGGGGCTACTTCTATAGCACACTAAGAGGATTTGATGTTGTGGTGGATGAGTTTTATACCAGTGGTGACCAGATGAATATTATCTTTCCCACTGGAGAATCTTACTCAGGCCCAATCTCCGGTTTTTTACTGTAATTTTTCAAAGCTAAGGACAAGGAAGTCCTATCTCTTTCTGAACACTTTTGCTCTGCATAAAATTTCCCAAACCCCTTCATCTATTCTAAACTCATCACTCTCAATTCGTATTAAAGGACCCCGGGAATGAACGACTTTCAAAAAGAACTGATCGCGAGTCTTGGCAAGTTTTGCCAAACCTCTATTGAGCCTCATATGGAGCACGATGATGCCGAAGGAAAATTTCGAATGGAAATCTTCCAAGGCCTCGGCGAATATGGCGTCACAGGTGTGACTCTCCCGGAAGAGTATGGTGGAGCTGGACTCACTTATCAGGACTACTGTTACGTTTTAGAAGAGATTGCCAAGACTTCAGTTCCCTACGCGGTGACGGTTTCTGTCTCCAGCATGGTCCAGACGATTCTAAAAGAGTTCGGCACGAAGGCGCAAAAAGAGCAATACCTGCCGGCCTTAACTAGTGGTCAAGAGATCGGTGCTTTTGCTTTGTCGGAATCCCACGCGGGTTCTGATGCCGCCAACTTGAAGACCACCGCGAAGAAAGTGGATGGCGGTTATATGCTTAACGGCACCAAGATGTGGATCACCTCTGGTGGTATCGCTAAGACTTATATTGTGATGGCCCGCACTGGTGGCGATGGTGCTAAGGGTGTGTCGGCTTTTATCGTGCGTGAAGGTGCCCAAGGTTTTTCTTTTGGTAAGGCCGAAAAGAAAATGGGATGGAAAACTTCTCCTACTCGCGAGCTGGTTTTTGAAAACTGTTTTGTGCCGGATGAGAATCTTCTTCTCGGTGAAGGCCAGGGATTTAAAGTAGCGATGGGTGGTCTTGACCGTGGGCGTGTAGCGATCGGCGCCATTGGTGTGGGCTGTGCTCAGCGCGCGCTCGATGAATCAATTCGCTACTCTCTGACGCGTCAACAATTCAAGCAACCCATTTTCGATTTTCAGGGACTCCAGTTCATGTTATCTGATATGGCAACTGAGACGGAGGCTTCTCGCCTTCTCGTTCACGCTGCCGCGCTTTCGCTTGATTCTGGTTCTGCTAATTCAAAACTGTGTTCCATGGCCAAACTTAAAGCAACTGATACGGCCATGAAAGTGACAACCGATGCAGTCCAGGTTCTAGGCGGAGTTGGTTATACCTCGGAGTATCCGGTGGAGCGTTTTATGAGAGACGCAAAAGTTCTTCAGATCGTTGAGGGCACCAATCAAATTCAACGTGTGGTTATCGCCCGCCACCTCAAAAAAGAGTACGAACAACATGCTTAACTGGAACATTAGATCAAGTCACAAGGTTCAACCCGACTCTAAGGTTTTTGAAGAGGCGGTTGCGTCCTATCAAAAAACGATCAGCTCTGATGAGATTGGCTTTTTCCGCCTGCCTCAGAATCAAGAATTGATCGCTGAGACCAAAAAAGTTTTTGAGCATTTTAAACATAAAAGATATTTCGTTCATATCGGCATTGGCGGCAGTGCTTTAGGTCCGGAAATGCTTCTTTCCGCTCTGGGTGACAGTAGCGGAGTGGAATTTATTTTCATCAACAACATTGACCCTGATGATCTGTGCCGAAAACTTGAAAAAATTAACATCAAAGAAAGTCTCATCTATGTGGTCTCTAAGTCAGGAACCACTGCCGAGACCGTTGCCGGAATGAGCATTCTCATCAGTATGCTTCTGGAAGCGGGGATCAAGGAAGAAGAATTCAAAGACTACTTCGTCTTCTGTACGGACCCCGTTAAAGGCGAGCTTCGTAAACTCTCCAAACAGTGGGATGTGCGTGCTCTGGATATTCCTTCCAATGTGGGAGGAAGATTTTCGGTCCTCACTCCGGTGGGGCTACTCCCGGCGCTTTTTGCTGGAATTGAAGCAGAAGATATCCTGGAAGGTGCGGAAGACATCCAAAAGCATCTGCAGGACCCAAAAATTGGAGCGGAGTTTTTTAACCTCGCTTTCTGGATCAAGGATCTCCACGACCAAGGGATCCATCAAACAGTCATGATGCCCTACTCTTCGCTTTTAAAAGAGTATTCGGCTTGGTTTGTTCAGCTGTGGGCAGAAAGCCTGGGGAAAGAGGAAAAAGGGCTGACCCCGATTCCGGCCTATGGGGCCACGGATCAGCACTCTCAAATGCAATTATTTATGGAAGGACCAAAAGATAAGGTCCTGATGCTGATTGAAGTAGAAAAATTCCAAAGAGACTTCCCTCTTAAAAATAATCTTGAGTGCGAGAGCTTCAAGAACCTTTCTTCATTCTCTCTTTCTCAATTAATGAAGGCGGAATTTGAAGGCACTTTGACTGCCCTAAAGGAAAATGGTCGACACGTGGTTCACTTGAAAGTGCCATGTCTTCAGGCGGAGTACGTGGGACAACTTGTTCTTTTTGCTGAATGTCTGACTGTAATGGTAGGCGAACTCTTGAAGGTTGATCCTTTCAATCAACCAGGCGTTGAAGCCGGAAAAAAATACGCCAATCAATGGTTAAAAAATCATTCATAAATGCCGATAGGTCAATATCGGGAGACTTGCTCATTACGGGGCTCGGGCCTAGAATAGTGACATACTAAAAAATCGGATTTGTTGGAGAAGACATGAGCGACGATAGCAACGCCACCGTTGTGATTACAGATATCAGAAAGGCCCTTTCTTCCTTAGAGGAAGAGGCCAAGCAAAAGCCTGCCTGCCTCTTAGTTGCTGGCGGAGAACTTAACGGTTCAATCTTTAATCTTAATCCTGGTGAATCAGTTATCGGGAGAAATCCTGATTGCACTATCTCGCTTGATTTCCATGGTATCTCACGCCGTCATTTCACCATCATGACGAATGAAAATGAAGTGGTCGTAACAGACCTGGGCTCGGCCAATGGTACCTATTTAAATAATCAAAAATTGGAAACTCCTACTGTGCTTAAGCGCGGGGACGTTATTAAGATCGGTGCAGTAGCGATGAAGTTTCTTCCGAAGGGAGATCCTGAGCGTCTGACCTATGATAAGCTCCACGAGGAAGCTAACACTGATGGTCTTACGAAGTGCTACAACAAGACCTACTTCAATAATCAACTCGAGCTTGAAGTAAAAAAATGTAAAGTCACTGGTAAGCCGCTGTCTTTGATTATCTTTGACCTCGATCACTTCAAAAAATTAAACGATAACTACGGTCACGATGCTGGTGACTATGTTCTTAAAGAAAAATCCCGCATTATTCGTGAAAACGGAATCCGTCAGGGTGACGTCTTCGCTCGTTACGGTGGTGAAGAGTTCTGTATTCTTCTTCCGAACACCAACTTAAAGCAGGCCTTTGAGATCGCTGAGCGTTTAAGAAAACTGGTTGAAAAACACGAATTCATCTACGACGGTAAGCGCCTACCTGTAACGGCGTCTATCGGAGTGGCCGACTACCGTCAGGGTGTGAATAACGGAACAGACTTATTTAAGCGTGCTGACTCGGCCGTTTATAAATCCAAAGAAGGCGGAAGGAACCAGGTTAACTTCTTCAAGGGTTAAATGGTCCACTCTCCTCCCAAAATTGACATCCTTCCAGAACATCTCATTGATCAGATTAAAGCTGGAGAAGTTATCGAGCGTCCGGGGAATCTCATTAAAGAGATCCTGGAAAATGCGGTTGATGCTGGTGCCAAGAAGCTTGAACTCACCATCAAAAATAATGGACTCGATCTCATCTCTTTAAAAGATGACGGTCACGGCATGCGCTTTCAGGATTTGCCTCTCGCCTTCTCCCGCCATGCCACTTCCAAGATTTCCCGCTTTGAAGATTTATATAAGCTCCATTCCTTTGGCTTTCGTGGTGAGGCCCTGGCCTCCATTGCTTCCATCTCTAAACTGCAATGCATCTCTAAAACCCAAGACCATGCGGCCAGTGAAATAAGAATCGAAGGCGGCATGACGGTCTTTCACGGGGAAAGACAAACTCATACCTCGAGTCACGGCACCGAACTCGTCATTCAGGACCTCTTCTTCAATACTCCGGCCCGTTTGAAGTTCATTCAGTCCCAGCAGTCTGAGAAAACTTTCATCCGAAAAATCATCTTTGCCTTTATTCTCTCTCGTCCGGAGATTGAATTTCACATCAAGTTGGATGACGCTGATAAGGATATTTATCCTGCCCGTGAGACTCATCTAGACCGAATTAAGGATCTTTTCCCGAAGGCCAAAGACGCCATTTTCCATTCCCAGCGCTTTTATGAAAATAATGAGCTCGATCTCTTTTTAATTCCGGGCTCTTTTAAAGCTCCCTTAAAGTTACAAAATATTTTCATCAACAATCGCTACATCCTGGATAAACAACTTCACCGGGTGATGACTAACGGGATTGACAGTACTTTTCCTGGCGATGATTTCCATTATGTCGCTTACTTCAATCTTCCGCCGGATACCATTGATGTAAACGTTCATCCGAACAAGACCATCATTAAGTGTCTTGAAATATCAAAGATGATCAGTCTCCTGACATCCACCATTAAAGAGCTGGGCAGTAAAAGACCTGTGACGACTCACCACCAAGAGATTCAACCAGGTCCCTCGTTTTTTGACGGACTGACTTCCATCCCGACCCTGCAGCAAGAACGGCATGAGTACAATATGGAGGGATTATTCTCTCCCCATAACCTGCCAGAGACTTCCAGCAGTGATCTCATCTGGATTGGAAACTCCTTCCTGAAAAAAAATGAAAACCTCTGGCTGGCCGTCTCCTCGCCTAAACTCCTGGAGCTTTTTACCAAGGCCAAACTTCAGACTCCGGCACCGACCATTCCTCTTTTAGTAAGTGAACCCTTCGCTGCCAAAGACATCAAAAAAGAAACACTCCTAGAGCTTGAGAAAAGCGGTGTTGAAATAGAATTCCTGGGTTCCGAGACATTAGTACTTAGAGGCATTCCCGAATGGATGAATGGCTTCCCTTTAAAAGATGTTATCCAGTGCCTTATCTTGAATAAATCATTTTCAGAGATGCCAATTAATCCGGCCGACTGGTCCCAAACCACTTGGGAAGATATGCTTGCCTTCTTTCCTACTCATGAACTAATCTCCAAGAAGGTCGTACTCGATCTCGCTGTCCTTCTTCGAGAAAAATTAAAATGAAAGTCATCGTCATCTCCGGGCCCACCGCCTCAGGAAAAACAGATCTGGCAGTTGAACTGGCCTCCACCTTCGG
>JAMPXB010000008.1 GCA_023701435.1 Bacteriovoracaceae bacterium | reverse complement strand
ATTCAGGGGGGGAAATAATTTATGGCCAAAGGATTTCCAACCCCACCACCAGATGAACCAGAAGGGTGGCTAACCTCCTACGCGGATTTGATGAGTCTTTTGATGTGCTTTTTCGCGATGATGATGGCCTTTGCCAACTATGACACTCCCGGTGTTCAACAGAAGATGAAAATTATTTCTGAATCATTCAGTAAGGCCGGCGCACCCGGGGAACTGGACATGGAAAAACTCAAAAATGAGATTGCCCATCATCCGGATTTCTTAGATCGCCTCAAGATTACATTACGTGACGGTGAATTGATTATTGTTTTTAGCGGTAGTGCTGTTTTCCCTGAGGGATCTTATCTGCTCGATGGAAGTACTATTACCATGGTCGATACCTTAATTGAAATGATCAAGGCCCACAATATGGAATACCGGATTTTGATTGAGGGTCATGCTGATAAGAATGAATCACTAATTGCAGGAAATATGAATCACTGGTCATTAAGTGCTGCGCGCTCGGCTACGGTGGCAGCTCGTTTTGAGTATTTTGGCTTTAAAGGTGAGTACATGGCAGCTGTGGCCAAAGGCGACCGCGAACCGGTCTCTGAGTATAAGGCTAAGGCCAAAAACGGTGTGCCACCTCGTGAGATCGCCAAGCTCAATAGAAGAGCAGTGATCAGAGTACTGGAACCAGTTGGCAATAAAAAGGCCAATGTTCGAGTAGGGGTTCTGTTCCAGGATGCCGAAGGAGCACCGCCAGCATCGGATACAGCATTGTTTAAAGAAGTTGAAGCAACTGAAGTTCAGGAAAAGAAATAAAAAAAACCGCCCTCGGGCGGTTTTTTTATTTTGATCTGTTGTTTAGTGACTTAGTGAATGACCGTGAGAATCAACACCCAGAGAAATAGTGGTCTTTTTATTTCCCTTCTTGAACATCACTGAAGGTAAATGCCCGTCCAAGGCCATTTCTGTTCTGCCAAAGTGAGCAGGAGCGGAGCCATCACCTTCAACCAGAGCGTTGAGATAAAGTGATTTATAATCACACTCTAGGCCGTGTAAAACCAGGTCTAGCGAAACTCTTCCGCCATTTTCCCGGCAATTCCATTCCATGTGTGAAATTTTAGAGCCTGTTGTGTTGGCAATGGCAATAGTGCCCTTTAAAAGCCACCCAAGGGCCTCTGTGACCTTTTCTTGAGGAACATGAACATTGGTCTTAAAGGGACTACGATTAACAGGATAAACCTTAATATCGGCAATCTTTAAAAGATGATCATTCTCTTCAATAACCTTGATACATTCTTCTTCAAGGCTAATCCCTGGATGGATTGTTTCAGTGCTGTCCATCTCGAGATCCATGGCATTATCTAATGAACTGGCTTCCATCGCTTCAATGGGGAGAGGAGGCAGATCATAAACAGGATTTGAAGGTACTGTTCTGGTATTTACTCTTCTTACTTTTTTCTTGTTATTTTTTCTGCCGAATAAGAAAAATCCAAGTGTCAGAACGTTAAGGCCTCCAAGGATCATCAAGCCGTTGTTACTTCCCAGCGTTTCCATAAAAGTGGGTGCTGTCTCCATGACCTCGGGGTGTTTATCCAACACGGTGATAACTTGTGGCTTGGTGGATTTTTCCAGAGCTTGGAGTTCTTTTTTAACTTCTTTTAAAAAAAGATATTGTTCATTTTGCAAGTCTTTACCGGCCACGACTGATCTGACTTCCGGGCGAGGCTTGGCGATTTCATCGATAGCGGATTTGATTTTTGAGACATGCCCATTCCACTCATTATAAAATTTGGGATTTAATCTCTTTGAGAGCAAGAGCTTGTTTTCTTTCTGGATCCACGTTTTTAATGAATTAATCCGTTGCGGATGGCCCAAAGAATTAGCTTTCATTCCTTCATAAAGATAATTGTATCTCTCAGAGACATAATAGCTTCTTAGGAAATCATAGCTCTGAGTAATGGCAGACCACAAATTTCCTTCACGTTTATCTACAACACTCCATGGAACAGTTACGACTCTGTCAGGAGTATGAGTGTGCTTTTGATTTTCTAGCTGGGCAATCTTTTGATCCAGCTTGTTAAGCATTGAGGCATAGTCTGTGGAGGCGAGTACTGGTGCCGTATAAAGAACGCTCATTAGACATAAAGAGAAAAATTTCATGCTTCACCCGCTTTATTCACATTGAAGGTATCAACTGCCATAACTTTCCAACCACTATTGTGCTTATCCTTCCAAGGCGAAATACTTAAACCCTTGGGCGGAGTTGTGAATGGTATTTTGGAAATACTTTTTTCAAATAAAATTTTCCAGGAATGATTTTTGTCACCTGAAGTAGTGATGATAACCTGCTTGGGAAAAGGCCATTCTGGTGTAGCTATCAATGCCTCAAGCCAGGTTTGAAATGATTTAACTGATTGAAGATTATGAATCTCATGACTCTCAGCAATTGTGATCCAGGTCGTTTCAGGACACAGATCGCGGATGGATGAACATAATTGTGACCATGCTCTCTCGGTGGCCTGTAAACTTTCAGTTTTACAGAGGGCAAGAGATAGAGCGCTCTTCCAGTTTAGGGTGAGTTCTTCGGAAGGAATAACAGCTGAATTCGACCTCTCTGAAGTCTCTGGAATACGAGGCAGCTCTTTGTCAAAATCGCTCACATGACCTCCTGTCAAAGGTGAGTTATTTCATTAATAAAGATTAAGGGAATAAAGAAACATTTAATAGATTGGAATTGTTTTCCCCGTCTAAATAAGAATCCCATCCATATCACTCAAAAGAGGACTGGATGGGATTTTATTTCGAGGAAAAATTTTCCTAGATTAAGCTGCTTTTCCACCTTTAATGGCATGGAGACCGCCAGAGAGCTTTTCGCCCCACTGTTTAATAAGTTGCTCGGCCAGACCTGCGTAAGAGGCATTTTTGGCAAGGCCCATACGTGAGTTCTTCACAAATTCCTGCCAGATATCTTCAGCTCGTCCTTCAATCGCTGCACCACGGGCCGAATCCCGGCTTAGGTTTTCCAATTCCATGTCCATCATATCGCGGGCAGGTGAACCGGCTTCAGCAATCATGTCCAGTAATGATTCACGGACGTCTTCAGGTCTTGAATAGAGAAACTCAACTCTTTTGCTTACAGGATATGATTGAAGAACTTCTTTTAAGAATGGCGCTGGTAGATCCAGAACCAGTTCACTCGGGAAGCTTTTCTTGGCAATTTCAAAAACCATCCCTGCATTTCCGGCCTTCGCAAGAGCACGGTAAAGTGTTCCTTCACGGGCTGGAGTAGCAGTCGGAATCATCGACATAATTCTGTGGGCAAAAGGAGAAGGTGAGTTTGCCGCTTTAAAGGAAATAAGAGCTTGTTTTAAAGCTGGCAACATTTCTTCCATGTGCTTCATAGAAAAATCAGAACCAGCATTAAGCCATGAATCAGCTGTTGCATCATCAACCTCGGCCAGGATTTTTCCAATAACGGTTGGTGAAAGGAGATTCATCAGAATTCCAACTTGACTCTCGTAAGCATCAAAGAACTCACAAGTCGTTTTCGAACTCAGTTCCATGATAAGGTTCAGAAGTTCTCCATCCTTAACTCGAGAAGGAACCAGAAAGGATTTAACCACTTCCTGGAAAATATGCTTGTTGGCCGCATTGATTTCGGCAGTCTCCAGATGGTTACCAAGGAGGCCCTTCCATTTATCTCTTTGAGTCTCAGTCAATCCATTCATTAATATTTCCATCTGCTCAGCATTTGCCATTTGGGCAATACCACGTAGGGCAAGCAGATCATGTTCTTCGCCTTCATTTAACCAGCTACGAACCATATTGACTGCTTCTTCAGTATGCTGCTCCAGACACTGTTGGAATCGATCAAATCCCTGTGAAATGGCCACATCATCCTCCTGCTTATTAACTTCGTTTGGTTGTGCCATTTGCATGGCCGCATTTTCTTCTTTCTCTTCTTCTTTTTCCTCGGCGGGCTTATTGGCTGCCGCTTGAAGAGCCGCAAATTTTTCCATAAAGGCTTTCCATTGCTTGAAGAGAGTAAGAGCAATGATACCGACAATCAGGGCTCCAAAGATCAGACCGAAGGCATTACCCCAGCGGGAAGCCCATTCATACCAATCTTTTGTCCAGATTTTTGGCTCTTCCTGGGTTTTCTTCTGGTTGAGCTTTTCTTTTTCGGCTTTTGCTTTAGCTGCTTTTTCTTCATCCAGTTTTTTCTGAATGGCCGGATCAATCCATTCAAGAGCAAGGCTTTCGAATTTTACAGTTGGTTTAATTCCTGAAACCGTAAGCTTAGAATTCTGAACAGCTTTTTTAACAATGTCGGCCAGGTCTTGAGGGATTTTATCGCTCAAATAAACTGTCACCTTAAGTTCAGAAATATTTTTAAATAGATCATAGGCTTCATTGAAGCGGTAAAGATTCATCAGTTTTGTGCGATCTTCATCCAGGAATTTTTCCAATACCGGAACTTCCAGACCCATCTTTGAAAAGGCAATATAATCTCCGCGAGATTCAGATAGGCTGATGTCTGAAACACGTGAGCCGGATTGGTGACCATTGGGGCCAAAGTTCGGAGCAGGCGGTTCAGAAATTTCAGTCTCAACTTCCACCATGTACTGGTTATCTTTTAAAAGAGTAGACAGCGTATTGTTGAATTTTCGCTGAACTTTTTCTTCCAAAGCAAGTTTTTGCCATGTAAGAGATGTTCCGCCACCAAATGAAAAGGCTGACGTTACTTGAAGCATAAGTATTAAGCTCAGAAAAATTTTCATTACTGAACCTCCGAGTCGATACCCATTTTCTTCTCCAGGTATACTTTCATCCGATAAGCATCATGATTATCGGGATTGAGTGCAAACGCACGACGGTAATAACTGAGCGCATTTTCCACTTCTTTATTCATGTAGTAGGCAGTCGCTTTCAATTCAGGAATGATTGAAAGAGCGGGATGCTTTTTTTCCAGCTCATCGAGCTTCATAATTGCATCACGAAAGTTTTTTCCACGTACCAGCTTTTGCACGTCAAAGAGCTGGTTCATAAGAGCGTCGTGTTCTTTAATGTTGGATACGGCCTGATCTAAGGCAAGGTTCGCAGTTAATTCCAGGTCAACGTCATCGGTTTTCGCCAAAAGCACCCGGTAAGGGTTATGTCCCTGCTTTTTAAGTTCCAACATAAAGCTGCTGGACTTAACATAAGTGCTCATCACTTCCGTTAAATTGGCCTCGTAAGGTGTAACCCCCAAGCGGACTGGTTTGCCATTGGTTGTGATAAAAATTTCGGCACCTTCTGGCTGGCTTTTGATCACAAGTTTGGCGGCCCAGGCAGAGGATGCGACCAAACTTAAAACGGTGATAATCAATAATCTGTTCATAACTTTTTCAACTCCTGCCCAACTTGTCGGAGGATTAAACAGATAACCATAGCAAAAACTTAATCGAGGAAAAAAATTCCCCCCACCATGGCCTTCATTCCCATCGTGGTTGTAGCAACTCCTACACCGCGGGCCATCCCCGCCTGGGCCCGTAAGGTCCATTTTTCAAAACGGTGACTCATGCCTCCGCCCAGATCAATCTCAAGTAGGGTGTCATTTTTCTTCGCCGTTTCTGTCACGTAAGAGATGTAGCCCATGTTGATCCCTGCCATTAGAAAATAACGGGTGACCGGTGTGAGGGTGAAGGAAGTGGTTGAGTCTTGAAGTATGATTTTTGCCGGTGCTTTACCAAAATAATATTCCATCCCACCACCGCCTGCGAGGTAGGTACCTTCGCTTGCCATCAAGGGAAAAGTAAACTGGCCATACCAGGCAATCTTCTCATCTGTGCGGAAGCGGTAGTGGAGCATGCCACTAATACTAGCAACGGAACCGGAAGCGGCTTCGGACATGTTTGGACCAGATAGTGTACTTTGATTTTCAGTAAAACCAATATTCGCCATACCGATTAAGAATGAAAATTCATTGGACTTTTTCAGGCCCGAAGAAATCATTTCATAAGCGAAGGCACTCGTAGATAAGGTTAAAGCGATCGCCTGACTGATAAGGCAATACGCGATTCGTTTAGAGTAAATGGTCTCTCTCCTTGTGTCGTGAGATTAATTTGATCGAGGCTTAGGTTGGTCTCCCATCCCTTGAAGTTAAGCGGGGGAGTGATGGCAAGATGAATATTTGTACCTTGCCACTGTTTAGCGCTGACGAGAGGGGAATAATTGGTTTCAACCTGCAGAGGGACACCATACATGGCGTTGATACGCCAAGGGCCCCACATCTCAAACAGAAGATCTGCTTTAGCGTTTAGCCAGGTGGTGGTGATTGACTGTGATTGTATCCCTTCTCCGGGAGCAGGTAAGTTTACAAAGAAAGAGGCATCACGTTTAAGGCCCAGTGAAGTGCTCCAGTGTGTGCCTAGCCATGAAGCATATAAACCTAGCTGGTAGAGGCTTGGCACTTCTACCGGGGCAGAGACAGCACGACTATAGGCGAGCTCATAACTGGTAGCGATTCTGCCATCCATTAAAGAGAACGGATAATCTCCGGCAAATTGAAGAGTTAGCAACTGGGCCTTAGTTGTGGTGATGAGGTAGTAATCACTTTCAACTTGGCGCGAATCATAACCGGCCATTAAAACCATTCGTTGGGGATAAATCTTGGGAGCAGGTTCTTTTTTAAAAGGAACTTCCATTTCCGAAGTTATGCCTGCATGGCGAGAAGCCTGAAGGCTAACAGTTGGAGAGTTTTTTTTTGAGTCTGCCTGTTCTTTTTTTTGCTCAACTGTTTTAACAATGGCCTTGTCGGCTGCAATTTGTAAGTCACGTACTCGTTGCTTGAAATCCAAAGTGGGCAGATCCGGCTGCTTAACCTGCATGCTTGGGGGTGGTGGACTTTGGCGAGGTACTGAAACCTCTTTTGGTGAAACAGGAGGTTTTTCCTTCGCAGCTTCCTTTTCAATATCAGGCACAAAGAGCGATTCCAATGCTCCTTGAAAAAGGCGGATTAAATCTTCTTCCCGAATATCATCACGAGCGGCGCGAGTGATGAGTTTTTTTGTTTTTAAATTAAGTAAGCGTGCTTCTATGCGGTAGTAATCACCTTGTTTGGCAACTTCTGATTCCACCGCCACTAATTCAACGACGCTGGCATTGGGGCTGTCTGTACCTGATAACAACAGCTCATAATCCGGTTGTTTGGTGACCACTTGTAAGGTGAGTGTCTGTAATTGGCGTGAGAGATGAGGTGGTAATTGTTCTAGGCCCTGAATACGGCGTACGAGCGCCAATTTTTTTTCATCGGCCCCAAAAACTAGGAGGGGTAGAAGAACAAGAAAGAATAGAGAATATTTATTCATCTTTAACATATTGAAATGTTAAAGATGAATAGGGTTAATTACAACGGGGCATATTTTATCTAGGGCAAGGCGACCATACAGCGGGAAGAAGCAAAAGGAATGGTTCCATCGACGTAAGAATCATAGTCACTTACGGTAGTTCCTGGTACGCCGCCCACCGCCCAGTTAACATTGGCCGCTGGATTGGAGCTATTTCTGACGTAAAACACTCCACTTGAATCAAGTTGTTGAGAAGCTGAGTTAGGTACAAAACCTGGCAGAGAGCCTGCTTTAGTATCAATACTGACGGTGTTGTCCGATGTCCAGTGCGAGATCTGGGTCATGTTGGTATAACTGGTGGCTGCAGGAGTGTTTAATAGTAGTCCCCAAGCCGTAGTATTAATTAGTTTATAAGAATAAGAAACGTTACTTGGATTTTTTAAAGTCATCTTGGTGCGCCCGGTACAACGACCGGAAGCAGTTGCGTAGGTGTCGTAGGTCACACCACCGTAAAGACTTTTTTCCACAATTAATTTTTGGGTATGGAAATAGTAGTTTCCTGTCGGTGGAACAACTAGCTGTAGAGTTGTGGTAGAAGATGTTGCCGACAAGTATTCATTGGCATTCAAACCCACAAAACGTTTAGGAATCGTATTATCCAGGAAACGAGCATCTTTACGGATAGCCACGGTTCTAAACCAGTGATACTGCCCATTGGTTAGATCAGAGATAAATTCTGCCATATATGTGTTCATCGGGTCGTAATAACCTGGACGAATATCAACATACTTTAAAGTCGTGTTATATGGGTCGTTAAGACCGCTGGCACTTTGGGCCATCAAGACTCTTATTCCCACAATGCTTCCCATAGAAGCATTGGCCGGAGTCATGGAAGGAACATAGAAGCTGGCTCTTTTGTTATCCGTTGCAGAGACATTGCTATAAGAACCAGAGGCGACAGAAACGTCCGGGTTAATTGTTCCCTTAATATGGACCCACACCGAGGCTGTCGAACTTCGGTTGACTGAGTAGTACCAGAGTTCACTGGCGGTACCACGCATATCATCTCCATTATTTACTTGAATGATTTCGCGTAAATATTCAAAGTTGGCATTAAAGGTAACGATTATATAGCAAGGGGTACTGGTGGTATTATTAAAACCTTTTTGGTGGGCCGGAATGGCGGCATTGTTTTCATCGTCTCCAAAAAGACATCCTCTCGTTCCCTCTACTTTCACTCGAGTGGCGCTGTCGGTGTAATTGACTTGATGAATGGTGACGTATTCATTCCCATCACCAGCAATTCGGTACTCTGCTGCTTCTGGAACCACTGAGGTTGGAGCAGGGGTAGAGACTGAATAGCCCCGTAAAGAATGAGTATTCAGATACTTTTGATAAGACAGCAATAAAGAAGCCTTGGTCGACTGCGTGTTCGTGAATTGAATTTTTTTATAGGCACCTGCTAACTGATCAAAAACAAAAGTTTTAGGAACCACATTCAGAGTCGATGTTCCAAAACTTAATGGATAGGAAAAGCGGGTAATAGTACTGCTGCCTGCACTGACTTTGTAGTTAATACTTTCAGCCGTCAAGCCTGCTGCGGCTAATTGCCCAGGAGAGCGAGGTAATAGGGAGATACCAACATTTTGCATAACATATTGGCCAACTCCCATACGGTACATCAGGGCCATGACAAAATTATCAGAAGTGTCGGTAGCCCCTGGTTGATAGCGCAGGACTAGTTTACAACTGGCACCAGCAGCGAGAGTCATGCCAGTGGTACAAGTTGTTCCAGCGGTCATTGTGACGAAGGTGGTAGTGATCGTTTTAGAAGTAGTACCACTGGTATCGGTTTTATAGAGTATTCTAAAATCCTGAAGGCTATAGCCGGTATTATTAGTGTAGGTTAGAATTTTTTTGGCATAAACATCGTTGGCGGTCGCTGTGGCCGTCAATTTGATAGTATCAAAAGTTAAACTCTGTTGGGTCGCTGAGTTGTTCCAGGATAAATTTACGTTATAAGGAGCACCCAGAGTTTCAGTAGGAGTCGTGCCTGGATTTTCTAGTACCTCATAGTCTTCGGCGGTCATGGAAATATAGGGGTAAGTGCCAGTTGCCTGAACATGGGCGACCACTAAAATTTTTGCATTAATGACTTCTAGTCCGGCAGTACCGAGATTCTCTGGAGTCATGGAGCTTTTATAAATCAAAGGAGAGAGGTGACGTCCGTTCTCATAACTAAACTCCAAAAGCATTTGATGCTCACCAGGCACAGTTGGAGTGAATCTAAAATTGAGCGGTGTTACATCCTGATTAGCATTTATCACCATTGGTATAGTTGGCGAATCCAATACAGTGAAGCTTGCATCAGGTGTGATATTGAAAGATTGGATGTAGGCTCCCTTTTGTCCCAAATTACCCATCATCACTGGGAAGTCAATATTGGGACTATCCTGAGGAAAGCTGCCTAAGTATAAGATGTAATCATAATTGGCCCGGTTAGCATAGGCCACGAGTCCTGGTACAAAACTCGCCGATGTATTGCCTTTAATAAAGGCATTTGACGGATCAGCATTGTCATAAAAAAATGCCGAGGCTAGTCCATAGAACCATTTTTCGGCAACGGTGATGGCAGGTTGCGCCACACTCAGTGCTGGATAAGAAATCGACGGACGATAGAGGGTCGCCGTTAGCGCAGGGGTAAAGGTATGTGGAATAATCCTGGCCGGCATGTATTGGTTAAATTGGTAGTTATAACCATTCATGGAAAATCGTGTTCCATAGGTGGATCCGGCAGGCAAGTTGGGATCACTTGCATCTCCATCATAGTAGTCTAGA
The DNA here is from genome assembly GCA_023701435.1 of Bacteriovoracaceae bacterium. Taxonomy (GTDB): domain Bacteria; phylum Bdellovibrionota; class Bacteriovoracia; order Bacteriovoracales; family Bacteriovoracaceae; genus Peredibacter. The sequence continues at coordinate 116,347 of JAMPXB010000008.1, read as the reverse complement.
TTTATGTTTAAAAATTGGCTTTGTGTATGATTTTTGCAGTATTCCCACATATCCTCACCGGTTAGTTCGCGGTTATAAAAGCGGCTTCCTTCTTCGATGCTGGTAGCAGTGGGTAAGTTATTGTTACAGGTGTTGGTGGCATTGATTCGCTTTGTGCTTGAATGAGTTTTATATCTTATGGTGTAAACACAAGACTCATCTTTAGGCAGAGAGGCGTAGAAGCCGATACGCTGATCCGGAGTCGCACCGGCTGGGGCGGTGCTGGTAGTATCCACCAGGTCCAGACAGTCATGCTCGGCACCCAATGATGCTGGTGAAGGGGTATCTTCAATCACCATGCTGGCGGTGGCACTTGAAGGTGGATTCAGATAACGGATATAGGGAACTGGACCAGTTCCAATGTTTCGAAGATAGATGTGAGTAATAGAGGTGTCACCAATGACATTGATGCTTTGACCAATGCCACTTACGTTGCGGTTATCATCGGAGAGTTCCATCATCATCCCCTTACGGATGAGCTGGGCCCGAAATCTCGCTTCGGCAGGAGCGATAGTATAGTCTGTTTCTCCATCAATGTTTGTATCAGTATACTTGGCCCCACTGTCATAATTAATGATGATGCTCTTGTAGGGTATTAAGTTCTCATCAACGGCATCAAACATATTGGCCGTCTCTTCCGCATTGGTGTCTCTTCCAATAGGAGCAAAAGACAAACTGATGGAACATGTTTCATTAGGGTTAATGACGGTACAGGTACTTTCTGTCGCAGACACTGAGACATAGTAGTAATTTGCATAAGCACCTAAATTGACTGGAGTTCCTCCGACCGGTATCGTTTTTCCTGAACCGTCCTTAATATTCAAATTGGTAACTTTCTCATTACCGATATTTTTAAAAGATAGGACCATTTGTTTACGTTTATAGAAACCAGGGGATTGCAGGGCCAGTCTGCCCAGATCAATTTCACCCGGAGCTTCGCCGGTAATTGGATAATCAATGCCATTGAATTGAAACTTAGAGGGCACTAAGCGGCCTGCCGCTATCGAAGAGGCGGAAAGATTGAATATTTTTTTTGTGACAATTTTTTCTGCTCCTTTCCAGCGTGAATCAAAGACTACCTCGGGTTGCAGGTTTTGAAACTGCGTAGGCATATTGGTCAGATAGGTAACCGATGGCTGAAAGGTAATATCAAAGATACAACCCGAGCCGACCGAGACCAGCGTGCCAGTTTGTCCAGTTGGGGCCAGGCAGGCATTGCGGTCTTTAAAAATAAAGGGAAAACCGGCCAGCGATAAAAGATTGTTAGAGCTATCAAAACAGTCCAGATAACTGGAGCCAGCTTTGGCACTACAAGAAGCAATTAAAGAGCCATCCACGTCCCGCATGGCAATACCTTTAATTTCACCTTCACGGTAACCGAGGTTATTGATTCGGAAAGCACGTGTTTCACGGTTCCCTGAGACAATAGGGGTTTCGAAATTCATGGTACTCATTGAAACTTTGAAGCGTGCCTCAATGTTAGATGAAATCGAATTAAAATAACCGTTCAAGGCACCGCTGGCTCCCGTTGGATCTTTGACATAATCAAATTTAACCGTTGAGCGGTAATTGATTTCTTTCATCTCCTCAGGAGTAGGTCCAGGGACCAGATCCTGATTTTTAGGAAGATAGCTGACGCTGACCTTACATTTCTCACCGGGCATAAGCTGCAGCGGGCATTGGTTAATCATGGTGTATGCGCCAAACATACCAGTAGGACAAACATTGGTAGTGGTTGATGCACATGTTTCTACCATTGTTACTGTTAGAGTCTTGGCCGGTAGTCCTCCGGCGTTGATGATTTCCAGTTCTTCTGAATAAACGGTATTATCTTCTCGCTCCACGACGGGAAGGGAAGTGACACCGACGAGTTCCCCGAATGTGTACTGCGTTTTATCATTGGTGAATGTTAGTGAAGCTGGTAAGCCAGCCAACAGTTTTAGTTCAGCAACATGTTCTTCCGGATCCACATAGTTTTTAAATTTGAGAATAGCTTTTTCCAAATATTCCCGGCCTTCACGAGGAGAGAAAACCAGTCGGATTTCGCAGGTCTTTTTGGAGGGAAGAATTTTTCCGCAAGTTCCTTGATGTCCCGGAAAAGCCAATTCTCCTTCGGGAGTAGGCATGAAAGTAATCGAAGGAGATTGATCTTCCCCCGCAGTCAGTTCCATTTCCAGATCGGTGTAAGAATATTCAGTCTTATTATAAACCTTAACAACCAGAGCAATGGGATCATCAGTCAGAATGTGCTCACCGAGATCAATCGTCTGTCCGGAGGCATCCTTGTCATTAATGGAATAGAGCACAGGAGAATAAATTCCTGCAGTTTGCACTTTGACACTACTGCCGGGATTACAGCCCATTAAAAACATAAATGACAGGAACATTAACTGCTTCAACATGATCCTAATCCTGGTTAATCATCACTGCACAACGAGTTCCACGGGTAAACTCATGAGAACCGGTTCCGAGTGGGCTATCTCCCACACTTACCTTAGAGAGCGAGGCGGTGAATCGACCAGTGGTGCTTTGATTGGAGCCTCCTCCTGAGATTAAGCCCAGATCGGTGCCTCGCTCCAGATCCCATATCACTCTATAGTACTGCGCTTGCGAACCTGGAACGAAGTCTTGTGGGAAAGTTCGGGTGATTTCCACTGGATTTCCCATAGTTGTCGGATTATCCACTTCTACTGCAATCAGTATCGGTCCATTATGAGCGGAGCTGTAGCCTCCAGAAATTGGCACTGTGGTCTGAGTGTATCCAAGAGCATCAAAGGTGTAGTCGGCCACACCAGGGTTAGTAATGGCAGAATTTCCTATTGGAAAATTGTTAATGGCCGGTATGTCATCCGTTTCTGGAACAATATTCGCTTCCAGACTGGCAATGGTGACGGAGGTGTTATCGTTTGGATTTGAGAGAGAACTATCATTACAGCTGCTGGCGCCGCCGTTTAAGTTACACTTGAGAGGCAATCCTACCACTGGATTAAAATACTTACTAAGAGCTGTAACCCCGGAAAGGGCAAGTGAATCTTTTTCTTTAAGTGCTGGCCCTAGACCTTGAGGTCCAAAGTCCATGAAGCGGCCATCACCATTTCGCCAGGTAAGAACAGATTCCTGATCAGCTTGCTGCTTATTAACAATACCATTATTAATGACTCCTCCTGGTAAAAAGAGAGGAGACCAGATGTTGGTGGAAACGTCTCGAAAGACGTTTCCATCACCAGAGCGTCTTGCCGGTAGATTATCTACAAAAGAGCAGTAGCCAGAATCAGTACTGACTTCAACCCAAGGCTTGGCATCGGTAACGGCAGGTGAACCATCGCGGAAGCGAATTTCAAAGCCAGTCGAGCCTAGACCTGTGACATCCCCACTCCTGAGAACGGACCAGTTATATTTTTGCTCATTGGTATTAAAAAAATCATAGTCAGGGCCGCCGGCCCCAGTGTTTTGAGCGCTGAGTCCGCCTCCCCAGGTTCCAGAGACGGGGCCCAGATGGATTTTATCTTTGGTATAATCACAAAAAATTCGTTCACTATTATCTTCACTTACGTTTCCAACCATATCCTGGATTCCGTAACGGCTGATACAATTAGCAGAGTGAAAAGGTTCTGTGTAACTTGCGAGACCATTGTAACGAGAGCTGCCGGTTATCAAAGGAATGTCCATCATGGGTCTTCCTCCTACCGTCATGTGATTGCGGAGAAGACCACCTTTAACCGGCATATATTCATTCACATCTTTTATGGCATTGACACAACTGCCTGCACTGGTACTGGCTTCGATATTCTGAATGGCAGCCGTATTATAGGTCTCCGACCAGGCGCTGGCGGCGATTGATTCAATTCTTCGCAGACTGCGTTTACTTTGAACCGGCGCCGTTGCCACAAAAGAACCACTATCATTAGCGATTCCTGGTTGCACAAAGAAACTCTCACATAAGGCTTCGGCTACACTTGAGCTTAAGCGCCCGATAGGAGGAAGCTTAGCCGAATTGGAAGCCAGTATCTTGGCGATCCGTGTAGTGTTGCGGAAACGGTTACTCGAGCGCAAGGTAGTTTCTGGTAAGGTGAAGGCGGCATTGTTACCATCTCCTGCTGTTCCATTATAGAAGGTTAAATCTGCTTCATTGGTGGTGGTGGCGACTTCGGTAATCTCATTGACGGTTTTATTCAGTAAATTAGGATATGCACCCTTAAAGCGGATGTTCTCAAGGCTTAGCTCATTGATGGAAAGCCAGCGGGGTTTCATGAAACCATCACTTCCAATGGAGGCCAGGTTAATGGAACATGAAGCGGATCCTGGTTCATTTGCCCAACTTCTATTTAACTCCCGGCTAGCAGTTAGACTGGCGGTACTTGGTCCTTGAATCGGCACGTGTTTATCACTAGAAGTCAGACCTGCCGGATTGCTGTTATAAAAGACTGCTAGAAATTCTGATTGCATAATCGCATTAGGGGCCCATGTACTCAATAAACGCTCAGTGATTGTGCTGGGATTCGTTGGGTTACTGGCAGAGCAGTCATATGGAGTCGTGTTATAATTACTTACCCCAGGCGTGCTGATGTAGTAACTAGCGTAAGAGCCTTCCAGAAACTGATCACTGGTACAAACATCATAGGCCAGGCGCTGAAGATGTGGTCCTGTGCAGTCCCCTTGAAGATAGCGCTGATATTCGGCGACAAAACCCGCAGGGTAATCGCTGTCGAGTTGATTCCCTAGATTTGAAAGATCTTCTCCGGTACAACCACGGAAGGCAGTGGTGGTGTCTTCTATGCCGCCAGCGGTACGCCAGCCTCTGAACATAGGGAAATGATTGTCATCATTACTGCTGGGACGGATCGTGCCATCAGGTAATTTAAACATGGAAACTTCTACTTCCGGATTGGCGGTTTTCGCCCCACGGGTATAACGACATCCTAATTCCTGACGATCCACTAAGAGATCTCCTCCCTGGTCCAAAGCAGTTTGACCCACTTGGTGGGGGATGGATTGTGGTTTTGCGCCAATGCCGTTGTAAGAACAATTATAGTTGTTCCCAATAACTGGCTCCTTACCCAATTCAAGGCAGCGAGCTCGGTTAGCCATCCAGCGGTGAACAAGCGCCATATTTGGCGGTGGCAGGGTCACTTGAACGATATGATGTTTACCACTATCGTAAGTGAGTTCTTTGCCATCAAAGATGGGAACTATTTTATAATAATAGGTTCGCGCCCTCTCAATGTCTTGTCCGGTAGTAGCATTATGAGTTTCATACATTGCCTTAACGGAATAATCCGTGAAAAAGGCCATGCGTTGAATGGTGGCGGTGACATTAGCTCTTTTATAATAAGTGAAATCTTCAGAGTACACAGGACCATTTTGTTGAGTCAGATCTACCCAGGTAAGCTTATTATCCGATGAACGATAAACTTTATAACCCCATTTACGATCTGACCTGGAAGCTGGAGCTGCTGGCTGGTTGCTGGTAAAGATAGAGTCAGCTGCGGCATAGTCCATTTGTACATCTTGCCAGCCCAAAGAAACAATCCCTTGTCGGCTCATGGCATAGTTGAAGGTGGTCTCAGAGATTCCATCGAACGCACCAGTAAAACTCACTCCATAATCACGTCCTGGAGGGGCAGTGAAATTGAGAGTTGTGTTGGGAGAATTCGCGCTATCCATAGCCACTTCATAAGGAATTCCCTTACTGTCGAGAGCTTCATAAATTAATGAGTTGTTAGCACCAGTGATGGCCGGCATCTTGGTGGAGTCATTAGGAATTCTGCCATCCATTTTGGGACCCACGGCAAATATTCTGGTGAAACCTTTAAAGGTTGGTATAGGGAGTGGAACATTACATTCCACAATTTTTAAATTGTATTCACTATACAGGTCATCATAGGGATCCATGTCAACAACGGCGAGGACTCCCATTTGATAAGACTTACCTGGTATTAAGTTGTTAACAGTGAAGTCCTGAGTATTGGCTGTTAAATCCAAACTGCTGCTGTAACCAGAGGAGCCTCCAATTGCATTAGCAAAGGAGAACTTCGCAGCACTTGATTTTTCTTTCCAGAAAACTTTAAATCCGGAATAGATACCGCCGGTCGGAAGATTCCAACTGACTGAGGCATCAACACCTGAGATAGAGCAGGAGTCATTAAGACCTGGAAATTGAGCGATACTCGGCGGGCGAACTTCCGGGAAAGAACACCTCACAATCCTTTCACCCACATTGAGACGAATATCCACACCACCAATCCCACTAATGGCGGGAGTAGCAGCAAAACAATATTCAGTACTACCATCAGTCATCATCCCTTTAACTTTTTGAGAAGTATAAGTAGAGATAGCCGGTGCTGTTCCATCAAGATAGAGACCATTGCAACGACTGATACTTGAACCCGCGAGAGGGATTCCCTCCTGCATCAGCGCCATATTTGAATGATCGGCTGGATCTACACAATAAAATTCAACAATATTGGCATAACCTGAGCCGATTAACGGAGCATCGAATCTCAGTTTAACCATGTCCCTTTCACTATATTGGCCTGGTGGCTCAACATTGTTGATACCGCTAAAAGGTGCCAAAGTCGGAACGACCTGAATTGTTTTAAGATCAGAGATGATTGCCGCATTAGGATCTGTTGCCTGGACGGGACAGCTGGTCGTTTTACAAAGGGCTACCTTAACCTGGTAATGAGAATAAAGCTCCAGACCACTTTTACGGTAAGTGGTATCTGTCGGATCCATTTCTTTATAATCCATGGTGGTATTCATGCCATGAAGAACAGCTTCAGTTAATTTGTCATCAGCTTCCGGATCACCGGTACCATCATACTTGCGTACAAAAATGCGATACCCAGTAAAGCTTCCGGTTCCTGCTTGCCAGAAAATGTCAATCTTATCGAAAGCATCAATAGAAGGAGCGTTAGCAAGAACGACGTTATCCTGACGGAAATCAAAAAGAGTTCCACCTTGTTCTGTTACGATTGATATAGCCTTGGTGTTAATTTCACGGGAAACAGGAATAACTGAAACAGCAGGATCTTCGTCATAATTTTGATAGAGAGTATTGATCGCCCTGACTTGAACGTAATAACGTCTGCCTGCTGCAAGACCATCAATATTAATAGTCTGAGGATTATTTAAGGGATTAGCACGACTTGGAGGAGTCGGTACCAACACCATTTTTTTATCAGTTCCGTTATAAGTGGGATTGTTTAAATTCGCGACTCCACCAATCTCACTGATAACGGTTACTTCGTAATGAACAGGGTCAAAAGGACCTGCCGAGAAAACGCCTGACATGGCCGGCGCAATCCAGTCCACACGAATGGCCCCTGAAGTATTTCCCGGAACTAAACTTAATTTTGAAACTCCATTAAAGTCGGCTACCACGTTATCAAAAGTGCGTGCATAGGTTTCATTCTCATTTTGAGAGATGGCGTTGGTACGAATATTATGGGCGGTAAGTTTAAATTGATACTCACGATCGGCCAACAAATCGTCCACCGTGTAGAGTAATTTCCCCCCATTGATGGAGAGCAAAGCCTTGGGATCAACAGTAATAGGTAAGCTGGAATTGTTCACGTACAATTGGTAAGTGATATCAGCTCCTCCACTCGCCGGAAAAAACTCCAATTCAACTTTATTATGTGAAATAGCTCTTGCCGTTACAATCCCCGGGAAATTAAAAGTCGTCGGTGGATTTTCGAGCTTCAAACTTGAAGGTGGTACCGTCTCTTCCACAGTACCAACACAACTTGCGAGAAGGAAAAACAACATGAACAGGATGGAATGGGTGCGTTCTTTCATGACTAATATATTAAAGGACTTTAAGTCCTCCCCAAATATAGACAAATTTACCTGTCTAAACGGTTGGAACCTTGAGATAAACAAAAGCTATTTGGTTGGCTATGGCAATTAACCTTGGCAAGTGCTAATCTAAGTTCATGGTTTCATTATCGGCACAACACCTCTTAACTTTAATCTCAGATACCTTTCCGGGCCTCATTGCTTACCTCGATGTTAATTACCGCTACCAATACATGAATGAAAATTACCGTAACTGTTATGGGATCGAGCTCGAGACTTCCTTAGGCAAGACTGTGTCAGAAGTTTTGGGAGATGGAGTATATAAAAATCGTTTAGACAAGCTTCAACGTGCCTTTCAAGGTGAAACGGTCAAGTATGCAGTTGAAGTTTTTCATCAGAAATTAGGACCGCGAATATTGGAGCAAATTTATCGGCCTGATTTCGATGATGAGGGCCGGGTGATTGGTTTAATGGCCATGGGCTATGACATTACTGAACAAAGACGGATAGAAAAAAATGCCCTGGATATTGAAGCCCGTTTTAGAAGCTTAACGGAAGTCATGCCTCAGCTCGTGTGGTTGGCAAATGCCGATGGTAGAGTCATTTTCATTAATAATAACTGGCCACGGTTAACTGGCACTAAATTAGAAGATAACCTTGGTCACGGCTGGATCAATACTATTCATCATGAAGACAGAGCTGCAACACTTCTGAACTGGCACGATTCTCTTCAATCGGGCAAGACCTATGAAGTTGAATACAGAATTAAGATGAAGGACGGCTCTTTTCGCTGGCATATGGCCCGGGCAATTCCCATTAAGAACGATAAAAATGAAATTGAACGTTGGGTGGGAACTACCACTGATATCGAAGCTCAGAAAAATGCGAAAGATGTTGCTGTTGCTGAAAGAAAAAGAATTTACTCTTTGTTCATGCAGTCCCCTTTAGTTATTTTAGTTTTTAAAGGGCCCGATCATCATGTGGAGCTGATCAATCCGGCTGGACAGAAGTACTTTCAGGGAAGAGATATTACCGGCGAACCTCTAAGAAATGCACTTTCTGATACAGAAAGCATGGATCTTCTTCAGTCATTAGATGAAATCTATCATTCCGGTGAAGGAAAATCCTTCAAATCCAGATTGGTAAAAATGAAGCAAGATGATGGAACACTAACTGAGCATTATTTTGATATTTTTTATGAACCGCTCAAGGATAGCAATGGACTTACCACTGGTATTCTAAATATGGCCGTGGATGTTTCGGAGCAAGTAAGGGCCCTGAAGCGTGCGGAGCAGAGTGAAGAACTTTTCAGAACATATGCTGAATCAATGCCTCAAATAGCCTTCATTGCCAATCCTCAGGGGGAAGTAACTTATTTAAATCAGCGCTGGTATGAATTTGCCGGTAAAGATTGGAAATTGGAGACGGTCTATCATCCGGAAGATTTTAAAGCGGCTATGGCGAGCTGGCAGCATTCAATAGCCACTGGAGAACCTTTTGATGTTGAAGCACGACTCCGAAGTAAAGAAGGGATTTATCGCTGGCATTTAAGCCGGGCGATTCCATTGCGTGATTCAAAAGGAAAGATCACTCAATGGGTTGGAACCAACACTGATATTCAGGATCAAAAAGAGATTGAGGCTGTTCAAGCCCGATTATTGCAGGTTCTCGACAGCTCTTCCGATTTTGTGGGCATGGCCGATGCTGATCAAAAAGTTGTTTATATAAACAGTGCTGGTCGAGAAATGATTGGTTTTGATGACAAGGAAGATATTAGAAATATAGAAATAACGGATCTCTATTTTGAAGAAGATAAGGCGTATGTGCGAGAAGTGATCCTTCCTACCACCCGTAAAGAAGGTAAATGGGTAGGTGATTTTAGATTTCGTCATGTTAAAACAGGAGAAGAACGCTGGGTTCATTTTAATTCCTTTATTACCCATGATGAGAAAACCGGAGAGTTCACCGGTTATGCTACCGTCTCCCGTGACTTGACTGAGATGAAACAAAAAGAGCGAAGGCTGGAAGAAGCGCTCATTGCCCGCGATCAGTTCTTATCAATAGCTTCTCACGAATTAAAAACACCACTCACATCCCTTAAATTGCAAGCCCAGTTAACTTTACGTTCCCTGCAACTTGGGAAAGAGATATCAAATGAGCGACAAATCGCCATGGCCCACCAAACGAGTGATCTCATAGGAAGATTGACCCGTTTAATTGATGATATGCTGGATGTCTCAAGGATTAAAAGCGGCAAACTTCAATTGGATAAGAGTGAGCAGGAATTGGGAAATATAGTCCGAGAAGTAGTTCTGCGGATGAGTTTACTCTTTGAGGCTGCACAATTAAAATTGCCAAGCATTGATGCCCCTGAAAAATTAATTGGTGACTGGGATCGGTTCCGTCTAGAACAAGTAATTGGAAATCTTTTGACCAATGCCATCCGTTATGGAAGAGGCAAGCCTATTGAAATCAAGCTTAGAAAGAATGATGATAAGGCACTCTTAACGGTCACCGATCATGGATATGGTATTGCCCAAAAAGATCTGACAAGAATATTTGGCCGATTTGAACGGGCGATTAATTCCTCTGAAGTCAGTGGATTGGGATTGGGTCTGTTCATTTCCAAAGAAATCGTGGAAACTCATGAAGGAAAAATTTGGGTCGATAGTGAAATTGATAAAGGTTCTACCTTTTTCATCGAACTCCCTTTAAAAAAATAATGGAGCATCATATGTTACAAAACGTTCATAATTTTAATGTTAAAAAAATCGACGGTACCAACTATAACCTGAAAGATCTTCAAGGACAGGTCCTACTATTAGTCAATGTCGCTTCAAAATGCGGCCTGACTCCTCAGTATGAAGGATTGGAAAAATTATATCGCGAATACCAAAACCAGGGTCTGGCCGTTTTAGGCTTTCCTGCCAATGAATTTGCCGGACAAGAACCAGGAACCAATGATGAAATCCAGGAATTCTGCCGCATAAATTATGGAGTCGGCTTTCCCATGTTTGAAAAAATCATTGTTAAAGGCGAAGGCCAGCATCCGTTATATCAATTTCTCACTGAAGCTAAACCAGATGCTAAATTGAAGACCGATAGCAAACTTCTTCCAAGGTTAAAAGAAAAAGGTCTTTTAACGGGCAAGGAAAATGATATTAAATGGAACTTTGAAAAATTTCTGGTGAATAAGAAAGGTGAAGTCGTGGATAGATTCTCTCCAGATATCGATCCTATGGACCCTCTAATTATTAGTGCTGTGGAGAGAGAACTTGCTGCTCGTTAGATTTTTACTTATTTCTTTGTTCATGACTTCTGCTCAAGCGGGAGTCATGCCCATAAAAGACAATATCCTCTTTGCTTTTGAGCGTTGTAAGACCCTCTCGGTTGACCTCAAGAAGGGTACTTTGCAGGAGTCCCTTGCACCCTCATTTGATTTACATTGCCGAAAGACAATTGATGATCAGATGGCCTTTAAGTGTGATATTTTCGACACCGCCTCAAATAAGAAGCTCGGCCAGGATATTTTTAGCGGGGGCAGTGAGCTAGGTGAAGCATTGTTAGTAGAAAAATCCGGAAAAAAAATAAAATTCTTGATTGGAAAAAAGTTTGCCTCTTTCGAATCCGCTTCTGAAAATAAAGTCTGTGTTGGAATCTTTATTTTTGAACAGGACGCTTTGAAGCAGAAAGTTTCTTCTCCAGGATCCGGTTTATAGAGTTTGTGAATTTTTCTTTATCTTTCGGCCCAAAGCTTTCAGGTCCACCAATATTCATACCGGTATTATCTCTGAGATCTTTCATAAAATCCCTCATGGAGAGTCGTTCCCGTACATTTTCTTCGGTATAAACCTCACCACGCACATTCAAGGCAATGGCATTCTTTTCAACAATGAACGCTGCCAGCGGAATGTCGGCGGTAATGACGATATCATTTTGACTGACGTGTTCCACGATATAGCTATCAGCTACATCGGCTCCGGCATTGACCTTAATCAATTTGATGAAAGGGGTGATTGGTACGAACATAGAGCTATTGGCCACCAACACGACCTCCAGTTGCAATCGACCGGAAATCGTATAAATAACATCTTTGATCACCTTGGGACAGGCGTCGGCATCAATCCAGATAATAGGCTTAGTCATACTAAATAGTATTAAATGAAATCCTGGCCAATAGCGAGATAAATTTTGGGACAGAACCGGGAGTCGGGATCAGCTTGTTCCAGGCTTTGTATTGCCGTTTTCAACAGATTGACCAGAGGCTCTTCATGATAGGGAAGTATTAACAAGTCTTTATAAATCAATTCAAGAAGGTTTTTTAAATCGGTTGCTTTCTCATGGTTGAGCACTTGATTGTTAAAACAAATCACAACAGGTGGTTCAATCCGCATTCCACGATCTTTAAGATCAGGAAAGGGATATTTGCTGATTTCCCCACTTGGTTCATCTACGGGAAGCTGTTCGAGAATGTCTGGTTCTTGTTGATTAACAACAGGGGGTTCTTCAACGACTATAACAGGCGCGGGAGGAAGAGGAGAATCTCCAGTTCTGGAGCCATCACTCTTCTTCCCGCAAGATGAAAGTATCATGATAAATATAATTAAAACTAAACTTGGCCATCTCATCGGACCGGACTATATCTCTTCTGCGCGTCTACTCATAACAAAGTTAATCTAAAGATTTTCACTCTTTAGTTTGTCTTTTTGTATGTTTCCCAAGCCGATGATCTAAACTAATTGGCCCGGCGCCATAAAAAGCAATAAGTATTGCACCACCGATCATCGCCAGATTTTTCATGAAATGAATCATCTGCACCTGCGCTGTTTCTGGATCGGTGTAGGCCCAAAAGTTATGCATTAAAATTGTTACTGGTACTAAAAATATCAGCAATAATCCGGCCCCTACCCGAGCATGAAAACCCAAAAGAACACTCACTCCACCAATTAAAGCGAGGAGACCAGAAACAGGTACTAGGATATCTGCCATCGGAATCCCTTGACTGGCAGCATAGCTGACGCTTCCACTGGTAAAATGATTAAGACCCGACATGATGAAGATGATTGAGAACAAAAACCTCCCTAAGGGAACAGCCCACAAACTGGTTTTGGCCTTAGTTCGGTTAAGATCGGTAGACATGTATGACTGGGGATGAAAAACATTTGCCATATTGTCCTCCTTTTCCAAATTTCATTTTCTCTCTGGAAAACAGTCTTTGCCAACTCACCATCTAAGTTGGTTTTAACATGGGAAGTATTGAGTTGTGTTAGAGATGAGATGAATGAAAAAATGACATGGGCCCTGATAAGGAGGGAAATATGTTGAAAAAATATATTGTTGAAAGAAATATTGCTGATATCGGTTTAAGTTCAAGCGGTGAGCTGAGGGAGCTTGCCGAAAAATCAAATAAGGCAATTGAACAGTTGGGTTCAGGGATTGAGTGGCATGAATCATTTATTTCAAATGATAAAATATACAGTGTGTATATTGCTGAGGATGAAAATATCTTGCGGGAGCACGGCAGAATCTCGGGTTTGCCGGTTGATCAAATTTCACAAGTGGACACAATAATTGATCCAACAACTGCAACACTTGGTGAAACGAAAACTGTTCCAAAAGACACTGAGATTTACGATAGTATTTTATAAAGATCAGTCTTCGGTGCACATTTACCGGTGCTCCTTGGTGGTTTTGAATGTTTCTTTAAGACTACAACCAAGGAGTTCTTATGAGATTTTTCTTAGCTTTAACGATTGCACTTACCTCACTCGGTGCGCTCGCTCAGAATGATCTGGATTCAATGAAACAGAAAGCGAATACGAAGCTGGATAAAAAGATGGCAAGTTTACAGGAAGCCAAAACCTGTATCAATGCCGCAACTACCGTCGATAAGTTTAAGGCCTGTAAGTACGATATGTATGAAGATATGAAAAAAACTAAAAAACAGGCAATGGAAGAGGAAGTAAAAGAAATGCCCTCTGAAGAATAAAATTTAGGATCTAGAGGAGTTTTCGAGCTCCTCTAAATCTAGTTTACGAAGGTTAGGTGACAGCCAGGAAATGAATCCAACTGAGAAAAGGCACATCACTCCTCCGAAAACCGCGGCGGGCATAACTCCCAGGATCTTGGCGGCTAAACCAGATTCAAATTCTCCCAATTCATTGGAAGAACCAATAAAAATAGAATTTACAGCGGCTATTCTTCCGCGCATGTTTTCTGGAGAAACTAATTGAACTGCCGAAGTTCTAATGAGCATGCTGATGCTGTCAAATGCTCCGCTGGCCACAAGAGCCACGAATGAGAGGATGTAATTTCGGCTCAAGGCAAAGACCAGAATGCAGCCACCGAAACCGGCTACTGCCCAGAAAAGCTTTTTGCCGGCGTTCTTTTTAATTTCTCCTTTGATCATCCAGGTGCTCATCATAAAAGCCCCAAGTGCTGGAGAAGCTCGTAGTAGGCCCAATCCGGTTGGTCCGATAAACAAAATCTCTGCCGCATAAACAGGCAAGAGAGCGGTGACTCCGCCAAATAAAACTGAAACCATATCCAAGGTCATGGCAGGAAAAAGAATCGGATGGCGAAAGACAAACTTGGCCCCAGAAAAGAGATCTTCCTTAATCGACTTACCTTTTTCTGGAATATTCGCCGGTGCTTTAAATTCCATTAACCATAAAAACAAACTGGTGATGGCAAGAAAGAGACAAACAATAGAAGCCGTTCCAGAAACACCTATGACTCCAAAAAGAATTCCTCCGGCTGCCGGTCCGGACATACGTGCTGTTTGCATTGCCGAAGACATCCAGGCAGATGAGCGAGGCAGCAGAAAACGTGGAATGATTTTGGGGACGATAGAATACATTGATGGCTGTGAGAAGGCTCGGGCACAACCGGTCAAAAAAGAGGAAACGAAGAGGAGAGAAATTTGTGTCGCTTCAGGAATTCCAAAATAGGGCAACTGTGAAAATAACATCATGAAACCAGAAGTAAGACTCACTAATACTAAACGTCGATAGACAATCAGCGGGCGACTACGATCTACAATATAACCTGCAAACAGTGCCAGGCCCAGCGCGGGAATCGCTTCGGTCAGTCCAATGAGACCCAAATAGAGAGCATCTTTGGTTAACTCATACATGCGCCAACCTAAAACAATGGCCTGCATCTGAACAGCGAAGGTAAAGAAAAATCGGGCAATCATGAGTTTTTTAAAATCGGTAGGCATGTAGGAAATTTACCATATAATTAAACGAAACAAAGGACTAATGATGAAATATTTGCTTGTTGCTGCATTCCTTATATTAGGTGCCTGCTCCTCTCAGAATGATCTTCCGGAATTACCGGAATCAATTGAAGAAGCTGTTCAGAGTCCCTTTCGGTCTCCTGAAAATATGAAGCGTGATATTTATCGCCATCCCCAGGAGACATTAGAGTTCTTCGGAGTAACACCCGAGATGACCATTGTAGAAGTTTCGCCTGGAGCCGGTTGGTACACTGAGATCCTTGCACCACTTCTGAGAGAAAATGGGCATTATATTATGGCCGCACCTGTGGCCGACAAACCCTATTTTAAAGCGATGGAAGAGAAGATCAATACATGGAAAGAAAAATTTCCTATGGTTAAAATTGAAAATGCTGTTTTTTCTCCGCCAGGGAATATTCAATTTCCGAAGGCTGGCAGCGCCGACATGGTCCTGACTTTTAGAAACGTCCATAATTGGATGGCAAACGATGGTGAAAAAGCCGCCTTTGCTGCCTTTTATAAAGTATTAAAGCCTGGAGGAATACTAGGGGTGGTTGAGCATAGAGCTCTTCCTTCGCAGGAAGACAAATTTGCTAAAAGTGGTTATGTCCGTGAATCCGATATTATGGAAATGGCTGCGCAGGCCGGGTTTAGTTTAGTGGCAACTTCTGAAATTAATGCCAATCCTAAAGATACCAAGGATCATCCAGCTGGCGTGTGGACCCTTCCTCCTTCATTAAAACTTGGTGAACAAGACCGCGACAAATACCTTACTATCGGCGAGAGTGACCGTATGACTCTCAAGTTCATGAAACCTAAAAATTAGTAAAAATAATTGGTCAGGCTTCTTCATTAAGTATTCAGTTTAAAATAATTCATCTCCACTTCATCCCTCGCTATCCTAGAAAGCGAGGGGTGCTTTATGAAACTAGAAAACAAAGTGGCCATTGTCACAGGTGCCAGTCGGGGTATAGGCAAAACTATTGCTCTTAATCTTGCCCAAGAGGGGACGCACGTTGCACTGATCGCTCGCAGTGAGCGTGAGCTTGCAGCGACAGCTTTTGCCTGTGAACAGTATGGGGTTACGGCGAAGTTTTATCCTTTCGATCTGACCCAAATTGATAAGATCCCCGATCTTGTCAGGCAGATTAAAAAGGACTTTAGGGTAGCTCATATCTTGATTAACGATGCCGGTCGCTATGTCGAAGGTGATCCCATTGCGAGTGATTTAAGAATTTGGGATGAGACGCTTGATCTAAATTTTAAAGCGATTTATCACCTGACTCAGGAAGTGCTTAAAATCTTTCCTGAAGATTCTGAAGCAGCTGTCATAAATATCTCTTCTATTTCCGGCCTGACCACTACCGGTGGGGGAGAAATCTATAATGCTTCCAAAGCAGCCTTAAAGAGTTATGCCGGTTGTTTGTATGAAGATGTACGAGAACGAGGAATTAAGGTCACGACCATTTATCCAGGTTATGTGAATACCAGTATGAATTCTGGAGATAGGTTAGATCCAGAAAAAATGATTCAGCCGGAGGATATTGCAAGTGCTGTTAATTGGGCTTTGAAGATTCCGGGTACTTCTTGTCCCACTGATATCACCATCAGGCCGCAGCGCTCACCTTCTCTGAAGGCAGCCTAGTTTTAGTTGGGTCTTCGGATTTTTCAGCAGGAACTTCAGCCTTGTCGTCTTCAGGGTCTTCAAATTTTAGATCCCAATCCTTTACTTCCTTTGGATCACTCATACCGGCCCTCCTTGAGGCACAAAAGTATGGTATCACCAGAAGAGCCGGAATATGAATTGCATGACATAGGCTGGTTAAACGAAGAAAGATTTTGCTGAAATGACAGTATTTAGAGGCAATGATGTCAAGATGAAGCTCTTTATTATAATAACTTTAATATTCTCTTGTACTCCAGTGAAGACCCCCGATATGAATGTTGGTGACTGTGTGGTGGGGCAGAATATGGAGGTCTGGCAGCTATTAAGAGAAGATGAGGGAAAGTTCTTGTTTGCCCAGTTTCCGGTCAGAGAGGGCAAGCCAGTGCATTTAATAGACGATATAGCAGTATTTAAAAAAATCGAATGTCCAATTGATTAGGCGGCAGAACTGTTTTCATCTGAGTACATGGATTCATAGTACCGAATCATCGCCCGGACATCATTTGTGTTTTTGAGTTCAAGATTGTTCCAATTGATAGCACTTTCAAAAAGATGATCACCAATGCTCTTACAAAAGAGTAAATATTCTTCGCAGGGTTTGCCTGGTTTATTGATTAAACTTAGTCTATAGGCCTCAAGATTTGAATCGATATCAAAAAAGTGGTCCAGCTTGGGCCTTAAAGTATTTTGATTAAGAGCTAATTGAGAGCAACCTATGTGGATGGAGAAGGACATTCTGTCTAAGAACTCTTGCTTTGTCTCAGTGGTCACTGGTGTTGATCGGAAATGAGCACTGGCGTATAAGTGAAGAGAGATAAGATAAGCTTGAATTGATTTTTCATACTGGCGGTTAAGATAAAACAATTTCGCTAGAGACCGATGAATATCCATGTTGAGTGGTTCATCTGGCCTTACTTCCATGAAAAGGTTGATCGCCTTCGCAAAATTGCCCAGTCTGGTTTGCTCTAAGGCTTCATTTATCTTTATTAAGCTCATAAGTATTAATTTTATCGGCGATGCTCATATGCTGCTTAATGGCTTTAAGAATTCTTAAGGGTTAACAAACATTGAACATAGGATGATTATACAATGGATATGGATGAGAAGAAGGTAGACGAAGGTAATTTGCAGCATTATTAAGGACTTCGAGAGGGTTCCTGTATATGAATGCAGACACGAAAAGATGTCTCTTTATAAAAAACCCTTCGTAAAAGAGTTATAAACTCCTTACGAAGGGCTGGTGGGACTATTCTAACTTTTCTCTAAAAGAGTAAACCAAGGGCTTTAAATCGGCTTTGTTCTTCTTAGGCCGTTTTGTTTGCACTCGATTAAGTGTCTTACACTCTTTTAGAAGCTTGATCTGCTGACGGAAAACCACTTCCATCTTCGTCCAGGCATCAATTTCGTTTTGAAAATCAATTCCCATATCTTCGCCATGCGTGAAGCGAGCTTTGTCTAGCTCAACATGAGCGATCAAAAATTTGTTATCATCCGATGAAATTTTCATGATCATTCCTTAGAGTTGAGAGCAGATTAATAATAGGGAGACTGTATACAGAAACGTGACGAGAGATTTCATTATATAGCGGTTCAACTCATAGGTCACTGATTTAATAAGTAACTGACTTAATCTATTCTGAAGTGAGTGAATCCCCAAGCTTATAAGCCTGATTTAAATGGTGAGGAGGAAAAAAGTAACGGGCCAAAGCTCATCAAAAAAACTAATCTACATCAGTTCAATTCAAGTTTCAGCATGCTAGCCTTTACCCATAAAGAGGAGAAGGTTATGAATGTTTCCGTCGAAGAATATACAAGTCCAATTCTGGTCACTATTGATCCGTCAGCAACGCTTGATGAGGCGCTGGATATGATGCAGGAAAATGGCATTCGCCATTTACCCGTGGTTCGGGAAGAGAAAGTATTGGGCATTGTCTCTGAACGAGACTTACTTCTTCATGTGGGAAAAAACTGGACCCCTATGATGAAAGTTGGGGATGTTATGAGTACCAATCTGCTGAGTGTTCATCTGAATGATACGCTGGGAGATGTTGCCTACCAATTATCATCCCAGAAAGTAGGATCGGCCATTGTCTTGGATGATGATGAGTCCCTTTATGGTATTTTCACCACCACCGATGCTCTCAATGCCCTGGTTGAAATAATGAATCAACAGCCGGACGCTTAAGAAATATTGCAAACAATTTGTTCACAAGGTAGCCTTTATCTATGAACAAATTGTTTATTCTTTTATTTGCCCTCTCTTGTGCTCAACAGCCACCTTCTGTCTCCAAGACATATCATCGAAAAGAATGGAAGCATTGGACAGATACTGATCGGGATTGTCTGGATACCAGGAATGAAATATTAAAAAGCAGATCCCTTGTGGCTGTAAAAATGAATAAGAGAGGGTGCAAAGTCGCGGCTGGAAAATGGGCCGATTATTACTATCCAGAGGTGCATACTAATCCCAAAAAAATAGATATTGATCACGTGGTACCGTTAAAAAATGCTCATGATACAGGGGGGGCTTACTGGACAAAAAAGGAAAAAGAAACTTTTGCCAATGATCCGCAAAACCTTGTGATCACAAATCGTTCTTATAATCGAAAAAAAGGTTCCAAGGGTGTAGATGGATGGTTACCAGTCCATCAGGAATACGCCTGTAAATATATTAAGGATTGGATAATAATTAAAAATAAATATGGGCTGAAGCTCACACACCAAGAGCAGAACACAATAAAAGCAGCTCGTTGTAATTAACCGCCAACAATACTCCTCACTAGCTAAAAAATCACTGGCACATTTAATTGATAGAAGAAAAATCTCCAAGTCTTCGAGAGTAATCACTTTTTTGATTTTATGATATTAGGCCGTCTTTAGGTGCTAATCTCGTTCAGCAGCAAAATTCACAAGTCATTCAATTTATCTAACAAGCGAATCATCTATGAGTTTGGATTACCAGAAATTAAAACAAAAGAATCAAGATGAAGGTTCATTCTGGACCTCGTACTCCGATTTGTTCATGGTACTGAGTGTGGTGTTTCTTTTACTTTATGTCGTGGGCTCTTTAAGAACAGGAACATCCTCAGTCCAGAATATGATCGAACATCAAAAATTAAAGGCGGAGTCGCAAGACTTAAAAAAACAGATCCAGGCCTACAATGCCCTGAAGGATAATTATCTGGAAAAAGAAGCCTCGGTTGACGAGGCCAAAATGTATGAAGAACTGATGAGTAAGCTTTCTTTATTGCAAGATGAAGCTCATGAAGAAAAACGTCAGCTCGAAGCTCAGGCACAAGAAAACGAGGCTAAGGCCAAAGCACTTAATCAATATCAACAAATGGTTCGAAACATTATTAACACCAACTTGTTGTCTAATAAAAAAATTAAAACCAGAAATGAATTGATCGTTAAGAAAAATGACGCCATTAAGGTCATGGATCATACCATCCAGACACAGACTCAAGATATTAAGGAAAAAGCACAGACGATTGCCTCGAACCGTAAACAGATTGAACAGCAGGAAAAAGAAATTTTTGAAAAGCAACAGGTGCTGGATCAGAAAAAACAACAGGTGGCAATGCTAGAGTCTCAGGTTGAAGAGAAGGCCAAAACGATTGCCAATAATCAATCAAAAATCAATGTGCTCAATTCTGATCTGAATCAAAAGATCAAAGAGCTGGAGACCACCTCTCAAAAGGCCAACACTTCCAAGGCCGAACTTAATCGTAAAATTGCCATAATGAAACTACAGAATGCCAAAAAAATTGGAGAGCTTCAAAATCAAACGAAAACCATGCAGAAGTCAGTGGAAGAAATTAACCGTGAACTGGCCGACGCTGAAGGGCAGTTAAATGATGCCCGTGGAAAAATGGCTGAACAGGAAGCCCTCAAGAAAAAGCTTGAAGCAGATATGATGGCCGCCAATGCTTCCCATGCAGCCAAAATGGCCGAGATGCGAAAGAACTTTGACGACAGAATGAATACTGAAAGAAGCGCACTGGAAAAGCAACTTGAAGGAGAGAAGGCTTCAGCGGCTGAAAAACTCAAACGTTTGGCTGATTTTAAAAATAAAGTGGCAGCTGAGAAGGATGCCTTGGATAAACAGTTGGCCAGTCTGAAAGACGAGGTCGGCAAAGTTAAAGGTGAGGCTAGTCAGCTTAAGGGTAAATTGGCAGATGCCCAAAAAGAACATGGACGTTACCTGGCAGCAATCGATCAGTTGGAAAAGGATAAGCAGGGACTTTCGGGCGATTTAAAGCGTGCCCAGGAAGTTGCCAATGCCAAAAAGAAACTTGCCAAAAAGATTGCCGACAATTTAGCAAAGAATGGAATTAAGGCAGGAGTGGATGGGAAAACGGGTGACGTGACCATTCAGTTTGGAGATGAGTATTTTGATACCGGCCGGGCCGATCTAAAACCGAATATGAAAAATATTTTGAAAAAATTCGTTCCAACTTATTCAAAATCGCTACTGGAAGACGAAAGAATTGCTCAAGAAATTTCTTCCGTAGAGATCATCGGGTTTTCATCTCCTACTTATAAAGGTCGTTATGTAGATCCACAAAGCTTAGCTGACCAGGATCGTGCAGCCGTCAGTTATAACCTGGATCTTTCATATAATCGTGCAAAGTCTATCTTTACCTATATGTTTGATAAAAAAGCATGACCTACCAACACCAGAAAGACATGCTCCCGCTGGTGAAAGTAACCGGACGAAGCTTTTACTCCAGAAAAAACTATTGGTTACAAGGAAACTTACGTGGATAACGTTCTTTATACCACTGACTTTCAGAAGATGATGGATAACGAAGAGTTTCAAAATGACTGGATCTTAAAGGTTCATGATTTTATGGTTAAAGAACTAGAACTCTCAGAGGATTTAGCGATTAGTTTTATTTCTTCAGAAGGAACCCTGTTAAAAGATCTGGCAGCCGCTAGAAAAGAACTGAATCCACAATTTCTGGATACGGGAATGAAAAAACTCACTGATCTGGAAAAAACACATCTAGGCTGGCTGAATGAAAAAATTCCCGATCCAGCCAAGCTTGAGAAATTTACAAAATTTCGTAAAGATTATTTGAAGCATACCAACAGTGAGGTCTGATTCCGCGGAAATCGCCCAGCCTGCTATGGCAGGCACCGGCGCTTTCATCGGTATAGGTAAAATCAATTTCCTCTGAAACCGAACATAATGCTCCCTGAAAGTAGGTATCGAGTCGACATTGAGCTGTTGAATGTTGAGGATTGGTTCGAACGACTCTTAAGGGATCGGGTGTTTCAAAGCGGGGGAGTGGTTCCTGATGCAACTCTTGAAACATCATGGCCACTGATTGACCTGCCAGGGCCATCCTTTGACATAAGCGCTGATCACGGGACTGTGAATAGGACTCTGCACACTCACTTATGACATAGTCTGGAACATTTTGATCTTCCCAAACTTCTTCTTTCCACCATTTTCTTAAACACTTCATACTCGCAAAGTAATCGGCCTGGCCCTCTGCACTTGACCACTTATTGGTTCCTTTTTTGGGTGAACCTCCCAAGTGGTGACCTAACTCATGACAGAGAATGAGTTTTAAACCGTCCATTGTTAACTGCTTATGGCGGGCCATGCCTCCATAGAGGGTAATTATCCAGGCGTTCATATCACGTTCAGCATAGGCGTTTACGGTATCTGATGACCATTGCCCATACACTAAGAGATCTGCTTTATGCTTTTTCTTCACTTCCGGAGAAAAAGTAAGTTGGAAATTTTTGATCGTGTCTCTGAATTCTTTTTCAGTCAGAGCATTGGTTTCAGAAGAATGAATAGAATATTTAAACATTCCTTCATCACAAGCGAGGGATGAAACGGAGATGAATAATGTTATGACAAAGAATATTCTGATCATTAAAAAAGTATAGGATTGAAGACACTTGTTGTCGAATCTTAGGGAAAGATTCATATTGATGTGTTTGACGTTAAGTTCCCCTCAAAATAAAACTCCGGATCAGATCAAAACTCCTGGAGAACTACCATGTCTATGCTCACCCTCGCCCTCATGACACCCTTACTCATAAAAATTAATAACACTGGATTTGTACCACCGCAGTGGGCCCGTTCAGAAAAATGCGAAGTCTTTGAAACGGAAGTATTATTGACCCGCACTTATGCCCATAAAAAAGTTCATTATCAATTCCCTTATGAAGGTGAAGATGACATCCGGGAAATGATTGAACTTGCCCGCCGTGAGAGAATTGTTCTTCAGGATAATAACTTATGTGATGGGCCTGCGACCGTCATCAAGGCTGCCGATGATTTACTCATCTATGCTACAGGTGGTTGTGGTAGCCCTAAAAAAATTCGGCAAGGCCCTTATTCCTCGGCTTTAAGAGATATTGCCAGTACCTTTTGCCCTACTACTCATTGATGCGTGGTGTAGATTGGCTTTTTGCTTCCAAGTTTAGCCTCTGATGGGTAAAGTTATGCCACTTAAAAAGTGAGGCAATAATGAAATTATTAGAAGGCAAAAAAGCTTTAATTCTTGGATTAGCAAATGATCGCTCAATTGCTTGGGGTATCACCAAAGCATTTAGAGAACAAGGCGCTTCCATCGCCCTGTCTTATATGAATGATGCAATTAAAAAACGTGTTGAGCCGTTGGCAGCCGAAATCGGTGCTGATTTTATCTTTGAAATGGATGTGACTAATGATGATCACTATCCAGCGATGAAAGAAACTGTTCAAAAAAACTGGGGCAAGTTTGATATCATCGTTCACTCCCTGGCCTTTGCTGATAAAGACGATCTTTCTCGTGAGTTCGTTCATACCAGCCGTAAAGGTTTTGCCATGGCCTGTGACATCTCGGCTTTCTCATTGGTAGGAATCACGGATGCTCTTCAGGAGCTAATGAATGATAATGGTTCTATTATCAGCATGACTTATTATGGATCTCAAAAAGTAGTTAAGAACTATAATGTCATGGGCGTTGCTAAAGCTGCTCTTGAAGCTTCAACTCGTTATCTGGCTTATGATCTTGGTCCTCGTGGAATCAAAGTAAACTGTATTTCTGCTGGTCCAATTAAAACTCTGGCTGCTTCTGGTATCTCCGGATTCAGAACTCTTCTTTCTCAGGTAGAAGAAATTGCTCCGATGAAGAAAAACGTTACACCGGAAGATTGTGGTGGAGCGGCCGTTTATCTGGCATCAAACCTCTCTGGTGGCGTGACAGGACAAATTCTTTACGTAGATTCAGGATTAAATATTCTCGGCGGATTCTAGTGTTTGCATCCGAACATCTGAAAAAAATGGAAGAGGGCGTGGCCCTCTTCAATGAGCAAAAGTACTGGGAATGCCACGAAGCTCTGGAAGATGTTTGGATGGAAGATCGACAGGATCCGGTTCGCAATGTTTATTGGGCGGTCATTCAGGTGGCCGCCGCGTGCATTCACTATCGTGATGCAAATCTCATCGGTGCTCAGGGCATGCTGACGAAGGCCAAAGAAAAATTTCGTCGTTGCCGCGACCAGCACATCCTTACTGACTTGGCCTTTAAATATCTGGATTGGCAGGAACTCGAAGAACTGGTGATGAAAGTTCCGGATGGAAGAGATTCACAGCTCGAGGATTTTGCTGATATCTTTAAATTCAAATTTAAACATTATCCTGTGGGCGAAAAACTATGAATGGTATGTTAAGAGCATTTCCTGTTGCGGTAAAAATGATTTTCACCGATCCTGTTAACCTTGTTCTTTCTATTGTTCCAACGTTGATTGCTCTGGCACTCTATATCTTTTCAGTCGTTACCATTTACCGAAACTCAGATCAATTTGTGACTTTTTTTCGGGGTTATATTTATACTGCTGATCAGGCAACCATCCTTGCGAAAATTCTTACCGCCATTTTAATAATCTTCTTCTTCTTTTTGATGAGTTGGACTTTTATTATCGTCGTAGGAGTTATTGCCGCTCCTTTTAATTCACTGCTTAGCTCTCGCATTGAAACCAAATTAGTTCAGAAAATTTATATGGATGAAGATCAATCCAAGGCCCTCGCCGAAGTTAAAAAGGGGATGGGCCATACTTTCATGAACGAAATTAAAAAACTAATCGTCATTGCTTTGATGGCGGCCCTGGCCTTCGTGTTGAATATATTTCCACCGCTTTATCCAGTTGGCTTCCTGTTGGTGGCCACTTTGTTGGCAGTTCAATTTGTTGACTACTCATGGTCTCGGCATGACATGCACTTCCTCGCCTGTGTGAAGGATACCCTTAAAAATATCATTCCCTATTCAATGGCGGGCATTCTCTTTTTGATGATGGTGGCGGTTCCTTTGGTAAATGCTTTTGTGCCGGCCCTAGCAACTAGTTACTTTACTGTGTTATGGCTCCATCGCCAAAAGAAGATCGACTTAACTCCTTAAGCCTAAAGAGATAAGGGCTTACTTCCAGTATATCCCGGTCCCAGCCGCCAATATTTGCAGCCGCCCGATAGCTGCTCTCTAAAAAGCTCATTAAAACTCCGGCCGGATCGGAAGATGTTCTTACCACTTCATAGGGCAGAATAAACTCGTGAAGGTCTTGATGATAAAAGGCTTCTGTCGGAGTGACCCTCGCTTTGGAAAATCCATTTGGTTCAGGATAAGCATAGGCATAGAAGGCCGCCTCGGGAAACTGCTCATTTCCCGGCCAGAAACCACAGCTCATCACTTCATGAGAGTAGGCTTCTCTTACGACTTCATTAGATAGATGAGGAACTCCACCTGGATGTTCCGGGGCCCTTCGTCCGGAGAAACGGGTGACGGCGAGATCAAAACTTCCCCAGAAAAAGTGGACAGGACTGCTTTTACCGACAAAGTTTGATCGAAATTCCTGCAGAACATTGTGCACCCTTACTAATACTTGAAAGCATTGATGGGCCTGGAAGGGATCATAAGTCGCATGAGTTGTATCTTGATCAAAAGGAATTGCATCAATGACTTCATTGGGAGTGGGCTCAAATGTCGGTTCCACCTCCATATGCTTTAGTCCTTCCAGAAACTTGTAATAAAAAGAGGCGACACTTTCACTTTGGAGATTAATGACAAAACTTTTCCCAAAACTGTCCTGCAATAAAAGCTTGTGATCAATAAAATCAAAATCCAGAGTCATGGTTCGCTCACCCAAGGGGATCGCAGAGGTGGTGAGACCGTGGGCCGTGATATAAAAGGTGGTGTTCCAGGAATGATTGGTCCAGGGTGATTTACAGAGCCTAAGCTTGCCGGCTATTTGCAACCAGCGATGAAGGGTATCATAAGTGGACTTCCATTCTAAATACTCAAGTTTTGGCCATGAAGTTTCCATGAGGCTTCCTTAGTCAGTAATGAATCTTAAGAACAGACACACTGGAAAAAAAGGTGCAAGGAGGCTTGAGAGTTGCGTCTAAATTTATGATAATGATGAAATGGAAAAACCGGATGAATCAGAAATAAAGAATATCACCATTAAGCTGCCTTCTGATCTGCAGGAGCGCATTCTGTGTTTTCCTTTTCTTCATGCCATCAGTGAATACTACCCTAAAGCAGTTTTGCATTTTATAACGCCTAAGCATGAGGTGGAGGTCTTGAATCTTCTTCCTTTTAAGGCCTATTACCATCTTTATAGCGAAGATGAGATCCAAAATGTATTTGATGTCCACCGCTTCTGTGCCAATGCCAGTATCTATAATGTCGATCTTTTTATCTCGCTGACCAATTCATTCGTGGATGCCTGTCTGGGGCTGGGTCTTCGGGCAAAAAAGCGGGTGGGCTTTGCTGATAATTGGAAGACGCTGGTGTTGAATCAAACAATGCTCCGTCCAGTCGGTCATCATGTTGTAGAAGATTTCATGAAGCTCTTTGAGCTAGCTGTTGGTGAACCAGCCGATAAAAGGCTAAGAGTTCACACCCGTGATCTTTTGCCTATTATTAATAAGTCTGATGTTGAGAAAGAGGAAGTTCCATATATTGCCATTAATCTTTCGCCACTTCGAAATGCCACCATTGAAGATGAGTGGATTGAACTCATCTCTCACTTTGAAGGACAAAAGATCGTCCTTTTCGCCTCTGAGGAAACAGTTAAAGTTCAGATGCTGATGGATGCTTTGATGGCACGACTTTCTCCTAAGAACACTTATGTGAATTTTGTCTATCATGATTGGATTGAGCTGGGACGGATGATGGCCTTTTCTGCAGGAGTCATCACTTATTCCGGTGCCGCTGGAGCTTTAGCTGCTTATGTTGGGACGAGATCAATTATTTTGTACGAGAATGAGAATCCTCAGAGAACCGGGCCATTTTATTTCCTAACTGATGTTGCAGTGATGGGTGTGAATAATCCAACTTTGGTTAATTCCACTGCTGATACAGGAATTCTCAAAGAACGAAAAACTTTCGATATGTTGCAGGTATTCACCAAGGCGAGTGAGTTCTTTAAAATCTAAGGTTCGGAAAAACGTCTATCCTTACTAAATATAAAATTCACATTCCGCCCATTGTCTTTAGAAAGAATGAAATAGCCGATATTGGTAAAAACAAAACAACTTTGTGACTGTGGAACGTCTGGCAGCAGGGTAGAGCAGTGTGGGGCAATTTTAATGATCACTTCACCTGACTTGCAAAGCAGGCGGCTATTCACTAAAAAAGTTAAAGCACTCCGGGCCCCTTCGGTATCAAGCTGCTCTTTCTCATCATTCCATTCGTCCCGAGTTAACTGATGGAGACCCGAATGTTTATTGTAAGGTAAAAGTTTATTTAGGCAGGTAAGCGATTGAGCCTGAGCACTTAATCCAAGAAAAAGTCCTAAGGTGGCGATAAGTGCTTTAAGCATAAATTACCTTTTTTAATAGTTGCTTAATATTTAAGCTTTGAACTGAAGTGACAGCAACATAATGTTTCAAAAATCAACACTTGGCGCCAAAAATGTATGGAGTATTTGGAGATTAATGCCGTTAAGAGTGATCAGAAATAATAATAATCGAACTTGTTCAAAAGATGAAGTTCCTGGTTAAAGAGAGCGTATGGAAAAGTTTTTTATTGTCTCCCCTGATAAAGTATACCTGACTATTACTATTAGGAATGACATGGACCAGGCCTATTATGATTCTTATGAGAGTTGTGTTGAAGAACTGATTAATTCAAATTTACATATATTCATCAACTGTGAAGCGGCTGCCAACATTCCTATAAAATGGTTCCGCTATATGATTGATTTGCAGGTGAAGCTTAAAAAAAATGAAAAAAAGATGGTCTGGATTATCAATAACCAGGTGGTTCAAAGAAAATTAAGAACAGAAGGTTTGGATAAAGCTTTCATTTGTGTACGAACCATCAAGGACGCTTTTCAAGAGATCAATCATATTCCAAAAAAGAGACTGAACACTGATTTCGCCAATCCTTTTCTGGCCGGTACGATGCATGTACTTAAAGTCCAGGCCAATATTGAATCTCACGCCGGACAAATATTTTTAAAAAAATCAGATGATAAATTTCATGGTGATGTTTCAGGAGTGATCGGAATCATTAGTGACCATTTTAATGGAACGGTAGTGATCAGTTTTCCTGAAACCACTTTCCTTAAAGTAATTTCTTCAATGCTCGGAGAAGAGTACAAGTCACTGGATAAGGAACTGCTCGATGGGGCGGGTGAAATTACAAATATGATTTTTGGATATGCAAAACAAATTCTGAATGAAAAAGGTTATGGAATAAAGATGGCCCTTCCTTCAGTCGTAAGCGGAAAAGATCATTCTTTGTCTTCCTCTAACCAGGGAACTTCACTGGTCATTCCCTTTGAGAGTGCTGCCGGAAACTTTTTCGTCGAAATCTGCCTTTCTCCATAAAAATTGGGGAAAAGAACATTTTGGCAAAATGACGCCTTTTGACCTCCATTAGTTAAGTTCTATATCTGTAGCTAGGAGGGATGATCCCTCCTAACTACAAAGCCTTACTGGCGACGCTCTTTATCAGATTTTTTTTGCTCTTGGCGTTCTTGCTCTGTACCTGTCACCTTTCCTTTTTGCCCCTGTTGACCAGAAAAATCTTTCTGTTCACTAGTTTGGTTGGGATTTTGTACTGGTTGATTTTTCCCCTGATTAGGGTTTTGTTTGCCTGTGTTTTGCTGATTTCCTTGTTGGATTGCCATAAAAACTCCTTAAATTAAGTTACCTTCACCTAATAAGAAGCAAACTTCGGACCATTGGCCCATGAACCCATTTCCTAGAAAGTTGGTTATCTAGAAAATGGGATCAAAAAATTTTGGACAGTTACAAGAAACTTTCTAGAATTTGATTTAGAGATTGCAGTTTGTCCTGGAACATTTTTGCTTTCTCTTGCACTTCTGCCCGAACTTCTTCCGGAGCATTACTCATAAAGTTTTGATTGTTGAGTTTTCCTTCAACCTTCTTGTACTCGTTCTGAGTTTTTTCCATATCTTTCTTGATACGGTTGACCTGTTCATTAATATCAATAATCCCTTCAAGTGGGATAAAGATTTCGGTATGCACGGTCGCCAGCGAGGCAGATTTCTTTGGTCGCTCCTGGGTCTTGTTACGGATGGTGCCCGATTTAACATTGGCCAGATCCTTAAGGAAGTGGCGGGAGTCGTAGATGAACTTGGCCAATTTCTTGTCATCAGTGAAGAGTTTCACATCGATTTCATCTTTCGGCTTCATGTTTACGGAAGAACGGATATTACGAACACCGGTAGTAACTTCAATGAATCTGTTCATCATGTCTTGAACTTCTGCATTCTCAAGACTTGGGTCAAACTCCACATAGTCCTGAACGGCCAGAAGTTTTGTTTCGTCTGATTCAAGATATGACCAGATTTCTTCCGTGATGAAAGGAACAATCGGATGGAGGAGGGCCACAATCTTTCTGAAGCAATACTTCAGCATTGTGGCACGGACGATTTTCGCCTTCTCATCTTCTCCATAAAGAATGTTCTTGGAGAGCTCGATGTACCATGAGCAAAATTTATCATAAACGAAAGCATAAATAGCAGAGCTGGCATCATCAAAGCGGTAAACATCCAGTGACTCATTCATGGACTTGGCCACAGTATTTAACTCGGCAAGAATCCATTTATCATGCAAGTGCCACTCTGATTTAATAGGAAGTTCATCCTGCGCCTTATCCAGATATGGATAGATGAAACGGAAGGCGTTCCACAGCTTGTTGACGAAGTTACGGTAACCCTCGATTCTTTCCGGATCAAGATTCAAATCACGGTTATAACCGGAGCCAGCGGCAAGGGTAAATCTCATGGCATCAGCGCCATACTTGCTGACCATATCTAGTGGATCAATCCCGTTCCCAAGAGACTTACTCATCTTGCGTCCTTGCTTGTCGCGGACGATGGCATGAATATAAGTATGCTTGAATGGTGCCTTACCGGTAACTTTCATTCCCATCATCATCATTCGGGCAACCCAAAAGAAGATAATATCAAAGCCGGTGATAAGCGTAGAGTTTGGATAAAATTTATCAAAGCCCTTTTCTTCCATCGCCTTTTCATCAGGCCAGCCCAGAGTTGAAAGCGGCCACAGTCCGGAAGAAAACCAGGTATCGAGTACGTCTGGATCCTGGAAAATATCAGTGTCACGACAATCAATACATTCACTTGGAGTTTCTTCAGCTGCCCATTTAGCATCACAGTGACGGCAATAATAAACCGGAATCTGGTGACCCCACCAAAGCTGACGTGAAATACACCAGTCTTTCGGGCTTTTTAACCAGGCAAAATAAGTATTCTCCCAGCCTTTAGGGAAGAAGGTCATCTCGCCATTTTCTACGGCTTCAACGGCTACCTGGCTCATCGCCGTGGTATTTAAGAACCACTGTTTGGAAACCATTGGCTCGACGATTTCATCAGAACGCTGGCCATGGCCCACGGGATGAACGTGGTCTTTCTTTTCTACCAGCACATCAAGCTCTATCAGAATTCTTTCAACTTCCGCTCTGGCATCTTTTGGATTCAGACCTTCGATCTCTGGAGCATTGGTATTAAAAGTTCCATCTTTATTCAAAATATTGATGATCGGAAGCCCATTTCGTTTGCCGATTTCAAAGTCATTAAAATCGTGGCCCGGAGTTACTTTTAAACAGCCGGTTCCTTTTTCAATATCAACGTGCTCATCTCCAATAATCGGAATTTCACGATTACAGATTGGAATAATGGCAGTTTTGCCAATCAGGTCCTTGAAGCGCTCATCATTCGGATTAACCGCAACGGCAGTGTCCGCGAAAATAGTCTCAGGACGAGTGGTTGCGATGACTAGCTCAATCGTCGGGTCTTCTTTCACTTTATATTTTAGGTGATAGAAGTGACCGCGTACTTCCTTGTGTTCAACTTCCGCATCGGAGATAGCACTTTGTAAGACCGGGTCCCAGTTGACGATATAGTCAGATTGGTAAATGAGACCCTCATTGAAAAGCATGACGAAGAATTTTTTAACGGCCTTGTTGGGAATTTCATCTAAAGTGAAAGTGGAATAATCCCAGTCACAAGAGACACCCATCTTTTGCTGTTGGTTTACGATTTCAGTTCCATACTGTTCTTTCCATGCCCAGATGCGCTTGAGAAATTCTTCTCGGCCTAAGTCATGACGATTTTTCTTTTCTTCTTTCCAGATAAGCTTTTCCACTACCGCTTGAGTAGAGATACCGGCGTGATCGGTGCCTGGGATCCATAGCGTTTCAAAACCTTTCATTCGCTTATAGCGGATCAGGGCATCTTGAGTGGTAGCATCCAGGGCATGACCCATATGGAGTTTACCTGTAACATTGGGAGGAGGCATAAGCACAGTAAATGTCCGCTTCTGCTTTCCTGCTTTAGGCTTGAAGCATTTATTCTCCAGCCATTTGGCATACCATTTATCTTCAGCAGCTTTGGGATCAAATGTTTTAGGAAGATTGTTTTCGATTTCCATTATTTCGTTCCTTCTAAGATTTCTTCAAAAGTTCTGGTGATTTCTGTTCTGGCCTTCACATCTCTTTGTTTGATCTCTGTTTCAGAGACAAAGATGATGAAAGTAATGTCTTTTTTGTCTGAGTAGTTAAATACTTTTTTAGGCTTGGCCTCACCGAAATAAAGTTCAACTTTTTTATTCTGCTCCCGAAGTTTCTGAGCTAGCTCCATCGCCTGGATTTCACTGGCAGTATCCAGATAGGCGATAAGGTAATCAAGGGCAGGTCGGGAGAGGTCGGGCATTAGGTTGTGAGCATTTAAGAAGTCAGTTAGCGGCACTTCACCCAGACCAATACCGACCCCTTCCAGAGCTGGTTCATTAAAGATCTGGAGCAGGTTTGCGAAAGCCCCGCCACCGGCAATCGCGCGGCGATTCTCCGGGTGTTTGTCAAAAATTTCAAAAACTACACCGGTGTAATAATCGAGTCCCCGGACAATGGAAGGATCAAACTTCACATATTCAGAGAGTCCTTGTTGGTAAAGCTTCTCAAAGAGAGAATAGAGCGCTTGCAACTTTTCAGTTTCTTTTAAGTGAGCAGTGGCGAAGGCTTTTACTTCATCAATTGATTTAAGGGAGACAAAGGCTTCAAAGACTTTGGCCTTATTTTCATCATTGGTTAGAGCCCTGACCTCCGTGCTGAATTTCTCCGGGACCATTTTATTTTTAGCATCAACTAACTTATAAAGTTTTTTAGTAGATACTGGATCGAGTCCAATAAGTTCACCAAAAACTAAATCCACAAAACGGCGATCGTTGACCAGCACTTCAAAGTGCTCATGAGTGGCGCCGAAGCTTCTCAAAAGAGTTACCGCGAGCTGGATGATTTCCACTTCACCATGTTGACCGGCACCGAAGATGTCGGCATTAAATTGCCAGAACTCACGAAGTCGGCCTTTTTGCGGTTTTTCATAGCGCATGAGATTGGGAATGGCATACCAACGAAGGGGTTTGGCCACTTCACGATGAATCTGGGCCACCATTCTCGCTACCGTAGGAGTCATTTCCGGACGGATTGCAACTTTTCTTTCACCACGGTCGATGAAGGAATAAATCTGTTCATTGATAAGCTCTTCGCCAGACTTGGCGAGATAGAGGTCAACTTCTTCTAAAAGTGGTCCATCATAAGGTTCATAGGCAAAAAGTTCAGAAACTTCTGCCATTTTTTTAAAGATAAAATTTCTAAGCCGCATCTCTTTGGGGAAAAAATCCCGCGTTCCACGGTAAGGGGATTTGTTGAGTGCCATACATGTCCTTTGTGAGCGGTGAAGGCGCACTCATTATACACTTTCGGATACGATGACTTATAGTGTTATGGTGCTTTCTCTTCCAACTCTTTAGAGAGTTCGTCCGAGAGCGGGCTTAAATCATTGGGAGTGATGTCTTGAAGCTGCTCTTTGGCCTCGGTTTTCTCTTTTTCCGACTCTTCTTTAAGAGTCAGAGGAGTATTGTCTTGCTGCATCCGCTTAATATCTTCCGGATGGAGCTCCAGCAGTCTTCCCGGAATATTGAAGATATTGATCTTAGTGCCAGTTTCAGCGGTGGAAGCGTAACGCTTGAAGAGGAGAGATCTCTCGTTTAGACGTTTAAGAATCACCCAGGAAACTTCTTTGGAGAGCTGGTTAAATTCCGTCGTTTCCAGGCTGTCCATTTTATCTATCCATGGAAGCAAATAGTTGAGGTAGCGGGCAAAACGCTGGGCCTGTGCCAGCTTGGTTCCACTGAATTGGGCTGGATTAAAGCTCTTGGTGGTGATGAGGCCAAGGGATTTGCGGTAATTAAGTTCGGCGAGAATAGAACGCCAGAGCCATTGGGAAAAAGGCGTGAGATATTTTTCTTTTTTCTTGAAGCTCTCTTCCAGGCGTTCCAGGAGGAATGTCGTCACATCAAAGCTTCTGACTTTGATAAATTTATACTCAAGAACGTTTTTAATCACTTCTGACTTCATCAGCATGAAAATATGTTCTTTGGCCAGAAAGCCCAGATTTTCATCGAGTTCTTTGCAGATCCCGATCATCTGGATTTTTTCAGAAGGTGTCTTGATACTGAGTTTCATGGACTCAAAAAGATGATGGAACTCCAAGGGAACACGATCATTGATGGTCTTGAAGTCTTTGTCAAAACTCCAGGCATTTCCAGTGAAAGCAAGGATGAGAAGGATTTTATAGATCAATCTGTAACTCCTCTCTGGTAGGAGCTGACTTTAGAATGTCTTCTCCTAAATTGGCCGTACCCTCCAGAACAAAAAATTCACCCCTGATAGGAACGAGAATCCTGCCATCCATCTTCAGCAATTGAGTCACAAACTTCAGATTTGATTTGGCTTCAATTTTCTGGTCCTTAAGGGTCAGCTTAACCGCCTCAGTGACTTTAAAATTAACTGTGCGGTCATGATTCATGGTTTTTACAAAATAAATGGAATCAGGCAGGCAAACCATGTTGCCGATATCTTGTTCGACTGAATTGTAAACGCTATTGAAACCACCGGAGGCGAGGAGGCTGGAAATAGTCGCGTATTGGATTTGACTGCCGCGGACGACACCATCATAGGGGAATTCACCCATGCCCAGATAGTCTCCACTCTGGCACAATTCCAGACGGGTGGCCGACTGGGAACTTTTATACACGATAGTACTTTTTTGAGTGGATAGCTGATAAGAAACCAGGGCGGAATAACCGCTCTCGTTAACATCTGTATAATAAATACGATCCGCATGGATCATTTCTACTTCAGGGATAAAAAAGGGATTGGCCTTCTTGCTGACTTTGATTTTGTAATCTTTCTTGGTCAGAAGATTCTGGATGTGAATGATTTTTTCAATGGGATCATAAAAAGTCACCCATTCATCCCGCAGATGAAGTTTCGCTCCCCGGCCCATGCCGATTTCACGGGGAGAACTATTCCCATAGTCTACAACGTAGAGGCGGTGCTTTTTGACTAAACTCATTTCTGTGTGGGTATTGGGAACAGACTCAATGAGGATTCTGTTTTTGTAATTGGAAGACTTAACGATGAAATCGTTTTGCTGAGATTCGTTTAAGAAATCAATGCTTCTAAAACTACTGACAAAGCCCAGAACGCCAGGCTTTTTCTGGATGTAGGCATATCTTCCATCCATGCTGATAAACCGCAAAGTATCGGAAGCGTGCTTGGTCAGAAACCGTGGCAGCTCCTGAGCACTAACTGTGAAGGCCATGAATAAAACACTAATCCAAAGCATACATTGTCCAAAGTTTTAAAGGGTGCATGCGCTGATAGCTCTTCACACCAGAATAAACATTGCTCCAGCTTATCAGTCGTGGTGCCTGAACTGAATCGCTTCCGGTTCGGACGACGAAAACCGTCTTGTCCTTATCATTGATAATGCCATTGATAATGAAAGGAAGCGGAGTACATTGATTCATTCCATATGACTTAAAAAAACTAGGCAGAAGATCCTCGGCACAGCCCACACCGTGGATGATACCATTTTTAGTGGACTTGAAATGGTTTTGAACTGCCGATAGGGTAGTCAGCGCTTTGCCTTTCTTTTTAAAATCGTGAGTCAGCAAATAGTGCTGCGACGATCTCTCATCACGAACAGTTACCGGGAAATAATCAAGGGTTGCCTTGTTTTTTAATTTAATAAAATCAATTGGGCGGTTGTTAAAGAGAATCTTATGCTCACACTGGGAGATAAAACAGTTATCTCTTTCATAGATGATGTAACAACCGGATTTGTATTGAAGAAGTAATGGATTGTATTTTGTTGAATCCAGCATCTGGCATTTAACACTAGGATCAGCACCTCTTGTCTTCTGAAGGATGTCGGCGACAACCGTAGTATAAGATTCCGGAAAAACACCATACTGTCCGATAAACGTTTTATTGCAGATCTCACGGTCCACTAGCTTGTCATGGTAACAAGCTTGTAGCTGCCACTGTTCATCATTGTCGAAATTATTATTAAAACTATAGGTCACACCGGCAGAAATAGCAGAGCAAGGCCCGCTTGCCGGCAAGGCTTCACCATGACCAAAGTGATTGAGAATCCGGCCCATGTTGGTGGCAATCATCTGATCAGAGTTACCCGGGCAGTCCCTGTAATTGGCCATCAGTGATGAGTGATTAAGAGCAGTGGAGAGTTGGTCACAGTCGGGTTGTGGACGTAGACCGGAATTATTGTCTGCGGGATAAAGACAGAGATCCTGCTCTTTTTTCAGGCGGGCCAGACATGCTGAGTACTGTGGATCTGTCAGGTTTCCAGTGGAAATAACCTTCTGACAGATATCTTCTGCATAGATCTTGTCCTGATAACCGCCTGCTACTTTGGTCCAGAAAGAGACGTTTAAAAACTCTTCACAGAAAAGCTTCTCATCATCGAGGTGCTTACAGATATTTTCAATATAGTCTTTTTGAAGCAGGGTCTGTTTGGCGTCCAGAATTTTTGCGACCGCCTGACGTTGCTGTAAATCTTTAGGATTTCCGCCACCCGCCTTGGCTTCTTTGATATACTCATAAATCTGGCAAAGAAATGGGGTCTTGGGATTATTAACCCAGCTTAAATGAATATTCCGGCACTGGTCGATGCCTGTCGGAATGTCAAAATCGATAGCCTTAAGGGTACCTTCAATGGTTTTGACTTGAAAAAGGGGGATCATTTTCTGGGTTTCCGGACATTCTTCATTCACCACTTTGGTAAGAAAGTCCTTTTTGTCCATGATCGCCGATTGCCTTACGTCCTTTTCAACATAAGTCATCAGGACATTGGTGATCTTGCCCTTTGCACTTCTTAGAAGATCGGTCAAAATCGCTTCGTAAAAACGGCACTTGTCCACGGAGGCAAGCCTTAGATAACCGGGGTCAGAGTGAAGGATAATGGAATTTAAGAAATCCGGTTCAAGATCAAGTTGCTGGACGCTTGCCGCACTATTGAAGACCCGTCCGTTTTTAAGCAGAATATCACTGCGCTTAGTATATTTCTCAGAGTCGATTTGAATTAACTTTTCAAAAGTCTGAATAATCCCGGGGTATTCTGTTTTAGGCGGAGTCTGAAGGGGAGTCGTTTGAGCAAATGAAGATAGGCACAGCCCGCTAAAGAGGACTGTGCCCAATATTTTTTTATAAAACCGATTTCGCAAGAATAGAGGCAACATCTTCAACTTGGAGTTCCTCAGTTGTTTTAACAGTCCCTTTAGAGGAGTTGAAGTTAATCATACAATATGAGCACGATGTTGCAAGTTTTGGAGTCTTAGTATCTCCGATTTGCTCAAGGCGATTTTCTGCAAGATGCTTCCCTTCAGGAAGTTCATACCACATATTACCTCCGCCCATTCCGCAACACAGAGCTTTATCCTTGTTCTTGTGCATCTCGATTAACTTAACACCAGGAATTGAAGTTAAAATGTCACGAGGAGCATTGTATTCCCCATGGTGACGACCAAGATAGCATGGATCGTGGAAAGTAAGCTCTCCCGCCACATCTTTAAGCGCCTTAAGTTTGCCGGAACGAAGTAGCTCTGAAAGAAGCTCAGTATGGTGAACAGTCTCAAAAGCGCCGTCATCAAACTTGGCATATTCTTTACCAATAGTGTGAAGACAGTGCGGACAATGAGTGACGACTTTATCAAAAGTGTATTGTCTCATGTTGGCGATGTTCTCGATGGCAATTTCATAGAATGAGTACTCATCCCCGAAACGACGTACCGGATCTCCGTTACACTTCTCTGTTTTCCCCATGACTGCAAATGAAACCCCTGCTTTTTTAAGAAGGGCAACGGTATCTTTTACGACTTTTTGGTTGGAAGCATCATAAGAACCAGCACAACCCACATAGTAGAGGTAATCCACTTTTTTGCCGGCCTCAATAACCGGAACATCAACACCATCGGCCCAGGCAAAGCGGTCGTCCTGAGAGATACCCCAAGGATTTCCGTTATTTTTGATTTTATTAACTGCATCTGCCGCTGCTGGAGGTAAATCTCCAAGAGTTAGACCTTTGTAGCGCTTAAGATCCATGA
Source organism: Bacteriovoracaceae bacterium (assembly GCA_023701435.1). Classification (GTDB taxonomy): domain Bacteria; phylum Bdellovibrionota; class Bacteriovoracia; order Bacteriovoracales; family Bacteriovoracaceae; genus Peredibacter. Next base: position 78,637 of record JAMPXB010000008.1, on the reverse strand, counting down.
TCATCTGGACATGCTCAATGTTGGCTGGACACTCTTCCATACAAGCACCGCAAGTCGTACAAGCATCAAGTTCATTGGAAGCATAAACTGGGTTTTCTCCCCACAGTTCTACATCCTGGCCAGGATTGGCATTCATCACATCACGCATTTTGGTAACGATCAGTTTAGGGTCAAGTGGTTTATCGGCCAGGTTGGCGGGACATACTTGAGTACAACGGCCACACTCCACGCAGGCCAGAGTATCGAGACGTTCCTTCAGCGAAAGTTCGGAAGTTTTACCCAGACCGAAAGTTTCAGCATTTTCATCTTCAAAATTCATCGGATTAAGGACGGCACCACGACGATAAGGAGTCAGGAGTGCATTGAAGGGAAGAACCAGGATATGGAAGAACTTAGAATGGGTCAGGCTGGCAACAAAGCCCATGGTATTGAGCATGTGCAGAAACCATAGCGTTTTATAAGCACCGGCCAGAAATTCTTGAGAAAGACCAAGGGAACCAATAACGGCAGCAAAAGCGTAACCAACTGGAGACCAGAAACGCTCGCCTTCAGGCATATTAGTAACATAAATTCTGATGGCTTCCAGGAAGTAACCGACTACCACCAAGGAGATCAGCATGCCGTACATGAATTTTTCTTGATTAGGTTTTGTGGCCGAAAGAAATTGCTTTTTCACCACGTAACGGCGGTAGTAGGCAAGTCCAATACCCAGAAGGACAAAGAGACCGCCGACATCGGCCAAAAAGGAAACAATAATATAAGTTGTGCCCTTGAAGACCTTGAAAGGGGTATCAGCATGGATGGCCACTAATTCAGTAGCAATAAAAAGGGTTAAAAATCCCCAGAAAATCATCGAGTGAAAAACGTTTACAAAAGAATCGCGGGGAACCTTTCCCTGGAAGAAAATAGTTCTTAAGAAATTTGTAAAATTTAATTTCTTAGGAAGAAGGTCTTTGATGTTTTTTCCACCGGCGATGAGAAAACGGTATTTCTCAACAAGACCTGTGGCAAAGAAATAAGTCGCGACCACTAGGGAGAGGTACATTGCGACCTTCATCCAAACCGGGATCATCCACATGATCTGTCGACTAGCTTCCATACTTTCCATCTGGCCTCCTAAATTGCGCCGAATCATTTATGCACGAAACATCTTAAGACATTTACGTAAAAATGTTTATACTAAGACTATTATTTTAAGCGTTAGAAGGCTTCATGGGTAGTTCTTTTCTTACAACAATAAATGTTCTCTTGGGTCTGTACGGCGTGCTCATTTTCTTGAAAATGGTGGTTCAGTTCGGATTACCAAACCACCCGGCACGTTTTACGCTCTATTTAGTCACCCTTTGCGCAGCCGTCTTTTTCACCATGAAGGCGCTGACTGGTTTGGGTTTAGTTGCCCCTGTTTACTATATGCAATGGAAAAGCCTGCCTTTGGTGGCAGGGAGTATCGGCCTTCTTCTTCAGGTCATCACGACCTTGGGTCAACTTACCGTTATCCAGCAAAAAGTCTTTTCCCGCATTCCACTGCTGGCCGCGGTCATTGTCTATTCTCTGTTTTCATCCAAGGCCAATTACTTTTTTGGTTTTTGCGTCCTGGCCGCAGCGGTATTCCTTAGCGTTTCAGTTGGGAAGGCCCGTTATCAAAAGCGGATGTTCTTCAAAATGGTACTATTTCTGAGCCTTTTTGGATTATCGACTTTGTTTAATCATTATTGGCTCTATGTTGCAGGCGAGTTGTTTTTGTTTCCTGCGCTATTTTATTTTTCCATCTTTCAAAAGACTTTCGGTATTAGCGCCCTGATTGAAGATTATCAATCCGAAGGTCCAGGAGTAGTTGCATGAAGTGGCTGATTCTTTTTTCTCTTCTGGGATGTGCCCAGGTCACCAGTCTTAATTTAAAAAAACACCAATTTGGGGTAGTTCCTACTAAAATAATCTGGTTTCAGGTGGCAGGCCTGGAAGAAGAACAAATTGCCATGCTCCGGTTTCAGCAAACGGGAGAAAAGAGAACTTCCTTTGAAGACAATATCTGTGTTGGTCAGACCTGGAACTACAACCTCTACAACTTAAGAAATTCTGCGGAATCAACTTTCCTTTCCCAGATAACCGGTAAGAAGAATATTAAAAATAATTGTGAAGATGCCCAGCTGCGACCTATCTGGAATTACATTTTCAGTAATGGTTACAATACTGGTATTCTTGAAAGTGGTGCCAGTGCTGAGCAAAGTCTGGTGAATTTCAATAAATGCGGCGATCAGGGTATGGTATTTTTAAGTTCACTCTATTACTGGATCAGAAACGAGCCAGCACCGGGTGCTTCCACTTTTCACTATTCTGAAAACATGCAAATCAAACCCAACCAGGTTGTCTACGACAGAACTTGCGGCGCTAATGACTGCGGATCGACCATCTTGGAAGACTTCAAAGCAGTTTATGAAAAGTTCAAAAAAGTCTCCCAAAAACATTTGATTATTGTTCGCGATTTTTCTTATTTAAAGGCCCTCGACAAGGGGGACTTCAAGAAGGCCCGCGAAATCCTGGTAGACATCGAGCGCTCATACGCCGAAGCCCTCAGTTACGCTGATGACTCAAATTACCTGGTTCTGCTGACAACTGGTGACTCACGTTTTGTGGACATGCCAGATCAGGGGAAGCAGTGGTATCAGTTTGAGAAAGAAAATAAAAATATCAAAGTGAAAAGAACCAAACTTACTAATATGGTGCTGGCCTCAGGCTCTCGGGCAGAAAACTTTTGTGGAATGTACGATGATGCTCAGGTCTTTGAGCGCATTCTTTCCGGTCCTAAACAGCAAGGGCTGGAGTTGAAGATCATTAATCCATTTAAATAAGTGTTTGTCTTGAAAAGGGCAGAGGTCCTGCCAAAAACAAGCTTCTATTATTTCACTTCCCGATGACCCACATTAATGAATCACCGGAAAAATGCATCACTTAGTTAGTAATAACTTCAATCTTATTAATGTTATAAACTTTCCGGCAGTAATCACACTTGATCTCAATCATGCCATTTTCATCAAAGAGCTCATCCATGTCCCCTGCGTAAAGACCACGCAGATTCAGGATCATTCTATCTCTGGTGCAAGGACAAAAGAATGAAATCTGGCGGCTGCCAAGATAAGAAAAACCTTTGTCTTCAAAAAGCTTCACAATTTTTTCAATGTCGTCTGTCGCAGTTTCAAAAACTTCATGGAAAAAGTCGCCGTTCTTTTTGATGAATTGTTTACGGGAAAGAGTTTCATCAATATTAGAGTTCACATTGATCGGAGGAAGTTTTGTTACCATGATGGATTGATCACTGACATCTCCTACAATTACTTCAGAGTTGGTTTGGTAGGATTCATTAAAAATTTTATTAATGACATCCTTCGTTTCAACATTTTTTAGTTCCAGGACCGAAGTGTAGGGGGATTTCTGACCAAAGATTTTAGTGACCCGCACCTTGCCCGATATTTTCATCGGAAAGAGATTAAATTCTTCTGGTAATAAAAGTGTCCGGGTGTGGCCAGCACTGTTGGTTTCAATTTTAAGTCTGAAATAGGGATCTTCCGAATCAATATAAAGCCCTAGTGATTCCCCCGGTTTAAGAAAAAACACTATTGGCAACAAACCCAGGAAAGTATCGCGGAAGTAAGCGAAACCTGAAGCCGGCATTGGGTGCAGAAGGACTAGATCATGAATCAGTTTCTGACCTTCAAGGAAATGAATGTTGAAGCCATTTTTATGGTCTAAAAAACTATATAAGCGGCTCTCTGAGAGCATTGGATTCTCCTTGATATCTTTGATTCATAATTTATAACCCATCCTCTGTTTTTTGTTAATCTTTCTCCTTGAGAAAGGTAGAATCAAAAGACTTATGATGCAGATTGTTTATTTCTCTCAAAAAGAGCAGTTTTTAACTGAATTAGGAAACTATACGGGTGAGAAGATCTTCATCACCCCCAGTCCGGCCAAAGCCGATGGTCTGCGTGAAAGACTGCTTCATCATCCTGGCAATCATGATGTCATTACCATTGCTAAGTTCACCTCTCACTTGGTGCAATTTCTATGGGAAGGCGAGACAAAACCGTCCATCAAGAGAAAGTCAGAACTTTTGCTGATATTTGGTATTTTGAAGAATAAATACCTTCCCGAATTAGGGTTTGAACAATTCACTCAGGCCTACAATCTATTTTCTGACCTTCGCAGTTTTACATTAAATGAAGAGGCGCTCTCCTCAGTTATGGATGAGCAGCCAGAGGAAATCCGGCAGGCGGTCAAACTTTTCTGGCAGTTGCTGGAGCTGACTGGGGATCTGGATGAGCATGGGGCCTATCAGAAAATTACTGAGGCCCTCAGATCGTCTGAGGAAATTGAAGAACTTAAAAAAAACCATATCTTTTGGGGCTTTCAGCACTTAAACGGCCAGCAGGTCGATCTACTGAAAGCTTTATCGATTCGTTATGAAGTGATTATACCTTTTCCGCTGGCACTCAAGGAAAAGTTAAAACGCTCCGACTGGCCCAGCTGGTTGAAAGAGGCACGGGTCAAGGAAGTTGATCTTCCCCTGATGGAGCGCTCTCCGAAGGCTTCATGGCTGCCGGTCAATTCCCGAGAGCTAGCCTTAAATCTTCGTAGCCAACTGCGAGACCATGATCAGGTGATCCTGGGAGTATCTAAACTGTCTCCTTTGCATCTGGATATGATTCCTTCACAGAAAGTCAGTTATAAGATTCCCAATCAATTGGTGCAGTTTGAGCTAACGGAACTCTATACAGAGCTTAAAGATCAATTCCGTGAAGCCGGGGACCTGTTGGCACTGGATAAATACCTCGCTGACTGTCTGGCTAAAAAACCTTCCTTTAAAGTCATTAAGGCCATTGAGCTTTACCAGGACGCAGTCAAATTGATCAGTGATATGACTGACGAAAACATTGCTGTGGATCCCTTCTTTTTAAAATTATTAAATGAAGTGGTCACCTTGAATCAGCCGAGAACCTCCTATGTTCCAATGGCCCCTCATGATCTCACGATTGACATGAAAGATATGTCGAGCCTAGAGGATGTGAAGAGGGATCGCCGGGTCATCCTTTGTGTTGATGACCGTTTTGAAGAAATTCAAAGTCTCGGACAAAATTATACGGAAGCCATTCAGAAGGCGCTGGCCGCTTTGGGTCCCTTGAAAAGAAATGAATTGGAGCTTTTATTTAAGCGTTGGGAGTTTCAAGATCTTTTCTCTCAAGCCGAGGTACTGGTTCTCATGTCAGAATCAACCTTGAAGCATAGTCTTATCTGGAAGAGATTATTCCAGGATATTCCTCTGGAAAAGTTATCCGATAACAAGGAGCCTACAGAGAAAAAGATCAAAGATCATTTTAAGAGTCTGGAGACCAAAAGTTTTGCCGGCAGTTTTTCGGCCAGTAAGTTTCAGTCATTTCTTGATTGTCCCAGAAAGTTTTATTTTAGTTATGTCGATAAAGTTTTTCCTCAAGTATCCCTGGAAAAGGATTTTGATTCCTTAGTCTCAGGAACCATTTCCCATCGGATCATTGAGCTCTTTCATAAAAGAAAGCTGAATGAAGATCAGTTGCCGGCCCTGACTAAAGAGGTTATGCAGGAATTTATTGATGAAAAGAAACTTCATCTTCCCCGAGAGACATATCTTCAGCATCAAATTGTTTTTAATCACCGTGCCTTAAATGGGATTCAGTTTTTAAAGCAGTTTGAAGAAATTATGGGGGAAAAAATTGAATGGACTATCGAGCAGGAATTCTCCCTGACGGAAGACTATAAGCTCACAGGTAAAATTGACTGTGTGGGTGTCAGCGAAAGATCCATCATATTATTGGATTTTAAATCCACTGCCGCGGCTGCTTCCACTAATTCCGAAGTCGAAGAGATGGAGAGTTTGCAGCTTTGGACTTATGCCAAGGCAGCTTCCAAAACGATAAAAGATTTCACCCAAAAGAACATCGTACTCGGTTATGTCTCCCTTGATAAACCAGTGGAATCTAATCTGCTGGTTACTGATGAAGACCTGGCAAGCAAAGTTAAGACCAATAAATTCTGCAAACAAAAATACCTGGAACGTCCTTTCTCTGAAATTTTTCAGGAAGCCCAGGAAAAGATGGCATCCCTGGTTCTGACCATTCAGGCGGAAAAAGATTTTCCGGCCTTGCCCCGTAAGTCAACGACCTGCCGTTTCTGCGAGCTGACTAAAGTTTGCGTGAAAAGTGAGATCAAGCATGAGTAGAACTCCCAATGCCGAACAACTACTGGCAATTGAACATCAAGGTGGCGTGCTACTGCGTGCGGGGGCCGGTTCTGGTAAAACTTTCGTACTGGTTGAGCATATTGTTTATCTGACTAGAAAATGGATGAAGGAGTATTCTCCCTCACCCGCACTTAGTTTTGAGGATTTTCTGCGCCAAAAATATTCCCAAGTGGTGATGATGACCTTTACTAAAAAGGCTGCCGGGGAGATGAGTATCCGTTTGACTGAAAAGTTTGCTGAACTAGCGCAGACTGAGGAAAACCAGGAACACTGGGCAATGGCCAATGAGGCGATTCCCATGTTGATGGTTACCACCATCGATGGATTCTGCCGCAAGCTCATTACTGCCGGATATTTTCCTCATCTATCTACTGAAGCGAAAATCATCTTTGACACTGAAAGAATTGATCAGGTTAAGGAGCTTCTTTTAAAATGGTTTGAAAAACGATCAGATAAAGTTTCGCCCGACATTCTGGACATAGTTATCCGGGAGAAGAAAGATCTCCTGAAAGCGCTTAGTAATATTTTTAATGATCCGGGACTGCGTCTGTCCTGGAAGAGATTCTCACTTGATGATGCTCACCCTGATACCATAGGTATGGTGCTCGCTCATTCGTTTAAATTAAACAATGTCTCGGAAGCACTTTTAAAAATCGGCTCCTTGGACCTGCCAGCTGAATCTGAACGAAGTGCCTTTGAAAAGTTCGTCGGCGAAGTTCAGGCAAGCGGACTTCCGGAAGTGGATCATGTGGAAAAGCTCGAAATTTATTTTAAGCTTTTTGATGGAAAACGGTTAAATCCGGAAAGAACGGCCAGCAAAAAATCTCCTGCTCATGATACTGCCATGGAGGGATTAAAGACCCTTCGTGACTGGGCCCGTGACTGGTATGTCGTGTGCCGGGATTACAATACTCATTATGAAGTTAAAATTCTTCCCTGGTTAAATATCTGCCAGGAGCTTTTTAACTGGATTGACCAGGGACTTGACCCCAATCAGGGAATGACTTTTGGAGACATTGCTTACTTTGTGGCGATGGGACTGGAGCAGAAAGAAGATCGGGAAAGAATCCAGAAAACCTATAGTTACTTTATTGTCGATGAATTTCAAGATACCTCGGCCCTGCAATTTAAAATTATTCAGCAGTTAATCGGTGAGGATTACTCCCGCCTGTTCTGCGTGGGTGATGCCAAGCAGGCCATTTATGGCTTCCGTGGAGGAGAACTTTCCGTTTTTCAGGACTGCGGAGAACTCGTGCCTCAGGTGCGAACCCTGGCAAATAACTACCGCTCCCTGCCGGAAGTCATAGAGTTTAACAACTCCTTATTCAGAACGATTCTGCCTTTGGGCCAGGACTTTGACGGACATGATCCTTTTTCCGTGACACCTGAAGATCAGAACGTGCCCATGGATGTGGAACGTTCAGGGGCCAAAGGGGCGATTGAAATTATTTCGGCCCAATTAGAAATAGAGGAAGAGGAAGATAAGTTTTCAAACGAGGCGATTAATCGTCTTGAGGCCCATCTGATTGCCGACTCGATTAAAGCTCAAAGAAAAGCGAATCCAGCAGATGTCTGTACGGTCCTCTACAGTAAATTGCGTCCCAGTGCCGACCTCATTCGTGCTCTGATGAATCGTAAAGTGGGATTTACCGCCCAGTTTAAAATTGATCTCTTAGATGATCCGGTCATTGGGATGTTTGTCTGCTTACTGCGAAGACAGTTTGATTCAAACGAGGCGACCAAAGACCGGTACCCACTCTTCATTCTGCAGAGTTATCTCAAGGTTTTGGATATAGGAATAGTGGTTTCTTCGCAAACGCTGGAAGAATTTGACTCCAATGTAAGATACTGGGGACTACTGGAAGCTTATCGAAAGTTCTTGCATCACCTGCACCTGACCAATGAGAACTCCGATATCAACATGCAAGTACTGGAGATTATCGCAGAACTCTATCACCAGGATCCTGAGTCGATTATGATTCAGCTTACCCGCGGTGAAAATCAACGGATAAGTCTTGATTTAAGATCAGGTGAGAATTCTCACATGGTGCAAATCATGACCGCTCATGCTTCGAAAGGACTTGAGTTTGAAAATGTTTATCTCGGAGGCATTTATACCAATGGTCGGGAGCGCTCGGATGGACCTTTGTTTGGAAACCTACCGGGAAGCTTTAAGTGGTATATGGATCTCTCTCTTCGCCAAAAGCAAGAGTCTCCTTATTACACTTATGAACAGGAACTTGCTAAATACAAAAGTTTTTCTGAATCAAAGCGCTTGTTTTATGTGGCCTGTACGCGGTCCAAGAAAAAGCTCTTTTGGGTAGATTTTCATTTAAATAAAGAACTTTTCAACATTCCCAAGAACAGCTGGATTGATGGTCTTACCAAATGGGTAGAGCAGGGCATGAGTAATGAGGCCGTCGAGGTCAATAAGGTTCCTGATTTTGACTGGCGTAGTATTCTTGCAGGACAGTCATTGCCGCAGTTGCCGTTATTTTTCCATGACTCGGTTGGAATATTCACTAAGGGTGAGGGTAACAGCGAGCTGGCCATTGCGGCCGAACTCAGTGTGACCCGTTTAAATGCCTTACTGGATTGTCCCCGCAAATTCTATCTCGGCAACATCCTCAAGTTAAATGAACCAGATGAAAAGCCGACACCTCAAAAAGAGGAAGAGGATGATGAAGAGGAGGAGCTGGCCGTAGTTATTCGCTCCTCGGCCGATCGCGGGTCCTATATTCATGCTCAGATTGCCAAAGGTATTGAAAGAAACTTTGTGGTGCCGCGGGAGAGTTTTGGAAGTGAACAACAAGAACCGGTAGGGTGGGCGCTGGAGCTTTTAAAGAACAAGACAGAGGACTTTGAGCTCGTTGCTGAAAAACAAATAAAATTCAAATTTTTTAATTTCATGATCTCAGGGATTCCTGATCTGCTCCTGATGCCTAAAGGAAATCAGAAAGCTCAGGTTTGGGACTTTAAAACCGGGAGAATCACTCAGGATAATCTCAACCACTACTGGTTGCAGCTCTCCACCTATGCGTACGCTCTGTTTGAGCTGGGTAAGGTTGCTAAAAACTGCGACGTGGAGTTGGTCCTGTGCTTTGTGGATGAGAAAAAAATCCTGACCAAGACAGTATCATTTACTCAATGTGAGTCCGATTTATACCCAATTTGGCGTTCTCAGAATGAGCCTTGGAAAGTAAATCTTGATCATTGCGCTCAATGTTCTTACGGTAGCATTTGCCCTCGTTAATCCGAATACTTGCGTGTCCTACAGAGCATGTTAGAATTTTATAAAGACTATAGTTCTAACAAGTGAAGTGAAAATGAAAAAGATTACTCTCATCCTGGTGTCACTCATCATGAGTACACTTGTCTATGCTAATGAAAAATCGCTCTACAACTTTTCCTGGCTCGATAATGACAAGGAAATTTACGTTCTTCAGAATCGAAAGTTTCGTAAAGACGGCAGCATTTATATCGGGGGAACCCTTGGATATAACCTTAGCCAGGAATTTCTGGATGCTTATGGCGGGACTATTCGTGCTGGCTATTTCTTCACGGAAGATTGGGGACTCGAGTTTCTCTATGGAAAAAATACCAGTGAAGAGAATGACACCGCTAAGGGTGTAAAAGAGCAGGGAACAGTTCCTTTCTATCGTGACATTGATAGTTTTGTTGGGGCCATGGTGATGTGGTCTCCGTTCTATTCAAAGATTAATACTTTCAATAAAGTTTTCTACTTTGACTGGATGTTTGGTCTGGGAGTAGGAAGCATTACCACTAAAGATAATCGCAATAAGTTTGATACAACGGCTCCCAATCAGGATTCATTGACTTCTGAAAGTGTCATCGGAGCTTTGTGGAACACGGGCTTTCGTTTTTATATTAATGAGAGTTGGAGTTTACGTCTGGATTTAACTGGTCAAACTTACAGCGCTGACAAAACAAAAAAAACTCAGGCAGCATCGGAAACCAGCAAAGCTACCAAGCTCTTTAATAACTACGATGTTGGTCTTGGTCTAAACTACGCATTTTAAGAAAGGAGAACACGGATGTTCTCGAAAATTTTATTGGCCTCTCTGATAATTGTTCCTACTGCCTGGTCGTCTTACGAGACGGCCGATCGCAATTTTGGAAAGGGATCAATCTCACTTAGTGGATATCGCCGGACCATCATTCAGTTAGTCGATGGTGGATATTATTATTCCGTGGTTCCCTGGATGAAGGATTACATTGTTAAAAACAATAAATCTCTTGATTCTGAAATGGAAGAAACCTTAGATACTATTTTGTATCACACCGGTGTTAAAACTTTTGAATCACTTCCAGAAGATATCCTCCGCAGATCCCGCTCCGGAAATATTAAGTATATTCTGGCAAAACGGCTCTTCAAAAAAGGTAAACATCAGGAAGCTTTGAATGAACTTTCAAATATCAGCGCTGATCATTCGGCCTATCCTTTTGTCGCTAATCTTAAAGCAACTCTTTACTCTCATCTGAATAACCCTAAGGAAGCAGAAACCCAGTTTAAAGATTGTGTAAACGCTTCGGAACGCAGAATGGGGAAGGTTGATTCGACGACCCAGAAAGACCAGCTGGCCACCAACCGTGATTATTGTATCGCCGGAGCCGCCCGCGTTCAGTTTGCTCATAATGAATTTAAAAAATCAGAGCTTACTTACCTGGATATTTCCAAGGACTCATTTATCTGGCCGGAGATCCTGTTTGAAGAAGCCTGGACCAGTTACTATTTAAAAAATTACAACCGCACCTTAGGAAAACTTATTTCATACAAGGCTCCGGTTTTTGATTTTATCTTTAAGCCTGAAGTAGAGGTGTTGACGGCTCTGGCTTACATGAAGCTGTGTCTTTATGAAGATGCCAATAAAACTGTTGATGGTTTTTACAATGAGCTTCTAAAACCTTCCCGTGACCTACGAAACTTCATTTTGACCCGCAAAAAAGATTATCGTTATTACTACAATCTTATGGCCGATCATGAAGAGAATAAGCCCGCTCCTCTTGCAATAATTGACAGTATTTTGAAAACAGTAAGAAAAGATGCTGCCTATATTGAAATGAAAAGTGCTCTCATGGCTTCCCTTAATGAATATAATGAGCTTAGAAAAAAGCCCAATGGCAGTATGCGAGCTAGCTTGATCAAGAACGTCCGCACACTTGCTGATGAGTATCGTACTACTCTGGGTGCCTATGTTCGAGCCGGTATGGTCTCTAAATATGCAGAGCTTTATTCTGCTTTCCAGGGAATGAGTTACATCAAACTGGAAGTATTGGCCCAAAGAAAAGAGCGTCTTTATCAATCAGATGTGATTTCCGGAAAGAAACGTGGAGATGTTAAATACATTGAAAGAAACGATAAGCAGTATTTCTGGACTTTCAATGGAGAGTTCTGGGCAGATGAGCTTGGGGATTATGTATTTGCTTTGAGGTCTGAATGTTAAAGTTTTTTCTACTCTTCCTGATAGTTATTCAATCTGTTCTGGCCGCCAGACTTACAGTCGACGATCGTCGAAGGAAGATTATCGCGATTGTCGATCAGGAATTGGCGGAAGTTTCTCGTCTGGCAAAACAGCAGAACTTTAAATCTCCGGACACCCTGTTTAGAATGGCCGAACTTAATCTGGAAAAGGCTCGCCTCTACCGTGAAATGGAAAATGAGCAGTACCTTGCCATTCCAGTAGAGCAGCGTAAGACCGTTAATAAAAACGATTTCTTTAAAAGGTCATCCAAGTTATTCGAAGATGCCAACGACGCCGCCTTAGTGGTGGCCAAGCGTTTTCCTAAATACAACAGTATCGGTGATGTTTATTACATCCTGGCCTACAACTATAAAGAACTAGGGAATGATGGGAATGCTGAAAAGTATTTTAGTCTCGCTTCACGTACCTCTCGAGACCCCAAGACACTTGCTAAGTCCAAGTTGGCCCTCGCCGATTATTACTACAATGATAAGAAGTATAATGAGGCGATCCCTCTTTATGAATCTTCGGTCGGTAAACTAGACGAGAAGTGGTGGACTAAAGATGCTTTCAATCTGGCCTGGTCATATTACCGTATCAGAAATTTTGATAAGGCCATTTCCCTCATGCGGGAAGTGCACCAGAAAAGTGGCAGCGGTAAATATGTAGACATGCGCTCCAGTGTCGAAAGAGATATTGGAATTTTCTATGTAGATGCCAAGCGAATTGATGACGCCATCAGGTTCTATGAAAGTCAGAAGCTTAATTATACTGAACAGTTCATCAGAATTGCCAATTCCATTGTTGCTCAAGGACGCTTTGAACAAGCCGAGAAACTTCTGGATCAGGTCAAGAAAATTGAGAAAGACCAAGGCCGTCGGAATGAAATCCTCCTCGCACAGCTGAATATCTTTGATAAATTCAATAAGATTGAAGAACACCTGTCCGCTTCCAGAGAGCTGGTTGCCATTCACAAGAAGTCGCCACTAGAAAAAGGCCAGTATGACCAGCTTTCTTTTCATGTGAACCGTCAAGCCGCTGAATTACAGAAGGCAACGACTTCACCTGTTTATAAAAGTGTACCTAAAGTCAGAAAACAGAAGTCCACCCAGGCCATGGCCTATTTTGAACTAGCGGCCCAATTGGCGCCGGGACAGAAAGCTGAGAAAACTTTCTTCCAGGCGGAAACAGCCTACGCGGCCAATTCTTTTGCTAAATCGCTGGGCCTTTATGTCACAGCTTTTGATAGCGCTAAGGCCACCAACGATAAAAAGATCATGACCCAGTCACTGGAAGGGATGTTGTCTGCCCTTGGTCAGTCTGACTTGAATAAGAAAGTAGCTGAACAATATTATGTTCCCGTTTATTCCCGCTATTTGTCAGTCGACGCTAAATCGGCCCGCGCCAAATCTATTTTCGAGAAACTATTTAACTCTCAATATGATACCGGTGACATTGCTGGTTCTGAAAAAACAATGACTGATTTTGCCAAGTCTTTCCCAGAGGATTTTAAGACCCAGGAAGCGATGCTGGCCAAAGTGATGGAGCATTATCGCAAGAAAAAAGATTACGGCACCGTTAAACAGTACGTTGCCCGTATTAATAACGGTGAATTTCGAGTCTCTACTAAATATGCCACTGCTTTAAGAAGCCTAATGACCAAGATTCAAATCGAGGGCGTTCAGCAGTCTTTGGATAAAGGTGAAAAAGGTCTGGCCCTCAAGGGATATCATCAGATTTATGAATCCCCGGAAAGTACACCGAAGGCAAAAGTTAATGCTTCCTATAATCTTGCGGCCCTTTATTATGAACTAGGGGACACCAGTAAAAGTTATCAGTGGTCAGTCACCGCGCTGAAAGACATGGAAATCTCTGATGTCACAAAATTTGCTGATTCTTTTCTAAGTATCGCTGCTGGTCTTTTCTTAAGACAGCAATTTTCTCAGTCCTCAGATTTGTCTTACCGTATGCTGGCAAAACTGTGTCAGGAAAATTCGTCGAATAAAGTTGTCGCCTATAAGAACGCAGTCTTTATCGCCCTTGCCAATAATGACCTAGATAAGGCGATTGAGGTCAAGGAGTTTGGCCGTAACTGTCATATTCCGGATGTGGCCCTTTCTGAAGTTTCTTTTGAAATTCTTAAAGACCTCTCCCGGGCCGGGCGTTGGGAAGCCTATGAGAAAACCATTGCTGATCTGGAAAAAAATTCAAAAAACTTTCCTCAGTTGATTGCTCCCTTTGAGGATTTAAGAAAACAGTACGTCGCCATTGGCAGTGCTCAGGATGCCCAGGAAGTTTATCAGAAGCAGGATCGCTACTATAACCTTGCGAAGACTCAAAAACTGGATGTTCCAGTGGAGGCGCTGGACCTGATGGCAGAGAGAATGCTGGCCAATGTTCTGGATAAAAAACAGCGCTTGGCCCAGGTGGAATTGCAATTCCCGGAAGCCACTTTCAATAATGCAGTTAAACAGAAGCTCCAAATCCTTGATCAGATGACCAGTGATGTGAATGCCATTCAGAAAGTTGGTTCAGGTAAAGGAATTGTTGAAGCCTATAAGCATGTGATTGAGGCCTACGAGAGTTTTGGTAATGAGCTTAAGGCCTTTGCACCAGAAGGGAAGTCGCCTGAATATGTGGCAAGCTTCCAAAAAGCGATGGCGGAAGTTCATCAGCCGATTTTGCAGAACGCCCATAAGCAGCGCACTGAAATTAAAAAACTGGTTTACCAAAACAAGATCCTATCTTATTCAAATTTTTCTGTACTTTACTCTGGCCTTGAGAGCTTTAAGCGCTTCTTTACTCAAAAAGAAGCAGTCCTCATGGAAAGAGGAGGACGACGATGAAATCACTAATATTGCCCCTTATATTTCTAGCCGCTTGTTCTTCTACCAAAGACAAGCCAAAAGAAACTGAAGTGATCCCCAATGAGTCTTTTAAAAAAGAAAGACCATTAAGTAGTTCACAGATTCAGGATTTTTATCAAGGAAATGCGGCAGCCTTGAGTCCGGCCCTGCAAGATGAAACCCTTGATCGCTTGTCAAATGATGAGCTCAGTAAGATCAATACTTCAGGTGATCCTTTAGTGGACATCTCAGTACGATGTGCCCGCCGGGATTTCGATGGCGCCTTTGCTGTCGCCGCCAAAAGCTTTGATCGTTATCAAAAAGTAGCTCCTTATTGGAACTTAGTGGCCAACTGTCACTTAAACCAGGGCTCCTCACGTAAAGCACTGCTCTTTTATAACAAGGCATTGGAAGTTCAGCCAAATTACGTTCCAACCTTGAATAACATCGGTGTCATGTATGCACGTCAGGGCCAGGATCAGAAAGCATTAGTCGCTTTTGAGCGTGCCCAAAAGCAGGGTAAGTTTTCTAAAACTCCACGCTACAATCTCGCCAAGCTTTATTTGACCTATGGTCTGGCAGAATCTGCGTTGCCTATTTTTCAGAGTCTATTAAATGAAACTCCACAGGACGTTGATTTATTAAATGCTGTGGGATCGTCTTATTTTTTACTTTCAGACTATGGTCGTGCTCTGAGCTTTTATCAGAAAATACCACAAAGCCAGTGGCGCCGAGCTGAGATTGGTCTTAACCTCGCCATTACCCTGAAAAAACTGGGTCAAGTAAAAGAGGCTGGGCAAGTCTTTGAGAGGATTGATTCTCCAAAGACCGCCGATCTAAAGCAGTACTATGCCTCGATTAAGTCTCAGTTAGGAGATGCAAAATGAAAATTTTAACTATCACTCTTTCATTTTTATTCATGACCAGCGCCTTTGCTCAGAAAACTCCGGATGTGCGCTATGAATATAAAAAATTCGAAAAATTTGATTTTGAAGAGATCGGTGTAGAAGGTGAAGCCGGTTCACCTGGCGATATTTCCATCTCTCCGCGTATGCGTAAGGAATTTGCCAATAAACTTCCGGAACGTAAGAACTTTAATAAAGAAATGAAAAAAGCCATTGAAGGCATTCGCTAGGGGATAGCAGTGGAATTAGAAAAAAACAAGCAGCCGAAGATGTTCGAGCTCCGCCCGACTAAAGCTCATTCCAGAATTAAGGGAGGAGTATTTAGAAAGGGAAGACACCTTTTAGGAAGAACTGAAAGCTGTGATCTGATTGTAAATAATGATTCCGTCTCAGCGGTTCATGCCGTTCTGGAAATCTTTGATGACCGGGCCATCATTTATGATATGAACTCAACCAATGGAACTTTTGTTAATGATGATAAAGTCATTGTTAAAGAAATCCATGAGGGAGATTTCTTTCGCCTGGCGGACGTGGAATTTGAATTTCAAGTCTATGTGCCGGAAGAGGCACTTCCTCCAGTACTCGATACATTGGAACCGGCCCGTGGTGCCGCATCGGTAATGATGCCTCCGATGCCGGAGCTTCCGGTAGCACCAAAGAAATTGCCTAAATCGGCTCCCGCAGTTTCTTCAGAAATGCCATCAATTGTCTATCCACTGGCCTCCGATCCTAAAGCCGAGTTTTCAGAGTATATATTTGAAGATCAAGCCGAACTCTATCCGATCTTTAAATATGAAGCTTCTAAACAAGCGGTGGAAGTCATTATCTTGTTTAAGGATCAGGTTTTTAGCGTTGATTACCTTTCTGAAGGAAAGTCCACATACTTTATCTCAGGTGTTCTTACCAAGAGTGATGAACTGGAATTTCCTTATCTTGGAAAAACAGAAAAATTTCCTTTCGTGGAAGTTCATGGCGGATCAGCAGTAGTCCATACGCTACCGGGCTTTGGTGTTTTCCTTTTATCGGATAAGAAAAAAGACACCGGCCATGTTGGAACGAGTGTTGAACTAAATGGCCAGGATCTGCTTCGATTGCAAAAAGATCACTTACAGATTTTTGTAAGAAACGTTGCCGCTCCTCCGAAGGTCGCTCCTGCCCCAATTCTAAAACGTGATCAGGATTTCAGAAAATACCTGGCCATGGTTCTCTTCGTTGTAGGTATGTTCACAGTTGGTATGAATCTGATCGAAATTCCGGAAGATGAGAAGAAAGAAGAACTGGCCCCGGAAAGACTGGCCACTATTTTATACAAGAGACCACTGACGATTTCCAAAAACAAAGCGGTGGAAAAAACAGAAGTAAAAGAAAAAGCAGCTCAAAAAGCTCCTGATAAACCGGCTGTGAAAAAAGTCAGTGATACTCAGAAAAAGCCAGATGTGAAAAAGCCGGATATTGTTCAAACTAAAGTTACGGACAAAAAGCCAGATCCAGGCAAGAAAACGGCTACCGAGAAAAAAGTAGTTAAAAAAGGCACGGAGCCTATTACTAAGCCAACTCCTAAAGTTGTCTCAACTCCGGCAGCTGCTGCCAATAACAACAGTAAAATGCCTTCGGCTAAGACACCGACAGCGCAATCCCAATTCCAGGCGAAGACTGCTGGTCATGTGGAAGTTTATAAATCGGCTGACTTTAAAAGCTCGGTCAGTTCTTTGGTCGCCAAGGGCGGCTCCCTTACTGGTGTTCAAACCAAGTCGGTGAGTGGCAGCAGTGGTGAGATGATCGGTGCAGCTTCCGGTGTAAGTTCTGGTTCAGGAAATATTAAAACGGCTGATATAGCCACCAATCAAGGAAGCCTTGTGGGTGCAACCGTCGGACAGTTAGGTGAATCAAAAGGGGCTGAAGGGCTCTCTGCTAAGCGTGCCATTTATACTGCCGGTATTCCTTCTGAAACGGTAGTGCTGGGTTCAATGGATCCGGACGTTATTCGCCAAAGACTCATGGAGTTCTTGCCGCAGTTTCGAAGCTGCTACCAGCGAGAACTTGAAAGAAGAGGGACTGAGTCGACTGGTACTATTAAACTTAACTTCGTTATCGGTTCTTCCGGACACGTTTCCAAGGCCGGGATTGATGGATCCACACCGCTTCCAAGTGATGTCAGTGGATGTGTGGTCAATGTCCTAAGAGGGATTACCTTTCCAGAGCCAATGGGCGGCGGGGTAGTTGAAGTGAAACAGCCAATGAATTTCTATCCGAAGAAGATCTAATTGTTCACAGTTAAGTGGGGGCTAAATCCCCACTTATAGCCTATTGGCAGTTAGCTATGGAGCAGTGTTAACACTGATGGCGGAACCACTGGTTATGTCGACACCATCCGTTGCGCACACTCTGAAGGAGTAGGTCGTAGCTGCTGAGAGTGGTGTTATCTCATAATTATCCACATTCCCTACATTCGTAGTAATTCCGGAAGAACAGTTTGATGGCGCCGATGTTCCTAGCGCATAAGTCACTATATACCCAGTGGCATTCCCACCACTCTTATTCCAGCTCAAAGTGACTGACGAAGAATCTGATGAAGACCAGATATCCGTTACTTCAAAAAGACGGGAATAGTTGCGATAAATATAGACTGCTCCTGAGTCATCATTTGAATTATCAGGACTCGCGATTGTTCCGTCAGTGATAGTCATCTGATTACTATCTTCATACATTGCACTAACTGCTAGGGTATCTCCATTGATTGAAACGGAATAACCAAAGTTATCGCTAGGATCATTATTGCTGGCTTTTATATAGGATTCCTGGACCCAGTTTGATCCTGTTCGCTTATAGATATAGACGGCACCTGAATCCATGTTGGAATTATTTGCGCTGGCAGTTGTATCATTGGTGATGGTCGTTTGATTGCTGCTCTCGTAAATAGATGCAACCGCTAAAGTATCTCCGCTAATTGAAACGGAATAGCCAAAGTTATCTCCTGGACCATTATTGCTAGCCTTTATATAGGCTTCCTGGGCCCAGTTTGATCCTGTTCGCTTATATATGTAGACGGCACCTGAACTGATGTTGGAATTATCTGCACTGGCACCGATTCCATTGGTAATAGTGGTTTGATTACTTCTCTCATAAATAGCAGCAACCGCTAAAGTGTCACCACTAATTGAAACGGAATAACCAAAATAATCACCAGGATCATTGTTGCTAGCCTTTATATAGGCTTCCTGGGCCCAGTTTGATCCTGTTCGTTTATAAATATAGACGGCACCTGAATTGGCATTGGAATTATCAGCACTGGCACCGGTTCCATTAGTGATAGTCGTCGCATTGCTGTCTTCTGATACTACTCCAACTGCGAGATGATCCCCATCTAGTGAAACGGAATAACCAAAATAATCACTAGAGTCATTGTTGCTTGCCTTAATATAGGCTTCCTGGGCCCAGTTTGATCCTGTTCGCTTATAAATATAGACAGCTCCTGAGTTCGAGCTGGTATTATCAATGCTAGCACTTGTTCCATTAGTGATAGTGATATCGTTACTGTCTTCCATGGTCACACCTACTGCCAGCGTATGTGCACTAATGGATACAGAGTTACCAAAGTTGTCATCAGTATCATTATTATTTGCTTTAATATAAGCTTCTTGCTGCCAATTCAGACCAGTCCTATTGTAAATATAGACCGCTCCTGAATTTGAATTGGTATTATCTGCGCTAGCAGTTGTTCCATTGGTAATTATCGTCTGGTTACTGTCTTCCCAAATCGCACCAATAGCCAGAGTGTCACCATTTATTGATGTGGAATAACCAAAGAAATCATTACTATTATTGTTAGAAGCCTTGATGTAGGCTTCTTGCTCCCAACTCATACCTGTTCGCTTGTAGATATAGACAGCACCCGAAGCTCCGTTGGAATTATCTAAGCTTGCGTCTGGGCCATTGGTAATAGTTGTTTGGTCGCTGCTTTCCCATGTCGAACCAACTGCTAGAGTGTCGCCATTGATAGAAACGCTGTAACCTAAATTATCCCAGGTATCATTGTTGCTTGCTTTAATGTAGGCTTCTTGCTTCCATCCGAAGAACATATATAGGACACTATCGGCAAGAGTACTTTCTTGGATTTTAGGAATAATGGTTCCATATCCTTCTATGGAACTAGCAGTGAGCATGAAGTTTATATTATCCCCACAAGAGGTAATGTCCCAAGTGTTGGAGATACTTCCACCCGTGCCTTGGTTCATGATATCTAGAGTCGCTAAAGATGCAGGATCGATAGCCTCGGGAAAAGTAACACGAAAAGAGAAGCCGGGATCTGCAACAACACTTGGAGTCGCGGTAAAGGTGCAACTCCCAATGATTTCGTCAGTTGCTTTCTTAATAATGAGTGATGAAGATTCTGCAGATCCCTTAGTGCCTTTTGCTTTGATATGAACTTCATTACAGCTAGTGATGAGAAGGCAGATGAGTAGCATCAGGTTTATCTGATGAAACATTGGTTTTAGTTTGTATATTATAAAAGGTGATATCACTTAAGGTTTATCGGAATAATCAGATATAACTTTAAGAAATCTTTAAGGATTCACAGGTAACATCTTAGGAGGTTTGTTTGTTTCTGCTCTTCGTTCTGCTTCTTTTTTAGCATTAGCCTCTGTTTTAAAGGCAAGTATATGAGAAATATAGCGGTTAATGCCATAAGGAGGAGGAGCCAGATAATAGCTTCCTATTTTTTTTGAAACACAATGAGCAATCTCTTCATTCTCGAATTCATTCTTGATGATCTTTGTCGAACTTATTTTTCCATCCTCTTCTACCTTAATTAAAATAGTTAAAACACCTTCTCTTGTAACAGGATTGTTTTCGAGAAGCTCAAAATAACATTTTTGAAGGTCTTTCGCATTATCCTTAATAACCTGAGCAACCACTTTGTCTTTGTACTCTTTGGCTAGTTTCCCATCATGTGATGAACCATAAACGGGAGGCGGTGTTCCGGTTGTAGGCACAGTCGAGCTTTTCTCGATTAAAACTCCCGTCAGGACTCCGACGACACCAACCAGAATAATAATGATGATGAGTTTTATATCTTTCATTTACTCATTAGTTAGTACAACAAACTTGAACTCTTTAAAGCCAGCAGCAGCACAAGTGTACATAACCCGTTTTAAATAATTGTACTTTAAAGACTTATCCACCACTAAGTTAGCAACGCCGGAGAACTTTTTGGCATCCGGAGAAAGCTTCTCAGACTGTTTAATAGTTTCCTTGATCTTTACCAGCTCATTATAAAGAGGAACGATACGACGCCCACCTTCATCATAGAGTTGGGTTTTGTCAGCAGTTTCAGCGTTAACCACCTCTGCATCATCAACCCAGATTTGGGATTTTGATACCTGGATATTAACACCGAAATTATTGAGCGATTCCGAAGCAGAGCGGGGAAGCTCGATGTCTTTAGGAACATTGATAATCACTCCTGAGGAGTTATAACTCTGAAGGAGGAATACCAGTAGAATTGTTAAAATATCTAAAAGTGAGGTGATATCGATATCGAAGACTTGTGTCTTCTTACCTCTGCCTCTGAATCTGGAAGCTCTACGTGCCATATATCCTCTTAACTCATTAAATTAGAGAAAATGATTTTGCTAAAGAGATCTTTAACCTTCTCATCAATGCCGTCTTTATTTTTCTTAAAGATGGCCTCATCTGTCCGGTGAAGCATTCTGACAGCATCCATGATTTTAACGATATCATCATAGGTCAGGTCGCCCACTGGTTCGAAGATGATGGTGTCTTCATTGAGATGATCTTTTTTAAGATCAATCAGGACGGAGTGAATTTCATCATAATTAAAATTTCCATCGGCCTGGCGTTTGAAGATTTTAAATGCGCGAGAGGGGAGTCCACGGGAAAGGGTGATCTCATTGGTTTCGGCAGTTAAAGTCAGCGCCAGGGGATCCTTCAGATTTTTCGGTGGTTCAGCATCCGAAACGATAGGAACATCACTTCCGATTTCATAAACTTTTAAAAAGCTCGCAGACATCAAAAGAAAGAAGATGAAAATAAAGATAGCATCCATGATTGGAACTAAATTTAGTTTCTGTTCTGGCTTTCTACGTTTACGGCTTGTAGGGACTTTTAGCATAAGCTAATCCTTACTCGTCGATTGCTTTTTTAGTACCAAGTAGATCCTGTAGCTTTACTGAAAATTCATCGATTTCAGCGATGATCTTCTCAGATTTAGCGGCCAGGAAAGCGTGGACCATCATAATGGTGATTGCGGCAAGGAGACCCAGCGCTGTTGTGTTCATGGCGATCGCAATACCGCGGGCCAGAACTTCAGCTTTTTGTGTCGGATCTGCTGCGGCTACGGCCGAGAATGACTGAATCAAACCCTGAATGGTACCAAGTAGACCAAAGAGAGTAGCGAGGTTCGCTGCAAGTTGAAGATAAGGAATACGTTGCTCAATCTTAGGAATAACTTCTAAAGCAGTAGCGTCGATAGCATTCTGAACTTGTTCAGTTGATTGGTTGGCCCGCTTTAATCCGCTTTTCAAAACCTTTGGAAGAGCGGCGGTTGAACCAGAACAAACTCTGATTGCACCTTGAATATCATTTGAAAGAATATAGCGCTGAAGTTCATTCATAAATGAAGGACCATCAACATCATATGTGTAAGAAAGTTTTTTGAATCTCTCAAGCGCGACTGCCAGTGCGAAGGCCCACACTGCAAGGATTACGTACATAAAGACTCCGCCTTCTGAGATAAAGCGGATAGTATCTTGAACTAACGTCATAAATTCCCCTTCCATGGAAAAATAAAGATTTATAGCTCATTATAAGCGCAATTTGGTGGGGGGGAAGAAAATTCAGCGAGATAGAAGAAAGGGGCAACCTTTGCTGCCCCCATTAGATTAAAAGATTAAAACGAACAGGTAATAGCTTTGTTATTATAAAGAATTGTAGCCGAAACCAAGCGGCCAGCTTTATTGATGGTGAGTTTTGAACCATCAGCGGCTTTATAATCAAAATCCCTGACTTCCGTTTTGTTTCCAACCGTAAAAAGGTTGTTC
This sequence comes from Bacteriovoracaceae bacterium, assembly GCA_023701435.1. Taxonomy (GTDB): domain Bacteria; phylum Bdellovibrionota; class Bacteriovoracia; order Bacteriovoracales; family Bacteriovoracaceae; genus Peredibacter. The sequence goes on along the minus strand of JAMPXB010000008.1, from coordinate 56,074 downwards.
ATCCACGAACGCTTACCATATTTAATTTTAATGTCTCTTTCGAAATCACTGCCATCCAGATCAATATTAACTAGAATATTGTAAGCAGGGTTACCGTAAGAATCTTCTTCCATAAGGTTTTTAACCTTGTCGATTTTTACCTTACAAGTTGTTTCTACTCCTTCCACCATGATTTTAGTTTTAATTGATCCTTCCAGGACCTGAGTTCCTAAAATTTCGTGAGCGAAAGCTGATGACATAGAGAGAGTGAATAGGGCGATTATTAAATTTTTCATATGTTATTTTCCTTAAAATTTTCCGTCGCGTTTACCAGTATCGAGACCTTCGTAAGTCTTATCCCACTTCTTGAAGGCTTTCCGGGCAAACTGTAGTTCTTCCAGTACCCAGTGATTGCGAAGCTCTCCGATCTTGTCACGATTTTCCATATCTAAAGGTCGGAAGTAGTACATAGGAACTTTCATGATGTAACACAGGCGATTCCAGTGACCATTTTCAAATTCCTGGTAGTCTGTGATTTCCGGACAGGTGATTTTGTCAGTGCGGATAAAAGAGCTGTACCATTCTTTAATAGGAGTTGGTTTTTTAGTGAAGGCACCATCCATTACGTATTCAACACCGCCGGCAGTAACCATTGGGGCCACATGAAACCACCAATTGAAATCTTCAAGAATCTGGTAGCGCTTAGTGTAGAACATGAAAATCTTCTCAGAAGCAATATTAGACTTGCTCCACATATCAAATGACCAGATGTGAGCGCGCTGAAAACATTCCGATCTACCCTTGTTTCCATCGTTAAGCATATTATTAAAAACCTTAACGGCTTCTTCATAGGTCTGTAGATCGGTTGGAGCAAAAGACCTTAATTGATTGTACTGAAAGTGATTCAGGTCCAGGGTTTTAGCATCGACCTCTTTGGTAAAGGCGATTCGAATGTTAGTGATGATGGCTTCTTCGCCAACATTCTGATAATCAAGTTTTACTACCTGACCGACCATTCCTGCCAGACGCTCAAGATTTTCTTCACTGTTGTCAGTTTTATATACGCGACCATCCACTCCTGAAAGAACCAAAAGTCGCTCGGTCTTTATAGATTCAAAGACGTTGAAGACAGTTGTATAGACTGTCTCGGCTTTGGCCATGGTTTGGAAAAAGAATAGGGAAAAAAACAGGGTTAACCATAATTTTACGGTCATAACTACTCCTCGATAATTTGGAGTGGTTATAGGAAACCTAAATTTTAATGGCCATGACTCTGTAAATTTTACAGATAGTTTTCAGGGAAAAGCTGTCTTTCGATGCCTTCAATGAAGATATGGATGCACTTGATATGGACTTCTTGAATTCGATCTGTAATCGGACATGGGATAATAAGTGGGACGTCCACCATCGATTTTAATTTCCCACCATCCTTACCTAAAAGAGCTACGACTTTCATTCCTTTAGCCTTCGCTACTTCTACCGCTTTAATGACATTGGCGGAGTTTCCTGAAGTTGAAATGGCAAGCAAGGTATCACCGGACTGACCCCAGGCTTCAACGAAGCGTGAAAAAATATGGTCAAAACCAAAGTCATTGGCGATGCAGGTGATATGACCGGCTTCAGAAATGCCTGTTGCCGGAAGGGGAGCACGGTCCTTGCGATAGCGACCGGTGAGTTCTTCAGCAAAATGAAGAGAGTCGCACATTGAGCCGCCGTTTCCGCAACTAAAAACCCGACCTTTATTTTTGAATGAATCAACGAAAATCTGAATCGATTGCTCGATCAGCTTAATATTGTGATCGTCGCTGATAAATTTATTTAAAGTGTCTTGGGCTTCAAGAAGTGATGAACGGATGTAACTCATGTGTTAAACAGGCGGACCCGAAGGTCCGCCAGCCTGATTATAAAAGAGAATTGATATTCTTAACGATTTCAGCTTTCGGCTGGTTTCCAACTAGCGTAGATTTAACTTCGCCGTTCTTAAAGAAGATAAGAGTTGGGATACCACGAATACCGTACTTTTGAGCAAGATCAGAAGCCTGGTCAACATTGACCTTAACAACATTGGCCTTGCCGTTCATTTCAGTAGCTATTTCATCCAGAACTGGTGAAAGGGCCTTACAAGGACCACACCATTCGGCCCAAAAATCGACGAGAACCGGTTTGTCAGAATTCATAACTTCCTGCTCGAAATTAGCAGAAGTTACACTTGTTAAATTTGCCATAATTACTCCTTATGCGGCGTGCTTTTCGGGCAACGCTCTACTTTAACTTAAGCTTAGCTTTGAGACAAGTATACCAGAAGATCACTTGATAAACCTACTCCGGAATTAATGAAAATACGTTCAACCTGCGATTTTTTCGCTACAATAATCCGGATGAATAGAAAGTCTCTCATGTCCGGGCCAATGCAACGAGCCCGATGGTCACGTCTAATTGCTAAAAGTATCGATATCGGCCTGGTTATCCTGGGAGCTGTTTTCTATTACCCTATGGGCTTAATTCTTGGAATTGTTTATCTTTGCATCGCTGACTCCTTGTATGATGGTCAGAGTATCGGCAAACGTTTTATGGGATTTGGCGTTGTATCTCTGATTGATGGTTCGCCTTGTTCTGCTTTTCAATCCTTTATTCGTAATTTACCTTTCACCGTACCCTTGTTTTTTTTAGTGTTCCCTTTTTGGGGATGGGTTTTTTCGGCGGTTTTTGCCTTACCTCTGGCACTGATGGAAGTGTATTTTCTCTTCAAAGGAGATAGTGCCCATCGTCTTGGAGACATCATGGCGGATACCACCGTTATTGCAAATGATGGGACCAGATTGGATTTACGCAAGACTAAGTCGCCTTGGTTTGATACACCTCCTGTTCCACTTCAATAGGTTAGAATGAAAAAATTAATTATTATCGACATCTCGAATTACATCTTTCGTGCTTTCTTCGCTATTAGACCTCTGCATGCTCCAGACGGAACTCCGGTTAATGCCGTCTACGGCGTGCTCTCCATGATTCATAATCTGATTGTGAAATATCAGCCCACTCATATTCTGGTCGCTCGCGACACTAAAGAAGGCTCATTTCGAAAAGAAATTTATCCTGAATACAAGGCCAACCGTTCAGCTCCACCTGATGAGCTTATTCCCCAATTTCCCTTAGTGGATGAGTTGGTAAAAGTTCTTGGTTTGCCTGAAATTAAAGCTGCCAACTATGAAGCCGATGACGTCATCGGCTCAGTGGCCACTCAGTGGAAAAATGATTTTGATGAAATCCTGATTGCTTCCGGTGATAAAGATCTTATGCAGTTTGTGGACGGGCCCATTAAGATGCTTGATACCATGAAAGAAAAGACCTACGGACGGGAAGACGTTAAAGACAAGATGGGTGTCTACCCTGAGCAGATTGTGGATTTCCTCTCACTGGTAGGGGATACCTCCGATAATATTCCGGGAGTCGCAGGCATCGGTCCTAAAGGGGCCCAGAACCTATTGGAAGAATTTGGTACGCTGGAAAAGATTTTGGAAAATATTGATTCCATCAGAAATAAGAGATCCCAAACGGCATTGATCGCCGGGCCGGACAAAGCAGCTCTTTCCAAAGAACTGGTTAAAATCGTCTGTGATCTTAATCTGAAATTTAGCGCCGCTGAGAGCTCTTACCAATTGAAACTTACCCCGGAAGTGGAAGAGTTTTTAAATAAGGTGGGGTTCAGATCATGGCTGGCCAAGCTTGCCAGCTTCAAAGTTGCTGACCAAACTGCCGAAACAATAATTCCGGAAAAAGCAGAGAGTAAGACGGTCGAGCGCTGGACGCTTGCTGACTTTAAAAAAAATATCCAGGGCGAAGAAGTTATCTCAATCACCCACGTTTGTGATGATGAATTAAATCAACATCAATGCTGGCGGGCCATGGCCGTTGCTACTTCTAAGGCCACGGGTTATCTGGCGCTGGGTGCGGAAGAGGCGAAAACGCTGGTGGATATTCTCCATGAGGCTCACGCTTTGGTCGTATGCTATCAATCAAAACCGATTCTTCAGCTGGCGATGGTCGCCAATGTGAACCCGGACTTTAAATATTTTGACCTCGCTCAAGCTCACTTCATTCTTAATCCGGAATACCGTCATGACCTGGCGACTATTACCGAAGAATTTTTGGGTTATAAGCTTCCTGCTCCTGCTAAAGGGCAGACCGATCTTTTCGGACAAGAGTCTGATGAAGATGTGAAATCCCAAGGTGAAAAGGCAGAAGCGATCTTGCATCTTTACCCCATTCTGCGGGCCAAGATGAAAGAAATGAATGTCGAAAGGGCCTATGATGAGCTGGATATCCCACTCATTAAAGTGCTGGCAGCAATTGAGCTCGAAGGTGTCGCTCTGGACATACCTTTTTACAAACAACTGGAAAATGAATTCTCCACTCAGATTGATGAGATTGAAAAAGAAGTTTTCTCAGTGGCGGGAGATAAAATTAACCTGCGTTCACCAAAACAAGTAGGGGAGCTCCTTTTTGAGAAGCTTCAGTTGCCGGTGATCCGTAAAACTAAAACCGGATATTCTACCGATGCGGAAGTTCTAGGTGAACTGGCCGCCATGAAGGTCAGTCCCATTCCTGAGTTGCTGCTTCGTTACCGGGAAGTGGAAAAACTTCTTTCTACTTACGTGAAGGCCCTGCCTTTGATGGTGAGTCCTTCAACCAAAAAGATTCATACTCACTTTCAGCCAAGTAATGCTGCCACTGGAAGATTGTCTTCTGATAATCCCAATTTGCAGAACATTCCGGTCCGAACTGAGAACGGGCGCAAGCTAAGAAAAGGGTTTATTCCTTCACCAGGAAGAGTGCTACTGTCGGCGGATTACTCTCAGGTAGAACTGCGTCTCTTGGCCCACTTCTCCCAAGATAAAAACATGCTGGACGCCTTCTTGAATGACCGTGATATTCACCGTCAGACAGCTTCGGAAGTCTTTGATGTGCCTTTGGATCAGGTGACTAAAGAGATGCGAAACAGTGCCAAGGCCATTAACTTTGGTCTGATGTATGGCCAGACGAGCTTTGGTCTTTCTCAGGCGCTGCATATCTCTCAAGGGGAAGCCAAGAAATACATCACCAATTACTTTCAAAAATTTCATTCAGTAAAAAGCTATCTCGATGGTTTGAAAGAGAAGGCGGAAGAGACTGGTTACGCTGAAACCTTATTTGGAAGAAGAAGAAATCTTCCGGATATTAAATCCACCAACCGCCAGATTAAGGCGATGGCCGAAAGAGTGGCGATCAACAGTCCTATTCAGGGGACGGCCGCCGATATCATTAAGCTTGCGATGATCAATATTCAGAGACTCTTAAGTGAGCGCAAGCTTAAATCCAAGATGATCCTTCAGGTGCACGATGAACTCATTTTTGACGTGGTTCCTGAGGAGCTGGAAGAGATGAAGGTGCTGGTTCAGGAGCAGATGGAAGGGGCCGTTTCACTCAGCGTTTCTCTCAAAGTAGAGATGGGTACTGGTTCAAATTGGTACGATCTTAAGTAAGAAGAAAATCAGCCGATAAGATCGGTATGAAGCTCTTCTTCTTAAGTCTATTCCTATTTAGTGCTAAGGCCTTTGCTATCGGCTGTGATTGTGAAGTGCGGGTCTATTCACCCACCACCGGCTCTCATCAAATGTCTGCCTCAAGCCTTAAAACTTATGAGCTCGAAGAGTTCAGTTCTTATTCCCGCAAAAATCAACGCCAATGCCGAAGGCTATGTCTGGAAGAATTTGAAAAGGACATGCCTCAGGCACGGCTGAACGCCTTACTTTTAACCTACACTCAAAGTCTGATAAACGAAAAAGTCCTGGGCTACAATTGCACGGGGCTCACCACCCTTAAATACCCGGTGCGAGTCAAGGCCAGTCTGGGATCTTTAGGTCTGGGCAATGTTGCTAATCTGGTTCAGGTAGTTAGCCACGAAGAGCTCTGTTTTTAATTCCCCGAAATACATACTTTCAATAACTTAATTCACTTTCTTAAGGTTCTTTTCCTTAATATTTACCCTCTTTAATTCCGATAGGTTTATTGGAGTTCAAAGAACATGCTCTACATATTGTTTTTGGTCCTGGCACTTGCCTACAACTGGAGAAAGTTTGCAAAAGAACGTGTGACGTTCTTATCTTCTCTTATTGAGGCCAAAAACCCCGGTCATCGCGAGATGATCCTGAGTCACCATTTTTACATTTTTATTTTCGAAGGATTTCTGGCCCTGATCGTCGCCCATCTTATTACCGAGAAGGCGATGGACATTGGAATTTTGGGTCTGGGACTCGTTTATGTGGTCCTGATATTTCTGGGATTCTTTTTCTATAAATTCTTTGTCCGTTATCTGGAAAAGCAAACCAACCTGGAAATCTACCAATCCTTTAAGGGCCATCTCTTCAAAGACTTCCGGGTTAATTTCGCCATCATCTTACTGCCGATCCTGGTTTACTCCCTCATTAATTACGCTTTTCAGGACAGCCCGAATGAAGAGGCGGGGGGACTATGGTTTATTGGTCTCTTACTCAATGTTATTTTCGTCTCAGTGCTGACCATTGTCTGTTCTGTGATCATCATGCTTCGCTTGATTCCCAACCGGGAAATTACCGAGCCGGAATATCTGGATATTATCAATAAGCGCTTAGAGCAAATTAAAATGCCGAACATGCGCATCCGCTGGATTGAGACCGATATTAAAAATGCTTTTGTAGTAGGACTAAAACTTCTGTCTTTCTCCAACCAGACAATGTTTATCGGGCGCAGTCTGCGCACGACTCTCACCATGGAAGAGTTCGATGCTGTAATCGCTCATGAACTCGCTCACATTGCTAATCGCCACATCCAAAAAAGAGTCATCGGACTGATGAAAAATTTCCTCTCAGTCGTGGCCGGTTGCTTGATCCTGACCCTGGTCATTCTAGGAGGGGCCGCAATCTATTGGGGCGAAGACTTCTCAATTTACGCTTCATCAGTTACGACCTTTGCCGGTCTAACAATAATCGCCTGGATCTTTTTTACTTATTCCATCTTTTTTGACTCCATCAGATCCCATGAGTTCGAAGCCGATGCCTATGCGGTGATGGAATTGGGAGCAAGTTTTGAGGCCTTAAGTTCTGCCTTGGAAAAACTAACCAATACCGAGGAACTTCCGGAATATCTGAAAAAACGCACCCGCAAGAAGTTGGAAAAAAACTTTCTGAGCTCTTGGTTTGCAAAGAATTTTTCCACCCATCCTGATCTCGAAACCCGCATCCGTTTCTTAGACTATAAGATTGCCGCCGGTCTACCATTTAACCATTACGTCTCCACGCCACAAAAAATCCGCATGTGGTTAGGTAATCACTTTACCTGGAAAATCTACGTCCCCATGGCCGCCACCATGGCCCTCTCTGTGGTCTGGGTCGCCTGGAACGTAAAGACCGGCCGGGAACAAATTGATTTCATCCACCAAGCAAGCTCCGAAGAAATCATTCGCCGACAAGACCTGATCAGCGAAATCAACTCCAAACCCCTGGTGATCGGTCAGAGCTTAATGTACTTCATTGTGAAAAAAAACGACCCCGAACTCATCGATCACTTCATTAAAAATGGCGCCAGTAAGGGCCGAACACTGTTGTACATTGCTTTACAAAAAGACTTCACCCTCTTTGAGCGCTACTACAGTCGTTATCAGGATTCGCTGACGGAAGATGAGTATTTTCTCATGCTAAGTAGAACGGCAGAAATCAATTTCACCGATGGCTATCGAATGCTAGTCAATGCCAAGCGCTTTGAAGATTTGGATCCGACTTATAAAGCGGATCTGTCGCGGATGCATTCAACTAAGCGTGCTCCGGCGTCCACTCAAAAATAATAAGAACAAAAAAATGTTAAAGGATTTATTTCCACTTCATGCTGAAGATGGCTTCGACTACCAGATCAGGTGAGGCAGCCCCAGTAAATTTCATCACAATGGACTGACCTTCCTTCATCGGAAACAAAGAAATGACGTCATAGAAATCGTTACCATTATCATTTTGACAATAGGTAAGGATCATTTCTCTTGGATTTGAAGAAGTCACATAAGAGCATTTAAAGTCATAAACCTCTTCATCATATTGATCGACGTCATAGACGATATCCACCACTTTGTTCAAAGTGGATCCGGCCCGGACTTTCAAGCGGTCAGGAATTTGAAACAGAGTATTTCTTGGTAGTACATAAGATTGGCTGGAAGCTTGGGTGCCATCGAGTCTGATAATATAGGTTGAAGGCAGTTCTTGATTTTCAATAGTACTGGCGGGCTGAGTCTCGGCCTCAGAGATTTTTTTCCCGCATCCCACCGTGGCAATGGCCAGTGAAAGCAGGGGACAGAGTTTTCGCGTCAGGGCTAGAAGCATCTTCTTTCCTTGAGAATGCCTAATATCAGTATACTTTGTCTTCTCTATCGGAGCTCCTTGGGCTAACTTAAAGTTTCTAAGTGGCGGTATTTCAAGACCCTGAGAGGCAAATATTGCCGGGTTTAGCCTTGAGTCAATATCCTCTTATTTTTTAACTATTTACAATTTTTTTAAAGGGCCAACCTTGACACTGTTCTTGGCAGACCCATCTTCTCGAAGGCACAATCGTGACAATTTTAAATATATATTATTTTGCATAGCAAAATTTAATCGTATGGAGGATCTATGACAGTAAAACCACTTCAAGACCGAGTTCTTATTAAAAGACTTGAAGAAGAAACTAAGACAGTTGGCGGAATCATCATTCCTGATACTCATAAAGAGAAGCCAGCTCAAGGCGAAGTTGTTGCCGTAGGCAGCGGTTACCGTTTACAAGACGGATCTGTAAAAGCCCTTGATGTAAAGAAAGGGGACAAGGTTCTATTCGGCAAATATTCAGGCACTGAAGTTAAAGTCGGTGGCGAAAATTATCTCATCATGAAAGAAGATGAGATCCTTGGCGTTCTTCAATAATTTATTTCATTCATCCTAAAGGGAGAAAAATATGTCAGCTAAAGAATTAAAATACTCTGAACACGCAAGAACTTCGATTCTTGCAGGTGTAAACGCTCTTGCTAACGCTGTTAAGGTAACTCTTGGTCCTAAAGGCCGTAACGTTGTTATCCAGAAGTCTTTCGGTGCTCCAGCCATCACTAAAGATGGTGTTTCTGTTGCTCGCGAAATCGAACTTGAGAACGCTTTTGAAAATATGGGCGCTCAACTTGTAAAAGAAGTTGCTCAAAAAACTAACGAAGATGCTGGTGACGGTACAACTACTGCCACAGTTCTTGCTCAAGCTGTATACCGTGAAGGTGTTAAGCTGGTAGCTGCTGGCCATAATCCTATGGACCTTAAGCGTGGTATCGATCTAGCTACAGCTAAGATCATTGAAAAACTTAAATCAATGTCTAAGAAAATCGACACTGCTGAAGAAATCGCTTCTGTCGGTTCAATCTCTGCTAACAATGACGCTGAAATCGGGAAACTTATTTCTGAAGCCATGTCAAAAGTTGGTAAAGAAGGCGTAATCACAATTGAAGAGTCTAAGACTGCTGAAACTTCACTTGATGTTGTTGAAGGTATGCAATTTGACCGCGGTTATGTATCTCCATACTTCGTAACTAATCCTGAAAGAATGGAAGCTACTTTCGAAAACCCTTTCATCCTTATCACAGACAAGAAAATCTCTTCTATGAAAGAGCTTCTTCCTACTCTTGAGAAAGTTGTTCAAACTGGTAAGCCACTGGTTATCCTTTCTGAAGACGTTGAAGGTGAAGCCCTTACAACTTTAGTTGTAAACAAACTTCGCGGTACTCTTAACGTTGCTGCTGTTAAAGCTCCTGGCTTTGGCGACAGAAGAAAAGAAATGCTTAAGGACATCGCTACTCTTACTGGCGGTCAAGTGATCTCTGAAGAGCTTGGTATGTCTCTTGAAACAACAACTCTTCAACACCTAGGTACTTGTAAGAAAATCACGATCGACAAAGAAAACACTGTGATCGTTGATGGTGCTGGTAACAAAGCTGAAGTTGATGCTCGCGTAACTGCTATCCGTTCTCAGATCGCTGAGACAACTTCTGACTACGACAAAGAAAAGCTTCAAGAGCGTCTTGCTAAGCTTGCTGGCGGCGTAGCTGTTATTCGTGTTGGTGCTCCAACAGAAGCAGAAATGAAAGAGAAAAAAGACCGCGTTGAAGATGCCTTGAATGCAACTCGCGCTGCTGTTGAAGAAGGTATCATCGTTGGTGGTGGTGCAGCTCTTCTTCACGCTGCAACTGTTCTTGATGGTCTTAAAGGTGCTAACGATGAGCAGACTGCTGGTATCAAAATCATCCGTCGTGCTATCGAAGAGCCTCTTCGCCAGATCGTTTTCAACGCAGGCCTTGATGGCGCTGTCGTTGTTAACAAAATCATCGAATCTAAGAACGCAGCTTTTGGATACAATGCTCGTGACGATAAATTCGAAGACCTGGTTAAGGCCGGTATTATCGACCCAACTAAAGTAACTCGTTCTGCTCTTCAGAACGCTGCTTCAGTTGCTGGATTGATGCTGACTACTGAAACCATGATCGCTGATCTTCCTAAGAAGGATGATCATGCTCACGGCGCTCCAGGCATGGGCGGCATGGGTGGAATGGGCGGCATGGGCGGAATGATGTAATTTTTTCCCATCGCACATGACAGATGACAAAGGGCACCCCTCGTGGTGCCCTTTTTATTTCCCCAGGTTACCTTTTGTCCCCGACTAGTTCACTCCTGTTAGCAATTAAGACATTTTAGCCTCTCTCCATCATTGGCATATTCCGTGCAATCATAGTGGTCAACGAAACGCCGGCAGGCGGAGGCACAGGAGTGCCGAACGACGTCTGCCAGCGGCAGCTCCGAAGCAGGATGCGGAGGAGAGAGCAATTCTAAAATTAGTGCCAGGGAGTCAGGCATGAAAGCGATGAGCTTAGTTATTATGATGATGTTTTCCCTTCCTTCATGGTCAACAGTCACAGCAGGAGCTAAGGATTGTCCTAATCAGTTTGAAGGAAGAGTAAAAGAAATCATTGAACCAGTTGGCGCCACAAACTTCTTCTCGGCCAATAAGGTGGTTTTTGAAAATCTCCAGACGCTGAAAGGGGAGGTTGGTGAGCAGGCACTGGTTGATGTCCTTCAGAATGGACCCTTCAAGGTGGAAGCGGATAAGGAATACCGCGTGCTCACTCGTAAAGGGAAGCTCTGCTGGATGGAAGAGATCTAACTAAACATTTTTCAGGACGAAAAATTATGTGGTTGAAATGGCTCTTATGCTTCTTATTCACGCTGCCGGCTTGGGGTTATAATCTCACCCAGGATTTTGCCAACGGTTTTTACTGGGCGAGTTTGCCGATTAAAATTGTGGTGGAAGACAGTGACAGCGATCGTAAAAATATCCTCACCCGCCTTGCCGCCGAGTCCATTGATGAGTGGGAGAGAAAAACCGGTCTGGTACTGTGGGATCTGACCTCCTCAGGCACCAGCAATATTATCCGCTGGTCCAATAATTTTGCTGCGGAAACTAAAATGGACCCGGCTTCGGTTCTGGCCGTGGCCATTCGCTACACCAATGGTCCTTATTTTGCCCGCACTGAAATAGTCATCAATGGGCAGCACTATCTTAATACTGATCAGGAAAACCTAAAGACCACGATTATTCATGAGCTAGGCCATACTATGGGACTAGATCACTCAAATAATATGATGGCGATCATGGCCCCCACACTGCAAGATCCTTATCTCGGAATTCATGATGATGATCTCGATGGAATAACCGATGCTCACGCTCAGACAGAACATCGCCAATTAACCAGTTACGTGTCACCGCTGGCCTATGAAGAGAAGACCACTAGCCAGGCACTCAGTTGTGCCACGGTGGGGCCAGCGACTTCCATGGGTGGAAATGCTGCTGTCTCCATGGGACTGGGAATCCTGATTGGTTTTATCAGGAAACTCTTTAACTGGTTTAAGTCTCGTTTCTAACTTCCGAAAAGGAGGTCATGAAACAAAATGAAACTACATCTTTTATTTTTTATCTTACCTTAGAAGAACAGCTTCCGCAGACCTTCTATACTTTTAATGAGTGCTTTAAAGATTTGGGCTTCATGCTGGTGCCTGTTCGGATTGATCAGTTACAAACACTGGTTTCTTCCACTGATCAATCACAGATCATTGTCATTTCTTCAGTCATCGATAGCCGTGAAATGAAATTATATAATGAGAAAGTCAGGGGACTCTTGAAGTATGTGCTGAAGTCCAAGCGCCTGACATTCATGCACCTTTCCAGTTTCGGCAAGGTCAATGATTTTAAACTTTATCATAAACAAAAGAATTATTACTTCATGAAGTATCCTTTGGATGCCGGCTTGCTGGCGACCAAGATTGTGCGTTACTATGAATTAAAAGCAGAACAGAACATTCTCCGCTGGCCGGGCGGAAGAAGGGCAGGCGTAGGTGTATTCTTATGAAGAGTAAAAACGATGAAGTTACCCAGCGGGTACTGGTTCTGCTGAAAATAGATGCCAATAATCTTTTCAATCGAATCAAAGATAGAAAGTCAGAATATCTGGAGATTTTTGCTCTCCGGAGAACCCGTGAGCATTTTCCGAAAATCTTCAATAACCGCTACGAGGGAACGACCATCATGGATCTTTCCCATTGCAGTACTGATCTCATCACGACACTTGATCAATTTTACACTTTGGTGGAAGAGACCAGCTGGTATCTTTTTCAGACAGAAGATATGCCCAACACGGTGGAAGATTATATTAACCGTAAGGTCAGCCGCATGGGTAAAATCCTGGCCTCTTTGAATCTCTATCTGGACGCTGAGCTGGGTATTCATACTGATATGCCCATGATGGAAACACAACCGGTCTTCATTGATCAGCCTGAAGAGCAGGACTTTTCAGATGCGTTCAAAGATGATACTTCACAGGAAACATGAAGATTATTTTTTATATCCTTCTCCTTTCATCTCAGCTTAGTTTTGCTTCCCGTGATCCTATCTCCGGAAGCCGGTTTCAACATCTGACCGGTGTGAAGACCTCCCAGGATTCCAAAACTCAATGGGATGAGAAATATTCCAGACCCACATTCATTTACGGTAAATCGCCTGTTCAATTCCTGGCGGAAAACTATCAGTACATTCCTTATGAAGGAACGGTCCTGGATATGGGGATGGGTGAAGGAAGAAACGCCGTATTCCTGGCCCAAAAAGGGTACAAAGTAACCGGCGTCGATATCAGTTCCGTGGCGGTTAAAAAATCTTATCTCCTGGCACAAGAGTTCGGCGTTAAAATCAAAGGCGTCGTTGCTTCACTCAGTGATTATCAGATTGCGCCAGGATCTTTTGACGCGATCATTTGTTTTTATTACGTCGATCGTTCTTTGGTAGAGAAAATCAAAAGCTGGCTTAAGCCCGGTGGCATTCTGATCTACGAGGCCCACACCAGCCGCGAGAAGAGCAAGAAGAAGACTGCCCATACCGACGGCGAGACCTACCTGAATGAGCAAGAGCTGTTGAAGCTCTTTCCTGGAATGCGCGTTCTCAAATATGAAGAACCACTGCATGAAAAAGAATATCGCTCAAGTATTATCCTCAGAAAAGAATAAATCCTTCTCCCAAAAAATTCCGTCCGTGGCATAATGAGAGCATGGCCAAGTTCTTAATTATTTTCATGATTACCTTTCATGCGACCTTTGGATGGGCGCAGTCCGAGGAATCCGCTAAGGATGAAAAGGGGAGTCATTTCACAGGTCGAATTTCTCGCTTGAATAGTAAGGCAAGATTGGCAAGAATTCGTACCGACTTCGAAAACATTAAGTTTTTGAATCGCAAAGACCGGGTGGAATTCTGGAACGAAACCTATCCTGAAATGAGATGTGTGGGACTGATTGAAGGAAGAACCAATGACTATTTTCTGGTCAAGATCCCACAGTATGAAACTTGCATTAAGAGGGTTCATTTCACTACCGGATCCTTTCTTCATTTTCAAAGTGATGATCTGGAACAAACAGTGAAAATTGCCCAGGAACTGGTGGAGATTCTGCTGAAGAAACGACTGGCGATGCAGGCCAAGAAAGAACGGTATCAGCGCGAACTTTCAGGCCATGTGGAGAAAGTCGATGCCGTTAATAAGCGCTATGAAATCCTCCGGCAGAAACTAGAAATTGAATGGCAGAAAGAACTGTCCCTTTTAGAAGAAGATAAAGCTCGATCTTTCACAGAGTTTAAAAATTCTGAAGCTCGCTTAAACGAGATTGATACGAAGCTTGAAGCGTACCGGGTTGAAGATCATAATCTTAAGTTGGACCGCTGGTCGCTTGATCCTGCCCTTTATATTAGAAAATAAGTTATTAAGGAGTTTCATATGGCGGTTAAATTGGCCAAGCTTGTCTTTTTGTTTCTATTGTTTTCATTAGTTGCCTGTCAGGACAAAGGCAAAAAAAACAAGTCCACCATTTATTACAATATTGGCGGCGAGCCCACGACCTTGAGCCCTCTGTCAGCATCAGACGGCTACACCACTGCTGTTCATAGCTATGTTTTCGAGGGGCTGCTTGATCGGGACCTCGATAGTTATGAGTGGAAACCGGCCCTCGCAACAGAGTGGAAGATCTCCGAGGATAAAAAAGTTTTTGATTTCAAACTTCGTGAGGGTGTGAAATGGCATGACGGCAAAGACTTCACGGCCGAAGATGTTAAATACTCTTATGATGTGATTTTTTCGGACGACTATAAAGCGGTTCAGGCCCGACCTTATTACGAGTCCATTAAATCAGTGGAAGTGCTGGATAAACACACTGTGCGCTTTACGGTAAAGGATGATTACTTCCAGAATTTTGATGTCTGTGCCACCCTGACAGTTCTTCCGAAGCATTTCTATTCTGATGCCGCCAATAAAAAGAAATTTAGCAGAGAAATCATTGGTACCGGGCCTTATAAGCTCAGTAAATATGATAAAGGCCAGAAGATGGTCATGGAGAAGAATAAAGACTGGTGGGGGATGAAAGTTGATTCGGAAAAAGACACAAATGTTATTCCGAAAATTGTTCTTCGCATGGTTTCTGAAGAAAATGTCTCGCTGGAATTGTTAAAAAAAGGGGACCTCGATTTCCTGGGAATGCGTCCGGATGGTTTTGTTAAAAAGACCGTTGGGAAAATCTGGGAAGACAAAATTGTTAAAGTTAAAACAGAGAATAAAACACCGAAAGGTTACAGCTTCATTGGCTGGAACCTTAAGCATCCAATCTTAAAAGATAAGGAAGTGCGTAAGGCGCTGGCGATGTTGTTTAATCGTCCTCTGATGCTTGATAAGTTTGAATACAACCTGTCGGAATACGCCACTGGCCCTATTTATGTTCAGTCTGATTATGCCAACACCAATGTTAAGCCAGTGCCATTTGATCCTAGCGAAGCCCTGAAAATTCTCAGACAGACCGGCTGGGTAGACACTGATAAAGACGGCTTATTAGATAAGGTCATTGACGGAAAGAAGACCAAATTATCAATCACCATCATGGAACCTACTCAGGAAGCCATGAAGTACCTCACTATTTTTAAAGAAGATGCCAGCAAAGTGGGTGTGGAAATCAATATTAAAAATATTGAATGGAACTCATTTGTGAAGCTATTGGATGAAAGAAAATTCGAGGCAGTTCGCCTGGCCTGGGGTGGAGGAAGTGTCGAGATTGATCCAAAACAGATCTGGCATTCACAATCCAGTCTAGGGGCCGGTTCAAATTTCATCAGCTATTCTAATCCGGAAGTTGACCGTTTGATTGATCAGGCACGGAAGACCTATAACAAAGAAGACAGAATCCCGCTTCTGCAGAAAATTCATGCTCTGGTTGCCGAAGATTATCCTTACATCTTCTGGTTTAACAACAGATACACTCTTTACGGACATTCTAAACGTGTCATAAAGCCGAAAGATACTTTCAAGTATGGACTCGGCCAACAATACTGGAAGTTGTAATAATATGCTGAAGTACTTTCTTAGACGAATGGCGATCCTGATTCCGACACTCCTGGGAGTGACGGTGGTTGTTTTTGTCATTATCAATATGGCGCCGGGAGGCCCGATTGAGCAGAAGCTGCAACAAATGCGTTTTGGGGCAGCTGGCGGTGGTGACTCTCACGTCGGAAGCTCTGGTCGCAGCAGCAACACTCACGGCGTTTCTGATGAAGTGATGGAAGCTCTTAAAAAGCAGTATGGTTTTGATAAGCCTTTGCACATCCGCTATCTTCTTTGGCTGAAAAATATTGCGACTCTGAATTTTGGAGAGAGCTTCACCTACGAAGAGCCGGTAATTGATGTCATTGTCAGTAAATTTCCGGTGTCCCTGCAGTTTGGTATCATCTCCCTGATCTTAAGTTACCTAGTTTCCATCCCCATGGGAATCCTCAAGGCGATTAAGCATGGGAGTTTTTTTGATCTCTCGTCGAGTATTCTCCTCTTCGTTTTTTATTCCATACCATCCTTTATGCTCGCCATCCTCCTGATCGTTTTTCTCTCTGGCGGAAGCTTCCTGGAAATTTTTCCGGTGGGGGGCATTCATTCGGAAATTTATGATGAGCTGGGAACTTGGGATAAATTCCTGGACCGCGTTCATCACTTTACCTTGCCACTTATTTGTTACACCATCGGCTCTTTCACCAGTCTGACTATTCTGATGAAAAACTCGCTGATTGAAGAAATTAAAAAGGACTATATTCGTACGGCCCGTGCCAAAGGGGTGAGCGAACGAGTGGTCTACATGAAGCACGCTCTTCGCAACGCTTTGATCCCAATTGTGACAGGCTTGGGCGGATTCTTAACAGTCTTCTTTGCGGGCTCCCTTCTGTTAGAAACAATTTTCCAATTAGATGGTATCGGTCTGTTAAGTTATAAGAGCATTCTTTCCCGCGATTATAACGTCATTATGGGACTGGTTTTTATTCAGAGTGCTCTCTTTTTGATTGGGAATGTGCTTTCTGACTTTGCCTACGTATTAGTTGACCCAAGGATTGATTTTACATGATTGAAAGTTTTATAAAAAATGATGACAGCTTAAAAAAGTGGAGACGTTTCAAGTCGCGTCGTCTTGCTGTCTTGTCGGCCTGGTTTATACTGGTTGCCTGTTTTTTTAGCTTCACTGCCGAGTTCTGGGCCAATAATAAACCTCTCTATATGAAATATGATGGAAAGAGTTTTTATCCGGTGCTGGTGGATTATCATCCGACAGTTTTTGGTGAAGAAAAAACCATGATCACCAATTACCGCAAAATAGAATTGAATGAAGAAAGAGGGGACTGGATGTTGTGGCCCATTATTAGATGGGATCCTTATGAATCCAATAAGGAAGTGGCCTATTATCCTTCTGAACCTTCCAGTGATAACTGGATGGGCACCGATGACCGCGGTCGCGATATTCTGACCCGCCTCCTCTATGGTCTTCGTTATTCCATCACTTTCGCTTTCTTCGTGTGGGGTTTGACTTTTGCTGTTGGAACAATCCTGGGCGGGATCAT
The DNA here is from genome assembly GCA_023701435.1 of Bacteriovoracaceae bacterium. Lineage (GTDB taxonomy): Bacteria > Bdellovibrionota > Bacteriovoracia > Bacteriovoracales > Bacteriovoracaceae > Peredibacter. The sequence continues at coordinate 38,578 of JAMPXB010000008.1, read as the reverse complement.
GGGATATTTCGGAGGTCGCGTCGACTTTTGGGGACAGCGGGTAGTGGAAGTGCTCTCAACAGTTCCCCAGTTTTTCCTGTTGATTATTATTATCTCTATTTTTAAACCAACCTTGCTCCTTCTTGTGCTTCTCTCCAGCGTCTTTGGTTGGATCAGCATCAGTTATTACATTCGTGGAGAGTATTTAAAAAATCGTAAAAAAGAATTTGTGGAAGCAGCTCAGGCATTGGGAGCAGGACACGGCCGGATTTTCTTTAAGCACTTACTTCCAAATTCCCTGTCGCCGATTATTACATTTTCACCCTTTGTTATCGCTGGTAATATCACCGCCCTGGCAAGTCTGGATTATTTAGGATTTGGTTTGACTCCTCCCACTCCGAGTTGGGGCGAGCTTTTAAATCAGGCCCAAAAACATTTCACCGAAGGCTGGTGGCTTGCGGCCTATCCTTCTCTTGCCTTGTTCCTGACACTCACCATGCTTTCCTTAGTAGGTGAAGGAGTGCGGGACGCTATGGACCCTAAAGAATAAAAAAGGACTTATGAAAGATACAGCTCTAAGAATTGGCGGTTTTAAAGATTCCATCTTCGGTGTTATTTCTGGTCTTGCGCGGGAGCATAGTGCGGTTAACTTAGGTCAGGGCTTTCCGGATTTTGATGGACCAGAGTGGCTTAAAGATGTTGCCTATAAAAAAATGCAAGAAGGACACAATCAGTATGCACCTTTTGCTGGCACGATTCACTTACGTGAGGAAGTGTCCAATTATTACAATAAATTTTATCAGTTAAATTACAAAGCTGATTCCCAGGTGACTGTGACAGTAGGAGCGACTGAAGCCATCTACGTGGCAGTTATGGCACTCATCAACCCTGGTGATGAGGTCATTATTTTTGAGCCATTTTATGACTCTTATTTAACCTCCATTACAATGGCCGGTGGCATACCGGTGCCAGTCACTCTGCATGCTCCGGATTTCACGATTGATCGTCAGGAACTGGCCAAAGCGGTTTCATCTAAGACCAAAATGCTCATTATCAACAATCCCCATAATCCAACTGGTAAGGTGTGGAGTCGGGAAGAGTTATTAGAAATTGCGGCGGTGGCCCAGAAACATGATCTTTATGTTTTGTCGGATGAGCCCTATGAATTTCTCCTTTTTGATGGGGCCAAACATATTCCGCTGGCCACACTGGATGGGATGTTTGAAAGAACCATTACGATTTCCAGTGCTGCTAAAACTTTTGGTATGACTGGTTGGAAAATCGGCTGGCTTTGTGCCAATAAAAAAGTCACTAATGCCTGCCGACTGGTGCATCAGTTTCTTACTTTTGCGGTTGCGACTCCACTCCAGGAAGCAGTGGCAGAGGGCCTTGCTCGATTGCCGGAATACTTACCTGGTTTTGTAAAACAATACCAAGGTAAACGGAATCTCTTTTACCAGGAGCTAAAAAATCTTGGTTTTAATTTTCCCATTCCTCGCGGAACATTTTTCATGATGGTGCCCATTTCACAGAAAACACAGATGAAAGATGTGGACTATGCCATGAAGCTCATAAAAGAATTTAAAGTCGCCACAGTTCCACCTTCAGCTTTCTATTTAAAGTCCACTGAAGGGGAAAAGTATTTAAGATTTTGTTTTGCTAAAAAAGATGAAACCTTGAAACAGGCCGCTTTAAATTTAAAGGGCCTGTAAGCGAACTTTCGCCGATAAATTTTTACCATCACGACGGTATTTAACAGTGACTTCATCACCAATTTTCTTGGTTTCCAGAATCTGGTAAATATCGTCGAGATTATTCACATCCTGACCATCCACACTCAAGATAATGTCTCCCAAGTAGGTGCGACCATAACGGTCCTGAGTCATGCCTTTAATTCCAGCTTTGGCGGCAGAGCCTTTTTCATCAACGTAAGAAACGATGATTCCTTTATCGTTTCCAATAATTCTGGTTTTCATCGTGTCAGGAACAATACCGATTCCTAGACCGGGACGAATAACTCGGCCATGCTGAATGATTTGCGGAACAATGACTTTAATAGTGTCAGCGGGAACGGCAAAGCCCAGGCCTGCACTGGAACCGCTGGTTGAAAAAATAACCGTGTTCATCCCGATCAACTGGCCGGAAGAATCAAGCAGTGGACCGCCTGAGTTCCCCATATTGATGGCGGCATCGGTTTGAATCATGTCATTAATTTTCACCCCACCAATACCATCGATCTTTCTACCCAACGCCGAAATCACGCCGGTGGTCAGAGTGTAATCAAGACCAAAGGGAGAACCGATGGCAAATGAGTACTGACCGACTTGCAGCTCTTTGGACGATCCAAAACCAATCGGAGAAAGTTTGGCCGGTTTTTCTTGAAGCTTTAAAACGGCGATGTCTTTTTCGGGCGCCGTTCCAACAATGGTGGCCTTGTATTGTTTGGGATCATTGTGAAAAGTGACGACAAAATTATTTCCACCTTGGACTACATGGTAATTGGTAATGATGTGACCATTATTATCCCAGACAAAACCTGAGCCCGCACCTTGTGGAATTTCCACTTCGCCATAGAAAAAATTTCTCGCGAGCTTTATGTTGGATACGTTCACCGTACTTGGCAAAGCCTTGCGATAAATTTCTATGGTTTTGTTTTCGACAGGAAGTAATTCTGCTGCCCAACTCATGGTGCAAAATAAGCTTAAAACAACGAACAGATACGCTCTCATTCTCGACTCCTTACTTTGACTAACTTGGCCCTCAAAGTATAATATGTTTTAAATTAACACCCAAGAGGAAATCCTTAATGACGACTGTCAGCAATCCGCCAGAAATTAAATACTTCAATCGCATGACGGGACAACTTGAAGTGGAAAAAGTGTATGGGGATAAATTCATCAAATTTCTCTACACTTCGGTGGCGGGACAAACGATCGGAAATCTCGTTACTAATAAGTATTTCAGTAAATTTTATGGTGGTCTTCAGGATCTGCCTTCGAGCTCGCGCAAGGTTCGTCCATTCGTTGAAAAATTTAATATTCCGATCGACGATTATGAACCTGGTGAGCGCCCGGCACTGGATCCACGGGATTCTTATCGTAATTTTAATGAATTTTTTATTCGCCGTTTTAAGTTAGGTAAAAGAAATTTTGTCACTGAACCTCATCGAATGCCGGCCTTTGCCGAGGCTCGCTATGTGGGCTTTGAGGCAATTAATGAAAAAGGTCTTTATCCAGTTAAAGGCCATTACTTACTGGCAAAAGATTTAGTCGGAAATGCTCAGGTAGGAAAGATCTTCGAAGGTGGACCGCTTTTAATTGCCCGCCTTTGTCCGGTTGATTATCACCGCTACCACTATCCTGATAATGGAAAAGTGCTGGATAATTTCCGCGTACCCGGTGTTTATGATTCAGTTAACCCATTTGCTCTTAAATATAAGAATCAAATTTTTATCAAGAATGAGCGCCATGTCTCAATTCTTCAGACCGAGAACTTTGGACGCCTGGCCTATATTGAAGTGGGTGCCATTTGCGTTGGTAAAATTGTTCAAACTCACCGCTGGAATAAAAATTTCATGCGTGGAGAAGAGAAGGGATACTTCCTCTTCGGTGGCTCAACGGTGGTCTTATTGGGAGAGAAAGGGGCCTGGAAACCATCTCAGGACATTATTACTAATACTGAGAAGGGTATTGAGACCTACCTTCATTTGGGTTCAGAAGTGGCCGTTAAAGGCTGATCTGACAGACGATCGGAAAATGATCTGAGGGGTAACGTCCCTCAGATGTTCTTTTATCCATAATACAATTCTCAATTCTTACTTTCTGATCAACCAGAATCCAATCGATACGTGAACCATTTTGGCATTCACCATTAAAGGCGTGATGAGAGGTCTCTTCCTGCTCGTTAAAAAGCTTCCAGGCATCAACCAGTATTGGAAAGCTCTCATTTAAAATTTCCCGCACCTGACTGTCAGGAGAGTCATTGAAATCTCCCATGATGACCAGAACAGAGCCGGGGTCCCAGATTTTTTTAATTTCCTGGGCGAGAACTTTGGTCTGATCGGCCCGGGTCTCTCTTTTTATATGATCCAGGTGAGTATTTACCAGCAGTAAATTTGTTTCAGAATTTTTGGGTTGGATTTTTATCCAGGTCATCAGTCGAGGAAAAGCACTCTCAAATGATTTACTGCCGGCCACCTGGGGTGTTTCTGAAAGCCAGAGGTCTTCACTCTTAATGACTTCAAAGCGATCTTTTTTTAGAAAAAAGGAAGGATACATCCGCTCTTTAATCCAGGAGCGGTGCTGATCAATGATGTCATAATCTTCCAATAAATCTTCCAGATCCTTTAATTGCTCAAAGCGTCCTTCTTGGGTTGCGATGATGTCAGGGGAATGTGACTGCAGGTTCTGAGTTAAATGAAGCCGCCGATGGGGCCAGGAATTAGCACCATCAGCGGGATTATTAAAACGAATATTGCAAGTAGTAAGACAAAGCTTCATTCCTAAATTGTATGACGTTTAGTCGAGCTTCTCAACAAAGCTCTCGATGGTAAAACTCAATTTACCCTCGGTATTGGTCTCCTGTGCATCAACAAGCTTAAGGGCAGTGGCCTTGTTCTTACATTTCTGACCATACTCCCCAGTAATAACGTAGGTTGATGGTGCTCTCGGACTAACGCTGAAAATGGTATTACCAACCTCCGAAGTCATCTTTATCTCCCAGGAGAATCTGTCTTCTGCGAGATATTCCTCAATTTGGATCAGGTTTGCATTAGTCACTTCCAGGTTTTGATAGAAGTCATAAATTGAAGTCGGAACTTTTCTTTCCTCGGCAACACTCCTTAGCTTATGAAGGCATTGATACACATGTCCTTCCCGGGCGAGGTTTCCTACCTTGTATTCTATGTTTCTCTCGGTTTCAACAAATACTCTTTCCGTCTTAAGCGAAGTCATTTTAAGGTAAACAGTGGCCGCCGGTTTGTTTTTTAAAGACAAGGGTAATTGTGGTCTTCCGTTTATTCTTTGCAGGACCGTTTTTTGATATTCAAATCGCTGCAGTAAATTCTCCCGCATCTCAACAGCCGATGAGTGAACCAGGGCGAGGTCACCGTTCTTAAATTTTCTTTGAAACCACTTTTTGTTCAGTTGCCCGGCTCCTGAAAAGAATATTTTATCCATCTCATAATTTTCCGTATCGGAGATTTGCTTGAACTCTTTGAAGTTATCAAAGGGCAACTCTTTTGAAATATAATAAACCCGGGTCTTCTCTCCATCATAAAGATAAACCCGATAAGTTTTATTTTTAATAGACTCATCAGCAGTGACATCGTACTGCTCAGTTTTTTGAAATTTTTTACGGAAGGCGAGGTTGGCCCGACCAGAGAGCAAGTCCTTAAGCTGCGCTTTCGACAAATCAATTCTCATGATGGAAGACCAGTTTCCTAAAAGAATCTTTTCCTCTTTATTAATCAGCATGACTTCTTCTGGAACCGTTCCATTGGATTCAAAATGAAGATGAAGGGTATAGAAGTTGTTTTTTAGATCAGCGATCTTGGCCTTATGATCGAACTCCACCCGGCTCCATTCAGAGAAATACTCACGGTAGGAAATATCATCACTTCTTCCTACCATCAGTTTAAGCGCGTCCTTGTGGGAATTAAGTTTATTGGCAAAAGTTAATTCCACCGGAGTGGTGTGATTGAATTTTAATGATCCTTTGATGGAACCCAAGGGTTCAAAATTGGCAATGTGCTTATCAGCTTCAGAAGACTCCATGCTATTTAGAATCTGATCTCCATCATTATCGAGCAAATCCACGGCTCCCGGAGTTTTATGTTTGCCACAGGAAAAGAGGAGAAATAAAACTACCCATTTCATCATTATCTCCCGGTCATCACTTGATTCATCAGACTTTGGACTTCTCCCATCCCCCAGAACACCACCTGACGGTTTTTAAGTGGCACACTTGATTGGGCCTTCTTATGAGCATCTTTTAAAAATGACTCCAGATTTGAAAGCATCGCCTTGAAGATCTTTTCATCTCTTGAATCCATCGCGACTTTTTGAAAGCGAAAGATCTTATCCGTGTTTTGTTCAAGCACAGCTTCCATTATCTCCAGTGATTCCGCTTTTCTCGCTTCAAGACCATTAATTTCTTCCATCATTAAAGGAGAAATATTTTCGTTGATCTTATATTTGTTGCCGCTGCATTTAAGAATGCCTCGGATGATTAGGGCCTGAAGAATATTAAAGCAGACATTTTCCTGGAGTCCTGACTGGGCCTGCACCTCATCATAGGTGAGACTTTCCATGCCGATAGATTCAAGAATAACTCTTTCTAGTGATGATAAACCTCTCATAAAAACTCCTTAAGCGATGCTTGCATCTTGAAAAAGTGGACGGATATAAGTTCTGGCAAATTTCTTATTGGTGACTCTTCTTTCCATGTAGTCGGCGATTTTTCCCAACTCTTCATTGGTAAGGAGAGCAGCGGCCTCTTCCATGACGTAGTTTAAGCGTGAGAAATTTGGATTTTCTGCCATCTTTTCATTAATGGCTTTTTCAAAGGCTTCAAGTTCTTCGACTTTCATCGGCTTGCCGTTAAAGAGACGAAAGATTCTTGTGATTTGAATGCCGGTGCGGCCGGAAGATTCTCGCAAAGTTTCTTTGGGAAAAAAAAGACGATAACGTTGAACGGTTTTATTCTGTAAGCTCATGATCTACTCCTGTTTATGTTTCAGTGTAGATCCCTAAAGCAAAGACTATGCCAATTTAGAACTGGAGCTGATTTTCCTGAAGGATGCGGTAAAAAGCAGAGCTGGAGATTTTAAGGTCTTTGATGCAGGCGGTAATTTTACCCTTGTTTCTTTTCAAGGCTTCTTCCACTGCTTTTTTCTCTAGCTGACTGATATAGGCCTTAAGACCATGCTCAAAAACATATTCTTCCCATTCCGAGATATTGGTGGCTTCCACCGTTTCAGGACCCAACATCTTGGCCAACAAGGCGCCGTCCACGACGCCAGAGCGACTCTGGGAGAGGCGCTCACAGGTCTTCCGTAGTTCCCGAATATTTCCCGGCCAGCTGTATTTTTTAAGAAGCTCATAGGCCTCAGCTTTGATGACATAACGACGAGTAGAGCTCTTCTGAAAATGACGAAGCAAGAGCTCAATATCATTTGGGCGCTGGGAAAGAGGCTTAAGATAAAACTGAAAGCCGCTGATACGATGGAAAAGGTCTTCTCGAAATTCTTTGTTTTCAATTTTCTTAGCGAGGTCTTCGCAGGTGGCGGTCACCAGAGTGAATTCACTGCGAACCGGAACCGATGATCCCACAGGATAAAAGGTTTTCTCATCCAGGGCCTTTAATAATTTCTGCTGCATGGATAGCGGCATTGTCGCCACTTCATCCAGAAAAAGTGTTCCGCCATGAGCGAGTTTAAGTTTGCCGTCTTTTTTTTGATCGGCACCAGTGAAGGCACCTTTTTCATGACCAAAGAGTTCTGATTCCAGCAGGTTCTCGGCCACTTCCGAACAGTTCAGGTGAACGAGATTGGCCTCAGGATGGGTGATTTCATGAATCAGTTTGCCCAATAAAGATTTACCGGTACCGGTGGGCCCGCTGATAAAAAGGTTTTGGTTCTTCCAATTGACCTCACATAAACGGCGCAAATCACTGATGAGTTCCTCATCCTGAGTGATAAATTCTTCTTTCAGAATCTTTTCAAACTTAGCACTGCGGGTATGGAGATACTTTTGAATATAAACTGGTAATTGCTCTTTTAATTTAAACTTGGAGAGGTAATGCCGGGCCCCTAAAGTGTAGGCCTTCTCGATAGTTTCATCGCCTTCATAGGAACTTACGACAATGCAGTGAGAGCCCTTTTTAACGATGCTTTCAATGATGTCTACACCATTGTCCTGTCCCAATTCAATATCAGTTATAACAATGTCATAGAAGCGCTCAGCAAGGCTCTTGCGGGCCTCTTCCAGATTAATGGCCTCATCTGTCACACCAAAAGGCTGAAGGATTTCCCGTAAGTTAAGACGGGCGTATTTATCATCCTCAATAATTAGAAAAGACAGATTCGGTTTCATGAGCTGCTTTTAGCCGGAACTTATTCCGATTTCAAATACTGGATTCGGAATCCGAATATTTTACAATGATGTGCCTTGAATTGATCTTGAGGTCAGAATACTATCTTATTGAAAATGAGCAAAAAGGCATTTCATGCGTATTATTCAGTGTGATTCTAAAGAACAGGCGATTAATGCAGTGGCATCGATGCTGCTGGAGAAAATCTCGGCCCATCCGGCTTCGGTCATTGGACTGGCCACTGGTCGAACCATGGAACCGGTTTATGCTTCACTGGTTAAGCTAAGCCGTGACTCCGAGACTGATTTGTCCCGGGCCTTCTTTTTTATGCTGGATGAATATCTGGGACTGCCGGAAGATCACCCTTCAAGCTTTAAGCATTATATTAAGACCCATGTACTAGAACCTCTTCATTTGAATAGCTCGCAATTTGCTTTTCCTCCGGTGCATGCCGCAGAAAGTGCTCTTCATTATGAGCAAAGCCTGAAGGAAGCCGGGGGAGTGGATCTGCAGCTTTTAGGCATTGGAACCAACGGCCATGTGGGTTTTAATGAACCAGGTTCTTTGAAAAATTCTCGCACCCGTAAGATCGAGCTGACCGAGGAGACACTCAAGAGTAACCGCGATCAGTTTGTTGATGAGCTTATTCCAACAGAAGCTTTGTCGATGGGGATTGATACGATTATGGAGGCCCGAAGCCTGGTGATGCTCGCCACCGGAAAATCCAAGGCGGACGTGATCAAGCATCTTCTGAATCATCATGATGATCCGAATTGCCCGGCGACTTATTTAAAAAGTCATTCTCATTTTACTTTGGTTTTAGATCCGGATGCGGCCTCTAAGATTAACTTAAACATCTGACCCAGATTCATATTTGATGTTAGAAAGGGCGCGACCTTAAGAGTTGAAAACTTGCCGTTTTTAAAAAGCTGCAACTGATAAAGAACTCCGAAGGCCATCTGATTAGCCTGGGCACCTTTACCACCAATGACTTCTGAGCCCCGGCGCACATTATCCATCATCCAGGCGGGAAGACGCAGGTGATAGGGATTACGTTCAATTTCACCCACATGTTTTTCCAGTGCCTTCATCTGCAGTTCCACTACTTCCTGAGGAACTTCCACCAGGATGTTGGGTTTACTCAGTTGTCCCCAGAACTCACTCCAGGCGACCAGGATATTTTCTTTTTTAAAAGAAGGCAGAACCTTTTTTAATAGCTCACCGGTCTTAATATGGGTCGGATGAAAATCTTTTAAATGAGGAGCAATAATAAGTGAGGGCTGATATTTTTGAATCAAACCTTTGAGTTCTTTTTCTTTGGTCTTCCAATTTTCACTCAGGAAAACGCATTCCATTTCCAACAACTCACAGGCGTTCATTAATTCCACCGAGCGCTGCTCCTGGCGATCCTTATTGGAACCCAAGGTCACTGCCACGTTAAGAATATGAGCATTGTTTTCATGAAGCAGACGCAGGGCCAGAGAGCCAATAATTGATTCATCATCCGGATGCGGAGAAAGAATCATGACGGTAAATGGAAGCGAATCTTTTTTAGTGAGAACTGCAGGATTGAACAAAGATGAGAGAGCGGAAAGGAGTGGGGTGAATTCCATTTCACCGATTCCTTAAAACTTAGTAAGCGTAGTTACCACGTAACAAAACGCGATTAAGATCAAAAATGATCGAATCATAAGCCCCTCTGAGTGTGTGTACATTTCAATCTACCAAGATTTTTCACACTCAGTCTAGAGGTACTGATATCAATCAGTTGCGTTTGTAATCGTCTTGGAGACGCACAATGTCATCTTCGCCTAAGTAGCCGCCGACTTGGGCCTCAATCAAAACGAGATCTTCTTTTTGATTGTTAAAGAGACGGTGCTTGGCCTCTTTAGGAATATAGGTCGATTCATTTTGTTTTAAATCAAAAGTTTTATCACCATTGGTAACCGTCGCAATTCCGCTCACAACAATCCAGTGCTCAGAACGGTGATGATGGTATTGCAGAGAGAGCTTGGCCCCAGGACGAACAGTAATTTGTTTTACCTTATAACCAGGATTCTCTTCCAGAATGGTATAGGATCCCCAAGGGCGATGAGCTGTCGTATGAACGTTAGTCATCTCCACATTCTGTTTCTTAACCAGACCCACCAGGTCCTTCACTTTTTGAGTGGAACCTTTTTTAGCAATCACCAGGGCGTCAGATGTATCAACAATCATTAAGTCTTCAACATCGATGGTCGAAATTAAACGATTATGAGAAATGACCAGATTGTTTTTAGATCCTAAGTGGATGGTATTCTCAGAAAGAGTGTTGCCCTCTTGGTCTTTAGGAAGAGCTTCGTACAAAGAATCAAATGAGCCAAGATCGCTCCAGCCAATGTCGGCCGGAACAACATTAACCAGCTGGGATTTTTCCATCACAGCGTAATCGATACTTTCAGAACGGATGGATTTCATGTCTTCCATCTGCAGGCGAATGGCCTGATCACGACGGGCATTATTGAAGGTCTTGAGACTTTCTTCATAAACGTCAGGGGCATATTTTTTGAGTTCTGCCAAAAAGACTTTCGCTTTAAAGCAGAACATCCCGCTGTTCCAGAAATAATTGCCGGCCTTGACGTAGGCTTCGGCAGTTGCAGCGTCAGGTTTTTCTTTAAAAGATTTGACTTCCAGACCGCTCGCCTCAATGTAGCCGTAGCCGGTTTCGGCATAGCCGGGCTTGATTCCAAAAGTGACCAGGCGGTCGTTTTGCGCTAGTTCGCGGGCCTTGTTAACAGTTGCTTCATAGGCAGCTTGTTTTTCAATTAAATGATCTGAAGGCACGACCAGCAGGATTTCTTCCGGATTGCAGGCGAGAGCGGCCATGGCAATGGCGGGAGCAGTGTTGCGGCCAATGGGTTCAAGGATGAAAGTACTTTTTAGGTTAAGCTTCAGGTCATCGAGCTGATCCAGACCCATGAAGTATTGGTCCTGATTGATGACGACTGAGAAGGAGCTCGCCAGCCCGGCGTTTCTTGTGACGGTTTTTTGAAAGAGAGACTCATCCTGAAAGAGCTTAACAAACTGCTTAGGATAAAGGGTTCTTGAGATCGGCCATAATCTGGTTCCGGATCCGCCACATAAAATCACAACTTGCATAGAATACTCCTGAGGCCAGTATTCTAACTCCTAAATGTTGGTTTAGGAAATACCTAGAATCATCGAAGCCACGGTGAAATAGATAAAGAGCCCGGTGATATCGACAATGGTGGTAATGGCGGGACTGGCCACAACGGCAGGGTCACCGCCCATTCTGCGCACAATCAAAGGAAGGCCTGCACCAATTACCGCTGAGGTCATGACTTGAATGGCGATGGCCAAAGAGATCACCCCTCCAATATGTTCCATGGTAAAGCCTGCCGGCAAAAAGGCATGGAAGGAGAGGAAGGCAATTTTTAAATAAGTTAAGAGGGCGACACAGACTGAAAGCATGAAAGAAATTTTCACTTCTTTCATAACGATCTTCGACCAGTCATTGTCTTCAATTTCACCCAGAGACAGAGCGCGGATAACCACGGTTGCTGCTTGAGAGCCAGTATTACCACCGGTTGCTGCCATCATCGGCATGTACATCGCCAAAATAATGAAGCTCTCAAGAATGGACTGATATTCGTTAATAATCATACCGGAAATAATTCCGATCGCCGCCAGGGACACGAGCCACACCACTCTTTTCTTGAAGTGCTGGAAAGGTGAGGTCGACATATAGTCTTCATCATCTTCCGAAGGCATGATCCCCATGAATTTTTCTAAGTCTTCGGTTTCTTCCTTACGGATAATATCAATGGCTTCTTCATGGGAGACAATTCCCACTAACTGATGAAGTGAGTTTAAGACGGGCATCGCCACCAGGTCATATTTTTCAATTTTCTGGGCAACAGACTCACGGTCTTCATTAACCTCAGCGTAGACAAAAAACTCATTGAGCATTTCCGTGACTCTTGTCTGCGGCTCACTCATCACCAGGTCTTTTAAAGTCACCAGACCCTTCATGACCATGGAGTGATCCACTACATAGATGTAGTAAATCATGTCTTTGGAAGGAGCATCTTTGCGGATCTTTGCCAGCGACTCAGCAGCCGTCATATCGGCGAAGATTGTAGCAAAGTCGGTGTTCATAATACCGCCCGCCGTTTCCGGAGGGTAGGCAGAGAGGATGATAACGTCTTCGCGGACTTTTTTATCAAGATAAGGCAGAAGCTCGATTTGTTCTTCCTTAGTCAGTTCCTGATACAAGTCAGCGCGGATATCGGAAAACATCTGGCCAAATATATGAGCGAATTTTCGGCGATCGAGAGAGTGAAAAAGCTTGATCTGCAGCTCTAGTGTGAAGTCTGAAAAAATCCTTCCCTGATCTTCGATATCAAGTTTTTTAAGATAATCGATAATCTCCTCAGGAGACTTTTCTTCCATGAACTCGGCTACGTCCATGGTCGGTAGTTCTTCGAACATTTCCACGAGTTCAGCAGTCTTTCCTTGTTCGGAAAGGTCCTGGAGTATTTCCTGGTTCTCGGTTTCTTGGGTTTCTTCTTTTTCTTCCATCATTTAATCTCAAGGTTACTGCAAACCTAACATTTTCTATAGGTTAAAAGAATTACCCCTTGTACTTAAAGGAGTGACTCAAGACAATCTTAATTGTTTAGGTAATTATTAAGCATATCCTAAAAAAGGCGATAAGTTATTGTAAATAATTAACCTAATTTAGGTATTACCCCAAAATGAGCAGTAGTAATATTCCTATTGTAAAGTTTTTGATGAAGGGCGAGTTGCCGGTGTCTGGCTATGAATCTGAGGAAATCACTTCGGCCAGCGATCTGGCGACCTATCTTTCCACGGTTCCTGCCGCCCTTATTATCGCTTCTTTGAGTAGTAAGGAAGATTTATTAGAAATCGCCACCTTTATGAAGCTGTCCAAAAAGACGGCCAAGACTTCAGTGTTTAAAATAGCGGTGCTGGATTTTAGTCATGATTCCAACCTGGGCAAGGCCATTAATAAGTTAGGGATTCAGGACTTAATTGAACCATCCATTAGTGCTAAGGGTCTTAAGTTCAAGATTGATTACTGGATGAAGTCCCTTAAAGTACAGGCCAAAAATATTCCCTCAGTAACCGCTCCGATTTGGGCCCAACCCTTAGAACTCGAAGATGATATTTGGATCCTGAAAAATGATAATGATTGTAAAAAAGTTTTAAATAAGTGGCTAGTCCGGCTCTTGGGACCGGGAACTGCCGCCGGTCAATGGGTGGAGCTTAAGGCGAGCCTATGGCGTTTTGATTTTAAAGACGAAGAAAAAGAAAGGTATGTCGGAGGCCAGGGGGCCTGGTTTTTCTACGGAGAGAATAAGCCCGAATTCGTCTGGAAAGAAAATACCTGGATTATGACCGGGGAGAACTTTGAACTATACTTCAAGACGGAAGATCAGTCGTTTTCAAGGCTTCATTGTAAAAATAGAAACCTGACCATCTGTAAAAACTCTTTATTTGCCAAGACCAAAGAATCCATGATCCTGGAGAGCTTTAATAAAGAACTGGTCTTTAAGCAGGAAGCTCAGAAGCTGCAGGAATTGGAAGGAAAAAATAGTACCGATCACCTCGATGGTAATCTGTCGGGAGACTCTGAAGGGGCCACGGCAGAGTCGGGCTTCTGGAAAAATAAAAACTCTTATGTTGATGAAGGCCAGAGAGGTGATCATAGCTTAGATTCCACTGGTTCGAGAAAGGGAGAGAATCTTGCAAGAGAAAGAAAAGATTCGGATCATCAAAAGCATTACAAAAATCATAATGAAGCTGAAGCCTATGAAGCCGGCAAACTTTCAGGGAAAAACGGTCAGCAAGAAAAACTGGACGGGTTTTACCGTAATGGGAATGCAAGTGATGAAGCTCAGAAGAATTCAGATGATGAATTAGAGAGCGATCTTGAGCAAAAACTGGCCAAGGTTCAACATGAAAGGAAGGCCCGTGAAGCGACGGCTTCTTCTGAGGAAAAAGAGCGCATTGAAAAAGTTGAAGCGACCATCAAAAGAAAACTTGATTCTATCAAGCGTGAAAAGCTGTCCCGGCAAGCTTCAGAGGGTAATGAAAAATCACTGGAAGAATTGACCAGCGAAATCAATGTCTCATCAAAATTATCTCAAAAAAATAAATGCATTAACTGCCATCTCGACGATTATTTTGACGAAATGCTCGTCTTCCGTACCCAGCAAGACGGGATTAAGGCAATGGAACCCGTGCAACTAGAGATGGTTGTTAATTATCTGCAGAAAGATTCTCAGCTTCAGCTGGAAGCGGATGTCCTAACGGTAGAGGATGATGGCGAAGGTAATAACTATATCACGGTCAAAATCGATAAGAACAGCACTGATGCCATTGGCATCTTTATTCAGCTCTTTGAAATTCGCCAGAACAATATTAATGAGTTTATGAAAAAGGCTAAGGGACTGTGATCAGCAATAATAAAAATCTCTTAAAACCTTATTTGGAAACGACAGAAGTACTTATTGTCGACAAGAACCCGGCTTCTAGGAACCGCTTGCTTAAAACAATGTATGACCTTGGAAGCAAACGAAATCTGATTCATTCGGTAGGAAGCCTGGTGGAAGCCGAAGAAATAATCAAGACCCAGAAAATAGGGATTGTCCTGTCTGATTATTTTATCATTGGTGGTTCAGGCTTTGATCTTTTTAAAATGCTAAGAGAAAGAGACCCTTCCAATAAAGATCTCTGCCTCATTCTGGTGACTTCAAATATTTCACAGACAGCAGTGGCCAAGGCGGCGGAAGAGGATGTGGACTCCTTTATCATTAAGCCCTATACCGCCCAAAGCATTAAAGAAAATTTGATTTCCACCCTGACCAATAAAGTTTTTCCTTCTGATTATGTGAAGACGGTTGATGAGGGAAAGGTGCTGATGAATGAAGGCCGTTATGATGAGGCGATCACGGTTTTTAAAAAAGCGAAGGAACTCAACGCCAAGCCTTCACTGGCCCTGTTTTACATCGGGCAGAGTGAGTATCTTAAAAAACACATTGATGAAGCAGAGGACTCTTATCAAAAAGGTCTGGAGGTCAACAGCATTCATTATAAATGTCTGGTTGGTCTCTTTGACATCTTTCTGCGAGAAGAGCGCTTTAACGATGCCTATCAGGTAGTCAGTAAGATTGCTAAGTATTTTCCAGCGAATCCTGATCGGCTTTCACAAATTATCAGACTGGCGGTCAAAACCGCTAATTTTCAAGACATGCAGATGTACTATGAAATCTTCACCACCCTGGATGAGCGGGCCCTGGATCTTAAAAATTTTATCGGTGCCGGCATGTATATATCCGGGAAGTCATTTTTAATGAAAAAGTCCCCTGAAACAGCGCTTAAACATTTCGATAATGTCGTGGTGTCTTGCTCTGAATTTACGAAATTTACCCGTGCTATTATTTTGGTTTTGATTGAATATGATATGGTGGATGAGGCGGAAAAATATCTTTCCCGCTTTCCTTCAGACACGAAAGAACATGCCGACTATCTTATTAGTGACTATCTCATAAATAGCCGGAGAGTAAATGATTACAATTTCATCGTTAAGCAGGGTCTTGATCTTTACAATAAAAAGATCCGGGACTTGACCTGCCTACAGACTCTTTTGGCGGCCATGAATAGGGTAGGCTACAAAGAAGAAAAAATCGCTCCTTATAAGGCCGAGATGGAAGCCCTCCTCTAATTTCATTTTTCTGGACGAACGCTTCTCTATTTGATCTCCTGATAAGGACATCTACAAAGGAGTGTTGCATGTTAAACTGGAAAGGATTCCTTTTGGCCGGCGCTATGTTCTCTGGTGCTACCCTGGCCTCGAGCTCAATGATCGTCAGATTTGATCTGACTGACTCAATGAAAAAATATCTTAAAGACAATGAGTTTGATGTCACTGGTGTGAACTACCAGACGATGGAAATAGAAGCTCTGCTCACGCCTCAGGAACTGGAACAGATTAAGTCTCAAAAAACTTCCATCCGTTTTTCTTTTCCTCAAACGTTGGTGAGAGGTCCTGATCAGGAATATAAATCTCCAGAAGAGATTGAAGACTTTCTGAATTCTATTCACTCCCGCTATCCCGATATCACCGAAGTGAGTTCTATCGGAAAGACTGTGGAAGGACGGGATATTCTGGCGATAAAAATTTCGGACAACCCGCGAATTGATGAGAAGGAACCGGTCCTGCTGGTAAATGCCATGCACCACGCTCGGGAAGTGATGACTCCAGAAATCACCACCGACATGATTGAGTATCTGGCTTCTAACTACGGCAAAAAATCAGAAGTTACCTCTTGGGTTGATCAAACAGAGATCTGGGTTGTGCCGATGTTCAATATGGACGGCAATAATAAGATGTGGACGGAAGATTCCATGTGGAGAAAAAATACCAGAGACGGCCATGGAGTGGATCTTAACCGCAACTATCCTCAGGGTTGGAACACCTGTAATGGCTCAAGCAGTAATGTGAACTCTGACAGTTATCGTGGAGCTGCTCCTGGTTCAGAACCGGAAACTCAGGCAATGATGAATCTGGTGGCAAGAATTAAACCTGTCTTCAACATTTCTTATCATTCATATTCTGAAATCGTGATCTATCCTTTCGGTTGTCGTCCTCTGAAAACTCCGGCAGAAGAAGCCGTAGAGTCTATCGGGGGAGAACTGGCCCGGGCGATTGACTATAAACCAGGAACTGCCTGGGAACTTCTCTATAATGCTGATGGAGGAGATATCGACTGGATGTATGTCGAGCACCAGGTGCTGCCTTACGTGATTGAAGTCAACAGCACTTTCCAGGGCTTTCATCCCAATTTTAATAAATGGCGTGATAAAACGGTTCTGAGAAATCGTCCGGGATGGATGCACCTCTTGAATAAACTTCAAGGACCAAGTCTTCAGGGAGTGGTGAACAGAGAGGATTACCAGCAGATTAAGATTTCCAAAGCGGGAGCAGCGAAAGTATCTCAGGTCTACAAAATCAATCCGGATGGCAGTTATTATGTCATGCTAAATGCCGGACAGTATGATGTGACCTTTGAAGGAAAGGATAATAAAACTTTCAAGAATGTATCTATTAGCGGAAAAACGAATCTTTAATCTTACAGGGCCTCTTCGAGGCCCTGCTTAATTTCTTTAAAATCGTCGGCTGTCACTTCTAATAAAAATTTCTTTTCCGGATAGCAGGCAATAGCAATGCCTTCAGAGCATTTGCCCAGGCAGCCACTGCGATAAACTTTGATCTCACCTTTATGTTCTTCCTTGGCCCATTTTTTTAGCTTATCGGTGAGTTCCTTGGCACCTTTCCCGGCGCAGGCCTCCTCGTTGTCGCGGTGATGGTTACAAACGAAGACTTCAATTTGAGATTTTAGTTTTTCTTTTTTCATACTTTCCCGGAAACGATTTTGTCGAGCAGTGGTCCCGTGATGGTGACAACTGCTGGCTTAGGTTTACCACCATCTGGCCAGTGACTGGAGAGCTTGGAGAGCGACTCGCTGTATTCACCAGGATGTTGGACTGAGAGGAAGAGTGTCTTATAGTCGGGAGAAAAGCAAGGGCCGGTGAACTCAGCATCCACTGGTGCAGAGGCTATGCGGATCACTTCGCCTTTATTGGCCCCGCTTCTTAAGAAGACAAAGAGTCCGTTATTTCCAAATCCTTCATAATGACCTTTGTTAGCGTCCCCTCCCGATATATCGGTGGTAAACCACAAATTACCTTTGGGATCAAATACCATATTGTCCGGACAAGCAAAGCCGTGCTCAGTACCACCTGGTAGGAAAGTGTCATGCTTGAATGTGAGGGAGCCTGGGTCATTGTGGTCTTCCATGATTTTTAGAATGGAGCCATGATAATTCTGACGGGCCTTATTATTGGTCAGAGTCACCAGCACGTTGCCGGTCAGTGGATCAAACTCAATATCTTCCGGACGGTCCAGGGGAGTGGCACCGACAAGTTTTGCTGCCTCACGGGTGAAGACTTGGATTTCGGTCTGGTTTTTGAAATTTTTCATGAGCACCGGATGATCTTCTCGCTTAAGAGAAATCCACTGGCCCTTTTCTAAGTTGGCCACATAGAGCTTTCCTTTCTCCAGAGAATCACTGGAGTCAGAAACAAATTTATATAGATGTTCATAAGCTGAATCGTCGCCGGTGTAGGCCACAATCTTGCCATTTTTCGCCTTTGTAACCGCCGCACATTCATGAGCACAACGTCCCAGTGAAACCAGTTTTTTAGCTTTACCGGTGAGAGGTTCCACTTCCACGATCCAGCCGTAGTGCTCGGGTGGTCTCGGATAAAACTTATCCCACTCAAGCCAGCTCTTTTGGATCGTTTCACCTTTTTTGTTTCGGTCACCCCAGAACATGTCGTAGTTTTCTTCAGCGGTAAGCACTGTTCCCCATGGAGTGTAACCCCCGGCACAGTTACCCATGGTGCCGATACCAAAACTAGAGCCGGCGATTTTTTGGTCCCAGGCAAAAGGAATTTTGGTGTTGGCATCGAGGCGGCGATTGTATTTAGAATCCTTCACCACGCTCCACTGACCATCTTGCAATTTTACTTCCAGGAGACTTCCACCCACTTCCAATAGTTCCTCATCAACATGGGCCTTGGTGCGTTCTTCACCACGGATGAAACGAGGAGTGACGTATTCGTGATTGACCCACAGGATACCACGATCACTCGTTAGCGGATGAAAGGCGATGAAGTCATTGTTATAACCGAACTTTTGAGTGGCATTAATCTGATCACCCCAGCGGATGAGAATTTTATAATCCAGACCATCGACTGTGACGAGCTTGTCTTCAGTAAAAGGGGCCAGATGGGGAAGTGGGTTAGCTATCGGAGAAGATTGAGTTGAGCAACCTGGTAGAGTTGCCAGTACCCCGGAAACACCGAGAAATTGGAGGAATTCGCGTCTGTTCATTCTGACCTCTGGGATTTTTTTTTAACTATGATAATATAAGCCTAGATGAAATACCAACTGCCACTCATCCTTTATGATCCCGAATGCCCTTTATGCCTGCGTTTTAAACAAGGCCTGCACTATCTGGACAAAAGCTTAACATTTGTCTCGGCGCGCGAGGATGAGATCTATGAGCATTTTCCTGAGCTTAATAGACAAGCATGTCTGGAAAAAGTCCATATGCTCACCGGCGATCGGACTATTTTGAGCGGGCCGGAAGTGGTGGATCAGCTGATGGTCACCTTGCCGGGAGTTTCAAAGCTCGCCTGGCTCCTCGATAATGATCAGGGCAAAAAAGTGAAAGATTATTTTTATCAGAAAGTGGAAGAACTCCGCGAGCTGTCTGCCAAAAAAAGTGACTGCAAACAATGCCCGCGGGACGTTTAGAATAGTTGAGAAGCAATTTGCTGAATCGCGGTCGATTTCCCCATTGAGTAGAAATGCAGACAAGGGACTTTGTGCTTAATGAGTTCCTTGGATTGCTCAATCGCCCATTCCACTCCAACATTTCTCACATCATCATCGGTGCGGCAGTTATCCAGAGCATCGATTAGGGCTTCTGGCATATCGATGTAGAAGTTGCGAGGGAGATTCGAGATCTGGGACTTGGAAGTAATAGGCTTCAGCCCCGGAATGATAGGGACATTAATGCCTTCGGCCCGGCACTTGTCTACGAATTCAAAAAATTTCTGATTATCAAAAAACATTTGAGTCACGATGTATTCCGCACCATTGTCGATTTTTTGCTTCAGGTATTTGAGGTCTGTTTTAAGATTGGGTGCTTCGTAGTGCTTTTCCGGATATCCGGCAACCCCAATGCAAAACTTCGTAGGAGTAGGATTCTGCAATTCATCTGAGAGATAAGTTCCCTGGTTCATGGAGCTAATCTGAGTTACCAGTTCGCTGGCATACTTATGACCACCACAAGTTGGTTCAAAAGATTTTTGACCTTTGATGCAATCACCACGCAGAGCGAGCACGTTATCAATTCCCAGAAAGTTCAGATCAATTAAAGCGTACTCGGTTTCTTCCTTGGTAAAGCCCCCGCAGATAATATGAGGAACCGTATCCACATTAAACTTATGCATTAAAGCGGCACAAATGGAAACCGTTCCTGGACGTTTACGGATGGACTTCTGTTCTAAGAGGCCATTAGGCATCTTCTTATAAACATATTCTTCCCGATGATAGGTGACATCAATGAACTTCGGTTTAAATTCCATTAAGGGTTCAAGATTATCAAATAGCTTCTGAATACTTTCACCGGTGCTGGGAGGAAGTATTTCTAAAGAGAAGAGAGTCGATTTAGCGTTCTTAATGTGTTCAGTTACTTTTGCCATATTACCTTTTAAAACAAATTGGCCGACAGCCATTTTTCCATTTCATTCAGAGAAACATCTTTGCGACGAGCATAGTCTTCTAGTTGATCGCGACCAATTTTGCCCACATTAAAGTAACGGGACTCGGGATGAGCAAAGTACCAGCCACTCACACTTGATGGTGGAACCATTGCCATCGAATGAGTCAAAGACACTCCAATATTCTTTTCGATATCGAGCATTTTAAACAGCGTTTTCTTTTCTAAATGATCCGGGCAAGCAGCATATCCCGGAGCGGGACGAATGCCCTGATATTTTTCCCGCAGGCGCTCTTCATAAGACAAGGATTCCGTCGGCACATAACCCCAGTATTCCTTACGGACTTTTTCGTGCAGGCGTTCCGCTAAAGCTTCCGCCAGGCGATCAGTTAAGGCCTTGACCATGATCTGATTATAATCATCCTGGTCCTCTTCATATTTCTTGGAAAGTTCATCCAGACCAATACCGGTGGTGACACAGAAAGCACCCACATAGTCAGTTTTACCAGAGTCTTTAGGAGCTACAAAATCCGAGAGTGAAGGATTAGCAGAAGTGATCTCTTCCATCTGGCGCTGAGAACGCAGCATGTGGAGAGTGGCGATGGTCTTAGCGGTATTTCCTACCTGCAGGGTCTTAGAGTGCTTGCCATGATTATCACAAGTCCACTCATGAACCTTATCTTCAACCGAGTAAACCTCGATATCATCACCTATGGCATTGGCAGGAAAGAGTCCAAAGACGGCCCGGGCCTTAAGGGATTTATTTTTGATAATTTCTTTGAGTAGGACATTGGCATCATTAAAAAGCTTTTTAGCTTCCACCCCGTAGGTCTTATCCTCAAAGATTTGCGGATAAGCTCCCCGCAGACGCCAGGTCATAAAAAATGGCGTCCAGTCAATATAAGAAACAAGCTCTGCCAGAGGATAGTCATCGAGGACCGTCACTCCCAGCTTGATAGGCTTTCTGATCTCAGATTTTGGCCAGTCGATTTTCACTTTGTTTTGACGGGCCTCTTCCAGCGTTAAATATTTCTCTTCTCTTTGAGAGGCGGCATGAGCGACTCGCATCTTCTCATACTCGGCTTTCTGATCGGCATGGGCCTTAGCTTGAGTGTTGGCATTTAAAAGTTTTTCTACCACAGGAACGGCGCGAGAGGCATCGGCCACATGAATCACCGAACCCTCATAAAATGGATCAATCTTAACTGCTGTATGAACACGGGAAGTCGTGGCCCCACCGATTAACAGCGGGATCTTAAGTCCCACTCGCTGCATTTCTTTTGCTACATGAGACATTTCATCCAGCGAAGGAGTGATAAGACCGGAGAGTCCGATCATATCCGGTTGATGCTTTTTGGCCTCTTCCAGAATCTTTTCACAAGGAACCATTACTCCCAGATCAATGACTTCATAGTTATTGCAACCGAGGACCACGCCTACGATATTTTTACCGATGTCATGAACATCACCCTTAACGGTTGCCATTAAAACTTTACCTGCGTGCTTCATCGCCTGGCCTGATTTCTCCGCTTCAATATAAGGCTGAAGATAGGCGACCGCCTTTTTCATCACACGAGCGGACTTCACTACTTGGGGCAGGAACATTTTCCCTTCGCCAAAAAGATCACCCACGATGCCCATGCCGTCCATGAGAGGACCTTCAATGACCTCAAGAGGTCTTTTCACTTTTTTACGGACTTCTTCCGTATCGCTTTCAATATGGTCAACGATCCCTTTGACTAAAGCGTACTCCAGTCGTTTTTCCACCGGCAGTGAACGCCATTCATCATCTTTTTTCTCGGCCTTGCCTTGATTTTTTACAGTGCCGGCAAACTCAATTAAGCGCTCAGTTGCATCTGGGCGGCGGTTAAAGATGACATCTTCCACATGCTCCAAAAGTTCAGGAACGATATCACTATAAATAGGCAGGGCGCCGGCGTTAACAATTCCCATATCCAGACCGGCCTTGACCGCGTGATAGAGAAACGCCGAATGCATGGCCTCGCGGACAATGTTGTTACCGCGAAATGAGAATGAAAGATTAGAAACTCCACCACTGACTTTAACATGGGGAAGATTTTCTTTGATCCACTTAGTGGCAGTAATAAAATCCATGGCGTAGTTGTTATGCTCTTCCATGCCGGTGGCCACTGTGAGGATGTTCGGATCAAAGATGATATCTTCCGGAGCGAAGTGGGCCTTCTCGGTGAGGATTTTATAAGCGCGGCTGCAGATCTCAATTCTTCTTTCCACATTATCGGCTTGGCCCTTTTCATCAAAGGCCATGACTACCACGGCGGCACCGTATTTTTTTACGAGTTTTGCCTGAGCAATAAATTTTTCTTCGCCTTCTTTAAGCGATAGGGAATTCACAATCGCCTTCCCCTGAATGCGCTTAAGTCCCGCCTCAATAACTGACCACTTGGAGGAGTCAATCATCAGTGGCACTTTGCAAATATCCGGTTCACTGGCAATGAGGTTCACAAAGTGCACCATCGCCGCTTCCGAATCAATCATCGCCTCATCCATATTGATGTCGATGATCTGAGCGCCATTTTCCACTTGTTCCCGCGCCACCCGCAGAGCTTCTTCAAAGTTCTTCTCCACGATCATTTTCTTAAAAGCCAGGGAGCCAGTGAGGTTGGTGCGCTCACCGATATTGATGAAGTTTGAGCCAGGAAAGATCTTCAAAGGTTCAAGTCCTGACCATCTCGGGAAGTGTTCTATTTGAGGCAGGGCGCGAGGAGAGGCATCGGCAGCAGCAAGTGCTATGGCCTTAATATGTTCATTGGTGGTGCCACAACAACCGCCCACGATGTTGACCCATTTATTGTTAAACCACTCTTTTAAAGTTCCGGCCATGTGAGCGGGAGTCTCATCATACTGACCAAACTCATTAGGAAGACCGGCATTGGGATAAACAGAGATATAAAAAGGAGCTTCCTTGGCGAGTACCTCGATATAAGGCCGCATCAGTTCCGCACCGAGAGCGCAGTTAATACCAATAGAGAGCAGAGGATAGTGAGAAACCGAATACAAGAAAGCTTCAATGGTCTGGCCCGAAAGAGTTCTGCCGGAAGCATCAGTAATAGTCCCTGAGACCATCACGGGCAGAGGCTTTTTATTTTCTTTTTCAAAGTAATCAGCGATGGCGAATAAGGCAGCCTTGCAATTAAGCGTATCAAAAACAGTTTCCACTAAGAGGATGTCCACGCCGCCTTCAACCAAGAACTTGGTTTGTTCATAATAGTTGGCCACTAGTTGATCAAAGTCCACGGCTCGCATGCCGGGATTATTCACATCGGGAGAAAGGGAAGCGGTCTTGGTGGTGGGACCGATGGAGCCCGCGACAAAACGAGGCTTCGCTGGATTTTTTTTAGTGTACTCATCAGCACATTTACGAGCGAGTTTAGCCGCCTCTAAATTGAGCTCGGGAACCAGCTCTTCCATGTGATAGTCGGCCATGGAAATGCGGGTACAACTAAAGGTGTTGGTCTCAATAATGTCCGCGCCGCTTTCAAGATACTTATTGTGAATCTCTTCAATCACTTTGGGATTACTTAAAACCAGAAGATCGTTATTGCCTTTAAGGGGATGTTTCCAATCTTTAAAACGTTCACCGCGATAGTCTGCATCTGTTAATTGATATTTTTGAATCATCGTGCCCATGGCACCGTCTAATATGAGTACGCGCTCTTTTAAGAGGGCTTCTAAAGAAGTCATGCAAATCCTTTCTCAATGCTGAATACTCTAGTGTATATTTTGTTTAGTAAAAAGTCAAGAGAAAAACCTGTGATTTTAGCTAGTTAAAATATATTTAGCTAGGGTGAATTCTGGGGAAGGTTATGGCCATTGATAGGTATACCTTCTTGTGGTATTATTAATTATGATTGTTGGCTTTGCAAACGACAGGATTCGAGATTTCTTTTATACAGGTAAAATCCCTCCTAAGGTTGGATGGAAATCGGTCCAGTCAATCGCAAGGAGAAAGATGGATATGCTTCACTACTCCCATACTTTGCTGGATCTGCGTTCTCCCCCAGGCAATCGTCTCGAAGAATTAAAAGGTAACTTGAAAGGTTTTCACAGTATTAGAATCAATGATCAGTGGAGAATTATCTTTCAATGGACAAATCAGGGTCCAACTGAAGTGAATATTGTGGACTATCATTAGCGAGGATTTATGAAGATGCGTTTTACTAGAAGGCCTACTACCCCAGGAGAAATTCTAAAAGAGGAATATCTTATCCCCCTTGGCTTGACTCAGAAAATTGTCGCTGATCATCTTGGAACTGACATTAAGGTAATTAATCGTCTTGTGAATGGAAAGACATCTGTTTCCACTGAACTCGCATTGAAACTCGCTTCAGCCTTCGATACTTCCCCTGAGTTTTGGTTGAATGCCCAGCTTGCAGTTGATCTATTTGATGCTCAGAATGGGCTAAAAGATAATGAATTGCCCGGTAAGCTTAATAAGGCTGGGTAATTTAATAATGTGGATTTTGCTACTTCTTATTTTATTCATTCCTTCAGCGTACTCAATGGAGTGTCAGTGGTGGCAAACGAAGGTATCGGCATCCGTTGTAGATAAGCATCCGCGACAACAAACTACTGTTCGAGAGCATCCGAGAGTGGAGCACTGTAGGAATAAATGGCGAGATGCAGATATTCACATTAAACAATTTAAAGATGATCCTATTATTGGTTGGTCTCATATGGGAGAGGTTTTTAAAAAGTGGAGCAGGGATGAAATACAGCATGTTCTTGAAATTTTACCCACCCTACCTTCCTGGACAGAAATTCAGAATTATAATTTTCGACGAGCAAAAGATTCCATACATAAAGGAAATCCTTCGACGAGTGAGCTGCTCCATAAATCAATAATTTTTTATGATCAGTTCTTTAAAGAGAGAAATAAGAAATCGATCATCGTTCATGAATCATCTCATCATATTTATAAAAACCTAGAGCCTGATGGAGTTAAAGAGTTTGCTGACCTTTCAGGCTGGGAGCTTGAGGTTGATAAAACAGGAAAAGTTTTTGAAATTCCACCTAAAGTTTTGATTAAGCCTGATTCATCAGTGAGTAAAGACGAAGATTTTTCCAATCATGTGGAAGAGTTTTATATCTCCCCAGAGATGCATGCAAAGAAATATCCCAAGATTCATCAATTTCTCAAAGGAAAATTGAAATGATGAAATTTATATTATTGTTTTTAGTGGCTGCATGTACTTTTGGCCAAAAAAATCACGAACGATATGCAGTGATTGATAGGTTGTGGCATGAAAAGGCTACAATAGATCAAGTAATTAAAAAGCTAGGATCTGATTACGAGCAAAAACATGAGGGGATTATTTATCGCTCATCTGGGAAATCAATCGAAAGTGGGCACTTCTTTGATTCGTCTGGAAGGCTTACAGTGCAATTCTTATTTGTCCCGAGGGAGAAATTTAAGGATTTAAAGAAAATTATTTCGTGTTCATGGAATGAAAAATCAGAATCTAAAAATATTGGTCATACAATACACACTATTGAATCGGGAAAATGCGCTTCAGAAAACATAACGTATGAGTATCGGCCTTCAATGCTTCTATATGAGTTTAGGTGGGAATCTAAGTAGATACCTGAGCGTTTAACTTTTTTGTTCAACTCGGGCTGCTCCCTGGACGATAAGCACCTTATATGAATGTCATTTATTTACTGACACTATTATCTTGGACGACATTCAGTTTTGCTGAAAGTTTCTACTTTTCCCCGGAAAATAAAAAGCTGGGTCTGGATTACTATAAAAAACAAATCTATAGCGGCTGCAGTGATTTAAAAAAAGTGCAAGACCCGCTCTCGCCGGTTCAGATGAAGCAACTGACCGAGCAAGTTCTAAAAATGGTCAGTGAAGACTTCTCCCGCGCCTTCACCGAAAACCCCTTAGTCAAAGTGGCGCTGCTAAAAGATCTCGATGTGCTGGCGAAGGATCCCGCTTGTCAGCGTATTGGGAATCATTGCCGGGCGAGGCTGGTGGGCATTCCTCTTTTCTATTATCAACGACTGCGTCCGGATATTCCTGATTGTCAGCAATATGTTTCAGGAAAATCTCCGGAGAGTCAGCAGTGTGAAGTGGAGCTTAAGTTTCGCACCAAGGATCTGAAAACCGTTCCTAAAAATTATGGGGCCTACGGCATTGGAACTTATAAAGATGAGTTGAAGGTGACAAAAAACAACACCACCATGAGACTCTTTCAGACCATTATGTACCGGGATAAAACCAACCTGCACATTTGTGAAGAAGGCTCGAAGTATAGATACGATTTAGATGTCAATGATCCCGGATTTTATTATGAAAGGCTTGATCCTGAGAATGATCCTTCTCGCGCAATTCCTGATGATTGCAAAGAAGACATGACGGTGCTGGAGCAGAGTTTTATTCCCACTGACTTTGATGACCGAACCACCGTCGGTGAAGATCAAGTGGGGCCAGTGAAAGATCATGTGAAAAATTTTATCAAGTCTAATCCCTCACTGATTGTGGCCAAAATTGAAGTGGTCGCTACTTCGGCCAGGAC
This sequence comes from Bacteriovoracaceae bacterium, assembly GCA_023701435.1. Lineage (GTDB taxonomy): Bacteria > Bdellovibrionota > Bacteriovoracia > Bacteriovoracales > Bacteriovoracaceae > Peredibacter. The sequence goes on along the minus strand of JAMPXB010000008.1, from coordinate 11,568 downwards.
TCCTTATTACATCACTCAAGACGGAAAGAAAGTCATTGATCCCAAGAGCCAGGAAAGAAATCTCAGGTTGGCTCAGGAGCGTGCCGCCTTTGCCAAGAAGGTATTAACAGAACTAAAAAGCACTTCTGATTTTTCTAAAATAGAGATGAGTTTTAAGGCGACTTTAGCAGGACCAGATTTCAATCCAACAGATTTAAATGAACGCTTTGTGACTCGTATGACTCCCGGGTTTGTGGAGCGAATTGAAGCCTTGTACCGGCAGCATGAGAAGCAATATCTGGAGAAGGCACTCATAACCGGTGCCCATGAACTGCTGGATTCAAAAAAATATGTGAATATCTATCAGGTAAAATTTAAACCCTTCCAGGGATTCCGGCTTTCGATCTCAGGCCTTAAGAAAGAAAACATGAAGTGCGGAAGTCAAAGTAAGGATAAAAAACCCTTCAGCAGTTCTTCTAAGCAATGACCATCAGATAAAAGCCCGTCAGGAAAAAGACGAAGGCCCCCACCAAAAATTTATTCGGCAAGCGGCGATGATAGAGGCACTCAAGGAGTGATACCCATACTGGTCCGGTAATGGAAATGGCGGTCAGGGTTCCCACGTGAGCAAATTTAACTGCCGCAAGATAAAGAGTGAGTGAGAAGAAACATCCTCCAACGGCGGCCCCTAAGAGCAGCGTGATCTCGCGTTTTCGAAGAGACCAGACATCCTTGGGCAAAGTGAGATAGCTCTTGGGACTAATCATTAAAAAGCCCACTAAAGCACCCACACAACGGATGACATTGACTTGAAAGGTTTCCAGACTTGGTTCCAGTTCATAGGCCTCGCGAGTCAGCATCACTCCCATGGCATCGAGAGTAATTCCCAGAAAGGCCCAGACAAAACTTTTCATGTCCCAGGAACCGGTCATCTTGTTTCGTTCCAGCATGAAAATAAAAATACAAATCATCATGCAGATGACGGCGAGAGTTTGATTAAGGGTGAAAATCTGATTTAAAAAAAAGAAGCCGTAGATCCCCAGCATTAATGGCTGGAAACTATAAAGAACCAGTGAGCGGGCAGGACCGAGAGTGGTAAAGGCCCGGAAGAGAAAAATATCGCCGGCACATAATCCGGTAAAACCGCTAAGGAGTAGAAGACTGAAGGCGAGGGGACTGACCGAAACCATTTGGTCAGTGAAAAACATGGCGATAACAAAGGCCACAAAGGCAGTCAGAACTTTAACTTGATTGATCCACATTGATGAAAAACGTCTGGCATAAAGAGAAAAAACCATGCTAGCAGAGGAGTAGGAGAGATTTGCACCAATGGCCAGGGCGTAGACTTCAAATGGACTCAAGCATTTTAACCTTTGTTGAATGACTGTATCTTAAGAGTATAATGGCTACATGAAAACTTTTTTCGCTGGAATCATGACTCTTCTTGGTTCCACCAACCCGGAATATAATATGAGTACACCTCAGGACGAATGGAAGAAAAAGCTAACCCCTGAACAATACAGCGTCTGCCGTTTAGGGGCGACCGAAAGTCCTTTCTCCGGCAAATACAATAAGCATTATGAGAAAGGGACTTACGTCTGTGTGGCCTGCGGACAGGAACTGTTTGGGTCGGAAACCAAATTTGATTCTGGTACCGGTTGGCCAAGTTTTTCAGATGTAAAAAATAATAAGAACGTCATCTTAAAAGATGATTACGCTTTCAATATGCATCGAGTGGAAGTTCTGTGCGCTAAATGTGGCTCCCATTTGGGACATGTTTTTGATGACGGTCCAGGACCCAGCGGTAAGCGCTGGTGTATCAACTCTACCTCTTTGGATTTTGTCCCCGCCAAGGAAACAAAATAATGAGTTATCCATTCGTCTCACTTAGTAATAACTTTAAAATTGAAGTGAAGACTGCTTTTGATTTTGATCAGTCTAATCCGCTGCAGTTTCATTATCTGTTTAGCTATACCATTGTGATCACCAATAACGGCGATGTCCCTGCCACTTTAGTATCCCGCAAGTGGAACATTAAAGATGCCAAGGGAACTTTAAAGTATGTGGAAGGGCCGGGAGTCATTGGAGCGACACCTTATTTCAGACCAGGTGAATCTTTTGAGTACCAAAGTTTTTGTCCGCTTCCGACTCTAAACGGGGAGATGTGGGGACACTTTAATATGGTGGATGATCAGGGCCAGAAATTTATTATCGACACTCCGGTTTTCAAATTTCATGTACCGGAAGAGTATATCGACAACTATTGAATGAGAGCTTGAAAATCCTGCTGGAGCTTCTTTAAAGTTTCTTCCAGATCTTGCTTTAGCTCTTCCTGACTGATCACTGAAAAATTCTGATCTTTTGCCAAGTCATGCATGATCTTCAAGCGTTCAATCATGTTGAGAATATCGTGGGAGAGTTTTCGCTTATCCAACGGTTTCCACCACGCGGAATGAATGCTCAATCGGACCGAAAGACATTTCAATTAAATCGTTGGGCTTCAAGGGACCGACTCCCTTAGGTGTGCCGGTAAAAATTAAATCTCCATCATTCATCGGAAAAAACTCATCCACGTAATGAATGATTTGATCCGCCTGCATGATCGCTTCACTGAGCTTGGCACTTTGTTTGATTTCTCCATTAACCTTTAAGGTAAAGGGAGTATCCTGCCAGTCTTTGGGAAAATCTTTGAGCCCTTTAATAGGGGTTACGATGGCCGAGTTTTTAAATGTCTTGGCCACTTCCCATGGGTGACCTTGCTGCTTCAATTCTTTTTGCAGATCCCGCAAGGTAAGATCGAGCCCCAGGCCTAATCCAATAATATTTTTCTTATACAGCTTAAAGACTATTTCGCATTCATAGTGAATTACCCCGCGGTGCCACGGTAAAATGACCTGACCCATGTTTTTAGGCTCAATAAAGACACTGGGTGGTTTAATAAACAGTACGGGCCTTGAGGGGGCCTTCTCCTGCATCTCCAAAGTGTGGTCGGAGTAGTTCTTTCCTAGGCAAATAATTTTATCCATGGATTGATCTTATAAGTGTTTAAAATTATTTGCAAATTAAAAAATATTAATGCTTTGGGGTTGCGAATATTAAGATAAGTCTTCATATTTATGAGCTTAAACAAAGGATTAAAAATGTTTAATCTCACTTATTGGAAACATGATTTACGCGCCTCACTTGTTGTATTCCTCGTCGCCCTGCCCCTGTGTTTGGGAGTAGCGCTGGCGAGTAACGCTCCTCTGTCCTCCGGACTCATCGCCGGTATTATCGGTGGTATTGTGGTTGGATCTTTTAGTAGTTCCAACGTTAGCGTCTCGGGTCCCGCTGCTGGTCTTACTGTCATTGTTGCTTCTGCCATTATGGATCTCGGGTCCTTTGGGGCCTTCACCCTGAGTGTCTTTTTCGCCGGTCTATTACAAATTGTTTTTAGTTTTTTAAAGGGTGGTACCCTCGGAAATTACTTTCCGACTTCGGTCATCAAAGGAATGCTCGCCGCCATTGGTCTCATTCTGATTTTGAAGCAATTTCCTCACGCCGTGGGTTTTGATGAGGACTTCATGGGGGACTTAGGGTTTGCTCAACGAGACGGCCGCAATACCTTCTCTGAAATCCTGATGGCGTTTAAGGCGATCCAACCTGGTTCTTTGGTTATTGCTCTCATTTCTTTATTTATTATGCTGGGATGGGAGAAGGCTGCTCAAAAGGGTAAAGCTCTTTTTCAACTGATTCCTGGAGCACTGATTGCAGTGGTGGCCTCCGTGGTTATTAACGAAGTCTTTAAAGGTTTTTATCCGGCCTTCATGGTGGGAAATTCTCATTTGGTACAATTGCCTTTTGAAGGCGGCTTGAGCGAGTTTTTTAATTCTTTCAGTACTCCTGACTGGTCACATATTTCTAATCCCAAAGTTTATACGACGGCTATTGTGATTGCGGCAGTGGCTTCCATTGAAAGTCTTTTGTCAGTCGAAGCTGCAGATAAACTCAGTGGCGACGATAAACCTACTTCCAAGAACCGAGAACTTTTTGCTCAAGGAATAGGTAATTCTCTCTCGGGTTTGGTGGGAGGGATTCCTGTCACGGCGGTGATCGTGCGGACTTCAGCAAACGTAACCGGAGGAGCGAAAACCAAGCTCTCGGCCGTGCTTCATGGAGTATGGCTTCTCGCCTGTGTGGTGCTCATTCCTTTTGTGCTTAATCTTATTCCGCTTTCCACTTTAGCGGTTGTTCTCATTCTGGTGGGTTATAAACTCACTAAACCAAAACTAATCAAAGAGATGTACCACAAGGGAGCAAATCAATTTATTCCTTTCATGGTGACCATTATCGCTATCTTGTTCACTGATCTTCTGATGGGAATCATGATCGGTATGGCGGTGGGATTTGTCTTTGTCATCCGCTCTAATATGCATAAGTCGGTTGTGATGGTTCAGGATGGGAATCAATATCTTATTCGCTTTTATAAAGATGTTTCGTTCCTGCAGAAAACGACGCTGATGAATCTCTTCGAACAAATTCCCAAGGATTCATCCGTGGTGATTGATGGATCAAAGAACGTTTATGTAGATGATGATATTGCCGACTTAATAAGTGAATTTGTCGAGCGTTCAAAAAAGAATGGAACCAAAGTAGAGCTGGTAAGGTCTTCCTTAGCACTTAGTTCAATTTTTAAAGAGGTTAAATATGGATCAGATCAGACGACTGTTGCTTGAAAATAAAGCCTGGGCCCAGAGTAAGGTCGAAGTAGACCAAGAGTATTTTACTAAAATGGCGAAAGATCAAAATCCAACGTATTTGTGGATTGGTTGCGCCGACTCCCGCGTTCCGCCTTCAGAAATTACGAATACTGATCCGGGCGAAATGTTTGTCCACCGGAACATCGCCAATCTGGCGATCCATACGGATATGAACTTTTTGACCGTTTTGCAGTATGCAGTTAAACATCTCAAAGTTCCGCACATCATTGTCTGCGGTCACTATAACTGCGGCGGGGTCAGAGCGGCCATTTCCACTAAGAGCCTGGGTCTTGTGAATAATTGGGTGAGAAATATCAAAGACACTTACTTTACCCATAAGGCCGAGATCAACGGCATCAGCGGTGAAATGAATCAGGTCAATCGCCTGGTGGAACTGAATGTGATGGAGCAGGTAAAAAATCTCAGCCATACTTCCATTATTCAGAAGTCGTGGTTAAACGGAAATTATCCCATCATTCACGGACTGGTTTATGATCTCAACACCGGTTTACTTAAAACTTTGGTGAAAATTGACGGCAGCTCGGAGATGGATCCGATCTATAAATACGAATTTTAATTGGTGAAAATCCATGGCATGTAGGCCGAGAGCAGGGGATTTAAAGAATAATTTCCTTCCGGCCCGTGGGAAAACGTCGAATGAACTGCTAACACGTAAGTACTCTTCCCGCTTTGGAGAAATATCGGTCCGCCGGAATCTCCTGAGCGGGAAAATTCATCATTTAATTCCAGAACATTTTCACTGCTGTTAATTCCTCTCAAGGTGGGAGTGATGACCGTTCGCAGATTTTTTTTGTTCCTTTCGCCAAAACCAAAACGGAAGAGGTTCCCGAGAAATTTTTCTCCCTGAAAAATCGGATAAATCTTAATGAAGGCAGGCAATTTTTCCTTCATGGTGATCTTCGCCACATCTGAGTAGTAGCGTGATTTTTTGGCATTGTAGGTGGGATGAAGTTTATAGCTAGCAATACTCAATGAGGTTTGCTTAGGATCGTAAATTCCTTGAGTGAAAATACGCACCCCTTTAACATCACCTTCGAGGCAGTGGGCCGCCGTCACCACAATCTCCGGAGAGACCGCGACACCGGTACAAGTAAAAACACCATTAGGACGGGTTACTTCGATCAGAAGGCTTGAATTAAAACGCTCCCAATCTTCAATTTTCGTGAAACCAGGGATAGTCATTATTGTCACCATAAGGAATAAGAAAATTCTCATGCCTCATAGTACAGCAGTTTAGGCGCTTATCCATTCGCGGTGAGAGGAAAGCAGCGGGTTAAAGGAATATTTACCCTTTGGGCCATGGGAGAGCGTGGAATGGATGGCCACCAGGTACATCTGGCCTTTGTTCTGCAAGAAAACTGGGCCACCTGAGTCGCCCGAGTATGAATACTTATCGTTTAGCTCGAGCACCTTCTCCACACTGCGAAGATTCTTAAATTCCGGATTCACCAATGTACGGACATTATCTTTGCCGCGAGCCCCGAAGCCCAGTCTCATCAGTGTGCCCGTAAGATCGGAGTCGTTCTTAATGATCGGATAGAACTTCGTCTCTGCCGGAAGCTCGCCTTTGAGTTTAATCTTGGCCAGATCACAGCGGTAGTTGGATTTCTTGCCGTCATAGTCGGGATGAAGGTTGAAGGACTCCACCTCGTAAAAATGACCTTGCTTATCGTAGACAGCCTCGGTAGAAATTCTAATTTTAAGGATTTCACCTTCCAGGCAATGAGCAGCAGTGAGAACTGTGTTCTTATTGATGGCAACACCAGTGCTGGTAAAAACACCAGTTGGTCTCGTGACTTCAATCAAGAGGCTAGAGTTAAAGTTGTTCCAATCAATTAAGGTTGTCATAAGGTTCCACCATCATCCTTGAAAAAAAATTCCCAGCTTGGGAAGTAAGAGTCACTATGAGTTAAGCAAGTTTTGTGCCCAGCTTTCAGGGCCAAAGTGCACCACTCAAAGTCGCTAATGCTCTAATGATTTCAAGGTGTTATTAAATTTTATAGGGAAATCAAACCAAATAGCTGGTAACCTTTCAACTGAAATAGGGGAATGTATGAAAGTGTTAGATTTTAAAGACGACATCAAGTCTTCGCTAGTTGTGTTCCTTGTTGCACTGCCTTTGTGCTTAGGAATTGCTTTAGCTTCCAATGCTCCTTTAGCTTCCGGCCTTATCGCTGGAATTATAGGAGGAATTGTTGTTGGTTTGATTAGTGGCTCACACGTCAGTGTCTCCGGTCCTGCTGCAGGGCTCACCGTGATTGTCGTTAATGGCATCGCGCAATTGGGCGGCTTTGATACTTTCGGTCTGGCGGTTTTAGCGGCGGGATTATTTCAGGTTCTTTTTGGCCTCATCCGCGGTGGTGCCATTGGAGACTATTTTCCGACGGCGGTGATTAAAGGGATGTTGGCGGCGATTGGCCTGATTCTCATCATCAAGCAGTTTCCTAATGCCTTCTCTCGCGAAGTCATGGGCATCAATATTATCTCCATTGTCTCACTCGCTATTATTCTGGGCTGGGAGAAGCTGCCGTTTAAATTGGTTCCAGGACCTCTGATTGCCGTGGTGGTCTCGGTGGTTTTAAATGAGCTCTTTCATTTAGTAGAGGCACCTTATTTGGTGAATTTGCCTCCTGATGTTTTCTCCGGATTAATGCTTCCAAACTTTGGAAACTTTAATATGGATGTGTTGGCGGTAGCCTTTACCATTGCGGTGGTAGCATCACTGGAAACTCTCTTGTGTATCGATGCTGGTGATAAGCTTGATCCTAAAAAAAGAAAAACTAGCAAGAACCGGGAGCTTTTGGCACAAGGTCTGGGTAACGCTCTCTCTGGACTGGTGGGCGGGCTGCCTATCACCGCGGTGATTGTTCGAACTTCTACGAATATCAGTGCTGGTGCCAAGACCAAAATGTCGGCGGTCTTTCACGGTATGTGGCTGCTCCTTTGTGTGCTCTTTATCCCGGGTGTGCTTAACCTTATTCCACTGGCGACTCTCGCCTGTGTGCTCCTGACAGTCGGTTATAAATTAACCAAGCCATCACTTGTGATGGAAATGAAAGAGCGCGGTTGGGATCAGTTAGCAGTTTTTCTCACCACTATTGCTGCCATTCTTGTGACGGATTTACTTAAAGGTATTTTCATTGGTCTGGCGCTGGCGATTATCTTTGAATTAAGAAAACCGGCACTGTCTTGCCTGGAAGTGGAAGAAGAAGATGATAAGGTTCATGTGAAATTTATCAGAAATGTTTCCTTTCTTCATAAGGCCAAAATTCACAAAATTTTAAGTGATATTGCTCATGATAAGCAGGTTCATTTTCATGGTCTGAAAAATGTCCGCGTCCACGTGGATGTCCATGAACTCATCACCGAATATCACTCGCAGGCGATGAAAAAAGGGAGAAAAGTATCTCTCGGTTAATTGAACCCATCACCACTATTGAAACTCCTTTTCCGGAAAAGTTCGGAGTTCCCCGGCAGTCGCTCTTAATTGAAGAGGCCTGGGGGCTCATGCGTTTTCCTAAGAATGATTTTTTTATGGAGGCCTTCCGGGGGATTGAGGAGTCCAGTCACTTGTGGCTGATTTTTGAGTTCCATCAAGTCACAGGCCCTTTTAATGGTCTGGTGCGACCACCGCGATTTGAAAATAAAAAGAAGATGGGTGTCTATGCCACTCGCTCGCCTCACAGGCCTAATCGCTTAGGGCTGTCGGTGGTGAAGTTTTCCCAGCTGGAAATCCTGGAGCAGGAAATCAGGCTCCATGTGCGGGGAGTGGATCTCGTGAGCGGTACTCCGATTTTTGATATCAAACCCTATGTGCCTTACACCGACGCCATCCAGGCCTCATCGCCTTTTGAAGAAGCTCCACGCTCTCTTCCGGTCAAGTGGTCCTGCGAAGCCCCGAAGGAGAAGGTCTTGATTGAAAAGGTCATCGCCCTGGACCCCCGCCCTGGCCAGGATAAGGCTTCTACTCAAGAGTACGGCGTCTCTATCGCAGGCCATAATGTGCGATTTAAATACTCAGCTGACCACTTTGAAATCATCAGTGCAAGTGCTACTATTGGGCGATGAAAAAAGTATTACTGACAGGTGCTGCAGGATTTATTGGATCAAAGGCCGTAGAAAAACTTACGGCACAAGGTGTGGAAGTTATCGGAATTGATAATCTCAACGACTACTACGACGTAAACCTCAAGCGCCACCGCCTCTCCCAAATTCAAAATGCTAAATTTCAGTTTCATGAAATCGACATCGAAGACAAAGTAAAACTGGCAGAACTTTTTGAGCAGCATAAGTTTGATGTGGTCTTTAATCTCGCGGCCCGCGCCGGCGTGAGATACTCCATGGAAAACCCTGATATTTACATGAGTACCAATGCCGTGGGTTCCTTGAATCTTCTGGAATGCATGAGAAAGCATCAGGTGAAAAAATTCGTGCTTGCTTCCACTTCTTCTTTGTACGCCGGCCAGGCTATGCCATTTAAAGAAGAGCTGCCGGTCAATACGCCCATTTCTCCTTACGCCGCTTCTAAGAAAGCCGCGGAGGTCATGGCCTACACTTATCACTATCTCTACGGCATCGATGTCTCCATCGTTCGCTATTTCACAGTTTATGGCCCTGCCGGACGTCCGGACATGTCGCCCTTTATCTTTGCCGATAAAATCTTAAAAGGTGAGGAGCTGCCGGTTTTCGGTGACGGAACTCAGTCGCGGGATTTTACCTTTGTTGATGACATCGCTGAAGGCACCATCCTGGCGGCCAAACCGCTGGGCTATGAAATCATCAATCTGGGCGGCGGTAATAATCCGTACACGCTATTGGAGATGATTGCGCTGATGGAGAAGTTCTCCGGTAAGAAGGCGAAGCTTAGTCTGCAGAGTCGGGTTAAGGCGGATATGGATGTCACTTGGGCGGATATCTCGAAGGCGAAGAAGCTTTTAGGATGGGAGCCGAAGGTGGGGTTTGAAGAAGGGATTGAGCGGCTTATGCGGTGGCATTTAGCCAATTCTCAATTTTAAGACCTTTAATCTGTTTAAATTCTTTTTCGTTTGCTGTGACTAATGTTGCTTCAAGTTCCAATGCTTGAGCTGCAATTAAAAGATCATTCGAACCTAGGTTTTTACCCTTTTTCCTTTGTTCAGCTTTTAACTGTCCATAGCTAGTAGCGTGAGTTGAATCAAATTTTAATTTTGGAAAACATTGAAGAAAGATTTTTAATTTTTCACCATTCTCCTCAATGTGAGTGCTGTTCCAAACCCCATGCCATAATTCGGCTTCAGTAATCGTCGAAATATAGATCTGTGTTTGATTTTTTTTCTTCGCATGCTTCAAAAGATTAAAGCTTTTATGATTCAGCATGTGAATGCAAATATTAGTATCTAAGATATAGGTCATATAATTTTATCCCTTTCAGTCCAATCATCTTTTTCTCTGCCCTCTGGAAAGAAATCATCACCCATAGAACCCATGACTTTTTCCAGCATCTTCCAGCGTTTCTCTGGATCAATTAAAAGTACTCCTAATTCATGTTCCTGAACTAAGACTTCATCAGAATCAAATCGATATTTTTTGGGTAGGCGTACGGCCTGGCTTTTTCCATTCATAAAGATTTTCGCTTTATCCATGGGAAACCTCCTTTGGTATATATTTATAGTATATACTAAAGGAAGCGCCCTTTGGGTTTAATATTTTTCGGTTCGGAAAGTATATGTTTTCAAAGTCTTATTGGTAGCAAAGTAAAGAACGAGTGACGCGGTTTTAGTTGAAGTAGAGCTCTGATCACCGTTTAAATGGACGCCCGTCCAGTTCCACAACGCCGCCGAGGAGATGTAGTGAGAAACTCCACCACCGACACTTCCACTTTCATTGGAATGACGACTATAGGCCCACATATCTCCTTCAGGAGTTTTTTCCACAATATCAGGTGCACCGAAATTTTCCAGTACTTGAGACTGAGTGGTTTTGCCTTTGACTAATTTATCGGAAATTTCCAGGGAGTTGATTTTAGTTTGAGAAGCTTTCTGGCTAGAACAAGAAACAGAGATAATTAAGACAGTTAATAGTGTTACGAATTTCATGTACCCTCCTTTAAGGTCAACAAACTTATAAAGGAGGGGAGAGTTCTTTTTGAAGTGAAGAGGAACTTACTTACTACGTTTTTTCATTTCTGAATGCACGTTCTCCAAAAGCGACTTGCAGTCACCTTCATCGAGACCGTGGAGCATATGACTTGGCGGAAGGTGCTTCTCTCCACCCTTAGCAAACGACTCAAGACGGTTGTTTAAATTGTTTCGTAGAGTTCTAAGTTTTTTGTCTGTGAGGACAGATAAATCTGCATAGTTTTTCATTTTCTATTCCTGAATCTAAATCCAACTTTGGATGGTTTTTTTTGTTCTTGTTGCTCTTCTCGGCCTTTGCCGCCAGCTGCTGGTCTTGGACCTTGCGGGCCTCGCGGTGGTCTCGGAGCTTGCGGTGATTTAGGAGCTTGGCCTTGACTTTGACCTTGTCCCTGACCCTGAGGGGCCTTCGGTTTGGCACGTGGATCACGGTAACGTCTTTCCGGACGAGAGTCTTTTACTGACTGCTCGGCCACGCCGACAAATGATTCCACTGGAAGTTTTTTATTAATGAGTTTTTGAATACGAGCGAGAGCGTCTCTTTCTGTTTCATCACAAAAAGAAATGGCGTCGCCATCTTTACCGGCACGGGCCGTTCTTCCGATACGATGAACGTAGCTTTCGGCCTCAACGGGAAGATCGTAGTTGATGACGTGAGAGACACCCTGGACATCAATGCCACGGGCGGCGATATCAGTGGCCACCAGAACTTTGAT
>JAMPXB010000046.1 GCA_023701435.1 Bacteriovoracaceae bacterium | reverse complement strand
TGGGAATTTTAGGCCCTAAACCGGTGACCGGAGGTGGGAAAAAGGTCAATTCAAGCGGTGACAGCGGGTGAAAATAACCAGTTTTTAACCGGTGACCAAGGGTGGGAATTTTTAGCTAAAAAGTGGTGACCATTGGGTGGGAGGTAACAGACATAACTTCTCCAGACTTCTTATCGGTTATCTTAACATATAAGTTAACATAACTCAACGGTTCTTAATGTTTTTAATAGGTTATGCTGAAAGTCACTGAAAATACAACCACTTCAGAAGATTATCCAAACCTGTCTTTCCACTCTTCAGCTGACAGGTCCAAACGATATAGATTTCCCACCCCCTGTCTTTTAAGTTTTCACCTTACTAAAATATCCCTTTCCCAATTCCTCTCAAGCTTCTTCTTCCAAAAGGAGCGGTTTGTTTTCGGCAATCTCCAAGACTTGCAAATTTTATGGTTATGCCAGAAACAACCATTCACAAATATGACTTTCTTACGGGACCGAAGAACTATGTCTGGAGAGCCTGCAAGGTCCTTCGAGTGAAGACTATAACGAAACCCATGCCGATGGATGAAGCTCCTGACTTTCAATTCAGGAACGGTATGCTTATTAGGAACTTTCGATAATGGGAAATTGGCCATCTCTCAGAAATAGATCCAAGTTTGGTCATAATGATATAAAAAACTGATTCAATTAAGACTTTAGTTCATTTCTGAAATACTTTTAAAGTTACATTAATACGAGCCGAAAAATGCATTCTGCATTTTTTTGAGTGCAATCCGCACTGTATTTCACTCAAAAAATTTCCATAAATTCTCGAAATCACTCCCCAAGTACGTTGGCACTCTTGAGATATAAAAATTCAGAGGAACAAATTCGGCCCTCCTCAGAACGGCCGAATGGCCTTTATGATGGCCATGACTTTAACTCTTTTGGAGGAAAATCATGGATGCTTTCATCGAGTCCGTTTCTGCATTCGTCGGCAAATTAGTTGCCATTGCCCTTATCAGTAGCAGTGTCTTTCTTTTCGCAGGAGAAATCCGCCTGGCGGCCCTAAAGAAGGCACAAGAAGGTTCCTCTAGGTTGTCAGGCTTCACTGCTCGATGACCAAAACAAGACCCCCTTTTGCTCATGGAGGAAAGCATGGAGCTGGCAAAAAATCTCATTAAGCTGTTGCCAGGAACAGAATCTCACAGTTTCAAAACTTGCGAGGCTCAGTGGGGTTAAACAACCCACCATCTTTGGATGGACAACGGGGAGATCAGTTAAAAATTTTGATGATCTCAAGAAGGTTTGTGAGGTTCTGAAAGTTAGCGTTCACTTTATGCTCTATGGAACAAAAGACCCTTTCGAGAAACTACCTGAAGAAGCTCTTAAAGAGCTATTTAAAGGCAACTTTCAGATAACCTTTCACAGGATCAAAGATGATTGACTGCCCTGAGACCGTTACTTCGTTACACACTTACTGTTACCTAAGGTAACAGATAAAAAGTTCATGAAACTGCCAAATCCATGAAACTCTTAGTTCTACCATTTGGCACACACATTGAATTATCCATCTACAAACCAAAGGAGGAATCTATAACTTTTAACTGATTCTAAATGTAACAAATCCAGCGTGTCAGGTGGCAGCGTTTATCCTACCAACTGCCTACCAAGTGAGTACCAATTAGTTGCATCAGACTAATTTTTAAATTTCTTCTAAACCATTAAATCAATTGGCAATTTTTCTCAGTCAGAATTTTTTTCATTTCTGACTGAATATGGGCATTTTGCTTTTTCCTACAAGGAGACCTCATTTGACCGAAAACAGTCCTCAAAAGTCCAAGTATGTCCGCGTCCGTATCACACCTGAAATGAATGAAAAGTTGTTATCCATGCTGAAGGATCTGAAAGAAACTCATCCACATTTAAAGATAACCAAGTCTCAGTTACTAGCTTTTCTCATCAGTGAGTTTTGTAAAAAGTTTGAAGATAATAAGAAGTTCCGGGAAAGAGCAATCGCTGAATTAAGAAAGCTCTAGTCATTCATGACCACCGCCAAGCGGTGGTCTTTTTCATAATCACCATCAACTCAATAGGAATTTAACTTTATGCTCCATAAAGAGAAATACTCTTTACCTCATTGTTACCAATATGAAATCCGTCTTCAAAATCTTGAAAGCGATTTGAAGAAATCTGGATTATCAATATCTGAAACTCAATCACTAAAGATAAGTGACTTTAAATTTGAATTTGTTTCCAAAGACGACAGGGAAATGTGCCAACAGATCAAGGCCTTCATTGAACGCCATGAATGGCTCGGCAAGATGCCTCATAGACCCACTCATAGATTCATCGCCACCTATAAAGGAATTCTTGCTGGGGTCATTGTAATGGCCACTCCAAATGCCTTCTCCAACCTTTTGGGAAGAGAATATCGGGACATGGAAAAGCTCATCAGTCGTGGAGCGTGTATTTCATGGAGTCCAAAGAATCTGGCCTCTGCTCTCATCATGTATTCAGTCCGGTGGATGGCAAAGAACACCCATTACAGATTGTTTACGGCCTATTCAGATATTGAAGCAAGGGAACTTGGGACAATCTACCAGGCCTGTAACTTTATCTATCTGGGTCAAAACTCAGGAGCACGGTTTGAATACTTTGATCCTGACTTCTCAGACGAAGGATTCAGTGACCGAGTTTTTAGAAAGACCACCAGCTATAAGCTCTACGCTCAAAACCTGAACATCGCATGGCAGAAATCTTGGAGTCATCGGGACCAGATTTTTTGGGACAAAATCCCAGATGACGTCGTTCAAAAGCTTAAAGCCGAATCTAAGCGACATCAAGAGTCCCTGCGAACGCCGTCCTGTGCCCAGAAAGCACAAGTACCTCTACATCCTTGGAAAGGATAAGACAGAGACGAACAAGCTTAAAAAGCTATTTAACGAGCGCAATCCATCTCTTGTTAACCTTCCGTACCCAAAAATTCGAGGGCCGATTGTTACCGAACCGAAAGAACGGCCATTGACCGGACGGCCGTTTCCATGTTGGCCATTAGATCAGGAGAAGACTCCGCCAAAACGGTTTTACTCAATCAAGGAGGTATCCAGCATGTTTGGAATTAGTCAGTGGTTAATTTACGCGCATATTAAAAGCGATCCAACTTTTCCTTACGTCAATGTCGGACTGAAGAAAAAACTTCTTATCGATATCGTGAAGTTTGAAGAATGGATTTTGAAAAGGTCTAAGACGGAGGTTGAACAAAATTTTAATCTGCCTACGGCCCAAGAATTATTGCAGGAGGTAGCATGTTAGATTTTGACGTAAAGATTCATAAAAAGGGAGATGGGTCGTTTCAGACGAAGTATTTAGACCCTAAAACTGGAAAACGTAAAAGGAAAATCTTTTCAACACTCAAAGAGGCCAAGCTTTATAAAAGTGAGGTTGAGGGAAAAGTACAAAGCAAGGGAACCTCTGCTTTCAGCGATCTGCGGATTTCCCAAGGCATAAAACTTTATCTTGAAAAGTTTCCAAATTCTCCCATTAGAGATCGAAAGAATCACTTTACTTCATTTGTTGAGTCACTGGGAACTTATCGGGTAAGTGAGTTGACCACGAACGATTTAAAATCATGGTTCGATTCCAGACAGAAGGAAGGAAACTTGAGTGAGAAAACTCTAAATGGAATGAAATCTCAATTTTATGGATTTTTTGAATTTTTGGTAAGTGAAGACCTCATACGGCAAAATCCACTTCTGAAGATTAAGTTCAAGCGCTTTGATGTTCCCAGGAGAGCAAGGATCGTCATGTCCGTAGATGAGGTAAAAGAAATCTTGGATCATGCCAAGAAATTCGACACTAAGACTCTTTATCCTTACCTCTACACCCTTGCTCACACAGGGCCCAGGAAGAGCGAGATTTTAAGCCTTAGAAAAGAGGACGTGGATTTTAAGACAGGTTTACTTCACATCAGGAAAACGAAGAACGGGCATGAGCGGTTCATCCGAATGTCTGAGAACTTAATGGAAGTTCTAAAAATGAAAATGGAATCTCATAATTTTCAGTATGTTTTTCCGAACGGATCAGGTGAACCTATCGGGCCTCATGAGCTTTCAAACAGTATTGGTAAGTTTCAGGCGTACTTTCCAGCTGATAAAGATTGGGGATGTCACAGCTTCCGGCATTCCTTTGCTTATAACTTTCTGAAGGCCGGAGGAGAAATGTACCAACTCCAAGCAATCTTGGGACACAGGGGGATTCAAGTGACAGTTGATCTCTACGGACAGCTCCAGGCCCAAGATATTGAGAATCCATCACCATACAACTTTTAAAAGGACACATTATGAAAGAATTTTCAGTAATCATTTTTGCAGACAAGACTGGACAGTTTACAACGAGCTATTTGCATCCGTTGACTCAAAGAAGAATGAGAAACACCTTCATATCAAGAGAAGATGCCAAACGCCATAAAGAAGAAATCGAAAGAAAATTCACCAAGAGGCAGTTTGCAGACTTGATGAATCTAACCGTTGGAGAACTTTTAAACTGGTTCATGCTTGAAGTTCCAGACAACTGTCTTCACAAGTACAGCAAGCTCCAGCTCACGGACTTTGCCGAGACATTCAGTGATTATAGAATCGAAACTTTGACCTCAGATGTTCTCAAAGTGTGGTTGGATCACGTTCAGCATGAAAATAAATTGAAAGATATTTCCATGAGAAAAATCAAATGCGACTTTGATGGATTCTTCAAGTTTCTAATCGAGAAGGAAGTGATCTCGACTTCGCCTTTAACAAGTTTTTATTATGAGAGAAGTCAGATCCCTGTTTATTCAAGAAACATTTTGTCAGAAATCGAAATACAGCAAATTCTTGATGCAGCTAAGGACTTCAGCCCCGGATACCTTTATCCACTTCTCAAAATGTTTGTGGAAACAGGAGCGAAATCAAGCGAAGTTGCAGACCTAACTTGGAAAGACATTGATCTTGAAAAAAGACAGGTCAAATTTAATCAAACGACTTCTTCAAGGGAAAGGACACTAGAAATATCTGAAGAGTTAGTCCAGCTTCTCTCAAAGAAGAAGTCTAAGCAAGGATTTGTCTTCCTGACATATTACGGAGAACCATTCACAAAAACTAAGCTTGGTAGAGCGGTCACAGAATTCAAAGTGAAGAGCAAGTTTTCCAAGAACTGGAGCTGTTCTGATTTCAGGCACTCATTTGCCGTACATTTTCTGTCAAAGGGTGGCACTCTGAACAGGCTTCAGTACATCCTTGGCCATAGCAATGTTTATCAGACGAAACAGCTTTACGGAGAAGTCACGAAGCGAATTTTGACTAAAAATCCAAAAAATTTATCTGATCCTTATTCAGCCACCCTCTCGTAGAATTCGGGGCAAGAATCATTTGCGGCCCTTGATCAGGGCCGCATTTTTGGCGGTATTTTTGGAATTTTGTGGAAGTTTCGGCCATTCCGTGGCCATTTTGATTCAATTTAAGATTTTATGGATGTGTCCTTTTTATGCTGATTATAGGTTCTAAAAGTTAGAATGAGCACGATAGGTAACAACGCAAGTAGTAAAGTCACAAGGATTTTAGGAATAGTGATCAAGTCGCACGGATCGTAGCCCATACAAATTTTTGACCGAAAGAAAAGGAACGAAATTGTAATCGTTCCCCATACTAGAAAAATGCATGCAATTCCGATCTTGAGTACACGAGTGTTCAGCTCGTGGAGCTTCTTTTTGAAATACGCAATTAATACACCTGAATAAATTCCAAGCAAAAAGACATACATAAGAAGCTCAAAGAAGGATACTGAAAAGAGTTCCCCTCCTTTGAGAATGCCTAAAATCAATAATGGAACTGTCACATATAAAAAAATTCTAATAGCAATCATTCTAGGCCCTCCTAAGGCGAAAAGCTGTTCGCCCATGGGTCGATTGTTAATACAGGATCACCTGGATTCGAAGAAGTTGCTCTAATGTTTTGATGGAACGGGTTTGGATTAACAATCTCGAACTGCCAATTATCATCCGTTGGCCCATTGTTCATGATGTCGTTAACAAGGTCGTCAACAGTTTCATTCGCTTGCGCCCCGCAACCTAATTTTTTTCCTCCCCAACTTTGGATGTTATTCAGCATACCATTCAAACTTCCTGATCCTGGCCTTCTCAAGCCTTGCTGATTCATCCTTTGCACACTCTGTTGGAAAATTTTTCTGATACGGGCGACATCCTTCGCGCTTAATCCGCTAGGGTCAATTAGGTTAATTGGGTTTTGCATGACGTATCCGTATAGGTTGGTATCACCACCAGCAAAGAGAATCGGATCTTTGCTCAACCATCTGCCTATACTAGCATCATAATCCCGAGCCCCATATTCAAATGGCATTGAGTCTTCATCCCACTTTCATCTGATCTTTATCCCGCCACATTTTTTTATTATTCGGAGCAAGAATCATTTCCGGCCCTTGATCAGGGCCGCAATTTTGGCGGTATTTTTGGAATTTTGAGAAAGTTTCGGCCATTTTTTGGCCCCTATATGTCCATTTAATTCCCATGTTTGCTACATTTTTTAAAAAGTTTCCACCCACCCCAAAAGCAAGTGACACATAATATATTTAAAATAATCACATATCTTTCAGGATTTAAACCATGTTGTTCTGGCTTGAAGAAGTAAACATAGTTCAAAACAATAAAGCCGACAGGGCTTATAAGTAAGCATATAAGCCCTATTGCAACACCTAAAGATCGGACATCACTGTTCATTTTACTGACACGCCTTTTTTGCAAAATCCATATGACCTTGAGGAAGGTCTTTACCTAAAATGTCGGTTGCATCAATCAATGATGTAGCCGTATTTGTTACAAGACCAGTGAAAACTGCAGCAGCTCCTCCTGGTAATCCGAAATATAGAGCTCCAAGAGCTGTAGCACCCGTTAGTGCACCTGAAACAAAGCCGGAACCTGCAGATGAAAATGCGTCTCCTAGAGAACCGCCTGCAATCAAAGTTCCTGTAAATGAACCGATTGCATTTGCTGCGCCAGCTAATCCTATGATCGCAACAGGAACTGGAAACTTACCGGTTCGATCAATGTAGTTAATAGGATCTTGTAAAACATACCCATAAAGGTTGGTATCACCACCGGCAAAGAGGATCGGATCTTTGCTCAACCATCTCCCAATACTAGCATCATAATCCCTCGCCCCAAACTTCACAAGCTTCGTATCCTGATCATAAAGTCCACCTGCAAAACCAAACGCCTGATAACTTGGATTAGTATCTAAAGTGACTTTTCCCCATTCATTATAATCCATTCTTTGAGCAACTGA
>JAMPXB010000029.1 GCA_023701435.1 Bacteriovoracaceae bacterium | reverse complement strand
CCATCCATCTGAGCAGCACCAGTGATCATGTTTTTAACATAGTCAGCGTGTCCCGGACAGTCTACGTGAGCGTAGTGACGGTTAGCAGTTGTATATTCAACGTGTGCAGTATTGATTGTAATACCACGAGCTTTTTCTTCTGGGGCAGAATCGATGTCTGCGTATGATTTAGCAGTACCACCATAAACTTTTGCCATCGTCATTGTGATAGCAGCAGTAAGCGTTGTTTTACCGTGATCCACGTGACCAATAGTTCCGATATTTACGTGCGGCTTACTACGGTCAAATTTTTCCTTAGCCATGGGGCTTCTCCTTACAAAAAGTTTGAGATCGAGTTATCTATGTTTTTGACTGGTAGAGTATGCTCTACCTCTTACTAACTGACAATAAAAAAAACCTACCACTTCCTAAGAATGGAGCTCGCACCGAGAATCGAACTCGGGACCCCTTCCTTACCAAGGAAGTACTCTACCTCTGAGCCATGCGAGCATTATTCTTGGGAAAAATGGAGCGGGCGAAGAGGCTCGAACTCTCGACTTCCACCTTGGAAGGGTGGCGCTCTACCAACTGAGCTACGCCCGCAGAAAAAATCAAAATAAATGGTGGCGTGGGGTGGATTCGAACCACCGAAAGCTAACGCTGGCAGATTTACAGTCTGCTCCCTTTGGCCACTCGGGAACCACGCCACTTAAAATGGAGCTGCTCACAGGAATCGAACCTGCGACCTACTGATTACAAATCAGTTGCTCTACCAACTGAGCTAGAGCAGCTCTTACATCAACGAAAAATCGTGAGTCTGAAATATATAATGTTAAGACCTTACGAAATCAAGCTTTTTTCAATTACAGACCGAAACATTTTTCCATCGCTATTGCCGCGGCCGATGCAACATTGAGCGATTTTATTTCTCCCTGAGAGGGAAGACTAAGGTTTTTCTGCACTAAACGCCCCACAGCATGAGACAGGCCAGTTTCCTCAGCTCCCAGCAGCAAACAAATCTTGTTTTGAGATCGAAGCTCAGTTTGCGATAAATTTTCTGAAGAATGCTCAGAAAGGCCTACTGTTAAAAATCCAGCATCGTTTAATTGCCCAACAGCACGACTAAGAGAGCTCACACGAATCAAATTAACGTATTCAGTAGCCCCAGAGGCTATGCGATAGAATGAAGGGGTCAACCCGAAAGACTTCGCAGAAGGAATGAGAACAGCGTCTACGCCGTAGAAGCAAGCTGATCGCAAGATAGCAGCGCCATTGTGGACATCCGTAATCTGATCGAGAGCTAAAAATCTTCCGGTCGGAGCCTTAAGAAAATCTTGAAGAGAATAAGTTTCTAGAGGGGAAGTCTCCAGAAAAATTCCTCCAGGAACGCGAGTGAATTCCACGTCCATATAGCTGCAAAGCTTTTTAGCGTTCTCTTGCAGCTGATGAGAAGCGAGGATTTCAATTTTTACATTTAGGTTTTTTGGATTAATCTGATGCTTTCTACCAAGTTCCATCAGACCCTCATCAGTTGCAACAAGTTTCGTATGGACCCTGCGTGGGTTTTTTAAAGCAGCAGCAATACTGTGCATTCCAAATATGAGTTCAAAATCTACAGCCATCGACCCAACTCTTGAAGTTTTGCTTTAACTGTTGAAAGCAGCTCTTCTTTTTTAACTTTTAATGTTTCACCGGTTTTACGAATTTTCACTTCGATTTCACCAGTGGCAAGGTAGTCTCTTTCACCAAGAACGACTCGCATTGGAAGACCGATAAGATCCGCATCCTTAAACATTTGACCAGGACCTAACTGTCTGTCATCGAAAAGCACATCGAAGCCAGCTTTTTTGAAGTCGTTATGAATTTCTTCAATCAGCTCTTTGGTTTCTGGAGTTTTACCAATGAAGCACAAGTACAGATCGTATGGAGCTATAGAAGCCGGCCAGATGATGCCGTCTTTATCATTATTTTGTTCAACAGCTGATGCCAGGACACGAGTCACGCCGATACCATAACAACCCATAATTGGTGTCACGGCCTTACCTTGCTCATTGAGTACGGTCACTTTCATGCTCTTGGTGTATTTATCACCCAGCTGGAAAATGTGGCCCACTTCAATGCCTTTTTTCAGAACGATTTGATCGTCACCGATATAATCGCCCTCTTTCGCTAGACGCATATCCGCCCGAAAATGTTTCGGCTTAGTATCACGTGAAGGAACAAATCCTTTTAAATGGTGATCAGGTTCATTGGCCCCAACCACATAAGAACCATTCATATCAATGGACTCATCAAAGATGACCTTGAAACCCTGAGCTTCAGTTGTCGGGCCCATAAAGCCCTTCACTAGACCAAGATTATCCAATTCATTTTGCTGAGCTGGACGGATGTGTTCAGCAGCTACTTTATTTTTAAATTTAACTTCGTTAAGAGTGTCATCGCCCAATAGCATGACCATAAAAAACTGGTCTTTGCCGTTAATGATGGCATTCATGATAATTGATTTCAGACTTTGAGTGACAGGCATTCCATGGGCCGAACAAACTTCTTCACAGGTCTTTTGATTAGGGGTAGCAAACTTCACCAGTTCAGTGGCCGGAGCAACTGTGATGTCTTTTCTGACTGTCACAGCTTTTTCAATATTGGCGGCAAAACCAGTTTTAGGAATGGTTACCACATAGTCTTCGCCATTATCGGCCACAACCTGAAATTCATGAGTCTTGGCACCACCGCCGGCCATAGCTCCACCATCAGCTTCCACCGTGATAAAATCAAGGCCAAGTCTTCTGAAAATATTTTCGTAGGCGACATAAATTTCATCGTAAAACTTATCCAGCGATGCTTTATCAATATGAAAAGAATAGCCATCTTTCATGGTAAATTCACGGGCGCGAAGTAGACCAAAACGAGGACGAATCTCATCACGAAACTTGGTATTGATTTGGTACAAACAAACTGGCAATTGTTTATAAGAATTAACTGTACGGCGGAATAAATCAGTAACCGTTTCTTCATTAGTAGGGCTAATGCACACTTCTCTTTCCGCTCGGTCATGGGCCTTAAGCATCTGTCCGCCCATTCCATCCCAACGGCCAGATTCTTGCCATAATTCAGCAGGTGTAACCACTGGCATCGCAATTTCAAAACAGTTAATCTTGTCTAATTCTTCACGAATGATTTTTTCAATCTTTTTTAAAGATCTCAGGGCCATCGGTTGATAAGTGTATAAACCGGCACCCGTTTTATACATTAAACCAGCTCTCATCATGAGTTGTTGTGAAACCACATCAGCGTCTGATGGAGTTTCCTTAAGTGTTTGCCAATAGCCTTGAGACAGTCGCATTAGGTCCTCTTATTCAAATAAACTTTGGGAGTAGTAATCTTTTAATTCTATGTAAACTTTGAGTTCACAATTTTCCAGGAGTGTTCCAGCTTTTACCACGGGGGAAGTTCCCTGCACAGGAACAATTTCAATATCCGTGGCCATCTCCATACCTGGGCAATTCTTAAAATCAAAAATATAAAGCATCATATTAAATCCACCCGGGATGGCCAGAGGAACAATTTCATTCAAAGTAACGTCGTCGCCTTTCATGAAATCTATGAGCGATCCACTTCTTTCATCTTGTGGCAGTTGGAATGACTGAGATAGTTTATAATCATTCCCGGGGCGCAGTTGTTCCCAACTGGTAGCAAAGGCACTTATAGAAAATAATAAAAGAATGATAAATGTACGCATGAGATCCCTCCATGGATAATCATTCTATGGTAACTTAAACCTGCAAATTATGAAATTTAGAACGCACTAAATGCGGTGCTTCCAATAATTTTATTTAAGTGAGACAGTTCATGATCACCTTCCGCAAAGCTGAGCTAAACGATATCGAAAAACTCCACCTTCTGGTGAATTCCGCCTATCGCGGCGACTCTTCAAAAAAAGGTTGGACCACCGAAGCCGATTTATTAGGCGGACAAAGGACCGATCCGGAAGGATTAAAAGAGATGATCAATACTGCCGATGCCCAAATTGAATTGGCCCTGAGCGAGGGTGTGATCCTCGGTTGTGTTTACGTCAGAAATGAAAGCGATGCTGTGTATTTTGGGATGTTAACCGTAAACCCAGAGCTCCAGACTCAAGGACTCGGTAAAGAGCTTTTAAAGCGGGTGGAAGAACTCACCCGGGCATGGGGCAAGAACATTATTCGCATGACAGTCATTGGCCAGCGCCAGGAACTTATCGCTTTTTATGAGCGACGGGGTTACCAGCGAACAGGTAAGACTGAACCATTTCCGGACCATGATCCACGCTTTGGTTTACCAAAAACCAAACTGCTCTTTCATGAGTTTATGAAGAAATTAGATTAGTGTGAAACGTTGATAAATTGAGGCAATTTATGAGCTTCACGAACCTCAGCTTTAAGCGCAGATGCTGAAACAATCTCGTAAGCTGAAGGTGTTTCCAAAAGCTTTCTGCAAAGAAGGTTATGAAGATTGTGACCTGATTTATAAGTAGTAATCTTACCAGCGATTTCATAGCCCAAAAGACTGACATCACCGATAGTATCGAGAATTTTATGACGGACAAATTCATTGTTAAAACGAAGACCCTCAGGGTTCATTACTTTATAGTCGTCCAAAACAATGGCGTTATCCAGTGATCCACCTTTAATCAAGCCTTTGCGCTTAAGCATATCTACGTCTTTGGCAAAACCAAATGTACGGGCACGAGCGATATCCTGAATAAAAGTTTCGCAAGAAAACTCAAAATCAAAACGCTGAGTTTTAATAATAGGATGGGCGAAAACGATTGTTGAATCAATAATCAGATTTTGAGCAGGTTCAAACTGGGCCCACTTCCCATCTTTTTCAACACGAACTGTATCAAGAATAACCAGGAACTTTTTTGATTTATTTAAATTCTTAATGCCGGTTTCTTTCAACAAGAAGACAAACGAGGCGCCTGAGCCGTCCATAATAGGAACTTCAGGACCATCAATTTCAATCATGCAGTTATTAATTCCCAGACCGTAAAGGGTTCCCAGGAGGTGTTCCACTGTATGAATGGCTTCAACGCCTTCCCCTAAGGTAGTGGCATTTTCCGTCGTACCAACAGTCAGAGCGTTGGCCTTCATTGGTTTAGAATTTGAGATATCAGTACGAATAAATTGAATCCCGAAATCTGCTTCGGCCGGAATGAGCTTCATGGTAACTTTCTTACCGGAATGAAGACCAATCCCTGTTACTTTCACATCTTTCGCAAGAGTCCGTTGATATATCATGTCTAACCTTGTAATAATTCGTACCTAGCCCACTAATTATAAACGAATTTTGTGAGTTTGTACGAGAGAAAATTGTGCTCTATGTACAGGACTTGACCAGGTAAGTCAACGAATCATGAAATATGGTTAGTGGCACTTTCTGATAATAAGCGCCCACGAGGAGTGCGAAGGATAAGTCCCTGTTTTAATAAGTAGGGCTCATAAACTTCTTCTATTGTTTGTTTATCCTCGCCCAGAGTCGCTGAAAGCGCGTCAATGCCTACCGGCCCACCTTGATAATAGTTTTTCATGACCGTCAGAATTTTTCGATCCATGGAATCAAGGCCGAGATCATCGATATCCAGAAGATTTAAGGCCGCCTTTACTTCCTGGATATCAACCGTTGGCTTGTGATTAACCAGGGCAAAGTCGCGCACTCGTCTTAAAATTCGGTTAGCAATTCTGGGAGTTCCCCGGGAACGACGAGCGATTTGCATTTTCGCATCTTCTGAGAGTCCAATCCCCATCTTCCTGGCGTTGTTCAAGATAATAATCGCCAGCATCTCTGGCTCATAGTAATCAAAATTCAAATGGGCGGTGAAACGGTCCCGCAGTGGATTTGAAAGAAGGCCGGATCTGGTGGTAGCACCAATCAATGTAAACTGGGACAGATCAATCTGCATGGTTCGGGCCGAAGCACCCTGACCGATCAGGATATCCAGACGGAAATCCTCCATCGCCGAATACAAAATTTCTTCTACTGTAATATGCATGCGATGAATTTCATCAATAAACAAAACATCGCGTGGTTTTAAATTCGTCAGAACTGCCGCGAGGTCCCCTTTCTTTTCGATGGCGGGGCCGGATACCACATGCAACTCGGTTCCTAAGCCTTTCGCGATCAGCATCGCTAAAGAGGTTTTACCTAGTCCCGGTGGACCCGATAATAAAACGTGATCCATCGCCGTTTTACGGACGATTGCCGATTTCACCATCAAATCTATATTATCAACGACCTTAGACTGACCGATAAATTCAGAAAAATTCTGGGGACGAAGTTGTGACTCCTGCTCTCTTTCCAGACGAGTAGGCTCAGTATTCATTATTCTGTCGTCCATGGTTTTTACCTAAGTTCCTTTAAAATAATTTTAACCATCTCTTCCGGTTTTTGAATCAGGCCTTCTTGCAGGTGACGTTGAATCATCGGAAGAACATCCTGGTCTTTGAATCCCAGGCCCTGACATGCGGCCAGAGTCTCTTTGACCAAGAAAGCATCGGCTTTATTTTCTTTAACTTTTGCTCCGGTCTTAACAGGATTTTCTTTTACTGCCAGTCCCAATTCCAGTTTGTTGATTTTATCTTTAAGTGAAAGGACGATTTGCTCAGCACTTTTTTTACCAACACCGGGAGCAGACTTTAAAATATCAACATTTTCAAAAGTAATGGCGGAAATGATTTGTTGAACACCCAGGTGAGTGACCAAACCAAAAGCCGATTTAGGGCCAATGCCGTTTACATCTAAAAGCATTTCAAAAAATTTTTTATCATCAGCTGTTTCAAAACCATACAAGTCCTGAGACTGCTCACGGATAATGTGTGAAATAAAAAGAGCGGTATCACGATTGGGCACCATGGGAGTGGAAGTGTGAACTTCATAACCAACGCCAGAAGCGGTCAGAATAACTGAATTTTGAGAATCTGAATAAACTACTGTTCCTGATACATATCCAATCATATCGCTGGTTCCTTAATTTTATGAGCAAGAGCAGAGGCCAGGCCATTGCCCATGTTTTTTGTTTTTTTGGTCTTTACCGGTACTGGAATAAGAGTGCCGCGATTTAAGAGATGGCAAAGAGCGATAGCCACGGCATCACTTTCATCGTGCGTCTTAAAATCTGTTAATCCAAAATACTGCAATAGAACTTTTTGAATACCTTCTTTGTCAGCGTGACCATGACCGGCAACGGTGGCCTTCACTAAATTGGGAGAATATTCAAAAATTTTTTGATGATACTTTTGAGATATAGCGGCCAGCATCGCCCCTCTAGATTGCGCCAGCTTCATCAGGGCAGTAGGACTTTTTACAAAAATCAAAGATTCCAGAGCGACTTCATCTGGCTGATGCTTTTCAATCAGCTCCAGCGTTTGTTCATAGATATCTTTTACTCTGTGCAAAAACTCGTCTTTGCCATTGAACTTCAAAATACCGGATGCCAAGTAATTAATCTTTCTGCCATCTTTTTGCAGAAGGGCAAATCCAGCAGTAACAGATCCTGGGTCAATGGCAAGTACGATCAAAAATAAGTCCTATGGTAGTCTTACGGAAATTGTACACATGAATAGGAGATCAAGTCTAGTTGGCAGATCTGCCTTTGAGGTAATTCCCCACATAAAAAACCAGGGAACCAATGACTAACTGAAGAAGCTCTATCCTTCCGTAATCACCATTTTGTATTCCAGAGACAAAACAAAGTCCCACTGCTGTGAGACCAAATAATTGCATGCCTAACCCAACATAAAATAAAGCTTTCATGGCTTTTAGAGATACAGTGCTTGTCCTAAATAAGAAAGGACTTTTTAAATTCGAAGATCTATAGTTGTGGAATATTTATGACGGCAAAAATCCTTTCCGCCGCTCCAGTAGTGGCACAAATTAAAAAAGATTTGATTCATCGGTGTGAGGCACTCAAAAAACGAGGCCTAACTCCTTCAATGTGCGTTGTGCTGGTGGGTGATAATCCGGCAAGTATGAGCTACATCAGAAATAAAAAGAGAATGTGCGAAGAAATCGGCGCAAAGTTTCAACTGCTCCATTTATCGGACAAAATAGAAGCAGCGGAATTTATCCAGGAAATTGAAAAATTAAATGCAGACTCTTCTATTAATGGAATCATCATTCAACTTCCCGTCAGTGAACAATTAAAAAAACTTCCTCTGCCTAACCTGGTTACCCCCAGCAAAGACATCGATGGATTTCATGGCCTTAATACCCAGAGCCTGTATTTGGGCTCGACGGATCTGAGCTTGCTCCTGCCCTGCACTCCTAAAGGCATTATTAATCTTTTAAAATTTTATCAGATTAATCCTCAAGGTAAGAGCGTGGTGGTCGTAGGCAGAAGCCTGATTGTAGGTAAACCACTCGCCATGTTGTTGTCCAACATGGACGCTACTGTGGTGCTGGCCCATTCCAAAACCAAAAACTTGCGAGACTTCACCAAGCAAGCCGATATTGTGATTTCGGCCATTGGTAAGGCCCACTTCTTTGATCGATCCTATTTCGATCATGCCCGCCAGACCATCGTTATTGATGTCGGTATGAATTCCCTCGATGGAAAACTAACCGGAGACGTGAATCAAGATGATATTAGGGATGTCGTTGAAGCCATGACTCCTGTTCCAGGTGGCGTGGGTCCTATGACTGTTATCAGTCTTATTGAGAATTTAATTTCTGCTACAGAAAAGCAAAGCAAAGGATAGTTTATGACAGCTTTAAAAACTCATCTTTATGATGAGCACGTTAAATTAGGAGCAAAGATTGTTCCGTTTGCTGGATGGGATATGCCTGTTCAATACACGTCAGTAAAAGATGAAGTGCTGGCAGTCCGGCAAAATGTTGGTGTTTTTGATGTAAGTCACATGGGCGAATTTTTTGTTGAAGGTGATGATGCTGAGACTTTCGTTGATAGCATTGTTACGAATGACATCAAGGGTGCTCCAACTGGTAAGGCAATCTACTCACCGCTGTGCCGTGAAAACGGTACCGTTATTGATGACCTGATTGTTTATAAACTTGCTCCAGGTCGTGTACTCATTTGCGTAAATGCTTCAAATATTGATAAAGATTTCACTTGGATCAAGTCTAAGCACCAAGGTTTCAAATGTAACCTCACTAATCGCTCACATGAGTTTTCATTGCTGGCCATTCAAGGACCACGCTCGTATGAAATTCTCAAGCCACTCTTAAATGAACTGCCAGACATTGAATACTATTCAGTCTATGAATCAGCTTTTGAAGGTGAGTCCGTCATTGCCGCCAGAACCGGTTATACTGGTGAAGATGGGTTTGAAGTTTTTGGATCTCATGAAACCATTAAGGCCCTTTGGCAAAAACTGATGAGCTTAAAGGTAACTCCGTGTGGTCTTGCGGCCCGGGATGTCCTGCGCTTGGAAGTGGGTTACCCTCTTTATGGCCATGAGCTAAATGATGAACTTAATCCTTATGATGCAGGACTAGGTTGGGCAGTGAAGCACGCTAAAACAAACTTTATTGGGAAAGAGGCCCTGGCCCCTAAAACCAGCAAATTCAAATTAGTTAAGCTTATTCTGGAAAAAGGCATTCCTCGCGAAGGCTATCCGGTACTTAACGCTGCCAATGAAACAATTGGGGTGGTTGCCAGTGGAACCATGTCCGTCGTTTTAAACAAAGGTATAGCGATGGCCCGTATTCAAATTGATAAAGTGCCAAGCGATGAAGTAGTTTTAGTCGACATCAGACAAAAGCCTTACCCTGCTCAAATAACTAAGAAACCGTTCGTAACCGGAGGACATAAATAATGGCTACAAATATCCCTGCAAATTTAAAGTACACAAAAGAACACGAGTGGACCCTGATTGAAGGTGACACTGTAACTGTGGGAATTACTGATTTTGCTCAATCTGCATTGGGTGACATTGTATTCCTGGAAGTTCCTGAAGTTGGAACGAACCTTAAGTCCGGCGCTACTTTTGGTGTAGTGGAATCAATTAAATCAGTGAGTGATCTTTACTCGCCTGTTTCTGGTGAAGTTGTGGCCCGAAACTCAGATCTGGAAGGTTCTCCTGAAAAAATCAATGAAGACGCTTACGGATCATGGTTAATCAAAGTCAAGATGAATGATGCTGCTGAATTGAATAATTTATTATCGGCAGAGCAATATCAAGAGTTTTGCAACTCTTCTCACTAGTTATATTTTTGTCACGTGCCGCAAGGTACGTGACACCTTTTATTTACGCTATCTCTAAAATAATCATAGTAAATATTCTCAACCTAAAATTTTTCCCCTATTGGGAAAACATTGTTTACTAACCCTGGCCGTTTATAGATACTGGCCCTTCATAGACATATTTCGTTTGTTAAGGATATTTATTAATGGAATCGATTCAGCTTCTCAACACGGCCATTATTAAAAGCAAAGAAAAGAAACTTAACCAGTCATTCGAAGAAAGACTAAACCAAGTTTGTAATTCTCCAGTAATTGAAGTTCTTAATAAGAGCATCACTCAGTACGCTGAAACCCAAAAGATATCCCGCGATCAAGCCGCTCTTCAAGTAATTGAAGCTATTCGCGAGCTGGACTCTATTTGGACCGATTATGTGACAATGGAAGGAATTGATTGTCTAAAAAATATGCTCCGTAAAACTCACTAATTACTGCTACTAACTTTTAACGACAAATCCCCATTCAATAACAGCTCTCCCGTTGACCAATAGGTCTTTGGGCGGATTTGGAAAAGGTCCAGCTTGATTGAATGATTCAATCGCAGCATCGTCGAGTTCTTTCACACCGGAAGCCCCTAAAATTTTGACCCCAATAATTTCGCCCTTCTCATCTAAGGTAACTTGCAAAGATGTAATAAGGTCTTGAGAAGCGGGCATTCTGCGGCCTGATTTAAACAAGGCGAGGGATTTCTCCTGAATGCTCTTGCCCCAAAACTGCTCCAGCTTCTGACGAATTCTGTGGAAGAAGCCATAATACTTATATTCAACCGTGTTGAGATGAGTAAAGTCTCCAAGAGCCACTTCTTGAACGTAATCATTAGTGGCAGAAAAACCCTCCGCTGTGGGATCGCCATTTTCCATGCCTTTTTCAGTAATGCTCGCCGGAGCACGAGTCACCTCTTGCGGGACCGGATCTCCACTAATCATTCCAAAATCAGAGAGTTTTAAATTTTTAAGTGAAGGATTCTTTTTCTTGGCGGCTACGGCCTTGGGAGCCTTTTGCGTTAAGGCGGCATTCCCGACGGCCGATTTTTTGAAACTATCTATTTTTTTGGCCACTGTCTGACGGTCAAATTGCCTGTCTTTATCACTTAAGAAGGCTGCCTCTTCCGGAGTTTTTTCGGAGGTAGAATCCTCAGATTGCACGATTTGTTTTTTATGAGTGGGAGCGGAATCTTCGCTCGCTTCTTGCACCAGCTTGAGCTTGATTACTTCTGGTTTTTCCCAATTGCTGGCCGCTAATTGGTCTCTTATCTGCACCACCATAAAAGAAGCATGGAGGAGAAACATCCCGCCCAAGAGCAGATAAAAATGACGACTTTGTTTTGAGAGGGAAAACATAGGACCTCCGTAGAAGTCCTATCGGTATAATACTAAGAAATTTTACTGGTTCTCCCAATAACTTCCATCATCGATGCTATCTGGTTTACCATCAGTTCCTTGAGCGTTTTGATCGAATATTTGTGAGGTCTCAGACAACGGATCAAATCCGGTAACATAGGACTCCAAAAAGCCTTCACCCGATCCCGGTGGCAGCGGTTTACCCGTTTCTTTATTAACTAATAAATGAGTAATGCCTTCAGGAACGGGAAACTCGGCGGCTCCATATTTAGGAATAGCTCGTTCCATATAATCCATCCAGATGGGCAGGGCGGTTTTGGTTCCGGTTTCCGGAAATCCAAGCGAGCTATTATCATCAAAACCCGCCCAAGTTCCGACCACTAAATTAGAGGTGAAACCAACAAAAAGGGCATCCACATAGTCATTCGTTGTTCCCGTTTTACCACCCAAGTTTGTACTCAATGCACTCGCTCTCGCACCTGTCCCGCGCAAGGTAACGCCATTTAAAATACTGGTCATCAGGTAGGCCAGGCGTTTGTCGTAGACCTGCACAGAAGTGAGGTCTTTTTGAAATGGATTAGCATTGAGCACTTCTTCAGGGTTGGCCGAAGGGGTCTTAGCAGGAGCAGCCTTCCATTCTGGATCAGCCGCTGGAATAGGATAGGATTTACCGGTTCGGTCTTTAATTGAAACAATATGTTTAAGACGGACGGCTTTTCCTCCATTGGGAAATACCGCATAGCCCTTTGTAATTTCGGCCAGACTAATTCCAAATGATCCAAGTGACAGACTCATATTCTTAGGAATCTGGGCAGTAATATGCCAGCGCTCAACGAACTGGTGGATCTTATCAACACCCAAATCTTGCACTAATCGAACGGTTGGCACATTTCGACTAACTTCCAGCGCATGTCGAAAGGTCATTGGCCCCTTAAATTCGCCATCGTAGTTTCGAGGCTTCCAGCTCAGAGACTCGTCTACCCCACCCAAGGCCTGCGGAGAATCCATTAAAGTCGAAGAAGGAGTGTAGCCATTCTCCAAAGCAGCGGCATAAATAAAAGGCTTAAAAGCTGAACCCGGTTGTCTGGAAGACTGGATCACCCGGTTAAACTGTGATTTTTGAAAATCCACACCACCGACGAGAGAGACAATTTCTCCGGTGTGAGCATTTATAGCGATCAAAGCACCTTCTGCTTTAGGCTCCTGATCGAGTGAGCCGCTGAAGAATTTTTGGCGGGCGAGAATGCTTCGTAGAGTGGCATCTTTATACTTCTTAAAGAAGTCAGCATGAATCATTTGATCATAAGGTACGAGCTTCTGCTCAATTTGCACCAGAATAACACTTCCAGGTTTAACAATCTTTGACGGAGTTTTCACAGAGGCGTGATAGACCGGCTCCGGACCAAACTTTCTTTCATGGGCCCAACTAAAGCCGCTTTCCGGAATAATCACTCTGGTGCCAGCAATTCCCACCATGATTGTGCGCTTGAGATCATCCACCTTGAGCACAATTCCCTGATAGGATTTGCCCTTTTCCAGAAAATTAAGAAACGGATCATCAGGAGAATTTCCGATTTCCACTAATTTCTTAAAACGCTCATTAATTTTTTCTTTTTGCACTTCATAGTAAGTGAGGTTTTTACTTAAAGCGTCCTCATCCTCATTAAACTCAAAAATATTTTTTCCGGCAGTGGTGAAAGTAAAGAAGCTCGACTCAGCTCGAAGCACCTTCTTTCTTTGATCCACAATGAAGGCATTAATCTCTTCTTCTGAGTTTAGCTGTTTAATAGGTCCGCCAAATCCCTGTCTTTTATCCAGATCTTTGACATTATTTTTGACCGTTTTTTCGGCTGCGGTTTGTAGGGCCCAGTCCACCGTGGTAACGACGGTAAAGCCGTTAGTCAGGAACTCATCAGTGCCCACCGCTTTCATCACTTCCTGACGGACCCAGTCTGTAAAATGACCGCCCTTAACTTCATTCGGTTTACGAATGCGCATCTTGATGTCTTCGCTCAATGCCGCCTGATACTCTTCTTCTGTAATTTTCTTAGTTTCAAACATTCTCTTGAGAACGTAGTTTTGGCGGAACTTGGCGTATTGGGGATTCACATAAGGAGAATACCGGCCGGGGGCCACCA
The DNA here is from genome assembly GCA_023701435.1 of Bacteriovoracaceae bacterium. Classification (GTDB taxonomy): domain Bacteria; phylum Bdellovibrionota; class Bacteriovoracia; order Bacteriovoracales; family Bacteriovoracaceae; genus Peredibacter. The sequence goes on along the minus strand of JAMPXB010000029.1, from coordinate 21,626 downwards.
ATAGGCCTGCCACCAGAGCACATTCAGCAGGAGTGGCTTCTTCCAGCTCTTTATTAAAGTAACCCCGGAACGCTGCCTTCACTCCATAGTAACCACCACCTAGATAAACCTGGTTAAGGTATAGGAAGAGGATTTCTTCTTTGGTAAATTTTTGTTCAATTTTATGGGCCAGGAGCAGATCTTTGATCTTTCTGGAAATAGTACGTTCTTTAGTCAGAAGAAAGGACTTCGCTACCTGTTGGGTAATAGTCGAACCACCCTGTACCAGTCGCCCTTCTTTCATATTAACGATAAAGGCCCGCATAATACCGTAGTAGTCAATACCTTCATGGTTATAGAAGTTATCATCCTCAGCAGCGAGAAAAGCATTTACAACTTTCTGAGGGATTTTTTTAAAGGCTACCACATCACGAGTTTCAGTCCCTACATCCAACAGCACTTCACCGTCGCGGGATAAAATTTTTGAGTTCATCGGAGGGTTATAATCTTTAAGAGAATTAATTTGTGGCAGATCCATCGAAATATAGAAAATCAGCCCTGCGACAGAGAGCACACCAAAAAGAAATAAAACCGCGAGGACGACGAGGGTTTTTACCAGACGTTTCAAGAACAAATCCTTGTATGAAGTTCAGGTCTATTTTAAAGGAATTTATTTTTATTGAAAGAACTACTCTTTATAATCTAGTTCTTTGAGACTATCGCTCAGTATTTTAATCTTCTTTTCTGCCGTTTCTAAGGTCGATCGACATTTTTTATAAAGCTCAATACCCTGTTCGAATTTTTTGAGACTTTGGTCAAGATTCACATCACCTGACTCAAGTTCTCGGACTATCTGCTCCAACTCCTTCAAAGAAGTTTCGAAATTCGTGGTGCTATTTGATGTTTCCATGGCCGTTCCTGTTGTCGTTTTGACACTAAGATTGAAAATAATCTTCGCATGGGTAACCTGCTTCGACAAGGTTTCACTGACTTAGCATTAGCGGAGGAAATTGCCTATGCTAGGTTTATGGCACACTGGTTGCTAAAATTGCCTACAAGGGCACTTTTCGCCCACTCCATCAGGATGAAGGAGTCCATGAAGAATATTTGGGTGCCGTTATCAGGCCAAGTGGCCCAACAGCGTAAAGTTGAAACCATTGCTAACAATGTAGCGAATGCTAACACCGTTGGTTTTAAGAAAGATCAATTGGTGTTCAAAGAACACATGACCGCGCTGACTAAAGGTGTGGAAGATATCGATATCCCCCGCAAAGAATTTTCCCCGGCAGATTTCTATCATACTCAGGGTGCTGAAAACGCCATGGTTGCTGTTGATGGCAGCTTTACCATCTTCGAGCAAGGAACTCTCATCCCGACACAAAACCCTTTGGATGTGGCACTTAAAGGCGAAGGATTTCTCGAAGTCCTGACCCCTACTGGAGTGCGCTTTACCCGTAAAGGCAATCTCTCTTTAAGTCGTGACGGCGAACTGGTTACCGACCAGGGCTTTAAAGTATTAAGTGCGCTCAATGCTTCGGAAGAAAGCCTGCGGGATCCGGCTTCCATTGACAGCTTTCCGCGACCGGAAGAAAGAATTCTCCGCGTGCCGACGAATACTAAACTGACGATTTCCAATGAAGGCGATGTACTTACCAAAGATGGTGTAGTGGGAAGACTTTCCGTCATAGAGTTCAAAGACAAGCATGCTCTGCGCAAGGAAGGAAACTCCGTCTATATCAGCCCCGATGAGGCCAATGTCGTCAGAACTGATATTAAAACCAATGTACATCAAGGATTTCTTGAAGGCTCAAACGTGAATGCCATCGAAGAGATGTCGGAGCTGATAAAGGCCCACCGTCACTTTGAATCCATTCAGAAGGCAATCAATGCCTATGACAGCATTTCCGGAAAAGCCGCCAATGAACTTGGTAAATTTTAATTAGGAGATCACTATGATTCGCGCACTCCACACATCAGCAACCGGGATGGCCGCTCAGGAATCAAACGTTAATACGATATCCAACAATATCGCCAACGTTAATACCACCGGCTTTAAAAAACAGCGCACAGAATTTGATGATCTTCTTTATGAAACTGTCCAGGAAGCCGGCGCCAAGTCCTCCGGTACGACTGAATATAATGTGGGCCACCAGGTCGGTTCGGGTGCCAAAGTCTCGGCTACCCGTAAAATTCATACTCAAGGTTCTCCGCAGATGACCAATAACCCCTATGACTTAATGGTCAACGGCGAAGGATTTATGGGTGTGGTCTCACCCAATGGTGAACTAAAGTTTACCCGTGACGGATCATTCAACGTCGATGCCCAAGGAAATCTTGTCACGCGCGCCGGACATAAAGTTTTTCCAGGGATTGTAGTACCTCCGAATATCATGCGAATTAATATCGCCGAAAACGGACAGGTCGAAGCCTTTACCCGCGATACAGTCGAACCTATAAATCTGGGGCAAGTCCCGGTCTTCACCTTTGTAAATCCGACCGGTCTTCGTTCTGATGGAGGCAACCTATTGGCAGCAACAGCTGGCTCCGGTCAGGCGATTCAAAACATTGCAGGAGAAAATGGTTCCGGCATACTTATGCAAGGAGCGATTGAAGCCTCTAACGTCAGTGTAATGAATGAAATGACTGATCTGATCAAGGCCCAGCGTGCTTATGAGATGAATTCGAAAGTCATGGGTGTTGCCGATCAAATGCTTCAAACGGTGAATAACATCCGATGATGACTAAAATCTTTATTGTTCTTACTGCTGCTCTTTTTAGTGGCTTCACACTGGCGTGTGAAATTCATCTGCCGCAACATCTGGTAATCCTCGGTGATGCTGCTGATTTTAATCAAACGATTCATCATGCCGGCTGTGATCAGGAAACTTTAAATAGGGTCAACACCACCCTAAGCTCGGTCGAAGGAAAAATCCCGGCATCACAATTTTTAGAAATTTTAAAATTAAAAAATCAGGTTATCAACATTCGACCTAATCTCATTCAGGTTCAGCACATGAAGCACCTGATTCGGGAACAGTTGTCTATCCCTTCCGGAGTTCAACTGCAGTCACTCGAGGCCATCAATTCACCTAACTACCTTTCCCTTGCACCGGGTGACCGAATTGAAGTGGAATGTATTGGTTGCCTGTACGGCAGTAAGCAACCGTTAAACATAAATGTCATCGGCTTTGATGGAACTTATAAATCATTGATGATCAAAGCTGATTTTAAAAAAATGGTCCGCGCTTACAGAGTTAATACTTTTCTGCCGGCCTTCTCTGAAATTTCCGCCTCATCTTTAAAGGAAGAATTTGTCGAACAAATCCCCCATACGGATTTGATCACTGATCCGGAACTTTTAAAATTTTATAAATTAAATAAGCCCGTACGCGCCGGAGAACTTCTGCGTAAATCTGACTTGAATGCACTAAATCTGGTCAAGGCTGGACTTAAAACGGAAGTCATCATTGAGAATCAGTTGCTAAAATTAAAGACCCATGGAATCAGCCGCAGTAATGGCGGTCTTGGAGATTTCGTGGAAGTATTTCATCCCCAAAAGAATAAAAAATATTTAGGCAAAGTCATTGATATCAACAAAGTACTAGTGGAACTATGAAAACATTAACCTTATTGCTCCTATTAAATCTTATCTCGTGTGCTCAGTATGTGAACCAATTTCATCGTCAAATTGACCGAGAGGAAAGACAAGCATCACAAGAAGAACTTGCTCCTCGCAATCGTTTTGCTGCCTATAAAGAACGGGACCGGATGAGACCTGAAGCCGACCGTCGTCCGATCAAAAATCCTGTTACCTATTCTTTAGGGAGTGACCCTTCCGCCCAAATGCGGCCGCCAGTTAAGCGCGAGTACCGTCCCCAGCGCTATCAGGCGCAAGACTTTGTCGATGGTGACAACAGCGGCTCACTTTGGGCCAACCAGGGTTCCAGCGCCTCACTCTTCACATATCAAAATGACAAGCGTCAAGGTGACATGGTCATTATCAATGTTTTAGAAAATCTAAGAAATCAGATCTCTGCCGAGCTCAAGCGCACCTTTCCGGATAAACCGAAAAAGACCACCACGAAAGCAGGCGAAGAGGCTCCAGCCGGTAATACCAATCCTCCAACAGCAGCGGCTGCCGCTCCCAATGCTCAAGACAATGAAATGGACATGAAGGTCTATGATAAGATTTCGGGCACAGTGATGGAAGAAATCAGTCAGGATTACATTCTTTTAAGAGGTATTAAGGAAGTCATTTTTAAAAAGGAAAAAAGATCCATTGAAGTCCAAGCACTTGTCTCAAGAAAGGACATCATGGAAAATGATTATGTGAACTCGGATAAACTTCTTGAGTCACGTGTCTTTATCCTAGGAAGGGATCAATGATTAAAATCCTCCCCATTTTACTATGCACTTTCGCACTTCCGGCACTGGCCAATACCAGCCGCCTGAAGGATCTCGTTACCATAAAAGGCGTCAGAGAGAACCCTCTGATTGGTTATGGGCTGGTCATCGGTTTAAATGGGACGGGAGATGGCGGTGGTGAGATCACCAATACATCGCTCAAAAAAATGTTTCAAACTTTGGGACTCAATCCTCAAAAAGAAGTTACTTCAAAAAATGTTGCTGCAGTAATCGTGACCGCCAAGCTTCCTCCTTTTGGACGAGTCGGCCAGCGTCTTGATGTCACTATTTCTTCCATTGGGGATGCTTCATCTCTCGCCGGTGGAACCCTGCTGGTTACTCCTCTTAAGGGCGGAGACGGGAAGATCTATGCTGTGGCCAATGGTCAGCTCTCAATCGGCGGTCTGGAGCAAGGTAAAAAACTGGCAACCACCGGTCGTATTCCGGAAGGTGGTATTATCGAGCAAGAACTTGATATGGCCTTCAATAATAAAAAAGCTATCAGAATGGCGCTTAATAATCCTGACTTCACTACCGCTGCCAGGATTGAACGAACCATTAATCAGGAGCTCGGCGGAAAATATGCCACGGCCTCAGATTCCACCACTATTGATGTCATCATTCCCAATTACTATGAAAGAAAAGTAGTTGAACTGATTGCCAATATTGAGAACTTTAAAGTCGTCGCAGATGCTCCGGCCAAGATCGTGATCAATGAACGGACCGGTACCCTGGTGGCGGGCGGAGACATCCTCATCAAGAAATCGGCCATCAGCCATGGCGACCTGGTCCTGGAAGTTAAAGGCGGAGCGAGCGGCTCAGGTACTGGTGCCCTTCACTTAATCGAACAGACTACCACCATCAATGATCTAGTTAAAGCCTTGAATGCATTAGGGACCAAGCCTGAAGATCTGATCTCTATTTTCCAGGCCTTAAAGCAAAACGGCTCGCTCTTGGCCGAAATCGAACTCATTTAACTGATACAAAGGGAACATTTTTCCCAGGGGTGTTTTTCGCTAACACCCCCCTGTCTAAAAATGATACACTTTAAAAGAATCTCATCAGGATGATGGGGTCCCCAAACCAGGATGGTAAGAGTGAAAATCAATCCACAAGCACAAGCTTTATCGACCGCTCAAAGAACCAATCCTATAACACCGTTTGAAGAAATAGCAGAAGGCATGGAAGCCAACTTCACGTCGCACATGCTTGCCGAAATGAGAAAGACGATCCCCAAAGAAACTCCCGACTCTTCCAGCATGGAGTACTACAATTCTTTACTGGATTACGAAAGAGCTCAAACTATGGCAAAATCAGATAGTGGTCTGGGTGTAAAGAAAGTTATCCTGGATCAGATAGTGCCGGAACACATGAAGCATTATCTTAAAAACGCGCACCCTCAAGTTCGTCAAGGAATGACGAAGGAGAATACTAATGAGTAGCATCGATACACGTACATCGTTCTTCCCTCGTAGTCGTGACGTTAAAAGCGAATCGACTAAAGGTGGCAGTCAGGTTGATGGAGTTCAGCGCAATACAACAGAGCGCGCTTCAGAGATCGCTGGCAAAACAGCAACTGATGCCAAGGTTAGCATCCCAGAAGGTGTTAAGGACTTCTCCCGCATTAAAAAAGCGGCGATGAGCGCTCCGGAAGTTGATAATTCTGAAAAAATCGCCCGTTTAAAAGCACAGATCCAGGAAGGCACGTATGAAATTGATTACGATGCCCTGGCCGATAAAATTATCAATTCTGAGTTTTAATAAGGACCTTCATGGATAATCGTCTGGACGAGAAGAAACTCTATTACCATCGCACTTTAAGTGTCTGGGAAGGATTTTGCCAACTCCATAAAGATTTATATGATCTTACTTGTGACGAGTATCTCACTCTTTTGGAAAGTGACATCGACAAGCTTGAAACGATGCTGCCCTTAAAAGAAGAAATCATCTCCAAAATCGGTGAGCTGGAAAAAGATCGCGGCGAACTGATTGAACAGCTCAACAGCACGGCCCTTTTTAACTTTAAAATTAACCGTGCCGGAGATCTCCTAACAGCATTCTCCGAGCTTGATAATAATTCTGCTATTCCGGCAATGAAGAATCTAAATAGTCTTTTGCTGGATATCATCCAAAAGATTCAGGAACAGAATAAAAAGAACCAACAATTCTTAAATAAGGCCATGCTCTCCCTACGCGATATAAAACAGGGCTTTAGCGGTAAAAAAACATACACCACCTATGGAGCTGACGGACAGACACGTTCACTCAATAGATAATAAAGTACAGAGGACCAAGGATTGGGCGCTGACTTACTAAACATCGGAAAATCTGGCTTATTTACTGCGAAACAGTCGATGTCGACTACTTCGCATAACATTGCCAATGCCAATACCGAAGGCTTCTCCCGTCAAGAAGTAAGAAACGAAACCGGCCCGGTCTTAGGTGAAGGTGATTATGTTCTCGGAACGGGCGTTGAAGTTCAAAGCATCAAGCGCTCTCATGATGAACTGGTCGAAAAAAAACTAAACGCTTCCATTACCAATCATAAGTTTAATGAAGAACGTACCCTGCAGCTTGGTCACGTCGAAGAAATATTCAATGAGATCAACTCTGACGGTATGAACAAAATCATGAACCGATTTTTCAATTCGTTTCGTGAACTTTCTAATCAGCCGGATAATGAGACCGTCAGAAACGTCGTTAAAGAAAATGCCAAGATCGTAACTGGCGACTTTCATCGGATTCAATCAAACCTTGATGATATCCGCGGCAGTATCAATAAAAAAATCTCCCTCACCGTCAGCGAAGTCAACAGTCTGACTAGCACCATCGCCAAACTGAATAAAGAAATCAGCATTCAGGAAGTTTCCGGTGGTATGGCCAATGACCTGCGTGACCAACGTGATCGTGCTCTTCGTACATTGACCGAATTTTTTCCCATTAATACCTACAGCGACCATGAAGGACAATTTGTGGTCAGCATTGAGGGAGTCGGATCAGTTGTAGCAGGCGGACTGGCCCAGGAACTGGCATTCGGTTCAGCCGTTCAATCTGGAGACACTTCGGCCGACAAGGGTGACATTCAGGTCTTCTATGCCAGCCGTCCAGGCGTGCCTATCACTGACAAGCTCAAGGGCGGAACGCTGGGTGCCCAGCTAAAAACCCGCAATGAAGAAATTGTCGGGTTAGAAAAGCAATTGGATGAACTTGCCCATGGACTGGTGCTTGCCACCAACTCCATTCACCGTCGCGGCTTTGCCAATCATCCGGTACCGGTGGACGGTCAAGGCAATCCTATTCCCAACGCTGCTAAACAAAAAGTTACCGGCATCAACTTCTTTAAAGAGCCACTGGACCTGAAACGGGCCGCTGAATACATTTCACTTTCTGATGAAGTGGAATCAGACGTTAATAACATTGCCGCCGCTCTGGAGGCCAATAAGCCCGGTGATAACCGTATTGCTTTGGCCGTCTCTAAGCTCCAGCATGAAAAGGTCCTGGGTGGTGGTACCACCACTTTTGAAGAACAATACTTAAAGTCAGTTGGTAATATCGGTCTTCAGTCCGGTAAATCTAAAATTGATGAAGAGCAGTCCCATGGAATACTGGCCCAGGCAAAATCGTTTAAAGAGCGCCTGGCCGGAGTTTCCCTGGATGAAGAAGCGGCCAATATGGTTCGCTACCAGAATGCGTATGAAGCCTCTGCTAAAGTTATCAGGGCTTCCGATGAAATGTTTAAGGCAGTTTTAGGACTGCTCCCATAAGGCATGATGTATGAGTAGGGTTTCAGAAAATTCATCACTCCACTCAATCAACTATGCCGTTGGTAAAACCAAGGGCAAGGTTGAGGACCTCCAATTAAAGGGTTCCACTCTGAAAAGAGTGGCCAAACCTTCTGACGACCCTGTGGGGAATGTAGAACTCCTGGCCATCCGCTCACAAAATATCGATGCCGGCCAATATCTTCGCAATTTAAATTTTGCCCAGACCCAACTTTCTTATACAGAAAATGTTCTGGAAGAATTAACAGACCTCCTGGTTAAGGCGAAGGAACTGGCCATCGGTCAGGCTTCTTCTATCTATTCACCAGAAATTCGTCAGGGTGTTTCCAAAGAGATTCATCAGATCCGTCAGCAAGTGCTGAGTCTTGCTAACAAGCGGATGGGAAATCGTTATATCTTTTCCGGCCAGAAAGTACTGACCCGTCCCTTTGATCAGCACGGGAAGTATAATGGCGATACCAATAAAATTAATATCGAGATCAATAAAGATGTTTATGTCCCAATCAATATCAATGGCGACGAATTGTTTGTTTCCCGAGGGAAAAAACCCGTCGATAAAACTGATGTTGATTTGAAGCCAGCCGAGGATGTACTGAATCCAGAAATCGCGGTAATGCGTAAGCCAGCCTCAGTAGAGCCTGAGGCGGTACCTGTCAGCGTTTTTGATGAACTGCGAGCATTAGAGAATGCGCTCCTTACCGACAATCCTCAGGTCATTCAAAGCCTTCTGGAGAGGATGGATGACAGTATTGACCGAATGGTCAGTCAAAGGACAGAAATTGGTGCCCTAACTAACACCATTTCTAATGCTGAAACGAATATTGAAAAGACAAAACTATTAAATGAAGCGCATAAAAGTAAAATAGAAGATGCGGATGTCACAGAGCTGTTCGGCGACCTGCAGAAAGAGCAAAACGTCCTTAAGGCAACCTATAGAGCGAGTTCAAATTTGATGAACACAAGCCTAATGGACTTCCTGAAGTAAGAAAATCTTACAATTTCTTAACTTTTTAACGAAATTATCTTGCATTTCCCCCATAAAATGTAATAAATCTCAGCGCAACAAAACTTTATTGAGTTAGTCAAATTCTTGACACGAAAGACAAGGATCAACCATGCTGGTTCTGACACGGAAGCTAGGAGAGAGCATTGCTATCGACGACAATATTAAAATTGTAGTCGTTCAAATAAAAGGCAAGCAAGTTCGCCTGGGGATTAAAGCTCCCAAAGAGACAAAGATTCACCGCGAAGAGGTGTATCAAGCCATTCAAGATCAAAATACAGAGGCTGTTCAAGCTAATATGTCTGACATAGCGCGTCTCGGCGAAGAGCTCAAGAAGAAATAATTTTCCTCCTTGATCATTTATTCGTTTGACTGATACCATCATAGTGCTATGGTAATAATACCTTACCATTTCATTTTGGAGGCATCCGTGAAAGTCAAAACCACTCGATTTGGGGAACTTGAAGTTAACCCCAATGACATCGTCACCTTTTCAGAAGGTCTTTTGGGTTTTGAAAATCTCAAAAAGTACTTCGTTGTTGATCCAGGGGACAGCACATTGATCCTATGGCTTCAATCAACTGAAGATGAGAAGGTCGCCTTCCCGATCATCGAACCTAAGATTTTCAAGCCTGATTATATTGCAAAACTTCTTCCAGCTGACCTGAATGGCCTCGAACTCGAGTCACTTCAATCGGCCAAGCTTTACTCTATCTTAACGATCCCAGCGAACGTTACGGAGATGTCGGCTAACCTTAAAGCTCCGGTAGTTATCAACTCTGCTAAGAAAGTTGGTAAGCAAATCGTACTTCAGGATTCAAAACTTTCTGTAAAACATGAGATGTATAAAGAATTGAAAGTTTATATCGTAAACTTCTCATCTGATGACGCTCGCAGAACGACTTATGAATCAAGCATTGCTTTGGAAGGCGAGTTAAAGCCAGCTCCTACAATGCCGATGAATTCGTCCCGCCCATTAGAAGTTTAATAGCTTAATTAAATTAATAAAAAAAAGCCCTCGAAAGAGGGCTTTTTTTTTATCTATAAACTGATGGTTGTTTCGGTGGCAGAGCGGGAAAGGTTGATATACATCATCGCTTCCGGATGATTGGGCTCGCGCGACAACACGTTTTGCCATTCTGCCTGGGCTTCAATGATATTGCCGTTACCATAATACAATAGTCCCATGGCGATTCTGGCAGGCATATATCCAGGATGCTCATTCTTTAAACGCTTAAGTTCTTCAAAGGCCTTAGAGGTGAAGCCCTTCTTGGTATAGGCCTTGGCAATTTTAATTCTGATTTCAAGATTGTCTGGATCAAGTGTGGCGGCCTTATTGTATTCAAACAAAGCTTCGTCCACACGCCCATAAGAAGCGTACATCTCAGCAATTTCGTAGTGTTTAAGAGAAAACTTCTTATTGAGATGGGGATCACTGACCCCTTGTTGCTGAGTATTTTTAACCTGATTATTGGCCTTCTCAAAGATGGCCTTAGCTTCTTCATACTTTCCAATATCGTTATAGATAACCGAAAGTGAAATAGCGGCATCAGTATGATGAGGATCAAGCTCCAGAACGCGTTGAAAGCCTTTAATTGCCTTTCCGAGCTCTCCTCTCACATGAAAGACGTTGGCCATGTAAAAGAAAGCCTCGGTCGCATTAGGATTCTGCTCGATGATTTCATTTAAAAACAGGCTAGCCGTTTTTAAATCATTCTTTTGGAAGGCTTCTTTGGCTTTTTTTAAAAGATCACTCAGTTTTACATTTTCCAAAGGTGGAGCTCCAAGGCTTAGAGTTGTTTCTGGCAGGTTTCTTTAACTAATTTTATTTCCTTCTGCGCCTCTTTATCAACTGATTGGTAAAACTTTTCTACGTAATCTAAACAGGGTTGCCACTCTTTCAGCTCGGCAGTGGCCAAAATTGTTCTCAACATCGCGTGATTGCGTGTTTTCTGGTCGTTATGATTGTCCAGAATATCCAGATACCAATACCTGGCCGCACCAAACTCTTTGGTTTTGAAATAAAAATCAGCAATATACAGATCTTTCTGACGTAACATCGTCAGCGCCTTTTTGACTCTGCTCTCAGCTGTTGGCCGGTAGCTGCTCTCGCCGTATTTTTGAATGATCTCATTGTAGTATTTTAAAGCTTCTAAAGCAGGCTCAAGATCACGGTCGATGGTATCAGGAATTTGTTTATAGTAGGACTCAGCGATCTTAAACACTACATAAGGGATCTTTTCATGGCGAGGATGGAAATCCCGGAACAATAAATAGGCCGCAGCTGATTCAATATAGCTTTCCTGTTCAAACAGGATGTCCGCCTGAAGCAACTCAGCAGGGGTCGCATAAAAAGAATATGGATGCTGGGTCTTAATCAGGTTTAATTTTTCTGTCGCCAGAATAAATCTCTCTGCCTCCATCAGTTCCTGGGCTTCTTTATATAAAATCTCCGCCTCTGATTTACCTTCCGGCTTATCACTTGAGCATGATGAAATAAGAAATAACATTGAAAGTGTCAGAACAATAATCTTCATAAATTAACCGATAGATCCTTATAGATTTCTTTAAACAGTAACTTAAAAAAGGCAATAAAGGGAATGATCACGATCATACCAACAATACCGCCTAATTGAGAGCCAATAATAATACTTACCACCACCACAATAGGGTGCAGATTAACAATTTTGGAGACCAAGAGCGGGAAAACCAGCAGCATGTCGATTAAATTTGCCAGAGAATAAATCACCAGCATGGAAATCATACTGACATTAGGATCCTTGGACATTAAGGCCACCAAGACTGCTGGAATCAATCCTAGGAAAGGACCAATATAAGGCAGAATATTGGTTACCCCGGCAACAAATCCCAAAATAAAGGGATAGGGAAAGCCAATTAATAACAATCCCAAAGTCACTAAGCTTCCCAGAATGGTTGCCTCGATAAATTTGGCGATGATGTATTCTCCAAATTTGGTGTTAAATTGCGAAAACAAAACGTAACTCTTTTCAAAGATTGAGTTCGGTATCGCCTCTAGAAAACGCCGACTGAAGCGCTGACTTTCCATGAATAAAAAATACAGGAATAAAGGCACCAGCAATAACCATTCAAAAATGGTCGAAACAAAATCAGGAAATTGTGAAAGGAATATGGCCCCCTGAGACTCAAGCTTCTCCATAATGAAAGTGACCGGATCAAGATTTAGCCTAAAACCATACTTTTCAAAAATCTGAACTTTGAAGGCAAAAAACTTATCGGATAGCATTTTTTGTACTTCAGGCAGCTGGTTAGACAATTTGCTGAAATCGGTATCTACATTGTAGAGGGTTGCAATCAGCGGCAATGACAAGAAACCTATACCCACCATCATCAGGATAAAATAAATGAAGCGCTGTTTTCTTGTTCCGGTTGTGAGCTTTAAGGTAAAAGGCTTACACATTAAATAGAGGATATATGAAAAGCCGAAAGGCAAAGTTAGACGAGGAAAAAGAATGGCGAAAACGATGGTTGCCATGAAAAGGAACATGAATAAATAGAGCTTTATCTTTTGATTTCTATTCATACGCGTTGTTCAAGCTCTCTGACTTTTTTCTTAAGACCAACAATTTCTCGGGTCAATTGCCCCATTCGATTGGCCATAATCAGGGCGGTTTCTCTCAAAAATTTGGCGCCCAGGACCGGTTGTGTTTCAAGCATTCGGTCCAAATCGGGTTTAAAAATTCCCAGTAAAATAGTACTTTCGGCGGCAACGATAGTGGCACTTCGACGATTGAATTCTTCTAGAAGTCCCATCTCACCAAAGTATTGTCTCTTTTCCAGGCGGATCACTAAGTCCCCCAACTCATCACTTTGAGTATTGTAATTGGCATAGATATTAACAGCACCGCTAAAGATGAAATAGAAACCGTACCCGGAATCCCCCTGCTTAAAGATCGTTTCATTGGGCATAAATTCCCGGCGATGCAGGAACTTCGTAAAAAGACGAACTTCATTATCAGAAAAGGAGTTTAAGAAAGTGATCTTCTTAAAAAACTCGTGATAACTTTCCTTCGCCAGAAAAGATAAGGGACTTGCATCCCACATATATTTTAGAATAGGTATATCAAGCCGGTCTTCAGTAGACTCCCCTCTTCCAAGTTTATCCATCATATCTTTTTCGTAACTCATTCAAGCTCCTTCAAACCAGAATCTTTGATCCAGCCCTTAAAACGGGAAGGATAAATCACTTCGAGCCAGCCCTCTTTCTTAACTGTAATCAGCATCACACCTGGAGGCAGTTCATCCCTGCCTTCAAATATTGCCGAGGGTCCTTCATAAATGGGCTGTGACATCAGCACAACCTGTCTCCTCCAGGAGCCAATCCACCAGTTTAGTCCCACCACGAATAGTCCCAACGTGAGGAATAGGCCAAAAATTTTAACACTGCTTTTTTTCCACAGAGAAACTATCGCAGCGATGATTAACAGCAAGCTGATCGTTACAAAAATTCCCTGAGCCGCTGCCAATCCAGTCTTGATTAAATAATCACTCCAGATGAGAGGCTCTTCAAATTTTGGGATTTCGAGTTTTGCTTCCACTAAATTGCGGTTCGTGATGACTTCGTGAGAGCTCAGACCTTTTTCGTCGGCCATTAATAAATGATAACGGGCGAGAGGATAATTTTCCAATTTTCCATACACCGTTCCCATATTGTAATGCCATAAACCCGGTGAGATTTCTGATTGATTGGCCTCCAAAATTTTCAGGGCCCCACGATAGTCCTTCTGAGCAAAAGAAGCCTCAACAGTTTTCAACATGTCTTCGATAGTAGTATCCTCCAAAGGGTCAGGGTATTATCCCTTACCGCTATTGCAGAAATCAAGAATATACAGTCGAAGGATCTCATGACACTTAGGACAATTGAGAGCGAATTTTCCGAAGAACTTTTAAAACAAGTGAAGGATGAATTTCCTCTCGACCTGACCCTTGATGGTCCTATCATGAGTCAACTGCATCCAAAGATCATCTGGAGCAAATTACAATTTCAACATAACCCACAGCAAGAAGCTCCTCAGATTTCCATTCCAGGATGGCACACAGCCTATTTTGCCAACCTACAAGATGCGCAGGCAGCCTATCCGGAAATCAAATTGGTTTTTGAAGGAAAGCTTTGGATGTTTGCAAAATTTCTTCAAGATCAACATCAGCTGGCCATCATTGATTTTCCCCCATTAGGTACAGTCGTTCTTTCAAAAAATGAACTGCCTCTAAGTAATAGTCCGGGTCTTCATCAACATCTGCTCCCCCATTGGATTGCCTACGCACTGAGTCCTGAACTCTGGGGGGCCCAAGGAAAATGGACACGTTTCCACTCCAGACTTCATCAAATCTTAAAAGATCATAATTTGTTGAATGGTGAGGACACTGTGGGGTATTACCCTCTCATTGATAAAGCACGGTCACTGGAAAGGTACGGTTTCCAAGGTACAAATTTCGAAAAATCTTATCTTCTCGTGCTACCATGGACCTTCTCCCTCGCCGCGCTGGAGAAGTTGGAAGAAATTATCCGTCAGGAGTTCTAAATGTTTATATTGCGATCGGTTCAGCCAACGGACCTGAGCCATTTATTTAAATTAAGTAATATTATGACCTTCATCAATTTGCCTCCCGATGAAGAACTCATAAGCTCCAAGATCGATAGCTCCATGAGAAGTTTCAAACACCCTAGTTCAGACCTCTCAAAAAATTATTATATTTTTGTTCTGGAAGATTACGAGACCGGTGAGATTTTGGGCGTTTCTATGATTCATGCACAACATGGAACAGAGAATGAACCACACTTCTATCTGACTGTAGGTCAGGAAGCGAAGTTCTCACAGACCATCAATACTGGCTTCGTCCATGGCACTTTAAAATTAGGTCTGGATACCAATGGCCCTACTGAGATCGGTGGATTGATTTTGAATCCTGATTTCCGCGGTCATAAAGAAAAACTTGGTAAACAGCTCTCGTTCGTTCGCTTCCTTTATATGGCCAACAATCCGAACCGCTTCAAGCCTATGATTCATTCTGAACTCATGCCACCGCTTGACCGTCATGGAAATTCTCCTCTGTGGGAAGCCGTAGGAAGAAGATTCCTGAACATGAACTATCATGAAGCCGATGTACTAAGTAGAAACAATAAAGAATTTATTCTCAGTCTTTTTCCTTCGGAAAATATTTACCAAACGCTGCTTCCGATGGAAGCCCGAGAATCCATTGGTAAAGTGGGCAAAGAAACTGAGCCTGTTAAGAAGATGCTTGAGGGCATTGGATTTAAATATACCTATGAAGTGGATCCTTTCGATGGTGGACCTCATTACCGCTGTCCCCTTAAGGAAATCCAGCCTATCAAAGAAAGAATTACCGGTACTTTGGTTTCCAATAAACCCTTTGAACAGGAAAATGCCCGGGACGTTCTGCTTTCAGTAGAAAAACCCGAACATGACTTCTTTGCCTTGAGAACCTGGGTACAAGTTCACGGTGACGGACAACTCACACTTGATCCTAAGCTTGCAAGTGAACTCAATTTAAAATTTCCGCAAAAAGTGACGGCCATACCCTTTCATTAAGCTTGTTTCTTATTGATCAGGACACCATTGGTGGACGCAAATCGAATCTTGTCTTTGCCTTCGGTGGTGGGGGTTTTTACGACGTACATTTCCGTGGCTTTTTTATAGCCCTTAAGTGCTTCTCGTTTGAGGATATTAACGTCGGCTTGCTTGGTAATTTCTCTCTGCCACAACATCAAATCGGTGCCCATAATATCACCGGTTTCTTCAGCTCCTTGAACCTCTTCTTTTAGGGCTTCCAGCTCATTAATGTTTTTCTTAGGGAATTCTAAAACTTTGGCTTCTTGTTGGGGGACTGGCCTTTTCGGGCGTTTGTCGGTGGCATCATCCCAGGCAATAAGCTCTTCCCCCGCTGCTTTTTTGAGCGGGACCTGCTTTTCCAGCAGGACTTCAGATAGTTTTAGCATCTCTTCTAAGCCTAAAATTCTTAGGGCCCGAAGGACGAAGTTGGATTTGGCCAAGAAATGGTCCTTTTTGACCTTATCGGTCAAGTATTCCAAAAACTTGAGCAAAATAATTCTGAAGAATTCGTGATCTTTCCTGCCAAAAAAGCTAGACATTATTTCAGGAGAAGATTATAAATTACTGATCTTTTGACTATGAGTTGGGAAGTGGCGCAGTTGGTTAGCGCAGCAGACTGTTAATCTGTTGGTCGAGAGTTCGAGTCTCTCCTTCCCAGCCATCTTTTATGACATTTAAAAAACAAAACTACTCGCTCCTTAAATCCCGACTTAAATCCAGATACAAGACACTGCTTAAGACCACACTCAACGAGATGGCCAAGCTACCGGCTAGTGATATTTCACAGTGGGTCTTTGAACATCAGGATGAACTTAAAAGCTACTCAAATCTTCATTGGCATTTTCTCACCCAACTTCAGACCTTTAATTTTTTCAACAAACAAAGTCCTGACTTGGGTAAGAATGATTTTGGAATTGAAGAAGAAACTGTTTTTGAAAAATGGAACAGTAGCGAGTTTGCTGATCAATTCCTAAAGCGCCTCAACAAGGGAAAAACCCTGGGCAAGGCTTCGCAAGAGACCTTGAAAGACTACGATAAACATCTGGTCACATTAGCTGAACGGCACATTTTAAAATCTGACAAGTTGACCTCGGCCTTTCGCTTCCAGTCTTCACTGGGCGAATATAAGAAGGGTAAAAATATTTGTCGTCTGCTGGAGACCACTCTGCATTTGGAAGGGAAAGAGCTGCGGCTTATGACCCATACGATGAAAGAGATGAAAGCCTTCTCCGAGCGCATTGAAATTGCCCTGAAAGTTATCAAGAAGCACTCACCAACTTCCTGGGAGAGATTTGCTGCTTTTACCGATGTTATCATTCCGATTAAACAGCCAGAATTTGTGAGCTACTCCCATCAGGACCTGCCAGGTTATTCGATGATTAATCTTTATCATCGCGACTTTGTGGATCTGATGGATGATCTCCTTCATGAAAATGGTCATCATCATTTAAACTACTATTTAAATCTCGGAAAATTGATCGATGAGCCGCTGGATAATATCTACTACAGCCCATGGAGAAGAACTCCTCGTCCGCTGCGTGGAGTTTTCCATGCCTACTTCACTTTCTTCTGGGCCTTTAAACTGTTTGCTGATCTGGCCGGTGCCCGTGAACTTGATTCCATCTGGTATCTCTTTGGACCACATGAAAAAGAAAAAATTCATTGGCGAGTAGTGGAAGAATTCCACATGCTCAACTACACCTATAAAGAATTAAAATGGGCCTTTAAACAGGGACTCATTCACAAGACTGCGTGGGAGTTGATTCAGGAACAGCAAAAAGAATTGAATAAATTTAAAAAGAAAATCCCACTATGGGAAAAGAAACTTAAGGCCCATCGAAAGGATCTGAGTGATCTTAAAAAAACGCTGAAAAAAGCGGAAGACCTCTACGCTAAAGACTAAGTTCCTGCTGCATTTGATTGGCAGGCATCAAGTCCCCCTTGGCAGCCGAGACTTTAATACCTTCTTTCCAGATATTTTTTGCTTCCTCAATAAGTCCTAGACCCTTGAGCGCCTTACCTAAGGCGAGATAGGCCACGGAGTATTTTGGATCTTGCTTAAGGACTCGCTCCAGATGAGCACGGGCGGTTTCCCACTCGCCTTTTTCCACCGCAATAGAACCCAGACCATAATTGGCGAGAGTATCATCTTCATCAATTTCCAGGACCTGGCGGAACATGGATTCCCGCTGGGCCCATTCTTCCTGCTGCTTTTGTTTGCGAAGAGTTTCTAATTCTTTATTTTTAAATTCATCACCGAAACTTTGAAAAGACTTCACCGTTGCCAGTGACTTGTGTTCTTCGGCTTCAGTAATTTTTCCCACTTTCATCAGAAACAACGACATATTGGTATGGGCGAGAACCGATTTAGGATCAACTTCACTGAGCTGTTTCATTAAATCAATCGCTTCCTGGTAACGCTCCAGGCGTCCCAGCATGACTCCCAAACTTTCATAAGCATCGGCAAAGGCAGGATCGAGTTTGATCGCCAGTCGAAATTTTTCTTCGGCTTCTTTTAACTCATCCACTTTGAAGTGATCACTTCCCTCGTAGAAAAGCTCACGGGCCTTTTCCTGAGGATTACCGGTGATGAGAGGATAATAGCGAACCAATCCATCAAAAGATGAATCATTGATAGTGAAATGAATTTTCATTCGCTCCACCCGGAAGTCTCTGAGTAAACTGGCCGTCACATAGAACTTACCCTGCCAAGGGTAGCAGCCTTGGGCAGTTCCGATTTTCTTCTCAAAACTCATGATCTCGCCCACTGGGGCAGCAACGCTAAGTTCAATTAAGACCGGACTATAAGCAGCTCCTCGGCGGGTAGCAATTTTTGAAACAGTTTCCTGGCCGGGATAACAACCCTTATTCATCACGACACTTAAATCAAAGAGTCGCAGGTTATTGATGATCTCCGAACTAAAGTCCGAGCCATCAAAGCTGGGCCAACCTGTAAGGGCACGCCAAGTACTGACCTCTTCATTAGATAAATGCGGAAGCGTGGAAGCCGCCGGAGTTTGCAGATATGCGGTTTCATCGAAGACCATCCCCACGAGGGCTTCCGCATCGGCAGAAGCCTGGGCTTCAGGACCCAGCAAGAGGTGAAATTCTCTTTTCACAGGGTCACTGATAGTGACGTCTTCAGAGATCAGAAATTTATTTAGCCGGACAAGAGTTCTCTCTAGGAGAAGCTCCGGCACGAGATAACTGTAGTGATTATTTTTTAGTGTCAGCCAACCGTAACATTCCACTCTTCCTTGAGGATCAAGGAAGCTCAGCAGTTGAAAACTTTGATCATTTAAGCGGGCCACATCAAAGGTGGATTGGTTTTGCAGGAAGGATTTTACATCCGAGCCCGTGAAACTTAGTTCACAAAAAGTTACAGTGAACTGGCCGGCATGATAGCGGTATTGGTCTAGCATGATTTAAAGAGAGAAAGATTCGCCACAACCACAGGTGTTTTTGGCATTCGGGTTATCGAAAACAAAACCCTTACCAGTCAGACCATCCTTGAAATCCAGGACGATGCCTTTTAGATAGATCACCGACTTGGGATCGATGAATACTTTGAAGTCTGAAAATTGGAGGACGTTATCTTTTTCTTTGGATTCACTGAATTCAATTTTATAAGAAAGACCTGAGCAGCCACCGCCAGTAACTGCTAAACGCAGGCCTTTGGTCCCATCAGGATTTTCCGTCTTAGCGATATGTTGAATCTGCTGAATAGCTTTATCAGTAATTGAGATAATTGATTCCATAATTCTTCTCCATGCAATAAGCCCATTATTACAGTTAATCTTCCACTTTTACAATGATCGCCATGCATCAAGTGAACTCAGGTATTTGGGATTATCATAACTTAGCTTATAATAGCATAATTGCCCGAGGATTTATGGAATTAAAACTATATCACTACGTTCACTGTCCCTTCTGTATTCGAGTTCGTATGGGACTCGGCTATTTACAGCTGCCTTACCAGTCAATTGTTGTGCCTTATGATGATGAGGCGACACCCATTAAGCTCACTGGGGTGAAGATGCTGCCGATTATGGAAATTGACGGCAAGGCGATGAATGAGAGTTTGGATATATTGGAAGTCCTCGATAGCACAAATTCTTTGCAGCTTTCGAAAATTCAAAAAGATGAGATGTACCCGGCCTTTACTGCTCTTCTAAACAAATTAGGGAGTAATGTTCATAATCTGGCGATGCCTTATTGGATCTATACGCCGGAGTTCAATGACTCCTCAAGGTCTTATTTTCAGAAGAAAAAAGAGGTTAAACGGGGTCCTTTTAAGGAGCTGGTAAAAAAGCAAGCGACCTTCACTCAAGACATATTAAAAGATCTCACTGAAGTGGCGGACGATTTAAAACCTTTTTACAAATCCAGCGAATTTACCATGTATGATATATTACTCGCCTCGCACATATGGGGACTTTATGTTGTTCCGGAATTTCAATTTCCAGAAAAGATTCATAAATATCTCCAAAGAGTAAAAGAGATCTGCCACTTTAATTATCATCAGGATTTTTGGAAGTAATGAAAGTTGCCCTAAAAGTAGTAAGCCAAGGTTTAAATAAAGAACATGTGATTACACAAAATGGTGCAGTGACTTTTGGTCGCAGCCGCCAGTGTGAGTTTCAACTGGAAGACACCAAAATCAGTGGCAAGCACTGCCGGCTGAATCTTAAAGTAGACCGCTTGGAGCTGACTGATCTCGAATCCAAAAACGGCACCTATCTCAATGGCATACGTGTGGAGCAGACAGAAGTTTTTGTGGGCGATGAAATCCGCATTGGCGATACTCTCATCACTATGGCAGAACAAAAAATGGATGAAGCCGACATCAATGCCTTGAGCTTTGATGGTCAAGCAGATGTCCGCTTAGACTATGCTCTCAAAATGGACTTTACCGGGGCCCGGATCAATAACCAGTTACACAACAGCAGAAATCCTTCACTAAAAAAATCCCAAGCAGCATCACACGCTCGGGAAATAGACCTACGCAAGAAGGCCAATAGTAAAATCAAGATTTCTAAACAGGAAATCAGAAGCCGCAACAAGCTGACTTCTTTAATGGCAACGCTCATTGATGTCGGAAGTTTGTTAATCGTGCTCGCCTTGCCGTTGTTCGTGGTTGCCACTTTACCGGGCACTGTGAACAAAGGAACCAGGCTCTTGGTGTTGGGAACTTTATCAACGATTATGGGCGTGGGATTTATTATCTACAATTACAAAAAGTCCAAGTTCACAGTGGGTGAAAAAATCACCGGGATCATGCGGCTTTATTCCGAACAGTAATTAGTTTCGGGGCTTCCAGGCGATCTCTTCCACACCTTTGACCTTGTTCACATAACGGGCCAGGACAAATAAATAATCCGACAGGCGATTTAAAAAGATCAGAGCATTAAGAGGAAGTTCCTCTTTCGTACTCTCATGAAATTTAACGATTTTACGTTCCACCGTTCTGGCATTGGTACGGGCCATATGAATGGTGGCGGCAATTACTGAACCACCGGGCAAGATGAAATTTTTAAGCGGTGGAAGCTCGCTGTCCAAACGATCAATTTCCTCTTCGATATCTTTAATAAAGGCATCTGAGATCTGAGGCAGATTAAACTTTTGACGGTTTTCAAGTTCACAGGCCAGATTTGATCCCAGATCAAAAATGGCCGATTGGATATGATGAAGAAAATTTACGATCTGTTGAAACTCCAGGTGATCTACCGCCAATTGAGAAGAACACAGACCCATACGGGAATTAAGTTCGTCCAATTCCCCATAAAGATCAATTCTTAAATCAGACTTGCGGGTTCGGTTGCCGCTTACCAGTCCGGTTTCGCCTTG
>JAMPXB010000002.1 GCA_023701435.1 Bacteriovoracaceae bacterium | reverse complement strand
TGGGAATTTTAGGCCCTAAACCGGTGACCGGAGGTGGGAAAAAGGTCAATTCAAGCGGTGACAGCGGGTGAAAATAACCAGTTTTTAACCGGTGACCAAGGGTGGGAATTTTTAGCTAAAAAGTGGTGACCATTGGGTGGGAGGTAACAACTACGTGGGAACCTGCTTCCAATTCTTAAAATTAAAGAAGTTTTTGGTTTGGAAAGGGCCATAGATCCATTTAAAGAAGAAGACATTAATATCGTGGTACTGCATTCACAGACTCAGATTTTTGGTCTGGCGGTAGATGAGATAGTTGATACTTATGATATCGGCCTCAACCAACGAGGTTTCAAGAGTTATTATTGAATCTAAGAAAGGGGTAGGCTCTATCTTTAATACCATGAAGGACGTTTCCTGTGGCGCAGTGGAAAATGCCAAGACCAGTGGGGAAATGCTGGAGGCAGCCCTTGGCTTGGCGTAATTGGCCGAACAGTTACAGTCCCTATTTAAGTAAGGATTCATTTTGAAGAAGATTAAATTAATGGTCGTGGATGATTCTTCTCTTTTTCGGTCTCTGGTAGAGAGGGCTTTTGTCAATACACCAGAGGTGGAAGTGGTCTGTACCGCGGCCAACGGAAAAATAGCCCTGGATCAGTTACGGCATCATGATGTCGATCTGATCATTCTGGATCTGGAGATGCCGGAGATGGATGGCATCGAGCCCATTAAGGAAATTAATGGCCAGGGCTGACTCAAAAATTTATCCTTTTTTCGGCCACCACCACTGTGGGTGCCGAGAAAACATTGCTTGCACTTAAATTGGGTGCCCATGATTTTGTTCCTAAGCCCTTTGCTTAGCGATTTTGAGGTTATGCGAGGGCCCTCGGATGAACGTAAGCTTCGGTATTTTGAGAAGGTTAATGACGGCTGGAAAGTAAAAGGAGAAGATTCTTATCATCTGATTCTCTGCCGTAATGTTCTCATTTATCACAAAATAGAAATTAAAAAATTAGTCGTTGAATCATTGTTTACCAATCTTCAAAATGATGGGTCTCTACTATTAGGTGTAGGGGAAACATTGTTAGGTATTATTGATAATCCTGCCGTAGTTTCCATCAATAGCGTGAGTTTCTACTCTCGCAAGAAAAATAGCCGATAATAAGAATTGATTTATACATTAATTTTCCTCGTCGTCATGAATATCGCCAGAAGAATGAGAGCACAGACATAACTCAGAACCGGCCAGGGGTTTAAGTCATTTCCTTGCATAGAGATATTGGTGAGAATAGGAATTAGACCTCCAAAGATTCCGTTACCAATGTGATAAGGAATGGAAATGGCCGTTCCCCGTATTGGGGTCGGAAAGAGATCTGCAAGCAATTTACCAGTAACTGCATAGATTGAAATACTTCCCATATAAAGAATCACAACGGGTATAAAGACGCTCCAGTAACTGACGCCCTGTTTTTGGAATAGTTCTAACAGATAAAACAGCGAAGGAATCATTATAAAATTGGTCATTAAAATCTTTAAAAATAACGGCCTGGATTTGCTTTTATCCAACTGCTTTGCAACGATAATGGCCAAGGGCCAGGATAATGTGATGAGGGCAATCATAAAAAATTTGATTTTTTCTTCGGTCAGGGAAAAACGAGTGGCCAAATAATTTATAATAAATGTGTGCATCAAGTAGTAACTGGCACCTTGGGCAGCTGTTACGGAAAATATAGCAAAGAGGATATTTTTTCGGTGAAGCTTTGATTTGAAAATTTCGCTTAACGGATTCAGACTCAATTCTTGTCTTCTTTTCATTAATTCAAACATCGGAGATTCTGGAAGATCACTTCTTATTCGATTTGATAAAAAGAATAAAACGAGACCTATGATCAGGGGAAATTTCCAGAACCAGTAATGATAGATATAATCACTCACCATTTGGGTGGAAATCAAATTCATCAACAAAGCGCCTAAGAAGCCAATAGGTGCTGTGAGCTGTAAAATACCGGTAAAAAAGCCCGCTTTCTCCTTGGGGACAGATTCGTAGATGTAGCTGATCGCTGCACCGTATTCCATCGAAATGGCTATCCCTTGAAGCAGGCGACTAAGAAGAATTATTGAAATGGATAAAGAGATAGGAGCGCTATCAAAAGGAAAAACGACGACCATCAGAACACTTGCGGCCAGCAAATTGAGTGAAGATGCATAAGTTGACTTCCTGCCAAAAAGATCAATTCTCGGAGCAAACATAAGAGTGCCTAAAGGTCGGACAAAAAATCCTAATGCAATGGCCATCCAACTCATGAAGGAAACGGATTCATCTACTAAGCTCAGATGAAATCTAAATATATAGGGCAAGATAGACGAAAGAGCGTAAAAGCAGTACCAATGGAAAAGAGTACCCAGGGAGGTAAAAGTGACTACTCTCTGAAGCTGAATGTCCCGTTCCAATGATTTTATGTAACTAACCATAGACATATACTTTAGGATTAACAACCAGTGACTGGCAACGAGATACAACCTATTAAAACTTTCGAAAATCCCATTCATATATCTTTGTTGGTTCTTTGGGCATGCGGGGTCACGACACTTGCAGTCTCTAGTTATATGTTACCCTCTAAATATACGGGACTGGCATACTCTGCAGGCATAGAGGGCGGGGGGGTTATTACCTTTCTGCTTCTCATCATTTCCTTACTAATATCAACCTCTGTATGGTCTTATTTAACTTTTAAGTACCGAGTCGTTGAATATACCGAGAAGTTTGATCGTGAATTAGAGCAGGAAAAACTAAAAAGTTTGCACGCTGCCAAGTTGTCGGCCCTGGGAAGAATGTCCGCGGGAGTGGCGCATGAGATTAATAATCCGCTCGCTGTCATAGCACTTATAACTGATGTCATGCAAAAGCAGCAGGGCCGTCATCATCTGGATGATGATGAATTGAAAAATGGTTTGTCTGATATTGCTAAGCAAGTGACAAGAATTTCCACAATCATTAAAACTTTGAGAAGTATGACCGGTGACGGCAGTAGAGAGGTCATGGAAAGGATTCCTTTGACGGAATTAATTTTGCAGGTCTATGGATCTCTCTCGGCACGTTTAAAAAATGAGAACGTGGACTTCCGTTTCCCCGATTCTGATAAAGAGGTTCTGATTCACGGTCGTCCCACAGAAATTTCGCAAATTATTTACAATTTGATTTCCAATTCAATAGATGCTCTTGAAGGTAAGTCTAATAAGTGGATTCAAATATCATTAGAAATTGAAAAGAATTTTTGTATTTTAAAGTTCGCTGATTCTGGTGGACCTTTGGATAGTGACCTGGTTGAAAAACTGATGGAACCTTTTTTTACGACAAAAGATGTAGGGAAGGGGACCGGTCTTGGACTTAGTATTTGTCGCTCAATTGCCATTGGCCATGGTGGTACTTTTGAATACGATACCACTGCTCCTACTACGACTTTTCTCTTAAAGCTCCCGATTGAAGATCAAGGAACAGTATAGGACATGACCACCGAGCCGTTGGAGACAAATAAGATATTGTTGTTTTTCCAGCTAAACTGGTTAGGTTGACCTCCGATGAGCGGAAGGCCTGAGGTTGGTCCTAGCTCCGTTACACTGTCACACCAGGCAGGAGCCGTTCCCAAATTATGACAATAGAGTTTTCCGTTCCCCCTGACAAAGAAGATGGAGCTACCATCCGGGCGGAGAGTAAAGTTATAGATGGTGCTTGATTCACTGGTAAAATCTAAAATGGTAATAAGTTTACTGGCGTGACTTCCTGGAGCCGTTATGTATCTGAGCTTTTTGCTGTTTTCAACAAAGTAGAGCAGGTCATTGGCGGCATCATATTGGACATACTGAATGCCGGTATTTCCGTAAGTCATGTTTAGATTGAGCCCTCTTAAATCCGTTGTTGTCGTTTGGTCAGGACTGTAAGCGTTAGTGCCATTGCCACCCATGATATGAACGACCTTATCCTGTGTAAAATCCATAAATCTTAATGAAGAGGAGTTGTTCCCGGAAGTGGTAGTGGTGCCGGATACGCCCACCCCTGCGATAAAAAGACCATTGCCTTTAAGAGCAATATTATTTTTCAAAGTGACTGCAGGAATTGAACCGGCCAAAGCGCTGGAGCCATCAGTTAAATTATCCCAGGAAATGCCACCACTCATTTTGTTGTTACCAATTTTGCCTGGGCCAACTCTGAAAAAGGAGACACTGCCTCTGATGTAAGGATAGCCGTCAGTTCCAAATTTAAAATTGGCCCCACTATGTCCGGCGGTATACACGGAGCCTAAATTAAAAGATGAATCAATCACTGCCCCTTGGGGTGAAGGATTTCCGGAGCCCAATCCGCTTCCCATGTGGCGGTCGAGGATTCCCGCTGTATCGATGTGATAAATAGCAGGAGCTTCTGGTGCCCCAATATAGAGGCCCTCAGGAAAATCAGCATTAGCAAGAGTACTTGGTTGGTAATAAATGGAACCGATACTTCCCCGAAGCAGTGATTTGTCGGCCCCTTCACCGAAAACAGAAGTGGTTCCGGCAAAGGTCACAACCTTATTTTCTTCGTTCACATAGCGAATGCGAATCTTTCTCGGGCCATTGACTACCGGGCCATCAGCAAACATGATCTGCCCATTTTTAGTGAAGCCTGCACGGAATTGGCTGATGGCACAGGCGGAAGCGACGGCAACTCCATCCTGATGGCAATTGGGAAGAGTGTAATCACTGCCAACAATGGTAGAGGCAACTGTGTCTATGTTAGAGCTGGTTTCATCAATGTTAACCAACCGAACACTTCCTGATGTTAAGATAAGCTTGCCGTTACTATGAAACTTCATTCCCATTCCGCTAAGGGAGCTCTTATATAGTTGGCCATTGATAATCTTGGTTAAATAACCGGTCGAATAGTTCTGGTGGACAATGACATTCCCATTATCCTTAACGGCCAGATCTCCCATTTGCGGATAGGCCATAATTCCGAGAGGACTAGTGGTTGCTGAATAAGGACCATTACCACTGGCAAATGGTGAGGCCCTGGTACAATCACCGGCAACATGAGTGACCGCTCCTGCTAAGGTGATTTTGACCAGTTTAAAGGCACTGGTGGTACTGCTCGGAGTGGCTCCTGTACTACAGTGAACCAGGGCGTAGGAGCTGCCTGATTCATCGACCGCTAGCTGGCCATACATAAGGTTAAGAGCGGCAGGGTTGGATAAATTAGTATAATCCGATCCGCTACCAGCGATGTATTGGACCTCTTTAGTTTCAGGATTAATTCGATAAATTTTACCCTGGGCCCCTAAACTTGTAGTCTGGGCGTTGATATACAACCAACCATCGGCCGAAAATTCAAAAACGTACTGAGAGGATAAAGAGTGTACGTTGAAATCAAATGCACCAGAGGCAGGTAAAGAGAGAGTTGTGGCACCGGAGCGTAGGAACATCGAAGACTTGGAAGTTTTAATATCGATCTTTATTAGACCTGATCCAAAATCTTTAACATAAAGATCTCCTCGAACAGGGTCAAAAGCAAAAGTGCTATACCCGTAATTAGGTTGTCCTGAGAACGAGGTCGCCAAGGCCGAGTTGCCAAGCCCTGAGTCTGTCGAGCCAGCATAGATGAGCCATGGATGGGTGTTTAAAGGAGCAGCATAGGCCACTAAGGAGTCATTACCCGCCTTATCAGCGGCCTTCAGTCTGATTCTGAAATAGCTCGAGCTTGGGGACTTGATCGTCACTTGCGAATTAAAACTAGTAGGATTACCTGTTAATCCTCCATAGAGAGTGAGCGGAGTGCCTCCTGAATCTAATAAGGGATACCAGTTACTATTATTTAAAGTGTACTCAAAAGACAGGGGATTATTATGCAATCCTTCCACGTCAGTCACATTAAAGGCGACTGTGACATCTTCATTAACTTCGGCGACAAGAGAGCTGTTAGCGCTGTTAACTGCAGTTAAGAGTGTCACTTTAGGGATGTTCCCAACTTCAAATTTAATGGAGTCAGTATCTATGGAGATGTTACCCAGAACGTCTTTGACCCAGGCACATATCTTTTTTGTTCCATCACCGGAGTTAATTTGAAAACCCAATGTTTGAGTAATATCCCCTGTACCGAGTTGAGTAAGCCAGCTTGATGAGTCCTGAACACAGGCACCAGTTGCAGGATCAGCAAGAGAGAGCTTGATGGCCGATCCGGATTCCGTTTCCTGATAATTAATTTTGACATTAACAAAAACAGTCCCGGTGTACTCGTCCCCAATGCTTGGATCAGCACTGGTAGGGTTAATGATGACACTACTTAAAACGGGAGGGGTAATATCATAGGTAATATTGAATACTTTGGAACTTGAAATATTTCCTGCAGCATCTTTGGCAAAAGCATAAAAGCTATAATGGGCGCTGCCGCCGCTGATATTGGCGGTTATGTTCCCTGGTACCGAAGAGCATGCATTCCAGCCACTATCATTGATGGACGGAGCGCTATTGGTGTTCTTAATAAGGACGTGAGACATTCCGCTGCAACTGGAAGCAGAAATACTAATCGTTGAATTATTGGTAGGTGTACTGGAATCAAGGCCAAGTAATGTAACATCTGGTACGGCGGTATCGAGAGTTAATTCGACATAATTGGAAGAAGAAATATTTCCAACCGCATCTTTAGCAAAAGCATAAATCCGGCGAATCCCATTTGTAGCGGAAGTTAAAGTATAGCTAAGACTATTCTGGCAGCTCACCCAACCCGCATCTGAAACAGCAGGCGCCGTTGATGATTCACTTAGATGAATGCCGCTGTAATCGGAACAGGATGGGAGACTCAAAGTGGTAGTAAGATTATTCGTAATGGACGGTGAAGTTAAAGTGATCGCTGGTGCCAGAGGGGCGGTGGAATCTATAGCGAAACTATCTGACTCCACTGCCGAAGAGTTACCTAATGAATCCTGGGCCACTAATTTGATCTTTACGCTAGTGGAATTAATCACTGGAGTTGACCAGTTATGAGAAGTGGCCGTGGTAAGGATAGATGTCACATGGTTATAGGTCAGGCCATTATCGGTTGAAATATAAAGATTTAAATTGGCAACACCGTGGAGATCACTTACTGCCAGGGTGGTGTTAATGGATTGTCCACCTCTTAAAACGCTTTGGGGGGAAGTTAGATTAATCTCAGGGCCCGTTTGATCTAAGGTGACCGATAATTGAGAGGGCATGGGAGAAATGACACCTTCGTGGTCTCTCGCCCAAAGGCGTATGATCTTTGTTCCGTCACCGGCAGGCAAGCTTAAATCCAGGGTTTGAGAGTTGGCGGTATCACAATCCTGTAAAAAAAAGAGCGGAACCGTGGCATCATCCACTGTGATAGCGAGGGAATCAAAAGTCTGGCAATTAACCATTCCCGGACCTGTTAACATGTTGACCGTAATATCAGGATCAGCAACCAGGGTTGAGGCAAAATTTAACGCCGGTGGTGAAGGCAGAATGCTGTTGTTAACTGCGAATGAATGAGTCAGGTAATGATAGGGTCTAGTGAGGTCAACTCCTCCGGCCCCATTATCGGCACCGACATATATTTCAAGACTTTTAGGACCAGATGAATCCCCTCCGGGCGCATAGTTCCAGCCGGAGAGTGAACTAACGAGTGCTCCATCAAGCTTCCATTGAATGGCCACGTTGTAATTGGGATTCCAGTGATAAGCAGTGATTTTATAATTATTCACAGCACCTTCGTTGATCTGGTTTGCTGGAATGACTTTTTCTTTAATCACCGGAGTGGCCTCATTGAGCTTCGCAGGATTATCTGAAAAGACGACACTGAATTCCTGAGCCTTTGAGGTGGATAAAATAGTATAGGCCTCATCTGCACTCACTATCGTAGATGTTCCCGACAGCAATTTTTCGATTTGCTCTTTAGTCACTTCCGTCAGCTTTTTAGAGAGTTCTGATTCTCGCGCAAAGCTTACGATTGTTGAAAAAGCTGTGACTACCTGAGGAGTTGAAGGACTGGTGAGAGGTCTTTGTAGTAATTCATCACAGGCCCCGACAGTTGTGACTTCCAGGATGTATTTAACATTAGGTTCAGCAAAGACATTTGGATCAGCGCTAAGGGTAAAAGAGCCATCGGGCATAACCGGTGCACTGGCCACAGCGGGAGAAATTACTTTGTCATTAGCATCCAACTCTAAGAGTTCAACAGTGGCCTCACAGGTGGCGGCATAGGCGTAAAAGGAATTTTTACTTTGGTGAGTAATGCTTCCAACGAGTGACGGGACCGAACCAAAGATTTTGGTCAGTATTTTAGAATTGGTTAAATTGTTGGACGTTACTTCAAAGCCACATGAAGTAGTGAGCAGAAAAATGAATAGAGCGATTAGGGTCCGCATGTTCATGAGATGGAAGATTTATCGACACAGAAGCTGCATTTATTAAGAAATATTAAGATATTTAAAACATATTTTATTTAAGTACGGGAATTCCCATTTCTGTCTGGTAGGTTGAATTCATTAATTCTTTTAGGTGTCCTGAAACAGCGATCTTATAAGGTGTTGGATTCTTATGACGAATGATGTCCTCTCGCATTTTTTTCATTTCTCTGAGGCTTCTTTCCCTGATGCTATGAAGATTTGTTTCCCCTAACCATTTGCCATTCATAAATAGCGGAACCAGCATGGGTTCTACTTTGCTAGGAATGACGATGGATTTTAACTGATCAAAGAATGGGTGATAGGCCATCACATCCTCAAAAGGCATTAGCTCTTTTTCTTTTTCGTTGACCATGATGTCCATGAGGTACATCCCATCTTGGCCACTTAAGCGGTAAATTTTTTTGCATGAAGGGATGGTTCTTTTAGTGGGCTGATCAGAGATTTTAATTCGTGGTTTCCCATTGATCTCAACCAATTTATAAACTCCTCCTAAGGATGAATCGAGCGCTGCTGTGACAAGCTTTGTTCCAATGCCAAAGGAATCTATCAAGGCGCCCTGTTCTTTTAAACTTAAAATGATATTTTCATCGAGCTCATTGGAGCAAAATATTTTAAGTTCAGGAAAACCTGCTTTATCCATCATTCGTCTGGCCTCTTTTGAGAGATAGGCCATATCTCCAGAGTCTAAACGAATGCCATAAGGCCTGTGTCCTAATGCTTTGAGGATTTTAAAAACTCGTAGAGCGTTGGGAATGCCGCTGGATAGGGAGTTGTAGGTATCAACCAGTAATATGGCCGAATCAGGAAAGACTTTTGAATAAGCAATAAAAGCACCCAATTCTCCTTCGTTGGTGTGAAGGCCATCTTCGTCTTTAACTTTTTCCAATAAATGAGAAATCGATTTTCCTTTCCAGATGAGTGTTTCCGAATCAATGGTAAAAAAACTTTGCACAAAAGAATGGGCCATGGTTCCAACTACCGGGATGCCATACAAATGACCTGCAAGGGTGTTGGAGCTGGCGGAAAAACCGCCGATAAAACTAGACCGTGAAGCCATCATGGCCCCATTGGGTCCTTGGGCCCTTCGCATCCCAAATTCAACTAACGTTTTTCCTTCTGCCACTAACCAACTTCTACGGGCGAGAGTTGCGATCAATGTTCCAAAATTGATATGATTTAAAAGCATGCTCTCCAGAAGTTGTACTTTAATGAGTGGTCCCCGAACTTGCAGTATGGGTTCATGAGGAAAGATGATGCTCCCTTCCGGAAAGCCAAAAATTTCCACATCATCAAGATTAATCTCCTCCAGCAGTTTAAAAAAAGAGGGATCCGATTTTGAAAAAGTGGCAAGACTTTTTAAATAATTGAGTTCATCAGATGTAAAACGAAAATTATCCAGTGCTTCTTTTACCTGATCGTGACCTGCCACCACGGAAAATTCACCACCGAATGGATTTTTTCTGAAAAATAATTCGAAGACAGCATAATCGTCTTTCTTATGAGATTGGTAATAAGCGTTTGCCATGGTGAGTTCATAGAGATCTGTAAATAGAGGTGACTTTTTCATGAATAGTTTTTAGCCTAATTTTGAGATGAGATGTAGTCACAAAGGGAATAATGAGTGACACAAACAGTTAATCTAAATCCTGCTGATCCTCATGTGGCGCTTCTGGTGCTTGATCAGCAAATTGATTTTGAACCTGGGGGAGCGCTACCAGTGGCGCATGGAGATGAAATACTTCAAGGTATCTCCCTGCTGATGGGGCAATTCAGAAATGTTGTGCTGACACAAGACTCCCATCCGTTAGGACATATTTCTTTTGCTAGTTCTCATGAGGATAAGCGGCCATTCGACATCTTGAGTTTAAGTGATTTAGATAAGGAAAATTTTAAGTCAAATTTTTCCAAAGATATCATTCGTAACTATTTACGAAGTGTTCCACTACAGAGTCAAACTCTATGGCCAGATCATTGTGTACCAGGGACAAAAGGCTGGGCGATAGATCCCCGTTTACCTTTGGAGAAAGCTGATTTGATTCTACGCAAAGGTTATCGGTTGGATTGTGACAGTTATTCCGCCTTTCGTGAGAACGATGGAACTGCTACTGGTCTGGAAGGTTATCTACGGACAAGGGATATTAATACTGTTTATTTGGTTGGGCTTACCGGGGATTACTGCGTTTGCTGGTCTGCCTTAGACTCTGTGAAATTGGGCTTTAAAACCATCTATGACTTATCACTGACGAGATTTGTTAGTCCTGAAAATAAAGAAGCTGTTGTTCAGGATTTAATCCAGCACGGAATCATGATTAAAACGCTATAACCAAATTATTGCTGGAGAAGTGAAAGCATATATTATTATTCCCTCCTGTGAGGACTAGAATTTCTTTAAGGTACTAATTTAAACATGGAGGTTTATATGTCACTTTTTAAAAATCAATCGGTTACTCCCTTTAGAAGTCCCGGCACTCTTTCCACTTGGCAAAGAGAAATGAATAGTCTTTTTGATCGTTTCAATCGTGACATCTTTGAAGGAGAAACGGGAGAGTTTTCTCCTCGAATTGAGGTTCAGGAAAAAGACAAAGGTTATATTGTCTGCGCTGAAGTTCCTGGGATCAAAGAGAGCGATATCAACGTGACCTTGCAGGATAATAATTTAGTGCTGGAAGGAGAACGAAAATCCGAAAGTAAAACTGAAGAGGAAGGATTTTATCGCTCTGAGTTTAGTTACGGAAGCTTTTATCGCAGCATCCCTCTCGCTGATGAAATTAATCCTGATTCGGTCAAGGCGTCATATAAAGATGGTATTCTGACTGTAGAGATGAACAAGCTTAAACCAAGCAGCCATAAATCTAAAAAAATTCCTATTCTGAAGTCTTAAGTCTTTAAGGAAGGGGCATTTTGGTCCCTTCCTTTGTTAAACTTACGAGGTCATTATGTGGGAAAAGTCGAACATTCTCATTTGTACGGATTTTACTCTTTATTCAGATCAAGCCTTGCGCGCCGCTGAGGTTATCAGGAAAAAAAACAATGCAACTCTTCATGCCTTGCACGTTACTGAATATCCGGTTGAATGGAATGGTTCTGTCTCGAATGATTTACTCCCTCACTATCTGGATGATCGCTTTGATATTGAACTTTTCAACTTATCCAAAGACAAACTCGATCAGCAAATTAAAGACAATGATATACACTGTCAGGGGCACGTTTCCATGGGCGTGGCCTACTCTGTTATTCATCAATTTATCCGCGATAATAATATCAATTTGTTGATTATGGGTTACAAAGGAAAGGAGAGCAGTCCCTTTCATCTAGGCAGTCTCGCTGAAAAAATGGTCGCCTCTACTTCTATTCCCATTCTGGTGGTTAAAGGCCCCTTTGTGATCCGAAAAATTGCCGCCCTCTTTGATCCCGCTAATCCGGCCGATGAGATTGTAAAAACGGCCGAAGAATTGGGACGTTTTTTTTCAGCTAAATTGGCCGTTGTTTCTTTATTTAAGGATATTGTTAGCCGTTTTGTAGGCATAGGAAAGCTTGGTTTTTCAACAAAGGTACTTTCATTAACAGCAGATGAACGTCAGGAAATTACTGATTCAATTAAAAAGCATATAAAAAATTTGCTTTCTGAAAACACCCATGCCGAGATTAAAGTGGAAACATCTGTGGAAAAAAAACTCGCTTACCATTTGAATTCTATTTTGACTGCCGATCACACTGATCTCGCCGTTATGAAGAGGCATCACGGTGATTTTCTGGAGAGCATGCTTATAGGCTCGGAAACCCGGCGATTGCTTGAACTCTTCGAACGAAACCTTCTCATATTGGTGTAGTTTAACCTCCTGGCCAGATCAGTTTTACTATTAAAAATAGATCAATTTTAATATAATGTTTTTAATGTGTTTAGAACCCAGTTCTTGGAGCTATTATGGGCGATGCTTCCCGTAGCCTTAATGTTTTAAAAAAGATCCTCAATTCCCAGGAAAAAGAAACGCCCGCTAAGGCTTCTTCTGAGAAGCTTATTGAAAAGTTCTTTGAGCCGGCCCCTAAGATAACAAAAAATTTAAAGGCCCCAGGCAGACCCAAGGTCGAGGATCATCTGAAGGCCCGGAACTTTACCTTGTGTCTGGCGCCGAAATACCTGAGCTTTCTTGACCGTCTGGAAGTTAAGGACAAAAAGGTCCAGGGACGGGGCCGAAAAATCCGCTTCATTATTGACCGCTTCCTGGAAATGGGACAGCGTCAGGAAGCTCAGTTAAAAGTCATTCGTGAGTCCTTAATCAATGTGGAGCAGGTATTGAAAGGATTTTCAGGACAGGTTAAAAAAGGCCAGAAATTAGAACTCTCGCCCAAGGAGAAACTGGAAGTCAGGAAAGCGGTTAATCAGGTGCATATTTTGGTTAAAGTCATGGCCTTCTCCTCCAAGGATTTACACCGCCTCCTGAGTAGAAATGAATGGGCGGTCATGGCCTTCTGTCTGGACTGGACCCGAAACCAAATGGACGCTAAATGACTTCTCTGCAAAATTTTTCAGGCTTTCAAATTGATCTGGCCGCTAAGGTTGATCGAAATAAAATCTACTATGGTTTTATCCATAATTTCTCCTCACCACATACCAGGGACGCTTATACCCGGGACCTCAGAAAGTTTCTGCACTTTTTGGCGGAGTCTTTCAGAGGAATGAATGAAATCCATGTGGAGCATGCCCACTTGGTTGCTTTCAAAGAATCCTTGGTAAAAGAGAAGTATTCACAAAGAAGCATTAATCGTTTGCTTGCGACACTTTGGTCCTTTTATGACTATCTGATGGATTTAGAATTGGTGGATAAAAATCCGGTGGGAAGGGTCAAACGTTTTAGTATTCCCAAGGAAGTCAGGACCCAGGATCTGACTGATGAGCAGGTGAGTGATCTCCTGGTCGCCATTGATACCAGTACAGGTGCCGGAAAACTCCATAAAGCGGTTTTAAGCTTGTTCTTTACCACTGGCATGAGACATCGCGAGGTCTCTCATTTGCAGTTTAAATGCCTTGATGAAGAAAATGGTTTTACCATTATCCGCTACACCGCCAAGGGTGCCCAGGAGATGGTGACTCCTCTTAATCCTAAGGTTCTGAGTGCTCTGGGTGATTATCTCAGATGGTGTGAGGAAGAGAATTATCCTATGGGCGCTGAGGACTATATCTTCAGGCCAACCCGAAATGCTCATTCCGGAAATTTAAATAAGCCTCTCGATCCTAAATCCCTTAATTACATCATTAAAAGATATGCCAAGAAAGTGGGAGTGACCGGTAATATAACAATTCACTCGGCCAGATCTACGGTTATTGGGATGCTGTTAGATAAAGGTCACGCCCTGGAACGGGTGGCAGACTTTGTGGGACACAAGAATATTTCAATGACTAAGGCCTATAACAAAAGAAAACTTAAGATTCAGCAATCCCTCAGTTTAGAACTTTAGGGAACTTGACGGAAATACTTCAATTATTTCCTTTAAAAATAACTGGGCCTATTCCGATAAGCCCTCCAATGACTAATCCACTTAAGCTCGATCAATTCAGGCCTTCCCTTAAAGAATGCAACCTCTATAAGGGTGATAAAAATATCGTGATCGAAGATATTGTCACCAAGGTGCAAATAGTTCTTCCTAAAGGGAATGCACCGATTCTTGAATTATTAACTGGTGAGAACAGCATTAAGGATAT
The DNA here is from genome assembly GCA_023701435.1 of Bacteriovoracaceae bacterium. Classification (GTDB taxonomy): domain Bacteria; phylum Bdellovibrionota; class Bacteriovoracia; order Bacteriovoracales; family Bacteriovoracaceae; genus Peredibacter. The sequence goes on along the minus strand of JAMPXB010000002.1, from coordinate 284,921 downwards.
TTCTGCCAAGTTATATGAGTCTCATGGGCAGGTAAGTTTTCATTCGATCATCACAACCATTAAACTCCTAAGTGAAGCGGATTTATTGGAAGGAATCGATCATAAATTTGAGACTGTCCAGGAAGAAAAAAGTCCTCATGAGCAAAAGTCTTCAATCTTAAACAGGTCTTTATTTGAATTTAAGATATTAAATAAGGTCAATTTTAAATGGCACCACGATGTCGTCTTTTATCTTTTTATATCCTTGATGGCCGGAGTTCTTTTTTATAATCATCAGGCACTCTTACAGATTGATCTCGCCCGTTTTTTGAAATCTCCTCTGGGTTATAATGAGGCCCTCATACGTTTGTTCGTCATCAGTTCCATCCTGATGAGTACCAAGGCCCTGATGCAGGGGATTCTGCTTTTATTATCTACGGGAACTTTATATGGAATAAGCCTCAGGATTTTTCCTTATTCAGTTTGCCTGGGAATTAATGATAATTCCTTGTATTCTCATCCCAAGAAAAGCGCCATTATTTCCTATGGTGTTTTTTCTTCCTTTCTTTATCTCATAACATTTGCCGCCCTGGATCTGATCCCGGGTCTTAGGCCATACCGACATGACTTCGGTATTCTGGCGGTCTTTCTGACATTTATGGAGTTAAATCCATATCGCAGAAGTGATTTAACGAAGCTCTTTTATTTTTTCTATGCAGAAAATCAGCTTAAAAGCATCATGCCTTATCTTAAAAACTGCACCTTAACTGGCCTGTGGAAAGACACTGGAGCGAAAATTTCCGATGAAATCCGTTATGTGACTTATTCTGTACTGGCCATTGCCTGGGCGATCGGCTTTTCACTTTTTAGCTTTGAGATCATGTCCCGTAGCTTTCCATCCTTGTTTTATCAAATTCAATTGGGCCAGTCTCAAAGTAAGTATTCGGCAATGATAGTCATGGGGCTTTTAACTTTTATTACTGGCCACCTCTTGCTGGATTTATTTCACACCTTAGTGAAGAATATTTTATCCCCGGTAATGGTCCCACTCCTGAAGCTTGGCCAGAGAAAGCAGGAGTATAAAAATCATGATCTAAGTGACGAGTATGTGAAAGAAAAGTTAAAGAGCAACATGCTCTTTAATCAGTTTAGCGCTGAGGCCATTGATTTCCTCTTTAGTCATTCCACAATTCGAACGATGAAGTGTGGCTCGCATCTGATTCTTCAGGATGATGCCGGCCGTGATGTTTACTTTTTGATACAGGGAAATGTTGACGTTACCGTACGAGAGAATACCGGAAGGGTTAAGCATATTGTTAATCTTGCTTCCTTCACCGTCATAGGCGAGATGGCCATTTTTGAGGAATGTAAGAGAACCGCCAATGTCACCGCCAGTGAAGATATTGTCTATCTGGAAATGCCGGAAGACGTTTTTACTCTTTTAATGAAAGAGTTCCAGGAAGATTTTGATAAGCTTAAAAAACGCATTGAGATCTCCCAATTTGTCTCTTCCGCTAATCTTTTTAAGGATTTTCCTCCTGAAGTCATGAACCTCTTCGTTGAGGCCGGTGACCTGGTTCTTTTTCCTGCCGGACATAATATTGTAGACGAGGGGGAAGAGGATAAGACCTTCTACCTTCTGATCAAAGGGAAAGTAGATATTATTAAAGGTCATGAAAAAGTGGCCAAACTTGGACAGGGGGACTTCTTTGGTGAAGTGGCCCTGATAGCCAATGTTCCTCGGACAGCTTCAGTTCGAACACTCGAAGATAGTCTTTTCCTCTATATCGAAGATAAGAAATTCTGGAATATTCTCTCCAGCAATATTGAGCTGGCCATGTATATTGAAAGTGTCGGTCGTCACCGTTTAGCGGAGGCCGCGTGAAGAAATTTTTCAGTATACTGATTAAAATTTTGCCTCTTCTGACCCTCTATAAAGGGATCACCAGCGGTGGTGCCCGTTTAGGCCCGTTTGTTGACACCATCAAGGTGGCACTGACTCAATACGAAGTTGGACAGATAACTAAGCTGACCTATGATGATTACGGGCGTAATCGTAAAATTGTAAGCTCAGTGGAGTTTCCTCAGTTTATTAAAGACAATTTCCACAGCCAGTATTCAGTTCTTGCCCGTGAAATTAACGGTGATAAGGGACATGACCACTCAAAAGATATTTGGGGAAATGGATTTCAGCTCATTCTTAATCAGAACATCGGTCAGGCAAGAATCGCCAGTGCCGGCCCGGATGGGATTATTTCCAATAAAGATGACATTGGTTTTGATTTTTCTGTTGATATTCCACAAATACGCAGGCCTGCGGCCATTCCTAAGGCAGCTCCTGTTCAGGAAGTGGTAGAAGTGGCGGAAGTGGAACAGGAACCTGAACCCGAGCAGGAAGCCTTAGGGGCCGAATATGATGAAGAGGGATATGACAGTTATGGATTTAACCGTGAAGGTTATGACCGCGACGGCTATGATCAAAATGGCTTTCATCGGGGTGAAAAAGAAACTCAATACGCTGAAGCTGAAATCGGCCCTTAAAAAATAGTATTTCTTTTTGTTTAATGGTACTTGAGCCCTATGGAAAAACCTTATTCTGCCGCCTGTGAACGTAATCGTGAACCCATTTTAGAAATAATGAAAGATGTCATTACTCGTGATGAGAAAAGACTCCTGGAAATTGGATCCGGAACGGGACAGCATGCTGTTTATTTCGCTCCTCAATTTCCATGGCTTGAATGGTACCCGACTGATGTTGCAGAAAATCTAAAGGGCATGAAGCTTTGGTTTGATGAATTTAAAATTCCCAATATTAAGGCACCGGTCAGGCTGGATGTAAGTAAGGATGATTTTCCAAAACTTAAATTTGACGTGGTCTTTACCGCCAATACTTTTCACATCATGCATTGGAAAGAATGTAAAAGTTTGATGAAACTTTTAGGGCATCGTCTCAGAGAAAATTCCAAGGTCATGATTTATGGTCCTTTTAAGTATGGAGGAGCTTTTACGTCTCCTAGCAATGAGGAATTTGACCAACAATTAAAAACGCGTGATCCCTCCAGCGGGATTCGCTCCTTTGAGGACGTTAATAACGGGATGATTAAAAATGGCTTCGAGCTGGTTTTTGACTATGACATGCCGGCCAATAATCGCTTGTTAGTTTATAAAAGATTAAAGTTTTCCAAATAAGACCTCTCTCCAATCTTTATCTTTAAACAAGGTGAAAGAAGCCTCTGACTTCTTTAAAATCCCTCTTGCTGGAGGCGATCATGGGAAGTCTTTTCTTTGAAGGTCTAATTCTACAAGCAAGTTTGATCTTTGCTCTAGGCGCCCAGAATATTTTTGTTCTTGAGGCCGGACTTCGTCGGCAACACCACATCATGATTTGTTTTGTCTGCTTCCTTTGTGATTTGACTTTGATCCTTATGGGAGTAGCCGGGGCGGCCACTCTTTTTGCTCATTTCCCCGGAGTCAAAATATTCATCGGAATCATGGGAGTCTTTTTCTTGTTCCTTTATGGAATAAATAAAATATTTTCCAATGGTGTGAGTATTCCTAAAATAGGTTCATCGCCGATTGAGTCAACTCTCAAAAAGAGCGTCCTGCTTGCGATCACCTTTAGTGTTCTTAATCCTCATGCCTATCTGGATGCTTTTGTTTTGATAGGGGGATTTTCTACCAAATATGAATTACTTCAGGAACGATTGATGCTGGGGCTTGGGGCCGGGGTTTATTCAGGAATCTGGTTTCTGGTTTTATCTTCATTGTCATCTTTTATGAAACCGATTCTGGAACATCCTTTGAGAATGAAAATGATTATGTCTGTCGCAGGTTGCGCGCTGGTCTTTCTATCAGGGAAGCTGGGGGTGGATGTAGCGGGTTGGATACAAGTGGAATTCAATGCATCTTATGATCAAATATTCATGACCTATCCTGTTCCTCCTGGTCGTCTGTTCACCACTATTTTGTATTAATGAGATTTTTTCTTCCACTTAAGAAATTCTTGTATGAATCCTTTTGAACTCAAGTCTTGAGATAACTCCTGAGCTAATTTTTTCATGGCATCCTGATAGAAGGCCACTTCTTCGTCTTGATGGGCAAAGTTTAAATGCACTGGCATGCGCGTTCTCCAAAAAGGTTTTCGGGCAAGAAATTGGGGAAGATAACTGGCGAGGTCAACTGCCGATGATGGCATAAGACCAATCGAGACATGCATGGATTCTTTTTGAGTGCGGGCGATATGCCACCATCCAGAAGGGATATACAACCAGTCTCCTTCTTCCAGAGTGACCTTGATTTCTATCGGGGTCATTTCCTTTTCATAACCCATATCTTTGGGAATAGAGCTGATGAGTGGGTTAGGATGAACGGTATTGGGCCTTATGCTATAGGACTTACTGCCCTTTGTTTGTATGATGAAAACCTCTTCCACATCATAGTGCCAACCAAAGGCATTGTGTCCTTCAGGAGTGCAGTAAAGTTGAATATCAACCGGAGTATGAAAGGCCTGTTCAAAATCTAGGGCCAGTTCTTTTAGTATCTGGGATGATCTCTCAGCATAGCGCAGGAGAAGCGTGTGTCCTTGAGCATGATGGGCACGGGCCTCTTCAAAGCTTAGTTCAACATAATCTTTTATGACCCGCCCATCTTGAACGATACGCAGAACGCTCTTCTTTTCTTTAAGAACATCTTCAACCATTTTCCAGTCGAGAAGATGACTAAAATCACGTCCACCATGAGGCCTGGAGTATGGGAGTTTGGTAAAATGTTTTGGTAAAAAAATATCAGAAGGGTCTTCACCCAATAAGTGCTTAAGAATTTTCATAAAAAGATTTTAGCCTAAAGTTTAATCTAAGGCACCTCTTCCTTTTGATAGGGAGATATGGCCTGCACCAAAAAACATGATGGCGATGGCCCCAAAAAAATACAGGGCATTGAGCTCAACCATCCATCCCCCGATTTCAGAAATTTCATCGAGCTGCGAAGCATGGACAAGGAGAGTCGCAATAAGCATATTTATCGCAACCAAAAATCCTCCCAGTCGAACTTTGTAGCCGAGAATCAACATGACGGGTGCTACCACTTCTCCAATGAAAACACCGAAAGAAAAAAATGAAGGAAGGCCGGCCCTCACCAGAATGTCACCAACTTGCTCTGTCCCATAAAGGACTTTGTTAATGCCGTGAATGAGCATTAACCCACCAATACTGAGTCGCAGAATGAATATACCTATATCAATTTTTTTAAAGGTGATGGCGTCTGTAATATCGTAATCATCCGTTTCTTTTAGATGTACCTGATGCATTTGATTAATTTTTTGCATGTGGACCCCCTGGATTAAGAATCATTTTATCTTTCAATTTATGGGGGGGGTTCTTAAAAAGTAATTTAGGCAAAAAAAAAGCCCACTCGAAAGTGGGCTTCTTTGTTAATTTGATTTAATTCAAATTACTCAGCAGCTGGAGCTTCAGTAGCTGGAGCAGCTTCAGTAGCTGGAGCAGCTTCAGTAGCTGGAGCAGCTTCAGTAGCTGGAGCAACTTCAGTTGCAGCGTCAGCTGGAGCAGCTTCTGGAGCTACTTCTGTAGCTGGAGCAGTTTGCTCAACTGTTGTGCCTTCTGCAGCTGGAGCAGTTTCTTCTTTCTTGTTACAAGCAACAGCAAGAACAACAAGAGCAGCAGCGATTACTAGATACTTAGACATAAAATCTCCTTTTTTGATTCATCTACTTTTTATTAATTCAGATGACCTTAATTTCTTGATTGAATACCTATAATTTATCTTTTCTCATTTTGTCCTGCAAGGGCCTTCAATTAATTATTTTAGGAGCTTGATGCGGTTATAGTAATAATTACATGGCGCATTACAGTTTTAGAGTTCTTTTCCGGCAAAGTGTGAAGGCCAGCTTTGTTGGATAGTAGGCAGCCTCATTAACAAAAATGGGATAAAGCTCTTCCTTCGTGCTTAACCGCAGCTCTTCACCCTTAAAAGTTGTAAATGGTTTATATTCTCCATTGACAGCTTTAAAGTCATTTCCTTGAAAATCTTTATGGATATAGGCAGTTATTTGACCCGCCTCATCCTGAGGATAAAAAATATCCTCGATCTCTTCATAGATTTCGACAGAACCGCTCGTCAAGTTCGTGAGAGTCGAAAGGGCCCTTAAAACTTCCTTAATTAATTGAAGCGTACCTTCTAATGCCACAGCATCAATGAGTCCATTGGCCACGGGGCCGACTTCAATCATCATTCCAAATTCAGATTGAGAGGCGAGATACTTCTTGTTTGGATCAGGAGAAACAATGACCCGTGTATCTTTTAAGTTCTGCACAAGCTGTGAGGCAACATGAAAATTTAATGGCTGGTTATGTGAAATAATAATGGTGTTACCCATATTGGATGTCGTGGTGTGAAGGTCCAGAACAAAACAAGCTTCCTGATCAATCATTTTTTTGAATTTCAGGGCCTGCTGATGCTCATAAGAATCCGGGCGCTCTTCATGAATGAACTGGAAGGCCCGGTTCAGATCTTCATGCTTAAAACGTCTGTTCAATTGAAAGGCTTCAGGATTGGCGAGAATAAAGTGAAGGTCTAACTCAGGGAATTCTTTTATTAATTCTTCAGCGTATTTTTTTACAGCAAAAATCCCCGTCCATTCATTACCGTGAGTCCCTCCAAAAATGATAACCTTTTTTAAGGGTCTCATTTCTTTTCCTCAATTCTTCGGATGAATTCATTGATGATATTGTTATAAAGATCCATACCTGAGATGGCATCTTCTACGTCCGAATCAATATTGGGATTGTCATTGATCTCTATGACGTAGGCCTTACCGTCTTTTTCTTTCAGATCCACACCATAAAGGCTATTTCCCACTAAATGAGACAATTTGAGGGCGGTACTCACTACATGCTTAGGCACTTTTGAGATGGGGAATGTTTCCGCATCTCCAGTTTTATCTTTTTTACTATGGTCATAGATCTGCCAGTGGCCTTTGGTCATATAGTATTTACAAGCAAAGAGCGGGCGATCATTTAAAATACCAATTCGCCAGTCAAAATCGGTGTAAAAATATTCCTGGGCCAGCAGAAGCGCCGTCTTTTTGAAGAGATCTTCCGTGAGTTTTATTAACTCTTCAGGTGTTTTTACTTTATAAACACCTTTGGAAAAAGATCCGTCCGGTATTTTAATAATCATCGGAAGTCCAATCTCTTCAATGGCCTGTTTAAGCTGTTCCGGATTATTTCCTATCACCATTGTTTTAGGTGAATTGATGTTGTTGGATTGGAGAAGGTTATGCATGTAAATTTTATTGGTGCACCTTAGGATTGACATAGAATCATCAATCACAACTAAACCTTCAGATTCAGCTTTCTTTGCAAAACGATAGGTATGATTATTCAGAGCTGTTGTTTCACGGATAAAGAGGGCATCAAATTCAGCAATTCTTGAAATGTCCTTTTTCTCAATTAACTCAACCAGAACGTCATTATCTTTGCCGGCCTTAATGAAATTACTAAGGGCCTTCTTATCACTTGGTGGCATTTCATCGTTGGGATTATGAAGAATGGCCAGATCATAGCGGTATTTCTTTTTGGCCTTAGGTTTACGCCAGATTTTTCCTGAGAACTCATCCAGGGCCCCCGCAAATTTATCCTCGTCACTGTTTGAAAGTGCGTTCAGACTGCCGGTGCGGATGGAATGAATCTCCCATTTTTTATCCCATTCAAAATCGACATGGAGAATTGGTGCCGGAAAAAGATCGAAGATTTGTCTGGCCACCTCTTGCAGTTGCTCTTTTTCGGTTTTACCAAAGTAAATGGTAATAGAAATGCCCTCGGAGGGACTTTGGTTCTTGAAGGCTTTTTGAATGGCAATGTCGAGGTCTTCCGTTTCCAGGCTGTAGAGGAAAGAACGTGAAAGATCACTAATGGCCTTAATGGATGGTATAACTGAATGACCTCGGGCCTCGGCAAGCAAAGAACAATAATAACCATTACTGAGATATTTATAATTTCGGCAAAGGTTAATTATTTTGATGCGCTCTTTACTCTCTTTGGACTCATAGAGTTTTTCGTCCCAGTTAACAAGATAATCCTGAGGCGTCATGAGTTGTTCAACGGGGTAGTAAGAGTTCCAATCTTTGAGCTTTTCAACAATGACGATAATTTTGGCCACGTGCCTTCCTGAAAAAAGCGTTCCCCAATTTTAGTTGGTGAAGTTATTATTACTTTAAGTACAATATCAGAATGGAACGCATCTTCAAGGGGTCGAATAGTTGAAAAAAAAGAAAGTGTCTCCCCAATCAAAAATTAAGTTTGATCGCTCTTTGGTAAAATTCCGAAAGGCGAGGCTCAAAGATATTCCTCAATTGTTGGAAGTTGAGAAGGCCTGTTTTAATTACGACCAGCTAAGTCGACGAAACTTTCATTGGATGATTAAAAAGGCCCATTCTGTTTTTAAGGTCATTGAATATAAGAGTAATTTGATTGGTTATGGTTTGGTCCTGGTTAATAACGGCACCAGTCTGGCACGGCTTTATTCAATCTGTACTCGCAATGAATATCAAGGCCATGGTCTGGCCTCTGAATTGATCGGTATTCTGGAAAAGAAAGCTGCCGATGATGAGGACTGTGCTTACCTGCGGCTGGAGGTAAAAGAAACCAACAAGGGTGCCATAAAACTTTATGAAAGGCTCGGTTATAAAGTCTTCACTAAAAAAGAAGATTATTATGACGATGGCGAAACGGCCTTATGTTTTGAAAAAAGAATCAGAACTTTAAAGAAGAAAACCCGTTTGGATATTCCCTATTACGAGCAAGGAACAGACTTTACTTGTGGACCTGCCAGTCTGCTGATGGCCATGAAGACCTTTAATCCAAAAGTCGATATGTCGTTGTCGGCTGAGCTTCAGATTTGGAGAGAGGCCACCACCATCTTTATGACTTCAGGCCATGGTGGCTGCGGACCTCATGGTCTGGCCCTTTCTGCCTGGAGAAGAGGCTATAAGTCAGAGATTTATCTCTCCCATACCCGTCCGCTGTTTATCGACAGTGTCCGGAGTCTTGAAAAAAAGAAGATCATCTCACTGGTTCATAAGGACTTTGAGAAGAAAATTGCTGAAACGAAGATTAAGGTCTATCGGAAGAGACTTACTTTGGTTGATTTGAAGGAAATTTTGAAAAAAGGGGGAATCCCTCTTGTCCTCATTACCACTTATCATTTTGACAATAATCGTTCGCCTCACTGGGTGGTGGTGACCGCCTATGATAATAGCTTTATTTATATTCATGACCCTGACCAAGAGGACCCGGATGAACACAAGGGGATGATCAGTCGGGTGCATATTCCAATTCCTGATGATCAGTTCTTGAAAATCACCCGATGGGGGATGGATAAGATTTCGGCGACGGTGGTGATCTATCCTGATAAAACCACTGTGACTTAAATTGTTCTCAGTTCATTAAGGACTTCCAAGAGTCTTGAGAATGACGAGAGTTTTCCTTTGGCTCACGAGTTAATAAAAATTAACCTAAATGGTCGGAATAATAGGTTTATTAGGCATGTGGGAATTACTCTCGTTAAAACTTTTTTAATCATTTCTTTAAATCAAGAATTCTTATAAAATAGAATAATGCGTTTAGAAGTAATGATTGGGAATGCCGATCCCAGAATATATCCTGTTAAAAGTTCAAGGATTGTGATCGGTTCAGCTGAAACTTGTGACATTGTGTTGCCTTCTAATGGCATCAGCCGCAAACATTTGATTGTGGCCTCCGAAAATGATCAATACTATGTCATTGACCAAGGCAGTACTAATGGTTCTTATCTAAACGAAGAACGCCTGGTGCCCGGTCGACGTGTTGAGTTCACCTCATTTTTTCCAGTCAGACTTGGAGAAGATGTTCTCATTTCACTGATCAGTGACGATGATGATATTAATTCTTTTTCAGAGATCTCTAAACCCGACATTGCTTTACCCAAGGCCCAGGCCCGCTCTGATCAAGATACCACTTCCGTAATATCTCTGAAGCAGCTCAAAGAAGTTAAAACAGAAAAGTTGATTAAGAGAAGGGAAGAAAAACGTAAGACAGTTAAGAAAAAAGAGACTGTTAAACAACCGGTTAAGAAGAAAAAAATTAAACTTGATTTGGTAAGTTTAGTGGCCATATCTTTGGTCGCCTTGGCCGCTTATTATAATTTTTTTGTGATGGTCCCAGAAGAAGTCGCACCAGATCCAGTCGAAGTGGTCGTAAGTCCTGCCCCTCGGGCGGTTCCCAAAGCCGAGCCCTCCCTACTTATTGCTCAGACTGATCTGACTTCCACTGAGGATTTAAAAAACTTATACAAGACCATAAAATGTGTGACAGATGTTGAACAATACTTATGCCAAATCTTTACACCTACTCCTGGTCAATTTTGGGGTGTCGCTCAGATTGGTACTATGTCTCATGTGATACTGGATGTGACTCCTTATCTAGAAGAAGCACGTAAGCTTATAACTTATCCGGAACCGATGGATGAAAATCTCCGGACCCATTATGAGAACCATACCAAGGAAGTGGTTGCACTTTACTTTCTTATGAATCACGCCCCTGTGGCCTTGGATGAAGAGAAATTAAAGGACATAAAGCTCACTTTTTCTTTTTTTAATATGGGTGAGTCCGAACCTGAATTTTATTTCGCTGTGGCCATTACACCTGGGGCCTTAAAAGAATTTAAGTCTCATATGCAGCCAAAATTTCTTGATGCCGTAAGAAATCCCGATAACTCCATCATGATCTTTGCTCGTAAGCATTATACTGTCTACTAATGAGCTATAAGGTCTTGAGGAATTCAATCAATTCAGATTTTTCAAGTTTAGTGTAAATTTCTTCTCCATCCTTGATGAAAATCCTCTCATCATGTCCTTTGCTGGATAGACCTTCTTTTCTCGTATCATAGACAAATTCCGGATCTTCTTTCCATCCTTGGGGCACATCTTTTCCGAGGGGATAGCCCACGCAATCCTGGTCAAAGTCAGTGTCCTTGTTTTTTGCAGGCCCTGCTACGTATACAACCGGTCTCTTAGGTCCTGGAGTTAAGAGGGCGCATAAATTGGGTATAGAATTATTGTGAAAGTATGGCCAGCGGGCCCAGATTCCATCAAGGGGAGGAGGCACATAACCTTTTTGTGGCTCAACTAAGGCACCAATGGATTTGGAGATGGCCAGGCGGTTTAAATCTTGGGCGAATTCCTTCATTCCCAGATAGCGACCAGGATCTGTTCCAACATCCTTGACGGGAGTTTTTTTATGATACGTGACTTTAACATTTTGAATCAGCTCACTTGCAGAAAGAAGATGAGCGTTATCTTGTGCCCAGCCTTTTTCATAGGTCCCATGACATTTTTGACACGATTGTATGAAATGTTTTTCACCACGTTTGGCCTTTTCTACATTAATAGCATTAATGCCGAAAAATTTTTCATAACGTGGGGCCCGGCTGGCAAAGACTGCGGCAGTTAGCGCATTAATGGTTTCTTCATTTGTTGTGAGCCATTTTTCCAGCACAATTAAGTCTGTTCCCCGTCCAATTTCATTCCATAAGAAATTAGTATGAACAGGGTTGCCTGAAACAATTGATCCATCAGAAAGCCAGCGGTTTTTATATTTGAGATTCCACCAAACTGCAGGTTTGCTGTCGGCCACCATCTTTTCAAGTTTATTACTTCGGGGGAAACGATGAGAAAATGGCGTTCTGGTGGCGTAAGCGTCTTCTTTTCTTTTTGCCAAGGACAATGCTACCTGGGCAAGCGAAGTATCTAGTCCTACTGAAACTGGCCTTTTAGTCCCCACATACTTTAATTGTTTTTTTGCCTTAACTAAAATGAGCCTCTCGCCCTCAGTGGTATTTAAGACGTCTTTGAAAATGAAACTATTTACGTAAGGTGCAATCGCTGCTCCTTGACGGAAAAACTCATTGGCCCGCGGAAAACGATTGGTGAGACCTATCACTTTGACTCCGAAAAGATCAGAGGTATGACAGGCGGCACAGCCAAAAGTCATGGCCGTTCCTTCCGGGGTATTTCTCAAAGTTGTTCCCATAGGAAGAGCTTTCTCTTCCATGGTGAGCTCTGGAAAGGCATTGGGAGTCTCAGGTTGAATGTTTTTTGGAAAATCGTGCAGGCCCAGCCATTTGAGAGCTTCATCCATGCTGTCAAAAGGGGAGACGACTTTTGCTAATTCATACAGCAAGGCCCGGACGGGATCATTAGGTCTTGTTTCGAAAAATGTTTTTAACGGCCAGTAAGGAATCATCAGCTCAGATACTGTGACTGGATAGAATAGAGCTGCCTTTCTTCCGGTCATAACGGTTTGATGAAACTCTTCCGAAGGTAGCTCATAGAGATTTTCTCGAGGTGTGGTGATTTCCACATCTCTTGACCAATCTGGAGCGGCCCAGAGTTGAAGAGGAATGACGCATGTAAATAAAATAAATTTAAAACGGCTTGAGTTCATCAAACGATCATTTCAAATATGGATCAAGATGGTCAAGTTCCGAAATCTAACATCCTGAATGGGATGAGGTGTTAAGAAAAAAACTATTTTGGTTTGTTGACGAGTATCAGGCTTTTCATGATGATGTTTCTCGAAATCATAAAGCCATGGTTTCACCTCCCAGATCTAATAGGGCCATCGTCTTGACCGCGATGGCCTTTTTTATTTCAGGAGACTTTTTTGGCCGCTTGCCTGATCTTTTGAAATTCTGTCTCTATTTTTCCACCTTCCAGCGGAAATTGATAATAGCCGTTTGCTCCAGAAGGAGTTTTGGCGTGAAGTAATGCCTTCTGAGGTGAAATGGCCGTCGCCATGATCATCGTTTTAGTCATCGGAAATTTCTGTTTAATTTGAGCTGTTAATTGATTAACTGCTTTAGGATTAACATCATAGTTAAAGACTACTATCTGCAGTGTCTTTGCTGTTAAAAACTTATTTAACTCAGGAAGGTTTTTAGCAAGATGATATGAGTGTCCCTTAGGGAACTTATTCATTTTTTTCTGAAAAAAATCAGATTGAAAATCAAATAAAATAACAGTCAGACCTGATTTCTCTTCAGCTGTTTTCGCTCTTGCATCAAGAAATTTTTCAGCAAAGAGTTCTGAATCATCTTCCAGAGGAATGATTTCAGGAACTGCGACGGAAGAGGTTCCAGAATGTGGTTTTGGCGCACGAGCTCTTGGAGCAGGGGCCTGATCCGGATGGACATTGAATTCAAGCTCGCTCTCAATATTAGCAAGCTCTTCTTCCTGCTTTAATTTTTCTTTTTTTAGAGCATTTAGATCTAAAACGACCGTTGGCTTATCGTCGTCATCATCTGACATACGAGGTCTCCTTCCACATGTTTACTTTCAATATCTTAACACCTATTCGGCATTTTTGAGCGACATTTTAGTCTATATAACAGCAAGAAAAATTAAGAATCCCCTAATTAAAGTCATCTCAGGGGGAACCGATAAGCCAATGGAAGGCGGTTCAATAAAATGTCTTTTGACGATTTAAATCTCGAATTCGAAGACGAGGAAGACTTCAAGAAGAAGAAAAACGATGCCGTCCATGTTGATTTGGACCTGGTTTTTCAGTCTCAGGAGCCTGCTGCTCCTAAGCCTCGTCCTGCTGGCCCCCCTCCCAATGGGGGCCCTAGTAATGTTCAACCATTACCGAGTAGACCTACGCCCAAAGCGGCACCTCCACCAATGCCAGAGTTCGCTGGCGCCACCGCCATTAAAATGGCCCCTAGGGAAGCCACACGTTCCAATCATGATCTCATGGAGCATGTAAGGAAGGTGGAATTTGAAGCTGAAGTCAAAGTGCGGGTGGCCGACTTTAAGGCCGAATTCCTGGGGGAAGTCCTGGGTGATATGAAGTTTATGGAATATCAAATAGGTCAGTTACTGTCCCGAATCAATACTAAGCACCCTGATACAAAACAAGAACTGATGATGATCAAAAAGATACTTGCCGATTTCACTGCGAAAAAACGAAGATAGTTCATCTTTAACAAGGATGAACATATGCGCTCACTTCTGTTCTTAATAGCATTTCTTAGTTCTTATTCTTTTGCCGGATTCGAAAAAATATCAGTGACAAATTTAAATCTCAGTTATGAAGCTCCTTATGGCGAAGGAACGATTGATAAAGTTGGCCTGGGTTATTCTCTTAAGGGCGTGGAAGTTCCTTATAAAATATCACTCGAGCGCACTGACCGCTCATTTGATATTACTTCTGACTTCCTGGATTTCTCCTGGATTCATCCCTACAAGTTTTTCTACAAGATGGAGAAGTTCTCTACCCGTAATATGAACTTTGCCATAGGAGGCAACACACACCATTTGGAGAGTGAGCAAGTTTTTATGGTGCCCGAAGGCAGGGGAGAATACCTGGGAAGCAAAGTTAAAGCTCAGTGTAAGGGCAGCGCCACCGGTGAATTGAAAGTGCGAGTTCTGGAAGACTGCAAAACCAGTCTCGAGGCCAGCATTAAACGGATTGAAGTTCCTGCAGATTTTATCTTGTATCAAATTCTTTATGAGATTCCCCGGGTCCCAACGGAAGCAGATATTTCAGGTGATAATTTCGTGCTGACTTCTCGTGATGGTCATTTTAATTTGCAACTCTACATCAAATACTACGTTTATGCCGGTCTGCGAGCTCATGGATACTTTCAATATGAAGATAATCATGAGACAATTGCCATCAATATTAAGCAAATTAAATTTGGGTTTTTAAACGTTACGAACTTTGTGATGAGACGTCTGCAGGCGATCATCAAAAGTCCCAATGTGAAGATTGACCCACCCTGGATTCGTATCAATATCGGAAAACCTAATGAAGACAGATAAACTGGATATTCTTGGACTAGAAACACTTCACGTTGCGGGAAGTGAAGCAGATGTTGGCATTATCTTTTTTCATGGCTACGGCGCAAATATGCATGACCTTTTTCCTCTGTGGGAACTATGGCATGCTGATAATTTTAACTGGTATTTTCCTAACGGACTTCTGCCTCTCAATATGGGTTATTACGAAGGCCGGTCATGGTTTTCGATTGATGTTGAAAAGCTTGAGCGATCGATTCGCGAGGGAACCCATCGTGACATGAAAGGAACGATTCCCCCGGAGCTTGATTCAACGCTGTCTCAACTGGAACTCTTTGTTGCAGAGTTATCTAAAAAGCATAAAAAAATTTTATTGGGTGGTTTTTCTCAAGGGGCCATGTGTGCTTCTCACCTGAGTGTTAATCCCCGTCTTAAAGTTGATGGTCTGATACTTTTGTCAGGTGCACTTCTGGCCGAAGAGAAGTTTCCGGCCGCTGCCCGGGGCATTCCTTTTTATCAGTCTCACGGTAGACAGGATCCCATTTTATCAATTAATGGCGCCTTAGATTTGGAAAAGAAACTTCAATCTTTGAATTTTTCTGGAAAACTTCATGCCTTTGATGGTGGTCACGAAATACCTCCCACTGTCATCCATGAAGTGAAAGGCTTTTTAGAAAATTTTGATTAATGTCGTAAGAGCAGTTCCACTGAATCTTCAGTTGAGCGAGCAAAGCTTTCTTTGATGATCTCAAAGGATTTATAGAAATTCATTCCTCTAATTCCAATATTGGCCCCACAATAGCCCCCAAAAATATCTTTTACCTTACCTAGAGAAGTGATGACTTCCGGGTCTTGAAGAAGATAACGGTAATCATTTGATGAGGTGATAAATTCATAACTCAAAGTGAGCATTAAAGGTGCTGTGTAAGAGAATTGCGGTGAAATTCCTTCCCGATTTAAGGACATGGAAAGGAAGAGGGGAACATAGAAGTGATAAATATTTCTATTGACGTGGGGCACAATCTCTTTGGGATAAAAAATCTTGCGATAATTATCATCAGACACATCAAGAATAAGATTGATGGTGTCAATCACCCGACTGACCATTTCTTTATTGGATTGGTACAGGGCACTGCCTCTCACCGAACTTCTATCCAGGAAGGCCAGATGGAGTTTTTTGATTGAAGTGTCCTGAAACAGCGTCGCCATGACCATTGCCGTCATATAAGGGCTTTTAAAATGTTTGAGGGTCACGTCCCAGATGTTTAAATCGGACTTTGCTCCAGTGAGAAAATCGTAAAGCTGCTGATTCAAGTCTTTTAGATAGGCAGCAGTTCGAGGATGGTTGAGAAGAGAAATCAGATTCGTTTTGAAGGCCACAAAAACAAAAGAACTCGGAGTCCAGTTGTTGTTTCTTGAGGCAGGAATTTTTTTATCAGAAATAATGATGTCATAATCAAGAAGCTCAATCATTTTTTTGACAGCTTCCTTGCACGGCCCTCGGTCCGAGTAAGACATATATCTCTTACAACGATTCACAATAATAGTTGAAAGGGCGATATTTCTTAACCCTTCCTGTGAGGCTATGAACTGGAGTAGTCCATTGGAACGTTGCTGTGCAGTATCGATACCTGCATGAGCAGTAGAAAGGAAAATAAGTACAAAAAAGATATGGGTGATCGTTTTCATTTCATTAAAGTGCTTTAACAGATCTTAATGGTCAATCAAAAACGATTGTTCGTGGCGCCTTGAGTTATAAATGTTAACTCGTGAAAATTTCGGGTTTTTGCATTCACACACTTAGTCCAATGGCCTATAATGTGAACATTCATTAACCCCCTTCATGAGCTAATTTTATGACAATTTCTCAGGATTATTCTTACCTCTCTTCTTCTGATAATGCTTTTATCGACAGCCTCTATAGTGATTTTAAGAAAAATCCCGACTCGGTTGACCACTCCTGGAAACAATTTTTCCAAGGGGTAGAGTTTGCATTAAGTCGGCCGGACACCACAGGTGGGGAAGCCACTTCTGGAAATCTTTCAAAAGAGTTTAAAGTTTACCGTTTGATCCAGGCCTATCGTAGCCGCGGACATCTTATTTCTACCACTAATCCAATTCGTGAAAGAATGAATCGTTTCCCTCATTTGGATTTGGATGATCATGGTTTGACGAATGCTGATCTGGAAGAAACATTTGTGATTGGTGAAAGCCTTGGGCTAAAGAATGCCAAGTTAAAAGATATTATCACCCACTTAAGAACTGTTTATTGTAGCAACATCGGTGTTGAATTCATGCACAGTAACGATTTCGAAATTCGTGACTGGTTTCAAAATAAGTTTGAAAACGAGGCTAAAGAAAGAAATTTTGGCATTGATAAGAAGAAAAGAATCCTGAGCAAGCTTAACGAAGCCGTTGCTTTTGAAAATTTTCTTCATACGAAGTATGTTGGACAAAAACGTTTCTCACTTGAAGGTGGAGAAAATACGATTCCTGCCCTTGATGCCATTATCAATTATTCGGCCGGGAAAGGGATTGAAGAAGTTGTCATCGGGATGGCCCACAGAGGTCGTCTCAACGTTCTGGCCAATATCATGGGCAAAACCTATGAATACATTTTTAATGAATTTGAAGGCCAGGCCGTTCCGGATCTTACGATGGGAGACGGGGACGTTAAGTACCATATGGGATACTCTTCTCACGTCAGCACCACTGGCGGACAAAAAGTCTATCTCAAACTGATGCCAAATCCTTCTCATCTTGAGGCCGTAGACGCTGTTGTTTTGGGTTATGTTCGTGCCCAGGGAGATTCTCTTTACAAAGAAAATCCAGACAAAATTCTTCCTATCATTATCCACGGGGATGCCGCTTTGGCGGGCCAGGGTATCTGTTATGAAACAGTTCAGATGTCTGCTCTTAAAGGTTACAATGTAGGCGGATCAATTCATTTCGTGATCAATAACCAAATTGGTTTTACCACTGATTTTGATGATGCCCGTTCTTCAATTTATTCAACTTCGGTTGCTCGTGTTCTTGAAACACCTATTATCCATGTTAATGGTGATGATGCCGAAGCCGTGGTTTATGCTGTTGAACTTGCCTCAGAATTCCGCGCAAAGTTCCATAGAGACATCTTCATTGATATGGTTTGTTACAGAAAGCACGGCCACAATGAGTCTGATGAACCTAGATTCACTCAGCCGAAATTTTATAACCTGATTTCAAAACACGCCAATCCGCGTGAGGTTTATAAAGAGAAACTTATTGAAGGCAAGCA
The DNA here is from genome assembly GCA_023701435.1 of Bacteriovoracaceae bacterium. Lineage (GTDB taxonomy): Bacteria > Bdellovibrionota > Bacteriovoracia > Bacteriovoracales > Bacteriovoracaceae > Peredibacter. The sequence continues at coordinate 266,814 of JAMPXB010000002.1, read as the reverse complement.
GATTGAAGCGCAACTGGCCGTTCAGATGGAAGAGCAGTTTAAGAATCTTCTGCAAGACCGCTTCAATATGGTTAAGCAAAAACCACTCCCTTATCTTTATCAAAAACCAGAAGAGGAATGGAAGGCCTTCCGTCGCTCCACTCCTAAAGATTTTGATTACTCACCTAAGACTTCTGTGAGTAAAGACCTATTAGAAAAAAATCTCCAGGCCTTGACTACATTGCCAAAAGATTTTAAGCCGATCCAAAAAATTGATAAGCTTCTTGAAGAAAGAAGCCGCCGCTTCAGCGAGGATAAAATTGACTGGGCCCTGGCAGAACTGATGAGTTACGGATCCCTTCTGCAAGAAGGAGTGAATGTCCGTATGTCCGGTCAGGACTGTATCCGTGGAACATTTTCTCACCGTCATGCTGGTGTCGTGGATGAGCAGTCCAATACACGCCATATCTTTTTACAGAACCTCTCAAAGGAGCAGGGTAAGTACCGCATTTATAACTCCTTGTTGTCTGAATATGCAGTACTAGGTTTTGAATATGGTTACTCATTGGGCTCACCAAGCTCCCTCAATATTTGGGAAGCTCAGTTTGGAGATTTTGCCAATGGTGCTCAAACTATCATTGACCAGTTTATAACCTCAGGTGAGTCTAAGTGGCAGCGCCAGTCAGGTGTTGTTCTCTTCCTTCCTCATGGTTATGAAGGGCAAGGACCTGAGCACTCAAATGCTCGTCCTGAAAGATTCCTTCAATTAGCGGCCGAATGGAACATGGTTGTGGCCAACCTGACCACTCCTGCCAATATCTTCCACGTCCTTCGTCGTCAGGTTAAGTGGGATTTCAGAAAGCCGCTTGTGATCTTCACTCCGAAATCCCTTTTGCGTCACCCTGAATGTGTTTCTTCTGTTAAGGATCTGACCGATGGATCTTTCCAGGAAATCATTGATGACGATTCAGTTAATGCTAAAGATGTGAAGCGTTTGGTTATGTGTACGGGTAAAGTCTATTACGATCTTAAGGCCAAGCAGGTTAAAGATAAACGTAAAGATGTGGCGATTGTTCGCCTTGAGCAGCTTTATCCAATGCCAGAGGAACAGAGCTGGAAACTTCTTGAAAAGTATAAGAATGCTGAAAAAGTATGGGTTCAAGAAGAGCCGAAAAACATGGGCGCTTTCACCTTCCTTCGCCGTTATACTCAGTTTGATGATTTTAAATTAATCGCCAGAAAATCATCTGCTTCTCCTGCCACTGGTTATTCCAGTGTTCACGCTCAGGAACAGGCCAAGATTGTGAACAATGCGTTTGCTGAAAAAATTGAATTAGTTTAAGAGAGAAAAGGATAATTTATGATTGATGTAAAAGTTCCGGCAGTTGGAGAGTCCATTTCAGAAGTGACCATTGCCAGCTGGTTAAAAAAAGACGGCGATATGGTTAAGCTTGATGAGGCCATCTGCTCCATTGAGTCAGATAAGGCCACGCTGGAAATTGCCGCACCTAAAGCGGGTAAATTGAAAATCTTAAAAGCTGAAGGCGAGACTGTTGCCATTGGTGCCAAAATTGCGGAAGTTGATGAAACTGCTACCGCAGGAGCGCCAGCGACTGCCGCTCCCGCCCCAGAAACGCCACAAGCACCCGCCGCTTCAGCAAGGGCCGAAGCCGTTTCAGATAAAAACTTCCCTTCCCCTGCTGCTGCTAAAATTCTCGCTGAAAAAGGTGTGGATGCAGCTTCTGTTTCCGGCACTGGCCGTGACGGCAGAATCACTAAAGCAGACGCCATGGGCGCTTCAGCTGCTCCGGCAGTAAGTGCACCGGTTTCTGATTTAAAGGCCCTTGCTCAACAAACAATGTCTTCTTCCTTTTCACGTGATATTCGTCGTGAAAAAATGTCAGGACTTAGAAAAACTATTGCGACCCGTCTGGTTTCTGCGAAAAACACCACGGCCATGCTCACAACTTTTAATGAAGTTGATATGAGTGCAGTCATGGAGCTTCGTAAAAAATACAAAGACAGCTTCAAAGAAAAGCATGGTGTCGGCCTGGGCTTCATGAGCTTTTTTACTAAAGCTGCTTGTGCCGCTCTTAAGCAATTTCCGGCAGTAAATGGCATGATTGATGGCAACGAAATCGTTTATCACAATTACGCTGATGTTGGTGTTGCTGTTTCAACTCCGAGAGGTCTGGTGGTTCCGGTTATTCGTAATGCTGAATCCATGGGCATGGCCGCCATTGAATCTAAAATCATTGAGCTTGCCACTCGTGCTCGTGACGGGAAGATCACCATTGAAGAAATGCAAAACGGAACTTTCACCATCACCAACGGTGGGATTTTTGGTTCTATGCTTTCCACTCCGATTATTAATGCTCCTCAATCGGCCATTTTAGGTCTGCATAACATTGTTGAAAGACCAGTTGCAGTTAATGGACAAGTTGTTATCCGTCCAATTATGTATCTGGCCCTTTCTTATGATCACCGAATTATTGATGGACGCGAATCTGTCTCTTTCCTTAAAGCAGTTAAGGAAATGATTGAAGATCCTTCTCGTTTATTATTAGACATCTAAGGTAAATCACTATGGAACAATTTGATCTTGTTGTTATTGGTTCTGGACCCGGCGGTTACATTGCCGCTATTCGTGCTGCTCAGTTAAAAATGAAAGTGGCGATTATTGAAAAGTACAATACCCTGGGAGGCACATGCCTTAACGTGGGCTGTATTCCTTCTAAGGCGTGGCTTGATTCTTCTGAGCGTTACCATGAAACACTTCATTCTCATGACCTTCATGGAATTGAAGTCGGAAGCGTTAAGCTCAATGTAAAAAAGATGAGTGATCGTGTGGCCAAGGTTGTTGAAGGTATAACTGGTGGTGTTGCTTTTCTTATGAAGAAAAACAAGATCACTGTTTTCCAGGGCCATGGTTCTTTTAAAGACAAAAATACGATTGTGATTAAGAGTGAAAAAGGTAATCAGGAAATTTCTGCCAAGAAAGTGATTATCGCCACCGGATCTAAGCCTTCAGGTCTTCCTGGTGTTACTATTGATAAGGAAAGAATCATTACCAGTACTGAAGCCCTTAAATTAGAAACTGCTCCAAAGCATATGATTGTTATTGGTGGCGGGGTCATTGGACTGGAATTAGGTTCGGTCTTCAGACGCTTGGGTTCAGAAGTTTCCGTTGTGGAATATGCTGACGCCTGTATCGCTGCTATGGATGCAGATCTTGGTAAAGAACTTCAGAAAGTGCTTAAAAAAGACGGCATGAACTTTCACATGGGCACAGGTGTGACTTCGGTTACCAGAAAAGGCAAAGAAGTTACTGTTAAGGCCAAAAATAAAACAACTAACGAGGAAATTGAGCTTGTTGGTGACTATTGTTTAGTGGCCGTGGGCCGTCGTCCTTATACTGACAATCTGGGACTTGAAAATATCGGTCTAAAATTGGATGAGCGTGGACGCATTCCTGTGAATGATCACCTTCAAACAGAACACCCACATATCTATGCCATAGGCGACGTGATCAAAGGTGCGATGCTCGCTCATAAGGCCGAAGAAGAAGGCGTTTTTGTTGCTGAACATATGGCGGGCCAAAAGCCGCATATCAATTATTTGCTGATTCCTGGTGTGGTTTATACCTGGCCGGAAGTTGCTGGTGTTGGATATACAGAGCAGGAATTAAAGCAAAAGGGCACTGAGTATAAAACTGGTAAGTTCCCTTTCATCGCTTCCGGACGAGCTGTTGCTTCCAATGAAAAAAATGGTTTCATCAAAGTTCTGGCCGATAAAAAGACGGATGAAATTCTTGGTGTTCACATGATTGGTCCAAGAGCTGCTGATATGATTGGTGAAGCAGTGGTGGCCATGGAATTCAGGGCCAGTGCTGAAGATATTGGCCGAATTTCTCACGCCCATCCGACATACTCGGAAGGACTTAAAGAGGCCTGTCTGGCGGCGACTGAAAATAGAGCGCTTAATATTTAAGAGACTTTAAAGAGCGGCCGGAAGGTCGCTCTTTTTTTATGCGGCAATCTTTAATTCAGACAGTTTTTTGTCCTCAATCCACTTCTTAATTTTCTCTGCATCATCGACAAAATAGAAGGTGTGCTTCCCATGTTCATTGCTAAAAATCAGGGTAGAGAAGTTCTGACCCGGATCTTTAATTTCAATGGACCAAATGTCCTGGTAGGAAATGGTCTTTTTTAATGAAAGAAAGCTCACTTTGATCTCTTGTTCATGAAACTCGATCTTATGCTTTAAATCATAAGTAATAAATCCAGCTATCATGAGGGCCAGAAACCCACCCAATATACTCAGACTAATGGTTGAAAATTCCGTCGGGGACATCTGAAAGATGGCGTAACACTGAACGGCATAACAAAAAACAATAAAGGGCACCACCTTAACCATATGGTCCAGATGTTTTTCCCGAGTTATGCAGAAGACGCTTGAGGTATTCATCAAGAATCTTGTCGGTTATTTCCTAATTCCTTTTAGTTCTTTTCTTTTCAATGAACTCTTGAACGATTTCAGGGTGATCCACATGATGAAAGTGAAATACTCCACCATTCCGGAGGTGAATGATGAGGTGTCCAAAGAAGTCGTTTTTTTTCTTTAACTCCACTTGCGTAATATTGCTGTAAAGGACCTCTTCCTGCATCCTCAGGAGGTCAAATCTCACTTCAAAGTAGTTCTCATGACAAATGATCTTATGGTGGTAGTCGTAAAAGTGGTAGCACACGATGATGAAGGCCAGCCCCAGACCCAGCAGAAGGCCTATATCACTGCTCATATGGGCGGGAGCAAAGGTCTTATAGAGATAGAGTTGAAACACATAGAGTAAAAGCAACAAAGGAGTAATCTTTGTCATATAGCGAAGATGATTCTGTCGGGTGATTTGCATGAAAAAACGTCCTGTTTTATACGATGCAGTATTTTCGCAAATTGATATTTGCCCTACAAGCAGGAAAATCATTTTTTTTCAAGAGTCTTACTCAGACTATCCAAAATATCATAGTCACAAATACCCTAAAGAGTTAGAATGTCTCATAAATTTTCTCAAGGGAGTAATCCATGTCTGACAAAAGAATCGATTCTTTTAAAACCCGCCGGACTCTTAAAGTCGGCAATAAATCTTATGATTATTTTTCACTTAAGGCCGCTCAAGCTGCGGGCGTGGGCGATGTCGATAATCTTCCATTCTCTTTAAAAGTGTTGATGGAAAACTTACTTCGTAATGAAGATGGATTCACTGTTTTTGGCGATGACATCAAGGCCATGGGTCAATGGACTAAAGATAAAAAATCTACTCGCGAAATCAATTACTACCCGGCACGTGTTTTAATGCAGGACTTTACCGGCGTACCTGCTGTGGTGGATTTAGCGGCGATGAGAGATGCCATCAAGGCCGTTGGTGGAAATCCTCAACAGATTAACCCTCAAGTTCCGGTTGACCTGGTGATTGATCACTCAGTGATTGTTGATTACTCGGCCACTCCAGATGCTTTCACTAAAAACATGCAGCTTGAATATGAAAGAAATGGCGAGCGCTATAAGTTTTTAAAGTGGGGACAAAAAGCGTTTAGAAATTTCCGCGTTGTCCCTCCTGGAACAGGTATTTGTCACCAGGTGAACGTTGAGTATTTAGCGCAAACTGTTTGGACCAAAGAAGAAGACGGCAAGACTCTTGCCTACTGTGATACCTGCGTAGGAACAGATTCTCACACCACCATGGTTAATGGTCTTTCTGTTCTTGGTTGGGGTGTTGGTGGTATCGAAGCTGAAGCTGCAATGCTTGGCCAGGCCGTTACAATGCTTATTCCAGAAGTGGTTGGTTTCAAATTCACTGGTAAGCCTAAAGAAGGCGTGACTGCTACTGATGTGGTTTTAACTGTAACAAACATGCTTCGTAAGAAAGGTGTGGTTGATAAGTTTGTTGAATTCTTCGGTCCGGGTCTTAAAGATTTAACTCTTGCTGACCGTGCGACCATCGCTAATATGGCCCCTGAATATGGTGCCACTTGTGGTTTCTTCCCAATTGATGAAAAGACTATCGAATATCTTCGTTTCACAGGCCGTGAGGAAGAAAGAGTTCTCCTTGTTGAAGCTTATGCTAAAGAGCAGGGTTTCTGGAGAGATGACTCTAAAGATGCAGTTTTCACTGATACTCTTGAACTTGATCTTTCAACTGTTGAACCTTCACTTGCTGGTCCAAAGCGTCCACAAGATAGAGTTTCGCTAGCTAACCTTGCTGAAGGTTTTAAGAAAGACCTGGTAAGTGAGACTGGTTTCAAAGTGAAGGCCGATGATGCTAATCACGCTCAGAAAGTTGATGGCGCGGATTATACGATCACTCACGGTGACGTGATGATTGCAGCAATCACTTCTTGTACTAACACTTCCAATCCATCAGTACTTGTTGCTGCTGGTCTGGTGGCAAAAAAAGCGAACGCTCTTGGACTCACATCAAAGCCATGGGTTAAGACTTCTCTTGCTCCCGGCTCTAAAGTGGTAACTGATTATCTTGAAGCTGCTGGTCTTCAGCCTGAACTTAATAAACTGGGCTTTAACCTGGTTGGTTATGGCTGTACAACTTGTATTGGTAACTCTGGTCCACTTAAAGCTGAGTATTCAAAAGCTATTAAAGACGGAAATCTTGCCACGGCAGCTGTCCTTTCAGGAAACCGTAACTTTGAAGGCCGTGTTTCTCCAGATACTAAGGCCAACTACCTGGCCTCACCTCCACTTGTTGTGGCCTATGCCATTGCCGGTAACGTGAAAATAGATCTGGCCAAGGAACCGATCGGAAAAGATCAAAAAGGTAATCCTGTTTACTTAAAAGACATCTGGCCTACATCACAGGAAATTCAGGACGTCATTGCCAAGTCACTGACTCCGGCGATGTTCAAGTCTCGTTACTCTGATGTATTCAAGGGTGATGAGTTCTGGCAAAAAGTAACTGTTCCTGAAGGCGAAACGTTCGCTTGGGATGCAAGCTCTACTTACATCAATAATCCTCCATACTTCAAAGGTATGAAGAAGGATCCTGAAGCGGTTAAAGATATTGTAGGTGCAAACGTTCTTGGTCTGTTTGGTGACTCCATTACAACCGATCACATTTCTCCTGCTGGTTCTTTCAAACCTGAAACTCCTGCTGGTCGTTACCTGGTTTCTCGCGGAGTGAAGCCTGCCGATTTTAACCAATATGGTGCTCGTCGTGGACATGATGAAGTGATGACTCGTGGAACATTCGCCAACATCAGGCTTAAAAACGAAATGCTCGCTTCTGGTAAAGAAGGTGGTTTTACAACTTACGTTCCATCTGGGGAAGAAACCACAATCTATGATGCTTCTATGAAATATCAGTCTGCGAATAGGCCACTGGTGATTGTAGCAGGTAAGGAGTATGGTACAGGTTCATCTCGTGACTGGGCCGCTAAGGGAACACGTCTCCTTGGGATTAAGGCCGTCATTACGGAGAGTTTTGAGCGTATTCACCGTTCTAACCTGATTGGAATGGGTGTTATTCCTCTTCAATTCACTGGTGGAGCAACTCGTAAGAGTTTAAACCTGGATGGAACCGAAGAGATCACCATTCATGGTCTGGCCGATATGAAGCCAAAAGCTCAGCTTAATGCTGAAATCAAGCGCAAGAATGGTGAAGTAACTAAAGTTGTCTTGCATTCGCGTATTGATACTGCCAATGAGCTTGAGTACTACAAGAATTCTGGAATTCTTCATTACGTTCTTAGAAAACTAAACGCATAATTTCTTTCAGGACCCCTTCTTTAGAGGGGGTCCTTTCTGTACATTTCCTTCTGCTTTCTTTTAAAATATTCCTATGAATAATCTACAAAATAAGTCGGCGCTTATTACCGGCGCTTCATCGGGTATTGGTCGGGCCATGGCCCTGTCTCTGGGTCTGCGAGGCTGTGAGCTCTATTTAATTGCCCGTCGTGAAGATAAGCTTTTAGAAGTGCAAGCAGAGATCAAGAAACTCAATTCTCACGCCAAAGTCCATCTGATTGTTTCTAATATTAAGGCTCCAGATCTGCCTGAGAAAATAGCCCAAGCATCCAGACAAAATATCGACATCCTCATCAATAATGCCGGACTGGCCTTGGGTCGCGAAAAGGTCGAGGACAGTTTGTTTGAGGATTGGGAAGAAATGATTAACACCAACATTATGGCCAATTTTAAATTGGTTCATCTGGTTCTTCCGTGGATGATGACTAATGGTGGGGGAGATATCATCAATCTTTGTTCAGTAGCGGGCCATTACACTTATGCTGGTGGTGCTGTTTACTGTGCTACTAAGCATGCGGTGAAAGCGTTCACTCGCGTCTTAAGAGAAGAGACTTGCGGCAAAAATATCAGAGTGATGCAAATCTCGCCGGGTATGGTTGATACTGAATTTAGTTCCGTGCGTTTTAGAGGCGACAAGAATGCGGCCGACGCTGTTTATGCTAACATGACTCCACTCCAGAGTGAGGACATTGCCCGCATGATGACCTTCATGCTGGAGCAGCCAAGGCATGTGGTCATTGATGAGATCATTACCATGCCTACTGATCAAGGTTCTCCTACGACTGTATCAAGGAAGAATCCTTGAAAACGCTTGAGGCCCTGACTGTTACCTCCGAATTCATCAAGCGCTTACAAATTCGTTTTGATGAAATATCAGGTCTTATTCATGACGTGGGGGACCTGGGAATTCCCAAAAACGAACTTGATTATTTTTTTGATGATAACTGCTATCTCTTTGCGGGAATGGGTGACGTGCACATTCATGCCCGGGAGGACCTTTCCGGAAAAAATAACTATAAAGAAGATTTTACGACGGCCCAAGCGGCCATGCATAACGGCGGTCTTTGTCACGCAGGGGACATGCCCAATAATCCTATTCCGCCTATTGATGACAGCTCTTATGAAGAGAAATTGAAGCTCGCCCTTAAGGCCCAGGGAGAAATCTGGACCTATGCGGGCATTGGCCCCGAGACTCGTCCGCTAAGTTACCCGGTTCCTTATAAGGTCTATATGGGGCCTTCCATTGGAGAGTTATTTTTTAAAGATCTTCCAACCCTGGAAGAAGTTTTGACTCACTATCAGGGACAAGTTGTTAGTTTCCATTGTGAAGATCCGGTCATCCTGGAGGATCATAAAAAAGAAGAACTTCATCATCAAAAGCGCCCGATTTCAGCAGAAGTGATGGCCACTAAAGATGCTCTTTTGATGATTGAAAAATTTAAGCTTAAAGGAAAGCTTTGCCATTACAGCACCGGCGAAGGCATGAAACTTATTCGTGAGGCAAGGTACAAGGGCCTCGAGGTAGAAATTGAAGTAACTCCTCAGCATCTTTATTTTGATATCGAACAAATTCCCAAGGCGGATTTAGGAGCATTTCAAATGAACCCGCCCATCAGATACTCCACTGACCGAAAAGAACTTCTAGAGGCAGTAAAGCGTGGTGAAATTGATTATCTGGCCACCGATCATGCCCCTCACACTTTAGAAGAAAAAGAGCGCGGGACTTCCGGTCTTACCGGGCTTGATACTTTTGCTCCTTTTGTTACCTGGCTGATCCAGGAAGGAGTTGATCCCAGAACGATTGCGAAAATGACTGCTGAAAAACCAGGTGATTTTTTTAATCAATTTCTTCCGTCATGGAGAAAAATCTCTTCCGTCTTTGATTGCATGGGTAAAGGAGTGGGCCATTTGCAAAGTGGCTTCCGGGCCAATTTCACGGTAGTGGATCTGAATCATCCAATGACTATAACCCAAGATAAATTAAAAACTAAAGTTGGGCATTCTCCCTTCTTGAATGTCACTTTCCCCGGACAGTTGAAAGCGTTATTTATCGGAGGAAGAAAGGTATGAAAATGTTTTTAGGTGTTGCTCTGGTTTTATTAGCTGTCTTTCTTACTTTTTTTGCATGGGCGCCTTATCCGTGGAGCCTGGGCACTTCTCAAGGTAAATTTCCGGTGATTGATGTTGAGCCAGAGGAAATGATCGACGTCCCTGAAAATCCATCTGTGCTCAAAATCGTAACATTCAATTTAGGCTTTCTTTATGGTGAAGGTTCGGAAGGTGTCAATTATGAGACCCGCTCCAAAGAATTTTTTCTGAAAACGCTTGAGGATGCATCATCAGAAATTAAAAGCTGGGGGGCAGACGTCATTTGTTTGCAGGAAATTGATTTTGATTCGGCCAGATCCCAGTTCATCAATCAGGCCGAATATATTGCTAAGAAGGCCGGTTATCCTTATGTGGCCGAAGCAGTTTCCTGGAACGCCAACTATATTCCTTTTCCATACTGGCCTATAAAAAATAATTTTGGGCGCATGCACTCCGGGGGCGCCATACTTAGTAAATATCCTTTGACCGATCACGAAGTGATTCTTCTGGGAAAACCTGAATCCCAACCTTGGTGGTATAATCTTTTTTATCTTCACCGTTATTTTCAAAAAGTGACAATCAATGCTGGTGAAAAGAAGTTTAAGCTCATTAATCTTCACCTCGAAGCCTTTGATAAATTAAATCGTGAAGGTCAGATTAAAGAATTATCCGAGAAGATTAAGTCTGAAGCGATCGATTTTGTGGCAGGGGACTTTAACATGCTTCCGGCAAGTGCCAGCAAACGCTCAAAATTTTATAATGATGACAATTATGAAAACGACCGTAGCTATGAACTGATGATGAAGTCAGGACTGGCCGAAGTCATCCCGGATGAGATCTACGCCAAGGATGAAGCTTTTTATTTTACTTTTCCCGCCTGGGCGCCTGATCGACGCTTAGATTATATCTTTTATAAACCAGGCCTTAAAATGATGAGGGCCGAAGTTTTACCTTCGGCCCTCTCGGATCATTTGCCACTAAGGGCAAGTTTTCAAATTGGAAGTCCTAGTTTTAATCTATATTCACAATAATTTTCTGGCCAGGGTAAATGGCGCCTCGTTTAAGTGAGTTCAACTTAACGAGCGCCTCCATTGGCTGTTTGAACTGTCGGGCAACCTTGGTTAAGTGGTCACCTTTTTTAACGGTATAAATACCTTTCTTCGTATCAGGAAGAACGATTCTTTGTCCCACCATAATCTGACCACGCTTGAGTTTATTGGCCTTTTTGATTTTTGAAACATTAAGATCAAAAACTCTGGCAAGATCAGTCAAATTGTCACCACGCTTAACTTTGTAGACGATGGGATTATTGGTAACTTTGATTTTTGAATTAACCGTTCTAGTGGCAACTTTTTGCTGATGATCATTAGTATTTAATTCCAGAACCTGGCCGACCTTAAGGCGCTTTCTCCAGGTATCAAAACCATTCATCAGAGCGAGTTTTCCTGGCTTCATGTCAAATTTACGGGCAATTGAAACTAGGGTATCCCCAGAGCGAACTTTATAGGTATCAATACTCTTTTCAGTTTTCACAGCGGCCGTACGGCGGATACGTTCTTTCTGTCCTTCTGGTTTAGTAAAGGCAGTAACTGTTTCTTTCGTTTCAAGGCTACCTAAGTTGTAGCTGTACTTGGATTTCGGAACGCGAAGATAGTAAGTTCCAGCGAAATATCTTGGAGTTGAGCCTCTTTTAAGCTCAGGATTTAATTTCTTTAAAAGGGCCGGACTGACATTAAGTCGCTTGGCAACTGATGCCAGAGAAACGTTCTTCTTGATGGCCTTTAATTCAGTCAGATCAAAGAGACGGTGTTTCTTTTGAGGAATGGTGAAGCCGTATTTCTTGGCATTGTTCACAATGTGCCAGGCCGCCAGAACCTTAGGAACATAGTTAATAGTTTCTGAAGGAAGCTGTTTATTTCTGGAAAGCTCGTAGAAGTCACGGGTCCCGTGCTTCATGATTCTTCTGATGATGCCGTACTCACCGGCATTATAAGCGGCGAGGGCCAGTTCCCAGCTTGAAAAGACATTATGAAGATCTTTAAAATACATGGCCGCAGCTTTTGAGGCCTTAAAAAGATCCTGTCTCTCATCGAGTTCAGAACTAATTTTTAGTCCGTATCTTGTTCCTGTACCTTTAATAAATTGCCAAGGACCTACGGCCGAAGCGTGAGATTTAGCACCCAGGTAGTAGCCGGACTCAATGAGACCGACGAAATAAAGTTCTTTGGGAAGACCATGGGCCTCAAAGACAGCTTCAATATGATGACGGTATTCTTCACCATTATTGATAAAGCGCTGAAAGCGTTCGCGGTTTTTCTTCGTAAAGTAGTCCACCCAAAACTGCATGCGTTTGGTGTTTTTCTTCATCAGAAAGTTTCTGGAATACGGAATCTTGTGGTCTTCCGACTCTGGAAGTTCTTCGTCAATCTCCGCTTCACCGACTTCTTTTTTGATGGATTGATCATCTGCGTCGGCTTCGGCCATTTCGTGAGTGTATTCGCCGGGGGTCGGAGCTTTTTCGAAGATGGCATCATCTTCTACTTCAACCGTCTCCATCAGATGACTCATTTCCTTGGAAGGATTTTTGTTCATTTGATTTTTCATCTGTGAGCAGCTGGTAAGCAATATGGCGGAGAAAGAAAGTACAGAAAGAACAGATATTCTCTTCATGAAAATCCTTTAGGGGTTTTGGTGACATCCTTGTCAGACTAATTTATTTTAGCATTCCCGCATGTCATTGCAAGATTTCTTAACAGGAAATTCTATCCCTTGTTATAATAGTGCTCATGGACTGTGAACTTAACAAAGAATCGAAAATTATTGGTTGGCGTGAGTGGGCCTCACTGCCAGAGCTGGGCCTTGTTGCTATCAAGGGTAAAATTGATAGTGGAGCAAAAACGTCAAGCCTTCATGCATATGATATTGAGATCGAAGAGAAAGGAGGCAAGACCTACGTGCTCTTTAAGGTTCATCCTTTGCAGCATGATTTTAGTGTTGTCATTAACTGTCGTGCTCTTTTAGTGGATCGCAGGCAGGTTACTGATTCTGGTGGTCACAAAGAAGAGAGATATGTCATCCGCACTTCGATGGTGCTGGCCGGTGTGAAAAAAACGATTGAATTAACCCTTACCAACCGCGAGTCCATGAAGTACCGCATGTTAATTGGACGGGCCGCTTTGAAGCATTATTACATTGACCCGTCACAGTCTTATCTATCGGGCAAAACGATTAAACAGAAACGTTTTTTAAAAGAGCTTAAGCTGGAGATGGGTAAAGCCTAAAATAGGCCTCATCAATTTTGGCGGCCACGATAAAATCATTTTCCACCAGATTATTATTGGCGTGAGTCCAGATCTCGATATCACAGTGTCCCCAGCCAAGAGAAATTTCCGGGTGATGCTTTTCTTCCTCTGCAATTCGTCCCACTTCATTGGCAAATTCCAATGCCCGTTTAAAATTTTTAAACTTAATTTTTCTCTCTATTCTTGTCTGATCATGGGTTAGCGCCCATTCAGGAGAAAGTGTTTTCAGATAGCGCTGCTTCTCTTCCAAAGGAAGAGGTGGCACATAGCTATGGCAGGGAATGCATTTTTTGTCTTTTAGATCCATTTCTTTTCTCCTAGACTCAAAATAGTATCCTTTAAAACTCAGGAGTCGTAAATGCGTTCGCTGTTCTTGTTGATGCTTTTACTCGGTTGTTCTCATCAGGTAAGAATTGTGGCCCCTACAGCGGTAGAGCCAAGAGTTGCCCATGAGTCTAAGGCCAGGAACGAAATGGTCACCACGCAAGGAGATGCAACAACCCGCGCGGCACTTTCACTTTTTAATAAGGGCGGCAATATCATTGATGCTTTTGTCGCTGCTTCTTTTGCCATCTCAGTTGAGAGGCCTCATTCTACCGGTATTGGCGGTGGTGGCTTTCTTATTTATTACTCGAAGGAAGAAAATAAGGTCTATGCTTTCGACTTTCGTGAAATAGCTCCCCTGGCCTCTTCAAGTAAAATGTACCTGAATAAAAAAGGAGAGCCCCAACCTCTTCTTTCACAAGAAGGCGCTCTGGCCGTTGCCAATCCTGGACTGGTGAAAGGACTTTTTGATATCCATCAGCGTTTTGGAAAACTTCCCTGGAAAGAAACAGTTCTTCCAGCAATAAAACTGGCCCGAGAAGGTTTTCCTCTTTATGAACAGTTATATGAGGCGATTGATGACAGAAAAAAGATTCTACTTCATGATCCTGAAGCGAAAAAAACTTTTTTTACCAAGGAGGGAAAAGTTCCACTCTTGGGCACCATCATCTACCAGGAAAATCTCGCCAAGACCCTGGAGATCATTGCTGATCAAGGCAGTGATGGTTTTTACCGGGGATCGGTTGCCGATGCTATTATAAAGACGATTAAACAGAAGAGAGGAATTCTCTCTCACCGGGATTTAAAAAGCTATAAAATGGTGGAAAGAACACCGGTAACAGGAATCTATAAGGGACTTAAGATTTATTCAATGCCACCTCCAAGTTCGGGTGGAATTCATGTGATCCAAATTCTAAAAATGCTTGAACCCTACAACATGAAACAAATGGGACCTCAGTCAGCAGATGCTGTTCACTTAACCGCCCATGCTATGCAAAGGGCCTTTTTAGATCGTGCCAGTTATTTAGGTGATCCTGATTTTCATCCGGTGCCTGTGAATGAACTTTTAAACGAAGGATATCTTACAAAATTGTCTGAAACGATTAATGCACCCAAAGCGATCAAGGCTTCGGACTTAAAACCGGTTCCCTTGCCCTATGAATCTTCTGACACCACTCACTTCACGATTGCTGACAGAGAAGGGAACATGATTGCTTCTACTCAGACAATCAATGGCTGGTTCGGTTCTGGGGTCATGGCCCAGGGCACAGGCATTGTTTTAAATAATGAAATGGATGACTTTGCTCAAAAGATTGGTGTTCAGAATCTTTTTGGGGCGGTAGGTGGTCAGAATAATCTGGTGAGTCCAAGAAAGAGACCGCTCTCCAGCATGTCTCCGACTATTATAACTAAGGATGACAAACCATTCATGGCCTTGGGATCTCCTTCTGGAACACGCATCATCACTTGTGTGGCCCAAACCATTCTCAATGCCGTTGAGTTTGAGATGCCTCTTTATGAAGCAGTGGCCGCCACCAGGATTCACCAGCAATGGCAGCCTGATATTTTAAAAGTAGAGGCCCCATTCCTGGCCCCGGAAGTGGAGCAGGAACTCAAAGAGCGCGGACACAATGTGGTTCATGAGCGACTTGGTTGTTCTATTCAGGCGATCAAAAAAGACAAGGCCGGATGGCACGGAGTAAGTGATCCCCGTGGTACCGGTCTGGCCTTGGGGATAAATTAGTTCACTTGTTTTTTTGATAAACGGGATCTAGATGTTGAAGCCAGATAGGTCCCTCAGGTGCTGGAAAATGGCCCTTATCAAAGACCACCCCTTCGGCTTTTTCAATTTTTAAAATGCTGTAGCTTGATTGCTTTAAGTTTACTTTCTTCTTTACCCACTGATGCATTTTATCCGGATCCCAGAAAGTTAATTTCTGATGGGATTCATTTTCGCTGGCCCACTTATGAGCATTCATCAAGACCTTGAATAAGCTGACACCCTGGTCTTTCAGAGGAGGTCCGGAAAATATCAGTGGAATATTGATTGTCTGTGACCAGGCCTCGCGCATTTCCTGATCCAGCAGATTTAGCACCTCAACAAAGCTCACCCCAAAGGCCGTGCATCCGGCCCCTTCTCCATAGCGGGGTCGATTGGCGAGTCCGTAGTATCTTTGAATATTATTTTTTCGGTACTCACTAAGGTATTGAGCGGCCCTCTGGCATTGATTTTTATTGAGGAGAAAGCGGGTAAAGTTGGCGTGACCAGTTTGAAGATATTCGCGCAGCTCTTTTTGAACCTCGCCCTTATCTTCCAGACTCCCCTGAAAACTGTGATACAAAATTCCCAGTCCTCTTTGCTCAACCAATAGCTGGTTTAAATAGTCAAAAGTCTTGGAGGTCATGCCTGTTAATTCATGATTGTCGGCGCATTTGAGTTCAACAAAAACATGACCCATGAAACGGGGTTTAAGAGAAATGATGTTCTTTACTGCTGACACAGTAAGATTGACCGGCGAAGACCAATCCATTCCCAGAGGGGAGGGAATAAAATAAAGAGTCAACTCTTGCTTGTTTGCCCAGGCAGAGGAACTCAGAATTGTCAGGAGCAGAAGAAGTTTTTTTATCATTGCATTTTATTGATCTCTGCCGGTGAAGGCAGAGACCGCTTAAGTGAGATTTAAGTCAGTGAGGTTGGTGCCGTGAAGTCACGATCCATAACAGTCTTTCTTTTGTCGGCCTTGGCGTTTTCAATGGCCTTAAGACACACCGTTTGAACTCTGACTGTTAATTGGTCAATGGCCTGAGAAGAAGTGGAAAGGCCTGCTTCTTCTTTGATCATTTTTTTTACTTTTGACGCAACTACTAAAGCTTCATCAATATCGGATTTTTCCACATAGAGATTAAAATCCTTACCCATGACTGTTTTGCGACCTAATTTTTTTGCATGGGCCATAGCATCACGACTGGCCTTAACGATGTCCTGATTGAGTGGTTCGAAGAAATTAGCAGAAGTATTCATATCGGCTTTTTCTTTGATAAATTTTTTAACTTTAGAGATAACGATCAAGCTTTCCATCAGGAACTCCTTCAAAAGCGAACGTGGAATTTGCAGCATTTTGTCTACGCCTAATGATGTCTCAAGGTTGCGACGAAATCAAGGCAGGCAATCTAAATTGTTCACTATACAAAGAAAGATTGATGAGCTAACTTTTTCCATCAGTTTTCATTCTAAAAACCGCCAGGATTATCAACATGGATGACGCGCAACGTATTGTAATGACCGGTATCGGATTAACCGCTCCTAACGGAAATAATCTATCTGAATTTCGTGATGCTCTTTTGAACTGTCGTTCAGGCGTTGTACACACGGAAATTCGTTATATGGGCAAACAAGTTGCAGGACTTTGTGACTTTGATGAATTCAAGTATCAATCCAAAAAACTACGTCGTCGCGGAACTCGCGCTGGTAGCATTAGTATTTACTGTGCCAACGAAGCTGTCGCCGATGCAGAATTAGATTGGGCCGCTATTGATAAATCAATGGTCGGAGTCTATCTGGGTATTACTGAGCACGGTAATGTTGAAACTGAAAACGAAATTTATGAAATGCACCAGAATAATCTGGATTGGAAATTGTGGTCTCCCCATCACAATCCAAGAACCGTGGCCAATTCTCCTGCCGGAGAAGTCACTCTGAATTTAAATATTACTGGTCCTCACTACACTCTTGGGTCGGCCTGTGCCGGCGGAAACGTAGGGATCATCCAGGGTGTGCAACAACTTCTCTTGGGTGAAGTTGATGTGGCCTTGGCCGGTGGTGTTTCAGAGTCCCCTCAGACTTTTGGAATCTTTGCCGCCTTTGCTGCTCAGGGAGCTCTTGCTCACCATGAAGATCCGACGAAGGCTTCTCGTCCGCTTGATAAAAACCGCAATGGTATTGCCATCTCTGAAGGTGGATGTATTTATGTTTTAGAGCGCCTTTCAGACGCCAAGAAAAGAGGCGCCCATATTTATGCTGAAATCGTAGGGTATGCCATTAATTCTGATGCTACTGATTTTGTGAATCCAAATGGTGAGCGTCAGGTTGAATGTATGCACAAGGCAATCAAGAAAGCAGGTATTACTGTTTCTGATATTGATATTGTTAACATGCATGCCACAGGAACCGGCACAGGGGACGTCAATGAAAGCAAGGCCGTTCGTGATGCTTTTAAAGACTCTGATAAAACATTTGTAAACTTCTCTAAGGGTCACATCGGACACGCTATGGGTGCTGCCGGAGCACTGGAGCTGGCCGGAAATATTCCAAGCTTTGAAGACGGTGTAGTTCATCCAGGCATGAATGTCACAGAACTTGATCCTGAGTGTGAAATTAAAAATCTCGTATTCAATGAGCCTAAATTAGTAGGAAATATAAATTATATTCTCAACAACTCCTTTGGGATGTTGGGAATTAACTCAGCTTTGATTGTAAAGAAATATAAGTCTTAAGGAGATTCATATGGCAGACGTTAGACAAATTGTTATTGATATTATTTCTGATATTGCACCGGATGAAGATGTAACAAATCTTGATGATAAAGTTTCTCTTCGTGAGCAACTTGATCTGGATTCTATGGATTTCCTGGATATCGTTATGGAACTACGAAAGCGCCATAAAGTAGAAGTTCCACAAGAAGATTATCCTAAGTTAGCTACACTTGAATCTTGTGTAAGCTATCTCTCTCCAAAATTCGCATAATTTAAAATGAAATACGATGCTGTTGTCATCGGTGCCGGGATGTCGGGGCTTGCCGCCGGCATCCGCTTGGCGATGTTCGACAAAAAGGTCGTGATCTTAGAGAAGCACTCCATTCCTGGAGGACTCAATTCCTATTATCAAAGACGAAATTTCGACAAGGGCGGCATCAGGCAATTCGATGTCGGTCTCCACGCGCTTACAAATTTTATTAAAAAAGGTGAGAAGGGGAAGCCGTTTTCAAAGCTATTAAAGCAGCTACGAATTTCCTATGAGGATTTTAAACTTTGTCCTCAGTCTTATTCAAAAATTCTTTTTCCGGAAATGGAATTAAAATTTTCAAATGATTTTGAGCTTCTGGTGACTGAAGTTCATGAGAAGTTTCCTCATCAGATAGACCAGTTTATGGAATTGGTGGATAAGGTTAAAAGCTTTAATGAGCTTGATCTTAATTTACAGTACTCATCTTCCAGAGAAACACTCAGAGAAATTCTTTCCGACGAAATGTTAATCGAAATGCTCCTTTGTCCATTGCTGATTTATGGATCAGCATGGGAAGACGATATGGACTTTGCTCAATTTGTGATCATGTTCAAGTCTCTTTATTTTGAAGGCTTCTCCCGTCCTGAAGGTGGAGTTCGCACGATCATTTCTCTTTTGATGAAAAAATTCGAAGAGCTTGACGGAGAAATCCGTTTTAAGACAGCAGTATCTCAGATTCTGACCGGATCTCACGGAGAAGCTGTCGGTGTTAAGGCGGGTGAGCTTGAAATTATGGCCCCGGTCATCCTTTCAAGCATTGGTTATCCTGAAACCGTTAAACTCACTCCGGAGCTCTCGGTACGTCCTCGAGTCGGAGCGATGACCTTTCTGGAGAGTATCTTTGTCTTTGATAAGAAAATTCCTTTAGAGGAAAACGACTCAACGATTATTTTCTACAACAATGCTCCCAAGTACTCCTACCGCCCGGCAACTCATTACTTTGATGCCAGTTCTGCGGTGGTCTGTTTTCCTGATAACTATGAGCCCCTTGTGAGAGATGGTGAAGGAACAGTTCGCATCACCTATATGGCCAATTACGAGCAGTGGAAGGGACTCCCTAAAACTCAATATGATGAGATGAAAGAGCAAGTCGGAGAGTCCGCCTTATCTCTTATGAAAAAACTAAATCCGACTTTCGACGGCAAACTGTTATTTAAAGATATCTTTTCACCTACAACTATCGAACGCTATACTTCGCACCTCAGCGGGACGGTTTATGGCTCTATTGATAAAACCCGAGATGGCCGCACACCTGTAAAAAATCTTTTTATCATCGGTACAGATCAGGGATTTTTAGGAATTGTCGGATCCATGCTTTCAGGTATTTCAATGGCCAACCTCCATGGATTAATGAATGAAATTTGAAAACTTGAGACTCCATTCTTTTGCTTACGAAGAACCTGAAATCTTTATGACTTCGGATGAGATGGAACAAAAACTCAGCTCCTTATATGAAAGAGCAAAACTTCCCTTTGGTCGACTAGAGTTGCAAACCGGAATCAAACGCCGTGGATTCTGGCCCAATGGGACAAGACCCAGCACTATTGCCTCAAAGGCCGCTGAAAAAATTCTTAAAAATTTTCCACGGGAAAAAGTTGATCTCTTGTTGCATGCATCGGTGTGCCGGGACTTTCTTGAACCTGCTACTGCGGCAGCGGTTCATCACAATTTAAAGTTGTCACCTCATTGTATGATTTCTGATTTATCCAATGCCTGCCTCGGAGTCCTCTCCAGTATTCTGATGGCCGGACAGATGATTGAAAGAGGAGTCATAAAGACTGCTCTTATTGTTTCCGGTGAAAATGCCGGACCGTTGATTGATCAGACATTGAGTCACTTAATGAATGATCCTTTAATGGATCGTAAGAAAATAAAGCCTTTTATGGCGTCGCTCACCATTGGTTCAGCGGCGGTGGCAATTCTACTTTCACATTCTTCACTTGCACCAGATAGTCCGAAAATTCTTGGTGGCTCCACTCTTACGGACTCAAGCTCTGTGGAGCTTTGTCAGGGTGATGGCTCTACACAAGGGCTTATGATGGAAACAGACTCAGAAGCATTATTAAAAGCAGGAGTTAAGCTTGCCAGTGAAAACTGGCATAAGGCCCGTGGGATTCTGGGCTGGGATAATAATGATGTGGACAAAATTATTCCCCATCAAGTGGGAACGGCCCATCGCTTTGCCATGTTGACCCAGTTAGGACTGCCTGTTGATCGGGATTTTCAAACTTTTGAGCAGTTTGGCAACACTGGATCAGCTGCATTGCCTTTGACTCTTATGAAGGCCAGTGAGGCCGGATTTTTTAAACCAAAAGATAAAGTGGCCCTCTTGGGCATAGGCAGTGGGCTTACGAGCACCATGCTGGGAATGGAGTGGTCATGAGTGCCTTAAGAGAAAAAATAAAAGATTTGGGTCTGGAAAAGGTCTATCCTTTTAGATCTCATTTTTTAAATCTGGGAAATAATAATCTTCACTATGTAGATGAAGGCGAAGGCCAACCTATCCTGATGCTTCATGGAAATCCGACCTGGTCTTTTTATTATAGAAATCTTATCCGCACTTTCTCACCTAAGTTTAGAGCGGTTGTTCCGGATCATATGGGATGCGGCCTCTCTGATAAGCCTCAGGATTATGATTATTCACTTGAGACTCACATCCAAAATGCTTATCAATTAATTCGATTCTTAGATTTAAAAAAGATCATTTTGATTGTGCATGATTGGGGTGGGGCGATCGGTTTTGGTCTGGTGACCCGTTATCCGGAGCTCTTTGACCGGATAGTGATTTTAAATACCGGGGCCTTCCCTAGTGAGCATATCCCGCAAAGAATCAATCTGCTCCGTCAGGGGAAGCTTGGTGAATGGTTAACCAGGAAGTTGAATCTTTTTGCCTGGCCTGCGACTTTTATGACCACTGAAAAAGCTTTGCCGAAGATGATTAAGGAAGGCTACCTCTTGCCTTATGATTCCTGGAACAATCGGGTTGCGGTGGCGAGGTTTGTTCAGGATATTCCGATGGAAAAAAGTCACAAGACTTATCAGACCTTAAGCGAGATCGAATCCAAATTAAAATCGCTGCCACATCCGAAGCTCATTCTCTGGGGCGGCAAAGATTTTTGCTTTAATCATCACTTCTTTGAGAAGTGGCTTGAGATTTATCCTGATGCCAGTGCTCATTGGTATGCGAAGGCCGGACACTATGTCCTGGAAGATGCCTTGGATGATGTTTCACAAAAAATCGGAGATTTTATAAAATGAATATCGCCCATCGAATAAAGGAAGTTTCCGCTAGATTTCCTGATAAAAAGTCGGTGGTGCTGGCCTCTAATAATACATTCTATACCTATCGGGAGTTTGAAGAACGCTCAAACCAAATGGCGGCCCGTTTTAAAAAACTTGGAATCACTCCAGGCATGCGGACACTTTTGTTTGTGAAGCCTTGTCTTGATTTCTCAGTGATTACTTTTGCCTTATTCAAAGTAGGGGCGGTACCTGTCTTAATTGACCCTGGTATGGGACTTCCAAACCTTCTCCAATCTGTAAAGCAGGTAAGGCCTGAGGCGCTGATCTCAATTGGTCTGGTTCATTGGCTGAGAAGATTTAAAAGTGAATATTTTACTAATCTTAAAGTTAAAATCTCTCTCAGTCCGGTCGGCGGTTCTACCCATCATTTGTATGCAGGTCTTGAGCTTGAGCCTAAGATTTTTCCTCCTCATGAGGTAAAAACAGAGGATACTTCCGCCATTCTCTTCACCTCTGGCGGCACAGGAATACCTAAGGGAGTCTTGTACACTCACGGTATTTTAAATGCCCAAACGGATGTTCTTCGCGCGATGTTCTCTCTTGATGAGACGCAGGTGGATCTGCCGGGCTTTCCGCTGTTTGCCTTATTTACTCTGGCGATGGGAATGACCTCAGTTATTCCGGAAATGGACCCAACCAAACCGGCCCAGTGTAACCCTAAAAAAATTGTCAAAAATATTCTCGATAATAACATCACTTTTGCTGCCGGTTCTCCGGCCATCTGGCAAAGAGTAGGTGAGTATTGTGTGAAGAATAAAATTCAGCTCCCGACACTTAAGCAAGTGGTGATGTTCGGTGCACCGGTAAGGGCCGAAATCCATCAGATGTATAAAAAGATTCTGATCAGTGGTGATACTTATACTCCTTATGGGGCCACCGAGTGCTTGCCGGTAAGTTTGATTTCGGGATCGGAAATTCTCTCTAAACACCTTCCGCAAATGCTTCGCGGTCATGGGACATGCATTGGCAAACCAGTTTCCGGAGTGGCGATAAAAATCATTAAAACTACGGATATTCCTAAAAGCTCTCTTGAGGAACTCCCCACTGGTGAGCTTGGCGAAATTGTCGTCCAGGGACCGCAAGTCACTGCTGGCTATTTTGAAATGCCGGAAGAAACCAAGAAGGCCAAGATTGTGGTCAATGGAATTCTGTGGCACCGAATGGGAGATCTGGGATGGATTGATCATGGTGGGAACCTATGGTTTCTGGGAAGAAAGGTTCATCGGGTGGAATCGGAACTTGGCACTTTTTATTCCATTCAGATGGAGGCCATTTTTAATCAGCACCCGGATATTAAGAGATCTGCACTGGTAAAATTACAACTTAAAGATCGGGTTGTTCCGGCCCTGGTCATTGAGCGCTTTGATGGCAGTAAAAAGATGAGTGATGGCTTTAAGCGGGAACTTCTGGCCCTAAAAGAGACGGAAGCTTTTACTAAAGTGCTGGAACATTTTTTTGTTCATCCAAAATTCCCAGTGGACGTCAGACATAATATAAAAATAGATCGCATTAAACTAGCTCAGTGGGCGCAGGAACATTTTTCCAGGGAGGAGTAATGATGACTCAAACGAAAGCGGTAAAGTTTCTCTATATCGTGATTCTGTCCATCTGCAGCCTGGTTTTAGTATCGCCCTTTTATATACCCATCATTTTTGGGGCCACTCTTTCTCTGGCCTTTTTTCCTATATTGTTAAAACTTGAAAACAAAGGTCTCTCCCGTAGGGCAGCGGCCGCTTTGATTACCACGGTATTCACATTCATCATTTCTATTCCTTTATTCTTTTTTGCGATCAAAGGGACGATGGCCGTTACTGAGCAGCTGGAAAAAATGTCTCTTAATAATACCCTGAGGGCCCAAGGAGTGCAGGAATTAGTTTCTGACTTACGACATGACTTTGTGATGGCCATTAAAAAAATTTCTGACAAATACGAGTTCTTAGATTTTTTAAATGAAGCAAAGATTGATCAGTATCTTGGTAGCTTCAATACTCTTCTCTTAAAGTTTTTTAGAGATTCGGCCAGCAGTCTGCCTCTAATTTTCATGCTTTTACTTGTAATGGTTCTTTGTCTTTATTCTTTTTTAAAGCATGCAGACGGTGTCAGAAATTTCTTTAAAGAAATTACCGGTTTTAGTGAAGCACGCATGGAGGAGTTGACCCATAAATACATCAAATCTTCTCGTCAGGTTTATTTATCCAATATTATCACAGGAGGAGTGCAGTCCCTGATGGTGGCGGCGGGGGTAAGCCTACTTGCTCAAGGAGAATTTTTTATTGTTTTCTTTGTGACTTTGATTTTGTCATTTATTCCGGTTGTTGGAGCGGCCCCCGTGGCCTTTCTCTTTGCGGTACTTGCTTTCTTTAAAGACAACACAACAGCTGCGATTATCTTAACTGTCCTGAGTCTGATTACCGGGGTGGTTGATAATTTACTACGCCCATGGCTTGCAAGTTTTGGAGAAAGTAAAATCCCTCCGGTGGTGGCCTTTATTTTTGTCATTGGAGGGGCCATTCTCCAGGGGTTTCCCGGTCTCTTTATTGGTCTTTTAGTGGGGTCTTATGCCTACGATACCCTGCCGATATTTTGGGAAGAGTTAAAATCCAAAAAAGGCAGTGATATCAGTTAGTGCCTTATCCCTTATGGAATCTTTTTCCATAAGAATTTCATGGTGTGATTCCGGATACAACTTGAACTGGCAATTGGCCTTCTTGCAAAAGGCTTCCTGTCTTTTGGGTTTCACAATCAGATCCATTTCTGCCTGCAAGAGCAAAATGGGAGTTTCTATTTTTGAAGCAATTTCGTCTATATTTCTCGTTCCCTTTAAGGATTGATTTACCCACCGGGAAGTAGGTCCTCCTACGGCCAGATGAGGGAAGCGGGTAAATAGATACTTGCTCGCTTCAAATCGGACGGGACTGTGAGTGACCTCATTTACTTCAAAAGTGTCTTCTTCCGGGATATAGGGACCCCGATCGGGGGCATAATGGGAACCTCGTCGGGCCAGGATCAGCAGCTCTGAAAAATACCTGGCAACTTGTTCCGAGTAAGGCTTAGTGTTTAATTCAAACATGGGTGCAGAGAGAACAGCTTTTTCAAAAAAATCAGGATTCTTTTCCATAAAACGCACCGATATGGCAGCACCCATGGAGTGGGCAATAAGATAGAAATCACTGGCCGCACGAGGTTTTACGACTTGATCGATAAAGAGTTCGAAGTCTCTTACGTAATCGGCGAAGTGAATGACATGACCTTTATGATGATCTTTTAATAAACGCTCGGACTCACCTTGTCCCTGGTGATCAAAAATGAAGATGTTATGATCCCAGTGACGAAGGTCATAAATAAGCTCGGCATATTTAATGGCCGGTTCTGTTCTGCCAGGAACCAGGATTAAGTTTTTATGATTTTCTGGTTTTACGTCATAGAAGTATTTTAGCTTCATCCCTTGAGTATTTGTCAGGTATCCGTGATTCATACCCTGGAAGTGAGGAAGGGCCTCTTCTTTCCAAAGGAGAGAAAACGTCTCTTCTGGAATACAATGGCCTAGAGTTGAACTCAGAAGAAGGACAAGAATGAATAGATTCATATATACCTCTCTATGACGCTACTTCCTTTCAATAACTTTCGTCAATGTAGACGAAAAGGCCGTGAGGTTTTATGATAAATACATGCGAATCCTTGTAACTGGTGGCGGTGGCTTTTTAGGAAGCTACATCATTAAAGAACTTCTTAAGAATCCTTCCTATATCGTGACTAATTTTTCACGACACTCCTATCCGTCTTTAGAAGACATTGGGGTTCCGACCATTAAGGGTGATCTGCAAAAGATCGAAGATGTGAATAGGGCGTTGGATCAAGGGTTTGATGCGATTTTTCACGTGGCCGCTCTTGCTGGGGTGTGGGGAAAGTACGAGGATTATTACGGCATCAATTATCTAGGCACTAAGAATCTTTTAGAGGCGGCCAAGAATAAAGGCGTTAAGCGCTTTGTTTACACTTCAACCCCTTCGGTGGTTTTTGGCGAAGGCGATCTTATGGGTGTTGATGAAAAGTCACCTTACGCCTCTCATCATCTTAATGCTTACTCAGAAACCAAAACCATGGCCGAAAAACTGGTGCTTGAAATGAATGATAGTAAATTGTTCATGACTTGTGCCTTGAGACCTCACCTCATCTGGGGACCGGGGGACCCTCATCTCTTTCCTCGAGTCATTCAAAAAGGCCGTGAGGGTAAGCTTAAGATTGTTGGCGATGGGGAAAACATGGTCGACATCATCTACGTTGAAAATGCGGCCCTGGCCCATGTTCAGGCCTTTGAGCATCTGACTCCCGGATCTGCAGTGTGCGGGCAGGCATACTTTCTGGGCCAGGAGCGGCCGGTTAAGCTCTGGGACTTCATTAATCAGGTCTTGGGTTTTGTTAAAGTGGAGCCGGTTATCAGTTCGATTGATGTGACGACTGCTTATCGTTTGGGATGGTTTTTAGAGAAGATGTTTAAGCTTCTGGGGATTCAAAAACCAGAACCTCCCATGACCAGATTTGTGGCGCTCAATCTTGGCAAATCTCATTACTTTTCCCATGAAAAAGCTAAAAGAGACTTTGGATATGTTCCCAAAGTCTCTATAGAAGAAGGTTTAAAAAGAACTTTTTCTTATCGCGAGAAAATCAAGTAGACCTGGCAAAGGCCTTCACTAAGTTTTGATCAAAATAATTTGAGCTAATACCAGCATCTACCAGAAGAGTTGAGGCATTGATGCCCGAACTTCTGGGAGAAAGAAGAAAGCAGACAGTGTTTGCCACTTCCTGGGTTTCCAGTGACTTCTTTCTAAGAGTCAGCTGTTCAGCATAAAGATAATTATCAATATAATCTGGAATACCAGCAGAGGCAGATGTCTTTAAAGGCCCGGCCCCAACAGCGTTCACTCTCACCTGAGAGAACTCGGAAAAAGATTTTGCCAGGAAGGGCACCGTAGCATCAAGCATTGCCTTAATTGGCCCGAGGTAGCCATAAGAAGTGGCCTTGGTGTTGGAGATGGAGATGGTTACGATACTGGCGTTTTCGGTGAAAATTTCTTTTAAAGCATTGGAGATTTCCACTAAGGAAAAGCACGAAATCTGGGCCGCCTGCAAATAATCTTCGCGCTTGGTCTCATGAAAGGGTTTTGGTCCTTCCGAGAAATTAGCGAAGGCCAGGGAGTGAAGAAGGCCATCGAGTTTATCAGTATGTTTTTTTATTTCACTTAAAAGATTTTGATCTTTTTCGACATCAAAGACAAAAATGGCAGACTCAGGAAATAGTTTTTTGACCGCATCGACTTGTTCCGGTTTTTGAACCGAGAATAAGCAGCGGGCTCCATTTTCGATTAAAGTCTTTGCCGAAAAATAGGCAACGCTTTTTTTATTGGCAACCCCTGCGATATAAAAAGTTTTTCCAGCTACTCCTAGAAAATCCATTAGACTTCTCCGTTTTCAACCAGTGTGGCAGCAAACTCAATAGTCATGATGGTCTTTCCATCGGCCTTGATTTTACCTTTCATGAAGGCCGCGTTGGCGAGCATCTCAACAAAGTCCACAGTGATCATGAGAAGGTCCCCTGGCTTGGCCATATTTTTAAATTTGGCATTCTGTACTCTGGTTACAAGTGCGGTCTTGGAATTTTCAGCGCCTTGACCTCTTAAGGCCATGAGCAGAGCACCTGTCTGGAAAACAGCTTCACACATCAGAACACCGGGAAACACCGGGCGATTAGGGAAGTGGCCACGAAAAAAATCCTCTTCCCCTGTGAGCTTTTTACTGGTGGTGATGGAGTCTTCACTACGCTCAATGATGTTTTCAATAAAAAGAAATGGATCACGTTGTGGGATGTTGTTCAGAATAGTTTCAAGCATTGAGTCCTCCTGCGATATCCAGGGTCGTTCCAGTGATATAAGAAGATTCTTTTGAGGCAAAGAACAAGACGGCATGGGCCACTTCTTCAACTTTACCAAATCGTCTCATCGGAACCTGGGACTTATATTCTTTTACCTGTTCAACAGGAAGATCAGCGATGAGTTCTGTTTCAATAAAGCCGGGGCAAACATTGTTAATGGTGATGTTTCTTTTTGCCACTTCTTTAGAAACAGAAAGTGACAGGGCAATCTGTCCGGCCTTGGAGGCGGCATAGTTGGCCTGGCCTGGAAGACCCAATTTCCCGCCAACAGAAGACATGTTCACAATTCTTCCATAACGATTTTTCATCATCGTCAGGACCGCAAAACGGGTCATGTTGTAAGTGCCTTTGAGGTTGGTATCAATGACGGCGTCCCAATCAGATTCATTCATACTTGGGATAATGGAGTCGCGTCTGATGCCGGCGTTGTTGATCAGGATCTCAAGACTTGGGAATTGATTTTCATAGTCTTTGAAAAAGTTTTCAACTTCAGTAGTGTTTGAAACATTGAATTTTTTTAAAACAAGTTTGTCGCCATAAAGAGAATGCTTCTCTTTAAAATTATTGGCGGCTTCATCATTGCCGGAATAAGTGGCAATGACTGTGGCCCCGGCCTTCAGGAAAGCTTCGGCAATTCCTGCTCCGATACCGCGTGTTCCACCGGTCACAATCACATGCTGACCATTAAATTGATACATATTATGCTCCTGTTCCTAGATAACTCTCGATGGCATTGGCCTGGATGGCACCATAGTTGGCAGCACCCAGCCAGCCGGACATGATGATGCCTACTGAGCCAGCATGAAAGAGTCCTGGTAATGTTTTGTGTAGGTTCATGGAAACTTCGAGACCCTCGAACTTCGTTCCAAATGAAGTGCCTTTAGGGTGCAAGGTGTAGCGCTCAACAGTCAGGGGAGTCGCGGCCTCAACCACTTCCAGTTGGTCCCGTATATCCGGAATGAATGCCTCAAGGCCCTTGATGGTTTCTTCAATCATCAAACTTTTTTCAGCTTCATATTCTTCGGGAGTGAGTTTCTTCCAGTCATCATAATGACAATTGGTACTGGATACGATGGCCACTCTGGCGTTTTCCACCTGAGGTCTGGATTCTTTCGGATAATAAACCGAGAATGTTCTGGAGGATACTTTTAGATCTAATAGCCTTGCCGGATCATAGGTTGGGTATTGTGAGGTAAAGACCAATTCCCCGATATACGGAATAGTGGCCCCTTCTTTTAGTCCCATATAAACCTGACAGCTGGAAGAATTTAATCTTATCGCTTTGGTCTTCTCTACAAATTCTTTAGGGAAATGCTCTTCACCAGTTAGATTAAGTACTGTTGATTTAATATTTCCATTAGAGAGTACCGCTTTGGCACGGATAACTTTTCCATTAAGGGTAACACCTGTGGCCTTACCGTTTTGGATATTGATTTTTTCGACCTTGGCCTGAAGCTTGATGTCCACATTATTTTTAAGCAGTTCATCCTTCATCTTACCGATGAGGTAATCTGTTCCACCTTTGAAGGTATAAACGCCTTTACTCATGAAGTTGGAAAAAACAATTCCATAAGTGATCGCCGGATCTTCCAGCGTTGAGCCGTTGGCGTAGGTGATTGGCTCCATCAGAAAACGAGTTACATCATTACGCCCGGGAAAAAACTTCTCAAAGAGCTCGCCATTGGTCATCTGGGAATTATCAAAAAAGTTCATTTGTCCCAAGAAACTAAAGAAGGCATCTACCGTTTCTTTGGCCACACCAAATTTTTCTACCATCACCTGGGTGTAATGTTCTTTGGTGAAATCAGTTTGAACGTTGAACTGCGGGTTCACAAAACGTACATCTTTTAGTTGGATAATTGAGTCAGCTATTTCTTTGTTCCAATATTTTCTGCAGGTCTTGATCATTCCGACCGGAAAACCATGAAGAGATATATCAAAAACATGATTTCGATCATCTCTGAAGAACCAAGTGGCGAATCCGCCAAGCTTATTATGTGATTCCAAAAGGAGAACTGAATGTCCGTGGCGGCCTAAGATATTGGCCGCAGTCATCCCGCCCAAACCTGAGCCAATGATGATGACATCATAATCTTTCGTTATTTCATCTCGAACTTTATAGAGCATTGGGAGCCTTGCGTTGCATTATCTAGTCAATCTTGATTCGAGAAAGATTAGACGAAACTCTCGAAAAAGTCATGAATTCCGTTACAATAATAGGAAATGTATAACTCTTGAAAGGTGCACTTATGCCCGTAATAAGCTTTATTAAAAAGACCTTCAGCTTTGATGACAGGTCTATGGCCTTGTATCGAGTTCTTATCGGGATCATTGTGATGTCAGACGTGATTTACAGGTGGCCCGATTTGATGAATTTCTACACGGATGTAGGGCTTATTCCGCGTAGTATTTTTACTAGCGAACTGACCATGCCTTGGTCGCTGTCCTTTCATCTGGCCAATGGTAGTTACCTTTTTGCGGTGCTGATGTTTTCTTTGCATTTTCTCTTTGGGCTTATGTTGTTTGTGGGATTCAAGTCCCGTGGGGCGATGATAGGGGCCTTCTTGATGACGGTCTCAGTTCATAACCGAAATTGGTTGGTGAACAATGGGGGAGATGATGTCCTTCGTGCCATTTTGTTCCTGTCGATCTTTTTGCCATTGAATCGATGTTTCTCGCTGGATTCAGCTCTTAATAAAGAAAAAAAAGAAACGACTGATTATTTCAGCACCTGGACTTTGGCGTTTTTTCTTCAGGCCTTCGTTATTTATTTTGTCAGTTACATTTTAAAAAATCATCCGATTTGGAGAGAGGAGCTGACGGCGGTTCATTTTTCATCCCGGTTGGATATCTTTGCTTCAGGGATCGGTATTTGGATCAGAGACTATCCTTTTATTATGAAGTTTATTACGGGTTTTTCCATCTATCTTGAATGGCTGGGACCAATTCTACTGATGTTGGGTTTTATTTTTGGCAAGCGGTGGTG
Organism: Bacteriovoracaceae bacterium; assembly: GCA_023701435.1. Lineage (GTDB taxonomy): Bacteria > Bdellovibrionota > Bacteriovoracia > Bacteriovoracales > Bacteriovoracaceae > Peredibacter. The sequence goes on along the minus strand of JAMPXB010000002.1, from coordinate 236,308 downwards.
GATTGTTCGCATGGTGATAGTTGTTCTATTTATGGGATTCCACTTTGGGATTTTTGCCACCATGAACATAGGGCTTTTTCCCTTTATTGCCATTACCATGTGGTCGATTTTTATTCCGGGGCCGGTTTGGGATAAGTTCATGGGTTATTTCGAAGGCAAAAATTATGGCAAAATCACTATTTATTTTGATGGGGAATGTGGTTTTTGCCAGAAAGGTGTGCGGATCATAAGAGAGTTTTTTCTTTTACCAGAAGTTGGAATTAAGGTCGCTCAGGAGACGCCAGCGGTTTACGCCGATATGCAAAAGAATCATTCTTGGGTGGTCGTGAATGAAAGGAGCGAACGATTCTTTCATTTTAGCGCCTGGATAGAGCTTGTGAGGCACTCGCCGCTCTTAAGACCGCTCGCCGCTTTTTTTGCCTTAAGGCCAATAAACTGGATGGGACAAAAAATTTATCTTTGGGTTTCAGGTCATCGGGGACTCATGGGTAAGCTCTCTCAGTTCCTGGAGTATTCAACAGCTAAAAAAGAGATTGTGACTTTCAAGTGGCTTTTGGAAGCATTGGGAGCCTTTATCTTTGTTACTTTGTTCATGTGGAACTTAACCACCATTAAAAAATATAATATCAAAGCACCTTTTTTTCAAACAGTGACACGCTGGTTGCACCTATACCAGGAATGGAACATGTTTGCTCCTTATCCAAAAATGGACAATATCTGGATTGAGGTTCCGGCGACTTTAAGTGACGACTCTGAAATTGAACTTCTTACCGGTGATCGCGATATTTATGGCATAAAAGATCAGGCCTTTTATGCACAAATTCCCAATGAGCACTGGCGTAAATTTTATTTAAATTTGTCAGAAAAAAGTGAGTATGCTCGATATTACGGTGGATACCTTTGTCGCCAATGGAACAAACGCAATATTCGCCTGGTAAAAGATACGACCCTTAGAAAGATGGAAATCATTGTCTATTCCCAGCCCAATCTGCCAAATGGAGATAAGGGAGGAATTTCCCGCAAGCTCTCATGGAAACATTGGTGTTTCGATGAGGATTACAAGCGGGAAGCGAAATCCCCTTAAAGTTTTGCTTTGATTCGGCTTCTTTGATTGCAATTGAAACAAAGAAGCCGAATATTCTCGAATGTCGATTTCCCTCCAAGCGCATATGGCTTTCGGTGATCATAATTTAAATGAAACCTGCTTCCACACTGAACACATTTCATGTCTCTTATATAGACTTCTCGTTTCACAGAAGCTGAAATAACGCGACCTGCTTTCTGCGCAGAAAGTGAACTAACACCTGAATTTTGTTTGAATTTATCTTTTTCGATTTTCTCTTTTGAATTTTTTATCAAATACATGATCAGTTCATCAAAATTCATTTTTTTAGCAATGAATCCTTTTAGCTCAAACAATTCAATATGAGTTTTCTCAAGGATACTTATCCGAACTCTTCTATCCTCATCTTTATTAACAAAAGAATTTAATTTCTTATCACATTCGCGGGTGGATAAATTCTCCACTTCACTCAAGATCATTTTCTTATCAACAACTTCAGAAATATTATTGTCTTTAAAAAACTGTGCAGCTTTCGCGATATTACTCAAAGTCAGAGACCCTTCCTCGATTTTCTTTTCAATTTGAGGAATATCTTTTAATAGTTTTGATGCTTCTATTCTTCTGAAAGCACTTGATTCATTGTATCCCAGCTCCTTCACGCAGTACTCAAACAAGCTTGCATATTTCAAATCAGAAAATAATTTGCGGGAATTTATTTCTTTGAGGTGATGGAGAATGACCGTAGTCACTTCTCTTTCTTTTTGAACGAACTTTTTTGTGTCTTGAAGTAATGCTTTGTCGGTTAAATGTTTTAAATCCATAGTTGGCCTCCTGTTGTCCCTTGGCTTTAGCATAGGACTTCAGGAGGCCTCTAATTGATTCGATTTATAATTAAAGTTTTTTCACTTCTCAGTCATGGTCGTGACGTCAAAATTGTCTTTAACCATTTCCGGATGTTCGACGTATTTCTTACAAAGGTCATGAAATCTTTTTGAGGGTTTGTCCTTTTCATTGGCCATCAAAAGCTGTCCGAAGATATTCATCGCTCCAGCGAAATCCCGATTCTGAAAAAGATGATAAGCCGTTAAGTAAAAATTCAAGGATTCTGGATCTTTACTCATCCAGTGAAGCGGGTGAAGAACCTCATGAATACCCACAGGTGTGGTTTTACCTTTTACGATTACTTTATCAATGGGTCTGGTTTTTATATGAGTTAAATCCAGCCTCTCCAGGGTCATCTCAGAAATGAGAATCTGAGTCCCATAATACTTACAAAGTCCTTCTAAACGAGCACCAAGGTTCATATTGTCCCCAAGGGCCGTGTAAGAGAAAATTCTATCTGAACCCATATTTCCTACAGAGCATTCCCCAGAATTTAGACCAATGCCTACATTAAAAATCGGTCTCCCCAACTTGACGAATTCTTCATTAATCGAAGGAAGAACCGTCATCATTTTGATCGCTCCTTCAACAGCATGTTGAGCATGGTTACCAATTTCCAGGGGTGCTCCCCAAATGGCCACAATGGCATCACCGATATATTTATCGAGTGTTCCCTTGGTATCAAAAACGATATCGGTCATCTGACCCATATAAAGATTTAAGGAATGAGCGAGTTCCGTCGCCGTCAGACCTTCAGAGATACTGGTAAAGTCCCTGACGTCAGAGAACAAACAAGTAATGTCCATCTTCGTTCCGCCCACATGAAGCTTTTCCGGATCTTTAAGCATCTCGTCCACGATGGTCGGGGCCACATATCTGGCAAAGGTTCCTCGGATCTGTTTTTTCTCTTTATTTGATTCGTAAAACTTCAAAAAGGTATTCCATGAGTAACAGGCAATGAAGCAGAAGAAACAATAGAAGAGTTTTAATTCATATCCATTAGGTAGGAAGTAATACACATCTACCAGATAGCTTGAGGTAACAACGAGTATTACCACTAAAGCGTCCAGAAAAGGATTTCCCATTCTTTGAACGCCCAGGAATAAAATCATTCCCAGTACCAAGAAGATCAGCGAGTATTTCACTGAGTTGTTGGAATTCTGATAGAAGTACTGATGAAGCAGCATGTGCCCCATGTTCATATGGGAATAAACTCCAGGCATTTTGGAATTAATGGGTGAAGGCCTTAAGTCATGGGCCCCTAAGGCAGTCGATCCGACAAAGACCATCTTTCCGCCCAGAATACTTCTCATTTTTTGATCGTCATCAGGAGCAGTAATTAAATCGTAAAGTGAGACTGAATCAAATTGTTGCTCATCTCCCACATAGCGAATCTTCACATCCCCGCCACGGCCAATTTCCATTTTCTTTCCATTAAGTTCAAGCTCTCCGGTAGCATCTGCAAAAACATTGATGGTTTTTTTCTGTTCTGTGAAGGCTTCATAAGCATTTAAGGCCAGAGAGCCATAATAGATGGTGTCGATATTGGCCACTAATTGATAGTGTCTAAATATCCCATCCCGATCCTCCAGGGCAGTAATATTCCCTAGACCTGCTTCAGTTTCAATAAATTGCTGAATAGGAAAAGTATAGCGGTTGATCTTTTTGGGATTCATGTCCACTTCCGGAGAATTCCGGGTAAGGATAGCATCGTTGAGCATTTCCAGTGGTGGTTCCGCTAAAACCTCTCCCTCATTACTGGCCAGGGTGTAGGCGAGAAAGACCCTACCGCCGGCAGTCTGAAAATTCTTAAAAGATTCAGCTAAAACTTCATCAGGAGAGACATTTCCCATTTGAGGAGATTTTTCCGGATAAAGAATATCGAGGGCCACAACTTTTGCGCCAAAAACTCTCAATTTATCGATCATTTTAGCGTGTTCAGTTCTTGGTATCGGCCAGACTCCAAGCTTTTGCAACGAATAGTCATCGATTTTGACCAATACGATTTCTTGGCTCTTGAAATTAGGATTCAATTGAGCTTTCATTCGGAAATCGTAGAAACGGTTTTCAAATGAAATCGTGTAATCGAGGAGTTTTCCCAATAGGGTTGAATTATCGATGTCACGCACAATGATGGACCCAAATATGCATAGGGACGCAAAGACAAAGATAAGAAACATTCCTAGAGAGCGTAGTGATCTTGTGATAAATTTTATTAACATTCTATTATTGTAATCGACTCAGGAAACTTTATGAAACTAGAACTTTTAAAGAATAACTTTCACCAGCACGTTAAAGATTTACAAGACCGGATAACTCAGGAAATGCGCAGACTGGATCCGGCCTTAATAGTGAAAGATGATCCTTGGAGTCGCACTGATCATGCCGGTCACCCAGGCGGGGGTGGCATTACCCGTGCTTTTCAGGGTGAGCTCTTTGAAAATGCCGGGGTAAATACTTCCTGTGTCTTTGGAAAGATTGATCCACAGTTTGCCAAGAACCTCAAGGGCACGGGGGATGAGATGTGGGCGGCCGGAATATCTCTGATTATTCATCCCAAAAACCCGCGAGTTCCGACCGTTCATGCTAATTTCCGGATGATTCATCAAGGTGATAAGTTCTGGTTTGGCGGCGGTGCTGATCTGACGCCTTACTATCCTTATGAAGAAGATTTTTCATATTTTCATGGTGTCTGGAAAGAGGCCGCAAGCAGCTCTTATGAAGAGATGAAAAAAGAATGTGATACTTATTTTAATAATTCCCACCGTGGTCTTGAAATGAGAGGCATCGGCGGAATTTTCTTTGATCACATGAACTCAGGAAACGCCGAAGAAGATATGAAATATGTGTTTAATCTCTCTGAACATTTTATTAAGTCATACTTCCCCATCGTTACTAAAAGAATGACTGAGAACTGGACTGAGGAAGATGAAGACTTCATGCTTCATCGTCGTGGCAGGTATGTTGAGTTTAATTTATTGCATGACCGTGGAACTCTCTTTGGTCTTAGAACAAATGGCCGAGTGGATTCTATTTTGATCTCTTTGCCGGCGCGCTGTAAGTTTTCCTATCAGTATCGTCCGGCCTCTGGGTCTCCCCATGAAAAGATGTGGTCTTACTACACCCCTAAGGCCTGGTAGGATTTTCTTGAAGGCCTATTCTTTTAAAAGAGAGTAGGCCAGGATTCCTGTGATCACCACAAATCCGATGATCATCTTAATGACTTCCGGACCTGGTCCCTTTTTTTCCTCCTCTGTCACCCTTCTTTTTATTTTTACCGGTAGAGATGTCGGAGGACGGGATTTAAAGGAATTTTCCATTGGCCGTTCGGCCTCGAGTTGAATGGTTACAGTTTCAGCTACCGGTGAGACATCTTTATGGTCCACTAAATCCATTCTGGATTTGATCTCAAGGCCTACTGGATTTACTTTAAAGAGATATTTATTGGATAACAGGACCTCAACCTCAGAAGTCACTTGGTGACGTTTATGAGATGAGATACGGGACCGATCCAGGGAGACGCCGTTTTTACTGCCGAGGTCGGTAATAAATATTTCATTATTATCTATTTCAATCAGACAGTGTTCCCGGGAAAGATCTTCCTTTGGCACAATAAAATCACATTTAAGAGAACGGCCAATGGTAATGGCCTGCTTCGAAGTAGAGAAACTGAATGTTTCTTTGGATGAGGTGAGGCTGAATTTAAAAGAGTTCAGACCCATTTAAAACCTACCGATTCCTGATAATAGGTTCATCCAAAGTGAGATCGAGAAGATCTTCTTTGATTGAAGTACCATCAGGAAGAATGAATTCAAAGAGATTGGCCAGAAAGACTCTTGAGTTTATATAAATAGGATATTGCTGGTGAGGAGTGATCTTTTTCCCATCAATGGTGACACCATTCTTACTTCCCAGGTCCATCATGAAGACATAATCTCCCTTAAAAGTGACCTGGCAGTGTTTACGTGAAAAATCCTCGTAGGGAACTACAAAATCATTCTCACTGGAACGGCCTATGCTGACAGTTTCTTTATCTGTTTCAAAAGTTAGAACTTCATTGTTAAATTTAATCTTGAGCTGCATGTCTTTATTATCGCTAAAATAAAATAAATAAAAACTAAATATTTATTAAGGCCCCTAACTGATCAGTTTTCTTCTGTCTGAGCGTAAAGTGTCCAGGAACAACCGGAAGAGAGTTAGGATGAAAGCCCCTAAAAGTGAGGCGCTCCAGCTCCTGAGACCAAATTCATCGATGAGTCCGGTGGCCAGATTAAGGATTAAAGCATTGATAATAAAGGTAAAAAATCCCACCGTCAGAGGGGTCACTGGAAGGGTTAAAAGAAGAATCATGGGTCTGATCAGAAAGTTCACCAGCCCAATCATAAGGCACGAGATGAGGGCCGATCCAATGTTGTTTATTTCCAGTCCCGGAACGATACGAGCGATAAGAAGTAAAACAAAGGTGGATAAGAAGATGTTGACCATAAAACTCAGCATAAACTTCCCCTGGTACAGAGGAAGTTTAGCTTATTTTGCAGACTTTTTCTTTGAGAGTTTTTGAGGTCTGGGCCTCAAAGAGTTACCATACTTAGCTTGAGATTAGCTTAAGACTTATTAAACCTCAGGGGCCAGGTAAACTTCAATCTCTGGATTTACTTCATCCCGAAGAATTGAGCGAATGGCCTCAAGAGTTCCAGTAGTGGAACTGGGACATGTCCCGCACGCACCTTGGTATTTAACAATCAGTACATTGTCTTTAAAGTCTTTTACCGCAAGATCTCCACCGTCGCCCTGGAGACCTGGACGGATGCGCTTATCAAGAATTTCCTCAATGTGCTGAAGCTCAGGTGAAAGATTCGCACGACGTTCAGCTTCGGGATCAATGACTTTAATATTAGGGTCATGATCTTCAATAAAGCTATCAATACATGTTTGAACGGCCGGTTCTAAATTGTCCCAATCTTCAAAGCTGAATTTACTGATGGTGATTACATTTTGAAAAAAGTGAATCTGGTCAACTCCACGTAAATCAAAGAGAGCAGCGGCCAAAGGCACGTCCTTACAGTCTTGGGGAGTTTTAAAAGAGACTTTGCCTTCTCCCATCACATCCTTTTCAAGGATGAATTTCAAAGCATTCGGATTTGGGGTGGGTTGAACTATTATTTCCATAAATTACCTGCTACTCGAAAAATTTTTTGATTTTGACCAAGGCATTGTAGAGTTGATCAATATCTTCCTGATTATTATAAATTGAGAGTGAAGCACGGCAGGTGGCCGGCACACATAAAAATTTCATTAAAGGCTGGGCACAGTGGTGACCGGTCCTGATCGCAACGCCTTCTTTATCAATGAGGGTGGCAATATCATGGGGGTGCAGGCCTTCGAGTCCAAATGAAATAACTGAAGCTTTTTCACGGGCCTCGCCAAATACTTTGAGCCCCGGAATGCTCTTAAGTTTTTCTGTGGCATATTTCAGCAGCTCTTCTTCTGCTTCCTGAATTTTATCCAGTCCAATTTGATTAATGTAATCAACGGCCTTACCTAAACCAATCACTGCCGCGATGGCCGGAGTGCCTGCTTCAAATTTATGGGGAAGGGTGTTGTAAGTGGTCTTTTCAAATGTCACCACATCAATCATGTCCCCACCGCCCTGATAAGGCGGCATCATATTTAACAGATCTTCTTTTCCATAAAGAACACCAACTCCTGTGGGCCCAAACATCTTGTGGCCGGAGAAAGCAAGAAAATCCACATCCAGATCCTGCACATCAACTTTTTTGTGAGCGATCGCCTGGGCAGCATCGACAAATATTTTGGCCCCTACAGCATGGGCCATGGCCGCCATTTCTTTGATGGGATTAATCGTCCCCAATGCATTAGAGACATATGTGACAGAGACCAATTTCACTTCAGGAGTCAGAAGTTTTTTATACTCATCAAGTAAAAGCTCACCTTGGGCATTGATAGGGATGACCTTAATGGTAATACCTTTGTCTTCAGCGACCAGCTGCCAGGGAACAATATTTGAGTGATGTTCCATCTGGGATAGCAGAATGACATCACCTTTATTTAAGAAATTTCTGGCATAACACTGGGCCACGATATTAACGGATTCAGTGGTCCCTTTCGTGAAAATCACCTGTTTGCGGTCTGGAGAGTTAATCAGACCTGCAATCTTGTCTCTGGTCTCCTCAAACTTGTTAGTGGCATTTTCGGACAACCAATAAAGTCCACGATGAACGTTGGCAGTTTCCTGACGATAGTATTTGTCCATCTCATCAATCACGATCAGAGGCTTTAAGGTCGTGGCCCCGCTGTCAAGATAAGCGAGACGTTTGCCGCCAATGACCTGATCAGCTACGGGAAAATCTTTTCGGTAAGGATTATTCTTTAGAACGCTCATGACTGCCTCCCGAGATGGAACTTAGACCCAAGGTTTTTCATGACTAAAGCACTGACAAATTCCCTGGCCTCTTTATTGGCGATTTTTTGCACAATTTCCAGTCCGAAACCATGGGCAAGAAGAACTCTGGCCTTGTCGGCCGGAATGCCTCGTGCTTGAAAATAAAAAACTTCGTCCTCGGAAAGCTGGCCAGTGGTGGATCCGTGAGAGCATTTTACATCATCAGCAAAAATCTCCAGTTGCGGCTGGGAATGAAGTTGCGCTTTCTTAGAGAGAAGCAAATTCTTGTTAAGTTGCGCTGAGGCCACTCGTTGGGCCTTGGGGAAAATATGAATAAGGCCGGTAAAAATACCCTTGGACTCTCCATCCAAAATGCCCTTGGCCATCTGGTTGGAAGTTGTGTCGGCCGATTTATGATTTATGACTGTATTAATGTCACTGTGTTCAGTGCCATGAGTGAGAAATAAACAGTAAGATTCGCCGTTAGCACCGGGAGCATTTAAGTTAAGGATCAGGTTCTTTCGATTAAGTTTTCCTGTGACATGAAAGATCAGGCTGCGAACAGTTGCGTCTTTGGCAACTTCAGCAAAAACAGAACCATGATTTATTCCAGAAGTCCCTTCCTGCTCCATGCAAATGTGCTCGAGCTGAGCTCCTTCCTGGGCCACGATATAGGTCTCAGAAATCAAGGCATGCGAGACATCTGCGGCCACCGTTTCTTCAATAATGGTGCCCTTGGCATAAGCTGCGGCAATTATCAGATGAGTAGGTGCCGAGATTTTATTCTGAGTAAGGATATTTAAAATTCGAATAGGACTTTTAATTTCCTGATTCTTTGCTATTTCAATCACCACTCCGTCATTAAGAAGACCATGATGAAGGTGAGAAAGAGCATTGGACTCAGTCAGCTTTTCTTTAATTTCATCGAAGTGATCAACGATTTTTTTGACACTGACACCTTCAGGGAGAGTGTCCTGCTTATTAAATTTGCCATCAATGAAGGTGATGGTTGGAAAAGCGGTCTGTCTGAATTCAGGCACCACTGTCTTTTCATCCTGTGACCATGAAGCAAAAAAAGTCTCAAGATTAGTGAACTTATAGCCGTCCTTAACTGGAGAGGTAAGCCCCTTGTCCTTAAAAAGATTTAAATGGTCTTGTCTGAAACCATTTAAATGATCCTGAGTTTTTTCTATGTTCTTAGCTGCTAGCGCAGATAATGTTTCAATATTCATCTCTTAACCTTTAATGAGCCAGTCGTAGCCCTTTTCTTCAAGTTCCAAGGCGAGGGATTTATCGCCAGACTTAATGATCTGCCCTTTATAAAGAACGTGGACATAATCAGGTACAATATAATCAAGGAGACGCTGATAGTGGGTGACCAAGATCGTCGCATTGAAGCGGCTTTTAAGTGCATTCACACCATTTGCCACAATTTTAAGAGCATCAATATCAAGACCTGAATCTGTTTCATCTAACAGTGATAAACGTGGATTTAAAATGGCCATCTGAAGAATTTCATTTTTCTTCTTCTCACCACCGGAGAATCCTTCGTTCACGGAACGCTCCAGGAAAGATTCATTCATTTCCAGAAGTTTTAGTTTTCCACGCAGGTGTTTTAAGAAGGCTTCATCGTCCATCTTATCCAGACCCTGGTGCTCACAGATCTGATTGAAAGATTCTTTCAGAAATGTAAAGTTGGACACACCCGGAACTTCGATCGGATATTGGAATCCAAGAAAGATACCTTCTTTGGCACGCTCACTAGGATCCAGGTCCAGAAGATTTTTCATCTTACCGTTAATCTCATAATTAATCTCGCCACCAGTAACTTCATAGGCGGGATGACCGGCAATGATTTTGGATAAAGTGGATTTACCAGAACCGTTAGGTCCCATAATGGCATGCACTTCACCTTTTTTTACAACCAGGTTAATGCCCTTAAGAATTTCGTTACCGTCTACTTTTGCTGTCAGATTTTTAATTTCAATCATGATTTATCCTACGCTGTTTTCTAATTTCATTTCGATTAACTTAACTGCTTCCACTGAGAACTCTAGTGGCAGGGTCTTGAATACATCTTTACAAAAACCATTAACGATTAATGAAACCGCTTTCTCGGCGGTAAATCCTCGAGACTGCAGATAAAAAATCTGGTCGGCGCTGATTTTTGATGTGGTCGCTTCATGTTCAACGATAGCGGTATCATTTTTTACATCAATGAATGGGAAAGTATTGGCCGCACATTCATCGCCGATCAACATCGAGTCACATTGAGAATAGTTTCTCGCCCCGGTTGCACTTGGCATAATCTTGACCAGACCGCGGTAGACGTTCTGAGACTTTTCCGCCGAGATACCTTTGGAAACGATGGTCGACTTGGTGTTTTTACCAATATGGATCATCTTGGTTCCGGTGTCGGCCTGCATATGGTGATTGGTTAGGGCCACTGAATAAAACGATCCCTGGGAATTTTCGCCCAAAAGAACACAAGATGGATATTTCCAGGTAATGGCCGAGCCCGCCTCAACCTGGGTCCATGATATTTTGGAATTCTTGCCACGGCACTGTCCGCGCTTGGTTACAAAATTGTAAATCCCGCCTTTACCTTCTTTGTCTCCGGCATACCAGTTCTGGACAGTGGAATATTTAATTTCGGCATCATCCAAAGTCACTAGTTCCACGATCGCAGCATGAAGTTGGTTCTCATCTCTTTGAGGAGCGGTACAACCTTCAAGATAGTTCACGTAACTGCCTTCATCAGCAATGATCAGTGTACGCTCAAACTGACCTGACTCTTTGGCGTTAATGCGGAAATAAGTCGACAGGTCCAGAGGACAGGTTACGCCTTTAGGAATATAGACGAACGATCCATCGGAGAAAACCGCTGAATTTAGGGCGGCATAAAAGTTATCAGAATAAGGAACTACTGTTCCTAAGTATTTCTTAACCAGATCGGGATATTTTTCCACAGCTTCACTGATAGAGCAGAATATAACTCCTACTTTTTCAAGTTCTGCCTGGTGGGTAGTACCAACCGACACTGAATCAAATACCGCATCAACGGCCACACCCATCAGGCGCTTTTGTTCTGTTAAAGGAATACCCAATTTCTCAAAGGTCTCAAGAAGTTCTGTGTCCACATCATCAAGAGACTTGTAGACATCTTTTTTGGTTTTTGGTTTGGAGTAATAGTACAGATCCTGAAAATCAACAGGAGGGATTTCACAGTATTGCCACTGCGGATGTTCTAAAGTCAGCCAATGACGATAGGCCTTTATTCGATAATCCAGCAACCATTCTGGTTCATTCTTTCTTTGAGAGATAAGTCTGACGATGTCTTCTGAAAGACCCTTCGGAAATTCCTCACTCTCAATATCTGTGACAAAACCATACTTATAGTTGTCCTGTAATTTGTCTTCAATTTTCATATGTTCACCTTGCTAACAATAGGGCAGTCTTCAACTTTTTTTTCAGGCAGCTTTTTTAGGGCAAGTAAATTATCTTCGGCCAGGAGCTCATTGAGTGAGAGGGCATTGAAGATATTAATCAAATAGTCATTTAGGCGTTTAATGGGCTGGCCGATATTGCATTGATGAATAAGTTCACAGGGCCCTTCGTGACAATCCATCATGAAGCTCTTGCCTTCAATGATTTCCACCAAGGCCATGTAACTGACCTGGGAGAGATCGCCGGAGAGGGTGTAGCCGCCCTTGACTCCTTTTTGGGAGTGAAGAATACCCGCAGTATTCATCAGCTGCATCACCTTGGCGGTGGTATCAAATGGAGTTTCAAACTTGTCACAGACCTCACGGGCAGTGGTCAGTTCGTTAGCATCCTTATCTTTCATGAGCTTGAGTACCATCAGGGCATACTCAACCTTTCTATTTATTTTAATCATAGAAATACGCCAATTTTAGCCTTATTTATAGCTATACTTGATCCTAGCTTAAATAGGGCGAAATAGCACGTATTTCTTCAATGTGGTGAATTAATTGTGGATTTTAAGGGTTTAATAACCAGGGAAGATACCGATAAGTCTACTAAACTATGAAATGGACCTTACTACTGCTTCTTTTTCACACTCATTTGGCCTGGTCGGCTGATCAATCCAAATCCCTCGCCGGATATGACCCGGTGGTGGATTCGATTGCCGACAATTATGAGGCGGGCCCCTTTCTCATTTATGATTGTCAGGAAAAACATTGGGTGTGCGTGCTTGAGTCTTACTACAAAGAATGCGCTGAGAAGCGGTTAAACGATGCCACTAATAAAAGTACTCATCATTCCTGTGCACCCATCGGGGAGTTTCCGACAAAGAAATCCTGTTTTCAGAGAATGCTTTTTGTGACCACTCATAATCATGGCACGAGATTTTGTGTGAAAGATGAGTGGAAAAATAAGGCCGTTAAGTAGTTTTACTCGTACATCTCTTCAGGCGTTAATGGCGCATTCTCCATCTTTTTATCCTGATAATAAATATAACCCATGAAAACGAGAATGATGATAGTAACTATCGTGAGAACGATATTCTTGGTGTTGGATGGTTTACTTTCTGCTTTCTTCTTGGTCAGGTCATGCTTGCCAGTGGAACGTTGAGGATGTGGACGTTTTAGTTCCGGATTGGTTTTATGGCCTTGATTCATTAAAGGCTTAGGTGATGGAGTAGCGAAGTTAACAGTCTCATCATGTTCGATTCGCAAACTCTGGACAGCACCAAAGGAGAGGTTTAAGTATTCTGGCAGCACGGTTGGAATATTAGGCTGAATTCTTTTCTCATCAATGAAAACGCCATTGGAGCTTTCAAGATCTGTAATAAAAAATTGACCATTTTTGTTTTCAATTAAGCAGTGACGGCGGGACATTCCTTCATGAGGAATGATGATATCCGCTTGATTGGATCTTCCGATAACAAAACTTGGTTTGGAGATTTCAAATTCTAACTCTTCACCATTAATCAACTTACAAATCAACCGCATAATTCAAGAAAGGGGTCTAGCGGGACCAGACCCCTGGTTACCTTATTCTAGTGGGGATAGCCAAACATCGAAGACATCACCCTGTTTAATTTTGCCATCTTTAACATAAGTAAATTTACTTTTTTCACGAGCTCGTGCCCGGTCACCAAACTTTGTCACATCACGGGTATGATATTTCAAGGAAATGGCCGTGACACCTTTAGACTCTAGGGTGAAATGTTCTGATTTATCCGAAACGCCATCACCATTAGCGTCATTCCAAAGTATTAATTCCTTAAAAATAGCATCCTTCGAATCGATCACATTGTCACCATTTCTATCATGAATTTTTAGGGCCAAAAATCCATTTTCTTGCTGGGCATTTTTCCCAAAAAGTTGAGCGTCCGTAGTAATACTATTTTCACCTTTCCTAAGGTGAGCAAGGAAAAAGCCTGGAGACTTTTCTTCCGGCCAGTTAACACGGGTTCCGGGCTCTACACCATAAAGTGGGAAGATAGATACCCCGGAGAATTGAGGAAGTTTATTATCAAAGAAAAGCATGAGCGGTGAATAGTAACCGCCGCAAAAGCCTTCCATTCCAGGGAATTTCACCTGAGTCGTAAATGTCTGATAAGCAGTTGCCTCATCGAAAGACTCAATCTCTCTTTGTGCCGCCAGTTCGCGAACAGATCCATTAGCACCTGGCTGAGTGAAGCTGATCAAGTGACGAGGAGGGGTGTCCACCAAAATTTTTCCATGTCTTATGGCATTGTTACCAATGATTGAATTCATCGCTTCTTTGTAACGGATTTTAATATTGTTGGTATTGGCCTCTACCTCAACATCAGTGACTTCCTTTCCATCCTTAAAGACTTTGATGGTGCTGCTTAAGTCTGGCATTCGGGATGGGTAGTAACAGCTGACAGCGGTATAAAGCAAGGTTCCGTGTTTATTGTTCTGGTTGAATTTATAAAGGCAAGTGATCTGGCCATCAAGCTCCTCATCGGCTGTTCCAACGAGAGTGGCATAAAGCGGCACACCGGCATATTTGTTAAACTCAGCACCCAAGTAAGGGTTGCCTTGTGGATTGGTTTTCTCTAACCAGCCGGCCAGTTTGTAATCATAATTGGCCTTTTTCCAGGGAACATAACAAGTCATGTCCTTGTTGCCGGATTTGGACATATCTTGACCGTCTTTAAAGACGCAATCTGAACGAACACCTGCTGAGGCATAAGTCATACGAGCAGGGAAAACCACTTTCAGCACATCTTTCTTGGTTGGTGTTTTCGGATCGGCCATATTGAGAGTCATGGTGATATTTTGATTTGGATCCATCTGTCTGTCGTAGGCAAAGGCCCTTAAGTTGGTTCCGAAACAATAGGGTTTCACATTAAGCTCAAAACTACAGCCGCTGCCGCCGCAGTTATTTTTTCTACTTTGCCCAATGGGAGGAGCACCCCCTCCGGAAGCACCGAATGGGGCCACGCTAAACTGAGCAAAAGCATCCAGGTTCAAGAACAGAGAAAGAGAGAATAATAAAATCTTCATACGTACCTCTTTTTGAAGAAAACTTATTTAAGACTTTTCTTCATTCTGACCTTTCTTAATTTGTATTCAATAACAGGGTTTGAAATATTGGCCCTGGAAAAGACAATGGATTGTATTCCCGACATCAGATTTAAGGGGGTATCAAATTTAATGGCACTACCAGTAAAGGATGCTTTTGCTCGTTTGAGAGTAATCTGGTGATCAGGAGCATTCGCACTTGGTTTCTCAAGAAAATACTCCACGATTTCAACTGGAGAGAGGATTGTTCTATCATCAGTTCCAGGTATATAAGGAAGTCTTTCATAAAAAGTTTTAGTGGACTTGATTCCGTTTGATATATCCACTTGTCCGACACATTGAAAATTTTTATCAGGACGACAGATCCGGTATTTCGTCTGCAAAAGAGCGTCATTGCTATTTACAGGGTAGTAAGTCATATCTTCCGCCGGGCTCTTGTTGACCACTCCCAACATCTTAAATGGTCTTTTAATGGCGTATTCGCAAGTTCCTGAAATGGAGCAAGTAATATTACAAGTTCCTGTGTAATTTGCCTTGAGGATCGATTGATTACAGTCATAGAACTCTACTTCAGAAGTAAGCATCATGATTCGTTTTTCCACCCAGGGCGATTCTGGTAAATTGCTCTTTGAGATTGAATATTGGTCCGAAGCATATTGCCAGTTTAGTCCTCCAAAGGTTTTGTTCGGTTTAAAAACTGAGCGAGGATGGATAGAAAGACGTTGAATCTCCTTACCGATACTTTTTTTAACGATTAGATAGATGGATTTTGATCGGGTCTGGCCCTTCTTGATTTCCATTGTTAATTTACGTGAACATTTGGCCTGTCGGCAGTACTCGTTTTTGGCAAGACTAAAGAAGGGAAGTCCGTCATCATCGTTCACATTCACGTAATTAAAGCTGGGCTCAGCTCCGCTTAAGTCACGAGTTATGATCTTGGAGGCGCCAAAACGGGCGATAGTCACCATCATGTCTTCTGAGAGAGCAGACGTTTCTTTGGTAGAAAATTGATAAAGGTTATAACCGATCGTTGCCAGAAAACCTGACAGTCCGATTGCAATCATAACCTCTAATAATGAAAATCCTTTATTGTTATTCATGGGTCCTTCACAATGAATTCATATTGTTTAAACTGGCCTGGAAAGAGCTCCTGGTGAGTTAATCTGATCGTTACCTTAAAGAGCCCTCTGAATTCCATATTTCCGGCCTTCATCGGAGTTATGACATAGCCAATTTTTCCCGGACAATCAGGATAATCTGCTTTAAGAAGAATTCCGTCATTGACCCAGCAGAGCTTTAAGCTTTCTTCTACTGCTTCAAAAGTGGTGTGATTAAGAAATTCATCGGCTTCAAAATCAATTTTTTCCATCACAATATTGGAACGGATAGATTCCATGAGGCCTGTGATAAGATTTTCCATAGAGGCGTTTTTATCAACGATGGATTTCTTTTCACCCAGATAATCTACGGCATTGAGAATAATGAAAGCACCGACGCCAGCAAGGGCAAATCCCATAAGGACTTCAACCATACCCACGCCTTTTTCGGACTTAAAGAGTGTTTTCATCGGATTATATCCACCCTGGATTCTTCACGGATGACCCATTTTTGAATCCGGTTTGTTTTCTGAGAGGTCATCACATCATCTGGATTCGCAATCCCCACATCTGGATCAACTGTTGTCCAGGAAAAGTTATTTGGACCATTCGTCACAAGATCCAGCGGACTACAGGACTGAATGGTGGAACTAACTTGCTGATTGGTAATGATGTCCACCCAGGTTTTATTCATTAAATTTCGAGACGTTTCGCAGGCAGCTTTTTTAGAGTTAAGGTCGGTCATGATAAGGTCAGAAGCCTTGGTGTCCCAAATACTGTGCCAGTAAACCGGCACACTGGATGCTGTTGATTGCACCAGTTCATTTACAATAAAAGTACCGATCATATAGAGCGGACTAGTTCTATCTTCAATAATGAGTTTGTTACAGACATAGAATCCATAAACATGGGTTCTGTTGGCAGGAATGGTACATTCTTCCACCACTGATTTTGTTGTTGATGGGGCGTGGCCTTCAAAAGGAAGCTCACTGCCTTCTCCGGGATGAAAGACAATAGGTGCGGCCGGAGAGTGGTCGGTTGAATCAATCTGTGCACCAGGAGGAGTGTTGGCATAGTTCCAGGCAAAGTTTGTACTGCCGGACATATCTAAATCCCAGTCAGCAACTCCCATCCCGTCTGGACAGTCCATTTCAGTCAAAGGTACCGGATCCTCGGAGAGGCGATTGTTATCATAAGTATTTCTCCATCCGCCCATCGAGAGATTTTCGGAATCATTATTATCAGCACGGTTTAAGAACTTCATCTGATTGCCTTCATTACCTTTGATATAGAAGTCCATATAAAGGGTATTTGAACCGTAGTGATATGGGGTAAATGAAAAGCGGAGGGATTTAGTGATTCTATTTTTAACAATTGAGAAAAATGACCTCCATTCACTAGGGAATGAAAAGTCCAGGTATCTTTGGTTTAGGACTGTTTTTCCATTAAGACGATCAACATGGTTAAGGGTGACGGTCATCTGAGGCTTAGGATGGTTCTCAATGAGTTCTTTAACTTCCTGAAGGCGAGTCTTAAGGGCCGTCTTACTTTGATTGTAATCGCTAAGCTCATCGGAGTAGTCACAGGAACTGTTTTGGGATTTGTCACAGGTCACACTATAGCCAAGAGTGGTGCAATCAGATGAGGCCTTGTTATCATCATCACATTTTTCTTTTAAGTCATAAGCGTCGTCGCGGAACTTATTTGCTTCACTGATTGAGTATAATACATGGTCAGAATCAATGACGCTTTGGTAATTGTTTTTGTTGGCCGAATTGAGATTGTCTATAAAAGTAGTTAATTTTGAGCTGGTTAAATTATAGTAATTAAGATTGATGCCAATTTGAACTTTTGAATCAACACCCATGGTTCCATAAAAGCTCTCAAGAGCTCCACTCAATTCCTCTTCTCCATAACGGAAAGCTACCTGTCCTAAGGCGCGATTCCCATCAGGTGATTCTACATTAAAAAGGAACCTTTTATCCGAGATACGTGGAGTAAGGATCTGTCCTATCAGGCCTCTTTCGGTGTCTTGCGTATCTTCTAAATTGTAGTCAACGTTCGCAGCACCTGCCTCATCCGAAGGCTTGAAACGATTTCTCTTGGTAAAGGAGAGTTTAACCCTGGCGGCATCAGAACTTTCACTATGTTCACCATAGGCAAGGATTGATCCGGCGTTAGAGCTTGGTTTGAGGAGAACGTTGTTCTCTTCAATACAGGCCTCAAGGCTTGAGACGTTACCGGAAGATGTGGATGTATAATCAAACAAGTTATGAAAACCCTTGTCTTCACTTGAATCCAGGCGTACTCCGCCCAGGAAGCCCCGAAAGTTTTCATAGCTATCCTGCTTTGAATGATAAGGATGTCCTCGGTCTTCAAAGGTGTAATTAGATTTATCTGAATTCACGATTCTGCCGGAGCGGAAAATTGCTCCCCTTGAAGCACCAGAATTATAAATTCCCAAAGTCAGAGTATTGTAAAAAACACTGGCCTTATTTTTATCTGCTGAGGCAGGTGGAAGAACAAAGTCACCAGCAACATAAACCGGACCATGAAATTCGTTGTGCAAATTTCCGTCTAGATTTCCGTATTTAATAAGTCCGAATGTATGAAGTCTTCTCGGATAGAAAGTATAATAGCTTGTTGAGTCGGCCTGCTTTAAGGTCATGCAACTGAATCTGGTTTTAACGATATCGGATTTGATATTGATCCCGATCTTTCTTTCATCCCCTCCGCCGATATTGTTGTAGTCATTGACTTGAAAAATTTCAACATCAATTTCATTCACACAATCTTTGATTTTTTTGGCCATGACGTACAACGGATGTTCCGATGACATATCTTTTAGTACGGCCTGAGTGATTTTGAAGGTCAGTTTGCCGTTAGGAGGCCTTACGTCTTCAAATTTTAGAAGACGAGTCGATTTCTGAGGATTGCCGTGATAGCGGATGTAATTAAGGGAAAGGATCTTATTTGAGTTTTCAAGTGTGGGGGCCGCGGTAAGAGTTGTTCCAATGTTCTCCGCACTCCATAGAATTCTTTCTAAATTCCCTGGAAAGGTAACAATATGTTCCATCGGTTTAGCAGAGGAGCAATCATTGGATAAAAGAAGATCTGAAACGCCATTATTGTAGTTTAAGCACCATTTTTCTCTAATTCCGTGAACCAGATAGTCGTTTAAGCTTCCGATAAAAACCCGGTAAGAAATAGTGGCCTCGGCCTTTTTCTTTTCGCCCTGAAGTTTTGGGACCATATCGGTTGTTACAAAAGCGATACCGCCAACGGCCAGGGACACGATCATGAGCATGAAGAGCATCGACATGCCTGTTTGGTCAGCTAAAATGTTTCGTAAGGACTTCATATTATTATTAACCGCTATATACGACTTCAAAACAATGGCCTCTTAGCGAGATGTGGTGTTTTAAAGTCAAATCTTTAATATTTAGAGTAATTTTTACTAATGATTTCAGAAAGATACGTCTCCTATCAGAATTTTATTTATTCTGCCTAAGAACGACAGGAATAGATTCTCCTGCTCTCAGGGCACGTCACAATAGTTGGCACTTATTGTTTAAATATCGGAATTTGCATGAAAAACTTGAGGAGAATTTACACTTGGTCAGGGGCCAGGAACCAGGCCACTGCCAACAAAAGTAGGGCAAGGATAGGGAGAAGAAGTTTACCCCACTGTTTTGGTTCTTTCACCGGTGGGCGAACTTTTTCAGTTATCGGGTTTCTCGGACCTTTAACGATTGGTCTTTTCTCTAGCTCAAGGGTGATCGAAGGACGATTAAGCTCAATTCGGGAAATTCTCATGGTTGCCGTAAAATCCCCTGAGTCGGCCACGGTAGAACTGATCACTTTAGGGGAGTTTTGAACGATCTGGGCCGAATCACTAATTTCACATTCGAGTTTCCCTAATGACACTTGTGATGTTGAAGTGATCGGGACCTTCGTGTTGGGCGGTATTTTCTTTCCATCAATGGTTATGCCATTGGAACTTTCCAGGTCAGTCAGATAGAAAATGCCTTTGATAATTTCTATTTGGCAATGCTTTCGGGAGATGGATTCATGAGGAATAACAAGATCGCACTTAGGCGAGCGCCCGACAGTAACTGACTTTTTGTGAGTTACGAGATCCAATGTTTTATCAAATTCAATTTGAACTGATAGTCTCATTACATTCTCGAAGGTGCTTCAATTCCCAAAAGTGATAATCCTTGTTTCAAAATATCTGCCGTCGCTCTTGAAAGCATCAACCTTGATGAGCGTGTTGGCTCAGGGGCCGATCCAACCGGGCATTCAGCATAAAAACTATTATAGGCCCTGGCGAGGTCATATAAATAGCCGGTCAAGACAGAAGGCTTATATTGTTCGGTTGCTTGCTGGATAACATGATGAAAATTCATCATTTGGGCCACTAATTCTTTTTCCTGAGGTGCTTTTACTTCAATTTCTGAACTGATCGGGGAGCCAAGTTTATTTACCATCGAATTAATTCGGGCGTAGGCGTACTGAATATAAGGACCAGATTCACCATCCAGTTTCAGCCAATCCTTCATATCGAAAACAATTTTTTTTGAGGGATCGATTCGGGTCATACCGTACTTAATCGCTCCTTTGGCCACAATTTGAGCAGTTTCTTCAATTTGATCGGTCGTCCACTCGGCCACATAACGATTGAGGTATTGCTCCTTAATCATCTTCACCATGTTTTCAATTAGGTCCTGTAGCGGAACGATATTTCCCTTACGTGAACTCATCGCCCCGTCTGGAAGTTCCACAAAGTCATATTGCAAGTGATAGCACTTTTTGGCATTTTCAAAGCCCATTAGCTCCAGCACTTTGAAGACCTGTTTAAAATGATGTTCCTGGCGCTTATCGACCACATAAATATTTTTTTCAATGTGGTAGTCTTGAAACTTTCTACGGGCAAGCTCTATGTCTTTGGTTGCATAAAGACCATTGCCATCAGTCTTAAGCAGCATACAAAAGCCAAGTTTGTATGATTCTAAATCGACTCCGATACAACCCTTATCTTCAATGAAAAGACCTTTTTCATAATATTCACGGGCAAGTTTTACTGAGGCCGTATCGACTTCTGATTCCCAATACCAGACATCAAAATGGACACCGGCCCATTTATAAACCTCGTTCATGAGTTCAATAGACCACTCACGAGTGGTTTTCCATAACTCATAGAACTCACCGGACTTTTGCTCCAACTGCTTTAAGATCATTGTGAGTTGTTCGCGGTTTTGTTCCTCCGCAGGAGTTCCACGTTCTTGCTCCAATTTATTGTGAGCAGTGGAATACATAGAGCCGAGCCAGGCCCCTTTTCTGGTGGTCGGAACTTCACCTTTATAGTGATACTTCAGATACCAAAGGCACTTGGCCACATGGGTCCCAACGTCTCCTGGAAAAGTGGAGGCCACGATATCAAAGCCTGAGTATCTATGAAGTCTGATGAGGGCATCTCCTAAGCAGAGATTTCGCATGTGACCGACATGCAGCTCTTTGTGAGTGTTAGGCTGCGAGTACTCAATCATGGTCTTTGGTGTGTTTTCTGTCAGTTTCTGATCGAAGGTTTGTCCTGATAAAATCTCAGGAACTAATTTGTTCGCAATAAGCTTGTAATCAAAGAAGAAATTAAGGTAAGGCCCCATCGGTTTTGCAGACAACACAAATTCCGGAAGGGTACTGATGGCCTCGTGTAAGGTCTTGGCCGCCATGGCAGGGTTGGTCTTGGCCTCTTTTGCTACAAGGAAAAGAGGAAAGGCCAGGTCTCCCGCTTCTTTTGAAGGCGTGAATCCAAAGAGTTCATATACTTTTTCTGCGGGAAAAGTAGTGTTGAATGTTTTTTCGATAACAGGAGCAAGCGCCTCTGCCAGTTCTCGACGAAAATAATCGTGATGTGTAAACACATTAATCCTTAGAGTTCAAAGTGATGAGTTAAGTTAATTATCTAATCAATTTTTATAGACATCAAGACATGTTTTCCAACATGCGGGATGGAAAAATGATCACCCGTTGCTGTGAAGCCAACTTTAGAATAGAAGCCCATGGCCTTTTCTCTGGCGTTACACCAAAGAAGAGTGCACTGGTTTTGCTTAATAACAGGAAAAGCGGTTCGCAGGAGCGCGGATGAAAGACCTTGACCCTGGTATTCTGGAAGAGTGGCCATTCCTCGTAACCGGTACTGATACGGGTCGGGGAATTTGTCATTTCTTTCAAAATAGAAAGAGGCAACGCTTACAAGCTTTTTATCGACGAATGCCCCAAGATGAAAAGTCAATTCATCATTGTCGCCCTGAAAGATACAGTCATCGACTGTGCCATTAGGACGCAACATCTTGTGTCTGATAGGGTGAGTATCAATTGCTTTGATTCTTAAAACTTGCACTCGACGAGATTAAAGGTTTCAAAGGCTTTTGAAAAGAATTTTAACCTAAAAATAAGAAATTCTAATAAGATGCTCAAGCCCGAGCTTGCCCACGGTTTGGATAAAAGTGCCAAAAATTAAATCTGGTATGCGCGATTTCGGACCACGCCAGTCTGCCTTGAGTCCCAGCACACAGTATTTCCCCATTTCTTGAACAATGACAGTTCCCTTCAGGTCTTTAAGGAAACCGCTCTCGAAGATAAATGGGTAATAACCCTCTTTCTTGATTCGAGGAATTTTGAAATTGACCACCATCGGAAACGGTAAGAGCACGTGATCAATGGTGAAAGAGAAGTTATTTGTTTTCTCGTTGTAGGTGCTGGTTTTAACGAAATCCATGTACTGATGATAATTTTCGTAAAGGGAGAGTTTTCTCATGGCCCTTGTGCAATTACGTGGATGTACGCCGGCAACAAACAAGAACATTTGTTGAACCTGAGGAGATGGGGAATCGACTTTACCTATGGAAATGACTTCTCCTTTCAATAAATCTTCTATTTGCCCTTCTGAAGGCGTAAAAAAAGGTTTAAGCTCGTCGGAAATAGATTTATCAAAACTTGCAGGAAGATTAACTTTATTCTGGGATAAAGAACTTTCATTGATAAAAAAACTCAAAAAAAGAAATAAAAAGAACGTTCTCATCGTTGACCTATTGTTTTGGATACCCTTAATCTTATCCTATTGATTTTCTTGCAAGCAACTTTAAAGGAGACTTTGACAATGGCCGTCGAAGAAGTGAAGCGCCGTGGCGCAAAAGTCAAGGAAGCTTTAATTGAAAGTAAAGACCAGCGCTGGCATTGCCGTAACCGAGTAACTTTGGTTTTCGGAAGTAATGACATTGAAGAGCTTGATACTTACGTTTACACCAAAGATTCCTTAGAGTTTAAAAAAGTTAACTTCCACCAGGCCAAATCCAAGGCCATTGAAGAAATTCTCGATAATTGTATCGATGAATTTTACCGGGGACATGTAACTGAAATCCACACCAACCTTTCTCCTGATGGAAAAACGGTTACGGTTCAGGATAACGGAATTGGGTTCCCGCTCGCCAAAATGAAGGATGTTTATACTGAATTCAGAACGGGCTCAAAGTTTAAAGATGAAGAAGTTGATGATAAAGGTTTTCTTTATCGCACACTTGGTCAAAACGGTTTGGGCGCTTCGGCCACCTGTTTAACCTCGGACAGTTTCAAGGCCACCGTCAGGCACTATAACTCCAAGAAAGAGCAAACCTATGAGTTTATTGATGGTGCTCTTCAAATCAAAAAAACCAAAGAAAAACCATTCAAGGGTCCATCTGGGGTTCGCGTTGAGCTGACTCTTGCCAAAGAAGTTTATAAAGATCAGGTCATCGATAAAGAACTTCTGCGGAAGCGCATTATTGACCTGGCCTACAATAATCCAGGTCTGACGTTTATTTTTAACGATGAAAAGTATCTTTATAAGAAAGGTCTATTTGAACTGGCCCAGCGTATTGATCGTGACTCTGCCCAATTAATCGGCGACGAAGGTTACGTTTATGAAACCACCAATATTAAAGGTGCCAAGGTCAAGGCGAAGTATGACCTTCACATGTCTGTGACTTTTGATAAGAAATCAGACGAAAAAGAGAGAATGATTTCTTTCGTGAATTCAACTCCGACCTATGATGGTGGATTTCACCATGACCGCTTTAAGCGACTCTTTATTAATACGGTCAAAGAAAAACTCGAGAGAACGGCCAAAAAAGACAAATTAACCCTGGTGGATAACGATGTCTTGGCGGGAATGACTTTTATCATTGGTATTGTCATGCCTAATCCTCGTTTTGAATCTCAAACTAAGAGAAAGCTTGTTCGTGACGCTCTTTTAGAGAAGGCCATTGAATCATTCATGCAAGATGGCATGGAAAAATTCATGCGCAAAAATAAAGAACTTCTTGATCACATCATGGAGAGAGCAAAATCTCGTCAGCGCTTGATGGATCTTAAGGACGCCTCCAAACTTGCCAAGAAAGGTAAAAAGCAGAGAGTTGAAAAACTTCTTGATGCTAACGAGAGAAAAGACCGTACCAAGTGTGCACTTTTCATCTGTGAAGGGGATTCGGCCATTGGTGGTCTTCGTTCGGCCCGGGATAAATTATATCAAGGTGGTATTGCCCTTAAAGGTAAGCCAATGAACGTTTCCCAGGCCTCTATTAAAGAAGTGCTGGAGAACCAGGAATTTGCCGATATTATGAGCTCCATTGGTCTGGCCATCGGTCAACCAGCTGATCCGAAAGAACTGCGTTATTCTAAAATTGTCTTCCTTGCCGACTCTGATGTTGATGGTGGACACATTAATACACTTCTGACCAACTTCTTTTTCACCTTCTGGCCTGAAATGTTTGAAATGGGAATGATCCAGATCGCTAAGGCCCCGCTCTTTGAGGTCGTGACTGATAAAGGAACTATCTACTGCGAGTCTCCTGATGAAATGGAAAAACTCAAAAATCGTAAAGACATTAAAATTAAAGAAATCATGAGAAACAAGGGTCTTGGAGAAATGAGCCAGGAAGCTTTTAAACATGTTTTAAACCGTACTGAATTCACTAAAATTTCGGTTAAGGATATGAAGGCTTCCAAGCATATGCTCGAGACTTGTTTTGGAAAAGAATCTCAACTTAGAAAAGATCTCCTCATTGATTCAGAAGAAATTGATGTTGATCTGACTAACATTATTGCAGGAAATAAGGCCGCCAAACAAAAAGCGGACCGTGAGGCCAGGGCATAATTATGAAAGAATCAAAAGCACTCCATTCCATGGCCGCAGTGCCACTGGAAGCACTTGTTAAAGAAGAGTACAGAACTTATCAGATCTATACCTTGATGGACCGGGCCATTCCTTATTTGCAAGATGGCCTTAAGCCTTCTCAAAGAAGGATTCTCTTCACCTTGTGGAAAAACTCCAATAAGGGTCTGGTTAAAGTCAGCTCTCTGACTGGTCTTGTTTTAACTCTTCACCCACATGGACCTGCTTCGGTTGAGCAGTCTATTGTTAACCTTGCCCAGGATTATACTTTTTCTAACAATTATCCTCTGATTGATAAGAAAGGTTACTTCGGGGAAAGAATGGAAACGCAGGCAGCTGCTGCCCGATACATTGAAGCAAAACTTGGGAAGATTGCTGAAGTTTTACTCTTTGATGATATGAACCAGGTTCAAATGGTTCCCAATTATGATGAAAAAGTAATGGAGCCAGTGGGCCTTTTGCCTAAACTTCCAATCATGCTTTTAAATGGGGCCGAAGGTATCGGTACCGGTTTTTCTTCAGTTATTCCAAGCTTCAATCATGATGACATTATCAAATCGATGATTTCGTTTGTTGAAACCGGCAAGATCAAGAAGATTAAGCCTTATTTCCGTTACTACACAGAAAAAGTGACGACGGATGAGAAAGGTCGAATCATCACTAAAATGAGCTTCAAGCAGGTAGGAGAGAAAATCTTCATCACTGAAGTACCTAAAGGTTATGATGCTCAGAAAATCTACCGTCATCTTAATAAGCACATGGATACCGACTTCCTGAAGGATTATATCGATTCTTCTGTGGATAACTTGATCAATATTGAGCTTATCTTTAAGCGCGGTCAAACTCCATCGCTTGAAGAAGTGGAAGCGGTGATGGGGGCCACCAGCTCCATCGTCCCTAACTACACCCTGATCACTGAAAAAGGGGTGAAGGTTTTCCACACCGTTGAAGAAATCTTAGAAGTCTTCACTGTTCAACGTCTGGCCGTGACAAAGAAGCGCTATGAGCTTTTGATTAAGGATTATGAGGATCGTCTTAATAAAAATAACGAGATTATTCGCTTTATCCGCGAAAAGCACTATGCCATCGCTGAGAAGAAGGCCAACCGTAAGGATTATATCGACTATTTGACCAAGCAGAAGTTTGTCTATGCTGAATACCTTGCTGACATGGCCATCTATCGTATGACCAAGGAAGAAGTTGAAAAGCGTCTGCTTTTAATTAAAGAAGATACCAGCGCTCTCAATGAATTCAGAAAGGTTCTGAAATCTCCGGCGATGATTAAACAAAAGCTTATCGATGAGCTTGAGGAGACCGGTAAAAAACTCACCGCGATCATGAATGAGAAAGAAGCTGAGAAGAAAAGAAACTTCTCAAAAGCAAAATCAGCCACTTCCAAAACCAAACACTAAAAAATAGGGCCCTTCGGGGCCCTATTTTTTTGGGCTTTCCAGAGAAATAATTAAGCTCGGTAATTTTTCCAACTCCGTAGACATCCATAAAAGCTTTTGCTTTGATGGCCCGACTATATTGAAGGAGTTTTTTATGAAATTTTTCCTGCTGGGGTTACTTATTTCGACGTGTGCTCTCGCCGAAAAAAATGACCTGTCCCATAGACCTCGCTCATTTCTCCTCTCTGGCGGGAAGGCCGTCTTCGTGGATTTTCTGGAGGCGAATTACAAAATTTCCTATAATCTCAATTCCCGTTCGGCCCAGGTAACGGCCACCATCAAATTTGATGCTCCTGAAGCGGGTTTTCCTGTCTATGATAGTGAGGAAGATGCCATGAGTGTCATGCTGGATGGTGAAGTGGTCAGAGAAAAACAAATTAAAACTCCGTCTCGTGAAACAAAAGTTCGGATGATAAATAAACAAGTGGCGGTAGGAACTCATACTGCAGTCATCACCGTTCCTCTTAATGCGCTTATTGAATGGGGCAGGGATGGCGTGAGGAATGCCTTCTGGAACTCGGATCTGATGGATCGAAGATTTCTGGAGCGCTATATGCCAGCAAGCTTTGAGTACGACCAAGTGAAGATGAACTTCGAGGTGGAGTTCATAGGTACTAAGACAAAGTACAAAATCTATTCCAATGGAAATGTCGTTGATAACGGCAATAATACCTTTTCTATTTCTTATCCGGAGTATTTTAACGTTTCATCTGTTTTCTATCATGCGCTTCCACGAGGGGCCTCGGATGAAGTGGAATTTACTTTGAAATCAGTCGATGGCCGTGATGTGCCGGTGACCATTTATGTTATGAAACCGGAAGTTTTAGATGTTGATACCCTTAAAATGAGAACGACTCAAATCTTTCATGAACTCGAAGGTGATTATGGGGCCTGGCCGCACCCATCTCTAACCATCTATAATGCTGGTCGAGGTGGTATGGAATATCATGGCGCCACCATCACAAGTACCAGTGCTCTTGGGCATGAAATGTTTCACTCATATTTTGCCCGCGGGGTGATGCCGGCCAATGGCAATGCTGGATGGCTCGATGAGGCCTTGGCCAGCTGGAGAGATAAGGGTTACAACACCACTTATGAGCTGGCCGGTGTGAGCCGTATGTCTAATCAGTTTTATTACACGCGCACAACTGATAGCTCGGCCTATGTCTTTGGCGAGCGTTTCATGAGTTATATGGACGGTAAGCTTAAGACCAAAGGTGGACTCAAACCTTTCATGCGGCACATGTTGGAAAAGCGTCTCTTTGCTCCGCTTTTTGTAGAAGAATTTATCAAGGAGATGAGTGAGTTTTATGGTGAGTCTTTGGAAGCGGATTTCAAAAAATTTACTTTCGGCACCAAGAACTCTTTCCAAAAATCTTTTTCAGGTGATCATCCGATGCACCAGAAAATGAGTCTCGAAGAATTACAAAAATTACTTTAATGCTTTAGTGTGATGGCGCCCGATAACGGCGCCATTTTCTTTATGGACGCACTCTCCATCCACCCGAAGTTCAATCAGAATCTTAACCTGCTGGCCCGGGTCTCCTGATTTTGGAAAGTAGATGTTTTTAGCACTCTTGGCCACCAACTGCTGAGTGGTGGAGCCCAGAGAAATGCTGTATTTGTCGGCGATATCTGTGCTGTCGATGGAAGTCGGTGCTCTTTTACTGGTGTTGACTCCGATCGCCGGAATCATGACAGTATCTCCTTCTTTATGCTGTAGACCCAGGAAGTGGCCCATTTCATGAAGAACAACTGTCTGGAAGTCAAAAGTCCCACTTCCTCCATTATCATCAGTCCGGAAATTATAAAAATTGTCATTAACAAGAATGTCGGCGTGCTCAATTCTTACAAACTCATTACTTTCACCCACATTGAAGCGTCTGCCAAAGAGTTGAGTCACGGCAAGAGCCGAAGTGGGAAGGGTTGCCGGCCAGTGAGTGATTTTATATATGCCAAGAATATTGTCCTCACCAAAAGTATCGAGGTTCATATCTTCGGCCGACTTTTCAGCCGTTGAATCAGAGTGAGAGAAAAAAGTAGTTTTGTTACCAACGGCCGCTGCCCAAGCAGAGCTCATGGACAAGATGTTTGTTTTCTCTTCTTCTGTAAAACTAGTTGAAATTTTAAGATCTAAAGGGCCGCTTAATGACCACTTATAAGGGGCATCACGGTTGATGTTAGCTGGTGAAGCCTCTTTGACCTCTGGTGAAGGTACGCAGGAAGCCGACAATATAAAAGTTAAGAACAAAAGAGCAGGTTTCATTTTCCCCCGGAAGAGTCAAGGTTTTATCCTTTATCGTCCCTTCCAGAGTAAAAAATGAGTTTTTTAACCGACTTATTTAATTGATTTTGCGTGATCGGCCATAAATTGATCTAAACCGTTTTTGGTTAAAGGATGGGCAAATAAACCTTCGATAACCTTGAACGGAAGTGTCGCTGTATCAGCACCCACCATGGCACAATCTTTTACGTGGGTCGAATGACGAAGAGAAGCTGCCAGGATCTTAGTTTCAAATCCGTAATTGTTAAAGATGACCCGGATTTCCTGAATAAGATCCATTCCTGTTTGTCCAACATCATCAAGACGACCCACAAATGGAGAAACATAAGTAGCACCATTTTTAGCTGCCAGCAGGGCCTGATTAGCAGAGAAAACAAGGGTCACGTTGGTTTTAATGTTGTTTTTTGAGAAGTGCTTACAGGCAATCATCCCGTCTTTGGTCATAGGTAGTTTAATGACAACATTCTTGTGAATTTTGGCCAGCTCCATACCTTCTTTGATCATGCCTTCAGCATCAAGGGCAATAACTTCCGCTGAGATCGGTCCGTCTACGATAGCGGCGATCTCTTTAATGAGTTCCATTTGGTTTTTACCACTTTTGGCCACCAGGCTTGGATTGGTTGTTACACCATCGACAAAGCCCCAGGCATAAGCAGTTTTAATTTCGTTAATGTCACCGGTGTCAATAAAAAATTCCATATGGTCTCCTGAATTAGTCAGATTAAAACGTCTTGGGTTTGAAAGAGTTCTGAACCATAATAAAAAGCATGAGAACGTTTGGCCACTTTTGCATGCTACTATTTTTAACGACGACACTTGCCCAGGCAGTGGTGGTGGTGCCCAATTTGCCAGATGATGGTGTTTTGGATCCTCCCAATCGTAATTCTATTGATCCGAATGTGGATTATGAACGTTTCTCCGGCAGAGTCTCCGACAAAGACGATGCATCCCGCATTTTTAAAATCCAGGTAGAAAATAATAACACTAAATTTTTCCGCGCCGGGGACCAGGTTTTATTCAAACTAAACCTCAAAGAAAAAGAAGAGTTTTGTAAAGGTTTTGTCCGTTCAGTGGAAGACTTTCACTTTACTATCTTTGTGGAGAGTCTCGCTCCTTGCTATTCAAGCACTGAATATTTCCGTCGGGGAACAGTCCTCAATTTTTACTCAAAAACTCTCGCCCTGCGAGTTTTCGAGGCCAGTAAGTATCGTGAACAGCTGGTTTTGAGAAAAGAAGATTTCCTTAAACAACTCAATGACATCAATCATTTCCTTTGGACTTTTGATCAGCAAAAAGTTAAAACAGCAGCGGATTATGATGAGGAAATCAATCGCCTTCAGAGGGAAAAACGCAAGGCCCTGGATGATATGATAACTCTTAAGCAGGAGCGCTTAGTCTTGCAAAATGAGCTCATGAAAAAACTCAATGAGCTTGATGAGTCCTTGCTCTTTTACCGGGTCGAGCGCCAGGAGCTCATGACAGACCGCTGGAATTCAGATCATGATCTGGGTCTGCCTGTGGGTCAAAGACCGCAACAAATGAAACGACAGTAAGCTTTAATTCTATGGAAGCCATTTTAAAGAAGCAAAAAGAGCTCACACTCCATCCGGTCTATCAGACCTTTGGGAACATTGATTCCATTCGCCATTTCATGGGCCACCACGTATATGCGGTGTGGGACTTTATGAGCCTGTTAAAGTCTCTCCAAAGGCATATCACTTGTGTTTCATTGCCCTGGAAACCCTCCCTCTATCCAACAGAAATGGTGAGACTCATTAATCAAATTGTTTTAGGTGAAGAAAGTGATGTGACTTTGGATGGACGTCCGGTTTCGCATTTCGAGCTCTATCTTCAGGCGATGGAAGAAGTGGGAGCTGATACCAGGGGAATTCATCAATTTTTAAAAAGCTATGACTTAAAACTGATTCCGGAAGGCGCCCGGGAATTTGTCACTTTTAATCTGGAACTGGCGCAAAACGGTCATGTGGTGGAAGTGGCGGCCAACTTCTTTTTTGGTCGGGAAAAATTGATTCCGGATATGTTTGAATCGATGGTAGGCACTCTGAAACGTGAAGGCATTGTGGCCCCTACGTTCTTATATTACCTGGAAAGGCATATTGAAGTGGATTCCGGAGAGCATGGGCCGTTGGCGCTAAAATGCCTGGATTATCTCACTCACGGTGATCCTAAACTTCTGCAACAGGCCCAAGAGATAGGTCTTAAGGCCCTCGAAATGAGGCAGGCCCTGTGGGATGCAGTTCTTCATTCTCGCTCTTGATTCCCGAGTGATTTAATCTAAATGCAAGAAAATATCAGAAGAAACTCTCCAATTATGGAGTGACTAGAATTGTCTTCTCACCTGCGTCCCAGTTAGCATTAACTATTAAAAGTAAAACCAATTTGGAAGGTTTTTAAATAAATTAAGGAGGATATTATGTCCCGACTCATTATTTTGTCTTTGGGTCTATTGCTCAGTTTCTCGGCCTTTGCCCAGGAGCTGGCGATTCAGGGTTTTAACAAGCGTTTTGAACTGGTTAGAGACGATCAGGGAAAAATGACTGTCATCAAGCTCAAGAAAGTCACGTCTAAATTTTCAATCATGCCTTTTATCGAACAGATCAAGAGTGATTTGTCCAAAGAACAGTCGGAGTTTGTCGGTCTGACTGAAGGTCAGAAAGAAGCAGAAGTGGATAACATGCTTTATGAAATGGGTCTTGATCCCTATGCCAAATCCAATGGTTCTGAAGAGGCCCAGAGGATTAAAGAATCGATCATGAACATTGCGAACATTAATGTGGAAGACACTTTCCGCGAGCTGGACAAGAAGGCCTTTTGGAAAGAATTTGAAAGTCGTTTGAATGAGGCCTTCTTGTTCATCGATCCAACGATTCTGGCCAATCTAGAAGACCCTCGCTTTTTCTATAGAAGAGAAGTGACTTATCAGGTTGTGAAATGGGCGCTCGAGCAGGCGAAAAAACGCTTTGCCACTGTTCCTGTGCTGAATATCGCTAGTTTTGTGATCGTTCGTGTTCATGAAATGATGCTGGAGCAGCGCCATTTTCACCACAACATGCTTCTTCATTACTTTGAAACGATCCCTGAAACTAAACTTGGTATGACTAAGGAAGAAGTTGACCGCACGGTTTCTTCCATCTTTGAATACCGCATTGGTGCCACTAATATTTTTGAATCTAATCGTGCCACTGCTGATTGGTTAAATTACGGAATGAATAAGTTTTATATGCAAGTTCGTGCCGGTAATACCCGAATCAGAAACTGGGAAGGCCCGATGACCAATGTAAACTTTGAAAATGTTGAAAAGCTAAATTTTGCATTTGCTAGTGTCACTCATCAGGGTGCACGCAAGATTTATCATCTTCACCACATGAATCATTCGTTTAGCTCTAAACCGTCAATGGCCTATGATTATTCCAATCCTAAAAAGGTTAAAAGAAACCGTGCTCTGTTAAACATGGCCGGTGTGGCCCTAGGATTTATTCAGATTCCTGGATGGATTAAGAGCAGTGTGATTAACTTTATGGACTCAATGTATGTTCAGCAGGTTCGTATGGAAGGCGCTTTGGTAGGATATTTCGAATCTACCGGTGACCAGGCCATGATTAATCAGATCTATTCTCAACGAGCTAACTTTTACATCGTAAGATAGTCTTTGATCAGTAAGGAGGCCCTAGGCTTCCTTACTGATTTTCAAACTTCCAATAATCAAAATCACTGTCTGAATCAGAAAGAAACTTCCCAAGAAGATCGCTCCCCCCTCAGAAAAACCATAAGAATGAAGACCGCTGGCCAGGATGTAATTGACTCCAAACCAGGCCATCATCACACTCATAAAGGCCCCTGCAACCATCGGAACAAAGCGCTTAGGAGTGATCCAGGAAGTGTATTTGCCGTGCAAAATGGCCATATAAATCAGGAGCACAATAAGTGACCAGGTTTCTTTCGGATCCCAGCCCCAGAAGCGACCCCATGAATAATCGGCCCAAACACCGCCCAGGATGATTCCTGCGGCCAGAAGAACCACGCCGACTTTGATACAGGTATAAATAAGGTCAACTTGATAACGGTATTCCTGTGAGGAGACATTGCCAAAACGGCTCTTGATTAACAGTACATTGGCCAGCAGCCAGGACAAGGCGAGACCTGCATAGGATAGA
The DNA here is from genome assembly GCA_023701435.1 of Bacteriovoracaceae bacterium. Taxonomy (GTDB): domain Bacteria; phylum Bdellovibrionota; class Bacteriovoracia; order Bacteriovoracales; family Bacteriovoracaceae; genus Peredibacter. The sequence continues at coordinate 203,221 of JAMPXB010000002.1, read as the reverse complement.
ATAATGGTAGAAACGTGCGTGGAGAGCCAGAAGTTATCCCGCAGAACAGGAACCAGCGGAGAGATACCCTCATCGAGCATACCATTGGCAAACTTCATCATCATCAGACCCAGAACATTACAGGCCAGACCGGCCAGAATAAACATCAGATCTCTTCTCATAAAATAGATAAAGCAAGCGATAACCAAGGCACCAAAGCCTGAGAACATAACAGTCTCATACATATTGGTAATAGGTGCCCTGCCCGAGATCATTACCCTGATGGTCATGGCCACAATTTCCATAACAATGGTGAGTCCGGCGAAAATGAATCCAGGAATCTTGTTTTTCATCACCACAAATAAAATAATGGAAAGAAGGGAGCTCAAGAGGGCCCACACAAAAAGATTCCATTTATAGTATTTGAGCTCCAGGAGATATTTGTCCCCTTTGGCCGCCAGGTAGTCGGCCTTCGCCTCTGCAAAAAGATAACTAACCGGATTCGAACCTTTTCCTTGGGCCGATTCCACCCGACTTTGAGTCAGGAACTCGCCAATCGAGACGAATTCAATTTTATCGTCTTTTTTAAGAGGGACAATCCAGGCACGGGCATTAATGATCGCCCGATAGGTATTTAAACGTTGTTCAACTTTACTCAGTTCTTTTTTGTAACTGTTGTTTTCTTTTAATTGGGCCATCTCTTCTGTCAGTAGTCCCGATTTGGCCTCAAGCTCATTAACCGGAATACTAGTCTGGTCTTCCGATAAACCCAGAAGCTTTCTCACCTCAACATGATCTACCTTGATCGCCACCGGCAGCTCCAAAGGCATGCCAAAGGCCTTTAAAGAGAGCTTACAGAAGGCTTCAGTGGCCGAAAGCTCACCAATCTTATCAGAACCGGTCATGAACCTGACTGTTTCATTGGCCAAAACATAGAGCGGTTTCTCTCTTCCGCCGGCCTGAACAGGATAAGTTTCAAGTTCTTTAGTACAGAAATCCATTTGGGCCATGGCAGAAGTGACTGTCATGAGGAAGATAAAAATAAACTTAATCACGTGCTTCTCCTGGTTTTACAACCGGTTTTTTACGAAGAACAAAATGCCAGATTGAACCCAGCACTAATAAGAGAGAGCCCAGGTATTTCCAGAATCTTCCCGGGTCAAAGTTAACAGAGAGAACACTTCCGAAAGGGCCTTCATTTGTTTGGAAATAAGAGGCCTGATAGAAAGTGAAATTTTCAAATTTAAGAGGGTTGTTCATAAAAACATGGTGCTTGGAAGAGCCGGCATTTCCTCTAAATAGAGTAATGAAGCTCTCATAACTGGCGGGATTATTGGTGCCCGGATCAGTGTCCATTTTAAACTGATCTAAAACCAGTTCATAAGGAAGAAGCAGGGACTTTTTACCTAAATCAAAGATGATTCTTTCACCATTTTGATTAAAAGAGATGGGTTCTCCAGATTTGACCCAGAAGGTTTGGTCCCCGATGGAAACTTCAATGGCCTTGGTCTGGCCCTTGATAACCTGACCATTTTCCTGAACCGGTTTCACATATTGCGGAAGCATGGTGGGATAGGCATCTGTCCGGTGATCCAGCAGTTTTATTTTAAAACCCATCCATGGAAGAGAGATCTCTTCACCGATGTCAAAGTTTGCGGTACTCCACTTTTTAGCTTCACGATCAAAGAAGGCCGCATGCTTTCCGAATAAAAAGAGATGAGGGCTTTTTTCAAAGAGTTTTTTGCTGAAGATTCGATAAGGAGAGTTCTCGGAGAGATTCATCTTATCATCCAGCGGTAGTGGCGACATTTGCGGCAGGAACTGAACACGCACCCCATCAAAAGTCACTTCGATCATTTCCTGACCAGTGACATTCTTTTTCTTTTTAATTTCTTTGGGGGTTGGCGAGATACAACCGGTGGTCTCACCGTTCCAGATGATAAGTCCATCTGGGGTATTCTGGCCGAAACACTTACTTAAAGAGGCCGGCATATAGTGAACATTTAAAGGACCCATTTGCTGGGTATTATTAAAGTCTGACTGAGGGTGAAGGCTTAAAGTGACAAATTCACCGAAATTTGGGGTGTAAATTCTGTAGCGCGAAGAGGCCTGAGATGGGTCTTCAACCTTGACCGGAACCCAGTCCTGCTTGTTTTCAGAAAAAGGCAGGAAGTTTTTTAAAACAATCCCCTCATACTCATACCCCAGGTCTTTTTGAAAAGCGGTGTAGGGAAGGTTGACCGTGACTTCTTTCCCCTTAGATGGGAACTGAATTTTTAACTCATCATCACTCAACTGAATGTTTCGGGCCGGCAAATTAGGGGTAAGAGTGATAGTACCGTCCACCCCGGACTGATAAGTGATAAAAGAGCCGATAAAAATGATAATAAGCCCTGCATGAATGACATAAAAGCCATAAAGATGCTTCTTAGGCGGAAGCCTGATCAACGTGGCAAAAAGAATGGAGAGAAACATCCCAAACTGAATGCCCATAAACCAAAGAGACTTATAAATAAGTCGATTGGCATACTCTGTTCCATGGTAGGACTCCATGAAGGTTCCATATCCCAGGGATATAGCAAAGAGCATGATGATAATAACGGCGAATTTCATATTCCCGAAGAAGAGTTCAACTTTTCGGTAAGTGCTTAATAGTGTGTTCATGAGGGCCATAATTTCTCATGACCGAAAGTGTTTGTCACGAAGAGACGACCTGAGAAATAACCCAAAGACAACCAAATAGAAATGGTTGATGAAGAAGATAGATCTTTAAGGAATGGCGTCCCATAAAATTCAAAGTTTGCTGGGGTTTCATGTCCCGTAATAAAGGAATTCTTGACAAGTAAGGCCCAACTAAGATTCCCAGTAGGATGGCCCAGAACCAGGGATAGATAGGAATAAAGTCAAGTGAAGGCCTCTGCAGGATGGATGAAACCCATTTGATGTCATAACCTAAGAGGTACTGACTGATCAGCATAAGCATGAGTAAAACGGCCGCCAGGGTCCTTTTATTAACGACCATCGCCCCCAGAACAGATCCCACCAGGATGCAGTGGAGAGTTCCAAAATAAACCCATTGAGAAGGAAAGAGTAAGTAAGTCCCCAAGCTTACCGCACCCGCCGCCAGCGCCAGTTTCAGGCTTCTTTTAGCTAAAATGTTCCAATTAGGTCCTGTGCTGTGAGCATAATTAAGAGAAGCACCCACACAAAAAAGAAAGGTAAAGGCAATGACTCTGGGGAAGGCGTACCAAAAGCCCTGGGAGAAGTCCCAGCTGATAAAATTGAACATCTTCATATCGTAAGCGGCGTGGAAGATAATCATCCAAACCACCGCCATACCCCTTAATGCATCCAGAAAATGAGCTCTCACTTGCCCTCCGGAAAATAAAGGAAGACCGGCCCCTCATTTTCTAAGACTATTTCACCTTGTCCAATATTTGACAGACCAAAGCTTGATAGCGGTTTGAGTTGGGTGGCCTTTTTAATAGGGTAGTGGCAGTTGCCTAATAATTTAACGATGGTGTTCTTTAGAGTTCCCAATGAAAAAAGTCCCAGATGTTCAAATTTCCAATGACCAGTTCCCACCATATGGAAATAAACCTTGCCGTCTTCTCCGTAAAAAATGATCTGGGATTCGCTGTGTTCCTCGAGAAAGGTCAGGGCCTCACCGATATTAAAGAGTTCATGGTCCCTTCTGCCGCCCAGAAATCCCCAGAAATGGAATTTATAGCGACGAGGATCATTAAATAAGGAGAGGGCAAGGGTCAAGTCTGAATGATCTTTTTCAACAGGGTGACGAAAAACATGTTCAGTCCGGATTTCCTCTTTATAGGAGTCGGCATCTCCGACCCAAATATCGAGATTTTCCAGATGGTGAGCGCCTCCATCAATGCCTATGACCGGCAGTTCAGTAAGGTGCAAGGGGACATCCGGACCCATGGGGCCCACGAAAGTCCATTCTGTTTTATCTGCAAGAGAGCTTGGCAACATCATAAGAGTATCTTAGCCTTGTTTTCACTTTATGAGTAGGAGGATCATCATGGCGATTATAAAATCTGAGCGGGCCCAAAAGCTACTTCAGCACCCGGTACATATAAAATCTGAGAAGGATTCCTTGATGAAACCTTTCCCCGGAGAAGGCATTACCCTTTGGGTAGGACTGGAATGGGATCAACAAAACGTCAAAAATTTGTCGTTTCATGGTCAACTTGAGGATCATCAAAAAATAATTTTTGAATCTATGGCCAGTCTTTTGATTGGTAAACCAATTGCTAAATTGGACGATCTTTCTATCCGTGAATGCGAAGCCTTTTTGCGTGACCGAAACTCGGAGAGTTCGATTGAAGGGATGACAGAAGTTGAAGAAAATATCCTGAAAAAAGTCTTTCAGTGGATCCGGGTCTGGCCCCGTTATGAAGCGCCTGTGGAGTTCAATTTTCACTCTGAAAAAGGCCCATTTTGCCAACTAAAGTTGGTCGACAAAATCACCGCCATTAAGGCCTTTTTGAATTCACCGGAAATTCTTACATTATACCAAGGTATGGCCCGGCCGGAGCTAGTTGACGTGGAAGATCTTACGGTTTATATCCATGCACCCTACTCCTCCCAGAGGGAAAAAAGTCTGTTTGAAGAGCTTCATATTTTGGGGGTAGAGGCCTTCCAAGAGGAGAATTTAAACTTTATTCCTGATGCTTAGAAAAAAATAAGTTTGATTAAATGAAATTTTTGCGACTACAATATGAACAAGAGTTGATTAGACAATTATTCAAAAGAAGAAAATGGAAGAACTGACATCGTTAATTTTCAAAGAGGCCAAGAAAGAAGAAGAGGTAGTGAACCTTTCTAAATTCGACATTCAGGCCTTCACCGATACCCAGGATTTCTCCTGGTCCTTAGACAATTTAAAAAAAGAAGTTAAGACAGGCTGGAAGCTCTATTCTGTTATGACAGATGACGAGATTGTAGCGGCAGTTTTGATGAGGAAGGATGGAGATACTCTCTTCACCAAGAATACTCCGATCAAAATGGCTTTTCAGGGGAACGGATTCTCCCACCAGATTAAAAATTTTTACGAGGAAGAAGCTAAAAAGCAGCACATCCGACAAGTGGTTAACTATTGTCCGGTTGATAATTTCCGCATGATCGCCTTGAACGAAAGTCATGGCTACAAGAGAACCGGAAATGCTTTTGGTATCAGTAATAATATTATCGAATGGGTAAAAGTTCTATAGAAGCCTATATAAACCAAAGGGAACTACGTTTCCCAAATTAGACGGAGGAATTTATGGCCAAGAAGACAACAAAAAAAGCTGCTGCTCCTAAGAAAGCAACTGCTAAGAAAGCTGCTCCAAAAGCAACTGCTAAAAAAGCTGCTGCTCCAAAAGCAACTGCTAAGAAAGCTGCTGCTCCAAAAGCAACTGCTAAAAAAGTTGCTGCTCCAAAAGCAACTGCTAAGAAAGCTGCTGCTCCAAAAGCAACTGCTAAAAAAGTTGCTGCTCCAAAAGCAACTGCTAAAAAAGCTGCTGCTCCTAAAAAAGCAAAAACTGCTCGTAAGCCAAATGCTGCTTTCATGAAGCCGCTTAACCCTTCTAAAGAGCTTGCTGAAATCGTTGGTGGATCTCCGATCCCTCGTACAGAAGTTATGAAGAAAGTATGGGCATACATCAAGAAGCATGACCTTCAAGATGCTAAGAATCGTCGCGCAATCAATGCTGATGACAAGCTAAAAGCTGTTTTCGGCGGTAAAAAACAAGTTACTATGTTCGAAATGACTAAACTTGTTTCTAATCACCTTAAGTAATCTCTAATAAGATTCTTATAGAAAAGGGCCATCTTCGGATGGCCTTTTTATTTCCAATTGTTCGCAGTTAATTGAGGATTTTTTAAGTCCTCAAAATTCCAAAATTTCTCCTCGTATTTGTTTCAAATTTGGAGCAGCAGAAAGCATGTCTCAGCGATAAGAACTTACTTTTGATATCTAATCGATTTGATACTCAGGACTTGATGGAATTATCAGATCTTGGGAAAGTTCATGTTTGAACTGGATTCACTTTTATTACTTTAAATTATCGAAATAATTGGTTTAACAGAGATATGGAAATATCCCCATTTAACTGCGAACAATTTAGATTTTCCTAACTTCTTGATACTGTTTGATCTTGAATTCATCAATGATAAGCGGGGCGAGATCAGTCTTCATGAACTCCTGGCAATGAATGGTGGGATTCCCTGAAGGAAAGCTGCCTTTTCCTCCGTAAAACTTCACGCATTGGTCAGTGTAATAGTCCAGGTATTCCGGAAAATAGGTCTTAAAATGATTCAGAACCACTCTTTTTTTGGTCTGGTCGAGGCTTGTGAGAATGGCGTCCGGTAAAGGATCCAGGCCTTTGAGTTTTTTTAGGACGGCTTCCCTGCGACTAATTTTTTTGCCCAGTTCACGCACCCGGTTCCAGGAATAATTGAAAAGTTCACCTTGGGATGGGGTGTCCAGAAGATAGACCGTATAAAAGAAGTCGGTGACTTCTTGATTCGCCTTGTTTTGTGATTTTAAAATTTGAAAGGAGAGTTCCCGATCAAAAACTTTTGGTGGATGGTACAGCCGTTTTCTCGCTTCATTCACTAAGACCGGCACACAGTCAGGATGAATTGTTTGATCAATCTTCTTCATCAGATCGCCTTCAGGGCCCAGTCTGACATAATCGATTTCAATTTTCCCCCAGAGGGCATCCATCACGAAGTCTTTTTTACAGTAAAACTCACTGAGGGGACTTTTGAGGGCCACATCCAGGAGAGTCCAGGTGGAGATCGGAGAGTTGGGGAGTCCTAGGGTGATGTCGGCCAGTTTAAAGGCCGTGTCAGCGTCAGTTTTATCTTTTTCCCAGAAAAGTTTGAGCTCATTCCAGCAAGGATTTTGTGATTTTAAGCAGGTTTTCAGGAAACGGAGGCCAATTTCCTGGCGGCGCAGGCGATAAACATCATCGGCCTTAAGGGCGGGCCAACTGTAGAGCTCCTCTATTCGGTGAAAGTCGCTCTTATTTAGTTCAGTTTTCTGAAGAATTTTACGGGAGTAGAGATCACCCATCTTGGTGACCATCGTCTTCCAGGCCTCCTGTCTTTCGCTGGGGCGAATGTCCAGGGCATGTTCGAAAAACTCGTCATGGCCTTCCTCGGCCGCCAGAACTTCCAGGTCTGAAAGTGTATAGGGGGCGGCCCAGAGCTGAGAGCTGAAATAGACTATGAATAATAAAAGTTGGGCCATGGGATTATTTTATGCCTTGGGGAGTAAACCCGTCAATTTCTCCTTACAGGATACTATGCTGAATCTCATTTTGGTTGTAGATTGAGGTGTTTAAAATTTGGAGGCTCTTGTGAATGATAAAGGTGTTCCTTTTGTAAAGAAACGTGTTGTTTCTGACCAGTGGCAGGTTTCTTACTATGAGGAGTTTGATGCAGTTCTCTTTTCGGAAGGAAAACTTCATGAGGAAATAGAAGGGTTGATTCAGTTTGTAGAAAAAAGAAGTGTCGGTAGCGGTTTTCGACGTGAAGTTGTAATCGGGGCCTTTCCTTTTTTGTGCGCTGTTAGACCTGAAGAGAAATCTATTTATATCGGCACCAGACGTTTATCCCGGGAGCTTGCTCTTTTAAAGCTTCATGAGGTTAATCCGGTTTTAATTGATCAGGATGTTGAGAAAATTTTCTTTAAACTAAAAGATCATATCGAAAAAATCAGCACACTATCTCCGGCGAGTTTTCCAAGTGAAATAGAATGGGTTTCTTTCAAATACAATCTGCCGAAATTTCTGGAACGTGATCAGTGGACTGATGTTGATGAAAACGCCAAAGATATTTTAAAAGAACTGGTTAAAAAGGTTGGCGATTATCGCTCGAGTCTCTTTGAGAAAGTTTCTGATTATGGGCTGACTTTAACTGCTCAGTATGACCTCATCCGAGTCCACCTTTTAAAGTTCTTAGCTCTTTTGCCTTCCCTTGACCACGATAAGAATGGACAGGAAGTTAAAAGAAATCTTCTGGAGAGTCTGCGCCGTTTAGGTGAGGATTCCCAGGCCATTGCTCTTCAAAAGAAAAGAGGCTCAAGACAACTTCCCATGTACCTGACGGTCTTATTTACCGCCGGTTTGCAAATCGCGACTTTCCTTCCTGCGGCCCCCCTGGCCGCAATTGTAAGACTCTTGGTCAGAATGATGGCCAAGCGCTTTATTGCCGGTGAAAGCATTAATACTTCACATGAAACTCTTCAGGCCCTGCGGGATACGAATAGAGAAGCAACTCTTGATCAATTAGGTGAGCTGGTTGTTTCAAGCAAGGAAGCCGATGAGTACTTTGAAAAGGTCCTTCAGCTGATTCATGGATTAAAACTGCACGTTCCTAAGGGCGAAAAGAATAATGCCGGTATTTACAAGGCCCATGTTTCCATTAAAGTTTCTGCCCTTTCTCATGATTTTAGACCTCAGGCCTTTGAGGCCACTTATGCCAAGGTCGCTCCACGCTTAAGAAGAATTCTTCAGGAAGCTGAAAGAGAAGAAGTCTTTATTCATGTGGATGCCGAACACTATCATTACCGTGATCTGGTTTTAGAGATCTATTCCAAGGTTCTCCTGGAAACACCGGAGCTTAAGAATTATTCTCAAACTGGTATTGTCGTTCAGGCGTATTTACGTGATGGCTCCAAGCATTTAATGGATGTGGTAGAGCTGGCAAAAAAACGAAACCTTCGTATGTGTATCCGTCTGGTGAAGGGGGCATACTGGGATGCTGAAACCATTGAAGGAGAGGCCCATCAGTTTGTTCCTCCTCAATTTTTAAATAAAGAAGAGTCAGATCTTCATTTCAGACAACTGGCCTATATGGCCCTTAAGAATCATGAGCACATTCAGCTGGCCATTGGTTCTCATAACCTTCAGGACCATGCCTTTGTTGAAAGTGTGAGAGAACTACGCTTCCCAGATGCCCCAGTCATTGAGCACCAGTGCTTACACATGACTTATGAGGCCCTTTCTCATGGTCTAGCTAAAATGGGATGGCCAACCAGAAACTATATGCCTATCGGTAATCTTCTGGTGGGAATGGCCTATCTGGTTCGTCGAATCATGGAAAACTCTTCGCAAGTGGGCGTTCTGTCTATTATGCGCTCCCATCAAAAAGCGAGCGGTTTGGTTTCTCCGGTGGAAGTTCATTTAAATAAAAAGAAATCGGGAAGTCTGCAGTTTGATTCTTTTATCACTCAGCTAAAGAGCGATTACACCCCTGTCAGACCACTTAAGCTCTATGTCCCTCGTGAGCGTCTGCCACTTGAGAAGGCCATCGAGGACCTGGCCCAAAGGGTTGATTCACACCAGGAAGAATTTAAAAATTCCAGTGACACTAAAGTCATCTGTAGTTCGATGCCAGAACTCATCATCGGAACCATTAAAGAAAGCAGTAATGCTGATGCGGTTAATGCGGTGGAAGAGGCCCAGAAAGCTCTTTTAAATAGCTGGTGGAGCAAGCAGTCGCTCGCTCTTTATCGGGTGTCGGTACTCTTGAAAGCTGCCGACCTGATGCTCCTTCGACGCAATCAATTGTCTGCCTTGATAATTTATGAGGCCGGCAAGACCATGAATGAAGCTCTGGCCGATGTTGATGAGGCCATTGATTTCATCAATTTCTATGCTCGTCAGGAAATTAATCTTCAGCTATCGGGTCAGAAATATACTAACCGTGGTGTTATTTCAGTTATCGCTCCATGGAACTTCCCACTGGCCATCCCTTGTGGAATGACTGTGGCCCCATTGCTGGCAGGTAATGCGGTTATTTTAAAACCGGCAGAACAAACACCTTTAATCGGTATTGAACTGTATAACCTGCTGGTTGAAGCGGGAGTTCCTAAAGACATTCTCTATCTCATTCTCGGAGACGGTGAAGTTGTGGGGGCCCCACTCGTAACTCATAATAAAACTGCCGGTGTGGTCTTTACTGGATCTAAGAATGTTGGCCAGTGGATTTACCGTCATGGTGGCCAGGAGATGATCCAGCACTATTACCATCAGATACCGATGCAGAAAAAAATTATCACTGAGATGGGAGGGAAAAACGCCATCATCGTGACAAATAACTGTGAACTTGATGAAACCATTTCCGGTATTTTAAGTTCTGCTTTTGGCCATGCTGGCCAGAAGTGTTCTGCCGCTTCAAGAGTGATTGTGCATAAAGAAGTCAAAGACGCTCTTGTCACCCGTCTGGTGGGAGCGATTCGTGACTTGAAGGTGGGCGAGGCCCTTGATCCTGCAACTTCTATGAACCCTCTTATTTCTGAAGGTGATCAGGCACGAGTGAGAAAGACTGTTGAAGAGGCGAAAGATGAGGCGATCCGAGTGAACGGAAAAATCCTTATCGATCGTTCTTTTGAAAAATTACCTGGCTTCTGTGTGGGGCCGGCGCTCTTGGAGCTGCCAATTCATCAGGCCCGCAAGAAAGACTCATGGGCCCAGAAGGAAATCTTTGGACCGGTTCTTCATTTGGTTGAATATGAATCAATGATTGAGGCAGTAGAGCTTTTTAATGGCACTGACTATGCCTTGACCGGTGGAATTTATTCCCAGTCTCAGGATGACATTGATTTTCTAATTAAGTTTCTTCGTGCCGGGAATCTTTATGTTAACCGCACCTGTACCGGTGCCCGAGTGGGGATTGAGCCTTTTGGAGGCTTTAAACTCTCTGGAACTGGACCCAAGGCGGGTGGCGCAGATTATTTAAAAGAGTTCCACTTTCTGCTTACTGCTCAGGATACTCAGCGACAAGAGCCGAAGTGGGCCCAGAAGACGACAAGTGAATTGATGGTTCCAAGACCATCTTTAATTTCAGTCGCAGGCCGTGTGTCGCGTTTTGAAAGTTTTGCTCGCTCATTTCTTGAGCAGTATGAGCTTTTTATGGGAACTGTGAATGAAAAAGACAAGGCCCATCTGACTCATTTCGTGGATTGGACCAAAAGTAACCTTGAAGACTATCTCCACGGTAAACACCTCAACGTCGTGATTCCAGGACAGCTAAGTTACAATGATAAGTCTCTTATCAAAGAGGCGGGTCTTATTGTGGCGGTGGCCGGAAGACCGAGTGTGAAGTCCATAAACTATCTCTTTAGTGTACTGGCCTTAGGCTGTGGTATATCAGTGGCCTGTGTGACTGAAGAGTCTTACAAGACCTGGAAAGGCATATTGGAACTTGCCTGGAAGGCCGGCTTTTCTAAGACCAATATTGACTGCACACTAACTTCGCCTGATTCATTAAATAAAATCTTCAGCGAATCAAAGTACAGCTTCGTATATGCCGGACACTATGTTCAATTCCAAAGTGTCCTTTATAAAAATATCCTGGATGGGAATGCTTTGAATGAAACCATGCGATTGGTTCTCTCTGAGGCCGATGGTGTTTCCCTTCATCATCCGTCACATGTCCTGGATCAGTTTGTGTGGATCAGATCTTTGGCGATTAATACCATGAGACATGGAGCGCCTTTGGAGCTTAATTCATGAAAGTCTTAGTTCTAGGCGCAGGTAAGATGACCGAGGCGATTCTCACTGGTTTGAAAAAAACCGAGAATCTCTCGGAGTGGATGATTTATTCCCCATCAGGTGCCTCCGCCCAGAAACTGGCCGGGAAAGTGGGAGCAAGAGCTGTCTTGGATCTAACCTCTGTGAAAAATCCGGATTGGGTTTTAGTAGGGTGTAAGCCTCAGCAGCTCCCGGATCTTAAAAATATATTGAACGGTCGCTTTAAAGAATCGCTCTTTATCAGCATTCTGGCGGCGCTTTCAGAGGAAGATCAGTTAAAGATTCTGGAAGTAAAAGAGCTTATTCGAGTAATGCCCAATCTTCCTGTGGAGTTTAACGAGGGAATCTCTTTACTTGCTTCCCATTCTGCCAAGACTCGCCTGACATCAATGCATGCCTTTTTCGCAAAACTAGGAACCTCATTAATTGTTGCTGAGTCGGAGCTTGAAGAATTAACTCTTCTTACCGGATCAGGTCCTGCTTTCTTTTACGAATTTGCCAGAAACCTGGCGGGTTCTTTTGAATCTCTTGATGAGAGTGCTCGTGAAAAGCTTGTCAGACAGGTCTTTAAAGGCTCCGCTAAGGGGATGGTGGATGGAGGAGATTCTTTGGCCGCTCTCACCGATAAGGTCACTTCCAAAGGCGGGGTAACGATTGCAGTTCTTAATTATTGGCGGGAAGCTTCCTTAGCTCAAAAGATTAAATCTGGTATTGAGGCCGGTAAAAAAAGATCGGCCGAAATCAGAGCTACTCTTCGTAACTAAAATCAACTTTTTCAGTGTTTAGTGTTTTGTACAGGTCACTTTGACAAAAAGTGGCCTGAACAAAGCTCAAGCAGCGGTTAACTTCTTTTTCATCTTTCTTTTTATTCAGGATTTTTCTCTGGTCAGGAGTCAGTGTGACTAAATGTTCACGGAAAAGCTCCTCTACGTAACCACAAGTGCAGTTTTGATCACAGGTATTGATGAGATCATTGACTTCTCTAGGGTCATCTAGCAGGGCCTCCATATCATCTTGTATAATGTCCATTCGCGGACGAATTGTCCTGAGAAGAAGTTCTGCTTCATCAATATTTGGAACGCAGGCCAGGGGGGCCATTTCCTGATCAAAGATTTTGGTCAGGAAATGGGTGCCTAAAATTAATTCTCCATGTGAGAACTCTCTTTGCGGGGCCACTACTTTCTTTTGATTGGGTACCTGAACTTTAGAAGTAGAACAGCCAGTAATGAGAAGTAAGAGAATAATTTTTTTTAACATATAAGGTTATTTCACTTTTATATGGTTTAAATGTTCTTTAATTTGGGCAGATGCCTGCTGGCTTTGCAGGTGAGTCTGATGAAAGACAATAACACCTGAATCTCGCTTTGATTGTTTTATCATCTGCAAGGCCCTTTTTACAATTTTATCAGGGGTTTGTGCCAACCAGTCAAGGGTATCAATGTTCCAGGGCCGTATTTGTGGAGAGGAAGACTCAAACGCAATCTTCCAAGAGTCTGAATGAAACTCTTCCGTTGATGCCGGATTTCTTTTAGCAGCTTTCAATTCGGTCTTTTGCATATGAGCAAGATGCTCTATGTTTTTTTCAAAAACTTGAAATTCACGAATTTGAAAGAGTTTCTGATACTCATGTTCGACGTCTTTTGCATTAACTTTATAATTAAAGTTCAAGTCAAGCTTGAGTTCTTTGGCAAGCGACTGAGTAGTAAGTGCATGAAGATAAGATTTCTGCGAGAAGCTTACTACATTTTCTGTGAGTAATTGTTTTTGATTAGGGTTCAGGGCCTTTGCCAGTTGAACAAAGTCCTTTTCAATGCCGTATATCTGAGACTTGATGGCCAATAAATTCAGGTATTCGTAGGAGTGGTATAATTCTGAGAGTTTAGATTCTTTCAAAGCTTCATCAAAGTGGGAGAGATTTTTCTGGCCCAAGATATAGTAACTATGAAGTGAAAAGAGCTTTTGCTCAATTTCTTTAATAATAAGCGGTGACTCTTGCTGAACCAACCTTTCAATCTGTGCTGGGGCAGCTAACCTCTTGGCGGTGGCCATTCTGGCGTCAGCAAATAGCTGATAGCCCCCACTAGATATCAATACAATTGCCGCTGCTATTATTGCCATCTTAGGCATTTATGCCTCCTTATTAATCGATAATATTGATCGGAATAATAGAAGGATAACTTGAGCTTATTTGTACGGCGTTAAGGGAAGACTTTTCTTCTCAATGAGAAATGTTGAATTTTAAGCATTTCTTATTGATAATAAGAGGGAGGAGATTTCTATGGAAGATATCCGATCTGTTCTTTCGCAGTTTCATTCAAAAAAGAAAGATGAACCTCAGGTTCAAAAAACAGGGGGGAAACCTCTTGGTACGGCCATTAGCTCAGAGATTCCCGATGTCTTTTTTGATATCGTTTTAAAAGATTATAAGATAAACCGACATGAAATCACTCTTTTGATGTTCCTTTACCGTCAGGTTTGGTGCAGACCTAATCTGTACAAATCCCATGGTATTGGCCCCCTCAACTCTTATACCGAGTTGTGTACGAATCTGGGGATCACAATTGAAGAGCTTGGTAATTACCTGCGAGTTCTGGAAAACTATGGCCTCATCGAAACCGTCCGCGCCGGACAATACTTTGTCCGAAAATACTTCACCCAAGAGCTTGATGCCCAATTCGCTCAAAACTACGACGAGTTCTTCTAGGGCAGGGGATGCCCTATCTATTCGCTTTAAGGCCTTGCAAAAGCACTGTCTGAATCATGAGCATGTCTGGGATATTGGCTGCGACCATGGCCTTCTAGGGCTGTCCTTCATTGATCATCATCACGTTCAGAGCATTCATTTGGTTGATCCTTCAGGCCCTGTGATTGAAACCCTTAAAAAGAAGGTTAAAGATTCGTATATTACGATAGGCAGAATTTTTATAACTCACAGTAAGGGACAAGATTTGAAAATAAATTCTCTTTCAAACTGTATCTTTATTGCTGGTATGGGTGGAAAAGAGATTGGTGAGATTATCACTAAATTGCTGCCCCAGCTGGACTCATCATCCAGAATCGTTATTTCGCCTCATCGAAAAATTCTCGAACTAAGAGAGCTTTTGGGACAGTTACCAATCAGTCTCCTCTCTGAAGAAGTGATCTTTGAAAATGAACAGTACTACCAGATCCTCTGTCTTTCCCCTGAAGTAGGTCATAAAGTTCCTCCTTTTGGTCAAGAAATGTGGGGAAGTGAAGTAGGGAAACGTTATCGGGAGCATCAACTTAAGCACTTTGGGCCCCACACCGATGAGGCATCTAAGGCCTACGTGAACTTTTTAGTGACCTCCAAGTCATTGGAATCTTCTCTTTAAGCTAAGACGTGCTACAATTATTTTATGGCATCAAACTTGTTATTTTATTATTTCGGTGATGATGAGGCCTATTACAGGGCCCTGATGGGTGAGTTCAAAAAGAACACCCGTCTTAATATCGATTTTCAGCGCATCTTTGAGGCCCAAGAAAAGAACATTCAATCCCTCTTTCTAAACGTTTACCGAAACAAACCGGCCTGTGTTTTTATCGATTTCTCCAAACAGTCCCAGGACTATATGCACTTGGCCCGACTTATAACCCGGACCCCGCTGGATCATAAAGTGATCACGGTGGGGGTCATTGATTATTTATCACCTCCTGAAGTTTTAAAAGAAAGTGTGGCCACAGGTGTACAGCTGACTCATATCAAGAGTGCTGAGATTTATGATGTGATCTACAGTGTAACCAAGCTCATTTCTCCGGATCAGATCGGTCAGCATGGCTTTGCTACGGCCTCTTTAAAAGAAGAGTGGGAAGGCGGAATACCGGTCAAAATTGGCTATGTTCATGCTGACGGACTTCATTTTGAAACAGACCAAGCACTTGAAGGCGGCTCTCGAATTAAGTTCAATCATCACTGGTTGACCAACAGAATTGTGCCTTCAAAAGAAATTTTTATTCAAAGAACTTCCAAAGATAACATGTTCTACCAGTTCGCTTATAACGTAGATGCGGAATTTCTCTTTATTGATGAATTTCTTCCGCCGGAAGGAATGGAGCTGAGTCGGATCCAGGAGAAGAAGAAGAAGGACCGGGAAGAACTCATTGCTTATCACCGGAAACAATTGTCTCGTTGGATTGATGAGAATGCGACTGACTCACTAGAGAAAAAGGCCAAGGTGCTGGTAGTTGATCGCAATTTTCATTTTTATGATCACCAACAAAGAACGGATAAACACGCTTACACAATTCGTTGTGTTCCCCACTTAAAAGACATTGGTCAGGAACTTGATCGACTGCAACCACAAGTCATCGCTTTTTGTCTGGAACTAGAAGGCGCCACAGACCCTCAAAATACCCATGAGCAGCTGGCCCGACTGGTTAAAGCGTTAAAGAGAAAATACGAGGGAAGTGAACCCTTTTTGATCGTTTTCAACAGTCAGCTGGGTTCGAAGGAAATGCAAAATAATCTGCAATACCCACACCTCATGTCCACTGACCAGGACTTATCTGTCGATGTCATGGTCCGCATGGCCGATATTTATGACAAGAAATTGGAATCATCCTCAACGGTTAATGATTCAAAGAATAAGATCAAAGGTGCAAAAAAGGTCTTTCTTAAAAAAACCAGCAAAGCATCTATTGGGGAAATCCTCACATCGATTACCGTAACGAAATTATCTGAAACAGACATGGTGATTCAAAGTGAGAATCCGCTACCAATAGGCCTTAATCTGCACTTAATGAAACCGGTATCGATGTACGTCAACATCCAGCCTTTTAAAAGTCAGGGAAAGGTACCAGAATACCTCGGTCTCATTCATGCTATCGGTGAAGAGGATAAAAAAGTATTAAGGCAATATGTTAACTCTATCTTTTTCCGGGACCATGACGCTAAGGTAAGCGAGGAAAGCGAGCAGTTTAAAAAGCTTAACGATTTGAAATTGAAAGAAAAAGAAGAGGCCACAAAAAAAGAGCAAGAGGCCTTGGAAGAACAGAATAAAACAGAGAAATCTGAAAGTTAGAAATCTTGCTTTTTCACTCTCCGACGTCTATGGTTAGCTCATGAGACTACTCAAAATCATTCTGGTCATTTTCTTGATCTATTTTATTCGTCGTTTTATTCAAATGTATCGAGTTATGAAAACGATCAGAGATAATCAGGAATTAAATCCAGGACCTAAGAGGCCAACTCCAGAGAAGCGGACTGACTCCAAAAACGACAAGATCGTTGATGCTGATTTTAAGGTAATGGATTAAGCTAGAGTTTCCGAATTTTCTTTCTTATCTCATCCAAAGATTCTTCATTTTTTTGAAAACTAACGGCTATTAACTCCTTCCAGATCATTTGCAGCCGCTCTTTTTCCGGCCCTGTCAGCTCGTGCCATACAAGTTCCGACTCTCCCAGGGAATTTTTTGACAGAGAGATGCCTCGCTTTTGGAGTTTTTTATAAAAAAGATTCCAAACTTCCTGATAAGGAGAGATTTCTTTTTTGTCATAGTGCTTTTTTAAAAACCACATATACATTCCCATAAAGATAACCAGAATCAAGGGAATGATGGAAAAAAGCCACTGCCGCTTAAATTTGAGACGAGAAAGCCAGGACTCCTGAGTATGATAATCCATCTCCTCGAGCCACTGGTAGAAGAGAAAATCCCACTGCCCAAACCACATTTTCAGGTCCTGAAACATTCGTGGTAAGCGCAGGAAAGAAGTTCCGCGAAGTCCTCCGGTCCCAACACTCTCGATAAAGGCTTCCCCGCCCAATCTGACCCGATCAGGAGCAATCCATTCCGTTGGATCAAGCCTCTTCCATTCATTATCCACCAAGGCCTCAACCCACACATGGGCATCATTTTGAGAGATCAGGTAAAAACTCGCAAAACGATTATAATTTCCCCCCATAAAACCGGAGACTAAACGAGTGGGAATGCCTTTTATTCGCAGGATTAAGGCCACTGCCGAGGCATAATGGGAGCAAAACCCCACTTTATTGTTCATAAATTCTTTAAAATTGAGGCTACGTCCGGGACTTAAAGAGTATGAAAACTTTTCTTTTATAAAATAATCTCTGATAGCGGACTCAATTTCAGGAAATGTCTTTCCCTTAAAAGTCTCACTGATCTGAAGCTTGTCTTTCTTTGGCAGCGGCACCTGGAGATATTGTTGTGAGCCTTCGCTGTCTTGAATTCTTGCCTGCGGATGACTGATAACCTCGTAACGTGGAATCCAGCGCCAGCGCTTCTGAGCATGTGTGCGCATCTTTCCTAGGCCATAAATGTCCCTTTCATAACTAATCACCCGGGGAAAATCGAGGGTGAAAAAATAATCCGAGCGCCCGTAAAGACGGAAGTTCTGTTTAACTTCTAAGCGACCAGGCCGTGCTCCCAAAAGAGGGATCGGCTCTTCCCGGTCTTGCGGCATCTGGACCCAATTCCACCCGTCATTATAAGACAAGGTATTGCCTCTCCAGTACAGGTCCTGCTGAGTAAGGGATTTGTTCACTAAAACCTGAAAGGCGGGAGTTTGATTGGGGGCCAGAGAATCGATGGAGGAAATATTCACATCGGGAGTATGGCCAATTTCCCCCGGGGCCGTTTTCCCTTGATTAAACGGGATCGGATTTAAAACTCTGGGTACTAAAAAAAACATAAAGAAGGTGAGGGGAATAACCCAGGCGACGGCCAGAGCGATGTCCTTAAATTTCCACTTTTGACCCAGAGAAGAGTAAAAGTCACCAATCAGCAGAAGAAAACTCACCGAAAAAAAGAACACATAAGTAAGAGTTTTCTCAAACAGAGATCCCGCAGAGATAAGCAGGATCAGCCCAAAAAAAATCATATAGCGGTCTCTCACCGCTTCTTTTTCCAGAATTTTTAAAACCACAATACTGGTTAAAAAGTTAAGTCCCACTTCGGGGTCAATAATCTTTCCGTAGGTAACCCAATAAGAAGCAAAAACCCCCAGGGCCATAACGTTTCTAGCGAGCTTAGGGACTTTGATATTGAGGCCCACCAGCAGTAATCCCACACCAATAAAAAACATCGTCGGCAGAGTCAGTACTTCGTGCATAAGGAGCGAAAAACCTAACAGAATGAAATTTTGTTTCCAGTCGGTTTTCAGCATTGGCAAAGCTCCCGCAGACACTGTTTTAAGTGCTGCTCACTTTTACCGAAAGGAATTCTTTGGTGAGGTGTCTCCAAGGCAAAGGAGGTTTCACTTTTTAAGCAGGCAACCATTTGGGTTGCCACGATGGAAAGCTCCAACTCCTTATCCTGAAGATTTTCTTGAATGCGAAAGAAAACATCAGTCGCAAGCAGCTCTTCGCCAACCTTCACCACCAGCTCTCCTGAGCGAGCATAATGTTTCCAACTAATTTTGCGGGTTTCTTCGCCTTGATAAGGGGCGAGATTCCTGAAGTCATGAGGACCAGGAAAAAGAGATGAATCATCCCCTTCCTTATGATTTCTTGATCCCACAATGAGTGGCGATTGTTTTAATTTCTCCGGATAGACATAAACCTTCACATTAACGGGAAAATAGATCCAGGCCTTATAAAGACCAACAGGCATCAGGCTTGAAACTTTCAAATGCTCAATAAGAAGCACTCCACGGTGGGGAAAGGAAACACTGTCGTTTGTAACTTGATAAGACTCATCTGCTGTTTCCAGACTCATTTCCCACTGATGAACATTGCCCGGAGTGGACTGCCAGTCAACGCCAACCATGGCGCTGTCCTTGGCAAAACTGTCCTGGACGTGCAGTGACCGAGGTTTTAAGGCATTCAAATAAAAATGTGTCTGTATCAGCCACATGAGATTAAAACCAAACAGAATCAGTGTGAAAATTAACAGCAGATTATTACTGTACCCCACTGACAAGAGAAACATTAAAAAGATCAGTCCGTTAAGATAGCCACCCATCTTCGTGGGCAGAATATAGATCCTCGCCTTTTTTTTAAATTGTCTCAGGGCCCAGGATTTGAAATTCATTTCTCTTTAACAAAGGGAATTTGAGCGATGAACTGGGCCGCCCGGTGATTTTCCACTCCGGCAGGTAGCGAATGCTGAGAATACATGCGGTGGCCGGCAACATAAGGAAAGACCGCCTGAATATCGTCCGGAATGGTATAGTCTCTTTTTTCAAAATAGGCCCAGGCCTTGGAAGCCTCCAACAGGTCAAGCCCTGCTCGTGGACTCAGTCCATAAGCATCCTCAATTTTGCGGCCAACTTGCAGGATCTCAGCGAGGTATTCCAGCAGCATGGATGAAACAGTGACTTTTTTAATTTCTTGCTGACACTTCCCCAGCTCCTCATGAGTTAAGGACGGTGCGAGCTTATCCAGAAGCTCCAAACGAGGACCACTTTTTAAGAGTTCCATTTCCTCTTGTTTTGAGAGGTGTCCCATGAAGAACTTAAAGAGGAAACGATCGAGTTGAGATTCCGGTAGGGGATAGGTGCCGAACTGCCCTCTTGGATTCTGGGTAGCAAATAAGCAAAAGCGCTCCGGTAAAGGGTGGGTAATCCCATCCACTGTCACGTGCTTTTCTTCCATCGCCTGCAGTAGAGCACTTTGGGTCTTAGGAGTTCCCCGGTTAAGCTCATCGGCCAGGATCAGTTCACCAAAGATGGGCCCTGGTTTAAAGATGAATTTTTCAGACTCTTTTTGAAAGATAGAAACACCAAGAATATCAGATGGCAGAAGATCACTAGTGAACTGAATTCTTTGAAAATTCAACCCCGTCCCACGGGCGAAGTATTTCACCAGGGTGGTTTTACCCATACCAGGCACATCTTCAATTAAAACATTGCGGTTAAGGAGTAGGGCGATCAGCCCTAATCGCAGCTGTACCCTGTTGCCGGGGATGAATTTTTCACCTTGAGAGAGGAATTGATCGAGGTTTTTCATGCTAAAAAGATGGTAACATGCCTAGGATTTTTGTCATTTGATAAAAACTCAATAACTTACCCGTGTTAAGAATTATTTAAATGCTTCCCCTATCTATTTAAAACTAAATTATCCGACTGTTTTAGCCGATTAATAAGCGTTCTGATTGTAGAATCACTCATTGGCAAAATGCTAAAAACCGGGAGGCCCTTTTGAACGTACGTAGCATAGAAACTTTCCAAGAAGCTTTGGTATGTCAGTACCGCGACCTGATCCACGAAGCCATTCTAGAGTCTGAGATGGATCACAAAACCAGACTGAACATTGGGAAGCTTAATTCAAAATTACAGGTGATCTGCAAGGCCGCCCAATATGACGGACTCGATGAAATGACCATTAATCGCTTAATCGACGAGGCCATTCCACAAACGGTGACCAAAGCCGCTTAATTTCTTCGTTACATTGAATTGAAATAAAACCTTCATCCGTGATAAAAAGCAGATGAAGGTTTTATTATTTTAGGGAGTATATATGGAGCTTGATGAGGCCATTAATTTGTTAAAAAATGCCGTCAAAGACAACGGAACAAACGATTCAAGACATTTGGATTTGACCTTAGTTTCTGCAGAAGAAAGACCAAAGTACGAAAAGGCCCTGATGGTGTCGAAATTAGCGATCCTTACAGGGAAGATCTCCCAGGATGAGTTTAACGGCCGAATTCACCTGAACAACTAGCCAAAACACTGGCGCACTGCACGATAATCTTTCTTATCGTGCAGTGCGCATCACCCTTATTTCTTGGGAAATCCACCGCCTGCCAGCTTACAGTCTTCGATCACATCCGAACGTTTATTCATAACAAGGTCTACTTTCATCTTCGCTTTATAGGCATTTTCCAGACATGGCAAAACCTTGGAGTTTTTTTCAAATCTATAAACCTGATTATCTTCCCAGAATGTCACCATAACTTTGCCATTATCAGCATCAACCGATCTGACCGTATAAATGACATTGGATCTTTGTGAGTTGGCAAAAAAAGAAACAAATAACAGAAAAAATAAGAATAGATATTTCATGATTTCCTCCGCAGTTCTTCTCAATCATGAAGAAAATTTCGCTTAAGTTCAAGGTCAGTGGTGTTTAACCCCTTTTTGGCGTCATTTTATTTTTATATGCAACGTTCTCTCGCATAATTCCCCTTATGGGGTATAAAAACAAGGCAATACTATTGATCTAGTTTAATTTATAAAACTGATCTAGTTTTATTAGGATCGGACGACATGGGTCAACCCCAATTGCTTTTGTCGGGTATTATTCAAGTAAAAAATCAGCTTATAAATCAGATTGAAAATGAAGCATGCTCCATTAATCTAAAAGTCTTCGACCAAGAACAAAATCATCAAGACCGACAAAACACTCCTGATCTCTTAAGAAAAATTAAGAGTCGACTTATCAAACCTCAAATTGTTGTAGAATGATTGCATGATGAACATTTAGATAGGAACTTCAACCACATTGAAACAATCAAAATACAAAAATTTCTATTAAAAATTTTTATGTAATTTCATGTTTTAGTCGAAAATGCACAAACCCATTCAGGAGAAAGCGATGAACATCAAAATTGTATTATTCATGTGTGTCTTAGGTATTCACACGACTTATGCTTCTGCCCAAAACGATAAAAATCAAAAACCCAACGAGAAAAATGGAGTCGTTAAACAGCTTCAATTCGATCTCGTTCCATTGAATTCTCCCGTTAAAGAACCAATAGCAAAATTTCTGATTAAGGCTCCAACAGACTTTGACATACAACAAATTTCATACCGTCTTTTAAGCTCTACAGATCTTATCGAAAAGAACAAAAATTATTCTCCCTCTAAACTCGTGCCTGGGTCAGGAGGCAATGAACTCCACATACCAATGAATAACTACCCTTCAGGATTCTATAAATTATTCGTTAAAGTTAAGATTAAGAAAGATCAGCAGAAGGAATATTTTTATAAATCTGCTTACCACGATTTTGTAAGATTTTCTTATGAGAAATCTTCAGGTGAAGTACCAATGCCTGACACTGAATTGAATGACTCAACAGTATTAGGTATTGACTCCGATAAAAATGGCATTCGAGACGATGTTCAGATTTGGATCAATAAAACATACAATTCTTCTAGTTTTCCAAATACAAACAATGCTCTTAAACAAACACACAGACACTTTCAACTAGCTTTTGAAAACTATTTAAATAAAGATCTGGCAGTAAGTTATTACAACAAGGCCCAGGAGGGTCTGGAGTGTATTATGTGGATTAGAGACGATGGATATATGATTTACAAAAAACATAAGGCTCAGCTACTAAATACACCTGAAAGAATCAAAGTATTTACAATGATTGATTCCTACACGCATGGCACCAGCGATCACCTCCCAGAGACTTCTATAACGGAAAGACATCAATACTGTGAATTTAATGCAGCAAATGAATAAGTTGAGGTAAAAATGAAATACTTCCTGCTAGTATTTGGTTTTGTTATTAGCTTTTCCTCTTTCGCAACTACTCTGACTTGCTCATTAGAAGGTACCCAAATTCATTATATTAATGGAATTGGAAACACTAAAGATGATGCAAGGGCGAGTATCAATAAGGTCCAAAAGTACCTACTTAATAGAAAAGGATTTCTCGATAGGCGGTACATAGTAACTTATGGGTGGACCTATAATCACACACATGGTTCTCTTGCTGATTTTTTTGAATCAGGTGCACAAAGAATTCATCAAATTTCAACGAATCTTGGTGTACCCGTAAGCGTAAAATATGGTTATGTACTGCTTTATGGGGCTATTGCATCCATTCCAGTCGCTATTATTCCTCAATTAAGGCCTTTAATAAAAGAACTTGTTATAGAAGCTAACAATAGGGCTATACTTGAACAAAATGACGTGAACACCATGAAGGAAGATTTTAAAAAAATACTACTCGCAGGCAAGAAGCTCGCTATAATTTCCCATTCCCAGGGAAACATTTTCACGAATCGTGCACTAGACGAATTAGAAACTGCCCTTAATTTTGATTACAACAAATACCAGAAGATAATTTCAAACATTAGATTTGCCTCTCCGGATGCTAGTACTCTTGCATATCATAATAACTACCTCACAAATTCTGAAGATTTTATTAACTATCTTACATCTCAAAAAAGTAATTATGACTTAATTGTCCCTGACAGTAGATATGAATACCGTTCAGATCTTGATACATTCGCAAATCATGGTTTTATGGAGACATATCTATTCGATCTAGCTAATAGAGATTTTGGAACTATCGCATATTACGATAACGAATCTTTGAATAATCTAAGAATTAAGAGTCTTGCCCTGATTGAAGAAACTATTCGTGAGATGGACGCGCATCCAAGTTGCCCAAAAGCTGTTATAAATTTTTCTATTAATCCTCAAGATCCGCTTTCAATAGAGCTTGATTCCACAGATCCTGATGATCCAACTATAGATGATCTGATTTACGTTTGGACATTTCATGATGGTGAAGTGATAACAACCTCATCTAAGAAAATTCCTCGAAAATATGAAGAGGCTGGAAAATATTCAGTTAAATTAACTGTAAAGCCTAATGGATATGGAGATTTTGGACCTCTCGCGACGACAGAAAAAATCATTGAGGTTGGAAAGGTTCAAATTCTTGGCTGTGAAAACAATAGTGAGCTTGGAAATTATCATTTCAACCCTGACGGAACATTAGGTGGTTTTGTATCAAACACTTCTACGGTTTCATCAACTTCCTATATTTCTCCGGCCGTATCAATTTGTGGTGAATCACAAGTATTGGGATTTTCTAGGATAGAGGTAGACTTATCACCTCGAAGTCGCATAACTAATTCTACTATTATTGATTCCACTATCAGATCCTTTGGTGATGCTATCATAACAGGAAGTACAATTAGTAACCTTCAGGTTCCTGACAAGATACTCCATTACCACATTTATATCAGTGATATTCGAAATGTGATGTTTGGAACATTTGCTCCAAATTACTTCGCTTTTGGAATTGAGACAACTACAATGGACGGCGTAATTGTAACAGGAGTAGAATCACCAGATTTACAAACTATAGCCTGGTTAGGCATTCTTGGAAGTACACTTAAGGCCGTATCCTTACTCGATTTAGAGTATGTTCTCATAATAGAGAACAATATAGGTTACTACTACGACAATTATCCTCCCACTCAAATACCGATCTCAGAATGGAGTAATTAATATTTCAGAACCACCATCTAATTAATAGCTAGTGGTTCTGTTACTCAAGTTCATACTAAAAACCGGATGACCTGCTTTAAGACTGAAGAACTTGTTTTAAAACACAGCGAAGCGGTTCGGCCGCTCCCCATAGAAGCTGATCGCCGATGGTAAAGGCATTGAAATACTCTTCACCAAGAGTCATTTGACGAAGGCGCCCAATAGGCACATGCATTTTACCAGAAACTGCTCCAGGTGTGAGTTCCTTCAGTGTTTCAGGCTTATTATTGCTCACTAATTTCACCCATGGATTGGCATTTCGGATAAGCTCTTCCACCGTTGAGAGATGGGCCGATTTTTTAAGCTTAATAGTAAGTCCTTGAGAGTGACAACGAAGGGCCCCTACGCGAACGCACGTTCCATCGATCGGAATAATGCTTTTCGTTTGAAGGATCTTGTTGGCCTCAACTTGAGCTTTCCATTCTTCTTTACTCTGGCCAGATGGCATTTCAGAATCAATCCATGGAAGCACATTTAAGGCCAGTGGATGACCAAAATTGGTCGTTGGAAATTCCGAACTATTCATTAAAGTGGTCATTTGTTTTTCTAATTCTAAAGCTCCTGCCGCAGGTTGAGCAGCAAAAGCTGTACCCACTGATTTCATCTGATCCAAGAGTTCGATCATATTCTTAGCACCAGCTCCAGAAGCTGCCTGGTAAGTCATAGAACTTACCCATTCAATTAAATTCTCTTTAAAAAGACCGTGTAAAGCGATCAACAAAAGTGACACGGTACAATTGCCGCCAACAAAGTTTTTCATCCCTTTATGGAGAGATTCCTGGATGAAATCACGATTGACCGGATCAAGCACGATGACTGAATCGTCTTTCATACGGAGCGTACTTGCGGCATCGATCCAAATTCCGTTCCAGCCTTCTTTTCTTAGAAGTGGGAACATTTCCGTTGTGTAGTCACCGCCCTGGCAAGAAACCAGAATATCCATTTTTGCCAGCTCTTTAGAATCCATTGCGCTCAGTAATTTATCATGCGCATTGATGATTTGTGGTGCCGCTTCCCCGGTTTGGGAGGTTGAGAAAAAATAGGATTCCATTTGAGAGAAATCATTTTCGGCCTTCATTCGTTCCATCAAAACAGAACCAACCATTCCTCGCCATCCAATAAATCCAACTCTTTTCATGTCTAACTCTCCGTTTTGTGATCAGGATCTTTAATTGAAGATTAGCGTGAAAAAATTTTAAAAGTAAACTTGGAATTTCCATTTTAATTTACTATGATCTTTCTGTTGCCTAGAGAGGCGCGATGGTTAGGTAGGAAATCTGGAAGGAATTAAGATCCGTTAAACCAGTTTCTGATGGAATGGTCGCCGAAGTGATTCAGGACTCTTAAAGAATGAATCATTGGTTGTTGGGGTTGAATCCCCAAGACTGTCACAGAGTAAAAAATCTGTGGGGAGCTTTAGGGAAGGGTATAATTTCATACGTTTTACCTATCCTACTCCCCCACTACATTTATAACTAAAACACTTTTTCCATGGAGAAGAAGATGAGTCGTGTAATTGTTGTCTCAAAGTTCGGTGGAACCTCAATGGGGGACCTGGCATCTATGCAAAGAAGTGCCGCCATCTCAATGGAAAGAGACTCAAGTGTGGTGGTGGTTTCCGCCACATCTGGTACTACTGACAAACTCATCGCTGTCGCCAAATCAGCTTCTACCGGTAAGATGGAAGACTGTGAAAAATTAGTTTTTGAAATTAAAGAAAGACATTTAGGTCTCTTAAAACAGACCGGAAATAATACCCAAACGGCCACTCAATTAGAGAGCTACTTCACTGAACTAGAACTCCTGGTGCAGAATCTCTCCTTATTAAAAGAACTCACTCCGCGGGCCTATGATCACATCCTTTCCTTAGGAGAAAGAATGTCGTCTCTCATATTCCGGGATGTCTTAGCGGCAGTTATTCCTTCCAAGAAGGTCACACTTTTGGATGCCAGAACGGTTATTAAAACTGACTCAAACTTTGGTAAAGCAACTCCACTTATTGATGTGATAGCTAAAGAGGCCAGCTCCCGCATTGAACTCTCCCCGGAAACTCTTTATGTCACTCAGGGTTTTATAGGCTCTGATCTGCAAAACAATACAACGATTCTTGGCCGGGGCGGTTCTGATTATTCAGCTGCCTTATTTGCGGAAGGAATTTCAGCAGACACCTTAGAAATCTGGACCGATGTGGCCGGTGTGGCCACCACTGATCCACGGCTTTGCCCTAAAGCAAAAATTATTCCAGAACTCTCTTATTCAGAAGCGGGCGAAATGGCCCAGTATGGGGCAAAAATTCTTCACCCGGCGACAATTGCTCCGGCGGTGAGAAAATCTATTCCCGTTTTTGTGGGATCAAGCTTTGAAAAAAATCTGCCAGGCACCTGGATTAGATCTGAAGTGGGTCTGCGTCCTGCTGTTCGCGCTATCACTAAGCGTGGCTCCCAGGCACTCTTAACGATTACGACACCCACCATGTACAACGCTTACGGCTTTATGAGCGGACTCTTTGAAGTCTTTGGCCGTCACCGCGTTTCAGTTGACTGTGTCACCACTTCAGAAATTTCCGTAGCGGTCACTGTCGAGAACGCGACATTAGAAAACGCCCAATTTATTAAGGACCTGGAGAAAGTCGGGAACATCCATATTGAGGCCGGCTACTCATTAGTGTCTCTCATCGGAAATGAGCTGACTCAGAAGGCCTCTCTGGCCAAGGCCATCTTTAATACCGTTGATGACGTTAATATCCGCATGATGAGCCTTGGGGCATCACCGTATAACTTTAACTTCCTGGTTCGTGAAGAAGACTGCAAAACAGTTATTCAAAATCTTCACCGCGCGCTGATCGAGGAAGCATGAAAATCGCTTTACTCGGGAAAGGCAAAACTGGTTCAAAAGTACTGGAGCTGGCCAGTGGCGAAGTTGAAGTCTTTGATTCGAAGAATCTTCCTACTTATGAAAAACTCATCAAGCATGACGTGATCGTCTCCTTCCTCCCAGGGGAGGCGTTCCATGCCTTGATTCCCGTGCTGCTGGAAACACAGCTGCCGGTTGTAACTGGTTCCACTGGTTTTACCTGGCCATCTTCTTTTGACAAAACTCTCCAGGAGAAAAATCTCTCGTGGATTCACGCCACCAATTTTTCTCTTGGGGTAGTTGTCTTAAAGCAGTTGATCCAAAGACTGCACCAGGTGGATCACTTGTTTTCAGAAAAGACCCTTTCCATTCATGAAGTTCACCATACTAAAAAACTGGACGCTCCCTCAGGGACAGCACTGTCTATGAAAGAGTGGCTAGCGGAGCCCTGTGAAATCACCTCTGAGCGCACCGGTGACGTGGTAGGACTTCATACCTTAACCCTGGAGACCCCAGGGGAAATCCTCAGACTCACTCATGAGGCAAAAAACCGCACACTCTTTGCCGAAGGCGCCCTGTGGGCCGCAAACTATATCACTCAGAACAAGATGGATCCGGGCCTTCACGCTTTTCAAAAAGTCGTGGAGTCTCATCTGTCCCTATAAAGGAAGGGTTATGAACTTAAACGATTACTCACTATGGACTGCCGTGGTCACTCCCCTACTGGACAACGGAACACTTGATCTGGAGAGTCTGACAAAGGTTGTGCAGGACCAGGATGCTGCCGGCAACGGTCTTCTTATTCTGGGTTCTACCGGTGAGGCCCTGAACTTAAACCTTCAAACAAGAAAACAAATCATTGAACACGTAGTGAAGATGAAGCCTAAGTCTCCCATTATGGTGGGTGTCGGCGGAAACCTTCTGGATGAGCAAAAAGAGTGGATCCAGTACCTGGAAGGCCTTAATGTTCATGCTTATCTTCTAGTAACTCCTCATTACGCAAAACCAGGTCCTGTGGGCCAGTATGAGTGGTTTGGGGCCTTAATGGATACCGCCACTCGCCCTTGTATGCTTTATAACGTTCCCGGTAGAACGGCCGTTGCGATGTCAACCGAAGCGGTGAAACGTCTTAATACTCATAAAAACTTCTGGGCCATTAAAGAAGCTTCAGGCTCAGTAGAAAAATTCAAAGAATACCTGGCAGCTGCTGGTGGCAAGAAAGTCTTCTGCGGAGACGATGGCCTCATGCCGGAATTTGCCCAGGCCGGATCGGCGGGACTTGTTTCTGTGGCCTCTAATGCCTGGCCTAAAGAGACTCATCTCTATGTTGAACAGTGCTTAAAGAAAACTTTCAATGCTAAGGATCTGTGGACCAGTGCCGCTAATAGCCTCTTTGTGGTCTCTAATCCCGTTCCTGTGAAGTACTTAATGCATGAGCAAGGGGTAATTAAAACTGCCCGCATGATGGCGCCTTTGTCTCATGAGGATATGACTTCAACTGAAGTGGTCTTAAAGGCCGATCAGGATGTTAAACGTTGGTATAAGGAGATCATGTAATGAATTGGCAAGAAACTCTCGATCTATTAGAAAAAGGACAAGTGCGCTCGGCCCAGAAAATTGACGGCAAGTGGGTGGCCCAGACAGAAGTGAAAGAAGCAATCCTTGCGGCCTTCAAGGCCGGAGAGTTAAAAGAATTTGCTGGCGGCTTTGTGGATAAACACAATCTTCCGGCCCGTGAGTTTAAAGTAGAAGACAAAGTTCGTATGGTTCCTGGTGGATCAAGTGTCCGTCGTGGGGCCTATGTGGCATCCGGGGTCATCATCATGCCTCCGGCCTATATCAATGTTGGGGCCTATGTAGATTCCGGCACCATGGTGGACTCCCACGCGCTGGTGGGTTCATGTGCGCAGATTGGTAAAAACGTTCACCTCTCAGCAGGTGTACAGATTGGCGGCGTCTTGGAGCCTGTGGGACAAACTCCTGTGGTGATTGAAGACAATGCATTTATCGGAGCAGGGGCCGTGATCGTGGAAGGTGTTCAGGTGTCAGAAGGAGCAGTCATTGCTCCGGGAACCATTCTCTCCAAGGGCATTCCTGTTTATGACTGTGTTAATGAAAGGGTTTTGGAAGCGGGTGAACCGATTCCTCCTTACGCTGTCGTGGTCACGGGCTCTCGTCCGGTTTCAGAGAAATTAGGGTGGGCAAGTCAAATGGGTCTTCAGCTCAGATGTGCCATGATCATCAAATACAAGGATGCTAAAACATCAGCAGCTTTGGAACTTGAAAGTCTTTTGAGGTAACCATGAACCGAACTGATCATATCAAAGAGATGATTAACCGCTATCAGTCGTCGTTTTATTTCTACGATCTCGATCAGTTCGAAGCTCACATCAAGAGCATTAAAAAAACTCTCCATCCCGACATTCGTGTGTGGTACGCCACCAAGGCCAATCCCTTGTCTGAAATCCTCAGGATTTTAAACAAGAACGGCTTCGGCGCTGATGTGGCAAGCCTGGGTGAACTTCAGCAGGCCAGATCCGCCGGATATGGACCTCATGATTTAATTGCCACCGGTCCCGCCAAATCCAAGAACTACCTGGCGGCCATGATGCAGGCAGAAGTTCAGGCGATCGTGGTGGAAAGCCTTAATCAGTTAAAAGACTTAAATGATGTGGCCGGAAAACTCGGACGCACTCAAGAAGTTCTCTTGCGGGTTCAGCTCGACTGGAATGATGATTTAAAAAGTGTACTTGGGGGCTCCACTATCACGCCTTTTGGCTTAGGAGTGGAAGACTGGCAAACGATACAACTGAGTGACTACAAGAACATCCAAGTCATGGGTCTTCACTGCTTTCAGTGGGGCAATATGCTGGACTTAGCTCATTTGGAAAAAGTCTGGACTCACACTACGGAGGCCTGCCAGAAGCTTTCTTTAGCGATGGGATTTCCCCTTCAGGTTTTAGATCTGGGCGGTGGACTCGGACTCTCCTACTCAGATAATCGTGAAATGAATTTTTCCGAAGTTCACGAACTGCTCCTGAAACTTAAAAAGAAATATGAGCTGGATAAAATCTGGTTGGAACTAGGCCGCTTCTCCATTGGAAAGTTTGGCTCCTACCTGACCCGTATTGTGGATATTAAAACTGTTCGTGGGAAGAATATCATCGTGACCGAAGGTGGTATCAACCACATGGCCAGACCCGCTTTAGTGGGTGAAGCTTTTCCCTGTGAAGCCTTTATGGTTGAAGGAACTACTCACAAGCGCTATGCCGTTCATGGACCTCTATGTACGGCCCTGGATAGTCTGGGTGAATTTGATCTGCCGGAGAGTTTAAAAGTTGGTGACTGGCTGGAGTTTAAGCGCACCGGGGCCTACGGCTTCTCGGAAAGCATGCCTCATTTTCTGTGTCACAATTTAGTGGGTGAGGCCATCGTTCATCACAATGAGCTTATGGTGCCGAGAGTTCCAAAGACAAATCTGGAATGGATGGTTTAGACAAACTCGAGTCCCACGGCATACATCATTGATCGCCCGATTTTGGCCCCTTTAAAGACGCGAATGGACCTCACAATACATTCCGTAGGCGAGACTCCCTTACTTCCCCGGAGGATACGAATTTTTTGCTCTAAGCGGAGATTTCGAACTGTTTCATCAGAAAGAGACAAGCACATCCCATGCTGGGAAAGATCCAGTAAAAAAGCCGTGGTGACATTGTTTCGAATCTCAATATCAAAATCAATGCGTTCTTCATATTTATAGGAAACTCGGGGACTGCGTCTGCGCTCAATACCTTTGGCCATCGACGGAATGCTAAGAGTAGCAAAACGTCCGGTACAACTTAATACTTTAGATTTAAAGACCAGTATCCCGCCTTCCAGAGCAAATAGGATATCTTCTCCGACCGGAATAGTGACGTCATCCAGGAATTGAATTTTAAGTTCTTTTCGTTCATTCACTCTGAGAATTAAGACCTTCTCATTAATGACGGTGATCCCCTCGGGAGATCTTTTCCACACATAGGCGACAGTCTGGTGGAGTGCCGCCTGGGTGATTTGAGAGATAAGTTCTTCTATGTTTTTTACGTCTTTTTCTAAGGCCATGGAAAAGAATTATACACGCTTCAAGGACCCACTTTTATCTTAGAGACCTCTCTTTTTGACCCTAAATACTTGGAATCCCTCTTTTATTCCTTCTTAAGGAAAAATTTTTTTTATTCGTTTTGAACTAATCCTGGTGACCCAAAAAGTTTGCACTCTGACCCTGTCAAATCTTCAGACCCCGCTTATCGGCTTGAAATCTCTGGTATTGTTGACTCCTATGTCATTCATCATACTGTGTCTCGCCATTTTTTTATCTACTGCATTTGCTCAAGGGGAATATCCCGAGCATTTCCGCTATCAAATTCTTACGACTGATCCCACTAACTCCACTATCACTCCGGAGAGTTTTCGAAATATTCCGGCGCTTGTTTATGCACTTCACTTTAAGGAAGTGCAGGATCAGGGATGCACGATTGAAATTAAAACTGATTGGGCGAAGCCTTTCTTTACCGCTTGGGCCCATCAGGAGAGTGCCACTCATTATTCCTTGAATTTTTGGGGTGGCATGGCCCGTATTCCCGGCATGAATGATGAAGGTCACGCACTCACCGCCTGTCATGAACTGGCCCATGTCATCGGGGGCAAACCCAAGATTAAGATTAAGGAATTCCTGTGGTCTTCTTCAGAAGGTCAGTCAGATTATTTTGCCAGTGGGATTTGTCTTAAAAGATACTTTGCTCATAAGCATAAATTAAAAAAACTCTCCATTCCCGATGATATTCCCGAGGTCTCCTTCACCCAGTGCCGGATTACTTATCAGGACGAAGTAGACTTTCTCATTTGCCTTAATACCTCCAAGGCGATTGACGCTTTCAGGAAAGTTCTGATTCATCTAGGGCAATATCAAAAGAGCATTGATATCGATACACCTAGCCGTAATGTTGTTAAGGCCACTCTCTTTGATTCCTACCCGGAAGAGCAATGTCGCATCGATACACTCTTTCAAGGAAGCCTGTGTTCGGAAAAGAATTACCCTTGTGGTGCCAACCAAACGGGTGCAAGACCGTCTTGTTGGTATCGCTATTAAATAAAGGAACATGTGTCATGAAAAACTTCATCATTTTGTTTACTATTCTATTTATGAATATGGCGATTGCGGCCCCCAAGGCCCAGTACGAAATTCTTCCGGGAAAACTTCATAAAGGCGGCAGTGCCTTTACCGATGTGTTACCCAATCAGACCAGTTTTACCGTACGTATGGGTTACGCCATTGATAAAAAATCCTTGGCACCTGTACCTTCCGACCTCTTAAAAGGCGAAGTGATAGTAGATCTACCTCTGCAGTTTAAAGATGAGCGGGGTTATCTCGAACTTGAAACTCTCGGTACAATGAAACTTACCGATGGAGTCATTAAATTCGTCAAGCGAACCACCTTGGGCAATAGAAAAGATGCTTTCGAAGTCTTGGTACTGCCAAAGAACGGTAAATCTAAGATCGAAATCATTTATCACCCAGAACTTCCATCAGTAGGTTGGGGCCAGGCGAAAGTGACTTTCATTAGCGGCCTTCCGCTGCTTAATGGTTATGAAGTGGTGATGAAGCTAAAGTAACATTTTTACTTACACACCTCTTTTGTGGCCTTAGTCCATACTTGGGGCAAACAGTATTTAGGCAATCCCGCTCTGAAAGGGAAGGGATTGCCTTAAATACTTTAATACGACTTAAGAACAACCGGTCGTCGTTCCGCAGGAATCACATTTTAAACAAGAACCATTTCTCACCATTGTAAAACTTTGACACTCAGGACATGGATCACCCTCATAACCCTTCACTCGGGCCATTTGACGTTTTTTAGCAACTTCTGTCATTTTGTAATCTGCTTCTGGAGTAAAGACCTTTTGAGTGTGAATCGTTGTTTGTCCGTCAGCATACTGAACTTGCTCCTTAGACATGATAGCAAGCAGTGGCCCTTCCGTAGCCTCATCTTCATCTTGAATAGAACCAGGCTTAAGATCACTAGGCTTAACATGAACCAGGTCATGACGACCTAAATAACGACAGGCCAGATCCCGGAAGATGTAATCGATAACCGATGTGGCCATCTTGATATTATCATGGCCGGTAACAACACCATTGGGTTCAAAGCGGGTGAAGGTAAAGGCATCTACGAATTCTTCCAGCGGTACTCCATATTGAAGCCCCAGAGAGATGGCAATTGAGAAACAGTTCATAAGGGAGCGGTAAGCGGCTCCTTCTTTATGCATATCAATGAAGATCTCTCCCAGAGTGCCATCGTCATATTGCCCGGTTCTCAAATACACTTTGTGACCAGCAATATTTGCTTTCTGGGTATAACCAATTCTTCGGTTAGGCAGACTCTTACGGGCAGAAATTTCTTTATAAACGATTTTCTCAACTATTTTTTCCGCCATCATGATGATCTTTTCATTTTGAGAGGTACCTGAGTCCAACAAGGCGAGATCTTCAAATGCCGCTGCATTCAGCGGTTGAGAGAGTTTTGAGCCGTCCCGGTAGATAGCATTGGCCTTAACCATTAATTTCCAGGAAAGAAGATAGGCATCCGCAATATCTTTTACAGAGCAATCATTTGGCATGTTAATCGTTTTAGAAATCGCGCCAGAGAGGTAAGGCTGAGCAGCTGCCATCATGCGAATATGTCCGGAAGCTGAAATAATACGGGTTCCATAACGCCCGCATTTATTGGCACAATCAAAGACCGGAAGGTGTTCTTCTTTTAATAATGGCGCTCCTTCTAAGGTCATAGTACCGCAGACAAAATCAGTCGCCTTTTGAATCTCCTCATTTGAAAGGCCAATTTCTTTGAGCACATTTAATTCAGGATTGTTTATTTGCTGCTCACTTAATTTCAAAGTATCCCTAAGAAATTCATCTCCCAAGATATATCTGGTGAAGGCAAAGGTGATATCAAAGGCCGTCGCCAGATGAGCTTCGATGAGGGAAATTTTCTCATCGCTAAATCCCTTCTGACGAAGTTGTTCGTGAGTTAGAACAGGTGATCCAACTAAAGTTCCTCTGCCGACAGCATAGTCAGTGATGTCTTTAATTTCTTTTTCTTTATAACCTAAACTTTTGAGCGCTCTTGGAACGGACTGATTGATGATTTTGAAATAACCACCCCCGGCGAGTTTTTTAAACTTAACCAAAGAAAAGTCCGGCTCAATTCCGGTAGTGTCGCAATCCATGACCAGACCAATCGTCCCAGTAGGGGCCAGTACTGTGGTTTGAGCATTTCTGTAACCATATTGTTCACCCAGAGATAAAGCATCATCCCAGGCGGCCTGAGCGGCACTTACTATAAAACTATCTACATGTTCAGGATTTAGGCCTTGAGGAGTAACGGTTAGTCCTTCATAATCATTTGTTTCGGCCCCATAAACGGCACGACGATGATTACGAATAACTTTCAGCATGTGCTCTTTATTGCTTTCGTAACCTTTAAAGGGTCCATGCTCTTTTGCCATCAAGGCCGAGGTTTTGTAAGCAGTACCACCCATAATCGCGGCAAGTGCTCCCGCCATATTTCGACCTTTCTCTGAATCATAAGGAACACCCATGATCATCAAAAGGGCGCCAATATTGGCATAACCTAGTCCCAGAGTCCTGTACTTAAAGGATCTTTCGGCAATTTCCTTAGATGGGAATTGCGCCATCAAGACTGATATCTCCAGAACCATCGTCCAAAGTTCGCAGGCGTGTATGTATTTTTCTACATCAAACATGTTTGTAACTGGATCAATGAATGAAACTAAATTGAGGGAGGCGAGATTACAGGCAGTATCATCCAGGAACATATATTCCGAACACGGATTAGAGGCATTAATACGGCCATCTTCAGGACAAGTATGCCACTCATTAATGGTGTCATCGAATTGAACTCCCGGATCGGCACACTGCCAGGCAGCTTCATTTATTTTATCCCAGAGATCACGGGCCTTTAATTTCTTAACAACTTTTTTGTCACTGCGGGCGATCAAAGGCCAGTCTGCATCTTGTTCAAGACTTTTGATAAAACGATTTGGAACGCGAATGGAATTATTAGAGTTTTGTCCAGAAACAGTGTTATAGGCCTCTGAATTCCAGTCAGTATCATAAACTTCAAATTCAATACTCTCAAAACCTTGACGGGCCAGATCTATAGTACGGGAAACATAGTTCATAGGAACCATATCCCGATGAGCATCTTTTAAGGCCATATTGAGTGCATGATTGGCCTTAGGGGTATATTTTTCTTCACCAGTGAGTGAGGAATGAGTTATCGACTTGAAGATATTATCAATATGTTTTTTACAAATCTTTGAACCGGTGACAAGTGAAGCAACTTTTCTTTCTTCCTTCACTTTCCATGTGACAAAATCCTCTATGTCAGGATGATCAAGATCCAAACAAATCATCTTAGCAGCTCTTCTGGTAGTTCCTCCTGACTTAATGGCGCCGGCCGCACGATCACCAATTTTTAAGAAAGACATAAGACCTGAGGAATAACCCCCGCCAGAGAGTCTCTCGCCGTCTCCACGAATGTTTGAAAAGTTCGTTCCTGTTCCTGAGCCATATTTGAACAAACGGGCCTCACGGCTCCAGAGATCCATGATGCCACCTTCATTAACCAGATCATCCTTGATTGATTGAATGAAACAGGCATGAGGTTGCGGTCGCTCATAGGCAGAAGTTGATTTCATTATTTTTTCAGTCTTGGGATCAACATAATAATGACCTTGCGGATTTCCAGAAAGGCCATAGGAAGTGAATAGACCTGTATTAAACCATTGGGGAGAATTTGGTGCTGCCATCTGATGAGACAAGGTATAAGCAATTTCATCTCTAAAGGCATTAGCATCCTCTTTAGAGTCAAAATAATTGTAACGAGTTCCCCATGAAGTCCAGCAATCGGCAAGGCGATTAAAGACCTGTCTTGCATCGGTTTCACTACCTAACAATGGCCTGCCACTTTCATCCAATAAAACTTTTTCATTCTCATCTAGTTGAGGGACTCCCTGTTTTCGAAAATACTTCTGAGCAAGAATGTCTGCGGCGACTTGTGACCATGCTTCAGGTACTGTCACTTCCATCGCTAGTTTTTTGGAACCATCGACGTTTCTTACTTCACTCATTTTTTTTACGAATTTTTGATCTGCGTAGGGGCCTTTACCTTTCGTGGTAAAAAATCTTTTTATCTTCATTGATACTCTCCAGGAATGTTTTACTTAAGTTTATGATTGAGTGATTAAGAAATTTCGTCAACACAATATATAGGCAAAAATGGCGTCACATTTATGACAAGTAACTATATGTTGTAATTATCAACTATTTTCCTAAGGAAGATCAGGTTTTAAATGCTTTCCGAAAAGTCACTTATAATGACGACTAAGTTCAGGCCAATTTTTGATCTCCAATGGGTGACTACAATTAAATTTTTTCGC
Source organism: Bacteriovoracaceae bacterium (assembly GCA_023701435.1). GTDB lineage: Bacteria > Bdellovibrionota > Bacteriovoracia > Bacteriovoracales > Bacteriovoracaceae > Peredibacter. The sequence goes on along the minus strand of JAMPXB010000002.1, from coordinate 166,131 downwards.
ATATCCATAAGGATATAAGTTAACAGAATTGAATTAAAATTCGGACGTGGGAGCTGTCCCCATTACATGAATGTTTACGCGGATTAAAAAATGAAATAAAAAAATGGCAGTCCTCATAAAGAAAAAGGAAGACTGCCACAAAACTTTAATGCGAATAGCCCTAATTATGAGTGATTTAAATGGTGTTTAACCTCCACATCCTCCGCAACATGAGCCTTTCTCATGCTGGTCTTTATTTTCATCTTTTTTTTCGGTCCCTTCCTTAACTACTTGTTCAGATGTTTTCTTTTCATTTTCTTCATTTGTGATCTGATTTTTTGTTTCCATTTTAATTCCTTGTTTTAGTTATCCCAGCTCAAAAGTCTTTGCTCACCTTCAAGTTTTTGAATGTCAGTAATATCTTGAGACATTTCAATGACACCTTTATAAATTCTTTCTTTATTTCTCAAAGCGAAGTATCTGATATGGATCACTCTATCTTTAAAGCGTATCCAAAACTCGGCTTCATCTTTTGTTCCTTTTTTAAACTCCTCCAGAATTTTTAAAACTGTCCCTACACTTTTTGGAGGATGACAAAAGCGTACTTCTCTACCGATAATACCGGCACTTCTGGGAAATACCCGGTGATCACCACGATTATAAAACAGGACACGATCATGTTCATCGACATAAGTTAAATCAACAGGAATGAATTTCAAAAGAAGATTGATCTGTTCTTGATTAAGATACCCCTCCTCTAAATGCAGGGCCGCGAAAGGGTTATCCTGGGATACCGCTTTCGTCTCTGCCTTTTTTATCCCATCCTTTTCATAGGTTGATGGAACCTCTTTTAGCATCCAACCTATTTCTTCATCCCCTTGTCTCATGCTATACCAGTCTTCCTCGGATAATAGCTCCAGAGAATAAGGAAAGAGACGCATTTCTTCAACCATGGCAAGTCTTTGCATTTCACCAATTATAATATCGATATCATAATCAATTCCTTCCAATTGCCGGGCCTCTATTTTTTTTCGAACTCCTCTGAGTAGATCCCGATTGGCATCATGGAAGGCCCACATCCCCTGGCTTGGCCCATTCCATCCATATTTTTCCAGATAAGGAAATAATTGATTTTCTTTTCGTGCATATCTTTTTTCAACTTCACATAATTCATTAAATAAATTAAAGAATTTTTGAAAATCAGACTCAGCATTTGTCTTGTCTAATTCCCTCAGTAAGTCTTGCAGATAATAATTCTCGTCAAAATAGATCCTTACTGGATGTCCTTCTGGAAGCACTTTTACGTATTCGGGATAACTTTTATCTATAATGTGCATTTGATGATTCTTCATGAATTAAAAATACACTTGCAAAACAGAACATAAATGATTCATGTCATGTTTAAAGAGAATTTAAATCAAGCTTTTCCCCCCTGTCTAAATGGAGATCAATAATTATCAACAAACTAGCGTAAATAAGCTGATCCAGAACATTTTTCTATCTTTCAAAGTATATAGAATGATCAAATGAAAACACCAATTCAAACATTATTATTAGATGATTTAGATATATTAAGAAATCACTTTGAAACTACGACCTTTAATCATGAGTTCAATTTGATTTACGAAAAACAGATTCCTAATACAGGAATTGTATTAATTGATGGGGAAATAAATTTACTCAACAAAAAAAGATCGATTATTCTTAATGCCCCCGGCTACATATTAGGACTCCAAAACCTTGTTAATAACATTCCCTTTAGATTCAAGTGCCGAGTTAAAGGAAACTCACAACTTATTCTGTTACCTAAGTCTGATATAATCAAAATTATCAACGAAAAACAGTCTGATCTCTATAAAATTATGTTTCCTGCGGGGGCTCAAAAATTTGAATAGTGTGACTTAAGTCATGGTTACAAGATTTAAACTTGCATATGATTTGATCACTACCAAAAGGAAACCCCGATGAAAAAGTTTGAGTCGTTGAACTTTATTGATTTTGATTCGTTACTTACTTCTGAACAAAAAGAGATACGTGATTCTGTACGAAAATTTGTGGATGATGAGGTCATGCCCCTCATGCAGAATTCATTCAGAGAGGAGAGCTTTCCCAAGGAACTGATTAAACGTTTTGCAGATCTAGGCCTTTTAGGGGCCAATCTCAAGGGATACGAATGCTCAGGAATTGACACTGTTTCTTACGGTTTAGTCATGCAGGAAATTGAACGGGCCGACTCTGGAATTCGTTCATTTGTCTCGGTTCAAGGGGCACTATGCATGTATCCCATCTATGCCTATGGAAACGAAGAACAAAAACAAAAATATCTTCCTCCGATGGCCCGAGGTGAGGTCATTGGTTGTTTTGGTTTAACAGAGCCGGATTATGGATCTAATCCCGGCGGCATGATAACCACGGCCACAGAAACTTCCGATGGATATGTCCTTAATGGAAATAAAATGTGGATCACAAACGGCTCAATTGCAGACATTGCCATTGTTTGGGCAAAACTAAATGGCGTGGTTAGAGGTTTTATTGTTGAAAAAGGAACTCCCGGCTTTAGTACAAGTCTGATGAAAGGGAAGTTTTCTCTACGTGCTTCAATTACTTCTGAACTCCATTTTGAAAATTGTAAAATTCCGAAGAAGAATATTCTAACCGGTGTTGAGGGCCTTAAAGGACCTCTGGGTTGCTTGTCTCAGGCCCGCTTTGGCATCGCATGGGGAGCTATTGGCGCTGCCAATGCCTGTTATCATGAAGCCTTAAATTATGTACTTGACCGACCGATGTTTGATAGGCCCCTTGCTGGTTACCAGTTAGTGCAGGCGAAGCTGGCCAAAATGGTTCAGGAGATTTCCAAAGCTCAGCTGTTATCCTGGCATTTAAGCCAGTTGAAAGAACGAGACCAACTCAAACCTGCTCAAATAAGTTTAGTAAAAATGAACAATGTCCGGATGGCCCTTGATATTGCCAGAGAGGCCCGGGACATGTTGGGTGCAAATGGGATTATTGATGAATACCCGGTGATCCGTCATTTATTAAATCTAGAGACAGTCAATACCTATGAAGGAACTGAAGACATTCATCGCTTAATCATTGGACGTGAGGTTACTGGCATTTCCGCCTTTAACTAAAGCTTATGTTTGACCGTGCAAAAATCATTGATGCAACCTTCAGGAGTTTTCTTTCTAATAAGACTCTTAGTGATGATTTTTCTGACGCAATCGGATGCGATCCCTTAAAGATCATCGATCTCTTTGAGAGCCAGATCATTTCGCGTTTATTGGATATCAAGGCGCGAAAACTTCGATCACTTGGCAAAAGTTTTTACACCATCGGCTCAAGCGGCCATGAGGGCATGGCCGTAGTGGGTGAAATATCCCGTTTAACAGACATGGCCTTTCTGCATTATCGAGATGCTGCTTTTCAGATTCACAGGAGTAAAAAACTCTGCGGCCACACTCCCCTGCACGATTTTTTATTATCATTTTGTGCTTCAAGTGAAGATCCAATTAGCGGGGGAAGACATAAAGTTTTAGGCCACAGAGAGCTCTTTATACCGCCTCAAACATCTACAATCGCCTCGCATCTGCCGAAGGCAATTGGGGCGGCCTTGTCCATTAATAAGACCAAGAAGCTCGGAACCAATGCTATTATGCCCGATGATGCAGTCATCATCTGTACCTTCGGAGACGCTTCCTTGAATCACGCTTCCGCCCAGGCCGCTCTGAATTGCGCTGACTGGATAAGTTATCAGAATTTACCACTACCATTGATTTTCATATGTGAGGATAACGGGATTGGAATTTCGGTCAGGACCCCCGGAGAATGGGTTAAAGATTCAAGAGTAAAGTCACCGGCCATTAAGTATTTTGAATGTGATGGCACGGATGTCGTTGAAAGTTTAAAAACCGTAGAAGAAACTTTTGATTATAGCCGAAAAACAAGACGCCCGGCCTTTTTACGCTTCAGGACTGTGAGGCTTATGGGACATGCAGGAAGTGACATTGAAAATGTTTACAGAAGTCATAAGGAAATTGAAAGTTCTGAAAAAGAAGATCCTGTTTTAAAAACGGCCAAAACACTCATTGGCAACCAGATCCTGACACATGATCAAATTCTAACTATGTATCAGGAATTAGAAAACAGAATTGACCGAGTTGCTAATGAAGTTATTCTTAAACCTCGATTGACATTACCACAAGAGATTGTTTCCACTGTCATTCCAGATAAAGAACTCAGATCACGCCCCCCTCTTCCTGAGGAGCACCTCAGAAAAAAGATCTTTGGTAATGAATGGGATAACTTTAAGACAGGTCAGACTCTTGCAAAGCTTATTAATTGGGCCCTCACTGATATCCTGCTACAATATAAAGAAGCGGTAGTGTTCGGAGAAGATATAGCAAGAAAAGGCGGCGTCTATAATGTTACCGCCAATCTTGAAACACGTTTTGGTAAAAATAAAGTATTTAATTCCCTGCTTGATGAAACAAATATCCTAGGTACGGCCATTGGGCTGGCCCACAATGGATTACTCCCGATTCCAGAAATCCAATTCCTGGCTTACTTTCACAACGCTGAAGATCAGTTAAGGGGTGAAGCTGCGACTTTGAGCTATTTCTCCAATGGGCAATATACCAATGGCATGGTGATTAGAATCGCAGGACTAGGTTATCAAAAAGGATTTGGCGGCCATTTCCACAATGATAATTCCCTCACCATTTTCCGAGATATCCCAGGACTCGTTGTGGCCTGTCCTTCTAATGGCAGAGATGCTGTATTGATGATGAGGGCCTGTGTGGAAGAGGCTTACCGTTTTGGACGAGTCTGTGTTTTTATCGAGCCGATAGCCTTATATCCTGTTCGTGATTTAAATGTGCCAGGAGATGGACTCTGGAACACTGTCTATCCCGAAAATTTAGAAGAAAAACTCCCCATTGGAACTTTCCATGTTGAGGGTGGCGAACGGGAACTTTGCCTTTTAACTTATGGTAATGGTTATTATTTATGTCGTCAGGCAAAAGAGATTTTATCCAACGAAGGGATTGTTCCAACAATCATCGATCTCCGATGGCTGGCCCCATTGGATGAGAAACAACTCTCTGAAACACTCTCCCTCTATCGGAACGTGTTGGTAGTAGATGAGTGTAGAAAAACCGGTTCGCTTAGTGAAGGTCTCATCACCATGATGATGGAAAATTGCTCCCCTCTTCCTAAAATTAAAAGGATCTGTTCGCTTGATACTTTCATTCCCCTTGCGGATGCGGCCAATCTTGTTTTAGTCCAAACCAATGACATTATTGAGGCCTCCAAAAGTTTATTGAGTAAAAAATATGAATAAAAAAACAGCTGTTGTCATTTGTCCTGGGCGGGGAACTTATAACAAATCGGAACTAGGCTATCTGCATCAGTATCATCAAAACAAAAATGAACTCATTGATTCCATAGACAATTACCGGATGATACAAAATCAGTCCTCAATCTGGGAGCTTGACGGCAGAAGTGAGTACTCTTCAAAAGAACACATCCCCGGAGAGAATTCCGCGGCACTCATTTATGCTTGTTCCTATTGTGATTACCTGGATATTGATCAAAATAAAATCGATATTCTCGCAGTAACAGGCAACAGCATGGGCTGGTACCTCGCCTGTGTGTGTGCTGGGGCATTAGAAAGGGATAACGGAACCCATGTCATTAACACAATGGGTTCTCAAATGAAGGACCGTATTATTGGAGGACAAATCATTTATCCTGAAGTGGATGAAAACTGGGTCTATTCAAAGGAAATCTCTGAATTCATTGATGAGAAGATAAAAAAAGTAAATAGTCAGGGAGAAGAAGTTTTTAATTCCATCTTCCTAGGAGGTTTCAGGATTATTGGGGGAACAGAAAAAGGACTTCGAGAACTCTTAAAAGAGTTGCCTCCACGGGAAGGCAGATATCCCTTTAAACTCCTGGGAAATGCCGCTTTTCACACCCCACTTCTTACGGAAACTTCTCTAAAAGCTAAGCAGATTTTGAAATCAAATCTTTTCCGGCCGCCACAAATACCCCTTATCGATGGAAGAGGGAAAATCTGGATGCCTTATTCAACAAAGGTAGAAGAACTTTGGGATTATACCTTAGGCCATCAAGTAGATCAGACTTATAATTTTTCTAAATCCATCGAAGTATGTGTAAAAGAATTTGCCCCTGACTATCTAATTATAACCGGGCCAGGGATGACATTAGGTGGGGCGGTGGCCCAGGTCTTAATCAATAAAAAACTCAAGGCCATGACAAGTAAGGATGAATTTAAACAATTTCAAAATCACTCTCCCTACCTTTTATCCATGGCCGAACCACAGCAGCGAAAACTAGTTGTTTAGGTTTTTTTTTGACTTTCTCGATGATATTCAAGACTTTTCGATTTTATCCTGTTTAAAAAATCAGTCATGTAATCCAACCCATTGCCACTTGGAACATGAGACCAGCGGTTCAATAAAACGATTCTCAAAAGCTGTAAGGCATCTGAATCGATTACCAGGTCAGAAAATATTTTTGATTTTTCAGAATCGGTGATTTTATCCACTTTCAGCTTGGTTTTGGAGATGAAATAACTAAAATCCTGAATGTGATCCGTTGGATGAGGAAAATAATTGTGAAGAATCTTCAAATTAAAATCATTAATTTTGGCCATGCTTTTCATACTTTTCGGTTTCAAATAAAAACACAGCAGATTAGATTGAGGAAGACTGACCGGTATGATTTCCATCTCTGCTGAAAATTCTCTATCATCCATATTTGATCTGTTCAGAAGATCGTAAAATTCATTTGTTTTGGAAATCAGGTCTTGTAAAAGACCCCCATAACCATCGGAGTTAAGCGGAATGATCTTGTTTGAAAAATAAACAGAAGTGGCACTGGCCCCAGATTTAGAGCCTTCGAGAATATATTTACCTAAAGGAAAATCTTCATCATTGGCCTCTTGAGAGGTCAGGCAATAATCGGCCTCTTCTGCGATAAATTCCTTTGAGAAACCATGTTTGGTCAAAAACAATCCCGCCCCATAGGGAGTGTGTCCTAATTTATGAGGATCAACGGTGATGGAATCTGTATCTTTCACACAAGAGAAGATCTCTTGCAGTCTGGCATTCTTTAGTCCGGCTTCATGAGCAAATTCAGCGTAGCGGGGACCAGGTACAAACATTGCCTTAAAATAACCACCATAAGCAGCATCAATGTGAACTGGTGAATAAATGCTCTCTTCTCTTTCTTTTAAGATATTTAATATCTCATCCAAGGGATCAAAGCTGCCAAATTCCGTTGAGCCTAAAACACATACCGTTTGGATAATGGGCCGCTTCTCATTCTGACAATAATTTAAGACCTCACCAAATTCAGCTGAGGACATCGCCAGATTGCTATCAATTTTCACCTGCAGGCAATTGACCTTCCCCATGCCAAAAAGATGGGATGCTTTAGACCATGAATAGTGGGCCGTGGCCGGAACAATGATTACGGGCTGCCCGATGGTGGTTTTAAAAGTAGACTGCAATTGATGCCAGTACTCCCTGTCTCCCAAATAGGCAGGTGAGTTAGCTTGAATTGATTTTTCCAAGTCAAGATCAAGATCTCTAAATTCATTGAGCAAAGAAGGTATTTCACATAACTTCAAATTAAGAAGCTTCCAAAGATCCTTCGGTAGGAAAGAAGGCCAGGGTAAGTTCTTTTGTTTCAGAATCATGCCCAAGGTGGCAGGAATGAAGCGGGCCGCTTTGTTATAAAACACAGATTCAAAGTTTGCTACGGTCCCACCACTAGTGATGTGTCCGAAGGATTCTTTATCATTGTATTCAAACAAGCGGGCAAACTGCTTACCCACTTCAAGTTCATACCTTAAGGTGACGGGGGAGGCCTCCCCCGAGACGTTATTGGCGTTATAAAGCAGCCCCGCATAGTAGCCTAGCAGACCCGGCAATGAGACATCTGCTGTCATGTGTGCCATGTACCGGGGTGAAAAAAATGGAATATCCATTTTCAATTCCGCCAGTAGTTGCACTAAGGATTGAATGAAATTTTCCTGATAGTCCTGGCCTATAGGGGAAGTCAAATTGCGGTAAGGGATAACCGGAGGATCTTTTGGGTGAAAATTTCTACGCCAAAAGATGATGTCATTATTGATTAATTCAATCATCTCCTGAAAAAATTTTCGTTGCTCCCCTTTGGGACCTAAAAAGAAAAGATTCTGAAGATTCTCTAATTCCGCTTTTTTCATTTTAATTCAAAACTCTTTTCTTAGCACTTAATGCCGCTGTTTTTCCGATCATAGTAATACCAGTTCAGTGCAAGGCAAATGACATAATAAACAGTAAATCCATATAAGGCATATTCTGGAGTCTTGTTGGCAATCTGCTCTCCAAACATTTTTGGAATAATAAATGAACCATAGGCACCTATGGCCCCTGTCCAACCTAATATTGCCGGTGCAATATCTTTATCGAAAATGTAAGGGATGCTTCTAAAGGTCGAACCATTTCCCAGACCAGATCCTAAAAATAAAAGCATAAAACAAAAGAAAAATGGCCACCAATAACTATCCGGTGATGCCGCCTCTCGGGCCTGAATAACAAAATAGGCGGCCCCTAAAGCACCCACAACCTGAATCAGAGTTGACCAGGCAGTAACCTTTGATCCGCTATTTACTTTATCTGAAAGCCAGCCTCCGATAGGGCGAATAAGGGCACCTAAAAAAGGTCCTAACCATGCCCAGGCCATAGGATTAGGTGCCAATGGATTTTTAGTCCCATCAGGAAGGTAGCCAAAAACATCCTGAATGAGTTTAGGAAAGGAAGCTGCATAGCCGATAAAAGATCCGAAGGTCATGACGTAAATTATGGTCATGATCCAGTTGTGCTTATTTCTTAAAATGATAAATTGCTTATTCAAACGGTCTTTAATTGTGGCGGGTGCAGAAATTTTCATCAAAAACAAAGTCAACAAGACGATTACAGGTAGAATCAAAAAAACATTAACCTTAAGGCCCACAAGCATCCAAGCACCAAGAAGTGAAGTCACCAGACCTATACCCACCATAAGAGCGATATTTAGAAAGGCCCCACGAGTGGTTGTTAAACCGGGAGAAATACTCTTTAAATTATGCATTCCAAACCAGATGGCGGTGATGGAAATAAGAATTAAAGGTACCCAAAATAGTCCAGCATTTTGAATGAAGATTTCCTGACCTTCACCGCTCACGTGAGGGGCACCTGTCAAAGGACCAAATAATTGGAAACCCATGACAACAGGTAAGATGAATTGCATACCACTTACACCTAGATTGCCTAATCCTGCATTCAATCCAAGAGCAGTTCCTTGCATTTTTTTAGGAAAGAAAGTTGTAATGTTGGCCATGGATGAAGAGAAGTTACCGCCCCCAAAACCAGACACCACTGCTAACAAGGCAAACACGATATAGGGAGTCTCACGAGACATGAGTGCCATCCCGGTACCCACTGCCGAAATAAGCAGGCAGGCGGTTGTAAAAAAATTAACATTACGTCCGCCGCCAATGGGAATTAAAAATGAATTGGGAATTCTCAGGGTGGCCCCGGCAAGACCAGCGATGGCCGGTAATGAATAAAGCAAGCCTTTTATTTTATCCGGGTCTGTTTCACCGAGCGTAAATCCTAGGTCTTGCATTTTTACAATGATGATAGACCACATCATCCATGTGGCAAAAGCTAAAAAAAGTGAAGGAATAGAAATCCATAAATTTCTATTGGCAATTTTATTGCCTTTTTCAACCCAAAATTTCTCATCATCTACTTTCCATTCTTTTATTGTGCTCATGTTTTCCTCTTTTCCTCTCCAGATTCAGAATTAAGTTCGGATCCAGCATTCTTAAATTCCCGTATTGCCTGACCCAAGCCTTTTCCCAATTGCGGTAACTTTTTAGGTCCAAAAAAAAGAACAACAATCAAAACGACAATGGCGATTTCTCCAATCCCTAATCCGAACATAAGTTCTCCTTTAATTAATCTCATCTTATAGGATCATTTTATGAAATAACCTAACCAAGATCAGAAATATCAAAAAAATTCCGACCAACTTTTCAGGTCTACAATCTTAAGATATTAATAACTTATTAAGTTAAAATGAAATCGGGGTCTAACCCTTCATTGACAGTCCCTGAAAGCTTCCTCAAATTAGTTTATGCCCAAAGTTCATCATTTATTTAAAGGCAAACCGTCACCACTTCCTACTAATCCTGCCCTGATCTCGGCAATCAACCGTACGCCCTGCCATGACTTAAATATTTTTATAGACCAAATCGAAGGTGACGCTGTTTTTAATAAGTTTCATCACGGAGGACCCCAGCGAATCATACATTATTATCCATTACAGCATTACGATTACTGGCGGGGCCAATTCCCTGAGACCTCATTTTTATCTGGATCGATGGGAGAAAATGTCAACGCTTCAGATCTCTTGGAACAAAATGTATGTATCGGTGATCTCTTCCAAATGGGAGAAGTTCTATGTGCTGTCACTGAGCCTCGGAAACCCTGCGCGACAATAAATTATCAATTTAAAATAAACTCCCTTGCCCGATTAGTTCAAGAAAGTGGCAGAACTGGCTGGTTTTTTAAAGTTATTACCCCTGGTAAAATTCGAGTGGGTGATGAGATTTTTCTCAAAGATCGACCCTATCCTGAACTTAATATTGCCTCCTGTGTAGAGGCACTTCTGGTTAAACCAGATCCAGCTGTCTTGGAATTAATGGCAAAAAACCAGGCCCTCTCAGAAAATTGGAGAGGGCCTAGCCAGGAATTTTTAAAGACGGGTGTACTTCCAGATGACCGAAAGCGCTTGGGAGAAATATGAACTTAACCAGGCCTTCCATCAGCTCGTGGACTAGTGAGAATTGAGAAATAAAACAAAATAAAGATGAAAAAACCCAAGGCCCAAAAAATCCCAGAGAGGAGAATTCCTTCTCCATAATATTCAGGCATAAACCCCGATGCTACCCGGACGATTCCGGAAACAGTAATCAGGACATATGAAGTCACAAATCCTTTGGCAAGTCTAAGAGGTCGTCCGGTGTGTCCAAGAGAAACCCGCGACATCATACCGATAATGAAAGTACTCATCGCCCCTGCAGTGAAAGCGTGAATGGCCACAGACCTCGGCAATAAGGATAGGATGTCGCTCAGAAAGATTAAAATTAAACCAGCTACAATCCACAAATAACCCAAATGAAGGACCCACAGGATGGGATATTTGATCGTCTTCCAGGACTTCCACCCTAACATGCGGACAAAGCTGAAGGCTGCCGCGATAAGGGCCACCTGGCCGGCGTGGCCTGTCTCATATTCAACGAAATCCAGAAAGACATAACTACAAATGCTGATAAGTACGGCCTTTTCAAGCCAATCATATTTTTTGATTTCAAGACCTGCAATGGCGTTGGCGGTGAAAAATGGTACCACTCTTCCACCAATGATTACCAAGATGAGAAGAATAAGATTAACCCCAAGATAAATTCCTTTATTGGCGTAAGTAAAAGCGATGACCTCAAGAGAGGCCAGGTGAATGAGAAGATTTCCTGTTGCAAGAAGTGCAAACACCAATAAGAATTGAATGTTCCGCCATTGCCGGGATTTAATAAGCGGTCCAGCCAGGGCCCAAATCAGAGCTGGAATAAAGAGCATATCAACTAAAAGATAGAGAAAAGATGGTATAGATGGTTTAAAAAGAGAAAGAGCAAACATTAACCGGCCGGAAAGCCACACAGAAAACAAAATGATCAGATTTTTTCCTGAGATCCCTTTGGTACTCGTCCAATTGGCCCCAGCAGTGAGGATAAACCCGGCCACAATCGCCATTGTGAAACCATAAATCATTTCATGCCCATGCCAGATGATGGGATCAAAAATACCTGTAGGCAGATCTCCTTTAAAAAAGGATAGCGCCCAAAAGAGAACAAGTACGGCACCAATTAGTGAGCCCATTAAAAAAAAAGGCCTGAAGGCCAGGCCCCATACAGGATGGTGACTCATTCTTTACCTTCTTTTTTTTCCAAATATTTTTGGTCCAAATAATCTAAAGCTTCGCGTATGAGCTTCATCGGAGACTCAGAAACATAATCCTGGTCTATCATGGCATGACAGGTTTTTCTTAAATCAACTAAAAGCTTGTCCATTGTTGCCTTGTAATTCAAATTATCCTGCTTCATAGGTTCTCCATGCTTAAAATGTTATTAGTTCCTCCCCGAAGCGAGTAAACTTCTAGTCCTTGGGCCCTAAGGTAATGACATGCATTGAGTGATCTGAGCCCTCGCGCACATATCGTGAGGTATTTTTGATCACTCGGCGGTACAAAATCCTTAATTTTATCTAATGGAATTTGTAGAACTCTGTAGTGTTTTTTAAATTGCTCCACGAGGGGGCATTGATCAGATTCTTCAAGCGAGCGCACATCCACAAGAACGAATTCTTTCAGATCCACAGGCCAGTCAACCTGCAGTACTTCCTGGACCTTACATTCGTGTTTAACGCAACAAGGGCAGTCACTTTTTTGCTTAAATCGCCGAACGTCAAATTCTCTGGACATAAGATCAACAAATAATGTTTCACCATTATTTAAGTGTTCCTTTTCAGTGATGAGCTTTAGGGCCTCCATTGCCTGAATAGATCCCATGACTCCCAATAAAGGACCCATGACACCTGCTTCAGCACAAGTAGCAGTGCACCCGTCTAATGGTTCCTCGGGCCACAGGCACCTCAAGCAAGGCCCCTGACGCTCCCTAAAGTCAAACATCTGTACTTGACCTTCATATTGGTACACAGAAGCTTGAATCAAAACTTTACCGGTTTTAAAACAAGCATCATGGATAAGAAATTTAGTATAAAAATTATCCGTACAGTCCAGGATCACGTCAAAAGTTGAAAAGATCTCCAAAGAATTGGTCGCATCAAGCCTAAAGGGAAAAACCTGAATATTGCAAAAGGGTGCCAATTTTTTGAGTTTTTCTGCAGCGGCTTCTACTTTTTTTCGGCCAATATCGTTGATCTCAAAGAGGATCTGTCTTTGAAGATTAGAAGCACTCACTATATCAAAGTCCACAATACCTATGACACCTACCCCAGATGAAGACAGATACTGTAAGGCCGGACATCCCAGTCCACCGGCCCCTATGATCAAGATGCGGGAGTTGCGAATTTTTTCAAAGGCGGCTTCACCAAGTAAGGTGATCTGCCTTTGATAGAGTTCATTTAACGTGATGGAAGTGGTCATGATGAGGGATTCCTTTAGCGGCACAAGCAAGACATTTCACCCAGTCTGTTTGTCCATCCACATAGTATTCTTTTTTCCATATAGGAACCCGGGTTTTCACCTGGTCAATGATATATTCAGAGGCACGATAAGCAGCTTCCCGGTGTTTGGCATAAACCACAATCCAGATCGCAATATCCCTGATGACCAGAACTCCTGTGCGATGAACACAATAGGCGCCTTCTATGGCAAATTTACTCATGGCCTCCTGGATGATCTTGTTGCCTTCAGTTTCGGCCATTTCTGGAAATGCTTCATACTCAAGCTTCTCAACTCTTCGTCCGTGATTATCATTCCGAACACGGCCTTCAAAAGTGACAATACCGCCCACTTGATCCAAAGTCGTATCAAACAGGTCATGCACCTTTATCGGCGTCTGGGTCATTCGAAACATGATTAGCCCCCTGCCACTGGTGGAATGAAAACAATCACATCATTTTCATTAATCGGTATATTGGGTTCCACATACTCGTTATTTACGGAATACTTGATTTCGTTTTCGGCCAGTGAAAAATCATATTTCAGACGTAAAGCTCGATAGAGATCACTAAGATCTTTTCCAGTTTGGATAGTCATCTCTTCCTGGGATTTACCGGCCTTTTCGCGAAGACTCGCAAAATAGCGAACTTTTATTTTCATAGAGAAAGTCCTTCTAAAATTTTTCGTACCTTATGTCTTTCTTCAGGGGTATTGGCGTTTACCAGAAAATCCTGAGTTTCCAGTCGAAGTTTTTTTATGGATGAGTTAAAGAGAACTTTTTGCGGGCAGTGAATTCCCTCGGCCAAAAAATGAAGCATTCTTGAATACATACCTGGCTCATAGATGGCAAACAAAGGTTCAAACTGTTTTCTTTCTTCATTATAAAAAGCTGTAGCTTGCTTAAGGCCATCCCGCTCAGATATTAAATCTGCGATCTTATGGGCAGTGACAAAGGGCAAATCACAAGCAATCACTAGCCATGCCTTCTTGGGATATTCAGACATGGCCGATAAAATCCCACCCAAGGAACCAAAGTCAATGAAGCGGTCGGCAATTGTGGGAAGATCTTCAAGACCCTCTCTCGTTAACTGATCACTGCGACACGAGATGAAACTCTTAATGTTAAGACTCTCAAGAGTCTGGTGCAGATACCTGGCCTGGGGGAGACCATGATAATTTAAGAGTGCCTTATCTTCTCCCATTCTTGAACTTCTGCCTCCGGCAAGAATGAGTCCTTGGAGCAGGGATGCTTCTACTGAATCGTTCATTTTATCCAGGATAAAGGAGATCAGACATTTCACATCATCCCGATGAAAGGCCGGGAGTCCATCAATTTTTTTTAATGCTCCATTCAAAGAAATGGTACCGATTACACCGGTGAGCTTCCCTTCAAGGAATTCTTTTTCGGCCAGACCTTCTTCATCCAAAAAAAGAAATTTTGGATGATCCGAATATTTATGACCTTCAACCACAACTAGATCACAATCTTTAAAAAATTCTTTTTCAAGGGTGTAACTCTCCCCTTTTACTTGTAAGGCATAATGTTCAGGATCATTAATAAAAACAACCTGAGCTCCGGCCTGGTACTGCCGGTAAGTATCCTTGCCTTCATGATCTAAGTTGAAGCGGTGAGCATCATGTTTAATATAACCGATCTTATATCCAGGCATCCCGCTGATGATCTTTTCAATTAAGGTGGTTTTACCCGAGCCTGAAAACCCGGCAAATCCGAACATCCTGGGATGAAAATCTTTTTTTAATTTCATAATCTACTCTTTAATAAAATCTTTTTTTCCACCGGTTTTTTTCATTAAGCGGATATTTTCAACAGTTATTTCAGGACTCATGGCCTTGCACATATCATGAATTGTCAAAGCGGCCACATGAACTCCAGTTAAGGCTTCCATTTCGACTCCCGTTTTTCCTGTGCAGCTGACCTGACAACTTATATTTAAACGCTCCTCATCCATAGGATTAATTTCAACGTTTATTTTCTCCAACATCAAAGGGTGGCAAAAAGGAATGAGTTCGTGGGCCTTTTTCACGGCCATGGTTGCAGCAATGATTGCCGTGGTGAAAACTGGGCCTTTTTTTGATTGAATATCGCCGGATTTTAATTCCTGCATGATTTCTTTCCCAATCCAAACAACACCGGTGGCGATGGCCTCTCTGGTAGTAATCTCCTTACCTGATACATCTACCATCTGGGGACGATTGTCCTGACTGATATGAGTGAGCATCTCTAGCCTCCGATTTGATACATAGGTTGTGCAACTTTTTCGATCCTGTCGTGGGGTTTCCACTTGATGACCTGTGAAACAACTGCTGGGTACTGATCAAAGAGAAGGCCACGAAGGTTCAATTTATGTTCCTGCATCAAGCATGAACGAAGGGCCCCTTTGCTATCTAAACGAAGCCGTGAGCAACTTCCACAAAAAGGCATGGATTCAGAAGCAATGAATCCCACCTGTACACCGTTATCAAGCTGATACTTAAATGCGGTGGAATCCGCTTCCACATTAACTTGTTTCATTTTGTACTGTCGACGAAGTTGATGAATGACGTATGCTGCCGGCAGGAAAGTATCTTCGTAAGAGTCAACGGCAACGCCAATCTTCATCAGTTCCAAAAATCTGATCTCAATGTTACGACTGCGGGCGTATTCCAAGAATTGATCCATTTCACCCACGTTTTGTTTCATCAATACCGTATTGATCTTCACTTTAAACCCCATCTCTACGGCGCTGTCGATAGCATCAGTGACTTGTTTGAGGCCATCAAAACGTGCCAGTGAAGTGAAATTATCCCTATTGAGGGAGTCGAGGCTGACATTAATACTGGTAAGTTTAGTTTTCTTAAGTCCCGGAAGAACTCGCTTCAGAAGAAGACCATTGGTTGTAATGCCTAGACGGCGTAAAGGCAGCTCAGAGAGGCGCTCAGCAATCGGCACTAATTCTGAGCGAAGTGTGGGCTCTCCTCCAGTAAGACGAACTTCTTCAATGCCTAATTTTGTTAAGTTAGAAACAATCAATCCTATTTCATCGGGGGTGAGTAGGTCGTGTATATTAGCAAAAGTGGCCGATGCCGGCATACAATAGGTACAACGGAAATTACATGCGTCGAGAAGCGAAACCCGAAGTTTTCGCATAGTTCTTCCGTATTGGTCAGTCATCAGTTTATTCATTATTTCTTTCCCAGAGATAAATTTCGGCCAGCAAGTCTTTTTTAAAAGGCCCCTCTTCAGGTCTTAGTTCGATGAAGCCGTCGGAATCCCTTAATTGATAAAAGTCACCAGAACCATTTCCGGCCAGTGGAGTGGCCATTAATTTGCCCTCAATATTACTAAGCTTAATTGGACAATAATAAGTCAGTGACTTGTTGAATTTAACCTCTTGAGCTAAAAAGGCTTTTTGCATCGGGGCCCTATAACCGGGATACGATCCCCCTAAGAAAGGGATGACAAATTTACGCAAGTTAACGAGACAGGAAACTGGATTTCCCGGCAATCCAAAAACAAAAACATTTGAAGCTGTTTTCCCAAACCACAAAGGCTTACCGGGGCGTTGAGCGACTTTGTGAAAAATTTCATCAACCTGGCACTCTTTCAAAAGCTTAGGAACAAAATCAAATTTACCCGCTGACACTCCCCCAGTAAGGAGAAGAACGTCCTTGGTTTGAAGAAGTTCCATCATCATTTTCTTCATGGCAGCTTCATCATCGCCCACTTTATGCAGGGTAACCTCGTTGTAGTTAAAGGCGGCAAGCTGTTGCTTTAAGCTTACGCCGTTTGACCAACGAATCTGATGGGGTCCCGGTAACACTCCAATATCAACGAGTTCGTCACCAGTACTCAAAATCGCCACACGGGGGAGATCAAAAACTTTCACTTCTGATTTTCCTACTGAAGCCAAGATTGCAGTGGTGGTGGACTTGATCTGAGTCCCCAAAGAAAGTACCTTATCTCCCTTGCGGTAATCATTGCCTTGGGGGTGGAAGTTGGCCGACAGTTTTTCCAAGTCACAACAAACTTCCGCCACATGTGAAATTTTTAAATCCTCATAACGGATAACAAAATCCGCATTAATCGGAAGCACAGCACCTGTCATGATTTCAAAACACACATTTCCAGGGGGAAGCGTTGCCACCGCACTGCCTGCGGAAACAGTCCCGAGTATCTGAAAATTCCTGGAAGAAAGTAGTTGTTCTTTTTTGACAGCGATTCCATCCATGGCAACACGGTGGAAAGGGGGCTGATCTATGTCGGCCACAACATCTTCTGCCAAAATGCGGGAGAGAGAATCTTCTAAAGGAATCGTTACAACTCGTGGTTGTAGTTGATAAGACAAGACAGTCGTCTGTGCCTGATATGAAGTAATCATTTTTTCCCCTTCAAATTGGAAGAACAATCCCGTTTCCAGGAATGCCGTAGTCGTCTCTTACTCATGTCTCAAGTAGAGATTTAGAGTAAAGAGATAAGGAAACCTATTAAAAATATAGAGGTTAGTGCCTAAAGTAAATATGACTCAGATCATGAATCAGTAATAATGTCGATATTTGTGTCAAAAAGCTCCGTTCGCAGGACTTTTTTAATAAAATCCATCGTGGTGGTTAATGACATTCCGCATGTCCCGCAACTGCCATGGAAAATCAAGACAACTAAATTCTCCATGACATGTATACATTCGACATCTCCTCCATCTCTTTGAAGGAGAGGGCGGACATGGGCGGCGAGGACATCGCTGACTATTTCAACTTTAAGAGCTGTTTCTAAATTAACAAACTCTCCCATTTTTTCTTTGTTAAAAAGAAGTATGGAATGAGGGCGGTATTCCTCAATCGTGGGAGACTTCTTTTCATTCTCAGTGGCATCTTTTGGAAGATAGGCCATCTTTTTTGAAATTGAATTCTTAAGAGCATGAATCAGCTCATAATAACGAAGCAATTGAATGCCATCATTAGGAAAGGAAGGTTCTGAATTCTTGGCCCTCAGATAGGCCTCAATTTCTTTGAGCCGCAACAGAGGTAAGGAATGATAATCCCGTTTGTGCGCTAACTCAATCAAAGCATCCAGGAAGGCCAGCGGGGCCCCCTGGACGTTAGTAAAAAACTTCGCCTCACCTATGACCTCTGATTGGCCTTCAGTTATTAATTGGCCATAAACGGTGATTTCTCCGTTGGAATTAGGAAAATGGAAGTGACACATAAAGTGATTTTTCTTCTTCAAGTAATCATCGCATTCGCTTTCACTACCGACAAATTTAGGCTCCATGGCCCTTTGTCTCACTTTTTGAGAACAAAAATCTAAATCCATAAAAAACTCCCTCTATTGCTCCAAGGCCAAACCTTCCTCAAGGAAAGGAGAATTTGTGGCCACCAAGGATGACTGACTGAGGCGTTTGAAGAAAATAAAGAGAAACAGTCCCACATAACCTAAGGTGATGAAGAGTTCAATCCAGGTTATTGTCGGATCCATTACTCCGTGGTGCTCCATCACTTTAGGGGCAATCATAACATAAAGATTTAACCATTGACCTAAAAGTATGATGAGACAAATCCTTTGCAATACCGTTTTGTTCCTTTTCGTCCAACGCGGCAACAGCACGAAAAAGGGAACAACCCAATTCAGTACAATGTTTATCCAGAAGAGCCATGACCATCCAAAATGTTCCCTTAATACGTAATACTCCCCTTCCTCAGGAATATTCGCGTACCAAATCAATAGATATTGGGAAAACCAGATGTAGGCCCAGAAGGTAGTAAACCCTAATAAGAGTTTACCTAAATCATGGTAGTGATTTAGGTTTAGACCTTTAAGATGACCTAATCCCTGGAGATAAATTAATATCAGGATTAGTGCGGCCAGACCTGAAACCACCAGGCCAGAAAAAGTAAAAACTCCAAAGATGGTGCTAAACCAATGTGGTTCAAGAGACATGATCCAATCAAAACTTGCCATACAATAAGTGACAGCGAAGACAATCAGAAAAGCTGCAGAAATACCGCCTAATGATTCCTGTATGCGTTCTGCTCTTTCCGGAAATTTTTCCTGTTCCCGGAATTTTCTCACCAGCACAAATGACATCAGTGACCATAGTCCTATGCAAATAATCATCCTGATAGAAAAGAAGGGAAGATTAAGATAAGCTGCTTTCTCCATCAGAATTTTATCTTTCAGCACCACATCTACATGAGTCCACTCATAGAGAGAATGTGATCCCAGCAGGATCACCAGCATGGATAGTCCCAGATAAGGTACAGTCCCTGCCAGGGCCTCAAGTACTTTGCGGTAAGGTGTTACAAAAGAAGCTCCGACAATATTGGTTATGGCCAGCATAAAAAGACCAAATAGCCCAATAGACAGAAACATAAAATTGGCAGTAAGAATATTTATCCAAACCTTAATCGGCAGAAGATAAAAGGCCCCTGCGATTCCCACCATCCCCAGACCCATCATTAAAATTAAAATTTTATTCAACTGGCAGTTATTTTTATAAATCGTCATAAAAACCTTTTATTTTTGAAATTTCTTCACGTATTGAGCAAGATACCAACGGTCCTGTATGGTTAATTGAGAACCATGGGCCGGCATGGATCCAAAGCCAGCGGTGATGACATGATAAATACGTGCTTTATTAAAGCTTTTAACTCGTGAGGATTTAAAAGAAGGTGGTGCTGGGAATTTCTTTGAGGTAATAGGCCCATCCCCTTCCCCGGTTTCACCATGACAGGAAATACAAAAGCCTTTATAGAGATATTCACCTCGCCTTAGTGATGCAGCCGTTTCCGGATAAGGGTCCTGCAGCTCTTCTGCAGCTTTCAAAGCATCAGCTTCTGAATCACTATAAGGATGTGGCATTTTTCCCCTGGCTATGCTTCCTTTAACAGGCATCATCATGGTCTTACCATCTGGAGTCAGACTATTTTCGGAAAAAGCTTCATAGGCAGGTGAATGGACCATATCATCAATGATGGTATATCCCCGAACATCGGAGCTTTTTGAACACGATTGAAAAAATGGTATGAGAAAAATCAGTATTAAAATTTTCATTATTTTACCTCTCTTATGCTCACTTCCGATGCACCTAAGTCAGCAAGAGTTTTCGAAGTATTCTGTGTATCAAAAGAAGCATCTTTCACTGCTAACGCAATCACAAATTTATCTTGAGTTGCCCCGGAGTGCATGATGCCACTGCTGAAGACAGGAGCGAGCTTACTTCTCATTAAAAAGGCAAAAACAGTAATGAATGCCCCAAATAAAACGGTAATCTCGAAGGCCACAGGGATGAAAGCAGCAAATGAATTAAATGGCTTCCCCCCCACATTTATAGGCCAGTCTATCACTGAGACCCAATACTGAAATAACAGTGCCAGAACTAAACCAGTAGTTCCCGCGACAAGAGTTACAACCGGAAGTCTGGTTGGTTTAATATCAAGATACTGATCCAAACCATGGACAGGAAACGGTGTATAGATGTCATGAATGACTATTTTCGACTTTTTTAATGCTTTAGCAGCGTGGATCATGTCATGCTCGTCATGAAATACGCCTAAGAGATATTTATTACTCATGGTGATCCTTGTGTTTTGCATAGTTCAGAACTGTCTTTACCTCTGAGATGGCAATTGCCGGAAGGAATCTTACAAACAAGAAGAATAGAGTGAAAAATAAACCAAAACTTCCAATAAAAGTGCAGATCTCAACCCAGGTAGGAGAGAACATTGCCCAACTAGATGGGAGGAAATCACGGTGAAGAGAAGTAGTGATAATCACGAATCGCTCAAACCACATACCTATGTTGACAAAAATTGAAATGATGAAAACAATCACCAGATTATTCCTCACACTCTTGAGCCAAAAGAACTGAGGAATGAAAACGTTACAAACTACCATCGTCCAATAGGCCCAGGCATAGGGTCCAAAGGCGCGGTTTAAAAATACGAATCGTTCATATTGATTCCCACTATACCAGGCAATAAAGAATTCTGTCCCATAGGCCAGACCAACCAGCATACCTGTACAGAGTAGAACCTTGCACATAGCTTCAATGTGAGAAGCAGTGATGTAGTGTTCAAAATTCATCACTTTTCGCAGAATAATCAAAAGTGTGAGAACCATCGCAAATCCAGAAAACACGGCCCCTGCTACAAAATATGGTGGAAAAATGGTCGCGTGCCAGCCTGGAATGATCGAAGTTGCAAAGTCCATACTTACAATAGTGTGAACTGATACTACCAAAGGAGTAGCAAGACCTGCCAGAATTAAGCATAGCATTTCATAGCGGTGCCAGGTACGGTGTGAACCACTCCAGCCTAAACTTACGATAGTGAGAATACGTTTTTTAAGCGGAGTTTTAGCACGATCTCTCATGTTGGCCAGATCAGGAATGAGTCCGATGTACCAGAAAACGGCCGAAACACTGAAGTAAGTGCTAATGGCAAAAACATCCCAAAGAAGTGGAGAACGGAAATTGAGCCAAAGACTTCTAGTATTAGGATAAGGAAATACCCAATGGGCCAGCCATGGTCTACCCATGTGAATAATGGGATAAATACCGGCGCACATAACAGCAATAATAGTCATTGCCTCAGCTGCACGGTTGATGGATGTACGCCATTTCTGTCTGAATAAAAGTAGGATGGCGGAAATAAGAGTCCCCGCATGTCCAATACCAACCCAAAAAACAAAGTTAGTGATATCCCAGGACCATCCGATTGTTTTGTTCAGCCCCCATGTCCCTATTCCAGTGGAGACCTGATAACCCACAACGATAATGCCCATTAAAAGTAAGGACGCAGATATGGAAATACAAATTTTCCATAAATGACCAGGAGGTTTTTCGATGACAGATAAGACATCATCCGAAACTTCTGTATAAGTTCTATCTTTACTGACCAAAGGCTTTCTTAATCTACTTACGACTTCACTCATATTTTTTCCTATTTGTTCCTGACTTTGGTGAGATATCCCACTCTCGGAGCAACTCCCAATTCTTCCAGAACCCGGTAGTATCTCGGATCTTTAAGCTTCATCGAAATTTCGGATTCAGGGTCGTTTATATCACCAAAGACAATGGCATCTGCCGGACAGCTTTGTTGACAGGCCAGTTTAATTTCACCGTCTTTAAGTGGACGTCCTTCTTTTTTGGCCTGAAGTTTTCCTTCCTGAATTCTTTGAATGCACATGGAACATTTTTCCATTACCCCACGGGTTCTGACAGCAATGTCCGGGTTAAGAACCATATTTTCCAATTTGTCGTCATGGGCATAATCAAACCAGTTGAAACGACGAACTTTATAAGGACAGTTATTGGCGCAATAACGAGTTCCCACGCAGCGGTTGTACACCTGTTGATTTAGCCCATCTGAACTCTGAACTGTCGCCAAGACCGGACAAACTGTTTCACAAGGAGCATTGTCACAGTGGGCACACAACATCGGCTGATGAACGACTTCCGGATTTTCAGCATCACCCTTATAATACCGATCTAGTCTCATCCAATGCATTTCACGGCGATTATAAACTTCTTCTTTTCCAACTACTGGAACATTATTTTCGGCATTACAACTGATGACACATCCTGAGCAACCGGTGCATTTATTCAAATCAATCATCATGGCCCACTGATGACCGTCTTTTTTATGGTCTCCCCACATTGATACAAGCTTCACCCCAGCAGGATTGCCTGCTGAAGGATCCACCACATATTTGCCAAGAGTGGTTTCTCTCACAATGTCCCGACCCTCCATTGAATGATGAGTCTGGGTCAAGGCAAGTTTATATTTCTTGCCAGTATTTTCCATGGAATCAACGCTCATTCCTGTCTGAAATGAATCGCGTGCAAAGTTGGTGAAGACATATCCATTCACTCCAACTCCTTTGCCTGCCTTTCCACTGACTGTGCGCCCGTAACCCAAGGCCAATCCCAAAACGGCATCATGAACACCCGGTTGTACTAATGCCGGTACTGTGACCTCGTGACCACCGGCCTTAAGGAGAATCAAATCACCGTTTGTGATGTTTTTGGCCTTGGCCAGTCTCGATGACAACATCAGGTAGTTATCCCAAGTCACTTTGGTAATGGGATCAGGCATTTCCTGAAGCCAAGGGTTGTTGGCAAATTTGCCTTTTCTTAATGCAATTTTTTCATACACTTTTATTTTAAGTGTTTCTGCACTCGCCTTTCTATCCAAAAGCTTTCCTGTGAAATTAAAGGCAGGACTCTGAGAAAGGACCAGTTTTGCATCAAAAACCCCATCATGGATGGCCTTATTCCAGAAGGTTCCAAACAACCCTGTTTGACCCAAATCTTTCAGAAGTTTGTTTTGCCAGAGATTTTTGATGTAATCTTCATAGATAGTCTTACGACCCGCCCATATAAGAAGACTTTCCTGAGCAGCACGGTTATTAAATAATGACTCGATCACTGGTTGGGAGAAAGCAAATACACCTTTACTTAATTCAAAATCATCCCACTTTTCTAAATAGTGTCGATCCGGGGCCACGTAATTTGAATGTTCGGTCGTTTCATCAGGGGCCGTGGCAAGGGAGATTTTAGTTGCAATCTTTTTTAAGGCACCTTGAAGTTTGGATTGGTTAAAATAATCGTAATAAGGGTTCACATCATAAAAAATGACATTGCTGTAACGGCCCTCTTCAGCATCCGCAAGGAATTTAATAAAATCTAAATCGTTTTCATGCTGGATGTATTCACGATTTGTAAGTGAAAGCGTCTTGTTAATATTTCCCAATAGGAAGTTGATGGCATTGACTTTTACCTGATCAGAGGCATCCATTGAGCCTAAAATCACAAGTGACTCACCTTTGGCCTTCAGTAATTCAGAGGCCACAGACTGCACTTTAGGATTGAGTTCTGAACTATATGCTTTTATGTCCAATAAATTCGTTTCTGTCGCTTTTTGAATATAAAACAAAAGGTTATTGATAAAAACACTTTCATCATCATGAGAAATAAGAATCCTTGAATCCGCATTTGATCCCGTCAAAGTCATCAAGCTTTCTACTTGGATGTGGCGAATAAGTTTCTTATCAAGAAATAAGTCTCTTCTCTTAGAGTACTGTTTGGTAAGATTAACAGGATCTACACCTGTGGCGAGAAAATCAGAAGAAATCCCTACGATGACTTTAGCCTTTTCAAGATTATATTGAAAAATATCCTCTCTTCCAAAGCTCTCCCTATTGGCGCGCACTTGGGCCGAATTTCCAAAAGGGTTATAGACAATCACATCGACGTTTCCAAAACTCTTTTTAAAATCGCTGACCACACTGGTCAGTGAAGGGCCATAAATACCACTCAATACCAAGGCGGTTCTTTTCTCATCAGAAATCGCTTTTAAGAGTGAAGCCCTGATTTCTGAATCAATGGTTGTAAATGTAGTGTACTGGCCATTTTTCTTAGGAGCTTTAAAGCGTGAAGAATCATATAGGGAAAGCACACTCGCCTGACACACAGGGCAGGTCCCGCCTTTGGATACAGGCGAAAGAGGATTGCCTTCAATTTTGATAGGACGACCTTCCCTCGTCTTCACTAATAGTGAACAATGTGACGGACACATACTGCTGGTAGTGGCATACCAGTTGGCCACACCCGGTGTGACCTGATCACTCTTGTGTAAATACGGTATTGCTTTTTGGGCAGAAATCTTTTTGCAAGATGTGGCCATAGGAAGAACGGAAAGACTAAAACCCATGATCTTTAAGAAGTCACGGCGACTTTTTCTAGTCAGACCTACTTGATAGGTTCCTTCAGCAAATTCTTCCTTCAGATTGATTTGGTCATATGCCTTATCATCAACGTCTTGCCAGTAACTTTCCAGAGTCATTTCATTTTTTTTATTATCCATACTTTCCTCAATAATGACATTTAGCGCAGTCACCGCCAGATAAGGACTTATGATCCTGTGGTGGAGCTATTTCTTTAGTTCGATGACAGTCAATACACCAACCCATCGAAAGATTACCGGTCTGCTTCATGACATCCATGGTTTGAACTTGACCATGACAATCCTGGCAGGAAACTTTACCGACATTGACATGCTGGCTGTGATTAAAATAAGCAAAGTCAGGAAGATGATGGACTTTTTGCCATTCAATACTTTTTCCACTGTCCATTGCCTTAACCACTTTTTGAATTTCCGGTGAATCCTTCTTCACATGAGTATGGCAATTCATACAAAGACCAACCGGTGGAATACCGGCATGGCGCCCCTGTTCTGCAGAAAAGTGACAATAAACACATGCGATTTTGTTATCACCTGCATGGGTTTTATGTGAAAACTTAAGTGGTTGAACTGGAGCGTAGTTTTCCGTAAAATCAATTGAACGACTAAAACTTATTAATTCGGTCGCTCCAAGGCCTATTCCAACAAGTAATAAAACTGTAAAAATTATTTTCATCTACTCACCTTCAACTTTTTCGAGATCTGGAGGGATCCCAATTCCATCGGACAATTTGCCAAGGGCGGTTCACATATTGAAAAGGGACAACCAGGAAGTGAACAAAGCGGGTAAAGGGAATAAGCATGATGAAGACAAAGGCATTGAGAATATGAATTTTCACTGTCCAAGGCATACTGACAACAAAGCCTAGATTCGGTTTCAGTAAGAAAAGTGATCTCAGATAAGGAACCATGGATGAGGCATACCAGTTTGAACCCCAACGATGGCCAACAGCAATCATAATTCCGCTGATAACTTGAACCAATAAAACAAGCAGTACAACATAATCACTGGTTGTAGTTACGGCCTGAATTCTCTTGTTATTTAATCTTCTGAAAATCAAAAGGGCCAGACCCACCAGAGCAAGCAAGGCCATCGCCAAACCAGTGACTTCCAACAAGACTAATCGGGCAGGAACGCTGTTAAAGGCGAGAATTTGTTCTGGGAGAAGGAAGGCAACAAAATGTCCGGCCAAAACAATAATAATCCCTATATGCCATGGTACTGACCCCCAAAACAAACTCTTCCCCTCCAAAAACTGTGAAGATAAAGATGAGAATTTGAATTTTTGAAAGCGGTAACGAACAAGAGTCACCACCACGGCCATTATAACTGCCACATAAGGAAAAACTGAAAAAAGTAATTGGTCACTCATATCGTGCCTCTAATATCTTAGGGTTTAATGTGTAAGAAGAAGCGAGCATTGCATTCATCACCCTCAAAGGAAGTGAAAAAGGATTTGCATCTTTTTTTTCATCAAAATTTTTGAGCATTTTTCCCATCGCTGGCATCAGAATTTTTTCAATGAAATCTTTTTTAAACGGTCCATCTGGCATTCTTTCCAGAAGTAAAAGAACATTGGGTAAATAGTCGCCTAATTCAGAACTCACTAGTGGCGTGTTATGCTCTTTGTGAAGTTCAGACATTCTTACTAAAAACTCTCCGCGTTTGTAATCTTCACCAAAAAGAGTATACCCAATTTCCAGGGGACAGACGGCCTGGATGTCAAAGGTATTGGTATAGGCCTCTTCCAGACTTTCCATCGTCTCATTACCCAAAAAATACATGTAGGGCCTAATGAGCTCAGCATATTTGGCATCGATTTCATTTAATTCGGCTTCAAGCTCCTTTGCATTGTCCCTGGTAAAAGCTTCGGGATAACAAAGGGCAGAAGCAAAAAGAGAATAGAGATTTTCTTTCATTAAATCCTCTCTGGTTTATTACTGGTTCCAAAACCTGTTTCACCTTTGGCCTCCAGAACCATTTTCGTCATCTCAATGGCCATCTCCCGATGTGAGGCCGGGATGACAAATCGTTCTTCAAAGGTACACATTGAGGTCAGTTTAAAGATGGCATTTGCCGTCTTTTCATCCAATCCAACCTCGCTTAAGGCCTTTTGCACCCAAGGTTTACTTTGATCCCCCACTGACTCTTCCCGACGGAAGATTCTAACCGCCATAAGTTTTTTTAATACGTCTCTGACTTTTCCCTCATCTCCGCAACTAAAAAGGCTTGCTAGATACTGAATAGGAAGACGACTTTTTTCGATGGAGGTAAAATAAGTATGGTTACTATTGTCATAACCATTCTCTGAAATATTTCCCATGATTGGTAAAAGAGGTGGAACATAAAATAACATCGGCAGGGTTCGATATTCAGCATGAAGCGGAAGGGCAACCTTCCACTCCTTAACCCATTTGTAGACAGGAGACTTCTGAGCGGCCTCAATCATAGAATCAGCAAGTCCTGATTCTTTAGCGGCCTTAATGACTTCTGGATCAAATGGATTGAGGATAGCATTTACCTGACCATCAATTAATTGCCCTTCTTCCATGTGAGCAACATTCTCAATCTGGTCCTGATCATAAAGGAGCACTCCAAGATAACGAATCCTTCCCACGCAGGAATGCATACAAGCAGGCACTTCTCCTACCTCTAATCGAGGAAAGCAAAGAATACATTTTTCAGACTTACCCGTTTCCCAGTTATAGAATGTCTTTTTATATGGACATGCACTGACACACATTCTCCAGCCACGACAAGCATCCTGATTGATTAGGACAATACCGTCTTCTCCACGTTTATAAATTGCTCCCGATGGACAAGAGGCCAGACAAGATGGATTTAAGCAGTGATTACAAATACGCGGCAGGTACATCATTACCATTCGCTGTAAATTGAAAAGTCCATCTTTTTCTTCGGCCGACATTTTATCAAAGTTGGGATCATTCTTGGCAAACTCCTCAGACCCCGAAAGATCGTCATCCCAGTTAGGGCCACCTTTAATGTCAATGTACTCTCCGGTAACCAGAGACACAGGTCGTGCCGTAGGTTGGGTATCCTGCTCAGGAGAATTAATCAGGTCTTCATACTTATATGTCCATGGCTCGTAATAATCATCCATTACTGGAAGATTAGGATTATGGAAAATATTTTTAAAGGCCTGAAGTTTAGATGAACCTTTCAGCTCAATCCTACTTCCCTTCTTTATCCAACCGCCATTGTAGTCATTCTGATCTTCCCATCTGAAGGGATAGCCAGTACCTGGTTTCGTTTCAACATTATTCCACCACATGTACTCAGCACCTTTTCTGTCAGTCCACAGATTTTTACAGGCCACTGAGCAGGTATGACACCCGATACATTTATCCAGGTGAAAAACCATCGATATTTGCGATCTAACTTTCATATATTCTCCTACCAATCAACTTTGTCCATCTTACGGACTAGAATGTGTGTATCCCGGTTAACTCCAGTCGGACCCCAATAATTGAAGTGGTAACTGAACTGTCCATATCCGCCCATCATGAGATTAGGTTTCAAATGCACTCTTGTGAGTGAGTTGTTCATTCCAGCTCGCTTATTCCCTCGCATCTGTGTCCTAGGAGCTGAATAAGTTCTTTCTGTCGCGTGGTAGACAATACACATGCCTTGCGGAATCCGGATCGATACATTGGCCCGAGTACAAACCACACCGTTGTCGTTATAAACTTCAACCCAGTCATTATCCCTGACTCCGATTTTTTCCGCGTCTTTTGGATTCATCCAGAAAGGTTCCGCCCCTCTGGATAAAGTCAACATGCGTAGAGTGTCACCGTAAGTGGAGTGAATATGCCATTTACCATGAGGAGTGAGATAATTGAGTTTAATGCTGTTTGGTTCAGCTTTAGTTTTTCTGAGATCTCCATAAGCATCCGGTTTTGGAGATGGTTTATAAGTGGGAAGATGTTCATCAAAAGCAATGTAGCCTTCGTGATCGAGATACAAACTCTGGCGTCCTGTTAAAGTTCTCCAGGGAACCATCCGCTCGATGTTATAGGAGAAGGCAGTATAAGTTCTTCCCTCTTCAATAATGCCTGACCAGATAGGTGAAGAATGATAACGCTTAGGCGCTGCTTGCAAGTCAGAAAACTGCATTCTCACTGAACGATTTTTTTCTGCCAAATCAGCTAGTGGAAGACCTACTTTAACTTCCATATTTTTATAGGCCCGGTAAGCAAGTTCCCCGTTAGTTTCAGATGCCAGATGAAGGATAGCATTACAAACTTCAACATCTTCTTTAAGAGACGGATATACAACACCGTCAGCTTCAAAAGTTGGATGAGTCTTAAGCATTCCTTCATAGAAGTCGGCCACTTCATATTTCACACCGTGCGCACCTACTCCGTCTTTTGCGACATTCGGTCCTAGTGAGCAGAACTTTTTATAAAGTTTGGTGTAGTCACGTTCCACAGGAACGATCTTGTACATGGTTTTGCCGGGGATGGCCTCACACTCACCTTTAGTCCAGTCCTTGATATCCTTTTGAGTAATCTCATCTGCAGAATCGTGCGACAACGGTAATGTCACCACATCCATAAATGGGTGTGGGAAATGCTTCTCGGATAACTCTGAAACTTTCTGGGCAATATTTCTAAAAATCGCCCAGTCCGTTTTTGATTCCCAGACAGGAGCAATCGCCGGGGATAAAGGATGAATAAACGTGTGCATATCAGTTGAGTTCAAGTCTGTTTTTTCATACCAGGATGCGGTTGGCAGGACGATATCAGAATAAAGCGCAGAAGTGTCCATTCTAAAATTGATGTCCACGACAAGATCCATCTTTCCGGTCGGAGCTTCCTCATACCATTTGACTTCTTTGACCAGATCTTTAGCGACTTCCTCACCGTCGATATTGGTGTGAGTACCCAGGTAATGATTTAAAAAGAATTCATGACCTTTAGAACTTGTACCAATTGCATTCCCTCTCCAAATAAACCAATGACGAGGGAATGACTCCTCTGCATCAATGTCTTCAATGGCATGGGTTAATTTTTTAGTTTTAACCATTTCCAGGACGTATTTTTTAATTTCTTCGTGTGTTAAGGCACCTTTCTTCTGGGCCTCTTCACAAATTTTCAAAGTACTTTCTTTATACTGAGGATAGAAGGGGAGCCAGCCGGACTTTACGGCCTGCACGTTAAGATCAGCTGTATGACCATGAGACATTTTATGTCTGCCAAGGTTAACGTTACAATTTTCATAATTACTGTCATATCTCCACTGGTCAGAATGCATGTAATGCCAAGAAGGCGCATTCTGCAAGCGACTTGGCGCCTGCCAGTCTTTGGCAAAAGCAATAGAGGCCCAAGGTGCTGCCGGCGCTAATTTTTCCTGCCCAACATAGTGATTGAGACCTCCGCCATTCTTACCCACACAACCTGTAAAAATAAGCGCATTAATAGCAGCACGATAGATAAGATTGTTATGATACCAGTGATCGATTCCTGCTCCGATGATCACACAGCACTTACCTTCAGTTTTTTCTGCGGTTAAGCACCATTCTCTGGCGAATTTGATAACTGTCGCCTTATCAATTCCTGTGAACTTTTCCTGCCATGCCGGGGTATAAGATTGGTTTTCATCATCATAACTCTCCGGATAGTCTCCACCAAGATTACGATTAACGCCAAACTGGGCCATCATCATGTCATACACTGTGGCAACCAGAATTTCGCCTTTCTTGGTTTTTAGTTTTTTGACAGGAACACCACGTTTGAAAGAAAGCTCATTTCCAAAATCATGAACATCGACATTTATAACTTCATCGTTATTATCAATTAAAGTCAGTGCAGGCCTGATTTCGCTGCCATCTTTGCCATCTTTTAATAGCAAGTTCCACTGCCCTTTTTTCTCCTGCCATCTTTGTCCCATGGCACCCATAGGCATTTTCGGGGAATTGGTAACATCATCCCACATCAGGAACTTCCAATCACCGTTTTCTTCATCACCATACTGGTCAAGATCGCCGGCGCGAACAAAACGACCTGCAAAGTATTTGTCATTTTTATTTTCAATTTCAATTAAGAATGGATTATCGGTGTACTGCTTTTGATAATCCAGGAAGTAAGGAGTCTTTTTTTCATGATGAAACTCTTTTAAGATAACATGATTGACTGACATCCAGAAAGCACCATCCTGTCCTTGATGAACGGGTACCCATTCATCTGCCATCTTTGACACCTGACTAAAGTCCGGTGAAAACACTGTAACCTTTGTACCATTCATCCGTGCTTCCGGAATAAAGTGAGCATCTGGCGTTCGGGTCATATTGAGATTGGCACCCATGATGGCAACAAATTTGGAATTAAACCAATCAGCAGATTCCGCCACATCAGTCTGCTCTCCCCATATTTCAGGTGAAGCAGGTGGAAGATCGCAATACCAGTCATAGAACGACAAATTCACTCCACCAAACAATTGAAGGAATCTGCCACCG
Organism: Bacteriovoracaceae bacterium; assembly: GCA_023701435.1. Classification (GTDB taxonomy): domain Bacteria; phylum Bdellovibrionota; class Bacteriovoracia; order Bacteriovoracales; family Bacteriovoracaceae; genus Peredibacter. Next base: position 134,644 of record JAMPXB010000002.1, on the reverse strand, counting down.
GCAGCATAAGAGATCATGGACATCGCTGGAATTGGCGAGAAACCTACCACACGATCGGGCCCATATTTTTTTGCTGTTCTGACTGAGGAAGCGGCCACAATCTCAAGGGCCTCATCCCAACTGGCGCGTCTGAACCCACCTTTTCCCCTGGCCCGCTGATAGCGGCTGCGAAGATCTGGATTATTTTGAATATAATCAAAGGCCTCAACCGGGTCAGCGAATTTTTTCTTCGCTTCACGCCAGATATCAATCAGAGCACCACGAACGTAAGGGTATTTTATGCGAATGGGACTATACAAGTACCAAGAAAATGAAATACCCCTTTGACAGCCTCTGGGTTCATAAGGAGGAACATCTTTACTGAATTTTGGATAATCCAATGCTTGAAGTTCCCAGGTTACAATTCCATTCTTTACAAAAACATTCCATGAACAAGAACCGGTACAATTCACTCCATGGGTAGAACGCACGACCTTATCATGTTGAAAACGATTCCGATAAAAGCTTTCCCACTCTCTCGTCTGAGGTGAAACGAGTTCATCAATCCAATTACTCATATTATTCTTCTCCTAATCTATTTTTTTCAGTAAGGCTTTTTGGTTTTCTTTCTTCTTTTACGGAAAATTGCATCTGCCCCCAATAGGCCCGATAACGCTCCCACCATTCCTAGAAGTACAAATTTATTTTTCGGATCTCCATTGTGGTGAGCTTCATTAATTGTTTGCTGATACTTAAGATTTTCCACGCGAAGGAAGGCCCTGAGATAATAGTTTTCCTCCTCAGTGAGGGGAGAGGCAGTATAAATTTCGGCCATGGTTGGAAAAGAAATCTTAGACAAAACCTTATTCAGTCCTTTGTCCTGATAATCGGCGTAACTTTTTGTAACAAGATCAGGTCCGAGAGTTCCCCCGCCGAAACTTGTGAGGTTGGGACCGCCGCTATGGCAAGAAAGACAGGAAGGGCCGCCATTTTTAAATTTGGCAGTACCAATGAATAAGTCATGTCCTTTTGATACATCGAAGGTATTGGCCTCAGTCGCAGCTCTATAAGAGGAAGCACCTCCACCTTTGCCAGTTTTTATGAATTCTAATAAAGACTTAATCTGGGCATCAGTAAGTTCCTGGGCCGGCATTTTCTTATATTTAAACTTGGCAAATAACTCGTTGGCGACAGGATCTCCAGAACTAATAACTTTCTCAGAGTCGCGGATAAACTCAATTAGCCATTTCTCTGAACGTTTCTCTCCCACACCTTTTAGATCAGGACCTACCTCATCCCCGCCACCTATGCTATGGCAGCTTAAACACTTGTTCTCAAAGTATTCAGGGGCATCAAAAGGGAAAGCAGTTAAAGGAGTAAATAACACCACTACCAGCGCAGCAGAGAGTAACGTGCGTACTTTCGTCATAAGTTCTTCCTCAACACAGATTCAATATATTAAAAATATATTGAATCTTAATTGAAGTCTAAAATCTTAGACATGAGATGGATCACTAAATTAAATTTTTGTGATCATGTTTTAAGAGATACTTTTTTTAACGAAACCCCTGCTAAAATTCCGGGATTTGATTTTTCCTACATTTTCCATGACTCCTGTCATGTTTCCATACACAGTAAGACTACTGATTTCAAACATTGCTCAAACTGATTAAAATCAGCTTAATTTCTTTTAATGAATGTTAAATATTGAGTAATCATTAATCAGAGGAATTAATATGCAATCAAATGACAAAGCCACAGGAATAGACCTCCTGAATTTCAGCTCGAGACAAATGCGCGCCTTTCACATGACTTGGTTTGCTTTCTTTCTATGCTTTTTTGCCTGGTTTGGAATCGCCCCGCTCATGCCAATTATACGGGATGAATTTAATCTAACTAAAGAACAAGTCGGAAATACCATCATAGCATCAGTTGCAATCACTATTGTTGCCCGACTCTTCATCGGCTGGCTGTGTGATAAAATTGGACCCCGCTTGTCTTATACTTTACTCCTGACTATCGGTTCTCTACCAGTTATGGGAATAGGACTAGCACATAACTATGAAACCTTTCTGATTTTTCGTCTGGCCATAGGGGCCATTGGAGCTTCATTTGTCATCACTCAGTACCATACCTCGGTAATGTTCGCTCCCAATTGTGTTGGAACTGCTAACGCAACAGTCGCCGGCTGGGGAAATTTAGGGGGTGGTGTTACTCAAATGATTATGCCCTTAATATTTGCTGGCTTTGTCACACTGGGACTGACCTCCGGTGAATCATGGCGTCTATCAATGGTGGTTGCCGGATTTCTGTGTTTTATCACTGGTATTGCCTATTTCTTTTTAACCACAGATATGCCAGGAGGAAACTTTAAAGAACTAAGAGAACAAGGAGTCATCGTCGGGCCTTCAAAAAACAAAGGTAGCTTTTTGGAAGCGGCCAAAGACATTCGGGTATGGATTCTTTTTTTGGTTTATGCTGCATGTTTTGGTATAGAAATAACAATTAATAATATTGCTGCTCTCTACTTCACAGATTATTTTGGATTAGGTTTAAAAACTGCCGGTTTAGTGGCCGGAACTTTTGGCCTGATGAACATCTTTGCCCGAAGTTTGGGCGGAATAGTAGGAGACCGTATCGGCCAAAAAGAGGGACTCAAAGGCAGAGTAAAATGGCTCTTTATTGCTATCTTATTTGAAGGCCTGGCCTTAATCCTCTTCTCCCGAATGAATAACCTTCCTCTGGCCATTGGCTCCATGATCATCTTTAGTTTATTCGTTCAAATGTCTGAAGGAGCAACTTATTCGGTCGTTCCTTTCATAAATAAAAATGCTCTGGGATCAGTCACTGGTATCGTGGCCGCCGGAGGAAATATTGGCGCCGTTGCAGCGAGCTTTCTTTTTAGAAATGGTGACATCTCCTGGCCAACGTCTCTTCTCATCATTGGATGTATTATTTTTTGTTGTTCCTTTTTAGTCTTTTTGGTTCGCTTCTCGGAAGCAGATGAAAAACTTGCCAGTGAAGAGTTAAATAAGGCCCTCAAAGAACGCAGCAAAGAAGAATCAATGACTCTTCCTGCAGAACCTGGATTTTCCTTATCACCCCTCATCTATCAGGTTAGACCCATGGATGCTCTAAGAATATTTCTAGGGGGCGCATTGGCGATTAAGGGTATCTATTTCATTCTAAACATGCAGACCATTGAGCTTATGGCAGGCACTATTGGCCATTCACAGACAGTCATCTCCTGGTATGTCATAACCGCTCATGTTATTGGAGGGGCCTGTCTTCTTTTTGGAATGGGGACACGACTGGCAGTGGCGCTTAATATACCTATCCTTTTAGGGGCGATCTTTTTCATTCACTTAGGTGAAGGCCTGTTTGAACAACAAGGGCTCCAATTCAGTATCTTCGTGCTGGTTGCCCTCTTTCTATGCCTTTGGGAAGGCGGAGGAAAGGTTTCGGTAGATCATTTTTTCAAAAAAAATTCTTACCCTGAAAGGAGCGAGAAGATTGCAAGTATGAAATAAATTCAGAAGTTAATTGAGATAAAGATTGTGGCCAGGGCCCTGAGATTAAATAGTCTCGGTGGTAATCCGAAAAAAGCCTCTGGATCACAATCTTTGGATCAAGGTGAGAAATGATTTCCATGAGCATTTTAAAATATTCCTCTTTCCCTATGACCTTAAAAGGGTTCTTTTCAAATTCTGCTCCCATAATTGTTCCCTTGATGACCTGGAGCTGATGAATTTTGATAAAATCTAACGGATATTTTTTAATCCGATGACAGGTTTTCTTTAAATCGTCTTCCGTCTCCCAGGGGAACCCAAGGATTAAATGGGTGCACAATTTAATTCCTCTTCCATATGTCATATCAAGGGCAGATTCAAAATCTTTTACACTGTGACCTCGGTTCACCCTCCTTAATGTTTCATCACTTAACGACTCTACTCCATATTCAACTGTTACTTCGTAGTGCTGGGCCAGGTTTTGTAACAATGCTATTTTTTCCTTATCAATACAATCTGGTCTTGTGCCAATGGCAATTCCTATGACTCCCTCAATACTGAGGGCCTCCAGATATATTCTTTCCAATTCCTTGACGTCCTTATAAGTATTGGAATAGCTCTGAAAATAGACAATAAATTTTTGAAGATCAGGGAACCTGCGGCGATAGAGTTCAATTCCGTTGTAAACTTGGGTCTTAATGGAATGTTCCTTAACCCCCATGGAGAAGCTGTCGTTATTACAAAATGTGCAACCGCCATAACCTTTGGAACCATCCCGGTTGGGACAAGTAAATCCTCCATCAATAGGAATTTTTTGAACTCTTTGCCCGTAGGTCGTTTTAATGTAGCGGGAGTATAGATTAAGAGGATTATTCATCACTCTGGATGTTTTTTACAATGGCAGATGTCTTTTGAAAAAACTCTTCAACCGTATCGGGTGTCACATCTTGAGTGGCGTTTTTAACAAGACCATGCTCAGTTAGCACAAGGTGGACAGTCGGTTCAATATTATGGCGCTTAAGGCATTGAGCAACACACTGTAAAGGGCAGCCATCTAAGGCCAGTATCTTATATGATTTTTCTGCTATTTTAACTAAGTGTTTTACGTCACCGCCCACTCCGGCAATGCAGGACATTTTAGCAATTCCTGAACGATCCAGTTTAACTGCCACCGAATTGGCAAGTTGGGCAACATTGGAACATCCAGAACAAGAATAAACGGTGACTTCTTTTGACATCACTAATCCTCCATGTAAGTCAGGATAACATCTAACAAAGACCCTAACCCTGATTCAAGTCATTTTATTGGTCTGCTTTCTCAGTTAAAACTGCAGCATGAAAATGAATCCCAATCAACTACAACAGTTAGACCCCATTAAAAAACAAGCCGAAGTTTCTGCCACTGACCGCGGAACTCAATACTCACCCTTGAGTCCTCCAGATGCTTTGACTCCTCCCTCAAATGTCAAAGTTCCTTACGACGGTCTTCACCCCTATTTAAAATTATTAGTGGATGATCATAATAAACTTAAAAGTGAGATGGACATTTTTCAAAGGGTGCTTCAGGAGTTAAGTCACAACCAGGATGTACTTGGCAAGAATGCAAAAGTCATTGACCGTTTTTTTGATGTTTTCACGACTGAATTCATTTTGCATAACCAACAAGAAGAGAAAATTCTTTTCCCCCCTCTTGCAAAACGTTTTTTAGAAATTGGAGAACATAGTAAATCCTCTAAACCAGTGACCCCCATCGACATTCTCAGGAATGAACATATTGAAGCAATGCAAATGGGTGCTGAAGCAAGATGCACCTGGAAGCTGATTCAGCAGATTATTGACCCTTCATCACAAACCATACTTCTAGGTAATTTCCTGAGAAGATCCCACACCCTGCTAGAGATGATGCGGCTTCATATTTTTCGAGAAGATGACATTGTGTTTTCACTGGCCCAGAAGCATTTAACTCCGGGCCAGCTGGAAGAGATGTTAGAATCGAGCAAGTAACTGGAGATAAGACCAATTGGTGTCAGTTGTTTTACTGGCATTTTGGTCTTTGAAATATTTGCCGGGCATAACCCAGGAGTAACCATAACTTAACTGAAGATTCTTGGTGAAATCATAGGCCACGATCAAGTCCAATTCCTGGGCAACATCCTGAGATGAACCCTCTGTACCTAAAGGGTTGCCTGCAAAATTATAGGCCCCTCTTTTTGAGTCATGTCTTTGAAATATGTGATAGTCAGCAAAGAAAGTAACTTTCTCTATAGGTGAGGTTGAAAGATGGGCAACATATCCCTTTAAGTTACGACGCGAAAATTGATCTGCAAATCCTAGCCATTTGTGGGCGGTAGGAAATAACTGATCAAAGTCCCGGGAAGAATCGAAATATTCCAACGCTAAACGTGTGCTGTAGATCGGAAGAGTCCACCCGAGCTCAATGTCATACTGATATTCACTCTTTTTTATATTACTCTCTGTTGCCAGGCGAACTTGTTCTAATGTTCCTTCAACTCGATAATCAAAAGCGCTCTCACCAATTTTTGACTTAAAACGAAGTCCATAGGCACTGGTATCCCTGAAACTACCGCTCTTTTGATTGTCTTTTCTAAGAAAGTAGAGATCAGCACTTTTCATATTAGGTCCCAAACTTCCCATGAGATAGGCACCGTGAAAATTTGCATCTTGACCGCGAAGATCGTTAGCGGCCGAATTATTCTCCTGAAGCTTCATGGTAAAAGCATCAAGTGTTAAATTATCAGCAAATTGATATCTCGCTCTCGCTCCATCAAAGCTGCGACCAATACGGTGCCAGGGAACAGAGCCCAGTAACAGATGATCACCATAAGAGAGCTCCTGCCGGCCAGCGAAAACTAAAAATCGCTCATTTTTAGTGGGCATTATAGCAAAGTAGGCCTCATGCATATCAAGCCTGGAGTCATAAAGACTTCCCGAGGTCGATGTCCGTGTATTGGCCGTGCCGGTGGCCGCAAATTCATCTTGTCCTGAGACTTTTGAAAATTGTGGCGCTAAAAAGACATATCCATAATTTTCTGCCAGGTCGGCCTTCACCGATACATTGATCCTGGTTTGAGTCGCTTCAGTCTTGTCTTTGAGTTTTGAATCATAATCAGCATCTTTTTTTGTTTCATGGCGAATAAATCCCCAGCCACTGACTTTAAAGTTCTTAAGAGGGGCTTCTTCTGCCAAAGCAGAAAATGTAAATAAAAGTGAAACTATCGGTAACATAATCTTCATAACCATCCTCGCTTGAATTAGTTAATTATGAAAATAACACTTGGATTCCCAAATAATTATGATTCTGATCAAGGTTATAAATGATAAAGAGAGGTAAATTTCTCATCATGAGTTTAAAACAACTGCTTCCCCTTTTAATCTTTCTCACTTTTACTTTGATAAATTTGGGTGGATACGTTCATAACACCGGCTCGAGTCTCGCCTGCCCCGACTGGCCCCTTTGTCATAATCAACTCATGCCTGAAATGAGAGGAGGTGTTCTCATTGAACACAGTCATCGTCTGCTGGCGACTCTGATTGGATTTTTAACTCTAATAACTGTTATTATTGTGAAAAAAGACAGCAAGGAAGCCACAGTTTCCTATACAGCACTAATTATGGTTGTGATCCAGGGTCTATTGGGTGGTCTAACGGTAATTTTTAAACTGCCACCACTGATCTCAACGGCCCATCTTGGTTTATCCTTGATTTTCTTCTGTACCCTTATTTACCTTCATCATTTAATTCTCAAACCATCTAGGATCCAAAGTTCTCTTTTTTTTAAAAAAGCTTTAGGAATCACTCTACTCCTTCTATATTTCCAAATCATTTTAGGCGCATTCATACGCCATAAGGGATTTGGAACCGCTTGTGGTTTGGGCTTCAACCACTCTATCCTTTGTTCAGGTCAATTCCTGCCCGGCTCCCTTTCACAAAACCTCCATATGTTTCATCGTTTTTTGGGATTAATTGTAGGACTTTGCGTTATATCTTTAAACGTCATGATCATTAAAATAAACAAACAACAATTTTACCTCTTGCCTGTATTAACGGGCCTTATCATCATCATGCAGATTGTGTTAGGAATCATAACCGTTGCCACCGCATTGAGGCCGACATACACCATGCTTCATTTAGGAGGAGCAGCACTCTCACTAGGGTTGTTGTGGAAAATAAATCTTAAAACCTGACAAATGTCATTCACTGAATCCTGATGCATGTTATACTTTTTGCCATACCCACCTTTAAAAAGTGATGAATTCTCATTAGGATTTCTTGATGCAAAAAGAAGTAAAAAAATCCCTCCTTAATTCAATATTAGTAACTTTAATGCTGGCACTTTCCATTTGGCTGGGTTCAAGGAATTTAAGACATTTTGATGCTGCTTTAGTGGGTTATACCTTCGCCACTCTTTTTGCAGCCTTTGCCATTACTTATCGCTACACCATGTGGTTACAAAGGCCCCCTACGGAACTTTACTGGCAGCGAGGCTGGCAGTTGATGTTTAATCCCAAGTATTTTTTATCCAATGTGAAGTTTCTCATCGAACGCATCATAACCATCATTGGTGGTAACAGTTTCATCTGGAAACGGAGTAAAGAGAGAGGTCTTGCTCACTGGCTCATCATGTGGGGATGCGTTCTGGCAGCGGCCATAACTTTTCCATTAGTTTTTGGATGGCTTTATTTTATTGTTCCGGATGGAGATCTATCTTCTTATAAAATCGTTGCCTTCGGTTTTCCAACAATTGCCTTTAAAATTGAGACCACTTTAGGACATTTGATTTTCCATGGACTAGTGGTGGCCTCATTTCTTGTTATTTTGGGAGTGATGCTGGCCTTTAGAAGACGAATGCGTGACAGAGATGCGGCAGTACTTCAAAGCTTTAGTGAAGATATCATGCCCTTAGTCCTTTTGTTCTCCATTAGTATCACTGGTCTTTTTCTAACAGTAAGTTACACCTGGCTCAAAGGTTATGGTTACAGCTTCTTGAGTATCTTTCATGCTATTACTGTTATATTTACGCTTATCAGCCTGCCGTTTGGAAAGTTCTTTCACATCTTTATGCGGCCGGCACAGTTCGGTGTCGCAATCTATAAAAAAATAGGAAAAGAAAAACTGGCCAAGTGCGACCGTTGTGAAACCGAATATGCCTCTGAAATGCATGTAAATGATTTGATTAAAGTTCAAAAAAAACTAGGTTACGCCTATGAAATGAATGACGGAACCGGACACTATCAAAGAATTTGTCCCCGTTGCCGAAGACTTTTGTTGGGTCTTTCTCAAGGTAAACTCTGGCATATGAAACCAGTAAAGGAATAACGTGGAAAATGCCTATTTTAAAAAGTTTGGTCCTCATACCTCTTATCAATTGGATGATCAGCAAAGAAGTGATCGAGGTCTTGAACCAGAGAAACTGGTAAAAACTCATTGCTGCTTCTGTGGCCAGCAGTGCGGTATGCAACTTAAAGTAAGAGACAATAAAATCATTGGAATTGAGCCTTGGGAAGAATTTCCCTTTAATCGAGGTATGCTTTGCCCTAAAGGTGTCAAACGCTATCTACAGAATTCTCATCCAGATCGACTCCTGCATGCTTATGCTAAAGATCCAACTTCACCCGAAGGATTCCGGGCGATGGATTATGATGAAGCTGTTAAAAGAGTGGCCCAGGAAATAAATAAAATACAAGCACAACATGGTTATGATTCCTTTGCTGTTTTAACCGGTGCCAGCCTGACAACTGAGAAAACTTATCTCATGGGAAAGTTTGCTCGTCTTTGTCTTAAAACCGCTAATATTGATTATAATGGACGCCTTTGTATGGTGAGTGCGGGAGCCGCCAGTAAAAAGGCCTTTGGGATTGACCGCTCTGCCAATGCTTGGGAAGATATCACTAAATCAGACGTCATTTGGATTGCTGGCTCTAACGTTGCGGAATGTTCGCCTATCACCACCGAATATATTTGGGCCGCCCGAGAAAAAGGAGCCAAAATTATCGTGGTTGATCCAAGAATCACACCGATTGCACGCACCTGTGACCTCTACCTTCCGGTAAAACCTGGGCGTGACATTGTTCTTTTTCATGGTGTGCTTAATATCATGATCCAGAATAATTGGGTTGATCAGAATTTCATTGATCAGCACACAGTGGGATTCGAAGAGTTAAAAGAGCATGTCTCCCAGTGGACCCTAGAGAAGACCGCCAAAGAAACCGGGATTGATGAGAAGAGCATCATGAAGGCAGCTGAGCTATGGGGACAAGCTTCTAAGAGTTTTATGCTTCATGCCCGGGGCATAGAACATCATAGTCATGGAGTTGAAAACTGTCTGGGCGCAATCAACCTTGTCCTGGCCTCTGGAAGAATTGGCCGGGAAGGTTGTGGCTACGCAATGATAACCGGACAGGCCAATGGTCAAGGCGGAAGGGAACACGGTCAAAAATGTGATCAGCTTCCGGGAAATCGTGATATTGAAAATCCAGAACACCGGGCCTACATTGCAAAAGTTTGGGGAGTGGATGAAAAAGACATCCCCCGAAAAGGTGTGGATGCTTATGAAATCTTCCGCAAAGTGGATCGCGGAGAAATTAAGGGTCTTCTTTCCATTTGTTTTAATCCCCTGGTCTCTCTCCCGGATAATAATTTTATCCGCAAAATGTTAGAGAAACTGGACTTCTACGTCGCCATCGATTTTTTCATGAGTGAGACTGCACAATACGCAGACATTGTTCTCCCAGGTTCACTCCAGGAAGAAGATGAAGGAACAGTTACTCAGGTTGAAGGTCGGGTCATCAAAATTAATAAAGTCGTCGACTCACCAGGAGACGCCAGAGCAGACTGGAAAATCATCCAGGATATTGCTCGCGAAGTGGGGCGAAATCATGGACTAAAATTTGAAGGTCCCCGAGAAATCTTCGAAGAATTAAGAATTGCCAGTAAAGGTGGCATCAGCGACTACTACGGCATTACTTGGGAAAAGATTGAAAAACAAATGGGTGTCTTCTGGCCATGTCCTTCAGAAGATCATCCTGGCACTCCCCGCCTCTTCGAGCCCGGTTCATGGAATCCCATCGCTAAAGGTGCCGGTCCCTTTTATTTTGCCGACGGTAAAGCACGCTTTCATGCTGCAAAGTATTCACCACCGAAAGAAGAAACCGATAAAGAGTACCCGATCATCCTCACAACAGGCAGGGTAGTCAGCCAATTCCTTTCTGGGAATCAGACTAGAAGAATAGGTCCTTTGAATGATCAATGTCCTGATCCATTTGTTGAAATACATCCAAAACTTGCCCAGCATTATGGCATTGTCGATGGTGATATGGTCACCGTTGAAAGCCGACGAGGTAGAGCAAATTTTAAGGCACTGGTAGTAAAAACTATCCGTCCCGACACTGTATTCATTCCTTACCACTGGGAAGGCAAAAAAAGTGCCAATCAGCTGACTAATTCAGCACAGGATCCTATTTCCAAGATTCCGGAGTACAAGGCCTGTGCTGTGAAAATCTATAAAAGTGCTAAAGAGGTAATTCAATGAGTGTATCCCCTGAAATGGCCTTTTTCATAGACGCCAATCGTTGTATCGGTTGTCAATCATGTGTGCAGGCCTGTGCAGAATGTGACACTCACAAGGGTCACTCTATGATTCATCTGGAAACGATCCAAAGAGCAGATTCTCCTCAGACTGTTCCGGTAGTTTGTATGCATTGTGATTCCCCAACTTGTGCCGAAGTTTGTCCGGCCGATGCCATCAAACGGACCAGCGACGGCGTCGTACAATCGGCCAAGAAGCCAAGATGTATTGCCTGTAACAACTGTGTTCTCTCCTGTCCTTTTGGCGTTCCCAAGATGGAAACCAAGTTTGAGCTGATGATGAAATGTGACATGTGCTATGACAGGACATCAGAAGGTAAAAAACCAATGTGCGCCACTGTCTGTCCAAGTCAGGCACTGACTTTTGGGCCCAAGGATGAAATTATCAAATTAAGACAAAGTTCTACACCTGTTAATGAATTCAAGTTCGGGAATCAACATATCAAGACAAAAGTTTTTATGATGGTTCCCAAAAATACAAAAGAGCAATACATTGATGTCACTGCTTCCATGAATGACTCAAGTATTAGTCAAAACATGGAAGATCATCTTGCCGATGTTAGTCTGGATTTTCTGGGGGAATAGATGGACAAAATCAAAAAAGTTCAACCTTTGAATGAAACCACAAAATGGAGAGAAGATTTTCCAGTGGATGAGGTTAAAGAACATTTCATTGAACGCAGGGAATTTACTAAGTTTCTTCTTTTGATCAGTGGTTCTTTCGTTGTGGGCCAGCTCTACATTGGCCTACAAAATTTTTTCAGAAAATCCGCGGCTCAACTGCCAATAAAAAAAATTGCGTCCATAGATAGCATACAGGTTAATAATTTTATCACTTTCACCTATCCTGCAAAAGGAGATACCTGTCTACTGATCAGATTAAGTGAGACTAAATTTGTGGCCTACTCAAATAAATGTACTCATCTCATGTGTCCAGTAATTCCCAAGATGGAAGAAAAACAACTCTACTGTCCATGCCATGCCGGTTATTTTGACATGAACAATGGCTCCCCCTTAGCAGGACCTCCGCCAAGGGCCCTGGCAAGGGTCAAATTAAAATTTCATAACGGTGATATCTATGCCGAAGGAATGGTCATATGAAAGGACCCCACTACGATAAAAATGCATCAACTATATTGACCGGAGTTCTCGCTATTGTTCTGGTTTTGGTTATTCTTCAGCTGTGGCTCCTAATGGCCACCATGAACGCCTACCTTGCCAATGACCTGACTTTTGTCTGGCCTGCGGCAGGGGCCAGTCTCTTATGCTTCATTTTGATACTAGGATTAGTAAACTACATCAAATAGACTGCTTAGCCTGATCTAGGTCAGAGTCAATCATCTGTATGCTGCTATAATGAATTTAATAGTAATGACAGGACTCTTTATGAAAATCACTAATTTTAATGAACTTCTTATAGCAGCAAGAAGTGAACCAGTACCACAACGAGTTCTCTTCTTGTTTGCCAAGGCCACGGCCCTAAAAAATGATATTAAGTCCCACCATAGCAGCGGCACAATAACCCCCATCATGTGTGTGGATAAAACGGCAGAGGAATTAACCACCCTGACCGCTTTAATAAATGAAGCCGATACTATCACCGATAAGTGGGACTTTATTTTTATCGGTTGCCTTGGGGCCCATGCCGATGTGGAACCTCAGTTGACCAAAATGAGTAATGATGTGGCTAGTGGAAATGATCTATCCAGATATGTCATCCTAGACAGACAAGAAAGGCCAATCATCATCGCTTAGTAACAATACTTATGTCCTTATGAGAAGTAAGGATTGTCACAACCACACAAAGAGCTGCAAAACAAGTCAGATAAAATCCATTTCCCGGAACAGCATAAGTTGTAAACTGACCAATGATCCCCTCGCCTAAGATGACAGGAGTAAAGGGAGTGAGCCTCACCGGAGCAGCAGGATTCAGTTCATGCCCAAATTTATAAAGCCACAATTGAAAAATGGCCACAAAGGCCAGGGGAAACCCTAAAATCGCCAACGAAAGAACATGGAATAACTTTTTATTAGGAAACAATCCAAGAGCAAGAGAAATAACTGACAAACCAATTAGTACAAAGGGCGCCATCGCTTTTTCATTTTTAGCGGCATCTTCTAGCTTCTGCATCCCAATGTAGTGGTTAATGATATCAATCTCAGCGACATCTCCTTGGGCCCCGGTCATAAAAATATCCAGCTCCAGACCCATCGGATACTGGGGAGCTTTGAACTTAAAGTTCCACATCGGCTGTGAGTAAACGAGTCCATAACAGACCACACATATAAGTGATAAGAAAAATGTTTTGGAGAATATCTGTTTCATATCAAATCCTTCTTTTTAAAGACAACGTAACCCAAGGCAGATAGTCCTAGCCCTGCCAGCGAAGGCCACAAAATGGCCCAAGCAAGAAGATTATTAAGCCCAATCTTTTCGATGATGGTATAAGCAATAGGTCCGAGAACAGTTAGTTCCGGATCAAACAGCCCGATGGCCGCCATCCTGAATGACTGCAAAGGATTTAAAAAGGCAGCTCCCAGAATAATTTCAGATAAGACTCTTTGTTTGAGTAAAAGACCTAAAAGAAGTGCATCAATCATGGCCTCAAAGGCTAACCACAATATAAATCCCAGACCAAGGGCCATTTCCTGAGTCTTTGAAAGAACGGAAAGAAGAAAAGCAATTCCTGTGAAAAATAACAGATTGGCCCCAATAAAGCCTGTATATAAAAAAATCATTAACCAAGGAACCGGATAGCCTCTAATCAGAGTCACCACCCCAGCAGCAATCATTCCAAAGGCGAGAGGTAGGTATAAAGAAAGAAAGCGGCCAAGTCCTTTACCCCAATAAAATGAGGATAATTTAACCGGAACTGATAAGTTATATTCCCAAACGCCGGCCTCTCTATCTCCTACCAAGGTCCTTACGGTGGTCATCATGGTAAAGATGGGAAGGACAATAATGCTAATTTGAATCAATGTTAACAAAAGGCGGCCTAGACCAGTGAATCCCAACGCTCTTGACTCTGCCAATCCAAAATAAAAGAAAATACTGATCATGGTTGCGACAGTGAGAACATAAAACTGATACCATTTTGCCCGGAAAGTTTCCTTCATTTCAAGCATAGTTAATAATATTGTATGTTTCATTTTATTCCTTAAACTTTTCCTGAACTTCAGAGAAAGTTATCTCTCCTCCCTCATTAACGGCACCATATCCCGAATTCATGGGAGTTCTTAAACCTGACTGATACTTAGCTTGTTCTGCAAGAATCCACTGATCTTTGCCATGAGGATGGACATAAAGGGTGCCCTTATCTTCATCATGCTTGTGTTGTAAGGCACAGTTTAAATCATCGTAGAAATGAATTTCTCCATTAGAGAGAACTCTTTGAACCGCATAGCGTTTTTCACTCAAGACCATTCTGCATCTGGCGCATCCCTCACGACCCCACAAAGGTTCCTGAGGTTTCAGTTCTCCGGACTCCTGGCAAGAAGTTAAAATTAACATCATAAGTATCGTGATTATTATTTTCATTTTATTCTCCTGATATTGACACTTTCAATTATTCCAGACCATCTAGTGAGTGTGGCATGAAACCTAAAACTATCGGCCGAAGCAATGATCCCTTCCCACTTTAATTGATCCCTATCCTGGGCGGTAAATGACCACTCCTGAAGTACCGCTTGAACTGAATCAGGGATGCGTTTTAGTTCAAGTACACAACTTTGTTCGCCAGTTAAGATATTGGTATCACCGCTCTCTACGATGTCATCAATGGTGATAACTCCAGCATCAAGCTCGATCACTCTTGAAACAATGCCAGAGAGTTCATCCACGCGGTGAGAAGTTAAAAGCATTGTTGTCTCTTCTGGCAACTCTGAGAGGAGTTTGAAAAAGACCGCTCTGGCCTGTGGATCAAGATTAGCAGAAGGCTCATCCATAATGAGTAACTGTGGTTTTCGTGCTAAAGCACAGGCAATTAACAATTTCTGCTTCATCCCACCAGAGAGACTCTTAAAGGGAATTGAGCTGCATTTAGAAATATCCAGACCCAGACGTCGGGCCACGGGGTCGATCTCAGAGGCCGGAAAGCCACATAACTCAGAAGTAAGATTTATAATCTCACCGACTGTATTCTTTAAGGCCGGCGGTGTCTGGGGAACAAAGGCGATTTTCTTTAAGGCCTCTTCACGCTCACTCTTAATATTGGATTTAAATATTTCAATATCTCCCTCAAAGCGGTACAGACCCAGAAGACATCTAATGAGCGTTGTTTTTCCACAACCATTTTGTCCCACTAAGGCCACTCGCTCTCTGGGTTTTATCTCCAGACTAAGCCCCTTGAGAACTGAAACTGCTTTAAAGGTTTTAACGACTTTCTGTACTTTAATCATAATCACTTCTTTAAAATATTAGGGTTCTTATCGATCAAGACGATAATCGGCTCCCCCAGATTGGCCACCTCTTCAATAATTCCCATTAAAGTAAAAAGTGGAGTGCCATAGAAGAGTGATGACTTTGGGTTTGATTTCCTGAGTGAATCTCCGTAAATTCTGATCACAAAAGGGGTATCTCCGATGTCATTTTTATCCTCATCAAAACCCACATACTTATCCCAGTAATTTTTATCCCAAACACTCTGACTTCCTCTCCTGTGCTCAGTATCCACATCCTGCAAGTTCCCAACGAAAGAATTTCTTTTGAACTCGCCCCCCACTAAATCATTGCTCAGAACAACACCTTTACCGTTGAAGGAAAATTTATTCCCATGAAACCAGTTTCTGCTTCCGGAATTAAATGGTGAGTTATCCACCAGAACACCGACAGCAGAATAATTAATGGTGTTATTTTGAGCGATGATATTGGAAGTCTCTTTAAGCCCTATGCCCATCCCAGTCGCACCCTGGGCCCTTTCGATATAGTTATTACTGATAATGAAATCACTTCCATACATCAGAAAGATTCCCACTTGATTTCTCTTAAAAGTATTGTTCTGAATCTTTAGTCCCTTACTGTACATGCTATGAATACTGTAGCGGGAATCACTTCCTCTATTCCCATGAAAATCAATTTTTTGGGAATACCAGGACACCACATCACGAGAGTGGCTCCATTGATTGTTTAACACTTTTGAATTTGTGACAGACCACAAACGGATAGCGTCACCGCGCAGACCGATTTCAAGATTCTTAGAGGAAATAACATTGTCTTGAATAAGGTTATTATTCCCGCTGTAGACATCTATACCAAAAAGACAATCCTCGATCTTATTTTCCAGAAGTTTAATGTTGCTAACCGATCTGAGACCAATCCCTGAATCCGCTTGAGTATAAGAGAGACCTGAGCCCTTGATGGTCAGGCCTTTGATAGTGACGTCATTGGCCTCTATCACTATAACACTTCCAATTTCATCGCCGGTAATGATAGTCCCGGGTAAACCTTCGATCTTTACTCCCGGAGTTTTGATATGAATCGGCCCGTGATGAAGACCTGGAGAGAGCTTGAGAGTTTGGTTGGGCAAAAGTTTGTTTATTTCTTTTTGTAAAGGTCCGGTCTTAACTTCCTGATGCCACCCCTCACTTGGCGCTTGGGAATTCATGCTGTCATCACAGGCCCCCAAGAGGGCCCATGATGACAAGATGAATATTATTAAGAACCGGAGCTGCTTCATACAAACTTCTATTTTTTAGTCTTAAATTGATCCAGGTATTCAATAATCTGGTCAATATCTTCAGGAGGTACCTCCAGGTTTGGCATTTCCAGAGCGTATTTTGCTACCAGAGGAGCAATTGTCGGATCAGTATAGTAGTTCTCAGGATTGGCCACGAACTTCTTGATCCAGTCCTTGGATCGACGAACAGTGACGTCAGTGAGATCCGGAGCAGTCTCGGCTTCACCATGAATGTGACATCCAATACAACCATACTCTTCAAATTTAATTGCTCCCGGATGAAGTTTTTCTAGAGAAGCGACTTTAGAATCAACCTCTGGAAGCTTGAAGAGGGCCGCGACATATTCTGACTCAAGTTTTCTTGCTTCTTGACGACGATTCTCAAACTGATGGTCATACTTCACATTTAACTGACCATATTCCTGAACTCCAAAAGGAGAAGCGATATCCTCAGCACTGTAAGAGTAACTGCCTTTTTGAGAGGCCACAAACCTTAAGCTCGATGTTTTTCCTGGAGTAAAAACTCCCAGTACACCCATGCCATTGACAGTGAACTTAATGAGCTTTCCTGCTTCCTGTTCGATGTTAGTTAAGTGGAAGATCACTTCATCACCCTGGGTAACATCAACATTCATGGGAACAATTCCATGACGTGAAAGAGTTCCAAAGATTTCAACTTTCTTACCTTTACGAAGCACTTTCTCTTTACCCTTCATGGTTGCAACAGATGAAATTTTCATCTCAACTGGATCAGTTCCAATGGGATAAGTTGTAATTGGACTGAGCTTCTTATTGTCAATACAGACAGTATAATGAGGCTCACCTAATGGAAGGGGTAGATCATAAATCACCCGCATCTTAGGTTTAGAAGTGTCAATGAGCTGGTGGTTCTGAGGCAGTAAAGGACCTACCGGGTCAAATCTGTCGATTGCCAGTTTATTGAGAGCAATCAAATATTTTCCGGCCGGTTCAATGGAGTCCCCTTGCATTGAAACCAGGTGGCCAATGTTGTAGTTAACTGAAACCTTATCCAGGACTTTCTTGTTGATGTAATCCCATTTTACAACTTGTGAATCAAGATACAATGAAGTGTAAACCACTCCTGGTTCAGAGCCATACTGAGTGTGAAGAGGTCCCAGACCCACTTGTACTTGACCATGGAGCGATTTCTGAAGATCAAGAATAGGAATTCCGTACTCATCATGACCGGCAAAATCCTTATCTTCCACAAGCTTTTTAATTTTACGGAAATCATAGACAGAAGCGTGGGTATCCAATTTCCCTGCAACAATGATGAAACGCCCATCAGGGGAAACATCATTACCGTGCGGTGACTTCGGCTCAGGAATTAAAAAAAGCACTCCTTCCTTAGCAGCTACGTCCATAGGAATAACCGCATGGTTGTTGACCATTTTAAATTTGCCCTTCTTAAACAACTCTTCAGCTTTTTGCCAGTGAACAACATGCATAAAGTCGGTATCCCGGGCAGAACAACCTGCTTCAAAGGGAGGCTGCTTCCCATCCGGGCCTGTTCCAATGTAGCGCTCAGAACAAAAAGAGTTAGTAAAGCTGTAGCCGTAACTCTCCCCCTTCCCGGCATCACTTAAATCCTGAGAGTAAGGTGGAGCAATAACAGTAAAAGATTTCTTAGGATCAATTTTCCCTTTCCCATTATCAAACTTGTGAAATGTTATTCCTCCGCGATAGTGCTTGTTATAGTTCTCCTGATTTAGTGGCACATACTTGCGATCAGCAGGGGCCGCATACTGGGCACCTTCAACGATATATTCTGTATTAGGTGTAGCGAAGGCACCACCGTGGGCCGACATGAAAATGGGATTATGGATAACTTGCTTAGTTTCGAAATCCTTAAGATCAATGACAAATATGCGGGGATTGGCCTTGTCATTTAAAAAGGCATACCGACCGTCATATTTCCCATTAGTTTCAGAAAAGGCTGGGTGGTGAGTGTCGGCCCAGGATAATTCCTGAGAATCAATCATGCGGCCCTTTCTAACCATTGCCCGGGTTTGGAGATCATGCATATACCCTGATGCCGGATCATGGGCAGCAGTAGGCACATACTTATAAATTCTCATTGATGGAACCCCATAAAGGATGGCCGAAGCGGCCTGTCCACCGGAGTTCACACAAAGGAACTCATCTTCTTTGCCTGCGGGAGTGAAAGTTTGCACGGCCGATAAAACATCATCCGGTTTAAGTTTTCTCTCCTTGGCGATATCCATGAGTTTTTGGGTTAAATTACTGTCAGCATAAGCTGATCCCACTATACTGACGAAGGCCATGAATGTGAGACATCTATTTTTCATGTTATTCACCTTTTATATAATTGAAGAAACTCTTCATTTTTGGGTTATTTCGTAATTTTTGTAAGCTATCATTCTGAGAAATTTTCTTATCACTCATAGGCTTGACCAATAAGTAGCCTTGCATTTCTAAGTGAAGAGCAGAACAAAACTCTGTGCAATAGAACGGGAAGACACCGGAACGATCTGCTACAAAAGTAACAGTGGCAGTTTTTCCCGGCTCCCAGCTTCCGTGAACGTTGTATGTGTCAATAGTAAAACCGTGAGTCTGATCTCTTGACTGCTCATTACTGGTAATGTGAATACTCACAGTATCACCTTGCTCCACTTCAATATAATCTGGAGTGATGTGACTTCGAATCACAGTGGCATATACGTGGACACGCTTTCCATCTCTTACAACTTTTTCCTGCCCAGATGGGGTTTTGTAAGAAGAGATGAGTCCTGATCTTGGATCAGTACCGATTTTATAGCGGAAGATAGGTTTATTGATGGAAGTCGACATCACGACACCGGCCAGACGAGTTGATTGCGGGATCGAGGCATCATAGATGCTGCTCATTTTATCTTCACGAATGTCCAATAAGTGAGCAGACAATCCAGTTTGCGGCCCGACCTTTGTGAATCTTCCATAAGGCGAGTGGTTAACGATAACAGCGTAGCGCTCCTGAGTTTTATTTGTATCCGCTTCAGGGATGATGATACTTCCTGCAGGAAAATCCAAAGAGTGACTGGATTTAACAGATTTGTCGGAAAGACTGATCTTCACAACC
Source organism: Bacteriovoracaceae bacterium (assembly GCA_023701435.1). Taxonomy (GTDB): domain Bacteria; phylum Bdellovibrionota; class Bacteriovoracia; order Bacteriovoracales; family Bacteriovoracaceae; genus Peredibacter. The sequence goes on along the minus strand of JAMPXB010000002.1, from coordinate 114,776 downwards.
TTATTTGGATTATGGACAGTCACATAAAGATTTTTATCTGTAAAAGCAGCATCAACCGATGCTCCCCCCACGTCTATACGGGTAAGTGAAATAGATCCGGTTGCTACAGTTTTTAAATCAAGCAAATGGAGATTTGAACTGGTTTTACTAGAAATAGCAGCATACTTACCGTTACCAGAGATCATAACCTTATAGGCGCCGGCTGGAAGCTCATGGCGGACCAAGACCTTTGAGGCCAGTGCTATTTTCTCATCCAGAGTAAAATGCCCATTTACTTTAAAAGCTTTAGTGGAAATCAAGCTTTCAGCTTTTTTCCAGTCAATTACGTTTAGATGAGGTTTATCATCTTGAGTAATTGAAAGCATCAAACCATCACTATCACCTCTCCCCATTGCCGGTGAAGATTGTTTTCCTTTCGGTAATAGCACTGTAAAGGAAGTTGAAGGATCAATAAAAAAGTGCTTATGCCCATCTATTTCTTTTTCAATAAATCGCCAAAAACTTGCTCCACCAATAGGCTTACTTTCATGTCCTGCACTCATAAAAAATTCAGGATTAGCTGTGGTCTGGGCAACATACTCTGAATTGGCACTGACAGAAATGTCGGCGTTACTATTTCTTAGATAAGGATGGGTTACGATTTGTTTTGTTTCGTATTCAGCAAGATCTACAATACCGATACGTCCGTTAGCTCCATCGGCTACAAACAAGGCCCTGCCGTCATGGATTCCCTTCGAAAGCGAGAGTGCCGGAGTTCCCATGTCACCAAAGCTATATTCAATTTCTTCGCGAGCACTGCCTTTAATAATCGCTTTACTTTCATCATCAAAAGCAAATCCCTGCCATGGCTCTGCAGAGAAAACTGCCACGTATTTCAGAATTTTCATTGAAGGCATACCTACAACTGCCAAACGACCAGAGACACCAGTGCCAAAGAAGGCCAGGTATTCATCCAGTGCACCGCTTGGATTGTAAGTTTTAACTGCTGATACAAGATCATCGGGTTTAAGGCCACGGGCCTTTGCGATTTCGGCAAGCTCACCATTCACAAACTGGTCAGACAGTTCAGCATTTTGTTCTTCGCCCGTTTTTTTAGAGCAGGCAGAGAGCAGAAGCATGAGACATAAAGCAACAAAGATTGGTTTCATATTTCTTCCTCTTAGAGTTGTTGAAGATCACTCTTTTGATATATGTAAAATATATCAATCAGGTAAAAGAACAAACATGACAGATATCAGCTTTAAGAAAATAATTTCCGAGAGAAAAAAATTAATGAATTTACTTTAAGTGTGAACGAGAAGAAGCAGGATGATGATGATTCATCATCCTGTTTCATTTATTTGTAATTAACAAAAATTCGTTAGCCCAAGGCCCGAGGAAAAAGAATATTATTTTCAAGATGGATGTGATCCATGATCTCTTCTTCTAATTTTTCAAGTCCTGCATATAAGGCCCGCCAGGTTCCACAGGCCCCTTCTGGTGGAACAAAATCAGAAGTCAATCTGTGAGCTTCCTCAAGTTGCTTACCGTGGGATTCATGTTCGGCATTCATTACTTTAATTGGCATAAAAGCATTATGACCGGCCCCATTTTGAATCATGGGAAATAAGACATTCTCCTCTTTCAACATATGCATCAACATCTCATTATGCATATCACTCAACAGCGAAAAGAGACCTGTTGGACATGCGGAATGTTCAGCATGAACTTGTTCTACTTTTTGAGAGAGAGCTAAAAGTTCAGGGAATCTTCTACGAAGATCATTGTGATATCGATCCACAATATAGAAGGTCATTTTATCCAAAGGCATCTCACTAAAGGTCGGATCATCTTTAGGAGTCAGCCCTTCTAGTTGCTTAACTAAAGCATTTAAATCAAGATTTCTTTTCACACAGGCTTCCCGTAGGGTTTGTTTTCCCCCACAGCAAAAGTCTAAACGATTTTTACGAAAAATTTCTGTGGCCATCGGTAGTTTGATGGCCAATTCCGACAATGGTTGATCAGCAAATTGCATAAGCACTCCTTTTCTTTGACTTTCCTATCGCAAGCTCAATGCCAACGTACGAGACGAATCTTTCCAGGCACTTATGAACTTGTGATGTAAAAACCACATCTTTAAAGAGATATATTTTTCATATCATGATGTGTATAATACATCACATGAAAGACCTCCAAAACTTGATCCAAATAGCAGTAAATCTCAATGCCACCCTTACCTCAAAAGATCGTTATCACGAACTCTTGAGAATTTTCCGAGAGATTGTTCCTTACGATGCTGCAGTTTTAATGATTCTGGAAAAAGATCAACTTATTCCACTCGCCAGTTTTGGTTTGATCTCGGAAGCAACTGAAAAAGCCTACACATTAAAAGAGCATCCGCGATTAGATATTATTGCTAACGCTAAATCCCCTATACGCTTTCCTCTGGATTGTGATTTGCCTGATCCTTTTGATGGAATGGTGGAGGATGACCCGAAGGCCCTAGAGCATGTTCATGCTTGTATGGGTTGTCCTTTAATTGTTGAGGACAAAACAATAGGTATTCTTACCGCTGATTCATTGCGACCTCATGCCTTTGATGAAATTAGTGATGACTTTCTCCACGCCATTGCAGCTCTTTCAGGAGCAACACTTAGAACATCACGCCTTCTAGATACGTTTGAAGAATCTGCCCGTATTCAAGGGATGCTGGCCCAGGATTTAATGGAACAAGTTTCTTCTCGAGGCGGTGGGGAATTAATTGGTACTGGGACTCAGATCACACGACTCAAGGAAAATATTAAGCTGGTTGCAAAATCTGATCTAGCGGTGCTCGTGATGGGAGAAACAGGAACAGGGAAAGAATTAGTGGCGAGAGGAATTCACGCTTATTCCCGGCGAAGTGACAAACCACTTATTTATGTTAACTGTGCGGCCCTGCCTGAGAGCATTGCTGAGAGTGAACTGTTTGGACATCGAAAAGGCTCTTTCACCGGGGCGATACAAGATAGAATGGGTAAATTTGAAGTTGCCAATAATGGTACACTCTTTTTAGATGAAATTGGAGAATTGCCTCTGTCCATTCAGGCAAAACTTCTTCGGGCCATTCAAGAGGGAGAAATTCAACGGGTGGGAGACGATCGTCCAAGGAAAGTGGACGTTCGAGTGATTGCTGCCACCAATAGAGACCTTGTAGAAGAAATAAAAAAAGGAACATTCAGATCTGATCTTTATCATCGTCTTAATGTTTATCCACTGGTTACACCTCCCCTTAGAGATCATCTCCATGACATTCCTCTTCTGACTGGTTTTTTCTGTGATACTTATCAAAGAAGACTGGGCTCAAAACCTTTTCGCTTAAGCGAAGCCTCTATTAACAAACTCAGCAATTATGAATGGCCAGGAAACGTCAGAGAACTCAAGAATATTATCTCCAGAGCAACTCTGCATGCCTCACAGGAAAACACGGCAAAAAATAAATCTGTTATTTTAATTGAACCCAAACATCTCTTTCTGCCATCAATGAATGAAGGAGTTTCAGCTATTGATGTGATCTTGACAGCACAAAGTGACCATCACCCAACACTGCAAGAAGCCCTCACTCTTTATAAAAAAGAAATTATTCTAGAGGCTGTTAAAAGGCATGAGGGCAATTGGGCCGGGGCCGCCAAGGAGTTAGGTCTTCATCGAAGTAATCTCTATCATCTACGTGATCAGCTTGGACTCAAATACCCATAATTAAGGTTCTCTTAATAACTGCTTGATATTCTTGAGTTAACGATCTCGATTTCAATATCTTAATGACTACTCTTTAGCTCTCCTCTTAAAGCTTTGACTAAGTAAGACGATAAAGTTTTACACAGGCTTAAAATATGAAGTTTTTTTTATTCATTATTCTTTTCTCATCCAATCTCCAGGCGGAAGCTCTACATCCCAAGACCCCTTCAGGATGGATCGAAATGAACAGCCTCGCACCCGTCGTTCTGACTTGGGCCTATGCTGATCCAAAAAAAGACTTAATGGAAGTTCCAAGTTTGATGGTTCAAAAATTCTCCTTACAGGAAAAACTCTTAAAGTTCATCCAACAAGTGAGACCTGATGGTCACGGCTGTCGACATGTTCCGGCCATAAAGAAATCAGATTGGTCTCAATCGTGGTGTCCCAGAAAAGAATCAATAATGGTTCTTCTTTGGAAAGGTCCGGACTCCCTGGTCAAAGCTCCTCAAGAAACTCTCCTGAATTGGGTCCTCACCCATGAATAGATTCATGTGTCTGTTGCTCATGCTTATTAGCTTTTCTGTCTATAGCGATGAATGCATAGAACCCCATTCTATACTTTCCGAGATGATCCTCATGGAGCAGGATATCACTGCCATTAATGAGGCCAGCTGTTCAAAAAAAATAGACGACTCCTATCTTGATATTGTCACCGGCTGCCTTAGTGGGGGATGGAAGTCAGGCACCGGACTCATTCAAGGCTTTGTAGAGCTCGTAAAACTTCTTTTAATCGAGGCCCCTGCTTGGGCATGGGATGAGGCAAATAAAAGCATAGAGAAGCTTTTAAAGGCAGATTTGAACCCTATCGAGATGTCTCTAAGCATAGCCAGAATCAATCTTTCTTCCCAAAGTAGTATCTGGAGTACTGCCAAAAAGTACTGGGATGAATTTCTAAAATTCAGCGAAGAACTTAAGAACACCCTGATGAGTGAGATCAAGAGCTTTCCTTGTCTACCTTTGGAAAAGCAAAGTGAAATCATTTGTAAGGGCGTAACTGATGTTTTCCTCTTAGTCGTATCTCCTGCCAAGTTCGTGCAAGGGGCCAAAATCGCTCTTAATACCACTCGGGCGCTGAAAAATTTCGTCAGTGAGACCAAACTCATTAATGGTCTGGAAAAAGCGACACTCGAAAATCGACTAAAACTGGCCGCCATTGCCCTGAAAGAAACCAGTCAACCACGAAAACAACTTCTCCTGCTCAAAGAGTCCCGGCTCCACGAAGTGGAACTTCCTGATGGCACTAAGGTTCTTAAATACTCAAAAAATATCACCGATAAAAATGGCATCATCCATCATGTCACCCAGGACGTACCAGTGGATGCCAAAACCCTCGCTATTGATTCAAATTCCACTATTGGCAAAGAAATTCTTAATAACCTTGTTAAAGAGAAGGCCGGAACCAGCAGCTTGATTTTTGTCGATGTCAACAATCTTGGCAAAACCAATTACTTTGCTGGAGGTACCCAGACCGGAGATCAGTATTTAACCAGTGTGGGTGAATCCCTCCGTAAGGCCATGCGCCCAGGAGATATGATTTTCAAAAATGGCGGAGATGAACTTGTTATTGTTTTGGGCAGTAATAACCCTCAAATGATAAAACAAATTTCGCAAAGAATGATCAATGAAGTAGACTACAATCCACAAATTCGTCACATTTTCAGTCAGGAAATAAGAACATCGGTAAAACAATACCGGGCAGTTAAAAAAGCTGAAAAGATAGAAGATTTGCCGGAAGTAATGAAAAAGATTCTTTCAAAAGCAGATCAGGACCTGGCCGTCAGTGATTTTAATAAATTTAAAGAATATAAACTTCAAGAATACTTGAAGGCTTCTCAGGAAAAGGCCACTTATCGGGGATCTATTTCAATCGGTTCATCCCTAGTCAAACCCCATGAAGATCTCTCAACGGTGCTCAAAAGGGCCGAAGAGCAGGCCTCACAGGTGAAGGCCGAATATAAACAGCGACTCGGGCAAGATATTTCAAAATATAATGTGGAAGTGATTGAACGGGAAAATATCAGGAAATGGTCTCCGCCTCAGGCGCTGGAACCAAACTAGTAGCAAAAAAAAGGGCCACCTGCACAGTGGCCCATTTAGGCTTTTCGTTAAGGCCAGAAATCCCTTTCTGGTCTACAAATCTTCCTTGATTCTTAATTATTGCTTACTTCAATCTTAAGGTTAGCTTACGTTAACGGGGAATCTTTCTTTTCTTACTTTTACTAACTTATATATGCTTTTAGTCTGATAAGGCGGACCAGTCGGTCCACCTTATTGAAATCATTCAGTCTTTAGATTTCGCCAGCGCCTCGGCCCGCAAATCCTTTCGAAGAATCTTACCAACATTTGACTTAGGCAGTTCAGTTCTAAATTCGATGGATTTAGGAACTTTATAAGAAGTCAGCTGCTCCCGGCAGAATTTCATCAATTCTTCCTGGGTAAGACTTTCATCTTTTTTCACCACGAAGATTTTTACCACTTCACCGGACTTCTCATCAGGAATTCCAATGGCAGCGACTTCTAACACCTTCGGATGTCCAACGATCACGTCTTCAAGTTCGTTGGGATAAACGTTAAATCCGGAAACAAGAATCATATCTTTTTTGCGATCGACGATTTTAACGAAGCCCTCTTCCGTCATATAACCCAGATCCCCAGTCTTGAAGAATCCATCAGCAGTCATCACTTTTTCTGTTTCTTCCGGACGGTTATAATATCCGGCCATCACTTGCGGACCCTTGATGGAGATCTCCCCGATTTCACCAAGTGCCACTGTCTTTCCATCATCATCTTTAATTTCCACATCCGTTGAAGGAATGGGAACTCCAATGAAGCCATTGAACTCTTTTAAGGTCATCGGATTGATACAGGCAGCAGGAGAGGTCTCAGTGAGGCCATAGGCCTCGATTAGCGGACGTCCAGTGACTTGCTTCCATCTTTCAGCAACGGCCTTCTGAACGGCCATACCGCCGCCTAAAGTTAGCTTTAAACTAGAGAAATCGAGCTTTCTGAATTCATCATTGTTTAAAAGACCGTTGAACAAAGTATTCACCCCGGTAAAGGCCGTGAATTTCCAGTTTTTTAGTTCTTTCACAAAGCCCGGAATGTCCCGCGGATTTGTTATAAGAATGTTTAAGGCCCCGACAGAACCAAAAACAAAGCAGTTCGCTGTAAGTGAGAAGATGTGATACAGCGGCAGTGGAGTGATAATGATTTCTTTACCATCACTGATAAAATTTTTAATCCAGGCGCGGGCCTGAAGCATATTGGCCACCATATTTCTATGAGTGAGGACAGCTCCTTTGGCAACACCGGTTGTACCTCCGGTATATTGTAAAAAGGCCGTATCTTCCAACGTGACTGTTGGTTTTTTAAAACTACTCTCATCGCCTTTCATCACGCATGATTTGAAATCAAGCATTGTTGGCAGATGAAATTCCGGCACCATCTTTTTAACTTTTTTGATAACGAAATTAACGATGTAGTTTTTTGGAAACTTAAGCATGTCTCCAATTTGAGTGGTGATGATGTGCTTCACCGGTGTGCTGGCCAGAACTTTTTCAAGAACATGGGCCGAGTTGGCAAAAATGACAATCGCCTTAGTGCCAGAGTCTTTTAACTGATGTTCAAGCTCTCGGGCGGTATAAAGCGGATTCACATTCACTGCCACCATTCCGGCACGAAGGATTCCGAATAGTGCGATGGGGTACTGAAGAATATTTGGCATCATGATCGCCACGCGATCACCTTGCTTGAGCTTCAGTTCATTTTGCAGATAGCTTGCAAACTTTCGGCTTAAGAGATCAATTTCTGCGTAAGTCAGAGTTGTTCCCATATTATGATATGCCGGATTGTTTTTAAATTTTGTAAAAGACATTTCCAGCATGTCATTAATCGAAGAATACTCACTTGGATTAATCTCGTAAGGAACCCCGGCATCGTAGGCCTTGTACCAAATTTTTGTCATCATGTTCTCCAGGCTACTTCAATTGATTTTGAATTTTATGAACAACTAAATCGAAAGTTTTATAGAGATCATCGGCCTGGGCCTTAGCAAAGAATTCCTGCTGGCCGGACTGAATGTTAACTTCAGAACAATGGTTAATACCTTCTGTCCAACAAGTCCAATGGATGTTTGATTGAGCACCAAACCATTTGCCAAACTTCTCAGACTTCTCGCGAATCATCTGATCAAGGGCCGGGGTATGTTCCATGTGACGAAAAGTGATATTAACATTCATTTTTTTCTCCTTTTGGTTGTCATGCTTATTATAGGTGCTTCATTTGCATGACTTAGAGTATCAACCATCATAAGATTAAAAAATTATAAGCATACCAGACTAGAGTTGTTTTTTTTGCACTACCATTCTCACGGCGGCAGGCAGTATCTCAGCGGGAATATCCATAAAGCTTCGGTGTGGAACGAAGCCATATTGGCCGTAATAGTAGAAATAAACAATATTGAAGTGGGCATCACTCAGCTCTTTTTCCAGATCTAAAGAATCAAGGATCCTTCGAATCGGTGTCCATTTTCCGAACATCTGCCAAAGAACATTTTTTTCATCAAACATAAAACCATCCGGAATAAAGAGCTTTTTCCGGTGAACCATACTTTCTGCAACAAAAATCCCATTCTCGCTCAAATGATCTCGAATCAGTTGATAATAGCTTGAGCGGTCGGGATCCTCAGTCAGACAATGCAGCAAGTGAGAGTCAACAATGATGTCATACTTGTGAGGCAACATAAGGTCAGGATGAGTAACATCCCCCTGAATGGTTTTCACTTCAAGGCCTTCTAAAGCAAAGATCATTTTTGCTTGATCTAAAGCAGTAGGGGAGAAGTCCACCAGTGTCACCTGGGCCCCAAGCCTCGCCAGGAGGAGACCTAGTCCTCCCCTACCCGCTCCCATTTCCAAAATCTTCAGACCACTCCAGTCAACATTTGGAAGGAAGCGATTCTTAGATTCAACGACAAAATTAAAGAGCCCCTTGGAATACGTCGTCACCTCGTGCATTAGCTCGGTAGCGGATCGACCTCGTTCAGTGTGATAGGATTCTTCATAGTAGGGCTGCAAACTCATTAAAAAAGTGTAAGATGGTTAAGTATGACAAAGCAAAAACATTTTTACTTAATTCGTGGATTAATCCGTGAAAAGGCCCATTGGGGAAACTTTCTTGATCATTTGCAGGCAACCTTTCCCAATGCCAAACTAACTCCTATTGATATTCCCGGTGCTGGGGATTATCACTCCACTGCCTCACCGCTGTCTGTTTCAGGAATGGTTGAAGTAATGCGTCGGGATTATCTTAAAGCAAAATTAGCAGAAGAAGATGCTCACTTCATTGCTGTCTCGCTGGGAGGAATGATTGCTGTGGAATGGATGAAAAAGTATCCCACGGATTTTTCTGGTGGAACTTTAATCAATACCAGTATGGGCGGCATCTCGCCTTTTCATCATCGCCTCATCCCGGAAGCTTTGCTTTTTTTACTTAGGGTTCCGTTCCTTCAAGGACGAGGTAAAGAATCTCATATCCTGAAACTCGTTACCAATCACCAGGAAACTTTTGGAGAAAACCTTGATCTGTGGGATAGCATTCAAAAAGAGCGTCCAGTAAGTTTTGAAAATAGCCTGCGCCAACTTTTTGCGGCCGGAACTTTCAGGCCAGGTCAATTTATTCCCCCTCTGCCTTTACACCTGCTTGCCTCCACCAATGATCGGATGGTGAGTGTGGAGTGTTCCCGGGCCATTGCCAAAAAATGGCATACCCCAATAGAGGAACATCCGACCGGAGGTCATGACCTCACGTCGGATGATCCCAAATGGGTAGCTGATAGGATTAAGGATTTTATTGAGTCTTAAGCTGAAGTTCCAGGGCCTGTCTGGTGTAAATCCTTTGCACTGGATTAACCTTGTTGCCCAGGTTGTCTTTAAGCTGGTAAACAAGTTTATTGTCTTTCTTCTCAACCTTCACTTCAAATGGCGGGTTTGATCCATTCTGAAGAACCAGGATGATTTGTCCAGTCTTCTCCAACCGGGCCATCTGATCTTGTGGAATACTCTTCTCAATATTACTTAAGTTAAGGGCGGTTGGATTAGATTGCAGCAAGCGGTATTGCTCATCACTCACCGGAACAGTAATGGCATTGGCCGACGCCTGACTTCCTCTGTTCACTGTTTCAATAGTAATAGAACCATCTGAAAAGCGGCGTAGGTTTACAAGTTTCGCTTCTTCTCGCGCCACAGAATCCGCGGCACTGGAGACAGCACCAGAGCTTGATGATGATTTTCTGCTAGAAGCGGAAGCCCCGCTACTGTTACCAGCGCCACTGCCGCTGGTATTAAATTCTTTTACACTGGCCGGAGCACGCTGGGTTTCATCTGAAATACCAGAGCCCGAAGAAGAAGTGGTAAAGCCTGAAGATGATCTGGCCTTAACTCTTTCCTGAACTTCTTTATCAGCATTGTTTGCAGCAACTTGCGGTTGCACCGGCAGTGCCTGAACACGTTGATTGGCAATGGCCTCATTTAAAAGTTTATACTGATCGTTAGTGAGTTTCCTCTGTTCAGTTAAAAGCGTCTCAAGAGCTTCAATTTTAGCTTTCATAGAAGCTTCAGCACTACTGGCAGAAGCACTCTCTTCTTTGCCTTTATTGGCTTTCTTCCAGTCTTCAAATTCACTTTTCCACTGACCTAATAATTCTTCTTTACTCTCATCACTCATATTCTCAATTTTAGGTGGTTCAACTACTGCATTCGACGCCAGGGCCTGCGAATTAGAATAGCCTAATCCGTCACCATCATAGGAATCCATGATTCCAGGGGCGGCACTGTCATTACTTTTCATGACAGTATTAAGATTGGCCAACATTCCCGGACCTTCAACTTTATTATCAGTTGGAAGTTCTCCGCCTACAGCATTAAATTCTTTTAAAAATTCATCAAGACCACGATTAATCGGTGATGAATCCCCGTTGGCAATCTCTTTAGCATCAGAACGGGTACTGTTTGGAATTTCTCTATGAATAAGGAGAGATTCAATCGCATTAACTTCATCAGCAATCATTTTAGATAAAGATCCCTCTTTGGCAGGACTTTCTGCTGGCAGATATTTCTCACCATAGACTTTTCTTAGTGCCATAATATTTTCATAAGAACGGTTGGCGCAAAGCTTATCACTCTTATTTTTTTGGCAGAATTCCTCATGGAAATCATTAAAACTTCGTGCCGGACCGCCATCTTTGGGTTTTCTTTTAAAGTTACATAATTGGTTGTTAGTAGTTTTGAGATCAAGATTCTTTTCAATATCTGGCTCAAACATATTAGTTGTTTCCAAACTTAAATCTCTGGAAATTCTGGTAACATCAAGCTCTTTATTTGCAATCTGGTCTTTGACTTTGTCTAACATTGGACAATAGGATGCGTAAGTATAGACACAGGCCGGATCAAGTTCTTTTCCTTCATGCAATGAAGCCACGAGACTGCAATCATTGGGATGAGGTGCTCCATTACTGTGCATACTCTTGAAAACCTGATCCTCTAGTTCCTTTTGACTTGTTGGTAGAACTTGAGGAGGGATAGGATTTTCTATTAAGTTATTAACTTCGGCCATGGCCGATTTTTCAGCTTGAGCAGTGGTAAGAAATGAAACGTTGGGATTATCGAAGAATTTTTTTATCGCGCCATCATAATTTGCAACATTTTTTACAGCGTTATTCCTACAGGCAAAATTTTTATTAAAACAAGCGGGATCTTTAGGGGCCACATGATTTTTAATAATTTCAAATAGCTCTTGTTTTTTGGCCGGTAGAATGGTTTTTGAAATCTTTTCTAGTCGGTTTTTTGTCGCGCTATCAAGTTTTTTGGCTTCTGCATAATCATCATATTTATCATCAGCGGCAAAAAGGTTTTTCATCAGAGGATTGCGATACAAAAAGCGCAGTCGTAACTTAATATCAGTTACTTCTTTATCGTCGCGATTTTTTTCTGTCGCCAAAACTTTAAGTCTATTTTCAAGCTCTTTGAAGTCCCATCTTTTTGGATCAAAAGTTGTCTCATCCCTTAATAATCCATAAAACTGTTTATCCATCGGAAACTGCATATAGGAAAAATATTCTTTGGCCCCCATGCACTGGCCTGGAGCAAACTCCGGCTCCGCTAGGAGTTCCACGCTATTTGTCTTTAATTCAATTTGACTCAGGGCCTTGGTGATGATCGGTTTTAGAGCATTGTTCTCTTTTTTATATGCATTCATTCCAAAGACCGATGGTATCATGGGACTGCCACCCCGACCTGAAGCATCAATCGCTTTCAATGCCATAATATTTCCACTGGCCTTAATCGTCTCAGCGGCAGCTCCACCATTTTTAAATAGGGTATTGATAAAGTTCCCACTATAAGTGGAGGAATTAATCGCTGCTTTTTTTGAAAGTTTGCTATCACCACTAAAGAGCATATGAGACTGAAACATCATCCCATCCTGCAAAGTCGCAACCTTTGTCACCATGTTCAAAATATTCTCTTTAACATCTTTCTGGATATCTTCATTTGTTCGAAATCCGTTGCTCTTTGCACGCCCCTCTTTCATTAAGTCCTGAATGGAAGTAAAGGTTGATTTACTAAGACACTTACAAAGTTCAGCATCGGCCTTAAGTAACTGTTCCTCAGAATATTTTACTCTCTCAGAAACGGGAATTTTATTTGCGAAACAAACATTTGCCTCATCTTTAATATCCTTAAAGAGTTCAAAACTTTCAGGCATCCTATTACAACTAAAATCGGTATATAAATAAGGCAAACCCGTTAAATCAAGCTGGAGTCCAGGATTCTCCAGACGACCATTAAGATACTTCTGGCTATCAACTTTAATTCCAGTACCGTCGCCCTGAGGATTGTACTTGAGACGGTGGATATCAAGAGTTGGTTCTGACAAATAAGACTTGTCTATCTCTAAAGTCGGATTCATGCCAGTGAGGCCGGATCCCAAACCATACTTATTCTTTGGGGTGGCAGTCCTTTTATAGACAATGCTCGTTGGTGAATTAATATCCTCCGCCTGAGGATCAACCTGGGTTTCGCCATTGCCCACATCCTCAGCAGAGCTGAGTCCAGAGACGAAGATCATGGTCGTAATGATCAGTAATTTACAAGTCTGAGATTTAGTCATAATTACACCTTTCCCAAATACTTTTCGTCAGATTCTCTTTAATCCTTGAACATTGTACGGGGAAACCCCTGAAACTTTTGGGTTAATTAAGAAAACAACTGTTTATACGTTCAAAGCTGCCAAGGAAAGGTGGCAAAAAGGCCCGGTTTGGCTATATTTCTACCATGAACAATCAAAAAGCACTCCCTCCCCATCATAGCCTGGTGGAAACCGCAGATGGTTCCTACACTCTTTTTTCTGAAGCCTTTCAGGAGGCCTGTCACTCCACTACCGGTGCCCGGGCCGAAACCATTCTTCATTACATTGAAGGCACCAAGGTCCAGGAAAATATTCTGAAGTTTAGCCCCCTCGTGATACTGGAAGTGGGCTTTGGTTTGGGAGTGGGCTTTTTAACCACCCTTGAGAAATTGCCTTCAGACCGCAGATGGCATTTTGTCTCGCTGGAACTCGATGCTGATCTTCTGGAATGGTTTCTAAAAAATCATCAGGACCATTATTTTTTAAAAAATCTTCAGTGGAAGGATAATAATATCCTGGAAGCGGAGAATGATTTTATCAAACTCACAATCCTTCAAGGTGATGCCCGCAAAACTCTGCCGGCCTATCTAAAAAATCATCCCTTAAAGTGGCATGCCATTTATCAGGACGCTTTTTCTCCCAAGAAGAACCCTATTTTATGGACCAAAGAATGGTTTTCCTTATTGAAAGATTCTTCTCATGAAGATGTTATCCTTTCCACCTATTCCGCCAGCTCTTCCATTCGTAAAAGTCTTCACCTTACAGGTTGGGGCGTACAAAAAGGTGAGCGATTTGGACCGAAAAGAACCAGTACCCGGGCCGTTTTAGCTAAAGCTACTGATCCGGAAATTTTACTGCAACTCGAAAGATCACCCGCACAGGCCCTGAGTGATTTGCACATTAATGAAATTCTTCTAAAATAACTTTATGAAAAATATCTGCTCACTTCTTCCTATCAAGTACCCTCTCATTCAGGCCGGAATGGTCTGGGTCTCCGGCGGAAAACTTGCCGCAGCTTCCGCCAATGCCGGAATTCTCGGTGTCATTGGGGCCGGTTCCATGAAACCTGAACTGCTTGAGGAACATTTAAATAAGGCCCTGAAACTTACAAATCATCCTGAATGCTTGGCGGTCAATGTTCCTCTTCTTTATGAGAAAACTCGCGAGCAACTTGAAATCAGTTTAAGAATGGGAATTCGCACCTTCATCACCTCCGCCGGCTCCCCTAAAAACTATACGAGTTGGTTAAAAGGTGAAGGAGCAAAAGTCATTCATGTTGTATCCAGTCCGGAATTTGCGATAAAAAGTGAAGCCGCAGGATGTGACGCTGTTATTGCCGAAGGTTTTGAGGCCGGTGGCCACAATGGTCGAGAAGAAATCACTACCCTCGCTCTTATTCCCCAGGTAGTTGATTCAGTAAAAATTCCCGTCATTGCAGCAGGCGGGATTGGTGATGGACGCGCCATCGCGGCCGTCATGTGTCTTGGCGCTCAAGGAGCACAACTCGGTACCAGGTTTGTCGCCACCACCGAATCAAGTGCTCATCAAAATTTTAAACAGGCCATAGTGAATTCCACATCTTCCAGCACCATGCTCTCCATGAAAAAACATATTCCGGTGAGGCTTTATAAGAACAAGTTTTTCGAAGAAGTAAAATCACTGGAAGACCACTGTGCTACCAAAGAAGAACTAGAAAAGTTTCTGGGGCATGGAAGGGCCCGGCGGGGAATGTTAGAAGGCGACATGGATGAAGGCGAAATTGAAATTGGCCAGATCTCTGGCCTAATTCATGACGTGCCATCAGTAGAAGTGCTCGTCAAGCGTCTCATTGAAGAACAGCGACAATGCCTTCCCGGCGGATCCTTTTTCTAAACCTTTGGCCAGAGAGTCATACGAGGAAGTCTAATCCGAAAAGTCGTATTTTTGGCATCTGTTAACAGCATCAAACTTCCATTATGGGACTCAATGATTTTTTTGGAAATCGACAGTCCAAGACCTGTTCCCTGGTGAGTTTCCTTCGTGGTGAAAAAAGGGTCCATAATTTTTGTCACAATTTCCGAAGGAATTCCTGTTCCACTGTCTATCACGTCAATATCTACCCAATCGAAACTAGGTTTGTAATGAATCTCTATCCATCGGGACGAATCAGTGCCACTTACGGCATCAATAGCATTAGAAACGAGATTCATCATCACCTGCCCCAATTGAATCTCGTTTCCAAATAAATCAACATCACTTTCCTGATTAAAAACAGTGAGCTTAATATTTTGAGTGAGTAGCTTATTTTTACATATTTCTAAACTTGGCTCAACGATGGAAAAAAATGAAATGTTATCAAAGGGCTCTTCTTCCGCGTCCTTTGAAAGCATCCTCAGACCCTTAATGATCTTGGCAATGCGGTGACTGGTTTCGATAATTTTATCGGCCGATTTTTCAAGGGCCTTCTCATCCATGGGTCTTTCCGTAAGGATCACTTTAATAAGACTTGCTGCCCCCTCGATGATGGTCAAAGGGTTGTTCACCTCATGGGCAATACCTGCGGATAACTCTCCCAGGGAAGCAAGCTTTGAGGCATACATCGCCCGCGCCTTATGAATCCGGAGATCGTTCTTTGCCTTAACAAGTTCATTAATGGGAAGAATGACCGCAATGATTCCGCACTCAGGAACAGAGATTCTTTTTAAATTGACCATGTACCAGTTGTCCGGTCCCAATTCATCAGAATCAATTTCCATTATCTCTTCTGGCTTTCCACTCTCCAAAAAGCATTTCAGAACCCTGGAGGTCGTTGAATCAGGAAAGGCTTCGCCAACTTTCTTATTCAAAAGCTTGCTCTTAAAAAAGCCATTTGAATAGTTGTTCACCATAATATGGGTTCCGGAAGTGTTGACCATAGTCACAATTCCCGGGATAGAATCAATGAACTCCTGCAAGGAGTTTTTTTGATAAAGAGCTTTCAGTTCATTATGAATTGAATCCTTCAGGTATTGATGAGAAACATAGGCATGATAGAACTGATAAATAATATTCAAGATTAATAAAAATCCCAACACATAAGTAGTCTCTGTTGTCGCAGCAAAAAGCATATAGCCAGGAACAAGGCTGACAGAAACCAGATAGGTCATGGCCACTTTCAAGGAAGCTGAAAAGGCGGTGGCACTGGCGCCAATCAAAGTGAGAATCACTCCACTCGCATATAAGGTTTCAAAATTGAAGACCCCATAAAACTGGTGAACAAGCCAGAAAAGACTGCCCCAGCCGAGTCCAGTAATCATCACAAGAAATGTGTAGCAATTAGTAAACCGCTCCTTACTGCAAGCTTGAACCATGATTTTACGGATAAGAAGAGAGGCCAATATCACCCCTAGGGCCATCAAGGCTTCTGGGTGCAGATCATACATTCCACGAAAAATATAAACAGAAACAAAAACGATTAATAAATGAGGAATAAAAAGGGCATTCGTTCTCTTACGAAGGACTTCGTTTAGTCTTAAACTGACTGATTGGTTCAAATTCATAAGCCCTAATCGGCATTCAGGGCGGAAACTGAAGGGGGAAGCGCTTCCCCCTTCCTTTAAGATTCTATTAATAAGAGCGTTCTAAAGCGGCAATTCGATCTTCTAAGCTCGGGTGAGTTGAAAGGAAATTCATCAGACCTTTTTTAGAGGAAATCTTCATTGCTTTCAGTGCATCCTGAGAGTCATCAACAAAATCGATCTTTTGCTGAAGACGCTTTAAGGCCGCAACCATCTTATGTCTTCCGGCATATTGAGCTCCGCCTTTATCGGCACGAAACTCTCTGATTCTTGAAACATAGGCCACAACAAACATTCCTAAAAACGAGAAGGCAATTTCAAAGACCATCACAGAAATATGATAGGCCCAGCCCTGAGTCATCGGACGATCATCATCTCTATCACCATTTAAAAAGTTTTGAAGAGCAAAGGCCGCAATACGGGCAAAGAACATGACAAAGGCGTTTACCACACCCTGAACCAGGGCCATTGTTACCATGTCACCATTAGCGACGTGAGCAATTTCGTGGGCAAGTACACCTTCCACTTCATCGCTGTTCATTTGCTGAAGTAGTCCAGTTGATACGGCAACCAAAGCATTGTTCTTGGATGGGCCCGTAGCGAAAGCATTTACTTCCTGAGAATGATAAATTCCCACCTCTGGCATTTTAGTGATACCGGCCTGCTTGGCCATTTGGTGAACTTTACGAACCAGCTCGCCGTATTGACCGCGATCATCTACGATTTCGACACCCATCATTCTCTTGGCCATAAACTTGGACAAAAGAAGTGAAATACCAGAACCAACAAAGCCCCATACAAGACAGAACACCATCAGAGAGGTGTAGTTAATTCCAGAAGCAGTTAGATAGTTTCCTACTCCTAAAACACTAAGAATGATGCTGACCGAAACTAAAACCAATACGTTTGTCAGTACGAATAAAAAAATACGCTTAACCATTTATTACTCCGTTAAAATTGTTCCAAGGAACTCTCTTAAGTTAATGCTTTTTAATATAACGTCAAGATGTAGACGCAAAGACCATAAATAATTTCCATAAGTTACCTCTTTAATAAGTATTTCTAATGGTGTGCTTAATTCTGGTTTAATGCACTTTCGCTTGAATGCCAGACTATCATTTTCTAACATTTCCTTGTCTACTGGTATGTTAAAAGTTACGTTTTGAGTCTCCGCCTCATTTAAAAGGACTACTAAGCATGAAACATTGGATGTCAATTGCTCTTACTTTAGCATTTTTGCCAAGTGTTTGGGCAACTCCTAATCAGCAAAATATTTTTGAAGAAGTTTTGTATAATGATTTTCAACAAAACATTCTTGAAGGAAGCACAAGCAGTCGCTTTTCAGGCTTCACTGCCCAGGAACAATCACTGTATGTCGATGCTCTCTGGGATTTAAGTGAAGACGGGAATGAAATGGCCCTCAAAACCTTAAATGAACTCGAGCCGTTGCATTACGAACTCACTGAACAGCTTCGAGTGGCCATTTTAAAACTTAAAAATCAGCGTGCTGATAAACTTCCTCCAGAGCTGGAGGCGGAACTATTAAATGCACTTTTAAATCCCTTGGTTGATGTTCGGCTGATCTACACTATTGCTGCCTATGAAGCTGAGCTACTGGCAGCAGGACATGATAAGCTCATCTCTTATGCTAAAAATCATCCACCTTACTTTGATATTTCCGAAGATGAAATCAGAAGCAAAGAAACTACTGATAGCGTTATTACTGATCTTTTCTACAATGCTCCTGACACCACCATCTATATGAATGGTGAGTACGTAAAATCGGTTAAAATCTTCATGTTCTGCCGTGATAACCGTCTTTATCCATGTCTTATGACCATGAGAGATATTCATGGAGAAATCGTAAGAAATGCAGACGGATCCATCTGGACTCATCGGGCCCTGGCCTCATCTGCCAGAGGACTTCCAAGCTATACCCGTAACGGAAATACGCCAGCAGGAATATTCACGATTGATTCAGTCATGCCGTCAGCAGATCAGCAGCTTTCATTTGGTAAATTTCGCCGAATGATCCTGAATTTCGTGCCAAAATCTCAAGATGAAAAACTGCTTAAGTCTCTTCTTCCGGAGTCATCACATCGTGAAGATTGGTGGAAACCAACAATTGTGGCCCGGGATGCCGGTCGAAACCTTTTCCGTATTCACGGAACGGGAAAATTAAACAAAGACCCTATGACCCCTTACTATCCGTTCATGCGTACTAGTGGCTGTATCGCTCAGAGAGAGAACTCATATCCGGAAATGAAATACCAGGATCAGCGTGAACTGCTCGACGATATTATGACGGCAATGGATCTCGTTCCTAATTATCAAAATGAAGTTAAGGTTAAAGGCATTCTTTATTTAATGGAAATTGATGACAAAAATGGGCCAGTCCTGGCCGAAGATCTGGCACTAAGAGGAATTGAATGAAAATCCTTCTTGTATTTGGGGCCGGTCTTTTTGCCCTCGCGGCCAATGCCAACTCACCTCAAATTCAGGTTCAGGGAAACTGTGAGATAAAGGTGACTCCGGATAGAGGGTCAATTATTTTCACCGCTGAAAATCAATCTAAGGATCAAAAGATTGCCGTTAAAAAAACTAACGAGCAAATCCAGAAGCTCAAAGACGAAATAAAAAAACTTGAGCTCAGAGATCTCGAGCTCAAAAACGGTCAGTATTCGGTCTATCCCGTGCGCGAATATGAAAATGAACGTTATGTCGACAAGGGAATCAGGGCGTCTTTATCCCTTGAGCTCGTGACCAGTGAAATTCCCCGAATTGGTGAGGTCATGATTAAGGCCTCTCAGTTAGGAATAAACAATGTAGGTTCCCTGGCGACCTTTCTTTCATTGAAAAAATCCCAGGAAGAATACTTGCGATGCCTGGACATAGCGGCCGATGATGCCAAAGGAAAGGCCAAACAGCTGGCCCGCAAACTGGGCTTTCAAGTCGGTGAGGTTATTTTATTAAATGAAGTTCCTAATATACCAAGACCTATTCCAGAGCACCGAGTGGCGATGAAAACCATGATGGACACGGCACCTGTACAGATTGAGGCCGGAACTCAGAATTACTCTACTAACATCCAAATAACTTTTAGAATCAAATGATCACAGAAAATCTATCTCACTATCAATTGCTGGACTCAGGTCTTGGCAGAAAACTTGAAATTATTTCCGGCATCCGTGTCAACCGTCCCAGTCCTCAGGCCATCTGGAAACCGCTGGTCAAAGACACTGAATGGAACCAGGCCAACTCAAATGTTATCCGCACTAAAGATGGCGGTGGCAAATGGGAGCACAAGAAAGAACCTTCGGCCAACCTGACCTTTCCTTTCGATATTGATGGAAAGACCCTGCAGTTCCGGCTTAAGTTCACTTCCTTTGGGCATTGTGGAGTGTTCTTTGAGCAAATCCCTGTCTGGCAGTGGCTTTATGAAGAAGTGAAATTTTTAAAAGCAAAACTAGGCCGCGCTCCTAAAGTGGTGAACCTGTTTGGTTATACTGGTTGTGCCAGCTTGGTTATGGCGGCAGCGGGCGCCGAAGTCTTTCATGTAGACAGTTCTAAGGGGGTTTTGGACTGGGGAAAAGAGTCGCAAAACCTCAGCCGGATTGATGATAAAAACATCCGCTGGGTCCAAGGCGATGCCCAGGAATTTATCAGACATTCCTTCAAAAAGAATTTCGTCTATGATGGCATTCTGGCCGATCCTCCTAGCTGGGGTCACGGGGTAAAAAAAGAAGTCTGGGACTTTGAAAAACACATCCATCTTCTGGTAGAGGCGATGCTGTCAGTTCTTGCTAAAGATAACTCATTTCTTTTTCTGTCCAGCCACACCCATGGCGTTCAGACCGAAGCGCTTAAGAATCTTATTTATGATAAGCGGTGGAAAAAAACAGAGTGTGGCGAATTAGGCGTTAAACATCAAAACGACGGCCGCATTCTTCCCGCAGGAATCTATGCGACCGGTAGAAGTTATTTAAGACCCTGACGATACCATTCGGTAAGAATCGCGGTAGTGGCGTTGGAGACATTTAAACTCTCCACTTCCCCGGTTCCCGGAATGGAGATCAGCTGATTCATTTTCTTTAAAAGCTTCTCAGATAGACCTTCACCCTCTGCACCTAGGAACAAAAGAGTTTTTTCAGGAAAGACAGTCTTAAAGATCGACTCACCCTCGTGACTGGAAGTTGCATAAGTCTTGTAACCATTTTTCTTGGCGATATCCAAGACATCATTCCAATTTAACAGATGAACTGCCGGAACACTTTCGGCCCCACCTTCAGAAGTACGGAAAGCTGAAGCCGTAAGGGCGACAGGAACCTTGGCCTCATAAAAAATACCGGTGACTCCAAAATGGGCCGCAGACCGCATGATGGCACCCAGATTGTGAGGGTTTTCCACTTCTTCCAGGCAAAGAATGAGGCTTCTGCCTTTTTGGTCGAGTAGTTCCTTCACTTCAGGAATTCTCTTGGTTTTAACCACTAAACAGATGTTTTCATGGTGAGTGGCGCGAGTAACTGCGTCAATTTCTTCTTTATCCACCACATGGTAGGCCAATTTCTGATCGGCGAGAAATTTCATTAAGCTCTTGTATTCAAAGACCCCATCACGGGTCACATAGGCCCGGATAATGTCCTGAGGACGTTTTTCAAAGACTTTAAGGCATGCATGACGGCCATAGACCTTCATTTCTTGGTTTTTTATCAAATGTTTCATGGAAGGCTTTTAACACGTGTCATTGTTAGTGTATAGAGTTCTTAATGATACAATATACAGGTTACCTAGCAATTCATAAATTCGAATCCGAACTCGAGCGTGAGTTTGAAATCAAAGGTCTTAAAGTCGCCCACAAGAAAGATCGTTTGTATCTGGTGGAAGGCGAGCACCCGGCGATGATCTGGGCCCAAATGACTGCCTTTGGTCTGGAATTCATCCCTATTGCCTCGATTAATGATGCCGCCAAGAAACTGCGGGCCTTGGGTCGCAACTGGGGACTCTTTACCGTGGGCAACCACCGTCGGGCGGAGCTCATTCAAAACGAGCTTCCTAAATACAACACAAAACCAATTCCTTTTCGTCATCCCCTGCCGGCCAGTCTCATGGGATTTTGGACCTTATGGGAGCCTGATCAAATACTTGCTACGGCCAAAACCTCTTCGCCTTTTGCTTTAGGCGAAATGGACTTCCAGGAAGACAAGGTCATGCCGCCATCTCGCGCCTATTTAAAGCTGTGGGAGTTTTTCACGGTCTACGCACCTGAGGCCATTCAAGGTGGAACCAGTATTGACGTAGGGTCGTGTCCCGGCGGATGGACCTGGGTTTTGCGGACTCTTGAATTTGATAAAGTCATTTCCGTGGATAAAGCACCCATTGAAAAAAGAATCATGGATTTAGGGCGGATTGATTTTAGAAAAGAAAGTGCTTTCGGCCTTGATCCCAAAGACTTCGGTGAAATAGACTGGTTCTGCTCGGATATTATCTGTTATCCCGAGCGACTTCTTAACCTCGTTAAGCGTTTTCGTGATTCTGGCAAAGTAAAAAATTTCGTCTGCACCATTAAGTACCAGTCAGAAACTGACTGGGAAAATACCTTGAAATTTTTAGAAATTCCTAACTCTCATATCGTTCATCTTCATCACAATAAACATGAAGTGACATGGTTTCTTAAAGGAGATCAACAATGAAATACTTTTCCTTTGAGAAAACCCAGCGTTTAAAACTCACCAGGGACCTCACCAAGCATATTAAGCGCGGAAATCCGTGGATCTTCTCAGACGCGGTAGAAAAGCTTAAAACTCCTGAGGGGTCTTATGTTCAACTGGTAAGCCACAAGAATGAAATCATCGCTCATGGTTTTTATTCTCCCAGCATTAATCTCTCCTTCCGGATGCTCACCCTAGGCGATAAGAAATTTAATGATCAGGAAGTAGTTACGCGCCTGAGCCGGGCGATCTCCAACAAAAAGCATCTCCTGACATTAGAGAATAAATGTTTTCGTCTTTTAAATGGCGAAGGCGATGAACTTCCTGGAGTCGTGGCCGATTACTATGACGGTGTGGTTGTTTTAAAGCTCGATGGTACTGTTTCTGAGGCCTTCTGGAAAAAAGAAGAACTCGCTAACTATTTTATGGAACAGTCACAGATTCCTGTCAGATGCGTTTATTTTAAACGTAAAAATAAAGAAGAAGAAAAAGGCATGATCCTCGCCGGAGAATGCCGTAATCTTGCCGAACTCGAGTTTCTTGAGCACGGAGTAAAATTCCGTACCAATATTATTGATGCCGCCAAAACGGGTTTTTTTCTGGACCAGCGAGAAAACCGTAACTTCATCCGTTCCGTTTCAAAAGATAAATCTCTTCTTAATCTTTTTGGTTATACCGGTGGATTTTCCATCTATGCCGGTCTTGGCGGGGCGAGCAAAGTCACGACGGTGGATATTGCCCCTAAGGCGATTGAAGCTTCGGTTGTTAACTGGCAGATCAACTTACTTCCTTCAGAGAAACATGATGCCATTTGTGTAGATGCCTTTGATTTTGTGGCCGAGGCCATTAAAGAAAAGAAAACCTGGGATATCGTTATTACTGATCCTCCAAGCTTTGCTCCGAATCAAAAGGCAGTGGATACGGCACGAGAGGCCTATACAAAGATATTCGCTGACTCATTACGTCTCGTTAAAGATGGGGGCTTTTTTGCGGCCTCAAGCTGTTCAGGACATATTAGTTTTGAATCCTTTCTGGAGATCGTGCAAGAGGCCCTTTCCAAGTCGCGCCGACGCGGCAAAGTTCTTCTCATCAAGGGTCAGCCGGAAGATCACCCTTTTCCGTTTGCCCTGCCTGAGATGCGCTATTTAAAGTTTGTTTATCTGCAAGTCTTTCAGGATTAATTAAGGCTACTTTGTCACAACTCCATTGTATTCATGGTGTCCCCTTCATAAGGAGACGCCATGAAGATCCTATTTCTCATTCCCGTTTTTCTTCTGATGATTTTTACGGTTCATGCCAAAAAGCCTTTCACTGATTATAACTGTGAGGCTTCCTATAAAAATTCCACCATCACTTTTGAGTTAAAACTCTCCGAAAAAAAAGAAATAGAACTAGATGGTTGGAAAATTTATGCGGCGATGATGCCCAAAGATTCAGGGGTTGAAGTCTCCCTTTCGCGAATTATTCTGGATATGAATACCACTTATCAGAAAGTCGCCAAAAGAAGCTACTCCTCTACCGCCCGCACACTTCCGGTTCAACTGATTCATGGCCTGGCCGGAAGAACAGACATCTTCAATATGATTTGCTTCCCAAAGTCTGATACGAGTAAAGATAGCTTCTAAAATGCATCAGCATAAACTGTGCAAAGAGAGCAGTGGCAATCCAGGTTAAATGATACTTGATGGTCTCACCCGGGAGACTCAGCATCATATTAGTGAACATAAGCATCGCCCACAACAGAGCAGGAAGAAGAATTAAAGAGAATTTAAAACGTCTCCACACCCACCACAGCTCCTCACCTTTCATACCGATAAATGCCGTCAGCATCCCTGAAGATAAAAAGAGTGAGCCACAGAAAGCAGCACAAGCTGAATCACTGATTAAACGGAACACATGAGCAATGCCATGGCCTTGAACCAGACCCAATCCAAACTGAGGGCAAAAAGTCAGAGAAAAGAGGGCACCCAAAAGCTGGAAGGCAATAAATTTAGTGATGATTGATTTAGATCTGAAACTTAAAAGAATATCTTTCCTGGCGGCAGTCTTTAACTGCTCCGGTGGTGTTTCTTTGGTGGTGATGAATTCTAAAAATTCTTTACGGTTCATATAACTTATTCCTTAAACCCCTCAAGGCACGAGAGAGACGTTGGCGAAGGTTAGTTTGTGACAAACCTGTCTGGTTTTCCAGTTCTTCATAACTGACACCTTCCAGGTAGTATTTCCGCACCAAGTCCCGGGATTCTTCCGGCAGTAGCTCCAGCATGTCCTCAATATCACTGCCGCTTTGGTGATAAATTTTATCAATTAATTCGTCCTGCAATTCCTTATTGTTTCTGCGTCCCAGCGAGCGGTACTCATCAATCAGGAGATGCTTGATCATCACAAAAAACCACGGGGCAAAGGGCTGGTCTTTATATAACTCCCGCTTCTCATGGAGTTGTCGCCAGACTTTCTGATACAAGTCCTCAACTTCCGACTCCCGCATGCGTTTCCTGATGAAACCAAATACCATGGGAGAATACTTCTCATAGAGAACCCCAAAGGCCTCTTCACTGCCCTTTTGATATTCTTTCATCCACTCTTCGTCAGTTTTCATATGTCACTCATTGTCGCATAGGACTTTGAGGAGAACAAAGAGTTTACTTTCTTTTAATACTTGCCACATTATATCCGGCCTGGGTGATGAGTTTTGTAATGGTTTCATCACTTATGTCCTGATTCATCTGAGTATGAATCATGACGATCTTCTGATCCATATCCACTACGACATGCCTGATGGCCGGTTCATTTTTTAAGTGTTTTTGAATCCCCTGGGCACACATGGAGCAGACCATGCCGTTAACTTTGACGTCTATTTCTCCCGCCCACACCGCAAGATTTCCAAAAATTAAAAATATTAAGAGGAGTATTTTCATGAACTCTAAGACGATCAGATTCTTAGTTTTGTGACGTATGGGAAACTTTTTTAAAATTCAACCATATCTGGGACTTAAGAAGGTCCATGTCGATTTTCAGGATATTTTCCGCCCGGACATAAATATCATGAATATCCAGATGCTTTTGATCATCCGTTTCCAGAAATAAGTTTTGCAGCGGAACAAGGGGAAGCAGTTCCCGCACCTGGGGAGAATTATCAATCGACATACCAAAAGAAAAATAACTCTGCGGATGAAGACGAAGTAAATCCCTCATGAGGTTTTCATTGCCCCGAAAATCATGAAAGATCCAGGCCGTGGTGGGTTTTCTTTCTTTAATGATCTGAAGAAAATCAGAGCCAGACCTGACACTATGAATAACCAGGGGTAACTGATAATTTTCCGCCAGATCCAGGTGCCAGAAAAACAGCTCCCGCTGCAAGTCTAAAAACTCAGGATAGGCCCGGTCAATTCCAGTTTCACCAATGGCCCAAAGTCTTTGATCCTGGGCGAGTTTTAAAATCCGCTCTTTAAAAGCTGAGATTTCTTCCTGAGTGTAGTCTTCTGTCCACCAGGGATGAATACCTGCGCAGGAATGATCTTTGAATAACTGCCCTTGAATTAATTCATCGACCGACAAACAGGCGACACTCACAGAATCAGTAGTGGATCCGCGTCTGTGAGTGTGAATATCAAGATAAGGTAACTGATTCAAGGTTAGTGACAAAAGATACTGTGTGAAACACTTATGATTCTGTCATTGGCACGACGAGGATAATAAGAGCGATAAGAAGTAAAACGAGGGGAAATCCAGTCATAATAATATTCTGAATTAGTATGCCCTTGCTCAGTCCTCATATTGACATAACCGGAGCAAGTGACATTTCGGTCCGTCGTATTCCAGACCTGAACTTGAACGTTATAACCATAATTGTAGACGCTAGGGTAAACAATAGACTCATTTTCGGCGATGGCAGTAAAAGAAAGTGCGAGTAATAGGCCAGTGAAGAATTTTTTCATAGCAAACTCCTTTTCTTTAGATTAAACCAATGGATACAGCAATCGTCTACGAGACATAATTTTGCACGGAGTTAACTAGTGGTTTCAAAAGATATCGAAAATTACTGCATCAGTCATTCCACCAGACCATCAGAGCATGTTCAGGCGCTAGGAGATTTTACCCGTGAAAGCGTTCATGGCAGCAATATGCTTATAGGAGAAATGGAAGCCTCGGTACTGGCCTTCCTTATAAGACTCGCGAAAGTAAAAAATATTCTGGAACTCGGAACCTATACCGGCTATTCAGCACTGGCGATGGCCGAACACATTCCTCACGACGGGAAAGTGGTCACTATTGATATCAATCGCGAAACCACCGCCATCGCCAGAAAATACTGGGATCAATCACCTCACGGAAAAAAAATTCAGCAAATTTTAAAACCTGGTCTTGAGGCCCTGGCCGGCATTGAAGAAAATTTTGATCTGATTTTTATTGATGCCGATAAAAATAATTATTCCAACTATTTGGATTGGGCACTTAAGCACTTATCGGCCAATGGTCTGATTGTGGTAGACAATACGCTCTGGCATGGAAAGGTCCTGACACCTGGTCTTGATAAGCAAACTGATTCTATTATCAGTCACAATATCAAGGCCCGGGACCTGGAAGGTTACACTAAAACCCTTCTCCCAATCCGTGATGGCATGTTTCTTATTCAAAAGGCCGGTCCGGAGTTTTGATCTCCAACATCCCTTGAGACTTCCTCCATTCGCTCTTGCTGGTAGGCGTCCCGACGGGCCGCTCCTGAATCCCATTCCTGTTCCTTAGAAGAACAACCAATTATAATTAATGCGCACAATATGATTAGGCGTTTCATGATTCTATTTTAATAAAAATAATGGCCAGCGTTTCTAAATTCCTAATAAAGCATGTCTCACTCACCTAAATCGTCGGTTATACATCTGAAGTTTCTCTCAATTTAACCGGGCCCTGTATTCATTCGCTAATGAACCCTTTTTAATCACCCATAGAAAGGATGGAGGTCATCTATGAAATTGACTGGATTCATCGTGGTCATTGTGGCCGCCTTATTATTTCTCATTCCTATGATGAATAATCAGCAGCACTCAACTTTTGAACGGGAGGCACAGGAAGAAGCACCTATGGAGGAGATGTTGGAAGAGTCCAACACTTTTAAAATCGTCTACGAAGTACAACGCCCGGAAGATGAGTCCATTGCCGACATTATCTGGATGAAAGAGGCCGCAGATGTGGCCATCAAAGAAGGCATCCCTTACTTCAATGTTCTTGAACAGAAAGTCAGGACACGTTTTGATCCAAAGTCCAATCAGGACTTATCTGTAGTAGAAGGCATCATTGAACTCGATGCTGATCCCATGAGGGCAGAATTTGATGCGTATGAAATTGAAAGCCTGGTTTTAACAGACAGGCCATAAATTAACTGCTCAATAAAGGTTTTCTTTAGTGGTTAATTGCGGAAGGTCGCATCTAAATTACTCACTCTTAACCTTGGAGGTTATTTGTGAAATTAATAAGCTGCTTTCTGATTCTGATTTCCTTACCCAGTACCTACGCCTCTGCTTTGAATTTTGATGAAAGATGGGAGATGAATTCTGATCCGGAAATCATGAGCTATTTTTTTACCAGAGAATTCGACCAACTGCCTTTGAAAGGGACTGTTTCCGATAAAAACAAATATTGGTCAGGTGATTACTGGGCCCTTAATAAAGGGAACATTAATTACCGCTGGAATGCCAGAAGGAAAGTTGGTTTTAATCTGAATTCTCCTTCAAAACAAAAAGCAATGGCCATGTCCATTCCACAACTCGCCGAACTCTCTCCTTCTGAAAAATATGATCTTTTTACCGGACGATATGATTATCCACTGCGAGAGGAAGTTTCGCGTATCGCAGCCGATCGCAGTGCTGAAATTTGGGAAGGTATTTGTCATGGATGGGCCCCTGCTACCATGAATCATAAAGAGCCTACACCAAAACTGATGGTCAATCCTGACGGCATCGAAATTCCTTTCGGATCCTCCGACATCAAGGCACTGCTGAGCTATTACTATGCCTACGGTTTTGAAGTTCCTGATACCTTTCAGATGGGCAGACGATGTTTTAGTAATTCTTCATGGTTTAACCGCGACAAGAACTGCCAGCAGGACATGAATGCCGGTGCTTTTCATATCGTCCTGGCCAATCGACTGGGGATTGATGGCAAAGGCTTCATTGCCGATTTAAACCGCTATAAACAAGTCTGGAACCATCCCATCTCCTCTTATCAATCTGTCATTACTGGTACCCAGGGCCCTTTACGTCGGTCTGCCCCCGGCACAGTCAAAGTCATTAACTTAAAAACCACGATTACCTACGTTGACGAAAGAGGTCATGACTGGCGACCTGTGATAGGAACCGCAAAACAATATTTTAAACAAATGACTTATTACTACGGATTGGACATCGACAGATCAGGCACAATTATCGGCGGTGAATGGACATCATCAGCACGACCGGATTTTTTATGGCTCAAGCACAAACCAAGAAAATTTGAGGGAGTACTTCATAGACTTCAGGAACTGGTCGATTAGATATAAAAAAAGTCCCGCCATGCGGGACTTTTTTTTGGTTAAAGGTTAATTTGGATTTCGCTATAAGTAACACCTTTGACGTAATCAAAATGGACCCTATCATTCGAGATAAAAGTCGAGGATGAACTGCAATCTGGTCCCATATCAATGACATCAATTTTCAGATCACCTTTCTTAGGCACAAAATAATTTTCTAAAGTCAGAGACTCCGGATCAGTAGATCGGTCAATCATGTATCTTTGCTTTGAGACACATTCATTAAGGACAGTTGTTCCATTGATATCAACACGAGATTTTTCAGGAAATGATCTTCCCGGAAGCATGATCTTCCAGTTTACAGAAGACAAACAACTTATTCCTTCACAGATCGTGTTCAGTTCTTGCCGTGAACGTGATTTTTTAGAATCGTTTCCACAGCTTGCAAGGGTGAATAACAGGCCAGTAATCATTACGTAGTTGAAATTCGTACGGAAGCTCATAGTTGATCCTTTTTCTAGAGTTAATAACCGCGCAGTCATTATTTCCAGAAAGAAGAAACTGCAAAGACAGGCCGCGGAGATAAAAAATTAAATGAGTGACTAGTCTTAAGGTCGGAAGGATCAGTAAAGGCCGATTAATTGAGCATTTATATTGGCGTCCTTAAGCAGTGGTTACCATTGGTATAATATAATCTAAGTATTACAAAATCTTCTTCTGTGCAGAATGTAAGATCCATTTTCCATTTTGTTCATTCATCATCATTTGTAAAAAAACTAGCTCAATATAGTGATCCGATTTTTCCAATGCCACTCGGACCTGGACAATCATTCTGCCTTCTAACACATCCTCCATGCTCATTGTTGAACCTAGACCAATACTTACATCAAAGGCATTGGAAGCATTTGGCACTCCGGCCAGGGCCCCTACAGACCACAGATCAGTCAAATAATTTTGAATAACGGCCTTAACAAGGAGCCATGTTGTAGCGTTGTTAGGAGAAGTTTTGTAATAATCAAGGGTCTTTGAAATGGTCCCTCTTAGCATCGAGCTCATGCGCTGGGAATGAATGTAGTTTAGACCATCCGGATCCCCATAGATAGTTCGACTCCCCCAGGCAACGACAGGACCTTGTGAAAATTCTCTGATGGAATTGATTCTGACCCCATTAGCAGGAGAATTTATTTCTAGTTGCTGTGATTCGCTAATGAGTGTTCCTAACTTTTCTATTCCTTCAATGGCCACATTGGCCGATTGCTCCCATGGTTCTCTACTGGATAATATACCTGCCATGCTGCCTGAGACTCCAAGAGTGATATTATCAACCACAACACGACCGTAATAAAGAGCAGCCGATTGACTAATAGGGTCCATTAAGTCTGGAGTATTATCTCTCCAGGCAATCGTCTCTTTGAAGTCCAGAGACGAAGGCGTATCCATGATTAAAAGAGCATCTCTGATTTTTACAAATTTGATGGCCTTCTTTCGTGCCTTTCTGGCCTCTTCCTCCTGCAGGTTATTAAGCTCAGGTATGACAAGTTGAGAGAAGTCGTCACTGGAGCTGAAAGCATAAATTCCAGTCTTCTTCTTAGATTCACCGATAACGTTTTTTGCGAGAGGTATTGCATTCTTGTTAAGTGGCACCCGGGCAATGAGAGCGGTGATCCCACCGTTTTTAAAGTACTGCTTTATTTGAAGGTAAGCTGGATCTTTGAGATTCACCTCTGGATTTTTACCCATGAAATTTTTGATGAACTCATCTAGATTCTTTATCCGGACAATACGGTTTACTGGACCTGAAGGAGTCGCCAGGATAAAGGCAGTGGTGCTCATATCTTTGGTGATGGTGGTCGCCATACTGGTGAAGGAAAAAAGGACTAGGATTAGGAAAGCGTTCATTTTATTCATATGCAAATAAAGCAATCTGGGGGCCACTGTGGATTTTGTGATTCAAATGACTTAAAAGTCTTTCGTTGTCTATTGATGAATAAAGTGACGAAAATCAGGACATTCTTTGATCCGCGCATTCAGTACATTTCCTTAGAAATGACACGCCCTGCTTTCTGCGCAGAAAGTAAGTTAAGTTTCGAATTTTGCTCATTTATATTTTTAAGAGATTTCACTTTTGAATTTTAAATAAATGGCAAACAGGAATATCCGAACCTTCATAAGGATATTTAAAAACTTCCCCCAACGGCTCCTCCTGCCGTTCCACCCACCGTACCATCAGTCGTTCCCTCATCAGTACCGCCAATGGTGCCTCCTACTATACCTCCCGCTGTACCAATGGTTGTTGTGTTTCTTTCCTCATCCTCCACTTCTATTTCCCCACAGGCCACTACGATTGAGTTTGTGGCAGTAGTATCCGGCAAATTAGTTAAAGTCGAAAAGGCCTTCACAATAATACTCTTTCCTTCCAGATTTAAATCACCCGAGTATGCTCCGGATGACCTGAGATCTGACTCTAAGGCCGTTGTCGTAATTCTTTCCGAGATATTAAAACTCCTGGTAGTTCCCAAATCATTTGGAATGGTAAAATTTTGGGTGGAACAATCAGCACTGATGAAAGTGTAATGAGGGTTGATAATGTTTTGAGGAATTCCATCAACATCAATGGTTATGTCCACATCCTCATCATTGACTTTAATAGTAGCAGTTCCATCGAGCCCCACCAGATTAGGATCTGTTGATCGAAGGTCAGAGCTATAGGAGACGTTATTAATTTCTGCCTGACTGGGCCGTGAAGCCTCAAATTCTTCAAACTCCTCATCATAAAATTCACGACAGCCACTAAGTATAAAAAAACCAATTAGACCCAAAATTTTCATTGGTATCATCAGCTATTTCCTGGTTAAGATTTAAGCTGTCTTCCCAATGTCATTTTAACAAAGTCATTCCTACATGAATCCATAAGAACCGATTAACTCAATAATTTTGAAATGCAATGCACTTAAAAGCGATATTTACCACTGGAACCTTGAAGACGTTGCCTGAGATTGTCACTCCACGATGATTTCCTAGCGGCAATCATTCTGACATCATCAAAATTAAAATCACGATGTAACTTTAAGAGATCTAAAGAAAGAATATTTTTTGACAGATAAGTTTTCTTTAAAACGATTGCATCCCTATAGGAAAGTGATTGAACATCAGCTTTTGCGATTACTGAAAAAATGAACAAAAAAGATATCGTTGCAAGTTTCATTTGAACCTCCTGTCCAAAAATCTGCCTAAAGATGACTATGCCAACGAGATGCCAAGACTTAAGTGCTGAGAATAAAAAAAGGGCCAGATATACTGACCCTAAGAGTGGTGCAAAAAGTTACCAATTAAGATTTTTTAGAAATCAAATGATCTATTGACCAACGTCCACTTCCGCGAATCATAAAAAGGACATAAATCAACAGATAGATGATTGAAAGTTCCTTAATCTTGAATGGATCCGCAAGGTGGACGCCAAAAGCAGCAACGAGCATGGTAAAAGCCAAAGCGAAAGCACTAAAACGAGTCAAAAAACCAAGGGCCAGAAGTATGCCTCCAGCGAATTCTGCCAAAGCAGCAAGCCAGGCAAAGAGAACAGGTGCGGGAAAACCTAATGCCGTTACTCCCGAAATTAAACCATCACTTGGCGGAAGCTTCCCCAGGCCATGACCGAAGGCCATCATAAGACCCGCTGCAACTCGAAGAATAGTCATAGCAGTTTCATCGGCCGTCGATTTTTCTGGTGTCGTTTGAATGAGATTAAAGAAATTCATAAGTGGTCCTTCGTTAAAAAATGAGACCACTCTATTATGAACGCAAATGGCTAATTTTGAAATTAGTTTCTATACACAATATAGGCCAACAAAAAGGCCAATAAGAACAAGAAACCTAATTTCTGCTTCCATCCTTTGAGCGCCAGAAACGATCCATCACCTTTTGAAAGTGCAGCATCTAAAACGCACAAGAGATGAAGAGTTAACCCCGGCCACAAGTAAGCAAAATAGCCACCGGCAGTTAAGAAGGCCCAAAAAAGACCAGGCATTACTTGTCCCTTCATCAATTGCCCAAGACCGGGAAGCATCATGCTCCAAATGGCGGCCAGAGAATTGGGAGTCTTGTAATCAATAGGATTATTATCTGATAAATTATTTCCCATTAATGAGGTTCCTTAATTTTTTTGAAAAGGCCGATTCGTCTTTGGCCTCTGTTTTATCTTTTCGAAGTTTGTCTTCTCTTTGTCTGATATATTCAGTATCTGGAAGCATATGCTTACTAGAGGGCGTCAGGGCCTTGCTAGGCTGAATTTGGAAGACTCCCCAATATGAAACTTCATCTCCCACCAAGTACTTATTATTATCCAGGGTTTTGTTCCAATTCAGTTTAAAATCTCTACGATTGAGTTTTGACTGAAATTTAACAAACTTGTTCTCGTAACCCCAGGTATCAGTAACTGAGTCGGTCAAAGAAAAAGTGATCAATGTCGGTCTGTTAACATTCTTGATAGTCAAAACACCATTGGCCTTAAACTGATTATTTCCAACATTTTTTATATCCGAGCTCTTAAATATAAGCTCAGGGTACTGCCGTGACTCAAAAAAATCATTGGTTGAAAGATGATTGTCCCTCATCTTATGACCAGTATCGATTGAATTAGTTAGAACCGTGATCGTAATATTTTTAGGGAGGCCACTTTTATCATCTATTTCTACTTTTCCAGAATATTCTGAAAAACGTCCGGTAAGTTCAGAAACATTCAGGTAATCAACTTTAAAGAGAATTTCAGAATGGTCTTTATTGATGACCCATTCTGCAGCGAAAGTTGTTGTAGAAAAAACTAAACTACACAGTATAAACCATATTTTCATGATATCAGACCCCTACATTTATGAAACATCCATTATAGCCATTTCTCTGCAGTTGGATAAGAGTCAATCGTCACAATAAATAGCACAAACTTCTCAAAAAGTGTTAAAATCCCTTATGGAAAACATTAAAGACCTTCATCATTCAATTGAATCGTTCGGAATATTAAAAGTCACCATGAGCGGGATCCGAGTAGAGAAAATCCCGGTTCGTATCATTCCCGCGGTCCCATTCCCACATAAACATGATTTTTTCCAGATTATGCTGGTGACCAAAGGGAGCGGAAAACACCAAATTGATTTTAAAAAATATAGCATCAAAGAAAATCAAATATTCATCATGAAGCCCGGCCAGGTCCATTCCTGGAACCTAAACAAAAGCATCGATGGTTATATCATTGAATTTAACCGTGAGTCTCTTCAAGTGGAAAACTTTGGAGAAACAGACCTTCTTAATCGCATCCAATTCCTCCCAGATGTCTTAAATTTTAAAAGAAGTAATATCCATAAAAGCATCATTAAAATAGCAGAGGTCATGTATGAGGAATTTCAGGAAAAAGCAGAGCTACATGATATATGCCTCAGAAATTATCTCTCAGGGCTCATGGTTCAATTAATAAGAGAAGGCCAAATCTTTGAAGTAGAACAAAAAAAGACATTTACCAATCCCGAACTATTCAGAATGCTGGTAGAAAAGCACTTTCGAACAGAACATCGGGTTGAATTCTATGCAAATAAACTCAAAATGTCTCCGAAGGCCTTGACCATGCAGGTTTCCCGGGCGTTTGGAAAATCTCCTCGTTTTTTAATCCAGGAACGATTCATTATGGAGGCCAAGCGCTATCTCGCCTTTTCAGGGCTTAGTATCGCACAGATTGGCCATGAATTAGGTTTCCAGGATGCAAATTATTTTTCCAGATTTTTTAAAAACCATAAAAAGATCACACCAGGCGATTTCAGGAAAAAATTAAAAACTAAAGAAGTGACTGCATAAGATGACTGGGAATTTTTAGAAGCCAATAAAGCGCCTTTTTAACAGGGCCCAATCCATTGGGATTCAGGTCCTCGCACTCATCTTCAATCTCCCCTTCACTATTGAGACTATGGCTGCTACCCATTCGGGACTTTATATTATTTTTGACATCATTTGTAAGGGTCTCACTACCGCTGCAAAAGATGGATAATTCGGTGTTATAAAAGCTTGAGCGGTTGTCCATATTAAATGAGCCCACCATAAAAGAATCATTGTTAAAAACAACCGACTTGGAGTGAGTCCCCCAAGTAGAATTTTTAACATCTTCACTGAGCATCTTGGTCTCTTCAGGAGAATGTCCTTTAAAGACATAGGCCTTGAAGTTTTTAAAAGATGTAAAACGCCTGATGGTGTCACTGAAAACTGTCGCTACAGGAATAGCATCAGTTGAGGCCAGACTATTGGTCATTACTGATACTTTGGATCTTCTTTGTTCTAAAAACTTGGCAATTTTTTCACTTATTTTGTTGGGTAGAAAATAGGGAGTATCAAAAATCATCTCCTCATCAGGAACGGACTTCTCTTCCATCCAGTTCATAATTTCCCGGCGCAAATGACGGTAGTTCTTATCGTATTTTTTGGGTTTCAGTCTTTCAAAAAAACCGGCCCCTTCTTTGTCTGAAGCAAAGGCCACTTCCGGACATTCATACTTGCCGTTTGCCAGGAACATTTTTTTGCCCTCATCCATGGCAAAATCCAGGATCTTATCGTGTTCCTCATTCGGCTCCAGGGCCTCAGCAGCTTCCCTGGTGCTCTCATTATGTATTCTAACTAATTGCTCATAATGAAAATCATCACCGGACCCTTCGTTCATAAAATTTGATTTGACCGGCGGTTCCACTTCATCTGGAGGAATTTGTGTCAGGGGCGAATCCCAAAAACGATTAAAACTTTCATTCATCGTTTTAACAATTTCACCCTCAACTGTGACATCTCGATCAAGGAAATTAAATTCCTTTGAAAGATCAAAGTACTCATCAGCGATATTGCGTCCCCCAGTGATGGCTTCCTGACCATCCCGAACCATGAGTTTACGGTGATTTCTTGATTGAAAAGTGGAGAATTGAAAGATAGACGAGGCATTGTAATAGCGAACATCAATATTATGTTTTTTTAGTCCCTGAGCATAATACTCATCAAGTTTAAAGACCCCAAAGAACTTGTCTACCAGAATGCGGACCTTTACTCCACGCTTTGCCGCCGCCGCTAGTTCTTTTAAAATGATTTTTCCAACATTGTCGGTGTTGAATATATAAGATTCAAGATCAATGGTTTTTTCAGCTCTTCTGATCATATCTACCCGGGCATATAAAGAGGCCATGCCCGAATTGATTATTCTCATATCATGCTTTTCTTTGGAGATCTTACGATAGGGGGCCACATCATTTTTCTCAGAGAGAACAGCAATCGCTGCTCCTCCCAAAATGAGTGTTAGTATTAAGGCCCATTGCTTCATCGAAATCCCTTCCCGGTAATAGTTTACCTTGGAAAGGTGTTGCCAAAAGCACTGGTCTTTTTTACCACCAAGACAGGAACTTTTTGCCGAACCGAAAAGGACAAAAAAAACGGCCATCCTAAGATGACCGTTTTTCATCCACGTTTTTGAGGTTTGAATTTCTTCATTCCTTGCTAACTCATTTTGAATTTCTTCTAAATGGGCCGTGGACTTAAGAAGATTTTATAAATATCCAAGTGATTTTTGAACTAAATTATCTCTGAAGTTTAAAGTTGATGTCTTATCCAGGGTAAAATGTAAGAGATTGATTTTAAAATGGCCTTCTTAAACCTGGAGACTCCTTCCATTTCGTATTCCTGATTATATGTGTTTCCATCCTTGCCAACGAGAATAGCATTCAAACGAAAGGTTTCAATGGTATCACTTAAATTTTCAGTAAAACCTGACTGTTCAAAATCATTAATAATGACGCCAATTTCACGGTTAATAAATGCAGATCGCGGATCAATATTATAAGTTCCAATAAACGCAATTTTATTGTCTATCAGGCCCGTTTTAGCATGAATGGTATCAGGACCATTATATTCATAGATCTCCACACCCATTTTAATTAAGAGCGGTTTCATCTCACGATAACCGGCCTGAGCAAAAAGATTATCTGTTGACCTAAGTGAATTGGTGATAATCCGAATCCGGACATTCTTCTCCAATAGTACTTTGAAAATTTTAACTAAGTTTTCGGTCGGTATAAGATAAGGTGAAATAATATTCACATCATATTGGGCATTGGAAATGATATCCATCAGGGCATCATTCATATAAGCAGTCTCTTTACTGACAAGGTCTGCAGTGCCATGGGATATGAACCTCAAGTTGTTATTCTCATATGAGTGTTCAAACCAGTCCCAACCGGTAAATGAATAAACCAGGTCATCATCCTCTACCAGAAGGATATCTTCCAGGATGGCATGAATTCTTGCTTTTTCATTTTCTATATTCCTCTTTGCCACTCTTCGGCCATTCTCACAGCGATCAAAGCTGGTATCTTTCGGCCCATGTCTAGAGCAAGATCCTTCTTCCAGTCTTGCGGGAGAATACTTCGAAAGCTTCATGTGTTTGGTTGTTTTGGATTCCCACGTTTCCATAAAGTTTTGCCAGGCGGAACCGGCGACGGCCCCTGTGGCCATTAAATCCAAATCACTAAAATTCCTCTTTCTATTAATTCCGAAATATTTATCACCAACGTTTCTTCCACCGGTGATGATAATTTCGCCATCAACAATAATCATTTTGGCATGATCTCGATGTGTGGCCTTAAAAAGATTAAGACTTAAAGGGTTATAAACTTTTATTTCCAGGTTTTGATTTCCCTCACTGTCTTTGCCTTCATCAATTAAAGCAGCAAAGGTTTTAAGAGGGACATCACTGGAGAGCGCATCGAGAATAACTTTAACTTTAACACCACGTTTAGCGGCGGCCATCAACAGGGCCATAACTCCAATTGATTGGTCATCATTCCAAACTGAAAAGTATTCAACCAGGATTTCTTTTTTGGCCTCTTGAATAATATCGACCCGTGCCTGAAGGGCGTCTCTATCATCCCGAAGCAGTCTTATCTGATCTGCCTGGACGCCAGTAGTGATTAGGAAACAAATAAAGAGAATTAATATTTTCATGACCTTAGTATTAGGCCAGCTACTCATTTAAAAACAGTCACTATGTAATAAATATGGGGGTACCTATGATTGTTACCTGTAAAATTTACATGGACCAAGTTCTGCTACATATTGTTTACACGGCCCTGCTTGTTGGGCCCCAACTTATGTTATTTTCCACCCATGAGCACACAGGCCTATTACTTAACTAAGATTAAAGAAGATTTTTCTCTTAAGCAGAGGAACAATCCTCATTACTCCCTGCGGGCCTATGCCCGTGATGTAGGCATTCATCCGGCCACTTTGAGCCAAATCATAAAGGGTAAGAGACCATTGCCCCTAAAAGATTCCAATGCGGTCGCGGCCAAACTGAATCTTGGACCTAAAGAAAAAACGCTCTTTATTGAAAGTCTAACTCGCACTAAGTCAGCACTAGATCTAATCAAAATAAACAATATAGATGATCGTCTGATGCTAAATGAATCCTATTATCAGATTATTGCTGAATGGGAACATTATGCCCTTCTGGAACTTTTTAATCTGGAAGATTTCAAGAGAACCAAAGAAGAAGTGGCCCATCGTCTTGATCTAACCATCAACCGAACAGAAGTAGTGATCAATAACCTGCTGGTCTGTGGACTACTCGAAATTGGTAAAGATGGAAAACTCTGCAAGGTCCACTCCGATATCAGAACAACAGAAGATATTACCAGCCAGGCACTGCGTGAGTCCCATAAAGAGACTCTACAGATGGGCAAAGAGAAGCTTGAACAGGTTGCCATTGAGTTGCGTGACTTTTCTTCTTCAACCTTGGCATTGGATCTGAGTAAATTACCAGAAGCAAAACTTATTATCAGAGAATTTCGTCAGAAGATGGCCGCTCTTCTTGAGGATGGCGAGCGAACGGAAGTCTACCAATTAGCAATCCAGTTTTACCCTTTGACTAAAACAAATGAAAAGATGCACTAGGGGCAAGTTATGTTTAAATATTTCTTAGCTGCAGGTATGATGACAATGTGCCTGACCGCTATGGCCGGAGACAAGGGAAACGGAGGGTACTCCTTAGTATGCCGTAATACCCAGGGACTAATCACATCCGCGGAGCTTCTTGATATTTATGAAGGTCGTATCATCCATAAGCTCGAATATCCAAAAGATGAATTGGTCGTAGATGCTCTTCTCTCTGTGGCCGAGCATAGGTCTATGGGAAACATGGCCTTTAACGATAAACTACAAAAAGAAATTAATCAAATCAGATTGAACACTGTTTTTATTCCAGAAGGCAATGAACTTGAGCTTACGGAAGATGCATTTCCAGTCATCAAGAAAAAAGGCTGCCAATATGAGCAACTCGCCAATTATACAAATGATGGTCTGCTGATTGTTTCTCAGGAAATTTATGACCATCTCGATAATTTGAATAAGGCATCGTTAATTATCCACGAAGCGATCTATTCCATCAGAAGAAAGGCCTTGGACGAGAATTCATCGGTAAAGTCCAGACAACTTACCGCCCATATTATGTCCATAAACGGCAATCAAACATTAGTGGATCGTATGATAAATGATTCTCTACAAAGACCAGACTCCAGTAAGAGACCTTGCGGTTTGAAAGGAACGATAAGTGAGAGGATTGAAAATTGTTCTTTTCAAAAAAAACCAGTTAAGAGCTTAGTCCTGGTGACTAGAACCAAAGACCTAAAGGAAGTCTATAAGGACCTCGACACAGGCCTATTATGGAGTGACCGCCTTCCATCTAGAGTTAATTATTTTGTGGCCTTAAGGACATGTCAGGACACAACCTTATCAGAACTGGGCTTTTTAAAGGCACAGTGGCGCCTTCCGACAATGAAAGAATACTTGGATGTTTCTTATCGCATCATTTCAGTTCTTCCAAATATGTATGGGGACGGTGAAATATACTGGTTCTGGACAGAAACTGCTGATGCCAATTTTGCTCACGTTTTTTATGGGACTGATGGTAGCACAGGACTTGAATTTAATAATTCTCGAAAAGTCGGTTCTGTTCGATGTATTGCCTCTCCTTAAGGTTAGGTATAATTTTCATGTTGCAAAGGTTTGCTACAAAATGAGGCAAACAGCTTGCGAGAATGATTCTGAAAAATGCAAAAAAATGATAAAAATATTTCAAGTTAGTTATGTTGTTGCGAGCTTCATGATTAGCGGATAACTGATGGTTAAGCCCCGATTGCGAATCGGGGCTTTTTTTGTCAAATCTTAATTATCAAGCTTTCTTAGTGTCTCAGGCACATCCAGATATAAGTTTTCTTTAAGAGTAAAAGGGATATTCAATTTCAGGCTTCCGTCTTCATCTATCTTTTCCCTCAAAAGAGCATTGGTAATTTTTGCTAGGCCCCTCTTAATAAGTCCCTGCCTCTTGCTTTCACTGAACTTGAAGTCCTCAATACGTGAAGTTAACTCCCCTTCAATTATACCTTCCTCAGACTTCGCAAGAATGACTGCATCTACATTCGTTTTCTCTAAATCAATGGCATATTTTTCTCCCGCCATTTTTTCAAATACTGTTGATGGGATATTGGCAAGACTCCCATTAACAACCCATGAAACAAGGCCGTCCTGTTTTTTTGTATTACCGGTCAGATTAAATGTTCCACCCTCTGCAATCTTGGACTTTAGAGTGAAATCTGATTTGTCGTAAACTTTACCCAGACCAATATCTTTTACTGTGGCGTCCACATCGGTTAAAGACAGGACGGTCCGTGTGTCTTCATTATCCAACTCTTTTAAGTTAAAGCGGTCCACCTTAGCGGTAATTTTATTGAGATAAACATCTTGAGCGAATGATTGTTTCGCCTCTCCTTTTATACGCTTTATTTCTTCAATTATTTGCTTAGATAAAAAGACATCGATGACATCACCATGCACCTCATAGATCTTATTTCCCTGTAAAGTTTCACGCCAATCGACATTAATTTGCAACTGATTGGCCGCCACTATATTAACAGATGAGGATTTATGAAAAACCTTCAGGTCTTTAATATAAAACTCTCCTTTTAATAGTTTGAAATCTAAATCAGCTACCCGATAGGTATATCCTCTATCGTCGGCGCCTGTTTTATTGACATAGTTGCGAAGGATATGAGGTGAGGCCACTCTCAAAACACCTAAAAGAATGACAAGAAGGATAAAGGCCCAGAACACTTTCATGAAATGGCCTTTCTTTTTTGCGGAACCTGAAATATAAATAGATTTCATAAAACCCTACCATTTATTATTTAGATTTGTTCAATAATCATTTTCTTCCTTACAAATAAAATATAGTAGGCAACTCCGGCCATTGCTCCGCCCAGGTGAGCACCATACCCTATGGGTAAAGTA
Source organism: Bacteriovoracaceae bacterium (assembly GCA_023701435.1). GTDB lineage: Bacteria > Bdellovibrionota > Bacteriovoracia > Bacteriovoracales > Bacteriovoracaceae > Peredibacter. The sequence goes on along the minus strand of JAMPXB010000002.1, from coordinate 73,743 downwards.
TTCCCTTGGGATTGAGCAACAAGTCCCCACAGATCAAGTCCTACAAAAAGTAATGCTCCCCATATCGCGGGTATTGGTATGAGTCCTAAAATTAAAAGTTTTTCTTTCGGAAACATAAATGAAAATAAAAGTATGACACCTGAGATCGCACCAGATGCTCCAAGAGCGGGAACTTCCGGCAGCTTCAAGATATAATTGCTGACTAGACAATGCCCAATAGAGCCTGCAAGTCCCGCTATCAGGTAAAAACCAAGAAATCTCTTTGATCCAAAAATTCTCTCTAATGCCGTTCCAAATCCGTAAAAAACATACATATTTATAAATATATGAAATAGCATGTTATGCGAAAATATTGATGTCAGCAGAGTCCAAACGCGTCCCTCAAATACTGCAGACCAACTGACAAGAAAATTATTGACCATAAAAGAAGGCCTGGGGACAAAAATATACCAAAAAAAGAAAACAATAATATTTATCTTTATAATAATTGAGACCACGGTCGGTTTTCTCATTACAAAATTTTTCACTCCTAAATACATAATGTCACTCCTCGAAACGTTAAGCATAAACTTAAAAGATAAAAATTCAGGATACCTTTAATTCACTTATTCGTTATTAATTGATTCGATTCTCTTTGACTAAGGAGATCATATGCATAAATCAGGTTTATTGCTTCTATTCTCTATCCTATTTTTAACGACTGCTTGCTCTGACTACATCGAAAACAAAAGAGAAGGATTAAAAAGATTCAACATTGAAGAAAGACAAGAAGAAGATAAACCCGATAATCATAAAGAGGAAAAGAAGTAAATTTATTAACTAACAAATGCGTTGGCCACATGGCAAATTTGTCATTCACTTCAAAGAGCTTATAGTTTTAGGGTGAATAAAAGTATCCTGGATATAAAAAGAAATTGCTGGCGGATAAGGGGAATTGATCAACTCTCCTTACTCATTGATTCGCAAGATTACTATCAGGCCTTTGTGGAGGTAGGTAAAAAGGCCAGTTCATGTTTGCATGTGGCCGGATGGGAAATCGACGGCAGAATGATTCTCAACCCACTATGCCCAGACAAACCTATCAATTTACGACAATACTTAAATCAACTTGCTTCCAATCTTCATGAGATTAATTTATTTGCCTGGAAGGCCCCCAGTTACTTACTCTTTGGTAGAGAGCGATTTTCATATCTAAAGTGGAAACTAAAGACATCAAAAAGAATTAAATTCACTCAAAACCGGTTCCCCTATTTTTTCGGTTCATTTCACGAAAAAATAGCCATTTTCGATCACAAATGCGCTTTCATAGGTGGGATTGATCTGGCAAAGAAGCGCTGGGACACTCAAGACCATAATTGCCATAACCAATTAAGAAGAGATTGGAATGGCCAAGGCTACAATCCTATTCATGATGTACAATTTTTACTAACCGGGGAGATCGTTCAGGATCTGGAGGAATTTGTACAAAAACGATCCTCTTCCAACCTTTATATTGCCCAACAATCAAACCTAAGCGCGGAAAGCCTCTGGCCAGAATCATATACACCGGAAATAGAAGATATAAAGGCAGGGATATCCCGAACAGAAGTTGAAAAACAGATATATGAGATCGAAAACTTATACCTCGATGCAATCAGAGGTGCTAAAGATTATATTTTAATCGAAAATCAATACTTTTCTCACCACGATATTATTGCAGAACTTTGCCACAGGCTTGAATCTCCTCACGGTCCTGAAGTTACCATCATTCTTCCCATATTTTATCGGGGTTGGTTTGAAAGCTCTGTTTATATTTCAGAAAGAAATAAAGCTATTAAAAAAATGAGATTAGCGGATAGACACCAAAGACTTCGAATACTTTATCCTCATGTACCATCAGATAATTTAGGAAACTTTATTGTTGTTCACTCAAAAACAATGATTATCGATAATGTCTTTTTAACCATGGGCTCCGCTAATTTAAACTTTAGATCTATGCGAGTCGACAGAGAAATCAATCTTTCCTTTGAGGCGAATTCAAGACCCAAGACCAGAAATTTTATTACCAATAAAGTATGCGAGCTCATGGCAGAACATCTGGATGTTACTCCTGAAATATTTCGCCATTATTTTCTCAAAAGCAATTCCCTTAACCGCACCATTGATATTTTCAAGGGAAAGAAAAGTAAGACACTGAAAGATATTCCTATTATAAAGAGCTCTACTCTTATCAATTTTCTGTTTTTTCTTTACCCTTTTGTTGACTTAAAGAGGGCCATTCCAAAAGAGTATGCTTATTGGGCCTGCGGGGGAATTATTCTTTTTCTCTTGATTGCTGCAAAGGTCATGAATGGAAATTAGTATAAGAAAGAAAAAAAAAGTCGTCCCTTTTCTAACTTTCGGATTTTTTTGTCTGATTTTATATCTGTTATACCAAAGTTTACATGAAATAAATTTTCACGAAGTTGGAATGGCCATCCGTAAAGTAAGTCTAACAGGACTTCTGCCCGGTTTTTTTATGGTCATAATAAATTATCTCATTCTTGCTAGTTTTGATTACCTGGGACTGCGCTATTTGAACGTAAAAGATGTCAGTGCTTTTAAAATATACTGGAGCGCTTTTACTTGTTATACCTTCACATTAAATTTAGGGGCCTTGGTCGGAGGATTGGGCCTTCGTTACCGAATCTATAGCGGTTGGCACATATCAGTAAGCAATATTACAAAACTCATCATATTTTCTACCCTAGGCAATTGGTTGGGACATATCTTTTTACTGTCAATGGTTGTGGGTATCTATCCCGAAAAAGTAAACACCCTCACCTCCCTTCCCTTTCCAGCGATTTATGCCATAACTACACTGGGAACCATGGCCATCATTCTTTATTTTGTTTTATGCTTCAAAAGAGCACAGGTGAGTTTTAAATCAGAAAAATTCACTTTCCCTCCAGTTCAATTGGCCTTTCTGCAACTGATTCTTTCGATTATGCAGTGGTCATTACTGGCAGCAATCATTGTATCTCTCATGGACCATCTGGGAGCATCAGTTGAATTTATGCAAATCATCTTCACCTATCTTCTCACTGGTCTGGCCGGTGTAGTGTCCCACATCCCGGCCGGTTTGGGAGTTCATGAAGCGGTCTTTCTCAAGATGAATCTGGATATACCGGAATCCACCGTCATTGCGGTATTGGTTGCTTTCCGGGTCATATACTATTTGGTTCCCCTTCTCCTGGCCGCACCTGGTTATCTATTTATTGAAATTTATCATAGGAAGAATCATTCACAAAAATAAAAGTCTTTGAAACTAGACCCTATACTGTTTTATTTGACTCTCCTTTTGCGGAAAATTTTAGATTTTATCAGAGCCTAAATTGATACTATTTTTTCCAGAGCAATTCTTATCATGGAGGATTTTATGCCAAGAAGATCAGTGCAAAAGACATCGATATCAAAACCAGTACGAAGTAACCGAAGAAAGATCTTGTCCTCAGAAGCAGTGATTGCGAGATCAGGTTCTTACCGAAACGTCTTAAGAAATCTCTCAAAAAATTCTACAACTAAATATGTTCTCGGTGGTATTGTCGGAATTTTGCTGGTGAGATATGCCGTTAAGTACTATCAAGAGCATCCGGAAATTTCAGACTTTTTCAGAGAAAATTTCGACACCATCGAAGGAAGATTACGCCAGTATCGACATGATCTGACAGCAGATACATCGACAATGTCCCGTCACTAAAGGAGTAATGTTATGGTAAAAAAGACTACAAAAAAAACAGCTCGAAGAAGCAGTCCCAGAATCAGTAGAAATAAAGAATTAAGTTCCATCAGTCTCCAATCCGGGGAGGCGATGGCAACAGACTACAAGGAAGTCTTGAGAGGATTTATCAGCAGTCCTGCCGTAAAATATGTCGCAGGAGGAGTGGCTACCGCAATTCTTGCCAGACTTGCGGCAAATATTTCAGACAGGTACCCAGAAATCTCCAATTTCATCAAAGAGAATTTGGAAACAGTTGAAAATAAATTAGGTGAATTTAAAAATGAGTTTGATTCCAGTTCTGCCCGCCATTAAGAGTCATATTTCAAAATGCTGGAAGAAAAGATGAATAAAACGTTGTCCATCGATTCTTCCAGCTTTTTCATCCACAGGGCCTAGAATCTTAATTTCCTGTCTGCAAAAAAATGTCGAAGCTTCCGGGTGGGCCTGAGTAGACAACAGCGGTAAGGTCTTATGAATCACAATATCATTTTCCAGACCTTGACCGACAGAAACCAAATCCGGCCCCAACTTCTTTACCATCTGCTTATGTGAGACAGGCAGAGTAAAGGATGTTCCTTTCTTATAATTCCAGAAATCCTCAGTCACAGTGATTTTTCTGGTGCCGGTAATTTTATCACCATTATCATGTACATTTTGAACCACTGATCCCAGAGCATGACATAAAAGTTGGTGACCAAAACAAACAGCGAGAATCGGTTTATTTTGCTTTAATTCCATGAGAAGAAACTTCGCTAAATCATCATGCCAATCCAGCGGTTCAGTGACATTTGAGGCCGAGCCCGCCACAAAGTAGGCCTTAATTCTTGGAGCATCTTCCTTGAGGGTCTCAACACCGAATTTATCAGGCATGTAATAAGCAAAAGATTTATTATAAGTCGCTGCCAGATCATTGAAGCAATGAGCTGCAGGTGATTTAAGGAAAGGATCGATAAACGCAATCATATGAGGATCTTTCATATATTTAACTTAACCATTCCTGTCTGCATTAGCAATATGCCTCAAGCGATGGATTCTTTCTTGCATCTAAGGCAACAGCTATTTGATTTAAAGTGAGGAGAATCACAATGAAACTATTTGTCTGTCTTCTATTTGTTTTAAACGTAGGCAATGTATCATTTGCCGCTACTCGCACTTATTGGGGTGAAAAGATATCCGTTGGTAAGGGTTATGCGTGGACTTATATCAAAGTGATAAACAAAACTCCTCAAGCGATGGGAGTTGCCATATCCCCAAAAGGATTAACAGGTCTTTCCCATGAAATGGTAGAGTACACTCTGCCTATGCCAAAACATATAAAAGTGAGACCTTATCGACACATTGCCATGGACTGGAATCCCCATGGCCATGAACCTGGTGGTGTCTATGACGTGCCACATTTTGATTTTCACTTTTATTTTATTTCTGAAAAGTTAAGACAAAGTATCAGCTGTGTTGATGAAGATGCTGCCATATGCATGAAGAGTCCTGATGAAGATTCATTAGTCGCCAATTATGCCCCAACTCCCGCAGGTGTCCCTAAAATGGGCTGGCACTGGGTCGATCTTCTCGCCCCAGAATTTAATGGTGGTCAATTTACACGAACATTTATCTATGGATACTACGATGGAAACTTAATATTTATTGAGCCAATGGTAACAACTGATTACCTCCTCTCAAAGAAATCCAGCATCAATCCTATCCGACAACCCAAACAGTTTCCTTACCAAGAAGGGCGTTACCCGAAAAAATATAAAGTTTATTACGATGCAGTCAATAAGTTGCATAAGGTTGAATTAATAAATTTTAGAGAACAAAATTTAGGTATAACCGATGTCATGGCCGATTGAAAATTATGCCCTATTGAGCAACTGCCATAGTGCGGCCCTGGTTGGCAAAGATGGATCAATAGACTGGCTCTGTTGTCCCTGTTTTGACTCCCAGGCCTTCTTTTCTGCACTATTAGGTACCAATGAAAATGGCAGATGGTTGATCTCCCCTCAAGGGGAATATAAGAGTACTCGAAATTATATTGAAGACACCATGGTTCTTGAGACCTACTTCGAAACGCCTCAGGGAAGTTGTAAAATAACTGATTGCATGCTGATTGAAGAGACTCCTACATTAATCAGATCAGTCCAGGGAATATCTGGTGAAGTTGATATTGAAATGGAGCTGATTATCCGTTTTGATTACGGCAGTATCATCCCCTGGGTTAGAAGGAACAAAAATGATGACGGTATTCATGCTGTCGCGGGACCCGAAGGCCTGGTGATATATTCTCCTGTTCATCTTCATGGTGAGAATTTACATACTAAAGCAAACTTTAAATGCATCCCGGAAAGTGAGCATTCCTTTGTTCTTCGCTGGTATCCCTCTCACCAAAGTATTCCATCGCCCATAAGAAATCCGCAAAAATCCATTCTTAAAACTATCAACTGGTGGAAAAAATGGGCCAATAAAAATAAGTATCAGGGATTTGATCGACCGGCAGTTATGCGCTCGCTTATTACCCTTAAAGGTTTAACCTATAAACCAACAGGTGCTGTTGTAGCGGCCGCGACGACTTCACTGCCAGAAACATTGGGTGGAATAAGAAATTGGGACTACCGATATGGTTGGATCAGGGACTCAAGCCTCACCTTAATGGTCCTCTTAAGGGCTGGTTATTTAGAAGAGGCCATTCGCTGGAATGAATGGCTTTTAAGAGCTGTGGCGGGGACTCCTTCACAGCTCAATATCATGTACGGTATAAGAGCGGAAAGGCGTCTGACTGAAATTGAACTTGATTGGTTACCGGGCTATGAGAATTCCAGGCCTGTTCGCATTGGAAATGCCGCTTACGAGCAATTTCAACTCGATGTTTTTGGAGAACTTATAGCTAGTGCTTACATCGGACGGACATTTGGAATTCCGATTAATGAGAATGCCTGGAAGATTGAGTCTGAACTCATCAATTATGTCTGTGAGCATTGGCAGGAGCCAGATGAAGGAATTTGGGAGGTCAGGGGGATAAGACGGCAGTTTACGCATTCAAAGCTCATGGCATGGGTCGCTCTTAATTATGCCGTGGAAAGTGTCCATCAATTCGGTCTTCCGGGAAGAGTGGAATACTGGAAAGAAATCAGAGATAAAATTCACCAAGATATTTGTACCAAGGGATTTAATAAAAAACTCAATTCTTTTGTCCAGTTCTATGGCTCAGAAGAACTTGATGCCAGTTTACTGATGATGAGTTTGGTTAATTTTTTGCCCATTACAGATCCTCGAATTGTCGGCACAGTCGAGGCCATCCAAAAATATCTTATGAAAGATGGTCTTTTACTGAGATATATTCCCCACTCGGATATTGACGGTCTCCAGGGGAAAGAAGGAAGTTTTTTGGCCTGTTCATTTTGGTTGGTAAGAAATCTCAATCTTATGGGCAGAAATGATGAAGCGATGGAACTTTATCAGCGGCTGCTGTCATTACGAAATGACGTGGGTCTTTTTGCTGAAGAGTTCTCCACTCTCCACAACCGAATGGTTGGAAATTTTCCTCAGGCATTTTCTCATATTGGTCAAATAGGTGCAGCGATGAGTTTTAAGGCTTCATAATTTTTTATTAGGAGGATTTTATGATCAGAATTGGAATTATTATCGGAAGCACTCGTCCCAACAGAGTTGGCGAAGGAGTGGCAAAATGGGTCTTTGATCAAACAAGAAAAAGAACTGACGCCGAATTTGAACTGGTGGATATTAAGGACTTCAATCTGCCTTTGTTGGATGAGGCCATTCCACCGGCGATGGGACAGTACAGTCAACCTCATACAAAAAGATGGGCCGAAAAGATTGCCACCTTTGATGCCTTTATCTTTGTCTCCCCAGAATACAATCATGGAACTTCAGGCGCCTTGAAAAATGCCCTGGATTTTCTCTATAAAGAATGGAACAACAAAGTGGCCGGTTTTGTCGCTTACGGCAGCGCCGGTGGCACCCGGGCGGTAGAGCAATTAAGGCTCATTATGGCCGAATTGCAAATTGCCACAGTTCGCTCTCAGGTTGCCCTGTCACTAATAACAGATTTTGAAAATTTTAAAACTTTCAAACCGGCCGATTATCATTTAGGTAATTTGAATACTCTTATTGACCAGATCATAAGCTGGGGAACAGCTTTCAAAAATCTTCATCAAGAGTCGGGTACCATTGCTACCCCTATGAAGAAGCCTAAGATCACTGAAGAACGACCTACTGGCATCCACTAGATTTTGTCACAAGACATCTGGGAAACTTCTCAGATGTCTTGTGTTTGCTTAAGCAGCTTTTTTTATTGTCGCAATTTCATCTACCAAAAACGATGGATCAAGCCACAAACTAAGCTTACCATCCCGTTGAATGATACCATTAAGATAGGCATTCGATTTGTCGGAATCTGGAACTGGGGAAATTTGTTCGGTAGTCACATTCATCACTTTTTGAATTGAATCAATCATCATCCCAACAAGTTTGCCTTTGATTTCAAAGATCACAATACCGTTCTCAAATGTTCCTTTCAGCGGAGTGATGCCAAGTTTTTTTCTGATATCAACCAGTGTAATGATCACACCACGAAGATCTATCAGTCCTAAAATATGGGCCGGAGCTCCTGCAATCGGTGTGACTGGTGAAGGAGTGATGACTTCTTTGACCTGAGAGAGTTCTACCGTGTAAACGTCGTGGCCTAGCTTAAATTCTAAGAATTTTTTAATCGCCGATTGTGCTTTAACTTGCCCTTGGAACATATTCATAATTGGCCCTCCTAACACCTGTATCGGACGAATTATTAAATATCTATAGAATTAATCTTTAGGAAAACTTTAGACCAACTAAAGAGACAACCAACAAGACCAGAAACACCAATCGGGCCATAGATACGGGTTCCTTAAACAAAATCATGCCTAATATGGCGGCTCCCAGGGCCCCAATCCCTACCCAAATCCCATAAGCGGTACCAATGGGAATGACTTGAGCGGCCCGGGCCAGTAAATACATGCTGGCGGCCAAGGTCACTATGGTAAACACACTTGGGAGTAGTTTAGTGAATCCATCAGTGTATTTGAGGCCTATCGCCCAACACACTTCCAGAAGACCAGCAATAACGAGTAAAAACCACGGGGCATGAGACATATGTCTTTCCTCTAATTTGTAACAGCGACCGGAAGCGGTGGCCCAAAGAACTTATAAATAATATAGGCCAAAACACCACAGAAAAACATCATGTAGCACATGGGCCTGATCGTACCATCATGGAAATGGCTGACGGAGGAAGAAATAAGTGCAGAAACGGTAAATTGAATGGTGCCCATCAGGGCCGAAGCACTTCCAGCGTGCTTTTTTTGCTTGGCCAGGGCACTGGCAGCAGCATTGGGACTGATCATACCCATATTAAGAATATATAAAAACAGACCCAAACACATGGCCCATAAAGGACCATTAAAAATGCCTACGATAAGAAGCAACACTCCCGAGAGGGCCACTGAAGGATAAACGTATTTCAGCAGTGACTGAGGAGTACTTTTTCTGAGCAGTCTGCCATTGACCTGGGAAAAAAGGATAAGGCCAAAAGCATTTATGCCAAAGACCCAGGAATACTGATTGGGTGTAAGGCCGTAGTGGGAAATGAAGACAAACGCTGAGCCGGTAATATAAGCAAACATTCCTGCGTAGACCAGGGCCATGGCCAGTGTATGGGTAGTAAATTCCCGGTCACCAAGGATTGATAAGTAATTCTTGAAAATATTCTTAAATTCATATTTTTCATGAGGCATATGGGTTTCTTTCAAAAAGAAATGAACCGCTATCAGGGCCACTACACTGATCGAAGTTAAAACCCAAAAAATAGAGCGCCAACCAAAAGCTGCCGTCAGCATTCCCCCAAAAATAGGAGCAAGAATAGGTGCAAGACCCATAATAAGCATTAGCAGCGAGAAAATTTTTGCGCATTCATGAGGACGATAAAGATCTCGGACGATGGCCCGGCTTATGACCATACCGGCACAGGAGCCCAATGCCTGGATAAAACGAAAGAGGATCAAGCTATCAACGTCCTGAGTGGAGGCACACATAAAGGAGGCAATCGCATAAAGGGTCAATCCAAAATACAATGGCTTCTTTCGTCCAAAGCGGTCTGTGAGGGGACCATAAAATATTTGTCCTAAGGCAATACCTACTAAAAATGAGGCCAGTGATAGCTGGACAGAAGATAGACCAACATTGAAATCTGAAGCAATTTCAGGAAGTGCAGGAAGATACATGTCAATGGAAAGAGGACCAAAGGCCGTGAGAAGACCCAATATCAAAATAATTATGTTCATGAAAAAACGTTATACTTGTTGTTGTTCAGTAAATCCAGTGATGCCTGATTTAACTGAAGATTCACTGCTTTCATAATATCCTCAAGCTGAGAAATTTTGGTCGCACTGGCAATCGGCGCAGTTATCGCCGGCCGTGACATGAGCCAGGCAAGAGAGATCTGGGCCGGTGTACTGTTGTACTCTTTGGCAAGAATATCAATTTTGGATAAAATCTCCATCCCCTTTGGTGTTAAATAACTTTTAACTCCAGCTCCACGTCCGCTCTTACTAAGATCGGCTTCACTCCTGTATTTACCAGTGAGGAAGCCACTGGCCAGTGAGTAATAACTAATAACTCCAATATTATTTTTCACACAAAATTCAGCATAATTTGCTTCATAATCCTCGCGGTCATAAAGATTGTATTGCGGCTGAAGAGTAATATAGCAGGGTAAAGAGTGGGCCTTTGCAATATCCAGAGATTCCTGCAAACGACTGACTGAAAAGTTGGAAGCCCCTACATAACGGACTTTTCCGGCCTTGATAAGCTCATCATAGGCGCTTAAAGTTTCTTCAATGGGTGTTTGCGGATCATCTCGATGAGACTGATACAGGTCAATGTAATCAATCTGAAGCCTTTTTAAAGAATCCTCTACGGCACTAATGATGTATCTTTTAGAGAGTCCCTTTTTTCCAGCTCCCATCTCCATTCCAACTTTCGTAGCGATAATAACCTTATCTCTTTTACCGCTTCTCTTAAGCCATTTGCCAATGATCAACTCTGACTCTCCACCATGATTTCCCGGGGCCCAGGCACTATAAACATCGGCGGTATCGATGAGATTAAAACCATGCTCTACAAATTTATCAAGGAGAGGAAAACTCTCTGTTTCATTTACCGTCCATCCAAATACATTACCCCCAAAAGCGAGAGGAGCGACTTCTATATCTGAAAGACCTAGTTTTCTCGTTTTCATAGATTTTCCTTAAGTAACTCATAGGATTTTTTACGGGCCTTCTGATCATAAATCATGGACAAGACCATAAAGTGATCTATTCCACTGGCCCTATAAGGTGCTAATAATTTTTTAATGGTCTGAGGGGAACCTACAAATTTAGGAAAAGTCGCGCGAAGCTGCTCACGTTCCATCGCTGACACAGTATAAGCTTCTGCTTCCTTGACACTAGGAAGAGGATTATTTTTTCCCGTCTTAAAGAACAAGGCAAATGACAAATCAGAAGAGAGAGCCAGTTTATCGGCTTCGCTGTCAGTTTCTGCACAGATGATATGACAGGCCATCATCGCTTGGGGGGCTTCCAGAATTTCTGAAGGCCTGAAACTTCGTTTATACAAATTAATAACATCAATCGCAGGCAGGCCTGAAAAGTGCTGAGCAAAAGCATAAGGAAGACTTCGATGGGCCGCTAGTCTCGCCCCAAAATCACTGCTTCCCAACATCCAAATCTCAGGTCGATTCACTCTCACCGGAACGGCCTTAAGTGGTAACTCATCCCGTAAATACTTTTCTAAATCTTCTACTTCCTGAGGGAAATTATCAGCACTTAATTCAATCGAGCGCCTGAGAGCATGGGTTGCCTTGGAACCTGATCCCGGAGCACGACCTAACCCTAGATCAATTCGTCCTGGATAAAGGGCCTCCAGAGTTCTAAAGACTTCTGCCATATGATAAGTGGCATGATTAGGCAGCATAATACCACCGGAACCAACTCTTATCTTTTTAGTCGCTGCCGCAACATGGGAGATCAGGACTTCAGGAGAAGAACTCCCGATTCCTTCCATATCATGGTGTTCTGCCACCCAAAAACGCTCATATCCCAGTTCTTCCACATGACAAGCCAGTGGCGCCACATGGGCCAGACTCTCATAAGGAGTTTCCCCTGAGAGCATCGGGCAAAGATCGAGCACCGAAAGATTCAATTTTTGAGTCATGTCACCACCATATTGCATCCATAATGGATACATTATACTCTTAATGAATTTAATTGTAACTACAAATGGGACAATTTATACTTGCCCTATGGTCGACACACGATTTTCAGTTTCAGTACATATAATGCTCACACTGGCCTACCATCAGGACGAACTGATGAACTCAGAATACCTGGCCCGTGTTTTGAAAACAAATCCGACTTTTATCCGAAAATTAGTTTCTAAACTGGCCCAGTCCGGATTAATCACCAGCTATCGTGGCAAAGGCGGCGGTATTAAAATGGCCCAACCACCAACCAAAATAGCCTTATCAGATATCTATAGGGCCGCTCTGGAAGATAAGACATTGGTTTCACCTCATAAAAAGCCGGCGGTAAAAGCATGCGCTGTCAGCTGTTCCATGAATGAGATTCTTTGTGGAATTGTTCAAGGTATTGAAGATTCAACAACATCCTATCTGTCACACATCTATTTGAGTGACCTGCTCAAAAAAATAAAATAACGGAGTTTAACAGGACATTATTTTCCAGCTTTATCCGGGAATCGCCGTGGTGCTACAATTAATGAAGGCGGTCACCAAAGACCACCGTCAGCAAAGGCGTTGTTATGAAGAAGGAATCTTTCATAGACATTGCAAATCTCATCTTAGGCATTACGGCAATTTTTTGGTTTGGAGTAGTGATGCTTCCCAAAATGGAAAGCATCCCCTATTCCTGGAACTTCTAAAATTTCGTATCCTGGGTTCCACACTCTAACATTTCCATAGCGTAAACGTTTCGCACATCCTTATTCACGTCTGTGTTTTGGATCCACGATTTATTTACCATCGGGCATGAGAAAATGTTGAATTTGCTACCTACATCGTAGGTCTGAACTAATTTAATTAACGGATTCAAAAAGGACTCGTAGGCCGCCATATTGCTTTCACGGCTGCTTGATGCCTTAATGAGGTTCAATTTCTGAGCTTGGGCCCCAATCTCTTTAAAAGAACTGCTTTTAGAAACAACACTCGAGAGTTCTTTGGCCTTCTTTTCAATCAAGGCATTGTCTTTTTTTAAAAAAGCATTGAAGAGCTCATCATTCTTATTCAGAACCGACTGAACCCAGGTCTTATCCTGGGAGCTCAAGGCCTTTCTTGCAACGCTCATCTTATGATCATGACCATGTGAGTGCTGAGCATGAGCAATCGAGGAACCAAGTAATAAAGCTATTAAAAAATATTTCATTGTTACCTCTTAGTTACATGACTTCGGAACTGAGGCCACAAGTTCAACCGTAACGTCAGGCCATGTCACACCTTCATGAAGTGTTTCACAGGCCTTAGTTAGAGAGGCCAGGTTATCTTTCATGCCGAAATCAAGGACATTCATTTCACCGTTAAGAGTAACTGTGTTTTGGGCCTCATTATATGTTTTTGTTAAGGTAATAATTTTTGTAGCGCCATTGAGTGAGAATTCAACATCAACATTAGTTGGATTAACTTTCACGACTTTCCCAGTGATTTTTGTTCCCTTAGACATCTTCTTAAAAAAGAAGTGGAAAATTTTAGCATCACGGCCCTTATCATTAGTAGAAACAGAATTTGTCTCTACTTCGAAAGTGGCCTTGGAAAGAAGTTCGTCTACATTAGCAGACTTGCTTGTATTAATAACAAGATTAGTAAACTGCCCCTTAACGCCGACTTTTTTTGGAGTTTTAAAAGCTGTCCAATTTAATGTTGATCCTTGTGGATTATAACTAACTGAACAAACATCTGTAGCGGAGAATGCAGAAAAAGATAATGTAAGTGCGAGAGCTGAAATTAAAACTTTCATAAAGAAACCTCATTATTGATTTGAATGGATTAACCATATCATAAATCAATAGATGAATTAATAGTTTTCTTTATGGCAAAAAAAGGGGCCCGCAATGGGGCCCCTACGATTAGAACTTATTTACAAGCTTGAACGATCATACGAACCACATATAAGGCTTCTTTCGAATCGGCCTGGTTAATCTCAGTGGTTTTTCCATCCATAGTAATTTTAAACTTATAATCCGTATTTACGTGAGGATTATTAGTAGTCAGGGCAACAGCGCGTTCAGCATACTTCTCAAGTCCATCAACATTGATCTTATGAGATGTGCTGAAAGATAAATCTTTCTCCTTAGAAAAGGACATGGTCTTAGTCACAACACCATTTTTAATGGTGCAATCCATATTAACTAATTTCCCAAAAAGTTCGATCTCTGAGCCAGCGAAGGCTTGAGCAGAAATCATAGTCAGAGCGGTCAAAATCATTGTTTTAAACATACGTTCTCCTTTATTAAGTAAACTGAGTAAACGCTAGAACAGCCGACTTTAGAAGTAAAGTAATCCAATTCTGACTTAATATTGCATGTAAGTTTTTTTTCTTATGCAAAATTTGTCTTTTATATCCGGAGACTTATGGGCAACCACAGCAGTGTGACAAAATGAAAGATTTTCAAGTCCTTCCTGGCCTACAAAATCCTTGGCAGGATAAAGGCATAAAAGGCACCAATGAGGTTAACCCCAATTGAAGTCCAGAAAATTAACTTCGACCAATTCTTGGTGCTTTGGCAGTCTTCTTTTTTGTCAATTGGGCAGACCTGAGTGGCCGCATATTTTTGACCGACATAAGAAAGTCCCAGCATGAAAAAACTGAATCCAAAAACAAAGCCTTTATTTTCAGAGAGCCAGATTAATTGGGGGAAATTGCCCAGGAAAGAGGCCATTGTTGCACCAAACCCCAAGAGCACTAAAGTCGAAGGAATTGCACAGCACAACAAGGTACCAAAGGATCCAAAAAGCCCCAACCAACTAATGAATAATTGGAATAATTTATTTTCTTTCAATGCTGGCAACATTATATCCCGCTCCTGTAATAATTTTTGTAATGCTTTCATCGTTTATATCAAGATCACCTTTAGTGGTTAAAAAAACAACCTTGTTATCAAGATCCACTTTTATCGAACTTACCTCAGAGACATCCTTGAATTTTTTCTCAATCCCCTGAGCACAAAGAGAACAAACCATTCCATTAACTTTGATGGTAATATCTTTGGCCATCGCCGATCCACTGATAAGTAAACATGCAATTAAAAACTTTTTCATAATATTCCTCGTTGTTGTTATTAGATATGAACCATTAAATTTAGGAGCCACTCTCCCCGAGTGCTGGCACCCATTTCCCATAAAACATTATGGTAAAAAAAGCGCAGTAAAGGAGTAATAGATACTGTGCGATCAATGTCTCCGGCATACATGCCCTGAACCATAAACCAAGTTTGCAGCTGATCATAAGGTGTTTCTTTGGGTGAAAACCCCACTCGGGCCTGAGTCATGGCCAGGTCAGTGACCCGGGGTGAAGTAAACTGATAGTGCTTTAAGGCGGCAAAAAGATTTCGGGTTTCCCAGTCAGCTTCTATCCCTACCATATAAACGTCATCAGTAGTGCGCTTATCAATTTCTGAGTCGATAACCCCGATACCACCTAAAAGGTAAATGTTGGACTGAAAATCCTCACCATTTTTACGCCAGAAGAGATGGTTTAATCGTGCCAGTCCCATCTCAGTGTTGTCTTCATTTTTAGTGAAACGCCAGTGATTAACTCCGGCCGCCCATTTTGAACTATACGAATAAAGGATTTGATTATCGCTATAACTTTCCATATTAGATGAACTGATGACCGTTCCGCCTTCAAAAATTACAGGGTGGGCATAAAGACTGCCGGTCATAAATAGAGCTATCAGGGTCAGAAATTTCATAATATCTTATCCTCAAAATTAATATTTGCCTTTTAGACGTAAGGTCCTCCCCTTTTGTGACATTTACCAAAAATAAATAATAAATTTGACCTTCCCCTAAGGGGAAGGTGCAGAATAAACCGATCAAAGACTATCCAGGAGGATGTATGTATAAATTAAAAGTTGAAAATATGAAATGTAAGAGCTGTGTTCTTAATATCGAAGATGTTCTAAAGGAACTTGACCCAAATATGAAGGTGACAGTTGACCTTGCCAGTAAGCTCGTCGTTATTGATTCAGTGGTGGATCTGGACAAAATAATCCAGGTTCTGGCGGAAGAGGGCCATTCTGCCTTGACCTTCCCATGATGGGAAGGTCTATAATCGGCCTATCGAAAAGGATGAATTTATGCAACAACACATTAATCTAGATATAAAAGGCATGACTTGTGCCTCTTGCGTCAACCGTATCGAAAGAATATTGAAAAAAGATGAAGCCGTCATTGCGGCCTCCGTTAATCTGGCCACTGAAAAGGCCAGTATTGATTTTGATCCTACGAAAACCGATGTGGAAAAAATCATCGGGCTAGTGAACAAGGCCGGTTATGAGGCCCAAATGGCATCTCCTAAAAAAGATGCATCAAAAGACGTGGAACTAAAAAAGCAAAAGCATCTGGTCCTCATTTCTATTCTCCTGACCCTGCCCTTGGCACTGCCAATGCTTTTTGAACCTTTTGGACTTCATTTGATGCCCTCTCCCTGGTTCCAGCTACTGCTTGCCACTCCCATTCAGTTTTTTATAGGCGCTCGCTTTTATAAATCCGGATGGGGTGCCATTAAGGCCCGTTCAGGGAATATGGAATTATTAGTAGCGATAGGAACTTCTGCGGCCTATGGACTTAGTTTATATATATTGCTGCAAAATCTTGAGCATCTGGAACATCATACTCCACACCTCTACTTTGAAGCCTCAGCGGTGGTCATTACCCTAGTCCTCCTGGGTAAATACTTAGAGAGCCGGGCCAAGCAGCAAACAACTGCGGCCATTGGGGCCCTTGAGGCCCTGAGACCCACAACCGCCAGAATTCTTCGAGACGGTCAAGAAAGAGAAGTGGCCATTGAGTCTTTGGTCTTAAATGACATGGTCATCGTTAAACCCGGTGAAAGAATTCCTGTCGATGGAACCATAAAAAATGGCGTGACTCAAGTTGATGAATCATTAATAACCGGTGAGAGTCTTCCTGTTGTTAAAAATGAAAATGATAAAGTCGTCGGCGGCTCCATTAATGGCGATGGACTGATTCAAGTAGAAGTCACCGCTTTGGGATCTGAAACGATGCTGGCAAAAATTATCCGGATGGTTGAAGACGCTCAGGCAGTGAAAGCACCGATCCAAAGATTGGTGGACAAAGTCAGTGCTTATTTTGTTCCCACCGTTTTAATCATCGCATTTCTCACCATCATCCTTACCGCCCTGACAAGCGGAGATTGGGAATTAGGCATCATTCACGGAGTGGCCGTTCTGGTCATTGCCTGCCCTTGTGCTTTGGGACTGGCCACACCGACCTCCATCATGGTCGGAACAGGTGTTGCCGCCAAGGCCGGTATTCTTATTAAAGATGCTGAAGCACTGGAAGTGGCCCATTCCGTCACACTCATTGCTTTTGACAAAACAGGCACATTGACTGAGGGAAGACCGGCGGTGAGCTTCCTTGAGGCCTTCGGTGAAACACCTGCTGCTGAAGTTTTAAAAATCCTCGCCACCATTCAAAGTGGCAGTGAGCATCCTCTGGCCCGAGCAGTGCTGGAAAAGGCTGATCAACAGCAAATTAATCCAGGACGAGCCACCTCCACTAAGGCCTTGCCTGGCCGGGGCCTCGAAGCAGTTATTGAAGGAAAGAAATTTCTCCTAGGAAGTAAGAGACTTTTAGAAGAACATCACCTTTTTCATTCTGAGATCGAGACTCTGGCAAAAAAACGTGAAGAGGCCGGAGAAACAGTCTCCTTTTTAATTGATGCCACTGAAAATAGAGTTCTGGGACTAGTGAGCTTTAAAGACACCATCAAAGAGTCTGCGCGAGAAACCATTGCGCGCTTAAAGCGTCTGGGAATTAAGACCATGATGCTAACAGGCGACAATCAGGGCAGTGCCAATATGGTGGCGCGTGAACTGGGAATTGATGTAGTAAAGGCGGAAGTGCTCCCAGAGCACAAGTCACAGGTCATCCAGGAATTTAAACGACAAGGTGAAATAGTAGGAATGGTCGGAGACGGGATTAATGATGCTCCGGCACTGGCCGCGGCCCATGTGGGAATTGCCATGTCGACAGGAACAGATGTGGCCATGCATTCGGCCGGGATTACCTTAATGCGCGGTAATCCCCTACTCATTCCTGATGCCATCTCAGTTTCCAGACAAACTTATTCTAAAATTAAGCAGAACCTTTTCTGGGCCTTTATCTATAACATTATCGGTATTCCATTGGCGGCCTTGGGCTACTTAAGTCCGGTTGTGGCAGGTGCGGCGATGGCGATGAGTTCAGTCAGTGTAGTGACTAATTCCTTGCTTCTTAAAAGATGGAGACCAACTTCTGGGTCAGGAGAAAAATCATGAATATTGGTGAAGTCGCTCAACTGAGCGAAGTTAACAGCAAAATGATCAGAAGATATGAAGAACAGGGTATTATTCCCAAGGCCGGAAGAAGCGAGGCCGGCTACCGACAATACTCTGAAAGAGATGTGCATATCCTAAAATTTGTTAAAAGGTCCCGGGAGTTGGGTTTTTCGATGAAAGACATAAAACAACTGGTGAGTCTGTGGAAAAACAAGGCCCGCTCGAGCTCGCAGGTAAAAAATATTGCGCAAAAACATATCTCAGAGCTGGAAAAGAAGCTTCATGAGACTCAAACCATGCTTTCCACACTTAATCACCTGGTGAAAAATTGCCATGGGGATCATCGTCCTGATTGTCCCATTTTGGACGAATTAGAATGTCATTAAGAAGGAATTCAATGAAAAACATTATCAGTTTCATTTTCTTATTCTTAATGGCCTTATCCGCAGGGGCCAAGACCGTTCGTTATGAACTAGTTGCCACAAAAGGAAAAATTAATCTGAGTGGAAAAAAAACTGTGGACTTTGCTCTCATGATCAATGGCGGGATTCCGGCACCAACCCTTGAGTTCACTGAAGGTGACGATGCTGAAATAGTTTTAAAAAATAATATCCCGGATGATGAACTCTCCGTTCATTGGCATGGCATACTTCTCGATCCCTCTATGGATGGGGTGCCTTATGTTAATACTCCTCCCATTTTCCCGGGTGAAAGTTTTACTTTCAAGTTTAAAATAAGGCAGCATGGAACTTACTGGTACCACTCCCACACCAATGTCCAGGAGCAAAAGGGTCTTTATGGGGCGATTGTTATTCACCCCAAAGAAAAAAAGATCAAATACGATAAAGACCTGGTGGTAGTGGTAAGTGACTGGTCAGATGAAAATGCCTCTCAAATCCTAAAGAACCTCAAAAAAGATGGGGACTACTATCTTTTCAAAAAGAATACAATGCGTTCCTGGTGGGGAGCCATCAAGGCCGATTCCTTAAAAAGCTACCTCACCAATGAATGGACAAGAATGGGAGGGATGGATTTCTCCGATGTGGGTTATGATGCCTTTCTTATTAACGGTCAAAGAACACCTCCTTCATTCATGGCCCACCCTGGAGAGAAGATAAGAATTAGGGTTATTAATGCCGCCGCTTCATCCTATTTCTATGTCTCGTTGGGAAATATTCCCATGAAGATTATTTCCATGGATGGAGTTGATATAAAACCAACTTTCGCCAATGATTTCTTGATGGGTATGGCCGAAACCTATGACCTTTTATTTGAAGCTCCTGAACATAAAAACTATGAATTAAAAGCAACCACCCAGGATGGAACTGGTTCCACTTCCATCTGGATTGGTATGGGTCCCAATGTCCCTGCTCCCATAAGACCATTTCCAGATATGTATGCGAGTATGGATCACGGATCTATGAACCATAATTTACCAGAACAAGGGCCAATGGATCATGGATCAATGGACCACAGCTCGATGGACCATGGTTCAATGGAACAACCTTCTCCACAGGATATTATTCCTTCATTTTCGGTGAATGATGCCGAGGCCAGCTCCAAGACGGAATTCCTGCCCCACATTCCCCGACATGACGTAAAACTCATCTTAGATGGGGATATGGAACGTTATGTTTGGCATATTAACGGCAAGGCGATTCACCAAGATACCACTATTAATATTAAAGAAAATGAGATCATTCGATTCACCTTTGAGAACAAGACGATGATGCATCACCCGATGCATCTCCATGGCCACTTTTTTCGGGTCATTAATAAGCATGGAGAAAGATCTCCCATGAAACATACGGTGGATGTGGCCCCTCATTCAAGTCGGACCATTGAGTTCTACAGTAATGAGCCCGGGGATTGGATGCTCCATTGCCATAACTTGTATCACTTAAAGACTGGTATGGCGCGAGTTGTGAAGTACTCTTCCTTTACACCTTCACAAGAGATCCAGGAGTGGCAAAAACAAGACCCTCATCTTCATGATCATGTTTACTACCGGGGCATGTTTGAGGCCGCGACCAACCATGTGCAGGCCCAGCTTAATCTGATGAATACCTGGGATGAAATCGAACTCAGATATGAAACCCGGGAAGATTTTAACTGGAAGGGCGAAGGCGATCTATTCTATAAAAGATGGTTTGGTCGATTCACCAGTTTAATTGCAGGCGGGACTTTAGTGGAAGATGAGGGCGCCGCCGTCGCCGGGTTTGGGTATCTCCTACCATTTCTCTTTGAAACCCACACTCTAATGGATCATGAAGGTCGCCTGAGATTTGATTTAGAAAAACGGTTTCAGTGGACTAAAACGATTTATACAGACGCCGAATTTACCTTTCGCCAAAAACAAGAATCAGAATTTGAAATTTCACTCATGTATCAGCGTCAGTGGGATTGGTCGGCCGGGCTAATGTTTACCGAGCACAGCGCCGGAATTGGTGCCCAATATAATTTTTAAAGTGTTCTTTGGTTGAACTTTAGAAGTCTCCTTCTGCCCCCCGTTTTAAACTTATGGCAGAAGGAGACTTCATATGAAAATAATTCTCTCAATCCTGCTATTGTCCCTGTCGGCCCTCACCTATGCTCAAGACACATCCCCTGAGAAAATAGAAGAGCCCCTTCAGGAAACCCCGGACATACAACCCCAAAAACAAGAAGAAGGCAGTGTTCTTAATCCATTTCAAACCGGCCCTTACAAAAATGGCCAATATGAATATTATGGGGAAGAACAACGGGAAGCAGCGGCAAAAGAAAAAGAAAAAAGTCAGCAATCACAATAGAAAGTTCGAAGGAGGATCA
This sequence comes from Bacteriovoracaceae bacterium, assembly GCA_023701435.1. Lineage (GTDB taxonomy): Bacteria > Bdellovibrionota > Bacteriovoracia > Bacteriovoracales > Bacteriovoracaceae > Peredibacter. Next base: position 52,577 of record JAMPXB010000002.1, on the reverse strand, counting down.
ATGGTCCTCCTTTGAACTCTTAACAATTAAATTGAATCATCGTTGTCCGGAATAACACATTTAGGGAAGTGGTTCCGAGGAACTTCAGAGATGGTTGTCTGCACCCGATTCCCGGTAGTTCTATCCCGTGGCTCAAGAATAATACCAACCACTTGACTACAACGAGGATAAAAGTCGCTACCCAAGCTTAAGGCCTGACTTCGGATTTCTTCGACTCTTTGTGGTGAGTAAGGTCCTGCTGTTGAATCATCATAGAAAGTATCCAAGAGTGCCCAAATGGCCAGCTGGACATCACTATAGGTGTAGACCCCAAATCCTCCCGGAGATGTCTTTCCGACAAAGTGTTGGTTCAGGATCCAGTTCACCTCATCGAGGTTTTCAGGATGATCAACCAATCCCTCAGGAAGCTCTGAATAGGGGGAGTAAAACTTGGCATTATAGTCAACATTGTGCTCAATGTGAGTGGTCCAGTCCCCACACCACCCTTTATAAACACCGTTTAAAAGTCCGGAATCCTTAATGGTAATGTCAAAATAACTTAAACCGTTTGGATTGCTAGCAACACTCATTAAGCGCTCAGTCTGAGCAAAAGAAGCAGAAGAAACTGACAAGGCGAGAAAGCAAAATCCCGTTAAATACCACTTTTTCATATTACCCTCATTGGTGAATGTTCATGAAAAATTTGTAGTCGATTTCACTGAATATAAAACGTGACATTGCAAAGGCCCTAAAGATTAAGGGTCAAAAAATTTAGGTTAAAGAAGATTAATTATATTGTACTATCTTAAGAAATCTTAAATTAAACATGGTCGGCCTATGCGAAAAATAACCATCCTGTTCTTCATCACCTTCTTTCTTAGTTATTTCTTACTGCAAACTTTTTCCAAACTCCTCATTCAGCGTCAGGAAGAAATTGATGCTAAACAGACAAGAATCCTTCAGGAAAACGTCAGAGATCGTTTCAAATTGTTCCTTAAATTACCACTCTCCATAGGGACCATTAGTGCTGAGCTTTTTTCTCGCGAAAATGACTTATTAAAAAGAAAATTCACCAATGCCGCCTATACCCTACTTGACTTAAATACCGAAATTCTGGGAATTAATGTCGTGGATAGTGAAGGCATGATCATCAGGGTCTTTCCACCTGAAGTAAACTCAGGCGCCGTTGGCAAGATTTCCCAAAATTTTGTGGCCCTGAAAGAGTCCTATCATAAAGGAAAAAATTATTTTTTCTCTCCCCCCTTTGATCTCTACCAAGGACTAGATGGCTTTGCGATCTACTTGCCGATCGTGACCAACCAAACCCTTAGAGGCTGGGTGGCGATCGTTATTAATTCCGAACGTTTCTTCGATAAATTTAAATTATTTGAATCTACTGATGCTTACCACTTAATTATTAAAGATAAGGCTTCAGGACGTAGCTATTTTGCCACATCTGCAGAGCCCACTCCCGGGACCAAGGTCTATCAAACCGTCATTCAAGAAATGGGAAGAGATCTGGTCTTTGAAAGTTGGCGGGTAGACGGCTCATCTTTTATTCTGTTTCCTCAATATGGTAATTTGATCATAGCTTTCATGTTGGCACTGATTGTGGCCTTTATGACGAGACTGCAAGAACAAAAGAAGAAGGCCAGAAATCAACTTAGCGATATTAGTAGTCTTCTCACTTTGACCTCGAAAGAGGCCTTAAGCAACTTAGTCGACATGCATTCGGAAATTAACCAACTCGAGCAAGGGAAAGATCAAGAGAAGATATGCTCAAAGAACATCAATTATATTACCAACCTGATCGAACAAATTGATCTCTTACAAACGATGACCCAATCCAAGGAAGGGGCCCATCACGAAGTCCATCAATTTCTTCCTCTACTGGAAAGACAACTTGATCTCTTGAATGACATCATTGAAAAAAAGCACCTTGTCATCCAATACAGCAAAGAGAAACTTACTGAGGTGACGATAAATGCTAATGGCTGGCTTATTCAAAACAGTGTTCTCTCCAACGTTCTCTCTCATGCCATCATTTATTCTCAAGCAGGCAGTGTCATTACCATTGAAAATCAAAGTTCCGATGAGACCCACGTCATCACTTTTCATATTAAAACAGTTCATCAAAAAGGCCCGGAGAGCAACTCCCTGAGCCTGGATCGAAGGATGGAAGTGGCCAAAAGAATCCTTCAAATTTATGAAGGGGAGCTTTATATCCAGAACGATCTGGGCGAAGGCATGATCATCAGGATTAAGCTCCCTTCTTATTAATCGTCTCGTTTAGACTCTAAAAGCTTGCCGGTTTTGGCATCAAGGACGTAGTCCATGGACTTACCGGCCTCAATTCCCTCGAATTCATAGTGCCATCCTTTGATAAAACTATTTTTGAGGGACCAGTCCCCTGAGGGATTTTTCCCGTTTTCCTGTAATTGTTGAACCGCCTCTTTAAGGGATAAGAGGCCCTGGCCGGGAACAAATTCATCATGAATCACTGAATCACCGGAAGCTTCATCGAGCTCGCCATCTCTGGTAAACTCCACTTCAACAATACCGCCATTAGCTGTTTTAATTTTCACTTCATCAGTCTTGTTTTCCACAACCATTCCTTTGGGGACATATTCCACACCCTTTTGGGAAAGATCACGGGCAAGTAAAGGTGTGGATAAAAGAACTGACAAACAAACTGTAAAAACATGAGTATTTTTCATAAACTCTCCTTGGTAAGTAAGAGTTTAGGCTGCCAAGCTTACAGCTTTCTTTCTGAAGTATTACATCGCGGTAATGAAATGATAAAAACAGATCCTTTTTTTGGAGTGCTCTCAACAACAATGGACCCCTGATGGGCCTTAACAATCGCCTTAACAACACTAAGACCAATCCCCAGTCCAGTCGTTGAACGGCTTTTATCTCCGCGGTAAAGCCTGTCCCAGATCCTCTCAAGATCCTCTGCCTCAATGCCCATGCCTTGGTCTTGAATTTTTATAATACAACTTCCTTCCGATTCAAAAGCTTCCAGACGAACTGTGCTGCCCTTAGGAGAGAATTTTAAAGCATTATCAATCAGGTTTCCCAAGGCCTGGGTAATTCGGACACGGTCAGCATAATTTTTTAATTCAGGAGCCGCAGTCACTTCAAATGTAATTTCCTTATCTTCGGCGGAGTATTGATAGAGGTCCATTAATCCACGTAGTAACTCATACACGTTAATTTCTTCCAAGAGGTGGTCAAGAGCATCTCTGCCATTTCCCACAACCTCAGTGAGATAATGAGCTTCTTTGAGGCCTTTGGAAATAAAACTGGCTATTTTTGGGTCATCTTCTACAACGAGTATCTTCGTCCCATTAATATAGGTCTTCTTTAATTAAAATTGGATTATATTTAAGTAATAAATACCCTTGTCGCCCACTGTCATTTCAGGTTTTTATCAACAAGAAGGAGGAAAAAAAGTAATATCCTTAGGTTTTCATGAGGATGAATGAACCATGCCTAAAATTTCTTGTCCCCTTTCAACGACATCAGACCCAGTAATGGACTTTTTTTCTAAAGTCCAGATCCTACGTTCAGAAAATAGACCCTACGCTATTGCAACTGTCATCGAGGTTTTGGGTTCTGCTTCGGCCAGAACAAGCTCCAAGGCGATCTTTGATCAAGACGGTGTTAACCTTTTAGGTTGGGTGGGCGGTGGCTGTGCTGAAAGATTTATTGGAGAAGAAGCGGTTCAGGCGATCCGAGAGGGAAAAACCCGTATCGTCCTGGCCGATCTCGATGATGAAATTTTTGGTCTGGGAGTTGCCTGTGGCGGAAAGATGAGAGTCTTTATTGACCCCATACTTCCTGCGGAAGTCATGATGCTTCCTCAAACAGATCAGTTTCACAACGAGATCAGAAGTCTCGGTGGTTTTTATGGCTGGAATATCCAGGAGGATTTAAAACTTGATCCTCCACAGTCAATTGAAGACCTGCTGCTTTTAATGGCCACGACTGCGGCAGATAAAAGAGATGTCACCGCGAAATCCTTGCGAGAGATAAAAAAAGTTCCGGCAACCTTTAAGACTGTAAACAGTCAGCCTTATTTAAAAGAAGTCACGATTGTAGGCCGAACCAGAATCACCGAGGCCCTGGCCCGGCACTTTACCCTGCTCAATTATTCTGTTCGTGTTGTGGGACCGGATTTAAAATCAGAAAATTATCCAACAAACGTTAAATGCCATTGTCTCGAGGACAGTTATGAGCACATTGATTTTCATAAAGGAGAAGTTGTCGTTATCGCCGGGCACACAGCTCAGGACCCACTGCTGGTGGAGAAGGCCCTTAATCAAAAAGCTTCTCATGTAGCAATGATTGGCAGTCTGAAACGTTCTCATGAAGTTTTGAATCATTTGAAATTAATGAACCAAGAGGTAACTCTTCCTTTATACATACCGGCAGGACTGGATCTAAATGCTAAAAATCCTGATGAGATCGCCTTGAGTGTTATCTCAGAAGTCATCCTTGAAAAAAGGAAGTCCGAGTGAATCAGGAGGAGGCGAGAAAAATTCTGATTGAGCACTCGCGTTCTGTTAAAAACGGAATCTTTCCTGAGTCCATTACTCACGACTCTAAAATCACCAATCCCATTTGCGGTGACCACGTCGAATTGAAAATTGCCTGTGATCAAAATGAAATTAAAAAAATTGGATTTAAGGCGGTTGCCTGTGCCATTTGCACGGCCTCCACTTCCCTTCTGTGTAAAGAGGTAGAAGGTCTGACCACCGATAAGGCGTTGGAATTAGCAGGAACTTTTGAAACCAGCGTGCTTGAACCACAGTCCTGTGCCTGGCCTGTGGAACTATCGAGACTGCAGTGTTTTGAACATTTAAGAGTGAATCCTTCACGCAAGGCCTGTGCCCTTCTTCCCTGGGTGGCCTTAAAGAAGGCCTTCATGCGGCCCGTTTAACTAGCAAAAGTGCAATTCTTAAGAGATATTAAGAAGACCCTTAAAGGAGTTACTATGTCTCGAAAATTGCCTTTCCTTCTCTCCATTATTGCCATGATTGGTGGTGTATTCATCTCCATCATTTTTGGTGCCAATGAATCTTTTTTCAAAGATCGAATAGCTCAAGGTCTGGAGAATAACGTAAAAATTCAGTCCATCACTGATGAAGCTACAAAACAAGAAAAGATTAAATCAGAAAAAGATAAAAACTGGCGCTACTTTCAGCGCTACCATTTCCATGCCAATGGAATCGCCTCTATCACTCTGGCGCTGCTCGTTTTCCTGGCGTTTGTGAAAGCATCCGACAAAGAGGTCATGATTGCTGCCTACTCAGTCGCTATAGGTGGATTCCTCTACCCTTTTGTATGGCTTTTTGCGGCCATCTACGGCCCGGAGATGGGACGGGATGAGGCCAAAGAAGCCTTTGCGATTTTTGGATATATGGGAGGAGTTCATCTTCTCGGTATAATTTACACTTTATATCTAGCGGCAGTAAGACCCTGGAAGGCCCCTCTTGTATGAATGAAGAAAGAATCATTAATTTAGAAATAAAATTTGCTCATCAGGATAACTTTCTTGATGAGTTAAATAAAATTGTTACGGCCCAACAACAAACAATTGAGCGCTTGGAAAAAGACATCCTAGATCTTAAAAGAAGCATCAATTCAGAACATGGGGTTCAAGGTAACAGGTCTCTTAAGGATGATAAACCACCCCACTATTAAGACCAATTTCCAGAGTGGGATTCTTGATTAGGATTGCCTCCTAATGGGGACCCACTCTCGTCAATCTGATGCCCTTTAGGCTCACCAGTGGTACTTAATAAATTAATAATATCGTCTACACCCATAATGGTTTCTGTCACATTCTCTGCTTCACGCTTCATTTTTCGTCCGAGAACGGTTCCAGTCAAAGTGACAATACCATCTTCAAAGTTGACTTCAATATTCTGAGCATCCACCGCCGAAGACCTGGCGAGGGCTTCACAGACCTCTTCATAAATTCTTTCCTGAGACCTTACATACCCTTTTGGTCCCTTCCCGTAATTCATCGACTGGGGTGATTGGTTATCAATATTTTTGGCCCAGCCCCGCGACCGATTACCACGCCCGAAATAATCATTATTATAATGTTCGGCCCGTGTAGAATTTTTCCAGCGGGCCTCGTTGCCATAAGACTGGAAACTACCTCCTTCAAGAGAGAGATCATCCCATTCTTCCTGGTACCTGCGACCACTGGCCCCTTTGAAATAGCCTTCATGCCGCCTTAGTTCTAATTCTTCATTATCCATAACGCCTCCTTGAACTACTATAAGTTAGTAGTCAGGCGCTGCTGAGTCGAGGCTCAACTCAATATGACCCTTAAGGTCAGTGAATCTCTTTAAAACCGCCATACCAATTCCATACTGACGGTTATTTTTATTGATGTGATAAACAATTTCATGGGCGATTAATTTAAGTCCCAGTTCATTGGCCCATTCTTCATACTGTGCTTTGGAGAAACCAAAATGTTGCACTCCCATACCCTGATTATCCGGGTGAAATGTTCCATCTTCTTCATCCAAATCGATAATGAAAATAAGACCATTAGCTGCCAGATACCTTTTAAAACGATCAAGCATTTTGATTGGTTCTTTTAAATGATGAAAGGCCATGGCGGTCATCACAACATCAAAAGGTCCATAAGATGAATCAAGTTCTGCTTTTTCCAAATTAATGGCCAAAGATTTAACCTGAAACCAGGGACCATACCTTAAATTAAACTGCTCGAGCATTCCTTCAGCAGTATCAATACCTAAAAAAATTTTAGAATTCTCAGCAAAGGGACGACCCAGAAGACCTGTCCCACAGCCAAAATCAAGAAAGCTTCTGGCCACCCCTTCTGGTAGATATTTTTTAATGGCCTCCGCGAAGGCATCATTCCGCTGAATCGTCTCTTCGTTATCCCAAGTTTTGGCCGCGGTATCAAAATGATTTGTCTTATTCATAGATTGTCCCTATCTCAATTTAGAGGCACTCAAACCCTGTAACAGATTAAAATTAAAAATACCCATGGAATAGAAAAAAAAATTATCTGATAAAAGCATTCTCTATTATAATTAGTAAATGTCATATTATGCCGTAGATTTTGGTACTTCTAACTCACTTCTCAATCATGTCAGCTCAGACGGAAAGATTACCCCGGTGCCGCTGGACCCCAATTCACGATACGTATTAAGATCGCTCCTTTATACCCCAGAAAAGAATGTATGGTTCTTTGGCAGTGAGGCAATTAACGAATATGTAACCAATGAAGGGGAAGGTCGCTTCTTCCGCTCCATAAAGAAGTTTCTTCCTGAACCAGGATATACTGGAACGACGGTCCATAACAGGAACCTCAATATTTCAGAAATGGTCGCCGTATTTCTTGGTGAAATGAGAAAAAGGGCCAATACTTTTACCGGCAAAAAAATTGAGAAAATTGTTCTTGGAAGACCAGCTCTGTATTCTTTGGATAAAGAGCATGATCAGCTGGCCGAAGATAGAATGCGCAAGGCCTGTGAGCTCGCCGGTTTTAAAGAGGTCATTTTTTGTCCGGAGCCGATTGCCGCCGGTCTGGACTACCGTGCTGATGATGAAAAAGAAAAGATTATCCTGATTACAGATTTTGGCGGAGGGACCTCCGACTTTACTCTGATGAAGGTTCATGACAAACCGTACTCCCAAGAAGACATTCTAGGACTCTCCGGAATCTTTATTGCCGGAGATGTTTTGGACGGAGTCATGATGAGGGATTTCATTTCACCCCACTTTGGATCTCAATTTGAATATCAGCTGCCAGGCGGCTCAAATACTCTTCAGTTTCCGAGAAATCTATTGAAGAAAATATGCTCTCCCGCTCACATTACTCACCTTCGTGAAAAAGACACCTGGGAATTTCTTCAGCATATTAATAAATTCGCGCTCTCGCCTCTTGATCAACAAAGAATGCAGAACTTGTTTACTCTTGTTGAATGTCAATTGGGCTTTCCACTCTTTAATGAAATTGAAAAAGTAAAAGTTGCTCTGGGGACCAATAAATCCTCTTTATTCTCCTATCGCTTCTTGGACATGTTAATAGAACAAGAAGTCGAGGCCGAGGGCTACCGAAAAAGTGTTACCCCAACCATAGATGAAGTCATGGATGTCATGATGGATGTTTTTAAACAGTCAGGTCTTCAAGCCTCAGATGTCGACATGGTATGCTTAACGGGAGGAACCTCTCAATTCCCCTTAATTCAAGAGCAATTAAAAAATATTTTTGGACCACAAAAATTACAGGTCCATAACATCTATCAATCAGTTGTTAATGGCCTTTCTCAATTTGCGCTTAAGCTCTAAAAAATCTTTATCAAAGCAATGATGACAACTACCGTAAAAAGGACTTTTCTAACGGGAACCAAAATCCCTGGCCCCATTTTGGGAGTGAGCCACTTTAAACCCATCGCCGCAAAGAGGATACCTATGATTAATAGTCCAAGGTTTTTATCCAAGTTCATCGAAGCACCCTGATAAACCTGAATGAGAATGGAAGATAGGGCAGATAAGCTCACCGCAAGTAAGCTTGTTGCGACAGCACGGTTTTGATCAAAGTGATAATAACTCAAGAATACTGGCATCATCAGCACTCCGCCTCCCAGACCAGTGAAGGTCGTAAGGACACCTAAAAGAAGACCAATGATTAAAGTCACCACATGCCCCGGTGGTGGTAATTGTGATTGACTCTTTTTAACGGAAACCCACACACTGTAAAGGGCGTAAAGAGCGACCATGCTCAAAAGGACCGCCACGACGATATCTGGCAATGACGCTTTAAAGGGAGAAGAAACAAAACTTCCAACAGTTGAGGAAGCAATAATAATTAAACCTGTTTTGTAATCAGTGAATTTTTTCTGAGCAATAAAATTAGATAAAGAAGCTATCACGACGGCAATCAGCGAAAAGACCGAAGCCTCTTTAAGACTCATATCCAAAAACTGTATAAAGAGTGGAATCGCAATAAGAGCACCGCCGGCGCCAGTCAGCCCCATAACGATTCCGATAATTAGGCCGCAAATAATATAAATCATGATAACCTCATTTGACACCCAGAGTAGATCACAAACCATTACATTAATCAATTGATTTATTGACTATGAACATGGTGTCTTGTTTGACACAAGGAACTGGTATGAAAAAAGTCATTATCGTCGGTGCTGGTACGGGTGGAATTACAGTAACCGCACGACTAATAAACGAATTAAACAATGAAGTTGAAGTAACCCTTGTTGCTCCGGCTACATCTCATTTTTATCAGCCCTTATGGACCTTAGTCGGTGCCGGTGTCACCACTCATGAAGAGACTGAAAAATCGATGAAGTCAGTTTTTCCTGAAGGAGTGAAATGGATACAGCAAAAGGTCGTAACCTTTAATCCTGAACAAAACCTTATTACTCTCGATAACAATAGCTCACTTTCTTATGACATTCTGATCGTCGCTGCGGGAATGCAGTTGGATTCTCATAAAATCCAAGGCGCCATAGGGGCCCTGGAATATGACAACGTTTGCGCCAACTATAAAACTTACGGCAGCACCAAGACCTGGAAGGTCCTGCAAAACACCACTGAAGAGAACGCTGTTTTCACTCAACCTCCGATGCCTATTAAATGCGGCGGTGGACCTCAGAAGGCGGTCTATTTAGCAGATGATTATTTTCGCCAATCATGGCCCCCGTATTTTTGGCATTGAAAAATATAAGGCCGCCCTGGAAAAAGTCGTTAAACGAAAAGAAATTGATGCGAAATATGAGCACAATTTGGTTGAAATCCGTCCGCAAGAAAACATCGCGCTTTTTGAGCGACCTAACGGGGCCCCGGTCTTAGTGGCCAATCTTAAATCTTACCTTAAGGGACAACCACTTACCCATAAATACGATGGCTATACTTCATGTCCACTCGTAACAGGGTATGGCACAGTTATTCTCGCTGAATTTGATTATGATGGTAATCCTGTGGAAACTTTTCCTTTGGACCAATCAAAAGAGCGCTGGAGTATGTGGATCTTAAATTCGAAAATACTTCCGCTCCTTTATTGGAAAGGTATGCTTAAAGGTCGGGCCTGAAATTATTTCTTCTTGGAGAGATAATTTTTAAGAGCAAACCAGGACTTATCCAGGCGATAGGCCTTAAAACCTTTTTTTCGCAAGTCGTTCACGGTCATCACTGACAGGGAACATAACCTTCCCCGGCAAAAAACAATAATAGACTTGCGCTTGGGAAGTTTGCTAATCTTTTCTTCAAGATCTTGGGCGGCAATATGAACCACGTAAGGAAGATTAAGATCCTCAACGGACTCATCATCAGGACGCACATCCAAAAAGATGACTTCATTTTGTTTTGCCATTTCAACAGTCTCTGCCAGGTCTTTGTCCCAGGCCACATCTCCAAAAATGTCTTCACTTTCTAAAAAAAGCGAGGGATCAATTTTTTGAACAAAATCCTGACATGATTCCCAAAACTCAAGGGCGGCCGGATGAAGAGAATAAACTCTTTTTTGCCCTTGAGAGATTACGCTCACCAGGTTTTCACTGAGCATTTTCCGAAGGTGCATCGAAGTATTGGCAACACTTTGATCAATTTTTTTGGCCAGCACTTCCACCGTCAGTGGAGCTTGAGATAAATAATGAATTAATTTAATGCGAACGGGAGCAGCAATCCCACCCAGAATGCCCGCAATCGAAGTAAAAATATCATCTTGGCGACTATTTAATAATTGAAATTTCTTATTCATTTTAAACCCTTACAAAAGATAACTATATTAGAACATTGATCATTCAATTGTTCAATTGAATTTTGTCAAAACCTTTGTTAGGATAATTTCAATAGGAGATCATTCACATGAAAATTAAACACTTTTTTGATCCTGATACATACACTCTCACTTACCTGGTCACTGATGAAGCGACCAAAGACGCTGTCATTATTGACCCTGTCCTCGATTTTGACCCTCCATCGGGAAAAGTAGAAGATCGAAGCATTAAAGAAGTGATAGAATATATTAAGGCACAAGGACTAAAGGTCAAGGCCATCCTCGAAACGCATGCCCACGCAGATCACCTTTCAAGTTCTCAAATCCTTAAAGCTCAATACCCTGATGCAAAGTTAGGAATTGGCGAAAAGATCAAGGCGGTGCAGGAAGTTTTCAAGGCCCATTTTAACATTCCGGAACTTAAAACTGATGGCTCACAATTTGATATGCTCTTTAAACCGTTTGATGAAGTCCAATTTGGTTCACTAAAAATGAAGGCCATTCCTACTCCTGGGCACACTCCAGCCTGTATGAGTTTCCTCTTTGGTGACGCAGTCTTTACTGGGGACGTTTTGTTTATGCCTGACTATGGAACAGGAAGATGTGATTTCCCAAAAGGAAGTGCCAAAGATCTTTATCAATCTGTTTCTAAAAATCTCTATTCTCTTCCAGATACCACTCGGGTCTTTGTCGGTCACGACTATAGCCCTAATGGCAGAGAGATGCGCTTTGAAACAACCATTGGCGAAAGTAAGAAAAACAATATTCAGCTTAAAGGCCATACAACTGAAGCCGAATTTGTAGAGTTCAGAGAAGCTCGTGATAAGACCCTAAAGGCACCTCGTCTGCTTTTACCTAGTATCCAGATCAATATTGATGCCGGTCACCTTCCACCACGAGAGGAAAATGGGAAATCTTACCTTAAATTACCTCTAAACCCCCAACTCACGATGGGAAAACTTTAGGAGTTTGAAATGAAAGCAAAACCATTTTTAAAGGAAGGAATTCCTACTGTTAAGATAACATCATTCGATGAACTCCAGGGATTCAGACTAATTGATGTCCGAACACCGGAAGAGTTTACCGGAGAACTGGGCCATATTGAAGGATCTGAACTGGTCACCTTGGGGCCGGAGCTTGAGGACTTTCTGAATAAGACAAATAAAGAAGAATCAATACTTCTCATTTGCCGCTCCAGTGCCAGATCAGGTCGTGCAACAGAAGCGGCCAGGGAAATGGGATTTAAGAAGGTCTACAACATGGAAGGTGGAATGTTGTATTGGAATCAAATGAATCTTCCAGTAAAGAAAATATAACATTTAAGAAGACTCCTCTCTCATTCTAGAAAGGAGTCTTCTTGTTTTTAAGCTAGTGAAGGATAGTCAGTGTAACCAGTTTCTCCCGCACCATAAATTGTCTGAAAGTTCGTTTCATTTAAAGGAGCGCTCAAGGCAAATCTTTCTACCAGATCTGGATTTGAAATAAATGGAACACCAAATGAAACCGCATCAGCATGGCCGCTTTCAATGGCCTTCTCGGCACTTTCTTTAGTGAATTTTTCATTGGCAATATAGGCACCACCGAAGGCTTTTTTCATTATTTCCCCAATGCTGTCATTTCCCTGATATTCACGGACAAAAATAAAAGCAATATTTCTCTTTCCAAGCTCATGGGCCACGTATTCAAAAGTGGCCTGTGGATTAGAATCTTTCATATCATGAGAATCACCACGAGGTGACAAATGCACACCCACATGACCGGCACCCCAAACGGAGATGACCGCATCGGTGACTTCCAATAATAATCGGGCCCGGTTTTCAATGCTACCACCATAGCGGTCAGTCCGCTTATTTGAACCATCCTGTAAAAATTGATCTAGAAGATAACCATTGGCACCATGAATTTCTACTCCATCAAAACCTGCCAGTTTGGCGTTTTCAGCGCCCTTGCGGTAGGCCTCTACGATGCCCGGGATTTCTTCGGTCAGAAGTGCTCTTGGAGTCACATAAGGTTTTTCGGGGCGGACTAAACTAACGTGACCTTTGGGTGCGATTGCAGAAGGGGCCACGGGGGTTTCTCCATTTAAAAACTGTGGATCAGATATTCTGCCGACGTGCCAAAGCTGAAGAACAATTTTTCCCTTTTTATCATGAACAGCTTTCGTGATCTTTTTCCAGCCCTCAATTTGTTCCTGAGACCAAATTCCCGGAGTATTTGCGTAACCAACTCCCATAGGCAGCACTGAAGTGGCCTCAGAGAGGATCAGACCAGCGCTCGCTCGCTGACCATAATAGTGGGCCATAAGCTCATTAGGGACGCGGCCTTCCGAGGCTCGGGCGCGAGTAAGGGGTGCCATAATAATTCTATTGGCCAGTGATAAAGAACCCACCATTATTGGAGAAAACAATACTGACATAAAACCTCTCTTTAAATGCATCAATATTTGATACATTATGCCACTTCTTTTTAAAAAGCAATGAAGGTCATTTAATAATGCCATTTACGGGGATCAATTTTGAAGAAATCTAAATAAATTTCAAAGATCGCCGGATGTTTTTCATATAAGTTAACAGGATCGGTAAAATAATATTCGCTACAAACCGAAAAAAACTCGGCTTCGTTTGTCGCGCCATATTCACTTATGTCAGATGACTTATGATGAAGTATCCTGGCCCGTAGATTAAAAAATTCATCTCCCATGACTCTGGCCCATAGATCATACTGCTTATCAGTCTGAAACTGGGGAGTTCCATCGAAATGACCATCCTGTTGATCAAGCTGATGAGAAAACTCATGAATGATTAAATTATGTTTTTTGGGGGAGAATTTAATACTCTCCTCAATTGAATCCCAGGATAAGATAATAGGTCCTCCTTTCCTTGATTCGCCCAAACGAGGAACATGATAAGGAACACCGGTAGAGGGGTTCACCGGATTATCACTTTCAATATAACTCCCTTCCATAACATAGATATTTGTGAGTCCAGGATAAGGCTCGTCGATATCCAAATTCACAATCATCAAGGAAGCCTCTGCAGCAATTAAAAGTTTCATTTCTTCGCTTAGCTTGAACGGACCAATCCCTTCGATTCTTTTATGCATAAGAATGTAGTTAATTCTTGATTCGAAGCGGCTTTTTTCTTCGCTAGAAAGGAATTGATAAGGTTTAAACTTTTGCATAAGGATTTTAAGGTCATGCTCTGTTAGGTGTTTCTGTTTGGCGAGTTTCCATTTATTTTTAAGTTTAATAGACCTAAGCATGGAAAAAAATAAATAAAGGATGATTGGCAACAGGAGTGAAATTAAAATAAAAACATTAGTCGACATTTATTAATCTTATCGCAATAGTTGAGTTAATGCACTTCAAGTCAAAAAAAAGGATAATTCGTGAAACCACTCATTACTTTTTTATTGTTTCTTAATATCTCTTAACTGGCATTCGCCGATGGAGCAACGATGCAGCATTCACTCAGTAGTGAAGTCCCATTAAAAGCTGATGCAAAAATATAAAGGTATTAACCGCTGGAACTTTTAAACTCATTGGTCTGTCCTTTAAGAAGAACCAGGTCTTAGAAAAACACAAAACCCCTGCTCCTGCAGTTCTTATCGTTCAGTCAGGATCAGTGGACTTTAACATGGCCGGAAAATCGTTCCATCTGAAGGCCGGTGACTATTTTGAAATACCGGCCGATATTCAACATGAAGTCATCGGCAAAGAAGATTCTCATCTTTATCTCGTTAAATAAGAACATTCTTTTGACTCAACAGGGCAACTTGTCGAGTCAAACCACCATCTCTCATTACAATCTTAAGATGTATATTTCATCACAATCGTATATATCCCCTTCTCCACTTTAAGCGATAATTGGAGACCTATGAAGCTATACCCCTCAGTCATTGTATTTAGTCTTACCCTAAGTGCTGTTGCTAACGATAAAATTATTTATGGTGAAGATAACCGCCATGACGTTTATACCTACAGAGATCCAGCAATCGTTGAACTTTCACGTTCGACAGTTGCCTTAATTAAAAAATCTGACATCAGATGGGATGGGGATTATTACAACATTCCTAATCAAAGCCTGTCTCAAAGAATGAACTTATGCACCCAAGAAAGATTTCACAATCAGCCGGCGGCAGCTTTTTGTTCAGGTTTTTTAGTTGGCCCCAAAAAAATCATCACTGCCGGTCACTGCATTCAAAATCTCAATGATTGTAAAGAGACTGCATTTGTCTTTGATTACAAAATGGCTAACAGCTCACAATATTATGGGAGCTTTTCTAATATCTTTCTTTGCAAAAAAATCCTGGGTCAAAAGAAAGACAGCCGTGGAGTTGATTTTGCGGTTATAGAAATCGATGAAGAAATTACCGATAGAACCCCTTTAACATTAGCTAGCGCCTCAGATCTTGAAGTTAATGACAGTGTTTTTACCATCGGTCACCCATCAGGCCTTCCCACTAAAATTACTGACAATGGCCATATAAGAAGCATCGATACGGAAGCCGGCAACTTCGTTACCAATCTCGATACTTTTGGAGGGAATTCAGGATCACCGGTATTTAACTCCAGAACACATGAGGTTGAGGGAATTCTTGTCAGGGGTGACACTGATTATGTGACTGTCAACGATTCGTGCAAATCTACCAATCGTGTGGGCAACAATCAGGGCAAAGGCGAAACCGTCAGTATGATTAGTGAAATTGATGAGGAAGGTATTGTCGGTGATGGCAGCAGTATCAACAATGACTCCCAATACCGCTATATTTGGTTTTCATGGTTTGAAACTTGTAATGAATTCAGAGGAAGCCAGTTTGTCAGAGAAGTAGATGCTTACCTTTGTCGGAAGTAATCGGACTCGTCACTGATATAGTGAATAAGCTCCTCCAGATTGGCCAACTGGGGGATTCGGGAGTCGGGGATATTGACTCCAGTCGACTGGGCGATTTTTACAATAATGCGGTAAAAGTCATAGGAATCAATTTCTATTTGATCTCTTAGGGGCCGGTGAAGATCTATCGCTTCAAAATCTATTTCAGGAGCAATTTCACCGAATTTTTTTTCAATCAGCGACAGAAAACGCGCTCCCGTAAGCCCATCTGTTACCCGATGATCTGCACTTAAAGTAATATCAATGACCAATCCGGGTCGCACAGTGGGACCATCCACGACTGCTACTGTATGAATCTTACCCAGGCCAATGAGGCAGACTTGAGGGGGAAATATAATTCCAAAAACTTCATCTGAACCTAAATCACCAACATTGGTTACCGTAACACTTCCTTCTGTTAATTCCCTATTCCTTAGTGCTCCATTCTTGGTCCTAAGAAGAAGATCCTGAAAAGACAAATTTAGTTCTTCCATTGTCATCTGATGAGCATCCAAAAGGGCCGGCACTAAGACTCCGCCAGTTTTCAAAGCAATAGAGCCTAAATGAATCGCTTCATTGGCATAAAAATGACCATCTTTAAATGCCCGTTGAGCTGGGGGAACTCTTTTAAACTTTTAAGAATGGCGCGGAAGAGAACTACCGGAACCATAAGTTTTTTTCCTGGGCGAGCTTTCTGGCCGCGGGTGAGATCTTCACACGACCCTTCACAGGTGCGGGAGACACTAAGTCTAATTGGGACTGGGAACGGGCCAAGGCTGTTCCCATGGCGTATAAGTTATTTTCACAGCAGAAAAGGACGGGAATTTTCCAAAGGGCCGCCAGGGCAAGGCCTGTGGCCCGGGGAATACCGGCAGCTACAATGGCGTTTCCTCCGAAGAATCTATTCTCATAGGAGATGAGATGCATTGATCCCCCACGTCCTCTCGAGCAGCCCTCAGATTTTCCAAACATTTCGGCCATGATTGATTTAGCAGTAACACCTTTTAGCAAGGCGTGGCCATGCTCACGGTAAGTCGCCATGACATTGTCCTGGGGTCTTAGTAAGCTCATGACTCCAGTCACGACGGCCTCTTCCCCAATATATAAATGAAGAAATCCCCTGATTTTTTCCTGATTATAAAGTTCAGCGCACAACTCTTCCATCCGTCTGACTCTCATCATGTTATGTCGGAGGCCCAAAGGATCATGCTGGTCCATCATGACTCTCCAACATTGAAAGGTCCCCTTCAGGAAGTCCCAGTTCTCGTGCTTTCAGAAGCCGTCTCATGATCTTTCCACTTCTCGTTTTAGAAAGATTATCAATAAATTGAATTTCACGAGGGGCCACGGCAACACCCAGCTTTTTTCGGGCATAACTAAGAATTTGTTGTCTTTGTTCTGGAGAAGGTGAAAAGTTTTTTTTCAAAACCACAAAGGCCTTAATCATTTCTCCGAATACCGGATCTGGTAATCCTATCACCGCAGATTCCAACACTGCTTCTTGTTCTATCAGGACATTTTCCACCTCAAAGGGCCCGACCAAGTGACCCGAGGTCTTCTAAAACACCTGGCATAGCGCTCGGGGGCCTCCAAATAACCCTGACACATCGAGGGCCATCCCTAAACCGGCGATAAGATCACTATTCTTATCGCCGGTCTTTATTTTTACTGATCTTCTTCGGCACCTTCAAGTGCTTCCTTTTTTGCTTCTTCTCTTTGCTCAAGACCTTCTTCTTTTACATCGAACTTCTCTTCAACTCTTTCCTCTTCTTCTTCTTTCTGGTCTTTGATGGCCTCTTCTTGTCTTTCTAGTTCACTCTTTTGATACTTCGTCTTGTCTTCAATTCTCTCCTCTTGGCGCTCTTGTTCCTTTTCTTTAGCGTCCTTCCCAAAGAGATTGGCCATTGAGTTCAAAGAAAAAACACTTAATGCAGCAATTAATAAATATTTCATAAAGACTCCTTCGTTAGTTACTAACATGAAGCGCTTTATGTTTAAGGACAATACTTATCGAATCAAAAGAGAGTATCTCAGTTATGTAAAGATCCGAACATTTCGATCAGACCTGACCGGACAAGCATAACACCGATAGCAGCGATGAGAAGGGAGAAGATTTTTGTGACGGCATCACTGACATCATTACCCAGAACTTTAAGAATCTTTCCTGCACGAGAAAACATTAACCACACAATAAGCAGATTAAGAATGAGACTCAGGACAGTAATAGTAAAACCGTATTGTTCAGTTCCTACCATTAAAGTGGCCAGGGCCGCAGGTCCCATCATTAATGGGACAGCAATAGGCACGATGCCAACACGAGTTGGGGCCTGGGCCCCTTGATGACTGGAAGAATCTAAGAGATCTCGAATAGAGAAAACAATAAGGAGCAAACCACCAGCAACACGGAAATCACTTTCAGTAATGCCCAGAAAATTAAAAATCGCCCGACCACCAAATATAAATGTAAGCCCGATAAATAAGGCCGAAGCAGTAGATCGGTAGATGAGACTTTTTCTTTCTTCAGGACTTATGTTCTTAGTGAGCCCCACAAGAAAAGGCAAGGCACCAACAGCATCAATAGCTACGAATAAGGAGATGAAGGCCTTAAAAAACATGCTTTCCATAAACTGTGGTCCTGAAGAAGTTTTGAAGATAATAGCAGGAAATAAGAAAAATCTCTCTAAAACAAATCTTCTAAAAAGAAAGCAGAAAGCCGCTGACGGTTTTCCAGTTTAGACTTTTTATAAATGCCGGTAGCTTGTTGGCGGACGGTAGATTCGTGAGAGTCTCTTAGTGGGGCAATTTCTTACATTGAAAGCCCCTTAATTAAGAGAACGGCGATATCTATTTCACTCTTTGTAAGACCCCAGGCAGTAAACTGTTCTTCCGCGGCTTGAGAAAAGGCACCAATATGGTCTGATACTTTTTTCTTGAACTCTTCATTTTCCAAATAAATATTTTTTAGTTCAGTTGCCGCTTGATCAAGACGCTGGAGCTTTATTCAACTTTAGAAACTAAGATCACCACGAACAGTCTCAAAAAAGGATATGCCCAAAGAGGCGTCCTGACCTATGATCTGGATGAAAGCAACATCAAAAATGTCGTGCTAAAAATAGAGGCCAAACATATTGATACAGATAATTCTTCTCGCGACAAAAAAATGACAAGGCTATCTATACCGGCTCAAGCCATTTTAAACTCTCCGAAGCGGGCATTCCAGATCCTAGCATCGCCACTGCCTCAGTGGATGATGTTTTTGAAATCAAATTTCAAGTGACCCTTTAAAATTGCCTACCTGGCATGATAAGCTTTTGCTATGAAATTATTTATTATCACTGGCGCTTCCGGTGGGCTCGGGCTCGCCTTATCTGAACTAGCTCTTTCGCAAGGAGACTTGGTTATTGGCCTCTCCCGGCGTTCGGTCCTAAAGCATGAAAATTTTTATCCTCTAAAGCATGACCTCAGTAGATCCATTGGTCTGGAAAAAAAATTGGACCAGCTTCTGGAAAAGTTAAATCTCAGAAGAGTAAAATCAGTCCATCTGATTAACAATGCTGCTGGCATTGAGCCAGTAGGTCTGGTGGGTAAACTTTCAACAGAGGGAATTCAGCACCAGCTCGCCCTTAATCTCACGGCACCGATGATGCTTGCAAACTATGTCATCAAGAGGTTCAAAAGCAAGGCCTTCATCACAAACATCATCTCGGGAGCGGCGGTGAAACCCATTAGCGGTTGGTCACTTTACTGCTCGACTAAGAGTGGACTCAGGATGTTTACAGAATGCCTCACAAGTGAAGGGGTCAAGGCGATCAGTTTTTCTCCGGGGATAATGGATACCTCGATGCAGGCCACTATCAGGAAGCAAAAACCCAAGGATTTTGATCGGGTTAATGAATTTAAAGAGTATAAAGATAAGGATATGCTCTTGTCCGCCGATGAGGTAGCAACCCTTTTAATGAGTCTCCTGAATGCTCCTGACTCAATCAAGAAGGTTCACTACTCAGTTAATGATTAAATAAGGACATTGCATGAAGTACCTGCTCCTCTTTACCCTCGTCGCCTGTGCCACCCAAAATACGTCACGCCCAGGCAGGGATGTTTCGTCCAACAAAGAGTGGGAAAATCATTTTCAGGATATCACCATGAGTTCGGGCGTTGATCCCGCCCATAGTGGGACCATTGTGATGGGTGACTACAATAAAGATGGTCGAGTTGACTTTATTGCCAATAAGCGTCTGTATGAAAACACTTCTAATAAGGACGATATTTCTTTTAAAGATGTAACCACTGAAGTTGGACTCTCTTTAACAGGACTACCGATGTTTATCGACATCAATAATGATTCCTGGCCTGATATCGTGACCACCAAAGGTCAAGTCTATCTCAGAAAGAAAGCTGTCTTTGTAGAGTCTGCCAAGGCTTTTGGCCTTGATATGCCTTCCGATGTGCATACCATGGGATTTGGAGATCTAAATAGTGATGGTTATCCGGATCTCATTCTAGGAAGAAATGAATTTTATAAGGATAATAAATTTACCTTTGTGCCGCCACAAGTATATTTTAATAGAGTTGGTAAAGGATTTCTCGATGTCAGTAAATTCTATACTATGGATAAATATCCGGCCTATGTTCGCGGCGTTCACATTTCTGATTTTAATAATGATGGAAGTCCGGATATCTATTTTTCAAACTACCGCTTAAGACAAAACTTTCTCTTGAATGGAAGAAAGGATCTGGCCCCAGACGTTGGAGTGCAGGGGGAACGAGACCCAGAGCGCACCTATGATAGTCATTTAAAGAAAAAGTTTGGACCGAACTATGGGCATACCATTGGCTCAGTTTGGGCCGATTTAAACAACGATGGAAACCTGGACCTCTTTGTTTCCAATCTCGTTCACAAGTACGTGGGTGCCAAAAAAAGTGGCGGATATGATTACCGCGGTTACGTCTGTGATGATTCTAAAGTTTACCGAAATACAGGTGCACCTCATTACAAATTTGAAGACATGAGAAAAACTTCACAGCTCCCGGTGATGCCTATTGGTGGTAATGGAGTCTATAAAGGTGATGAACTTTGGGCCCATGCGACCTCAGCGGATTTTGATAATGATGGGCTCTTGGATTTTTATGTGACCCAGGTCTATGATTTTGGTTACTCCAGGGCAAAGCTTTTTAAAAACAAAGGAAATTTCACGTTTAAGGATGTCTCATCCTGGACGCCAGGACCAATCGATAGTTACGCCGGTGCCTGGGGAGATATCAATAACGACGGAAAAATGGATCTGATCGTAAGCGGAAGAGAAGAAGTTGGCGCAACACCAACTTTAAAAATTCTTCTGAATGTTCATGATTCAAAAAATAATTATCTTAAAATAAAACTGATCGGAAAAAAATCGGGAACGATGCCAGTGGCGACTCAGGTAAGGCTTTTCCATGATAAAGGTATTTTCATGAGGCAGGTTGATGGTGTCACTGGAACCATGAATCAGCAGAATGATCCCACCCTTCATTTTGGTCTCGGAAAAGTAAATAAAATTAAGAAAGTGGAAGTGCGCTGGAACAGTGGCAAAAAACAAACACTTACTGTTCGTAGAGTGAATACAACGCTAGAGATAAGGGAGCCGGCCAATGACTAAAGAACAAATGGTGGCCCTCGCTCAGGGTCAGCTTGATGCTTATAACAGAAGAGACCTCGAGGCCTTCTGTAGACATTTTCATTCAGATGTTCAGGTGTATCGTGTCGGGCAAACGCCAGAGAAGACCTGCGAAGGCATTGATGCCTTTCGTGAGATTTATCGCAGTCGTTTTGATTCAAATTTAAATCTGCATTGTGAACTCAAAAGCCGGGTCATCTTGAATAATTCTGTACTTGATGAAGAATGGGTCACTGGAGTCACCGGCGCAGCAGCTCCTTCCCATGTCGTGGCCATTTATCATTTCAAAGATGACCTTATCAGCGCAGTCTGGTTCACTCGTTAATAAGGATGTAAGGCATATTCGTCAGAGGATCAATCGCACTACTGGTAGGACTCTCAGGAAGCTTAATCCCATCGGCCGTTAGCCAAATATTCACTTGGAGTTGAGGAACCGGTTGATAAAGAAAATCAAGCAAGCGGTGAGAGATCTTTTCTTCAAGCTGAAACAGATCCAGCTCAGTATCGCCGGCCTGATAGTATTGACCGGTTGTTAGCGTAAAACTAATCGGACGCCTCACTTGTCCCGCCCAACCCACGGCATATTTTTTATCCAGAACAGTAAGTCTTACTTCAGACATACAGCCCTTATTTGACCTAAAAACACCGTCCAGCTTCATCAGGACCTTCTCTTTCAAGGCGACTTTAAAGTGGGTTTGTTCCCCTACATCCAATGCCTCCACTGGCAATACAAGTTCCTCTGTCCTCACCACGTACTCGGAAGAATCACTAATAACAAATTTCTCATAACGACAGCTTAAAGATAATTGTGCCCGGACATGGAACTTATCTTGAGGAGAAAAAAATTCCAGAATAAAAGGATGGGCCGTCACTGACTCCGCGAGGATGGCAGGAGAAAGCATCAAGGAGCAAAGGAGATAAAATATTTTCATCTCTTTTTTTTACTGTTATCCTGACTGATCAGAAATATGCACAGCAGCTTAACCTGCTATCCCATGACTTCCGCAGGTCTTCGGGACATAAGATAAATATGAATGGTCTTCTCTATGATATTGTTCTCGCTCCTTTTGAGGCCATAAACCTTGGAAGACTCCGTGAAGAGCTTCTCTCTCACGCTCATGGCAAAACCCTGGAGATCGGCTCTGGAACCGGTCTCAACCTTCCCTACTATCCGCAAGACACAATGATTATCGGCATTGAGCCCGATGAGAGTATGAGACAAAAATCCCTGGAGCGGGCCGGGCATTTTCATGCCCAAGTCATGGCAGGTGATGCTATGGCCCTCCCTTTCCCCGATGAGGAATTCGACACAGTGGTAGGAACGCTGGTCTTTTGCACAATTCCTGATCCCCAAAAGGCGATGGAGGAAGTGCATCGGGTCTTAAAACCTGGAGGGACTTTTCTCCTGCTCGAGCACGTCAGAAAAAATACCCCGGTCATGGGGAAACTGCTGGATGTGATGACTCCCCTGTGGTTCCATCTCGCCGATGGCTGTCATCTTAATCGAGACCCTAGTGATACCATTAAGCGGCTAGGTTTTAAAACCCAAGAGTACCGATCAATCTGGAAGGGATTAGGAAAACTTTGGATGCTCGTTAAATAATAATCGGCTAAGATAGTCTTATTCATTATAAAAAAGGAGACAATATGAGAGTCACTCTTGGACTGTTGCTTTTAACCCTACTTACGACTTCTTGCGGACACGTAAAAAAAGAAAAAAGTGCCAAAGAAAAGTACTCACCTGTCATAAGTTTTGAACAGGAAGAAAAAAAATACGAGGCCCGCGTTCAGCTTCCTAAAGAATTTAAAACCAAACTCCCTCTGGTCGTTATCGTCCACGAATGGTGGGGCAGAACTCCTTATATTTTGAGTCGCGCCGAGATGCTCAACAAAGAAGGTTACGCGACTTTAGTGGTAGATCTCTTTGGCGATAATAAAACAGTTGAAACTCCAAGTGAGGCCCAGGGACTCGCCACTCCTTTTTATCAGAAACCAGAATTAGGAATTGAGAAACTCTCCAAGTATGTGGAGATGGCCAAGAAAGATCCGCACGTTGACGCCCAAAAAGTATTCGTCATCGGCTACTGCTTTGGTGGAACTCAGGCCCTTAACTACGCCCGAAGCGGAGCTGATATCAAAGGAGTTGTGAGCTTTCATGGTGGACTGACTACAACAGTCGACTCAAAAGCAATTAAAGCACGAGTACTCGCCATTAATGGTCTGACCGATCCAATGGTCCCAGCAAAAGATCGCGCCGCCTTTGAGAAAGAAATGAAAAAACTTGGGGCGAATTATCAGGTTATTAACTATAAGGGCGCTTCCCACGCTTTTACCAATCCTAAGGCCACTGAAGTTGGTAAGAAATTTGGAATACCCATTGCTTATAATAAAAAAGCGGATGAAGGATCTTGGACAGATTTGTTAAATTTCCTCAAAAAGTAATTTCATTAAAGCTCTGGCTTAGTGCTGGAGCTTAAAACTCCATCTCCAAATACTTGTCACTTTCGTTAGAGTTTGTTTTCTGCTTTCTTTTTCCAAAATTATAGTACAGTGAGTCAAACATCAAGGAAGTGAAGATGAATGATTCAAAGACCAAAAATATTTTGGAAGATCCAAGATACATAGAATTAGTGCGTACCCGCTCCAGGCTAGGATGGCTGCTGACTATCATTGTCTTTCTCGTTTATTTTGGATTCATCACACTAGTAGCTTTTCACAAGAACATTCTGGCCATTACCGTCGGATCGGGAGTCATGACCTTGAGTATCCCGCTTGGAGTGGGAGTGATTCTTTTTACCGTTCTCATCACTGGCTATTACATCTATCAGGCCAATCGCAACTTTGATGCTCTGACAGAAGCTTTACAAGAGGTAAATAAATGAAAAGTTCATCGGTAGCAACATTCGCTCTGAGCTTTGCTCTCCTATCGTTTCAAAACGCGATGGCCGCAGGCGATTTAGGTGAACTGCAAAAGAGACCATTAAATTTAACGGCCATTTTCATCTTCACTCTTTTTGTCATTGGAACTTTATGGATCACAAAATGGGCCTCCAAAAGAACGAAGTCCGCTGCTGATTTTTATACCGGAGGAGGTGGCATAAGTGGGTTTCAAAATGGACTCGCCATCGCGGGTGACTTCATGTCGGCCGCATCTTTTTTGGGAATTTCGGCCGCTGTGATGGTAAATGGATATGATGGACTTATCTATTCAATTGGCTTTTTGGTGGGGTGGCCGATTTTAACTTTTCTCCTGGCCGAAAAGTTAAGAAATCTAGGTAAATTTACTTTTGCTGATGTAGCGGCTTACCGTTTTAAGCAAAAGCCGATCAGGCTTTTTGCAGCTTCAGGAACACTGGTGGTCATAACTTTCTATCTCATTGCTCAAATGGTAGGAGCGGGACAACTTATTAAATTGTTATTTGGTCTTGATTACTGGATTGCGGTCGTAATCGTGGGCCTCTTAATGATGATTTACGTGCTATTTGGTGGAATGACGGCAACCACATGGGTACAAATCATCAAGGCTTGTATGTTACTTTTTGGTGCCTCCTTTATGTCATTTATGGTGTTGTACCAATATGGCTTCTCCCCTGAAGCTCTCTTTGCGGAAGCAGTGAAAATTAAAAATTCCACTACGAATGGACAAGGGATGGCCATTATGGCCCCCGGAAATTTTGTTAAGGATCCGATTTCAACATTTTCTTTTGGTATGGCCCTCATGTTCGGAACCGCAGGACTTCCGCACATCCTGATGCGCTTCTTCACTGTTCCCAATGCAAAAGAAGCAAGAAAATCTGTCTTCTGGGCAACGACCTGGATTGGCTATTTTTATATTCTCACCTTTATCATCGGATTCGGCGCCATTGTGCTCGTTTCCAACAATCCGACATTTCTTAGTCTGGAAGGCGGACTCATTGGAGGGAGCAACATGGCCGCAATTCACCTGGCCTCTGCGGTGGGAGGAAATATTTTTCTGGGTTTTATATCTGCGGTGGCCTTTGCCACAATTCTGGCGGTAGTGGCAGGACTAACCCTCTCTGGGGCATCAGCAGTTTCTCATGATTTGTATGCGACACTTATCAAAGATGGTAAGGCCGACGCTAAAATGGAATTAAGAGTCTCAAAAATAACCACTATCGCTTTAGGATTCATTGCTGTTGTCCTGGGAATTGTATTTGAAAAACAAAACATCGCCTTTATGGTTTCCCTGGCCTTCGCGGTTGCGGCATCCGCTAATTTCCCGGTACTCTTTATGTCGGTACTGTGGAAAAACTGCACGACTCGAGGGGCCTTCTATGGAGGATTTGCTGGACTAGCTCTCGCTGTCATTCTCACCATGTTATCTCCCCCGGTATGGGAGGCGACATTCAATAATCCAATTGGAAGTTCTCCATTCCCATACACCTCGCCGGCCATTTTCTCGATGCCTCTGGCCTTCATTACCATCTGGATCGTCTCGCTTCTTGATCGCAGCGAACAGGCCCAAGCAGATCGGGCCGGTTTTGTCGCCCAAGCAGTAAGATCGGAAACTGGTATCGGAGCAGAAAAAGCTTCGGAACATTGAGGCGGGATCGGGGTTTTATACCCCGATCCCTAACCATTATTGAAGATAGCTGTTAATCATCGAAACATGCCGCTCTTGCTGTGGAAGTAGTTCGGATTGAATGACTCGCTTAAGCTCTGGTTGGAGATTTGAATCCGCCAAGGCTTGTCTATATTCCTGAACACCGTGTTCTTCACCAACTTTCAGGGCCTGGATAGCTGTCTTGTCTCCAAAGAATGAAGCCCCACCGACAAAGGCCTTGGCAAATGCACCCCAAGGACCTGAACTTTTTACTTGTTCCTCGAGCCTATAGCCACTACCCGCAATATTCTTTAAAGTATCGACGGCCCTGACGTGATCAAATCGAATAGAGGAAAGTCTTTCTTTTTCACTGCTATCACTTATTTTATTAAGTACAGTATCAATGCTTTGAACAGCAGACAGTTCACCTCGGATTAATTCTTCAATTTGTTTCATAATAAACTCCTCTTTTAAGCGTTAGTTTCGCGCTTTCAAGAGATGCAAAAATAAAACCATTGTCTTTTAGCTTTCACTTTCAAAGGTAAGCGGAATTTCAAAAATAAAAACAGCCCCTTCATTGGGAGTACTTTCGACCCAAATTTTGCCACGATGACCCTCAATAATTTGTTGAGAAATAAAGAGTCCTAAACCAAGTCCACTAATTTCATTTGCATCAATAGCTCGTTCAAATTGATCAAATATTCTTGTCTGGGCTTCCTGGGCAAGGTCAATTCCCTGATCCTTTACTGATAGGCGGACTCTATCTCCTAACTTCATCAGTTTGACTATAAGGGGAGGGTAATTGCCATAACGAATAGCATTGGTAAGGAGATTATTTAACACCTGTTCCAAACGCATGGGATCCCAATAACCATGTACAACTTCAACCTTCCAAGGCCGGTACATGATAACCTGCCTGCAAAAATTGCGGTCTCATCCGCTCGAGAACAGCCTCTGTCATAGAAAGGAGGTCACACTCTGATCAGCAAAATGATTAATCCTTTCTGCATTCCAGGCCTTCGGATCATTCTTTTCCATCAGTCTTTTTTGAAATTAAGATTGGATTAAAATGGTAGTCAGTGGTGTCTTGAGTTCATGGGAGGCGATTGAAAGGAATTCATCTCTCACTTTAAGAGCCGTTAAATATTATGTTCAGCCTTTTTTTGTTCCGATATATCTCTAAATTCCATTACTGATCCAGTAATTTCACCATTGGTCTCAATCGGTGCCACAGAGTAAGACACATCAAAAACCCGGCCAAACCTGTCTCTAAAAACATCGGTTTGATCTGTGACTTTAACCAGTTCTGCATTAGCGCCAATAGATTCATGAAGTGGTTTATGTCTAATTTCCTCCAGTTGAAAACCAGTTAACTTTTCAGCAGCAGGATTCATCAAAGTGGGACATCCATTCTTGTCTAACATGAAAAGGCAGGAAGATGCATTATCAGTTATCGTCTTAAGCAACTGTGTTCGCTCCTTAACTCTCTCTTCCAAAGTCCGGGTAAGAACTTCCAGATCAAGTCTTTGCTGTTCTGCCAATCTGGACTCTTCGATGACTTGAACAATAATATGACGTATACGGAAAAGATAAATCCCTGTTCCTACAGAGGCTGTCGCTATGAGCGCTTTGGCCCAGCCGCTCCACCAGTAATCAGCATTCCACAAGTTCCAGATATCCATGTAGTGGGTCAAACCACAGGCACCAAACGATAAAGAATGATGGAAATTACCACATAGGCAGTTCCAATAAGAAAATCAGAAATGACATGCATAAACCAGCAGAGGTTTCTAAAGATAACAATGTCCATGAGGCATGAAACCATATTGAGAGAAGGTATCCTGTAAGCGTTCCCAAAAAAGTTAGGGTCTGCAAATTAGTTACAGCAACTCCTGCTTGATGATTCGAATGATCCATGCTTTCCCAAAAATATTTAATTAATAAAACTCTAAACTCACGCCTAGAGTTTTATTATTGCCTTAAGTTTAAGGAAGGAAAATGAAAAACTCATCCTGCAACATTAACTTAAATATTTTCCATGGTGCCGGATATGCTCTTCCATAAAGGAGGAGATAAAATAATAACTGTGATCATAGCCATCTGGAAAAACAATCTCAATTTCTTGATTTACTTCAGAAGCCGCATCCATTAGGTGAGTCGTCAAAAGTTCTCTGATGAGAAACTCATCATGGGTTCCTTGATGAATGAGAATTTTGGCAGGATGTTTATTTCCGGCCTTGACTAATTCAGTTGCATCATAGGACTTCCAGGCACTCTTATCTTCCCCTAAATAACCAGTGAAGGCCTTCACTCCCCAGGGAGCAAGGATTGGGTTAACAATAGGAGAAAAAGCGGAAATGGACTGATACTTTCCTGGATTTTTAAGTCCAATCACCAGGGCCCCATGCCCTCCCATCGAGTGGCCAAAGATCGAAATCTTTGAAACCTTAAACTCACTCTTAATTAAAGAATAGAGTTCTTCATTTATGTAATCATACATCTTGTAATGATCTGAATAGGGCTTCACCGTGGCATTAACATAAAAGCTCGCCCCGGAACCAAAGTCATAAGAATCATGCTCCCCAGGAAGATTGAGTCCACGGGGTGAGGTATCAGGGGCAATCACCATCAGTTTTCTCTCGGAGAGATATTTCTGCGCACCTGCCTTCGTGATAAAATTCTCTTCCGTGCAAGTAAGCCCTGAAAGCCAGATTAGACAACCGCGGATTTCTCCGTCAGGAATAAAAGTGGAAAACTTCATTTCCGTCTTGGTTGTACTTGAGGGATGAGACCAAAACTCGGTCTTACCCTCGAAAGTTTTATGAGATTTAAGTAATTTCATATATTGCCCTTAGAATGTAACCACACTTCTGATACTCTTGCCTTCTTTCATGTAATCGAAGGCCTGATTAATTTCTTCAATCGGCATGGTGAAGGTCACTAAATCATCAATATTAATCTCTCCGGCCATATACTTGTCAACATAGCCCGGTAGTTCACTTCGGCCTTTAACTCCGCCAAAAGCAGATCCTCTCCACACTCTCCCGGTAACCAATTGGAAGGGACGAGTACAGATCTCTTCTCCTGCTCCGGCAACACCAATGATGATGGACTCACCCCAGCCTTTATGACAACACTCAAGGGCCTGTCTCATAAGCTTGACGTTGCCTACACACTCAAAAGAATAATCGACCCCCCCATCGGTCATCTTGATGATTTCATCCACGACATTGCCGCTAATTTCAGTCGGGTTAACAAAATCAGTGGCGCCAAACTTTCGGGCCATTTCGGCCTTTGAATTATTAATGTCCACCGCAATGATTTTCTTTGCCTGGGCCATTTTCGCCCCTTGAATAACAGAAAGACCAATACCTCCAATCCCGAAGACCGCGATACTCGCGTCCTTTTCAACTTTGGCAGTATTTAAAACAGCACCAATCCCAGTGGTCACACCACATCCTAAAAGACACACTTTATCCAAAGGGGCCTTGGGATCAATTTTCGCAAGAGAGATCTCCGCCACTACTGTGTATTCAGCAAAGGTGGAGGTCCCCATATAGTGATAAATAGGTTTTCCATCTTTAGAAAAACGGGAAGTACCATCTGGCATAAGACCCTTACCCTGAGTTTCACGTATGCGCTGACATAAATTAGTTTTGCCAGAGGTACAAAACTTACAAGTACCGCATTCAGGAGTATAAAGAGGGATAACGTGATCACCTTTTTTCAAAGTAGTCACACCTTCACCGACTTCTTCCACAATGCCCGCTCCTTCATGTCCGAGGATCACTGGAAAGATTCCTTCAGGGTCAATTCCTGATAAAGTATAAGCGTCTGTGTGACAGACTCCTGAGGCCACAATACGAACCAGGACTTCACCTTTTTTTGGACCTTCTAAATCCACCGTTTCAATCTTTAAAGGTTGACCTGGTCCCCAGGCAACAGCAGCTTTAACTTTCATGAATGACTCCTTTTACATGTCGAGACAATGATAAACGCTCAATACATCCTTGACTATCCGCCATGCCGGAACAACACTGTTTCCATATGGAAACAATCAAGTGGGTACAATGCATTTTGACCTTTGTGAGGGTCAGCGAGTTAGGAAGCTTTACTGAAGCGGCCGCATCCTTAGGGATTTCAAAATCCCATGTCAGTAAAACTATCAAACTGCTGGAAGAGGAAGTAGGTGCTGCACTCCTGCTGCGTTCAACCCGCAAAGTCCAACTCACCAGCACCGGCGATGAGTTTCTAGGTCGCTGCCGCTCTTCATTAGAGGGTCTTGAATTTGCCAAGCAAGAACTGATCAGTTTTTCAGATTCTCCCCGGGGATTACTAAGAGTTACCTTGGCCGGAGTGTTTGGGGAAAACTATATCGCTCCAGTATTGATTGGCATGGCCAAAAAATATCCAGAACTAAAAATCGAAATGAACTTTGATTCCCGCATCGTCGATTTAATAGAAGAAAGGTATGACATTGGCATTCGCATTGGGGATTTACCAGATTCTTCCTTGTTCGCTCAAAAGATTGCTTCACGCAGAGAATTTGTCTGTGCCTCCACCGATTATTTAAAAAAACATAAAAAACCTACCACCCCTGGGTCATTAAGTGACCATAACTGCCTGGGTGCTCTTGATCACTGGCATTTTAAACAAGGATCACAAATTAAATCTTTCCCCATCAAAGGCAATCTTAAAACCAATAATCCCCGGGTCCTCCTGCGAGCAGCACTTGAGGGACTGGGAATAATCCGTTTACCTGGCTCTTATGTTTCTGAATTAATCAAAGAAGGCAAATTAGTAAGTCTCTTGAAAGAATATAATGAAGGCAAAAAAGATATCT
This sequence comes from Bacteriovoracaceae bacterium, assembly GCA_023701435.1. Lineage (GTDB taxonomy): Bacteria > Bdellovibrionota > Bacteriovoracia > Bacteriovoracales > Bacteriovoracaceae > Peredibacter. Next base: position 21,877 of record JAMPXB010000002.1, on the reverse strand, counting down.
GGGCAGTTACCCCTTCAAGACACAAACTGAATATCAATGTTAGAACTTTTATGGATGAGCTCAAAAGTTTTCTTGCAAACGATTATCCAGATGTTTTGTTTTAGATAATGCCGTGGGATACTAATCATATGAAATGTATCCTCGTTTTTCTTATTTTCACATTTTCTACAATGACCTCACCTACATTGAAGAAAAGCAAGAATCAGAAAAAAAATATCAGGAAATGGGTCCTCTTGTGGGTACAACCATGCTCATTCCCGTCGGGGTCTTTCGCTTAGGAACAACGGCCACCATTATTCGGACAGATAAACTGCAAACCACTTCTCTTAGAATGGCACTTCTGATAGAAATTTGATAAGGAAGAGAGATGAAATCAAAAAGTCATGTTAAAGATTTGAAGCTCGCCTCATTCTCATCAGTTGTCATCGGAATTATCTTACTGATTTTTAAGTTTTATGCTTATCACATCACCAATTCTCAAGCGATTTTTTCTGACGCCTTAGAAAGTATCATCAATGTTGTGGCCGGTATTATAACCTTCATCGTCATCATTGTGGCCTTAAGACCTGCGGACAAAGATCATCCCTATGGACATGGAAAAATAGAAAGCATGGCCTCCACTTTTGAAGGTGGTGCTATTTTACTGGCGGGAATTTTGGTAATCATCCAGGCCGTTCAATCCTTTTTTCATGGATCACAGATTCAAGAAATTGATTCAGGTATCCTCGTGGTAGTGGGGGCCGGTGTCGTCAATGGATTACTGGGTGTATTTCTTTATTTACGAGGAAAAAAATATTACTCCGAGGCCCTGAAATCCAGTGGTCTTCATCTCTTATCGGACACCCTTACGAGTGTGGGATTATTTGTGGGACTTCTTCTCGTCAAATTCACTGGGCTTCAGTGGATTGATCCGGCCGTTGCCGTGATTTTTGGAGGAATGCTTTCAGTGACAGGCGCCAAGATACTGCTTCGTTCGGGGAGTATCTTAGTTGATGCTGAAGATACTGAGACTCTAAAACTTTTAGTTGATCTTTTTGAAAAGCATTACTTACCAGGAGTTATTCAGATTCATTTTACCCGGGTGATCCGTAGTGGGAGTCATCACCACATTGATTGCCATATGGTCATTCCTGAATTTTGGTCAGTAAAAGAAGCTCATGATTTTAGTGAGCAGTTTGAAAAGAAAATCATCGAGGATTATCCGGTGGAAGGTGAACTTCATATTCATCATGATCCTTGCCGAATGAAATACTGCGCTTCTTGCGAACTGGCCAATTGTCCTATAAGGCGAGAAGCCTTTGTTAAGCGCGAGCCGTTTGAATTTGAAGAAATCACAGCACCGATGAAATCTATCACAAGCGGATAGACTTCATCGGAATTTCGCTTTTATGGTTTAATGGCCACTTTCAATACCCCATCTCGCTGATGAGAGAAGAGATCATAATTGAGTTCCATCAATCATATTACCAAAGCGCTGGAATAGGAGCAAGATTCGCCTGAGCATCAGGAACCAAAACGTACTCGGCTGCCTTCTTAAATCTCCTGGATGATCACCTTCGACTTATAGTTTAAAATTCTTTCCCGAGTTCCTAAAGTCAGACCTGGTTCAGTTAAAGTTGCACAAGAGGCGGCCAGCCCCAGCGTCATAAGATCTGTTAAGGGCGAGGCTGTGTTTTTAGCAAGAAGACTTCCCATGGCACCCACCATAGAGTCCCCGGCCCCCACTGTAGAAATAACTTTAAGCCGTGGAGCTTTTCCAAATAAGGCCCCATTTTTATCTGCAAGAATGGTTCCTCCCTCTACGGAAGAGACACATATTAATGGAACATGCTTAAGAAGTTTTTTTACTTCTTTCATAATCTCAGTAATGGTCCGCGCCTTGCCGGAAATGAGCTCATTAAATTCTTCTAGATTCGGTTTAATAAAATCTGGACCTGCGGGAATGATTTCTTTTAAAATACGGCCAGGCATGTCCACCATGCAGAAGATTCCTTTTTTCTTAATTCCTTTAATCAGCACAGAAATATCCGCAGCTTCAAGTCCCGGTGGCAGACTGCCGCCCAAAATAATAATATCTCTTTCGGCCTGTAATCCGTTAATCAGTTGGATCAATTGTTTCCACTCATTTTTATGAATAAGGGGCCCACTGAAGCTCAAACGAGTCTGACGGTGAGTCTTTTTACTCGACACAGTAATATTCATACGTGTCTCATTTTTGATCCGGATGAATTTACTTTTTAATTTGTCTTTATCCAAAAGACCTTTAATAACCTGGCCATTGGGGCCACCTAGAAACCCCGAAAATCTTACTCCTGAACCCAGACGTGAAGCGACAATACCGGCATTGATACCATTCCCGCCGGGGGTGCGCTTCTCATCATGCACGTAACTTTTTTCATCAGGGATTAATTCATCGACGACACCACTGACATCAAGTGCTGGATTAAAAGTTATGGTGTAAATCATGCCCTTTCCTTGAGTATTGTTTTCCATCACAATAGCATCTAGTCCAGGGGCCTGACACAAGAAATTGTGCCAGGCACTTTTTAAACTTTTGTTATTTTTTAGTGTAAGGCCATCTCCTCTACTGTTTCCATTTCTTCATCACTCAGAGGAAAATCTCTTAACAATTCAGGAAGCTTGGAAAAAAGACCAGTAAATCGGGTTGGCCTTCTTGAGAGCCATAAAAAGTCAGGACGCTGAGAAGTAATCCAGTCTCCACCAATAATTCTGCCGTTTATATCCAGATCCAGATAGTACTCATAAGTTCTGGAACTTGTTCTTTGTCGGCTCGTCCCCAGGACCGGCTCCCAGGTATTGCCTCTGAGCAAGAAGACATAATTCACAGTGGTTCTTACTCTTGCCACTTTGACAGTTCCCGGAGCGGAAGTACTGCGTGGTGAAAGGTTTCGGTAGCGGACAGTTGAGGTGAAATCATAAGCAATATGATTCCAGACTTCCCGGTTTCGATCAATGTCTGCAATAAAGGTGGTGCCATCCACGCCGATTTTGTTAGTCAGAATCAAATGAAAAGCACCTGCGTTCATATCATGATCACAGCGATCAACTCCTCCTGTATTGCTGCCATTACAACGTCTGCCCATCTGGCTGTTACCATCAGTAAACTTTTTGGCGTAGTACCAGCTGAGAAGGGCCTTAATATCAGAGGAACCAAACGGCACCTGAATACCATCAGGATTTGAAACCACAATCGGTTCTGGTTCATCAAAATGCATCGCGGCCCCTGCCCAGCCGTCGCAAATTCCTTCCCACGTAGGGCGATTGGGACTGGCGTAATTATCCACTTCTCTTTTTACGGGATAATCATAACGACCGATATACAAGTCCCATTTTTCAGATGGAGCGAGGGCCCGTAGCTGGGACTGAGACATCTGCATCGCCTCAGTCCTGGTGGGAGATATTAAATTAAAACCAGAAGGGCGAGTAGCATTCCAGCGATAATTTATGCCGCCTTTATACCGGGCCCAATAATCACTGGACCAATACTTATTGGGATCAGTGACCTTTCCCCTTAGTGGTAGTTCGGAAAAGTTGTGATTGATGGGACCACTCATAATGAGAGGATCAGAAATTCTCATCCAGGCGCGGTCAATGTCGATATTGGGAGATGCAAAACTTCCTTGCATCAAAGAACAGCCGATCACGGCATAAACAATGTTTTTCACAGGTGCCTCCTTTAAAGCTAAAAGGAGGATAGAAACGACCATCAGCACTTGAATAGTCTAGATAGGTCAAATGCTTACTTGATCGAACTGTTAGGTTTTGAAAAAAAAGGAAACTTCCAGTAAATTACGCTATCACCATCGCGTCATAATAGTCGTGAGGCCTTGATGAAAATGTTAATAATCCTGTCCATTTTATTTGTCAGAGGTGCCATTAGCGCAGATGTATATGTTAGAAGCTATCAACGAAGTGATGGAACCTATGTAGCACCTCATACCCGTAGTGCGCCTGATGATTTTAAATGGAACAATTACGGCGAACCGACAAATGATATTGAGAAGAGACCTGGACCGTGACAATATCTATAACCAGTACGACTATGATGATGACAACGATGGCATATCTGATGATTACGAGGAATAGGTTAAGCAATTGATATTAGCAGATGAAAAACCTACCGAGATATTTTCCGCCGTACATTCGTAATCATTATTATATTTACAGGCACTTACTTTACAGGCCCCGACTCCCGCAATATTTTTCGTCTCCGCTGTATGACCTTTAATATTCAAATATGTATCACAACCAGGATTGGAAAAATCCCCTATGGTGATTGCCTTAGCATGACAGTTACAATTCGTGTTGTACCCGCAATCTTGAACATCACATTTTTTAACTAAAGGCATCTCAATATTCAATTTAGGCATAATTTTCTCCTTGAAAAACTCCTAAATTGATTTGCAAACACTGTGCCTTTTCATACTAAACTGCCAATTTAAGTTACTCGCCATTTTCGACTGCAACAAATTGCGAAAAGACGGCCATAAAAAAAAGCGCCACTTTAGGATGTAAAATATCAGTTAAGGTTGCCATCCAAAAAGTTCTTCTTAAACTAGTAACTTTAAAGTGCTCGAAGCCAAGGACGAGCGCTAACCTATCACACAAAATGGGCTAAGCGGTATTGCAGAATATTTATCACCTTAAATTAAAAATCGTGTCGCAAACCTTCAGCGTATATGCATTACTAATTTAATAGTTTAGTTCAGGATTTATTAATATGACGGATCTTTTTCTTTGTCGGTATGTATGCGTGCATAGAAACCAAAAACCTAAAAGGTGGGACAAATGAAAATGATGAAGAAAAGTGTAAATTTAATGTTACTCGGCTCATTCTTTATGACTACAACGATCCCGTACAACGCTCAAGCGATGACAATGGAGGAATATAAAGCGGATTTATCTTCTTCAACATCACAGCAGAAACTTGCCGATGCTTTTAACAAGTTCCGCTATGACATGACAGTGACGTGGGATCAGCAGGATCCTAACTTTAAAGAGTATGCACAGAAAGAACTAGAAAACTCCTTAGAGGAATTAAGAGCGGAAGGAATTAATGAAACTCAGATTTTAGCATATGTGCAAAAAAATATTCTGGATGCAAATGCCAGAAATGATTATACCCGTTTATTGGGTGCTTTAAAGAATCAAAACTTAGATGAAGATGAAGCCTCTCAAATTGCCATGAATTACATGGAAAAAAATTATGAGCAAGGTGTAAACTTCGCTGGTGGTGGCTCCATCAGTTTTAGAAGAGCAATGATTATTGCCAACATTATTATCCTTGGGGTTCTCACTTATTACGTGATTAAACATGGTAAAGGTGAGGATGGTGAGCCAGGGCCACAAGGACCACAAGGCGAGCAAGGTCCTCAGGGTGAACAGGGTCCTCAAGGTCCACAGGGTCCTCAAGGTCCACAGGGTCCTCAAGGTCCACAGGGCGAACCGGGTCAGCCATGTTATCCTTCATACGATAAGCTCTTAGATATCTGTGCTCCTGTTTGATTCATATTAATTCGATCTTACAGAAGATCTTAGGCACCCCTCCAGGGGTGCCTTTTTAATACAAAGATTCAAGGATGTTGGATGTAAATTCTCTAGTGAATTTAAAGTGATCTACTAAGGAATTCTAAAATTCCTTATAAATGGCAAGTCCTGCTGTCTTAGAATCATAGATAGGTAAAATAAATGTTGTCTCCGGCGTTTTTTTCCGCTGAATCTTGAAATTCCCCACCCATAGACCTAGCCTATGGGTGCACCGGCCGTGACATCATGGAGCCAGTGTTTGTTATCTTTTATGCGGGAGTATCCAATAAATGTTGATACTAAAAGAGCGGGAATCCCAACCAGTATTCATGTTCCGCCATGACGTAACCACTAAAGGCAAATGCTGATGTGGTATGTCCTGAAGGAAAAGATGTTTTCCAGTCACTATCAATTGGCCTTGGTTCCCTATCAGTATATTTTAATATCGTGCTCACAGAAGTTGCATAAGCAGTGGCCTTAAATATGCCAATGGCCCGCCGATACCCTTCTCGGTTGCCGTAATAACCACTGACTCCCATTCCTGCGACATAGAGAGCGTTGGGAATGAATTGGCCCATCCAATCTCCCCATCTGGAAGATTCCCAAGAGTTTTATTCCTAACTTGCTTCTGTTGAAAAGGGTCAATGACAGCGTCTTCAAAGATGACAAGTGTTAAAGTGATGCCTGGACCGGCCCATAGCGCATACTTAGCGTCTGTAGTGACAGGCGATACAGTTTCTTCTCCGACTCTTTGAAGCCCCACGCATGTAGAGGGAGAGAAAATACTAAATTTAGACAGAGGACAATGCAGAGTTTTTTCATTGTTAAATCATACTTTTCTTCACGTATTTTTGAGATTGTGCAAGAATTACCGTTACTAGATCATGGAAGTAAGTATTGAATGAAAAATCGTTAATTTCTTTTAAAGCAAAAAAGATTAATGAGTTTTAACGGATTTGAAATTTTTCCAAAATCTGGCAATGTCTTTATTCATCCGCTTCACGCAGCTAATTTTACAAACTTGCACAAGATAAATTTCATTGACCAGGCCGATCTTCTTTAGCGCCATGACTTTAAGCGCTTGCCCATGCTTAAGCAGAACTTCGTCCTCGCCTTGGTCGATAAGAATGCCCTTTTGACCTGGATAATTTTGATAGAGAACAAAAATTACTTTTTTTACGATCTTTGATTCATCACTATTTTTAGTGGCAAAATGTTGGGCCACTTTAAAAGAGGTCGAAGTCGATACATATCCTTTTTCCACCAACTCTACACCAATTCTGAAACTTTGATTTTTTCTGTGCTTTAGGCCTACACCTCGAAACAAAATAAGATCCTGAGGGATAGCTGGAATTCTGGCAAAGATCTTATCAATGCTCGCGACCATGGCCCGAGCGTCTTCAGGACTTGTGCCATTCCAGTCATAGGGGGCGGGGAAAAAGCGAAGATAGTCGTTTATTTCTCTATAGAAGGTGTCTTCTTTACTGGTGTAGGTTTCTAGATCAAAAACTTCCTCTGCAGTTGAACCAAAATAAGTTTCATTCGGATAACCTAGTTGATTGGCAAGCTTATGAAACTTGTAGGTCTTATACTCAAGGGCATAAAGTTCAGGGCTTAAGACGATGAAGATAAGGAGAATTAGTGATTTTAATTTCACAAAGAAAGCTTAACATGGTCAGGATTTCAGAGGTCGGGAGTGAGTAAATTTTACCATCCTAGGTATGTGAGTATTGTCTGACTTTTTCTTACTTTTTTCAGAAAATAATGTAATCCTCACTATTTCTTTATACGATTATCTAATGAAGATCCATGAATCCCTTGCCCACTTTGTTTTAACATTATTTCTCCTCACAACCCACGCATTCGCCGCTGATCTGACTAGAGAATTTAAAACCATCTATCACCAGGAAAAAGACTTCACTCCAGAAGAGCAAGTGACTTTGAGAAAATACGATATTCACCTTATTCCAGGCATCTTAGCGGAAAGCCTCATTTGGGCCGATCCCCGCTCTTCTGTTAATTTTTCACTAATTACCAAAGACTACTATCATACCCAGCTTAAGATACTAAATAAGAAGTATAAAATACCCGCCGGCCGGATGACGACCTCATCCTATGACGTAAATGAAACCAAAGAAAATATCAGACAGGCGATCGCAGTTGCTAAGGCCCGGGGTCGCAAGGTCATATTCGTTTCCCATTCACTGGGAGGATTGGCCCTACTGGAGGAGCTAATTCTTAATAAAAGTATTATGGACCACGTGGGTGGGATTGCTTTCCTTCAGTCACCTTTTCATGGAACTCCTTTGGGAGAGCTGGCCATCAATCCACCTTACGAACTCGATGAGGCAGTAGCGAAAATTATCCCTCGCTTAAATGTCAGTTACGACACTCTACAATTCGTCTCCCCTCCCATTCGTCAAAAATTCATGAGTGAAAATCAACTGGCGATTCGGGATTTAATTAAACGAGTTCCTCTCTTTACGGTGTCCGGCATAGCGGATAGCAATCGCAGTATCTTTAAGCCCTTAATCGATATTATAGAAGAGGGTTGCCTAAAAGGAGTGAGGTCCGGTTGCATCACTGATGTTCTCTATTCTGGTCCATATGATAAAAGTGATGGCATGATCCCATTTAAAAGTTCCTTTCTCGAGAATGCCGACTTTGTGAAACTTGAAAAAGTCGATCATGGAGAAATGCTCCTTAATGTTCCTTTTGAGGACTACAAAAAAGAGCATATCACCACGACCATTTTCAGACTGTTGTTGCAAAAGATTTCATCACCTAAGAATCCTTAAATCCTCAAATAACTAAAAGAAAAATGACAATCAAAACCAAATCACCTTGCACCTCTTATGGAAGGACTCAAATTTAATATGGAGATAAATCAAGATCTCAAGGAATAGCTTATTCATTCGGATTTTCTAAGATTGATCTTCCGCTAGAGCTTCGCCATATCAAGCACAAAACGATATCGTACATCACTCTTGAGAACACGTTCATAGGCAGCATTAACCTGATCAGGAGCAATGACTTCAATCTCAGGCATGATCTGGTGTTCAGCGCTAAAGTTCAGCATTTCTTGCGTTTCTTTGATTGAACCAATAGCAGAACCCGCAAAGGTTCTTCTCATAAGGATCAGTGGAAAAACATTCACTGACATTGGTTTTTCAGGTGCTCCTACGTTTACTAAGGCCCCATCAAGCTTCAGAAGACCAAAGAGTGAGGCCATATCCAAATCAGCAGATGAAACGGTGTTTATGATAAGATCAAAGGAGACTGCGTATTCCGTAAACACTTCTGGATTTTTGGTGTTGATGAAATTAACAGCACCAAACCTCTTAGCATCTTCGCGTTTTTTATCAGAGTGACTTATTACTGTGACATCGGCCCCCATAGCAACAGCATACTTAACCGCCATGTGACCCAGGCCACCAAGACCCAGAACACCTACTTTCTTACCTGGCCCCGCCTTCCAATGCTTAAGCGGAGAATAGGTTGTGACACCTGCACACAGAAGCGGAGCTGCTTTATCAAGTGGAAAAGATTTTGGAATATTTAAAACAAAGTCTTCATTTGTTACGATGATGTTTGAATAACCTCCCTGAGTCACGGCACTCCCATCTCTCTCCATTGATCCATAAGTCATGGTGTTGCCCGGAATACAGTAGTTTTCAAGTTCTTGCTTGCAATTCACACATGTCCGACAAGAATCAACCATACAACCGACACCAACATGATCACCGACTTTAAATTTTGTAACTTTGGGGCCCACGGCCTGAACCACACCGGCAATCTCATGGCCTGGAACCATTGGGAACGGTGAACCAAAACCCCATTCATCGCGGGCCATGTGAATATCAGAGTGGCAAATTCCACTAAACTTAATATCAATCACAACATCGTGATCTTTTGGATCACGACGTTCAAATGAGTATGGTGTTAGCGGTGCTTTGGCCGAAAGTGCAGCGTAGCCTTTAGCTTTAATCATAAAATCCTCCTGGTATTAATTTCTAAAATTAAGAAGATTTTAGACGCTTTCATTGCGCACAAATATAACTAATATGTATATGCGTTTGTTAGAATTGCTTAATAATAGTGCGCCTCGCAAGGAAGTCACCATGCCAAAGTTAAATAATGATTTGCTAGACGGTCTGATAGCATTAAAAGTTGTTGCCGCTAAAAAAAGCTTCACTGCTGCGGCCAAAGAACTCGGTATAACTCCTTCGGCCATCAGTCAGATTATCAAGCAATTTGAAGACCGAGTTGGTGTCACTCTCCTTGCCCGAACGACCAGAAGTATCAGCGTGACGGAAGTAGGAGAAAAATTCCTCAGTGAGGCGGGTCCGGCCATCGATCAAATTTTGATGGCACTCGATAAGGTAGGAGACTTCGCAACCAAGGCCACAGGGACTTTACGCTTGAATTTACCAAGGGCCGTTTACCGATCCTTTATGGAGCCTCTGATAAAATCATTTAAAGAGAAGTACCCCCATGTCATAGTCGAATTATATTTTGAAGACGCCAAATCCGATAAATGGTTTGCCCGCAACTGGGCCGGAACTTTTATCAATGCCGTTGATCTACTCATTCCAGTCCCCATCTTGGGGCATGGAGGGTGGTAAGAAAATACTGGCGTAAGCTTCGACCTGGAGAACTTCTAACAATCTAGAAGAGTATTTCTCGGCAGCTTCATCATCTCTGAAAATAAAGAAGTCTCCAGTGGACCAATCAGAGATCTTTTGATCATAACTAGCAGTATAGATAAATCCGGCCCCAAGCAAAGGGCCCCAAACGTGAGGATTGTGGATATTTTTAACGAACGCTTTCTTCATGTTATTAAAAGTAATCGGATAAAATGCCTTGCGACCCCACTCTCCTTTTTTTTGAAAAGTGGAGCATGAAAAGAGAAAAAATAAAAGCAACACGCCACACCGCATAACTTGCTCCCGCTAGATTAATTCACGGTCCAGCAAGGATGTATATATGCAGTACCTGCGCTACTCAATGACAGAATCTTTAAGAGAATTTATCTGGTGCTAAATGTCGCTCTCAAACAAAATATAATTATTCTATATTTCAAGGAGTGTTATGAGAAAGCTGGCCGTTCTACTCGTTTTTATGTTCAGTAGTTTTCTCGCCCAAGCAAATATTCCCGACCCTTACTATCAGATCTCAGATATGACAATTGAAGTCTTAGACAGCTCAGAGGGTGTTCACATCAACAGCAAGCCTGAACCGACACCTAATCCTCAAGTTGGTGATGTCATTGCAACTGTTCGCCAAATCATCGCTTTTGGTAAAGAAATTTACAAAATTGTTGTGGCCGGAAAACCTGTCATCAATACAGAGTACGCACCAATTTCAGTACTTCCACTTGAAACAGAGTTTGGAAAAGAAATTACCCCGATGGATCTCTCTCTATGGCAACCACCCAAATTTATGAAGTTCAAAGTCACCTATAAAAATGGCTTGGGAGCCGAAGTTGTTTCTTTTACCTATAACATCAACATGAGTCATGGTGGTAAGTTTCGTGGAAAAGGCTCTTACATAACTCATGCACAAATTGTTCCGGAAAATGTGTCAGTGGCCTGGGGTTATACATTTAATGCTCAAATGAGCTTGGTGGGATTGACTAATCTGGGAACTGAAGAAAACCCAATCGCTGGTGCCACAATTCAACTAAGCTACACCGTCTCAACTGTATTAAAAGAAGATAGAAATAACATGATGATCTTCATTGCAGGGGATGGCACGATTCAAGCGATGTAGTAGACTTTTAGAATGAAAAAATCCTGATATCTCAATATTTAAGGCGCCCTTGGCGCCCGTGTAAAATATACATTTCAACTTTCTCAAATCTTAAGAATTCTGAATTCAAGTAACTCCAATTGACTGGCCTCGGTGATCATGGCATTAAGCGCACACTTAATATTTTTTCATAGGGGACAAAATGAAAACCGTCGTTTTAACATCTGTTATGCTCATCTCAATTACTTCAGCGCTCGCATCTGAGCGCCCAAATGTTTTTCCAAGCGACTCTAGTTTTCTCATGCCAAGCAGACTGGAATCGGGAATATGTAAAAGCGCTTATATTATCAAAAGTCCTATTTCTACTATTAATGAGAAAATGCAGAAATGTGATGATCTTCCTTACTTTTCGCCAGAGCATCAGGTTTGCCAGGATGAAGTTTATAAAAACCTTGGGAAGCTAGACTCTGCAACAATTCTTGAAATTTCCGCGAACCCAACAAATGAAGCAGCTGAAGATGATATCCTAAAAGAAACCTTAAAACTTGAAATAAAAACTAAAGGGAAAGTTGTATTAGAAAGAACTTCAATAGGTTTCTTTTATAGTTCAGGAGGTGAGATTGAAGGCAACACAATCCGGTTTGAGGATATTATGAATGAAAATGCAGCTATCATCGATACTAACCTAATGAACAATGATTACGATCAATCAACATTGACAGCAATGTTAGAAAATAAAGGCAATTACTATTTCTCGGATTGCAAATTCCAATGGGAAGCGTCACCAACAGAGCAAGAAGAAGAGTAAAAATTCATCGATCACACTTTCTAAATTACCAATAGGGCTCCGAAAGGAGCCTTTATTGAGAGGTTATTGTTTGAAAGAATCACAATCCCCTTTCTCGTCTTAGGGTTAAATTCCATAAAGCTACTACTTCCGTAGGTTCCACCATCAGGGAGTATATTTCCGGATTTCATCCCATCATGCCAGGCCATCCCTAATTTGTTTTCACCATCAAAAAATATAAATTTATGTGAATCTAAAATGGCATCTTTGAGTTGTGTCTTCCCTGGTTAATATTCGCTTTTAAATATTCTTTCATTTGTCCAATAGTTGCTCTCACCCCACCTGCAGCTTCAAATTCTCCTAAAACCCAATACTCTACCTTTTCTAGCTTGTGAGAATAGGCTGTTGTTAGTTTTACTGGTTCTAATTCATTGGAAAAACAAATCTCTGAAATACCCAAAGGAAGGAGGATTTTTTTCTCAGAATACTGAGTGACCAAGATAAAGAGTGGCACTCTCATGTTCTTTGACTACGGCAATAGCTAAACCTTGAATTGAATCTGGCTTAATAAAACCTGAAAAAAGATCTTTAACTTTATTCTCTAAGGTATTTGACATAATTTTAAATAAAAGTAATCACTCAGCCGAATTTTTTGTCTTCAACAAAAACCTTTCTCAATACATCATTTATCAAGGTCGAATAAGAAATTTGATATTCTTCGGCAACTGCCCGAACAGCTTCTAGAACATCAGAGTCAAAATTGGCCGTAATTTTCTCTTTTGAGACCTTGTTCAAACAAGGCAAAGTTGAAAGATCAACATCAATTTTTCCAAAGACTTTATCAGGTAAGCTATCTACTTTTTTTAGAGCTTTTTTTAGATTTGGTTTTTTCATTTTTGCCATGAAGCGCCTCCCAACATCTCCAGAGATAATCATAATTCTCATCGATGTATTTAATTATGCTTTTTACTGCTCTTTTAGAAAATTGAGTCGAACCAATCACTTCAAGAGTTTCCAGGGAGATTTTAACCTCGGCCTTCTCCCCTTTTGCTATGACATGAACGTGAGCTGGTGAATGTTCTTTAGGGGAGCATAAACCTTTATTTTCCAATACTCATTTTCAAGAACAGTCCCGACTTTTACCAACATAGTCTGCCATACTTATTACTATTAAATTTAATGCCTGAGCAAAAACCTTCTAGCAAATTCGGTAAGATAAATATGTATGGATACCTGTGGGTGCTCTCCAAAATTCACTTTTGATGGTGAGTTTGTTTATGTATTTCAATAGGATAGAAAGTAAAAGATTTGAGAGGTTATTGATCGACAATGAGATTCTTACGCTTTTTGTTTTCACGGCATTTCACGAGTTGAGCAATTAAAACTTGTTCCGGCCTATCACCAGATATGCCGGAACAAGCATCTTCGACTTAACTCAAAGTTGGACGGCCTTCAGCTTGAGAAGGGCGCTGTCTCTCTCCCATTAGGGAAGAGCCGATCTGACTCATGAGAACCGCAGCTGCATAATAACAATTCACGGACTGAATCTGGTCGCCTTTTAGTTGTATGACATCACAAGACGGAACAGTTACCTTTTTCCCAGTGGCCGAAATATCTCCGCTTGGTCCGCTAAGCTCGCCATCATGGGTCCCAGTGGCGGTAAGTTCCACGGTGAAATTATCACCACTGCCCATAATTTTATCGGGCTTCAATTTGAAATCCGAAAAAGCATTGTACCAACCTTCAATCATGCCACGGATTGCTTCCCTTCCTCGGTAGACCTGGCCCGTCGATTTGTCGTTGAAAACCCCGTCCTCAGCGAACAGGTCCGCAAATTTCTTAGCATCGTGTTTACTGATAATGTCGTAGTAAGATCGAATTGTTTGTTCGTTTGCCATTAGCTCCTCCTTGAGTATGAATGGTGCCCCATTGTAGGAAATCGCAGATCTCAGTTCAAGACGCGACTATCGAATTGCCAGCGGAAGCAGACCAATTAACTTCATCCGATTAGAGGTCGTATTCGTTTTTCTGCATTAACATGTATTTGAGATTGATTTGGAGTAATAGCTAAAACGATCAGGCCGCAGTCTTTAAAACTACGTCCTGATTTTATTGTTTTGTTCTTGGAAGCAAAAGTATCAAGCTTTTACATGATTAATTAATAACGAGGTCACGGCACCAATCAGCTTTTTCCTTAACGTAGAATAGGATCTTAGGGGTCCTATCCGCATGATAGCCCGCTTTTGTATCAACTAAGAAACTCTCATCTTTTTTTGCGTTACTGCACCAGTGACCATTTTCAAAATTGTTCTCGCAAACTAGTGAGAAATTTTTGACAAGGTTTGGAGAAACGAATTGAACGTCCATTGATTTCACTGTTCTAGTTAAAAAGCTCTTTTTAATATTTGTAACTTTCAAAGAACAAGCTCTTCCATCTTCAAGGCGACCAGAATAAAAACCTTCCTTAGTCATTTCGTATTTGTTACTACCCGCGAGAGCAGTTATAGATAAAAGCATAAGCGAAGTTCCAATTAACTTTTTCATATTTTAATTTCTCATTTTTGGTTAGTGCCCATTATTTATGGAACACAGTTATTATTGATAATGGGACACCTATATGCCAGATTGTGATTCGACACAAGAGTCTTCCTAGGTATCTTGTAAAAATGATATGATTTTGAGGTGGCGCTTGCCTTAAGATCGATATGTCCAATGTCGTAAGTATTGAAGGCGTCCTTACGGAGTCTCTAGTGGCACCTTCTCGCCCGCGATAAATGCGAGACTTCTATTACAAAAACAATACAATTTTTCTTTGGAAGTCGCTGAGAGTTATTTTCCGGAAGTTGCAGGGACTCTTCCCGGGGCAGTAATAGATAGTTCAATTTTTCTAAGACTTTCTCATACTAATGCAGGTATCATCTAACCCGTTACAATCAGGAGCCCTATGAAGAAAGTCAAAAGAAACCTTAAAGATCTTGTTGCTGCGAGCTACGTAGCACATACCAATAATGATTCCCCCTATGCGAACTTGAGACATAAGCTTTCACCAAGGAAACTCCAGGAATTCATAAATGCTCTTACGGAAAATGAAAAAGCAGATTATTTTGTCTACTGCGAATCCTCTCATGGGAAACGTGAACTGAGAGAATATGAGGCCAAAGAAAGACGGGCCGCTCGTGAAAGGGCCCTGATCCGTAAGAACAGGATCTTCAGTGAAAGGTTTTCCAAGCTCACGCTGAAGGCAGCGAAGACAGAAGAGCTGAGGAAGCGACTCGATCAGGCGAAATCCTTGTCTTTAGATGAAATTGCGCAGTCCCTTATCATTTTCCCAGAACTCCTTCCGGCCGGTCATAAGGCCCCCGCCCTTACCCTCGCCAGGAAACACCTGAAGGCGATCCTCTTAGATAAAGAGAAAGAATACTTGATGTATGTCTGGGCCGACACTTCAATACCGGTTGAGGTCTGCTACAGTAATATCGGAGGGAGCCGGGGCATGAGCGCTGAACTTTCTTAAAGTCGCTTTCCAGTTTCATGATTTAGTGCTACGGGGGCGATGGCAAAAAATCAGATCAAAGTTACATCAGAAGGAAAATTCGACCAATTCTTTAGATCAACGTCTTATGGATTATTTGTGATTTGCTCAGATACATCTCTCGCATTCCAGGCAATATTCACATGGTGGATGAGATGCTGAAATGAACGATAAAATTGCTCATTAGTGTAATGGGGATCTCTGATCTTACTTAAAATAATCTCAATCTCTTCATGGGCGTCCTGCAAATTATAGATGATATATGGTTTATTCATTCTAATTACTCTTTGCCCAATTGGCGGCATCTTTTAAAACATCCATGGAAATTTGATGTCCTCCAGAGAATTCATTGTAGCGCAAATCGGCCTTGACGTTTTCTAAGATCTCCTTGCTTGTTCGACCGAGCTGAACAGGCAGTTTGTCATCATAAGCTCCGTGGGCAAGATATACTTTTTTTCCTTTCGCAATCTCAGGATGTTCTTGTCCGAATTTGGCAAATTCCGGTAGGGTTCTGCCAGAGAAGCAAAAATAGCGTGAAAGTGGTAAATTGCTTCTAAGGGCCAGGCCCATCGTCATGATTGACCCCTGGCTAAACCCCATAACTGATATATTGGATACAGGGATTTGATATTTAGATGAGAGTTCTTTTATTTCATTTTCAAGCAACTCAAAACTTTTATCAGCTTCGGCCCAATTATGAACTGGTCCATTAGCTGTAAACTGAACATGGAACCATGCAAACGAAGAAGCTCCTAAAATCAATGGTGCCCTAAGACTGACGATCACCGAATCGGGTGCAATTGCTTCCCCAACTGGCACCAGTCCCTCTTCATTGGCACCTACTCCATGAAGTAATATAAGCATTGATTTCTTCCCAGCAGCTGGAATAGAAACGATACCTTTTAAATTACTTGATTGATAATTTTCTAATTTTCTCATTTTATCCTCACACCCGACCAAAGCTAAAACAGCGCATAGAAACAGAAGCATTCTGAATTTCTTCATATTCAAACCTTAATTCATCTTTATTGTTAGAGGCACCCAGTATATAAAGTAATGGATAATAGTGATCCAATGAAGGATTCGATAATTTTCCTGCTTCAGTATTCAAGAAATCATTCTGGAGCGCCTTAAAGTCCCGCGCCAAAAGTTTCTGTTTAATCCATTCATCGAACTCTATTGCCCAGTCATAAGGAGCAACATTATGTTCCCATCTGATTCTTCTGAGATTGTGAACGATGTTACCGCTTGCAACGATGAGCACACCTTTCTCACGCAACTTAGCAAGTTCTTGACCAAGCTTCATGTGATATTCCGGTGGTTGAGTCATATAAACACTTAACTGCATCACAGGAATGTCGGCCTCAGGGTACAAGTGACGAAGAACTGACCACGTGCCATGATCTAATCCCCAGGCCTCATGGTCCAATTGAATCTGTGGATTAACAATCTCTTTCTGAATTGCTTCGGCAATATCTGGTCTTCCCGGTGCCGGATACTGAACATCAAACAATGGCTGAGGAAAGCCATAGAAATCATGTATGGTCTTTGGCCTCTCCATGTGCGTAATCCAGGTCCCTTCTGTCATCCAGTGAGCTGAGATAACCAGGATAGCTTCAGGTCTTGTCATGTCTTTGCCAAGAGCATTTAGAAAACGGGTGAAGCGATTATCATCAATAGCATTCATTGGTGAACCATGACCAAGAAAGAGCGCCGGCAATACCTTCGCCTGGTGCTTCTTAGAGAAAAGTTCACCAAGTTCATTTAGTGAATTTATCTTAAGGGCCGACATAAATATTCCTCCGGGAAGTAGAGCAAAAAATATTGTATTGAACAGCATTATCGAACAATTCTCTAGGCTTCAGTAGTTAGAACAATTCAGAATCACTGTATTACAATATGATACAATATCTTTGACATTACAAAGAGTTATGAAGAACATAGACGAATGAAAATAACATTCGATTTTAATCGCTCTTATTGGTTTATTAGAATTGTTGATTCCGGCAACATCACAAGAGCTGCAGAACTCTTAAATGAACCCAAGGCAAAATTGAGCAGAAATCTTTCTCTACTGGAGGAAGAGCTCGGTGTCCAGCTTGTATACAGGACAACAAGACAATTCAAATTAACGGAAGCAGGCCTACTTTTTTATCAAAAGGCCAAAACTCATATCGATGGGATTCTTGAGGCGGCCAATCAACTTAGCGAGGAAAAATCAGAAATTTCCGGTTTAATCAAAATAACAGCTCCTGATGATATTGGGGTATATGTCATTACAAGAATAATTTCTGAATTCAGCTCTATCTACCCTAAAGTTTCTTTTGAACTTATTTACAGCAATGAAGTTCTCGATCTTGTAAAACTTGGAGTAGATTTGGCCGTAAGAATGGGGAGCTTGAAAGACAGCATCCTAATCCAAAAAAGAGTCGGTAATGTAAAGTTTATTCTAGTCGCTTCACCAAAGTACCTTGATAGAAATCAACCAATCTCCTCACCTGAAGAACTTCATGAACACCAGACTGTTGGATTCTCTTCAAAATCTCCAATTTGGGAATTAATTTCAAAAAATAAAACAAAGACCATTAAGCTAAAACATAAATATGTTGCCAATAATTTTATTGCAATTCGAGACCTGGCACTTAGAGGTCACGGAATAGCTTTCCTTCCAGCTTTTTTATGTGATTCTAATTTGGCAAATGGTGATCTTATTCATGTCTTAAAAAATTGGGGTGATGAAGGATCTCCTATTCAGATAGCTATTCCACATCAAAAAAATGTATCAAAAAAAATAAAAACTTTTAGAGATTTCTTGTCAAAGAAATTGGCGGAGAACTTTTGAAGCGGTTGCCGGCCATCAAACTGTGGCGGCCGGAAACCGAATAAGCAACTATTCAAGACATCAATAACTACTCCTTAGTGAGCATAGATAAATCCTGTCTCAGTTCCATTTTTAAGGAAGTAACCAAGCTGGATATTAAAATATCCTAGAGCTTCAAGTTGTCTGGAATTTGCGAGAGGGCCAGCATCGACAGCATCAAAGCCAATAGCTTTTTCAAGCTCTAGTACCTGCTTCTTTGCACTTTCATCATCTCCTGCAGCGAACGCAGTAAGTGTTTTACCGTTAAGTTTTCCTGATTCCATATTCTGAGCAAAAACAGTATTGAAAGCTTTTACAACTTTGGCCTGGGGAGCTTTCTTCTGAAGCTCTTCTGCTCCACTTGTCGTGAAACCGACTGCAAGCTGAAAATCTGGTGTAAGAGCATTTGTTGCATCAATCAGAATTTTGCCTTTGACCGTGTTGCCAAGTTTTTTGATAACATCATCAACGGCCGTAAAAGGTACTGCCAGAATAACAATGTCAGCGCCACCAGCGACTTCAGCGACGTTTTCTTCATTACTTATGCGAACTTCGTAACCGGCCTTTGAAATACCTTTCTGTAGTGCACTTCCAACATTACCGCTACCAATGATTCCAATTTTTGATTTCATACAATATCTCCTGTTTTAAAAGTTTGTTACCATACTCATAAATTTATATTCATTATCCATTATCTAAAGACTCCCCTTGTTACATTGCTTGAGTCTGAAGTTTCTGGAACTTTCTTATATTAATGCACATGCTGGATATTGATTAGTTAGTGATCGGGGAATACTGTATTCCAAGAGTGCAACAATCCTTCAGGATATGTTCATGAACCTAGAGGTAACCCACATTTTTGTTAAAGTTGTTAAACAGGTAGTATTTCCAAAGCTTTCGAGTATCTCAAACTAATTCATGTCTTAAGGGGATGAAAATCCCCGCCCGTTCAAGTTTCAATTTTACCATCTTCATCAAAGCTTAGTTCAGAGACTCAATGATATTTTCTGATTTACCACCTCAACTTGAAAGACTTTTTCATTCCCTTGGTCAGTTGAAAAATCCTCAACTGCAAAAGAGACATCTTTCCCATTCACTCCGAGTATTCCAGTCAGGTTTTTAATAATTGCAGTATCATTAACAACCTTGAATTTGATCAGCAGCAATAAATACATTACACTATTCCCCATTTGGAACAATAAAAGGTCTTCGCTATGGAAATCGAACTTTCCCGCATTTTTGTTAAAGTGATTCAGCATAGGAGCTTTTCCTCTGCCGCTGAAATTCTGAAACTACCAAAATCTTCTGTCAGTAGAGCGATTTCAAGACTTGAACTAGAATCAGGTACAAAATTGATCATCAGAACAACCAGAAGTTTGAATTTAACTGAGGCTGGTCGAGAATTCTATGAGGCATGTCTACCGGCAGTATTGATGTTAGAAGAAGCTCAAAGAAATTTAGAAGGTAAAGACAAAACAATTTCAGGCACAATCAAAATAACTGCCCCTGAAGATCTTGGAATATGGGT
The DNA here is from genome assembly GCA_023701435.1 of Bacteriovoracaceae bacterium. GTDB lineage: Bacteria > Bdellovibrionota > Bacteriovoracia > Bacteriovoracales > Bacteriovoracaceae > Peredibacter. The sequence goes on along the minus strand of JAMPXB010000002.1, from coordinate 1,872 downwards.
TATTTCTCCAGTCATTGCCGAATTGTCATTAAAACACCCAACATTAAATTTTGAATTTAGTTTTACAGATTCTGTTGTCGATATTATTAAAGAGGGATTTGATATCGCTATTCGTTTGGGAAAAAGAATCGATAGCGGACTTAAACTTACCCAAACTGGAGATGTTGTTTTAATTGCAGTGGCCTCTCCAAAATATCTCGCTAAAAACGAAAAAATAAAACATCCCAATGATTTAAAGGAACATACTTTCTTATCTCATTTTTGGAGCAAGCAATGGACAATGAAATCAGTAAAAGCAGTTGTGAATGTTCCTATAAAGACTAAAATCACCGGAAACAACATGATCAGCATAATGAATATGTCAATTGCCGGATGTGGTATTGCTTTCGTGCCAAGGTATTTGTGTGATTCTCATTTAAAATTAGGTAAACTGGTACATGTTTTACCAGAATGGAAATCACTTCCCATTTCTGCATCAATTATTACGCCCGTCTCTCCTTCATCATCATTAAAGCTTAAAACAACAGTAACAGCTATTCAGAAAGCTCTTAATGAAGCCTTAAAATGACTTCATTAAGAACTCGCTTAAGGGCTTACTGGCCTGCCGCTAAATGCTGATCAATAATCGATTTAAAATTATCAAATGGGTATGCGCCTCGCAGGCTGACTCCATTGATGATAAATCCAGGAGTACCGGTTATTTGAAACTGTCCTGCCTCAAGAACATCCGCTTCAATATTTTTCATCAGGTCTTTGTCCGCAAGATCTTTATCAATAGTCTTGAGATTTAGGCCAAGCGACTTAGCAGCTTCACGTAAGAAGGAGACCCCTTCTTTAGTAAGGCGCTGTTGATTAGAGAATATTATATCGTGGAATTTTTCAGCTTTCTCAGGACTTTGTCTTGCAACTGCTTCAAAATAACGAGCTGATGGCATTGCTTGTGGATGAAAGCTTAGAGGAAGATGTTTATAAATCACTCTAACTTTATCTCCATAGTGCTTCTTCACCTGCTGAATAGTTTCAAATCCTCGTGAGCAAAAAGGACATTCAAAATCTGAATATTCCACAATTGTAATAGGTGCATTCTTGTTACCAAAAATTACACGACCTGGATTTACTTGCGGTTTCAGCGGGTTTTTAAACTCATCAGCAAATCGTTTTTTTTCCATTTCAGCTGCTTCTAACTGTGCTTTATTTTCGGCGATTTGAGCGGCCTTTCTAACAACTTCCATGAAACGTTCCGGTCTTTCTTCGATCGCCGAGAAGATAAGTTCAGGATCTGCCTTTATCGCCTCATGTATTTGTTTCTTATTAACTGAACATCCCGCAACTAATGTAAGTAAAAGTACTGAATGAAAAATTTTGTTCATTTGTGTTCCCCTTTTTGTGGTAAATTCATTATCGACCTAAACTGTTTACCGGATAAGTGTCATAATTAGCATTTCACTGTTTCACGTCAGCATCAATCGAAGACTAAAAGAAACATTGTTCCACCAATCGAACATACTGTTGTCAAATTTGCTGCTATTCTATTTTATTGAACTAACTTATACATAAATATGCCGAGCACTAAAATTATTCTTGTCGCTCAGGTTATCACCTCGTGCGTATTGGCCTTCTTCATGGCCTGTATTTTTGGTTTTATGGCCAAAGGACCCATGCTTGATTTCATGAGGTATTGGGGATTACATTTTATATTCGCCTGGCCTGTAGCTTTCTGTCTTGTCGATTCCCACTTGATGGTCACCACCTAAATTCCACCTTAGGTCACCACCACGGCTGAGTTATAACGTCAGCTCTTTCTTTTTTGCAACTCTTACTTTAGTTTTTCCTTCTGCTCTGTAACTCTTACCTTTAAAAACCGTCACCTTT
>JAMPXB010000045.1 GCA_023701435.1 Bacteriovoracaceae bacterium | reverse complement strand
TGAATCTCTCTGTCTACGCTTAATGGTTTTCGTTACCTAGACCACCCAAGACTCGATACTTGGCCCCAAAATGAGTTACCAAGGCCAGACTTACCCAAGTTTAACTGGGTTCACCGGCAGATCTACATAAGTTGTGCCCAGCGCACATGTGAAAAATTTACCATAAAATCGGTATATTCGTCCATGTGTCTCTTTCTAAAGTGGGCCCATTTGGTTTATAACAAGGGCATTCCATAGAGGTCATTATGAAGTTTCCAGGTCGCCGCAACACCAAGCACTATTTCCCTGTTGAAGATAAGCAAAGAAGTTCTTTTGACGATGAGATTTATCGCCCAGGAAATGTCTATGTTGTCGGTATAGATCAATTGCTTGTTGATATTGAAATTCCGGTCAGTGAGGAGTTTCTCGCCAAGCACGGATTCAAAAAAAGTGAGTCCTTAATCATTGATGATAATCTTGCTGAATCCATCTATTGGGAGAACAAAAATAACGGCACCATTACCGGAGAGTTTCCAGGTGGGGCCGTAGGGAATACTCTTCATAACTTTTCAATTCTTTCTGATTGTCCATCAGTGGCCCTTGGGACCATTAATAAAAATATCGAACTCGGTGATTATGCTTTTAAATATATTTGCAACACCAGTTCCAAGGTGAATCTGACTTACCTTCAGCCTTGTCCACGTCCGATGGGAAGGGCCCTGTGTTTTGTGGCCCCCGATGGTGAGCGAACTTTTGCTATCAGTAAAGGATGCATGAATGATCTTTCTCCGGAATTCATTCCTGGTGAAGTCATTGAGAAGGCCGCTGCATTATTAGTTTCGGCCTATACTCTTCGGGACGAAAATTCGCCCATCTGTAAATCAACTATCAGAGCGCTGGAGATTGCTAAAAAGGCCAATGTTCCGGTTGTTCTCTCCCTTGGGACCAGTGGACTCGTTCAGGAAAAGAAAGAAATGCTTCTGGATGTCATTCCTAAATACGTTTCAGTCATTGCCATGAATGAATCTGAAGCTCTGGCCTTAACAGGCATCAGTGATCCGTTATTATCAGTGGAAAAAGCTCTGGATTTTTGTGATATGGTTCTTCTGACTGTAGGAGCACGTGGACTTTATATCGGTGCCCTTGCCGACACTGAGCAGGCCCGTGAGACGAAAGAGTCTCTCCATACCAAGTCTCTGGTTGAGTATAATAAGTTTGAATATTCCCGGGCCCAACGAAGAAGTGAGTGTAAGGACGTTTTAAAAGTCTACACCCACATTAATCCATTCCGCGGCGGACCACATATGATTAAAAATACCAACGGCGCAGGAGATGCGGCCTTGGCGGCAGTTCTGCATGACCTTTCGGCCAATCTATATCACCGCAATAAGGTACCTAATTCACCAAAGCACGTGGCAAATTTTTTAAGTTATTCATCGATTTCTCAAATTAGTAAGTATGCTAACCGGGTTTCATTTGAAGTCTTAAGTCAGAATTCACCTCGACTTCTTCGTGGTCTGCCTGAAAAAGAGGACGGACTAGAAGAAGCCTACTGGGCAAAATAAATGGCCCAGGATCAGACCAAGAAAGAGGCCCTGTTTAATGAAGTCAAAGGTTCTCTTTTTGAGTATCTGATTGCCCGGGAGATAGCGGTCAAGGGATCTGGAGAGCTCTCCTTTCAGCAGACTCTTGATAAAAACTATCTGACCGTTTTAGCGCAACAAGACCGCATGGTCAGACAGTTCTATCCAGAAATGTTGCCATTCTTAAATCAAGTCTCAAAACTCACGGCCAGCTCTTTACTTGAATATTTAAAAGAAGTTCCCACAGAGCCGCGGGTTATGGGGAAATTTTCAAATTCATCTTTGTCCACCGAATTACAAGAAGCTGATCTGGTCTTTGCCACAAGCAGGGGGCCTCTGCCAGTGAGCTTAAAACTCAATAAAAAAAATGCTTATGTGAACACCAAGAGTGGTGGGATAAAAAGTTTTTTTACCCAATATTTTCCCTTCATCCACTCCTCAGTCCAGCAAAAGTTTAATCAGTTTGTTGACATGGAATTTAACCGCATGGCCTTTGAACTTCATGCGCTTCATGACCTGGACTATGGAGGAAACTTTCATCTCTGGGTAAAAAAAGGTTTTTCAGAGCTTCCAGGGGAGCTGGATAGTGAATCAAGAGCGATTCTTAAGGCCTATTACGCCAGAATTGCGGAAGAAATGCATAACATCTTTGAGGAAGCCTACAAGGCCCATCCGGAAGCGTTCAGGATGTCTCTGCCGGGTCTCATGGGATTTGGCAAAGAGAGCATTCTGCAAGTGATCTGCTTTCATGAATTTCCAAGTGCTGAGGACCCGATCATCGACATTCATTCCTACAGTGAAGTGAGTTCTGAACTGAGCAAGACTACCATTCGGCCATTTGCCTCAATTTCCAGCGTGGAGTTTGATATTGGCAATTGGTCTTTGCAGGTGCGGGTGAAGCCGATGAATAAATTCACGACGACTGCTGTAAAAATTAATTGTTCTGTTAAGGTTAAGCGGCCCAGTGTTTCTTGAGGATTTCCGGATCTAATGTTTGAACTTCGAATTGATATTCATTGCGATTGACGAGTGAGTGAGCGCAGTCAAGCCACAAAGAAGAATGTGCGCTGGCGAGGAACACTGTTTTTTCATGTGTTGCCTGAAGAACGGATTTTTTTAAGTTTTGAATAAGAAATGGTGAGAGTAGTTCTTCGTTCATATCAATTAAAAGATTTTGAGAAGGTATCATCAGCCCCTTGAGGAGACTAACCACAAAACGCTCCCAGGTCTCAGCACGAGAAGCCGCGAGATTAGGATCTTTTAAAAGTTTAACTAAAGAGGCCCACTCAGGTTTTAGATTCTGCTCAAAATCCTTCCAGTTTTTAAAGCCCACTTCCAATTGAAGGTTTTCTCCAAGACTCAAATGCGGGTGGAGGGAAGTTTCTGCTTCAATATATGAAAAACTGTGACTTTTTCCCGGGGAGGTAGATCGTAGGAATTGCAATAGTTCCTTCAGGACTTTGTGGTCCTGTGAGTGCTTTTGGAAGAGATATAATCCATAAGGTTTAGGGGCATTCATCTTTTAACCTCTCGGTTAAAACTTCATAGAACCTTAAAGGAAACTCACTTATAATCTTTTCCATGGACACAAAAACCAAGCTTGAAGACAGTTATATGCCCGACAAAAAAAGTCTGAAAGAAAAGATCATTCTAGGACTTTCTGGAGGGCTTGATGCTTATGTGACGGCCTATCTGCTTAAAATTCAGAAATATGAGCTTATTGGGGTTACCGTAGTTAATAGTTGGGACGGTTATGAAGGTGACAGTGGCCAGCTATTTTCGTGCCACCTGAGTCAAAACAGTTTAGATCGGATAAAAGAATTTTGTCATAGACTTGGAATTCCTCATCATACCGTTAAGGCCGGCCCCATGTTTAAAGAGGCGGTTATAGAGCCTTGGATGGCCGACAAGGCTTATGGAAAACTGCCGACTCCTTGTTGGAGTTGTCATGATATGAGGATGAAAGTTCTTTTTGATAAAATGCAGGAGCTCGGGGCCAAGCACATCGCCACTGGACATTACGCCAAGCTTTTTCATCATGAGACTCATGGATCAGTTTTTGTTCATACTTCTAATGATGAACAGCATGATCAATCCGCGCTTCTTTCACGGCTTCCGCGGGAAATATTAAATGGCCTTATTCTTCCCTTATCTGATCTGACAAAAAAAGAAGTCACAAAGCTTGCAGAGAATTTTGGGGTAATTGAAAATCCTAAAAAGCTTGAATTTAAGCAGTGCCTATCCGAAGATCTGGCGGAACAGATTGAAAAACATGTTCCCAAGAGATTCATTAAAGAAGGAGAAATCGTCTCAGATGATAATCTACAAGGTTTCGGTGATCACGAAGGCATTCATCATTTTACGTATGGCCAATTGATGGAATTCAGGGATGCGGGACACTCGAAGAAGTACCGTTTGGGCGGATACTTTTACCCGCAAAAAAAAATAACGGTCATGGAAGAGGAATTTTTTCTTAGAAAGAAAATTATGCTTACTGACTGCTATTTTTCTGAAGAAGTTTCCTGGGTGGAACCGCTCAAAGGGGTTCTATCCAAAAAAAATGATCAATACTTTGAGTGCTGGGTACAATTAAAAAATTTATCTACTGTCTCCATTGAATTTTTTGAAGAGAAAAATTTACTGGAAGGTGAAATTGTCTCTGTTATCAAAAAAAAGGGCAAGAATGCTAAAGTCTTCCTTACGGGAAAGGTTCGCTTCCTTCCAATAGAAGACAATGCTGACGAAGAAGGAGAATCTGGTGCTTCAAAAGTTAATTATTCTATCGATTTTTAGTCTGGCCTTAAATGTTGAGGCAAGATCGCCCTCGACTTATTTTCAGGTTAAGTCTGATTTGCAGAAAATCTCCAGGAAGAATCTGGTGGAATGGGTCAATGAGTTGGTGAAAGTTTCTGCTCCTTCTCGGATGGTGGGACTCCCTGGTCATGACAAGGCCCGGGATTATCTTAAGACCAATATCCGTAAGATTGATCCTAAGAGTAGCGGCAAGCTCATCGTGAGCTCACTGAGTCCAGAAATAGCAACAGTAAAAAACTTCTATCAAAAAGATTTTGACCAAAAGATAGAAGGGAAGTTCCCAAAAGAGAGCAGTGATTACCAAAAATGGCTGAAGTTTACCCGCTTCATGCAAAAGCTTGCTGATGATCGGGCGGGATTAAAGGTAGAAAATATTGTTTGGGAAAAGATCGGATTAAATTCCCAGAAAGTGCTGGTGGTGACGGCCCATTACGACACCATCTCTCATGATAAAGACACTCTCTTGGTAAAAGAAAATGAGGCGATGCCTGGGGCCAACTATAATGCTTCCGGAGTGGCCGTGGCCTTAGGAATTATTAAAACCCTGGCGATGTTTGATCTGAACTATTCGGTTCAGGTGGTTTTTCTGGACTGGCAGGGAATTGGTTTTCATGGGTCTGAACTTTATGCCAAAGAACTTAAAAAATCGGGCAAGGAAATCATGGGAGTCGTTAATCTGGAGATGTTAGGCCAAGACACCAGTTTCTTTGATAAGACCAAACAAAAAGGAAACATGGCAGTTTATCTGCGAGATCAGAGTGCTGAGATCAACTGGGTAAAAAAGCTTCTGGATCATGGAAGTAAAATCACCAAAGAGGTTCGTTTTGAGTTAAAGGCCAATGGATTTGAGAGCTCAGATAATTTCCGTTTCTGGGAGCAGGGATTTTTATCCGCCACTTTCTCTCAGAACTGGGAGGATGATTTCAATCCAAAATTCTACCAGACTGCTCTGGATACTCCGGAAACCTTGAACCATGAAACCCTGTGGTACGCATATCAATATGTTGGAGGAGCGGTCATCGGCACACTCCTGGATATCACTAAGTAATAAGGAATGAGGGGCTTGGAAAAAAGGGGCAAATCCGCTATAAAGCGGCATGGACTTTTCATACAACCCTGAACTTCTCAAAGAATACGGAATCACTTTATCCGAAGAACAATACACTGCTAATGGTGAAAAAACCGTGGTGGTGGGAATGTCCGGCGGGGTGGATTCATCCGTTACCGCCCTGATCGTAAAACTTCAAGGCTATAAGGTTCTTGGTCTATTTATGAAAAATTGGGATGAAACAAATCCTGATGGTTCATGCAATGCTGATCAGGATTATCAGGACGTCATCAAAGTTTGTGAAAAGCTGGATGTGCCTTATTACTCCGTTAATTTCGTTAAAGAGTACTGGGATGGAGTCTTTAGTGAATTTCTAAACGACTATCGAAACGGCCATACTCCTAATCCTGATATTCTGTGCAACCGTGAAATCAAGTTTAAGGTCTTTTATCAAAGGGCCAAGCTTCTGGGTGCTGATTATCTGGCCACTGGTCACTACTGCCAGCTAGTGCATGGTGTGCTCACTAAGGGTGCTGATCAAAATAAAGACCAAACCTACTTTTTATATGCCGTTCAAAAAGACGTTTTTAAAGACGTTCTCTTTCCTATCGGCCATCTTCCAAAACCGAAGGTCCGTGAACTGGCGAGTCTGTTTGAACTGGCCACCTCTACTAAAAAAGATTCAACCGGCATTTGTTTTATCGGTGAAAGAAATTTCAAAGATTTCCTCTCTGGGTATATTCAGTCTTCCAAAGGCAACTTTGTGGACGTTAACGGCAAGGTACTAGGTCAGCACGATGGCACTTGTTTCTATACCCTGGGCCAGCGCAAGGGGATGGGCATTGGCGGACCGGGAGAAGCGTGGTTTGTGGTGGCGAAAAATTTCGACAAAAACGAAGTGATCCTCGCCCAAGGTCAGGATCATCCTGCTCTTTATGCCGATGGACTAACGGCGGTAGAGGTCAATTGGCTGATTCCTAATCCTCCTCAAGGCACTTTTAAATGCAAGGCCAAGGTTCGCTATCGTCAACCGGAGCAGCCATGTACGGTGACGGTGGAAGAGGGACGAGTAAAGGTCGTTTTTGATCATCCTCAAAGGGCCATGACTGAACGTCAGTCGGTGGTTTTTTATGATGGTGAGAAATGTATTGGCGGCGGAATCATCGATGAAGTGTCACCGAACTACTTTGTTTTGGGACGGGGACTACCAGAGATCCTTTCGGTTTAAGTCCAGTCCCTTCTTATCGCTTTCAGGACGCTTTTTAGGCCCAAATCCCTGACATTCTCCCATGCCGGCAGACATGACGATCCGAGAGGGTTGTTCCCTGGACTCAATCCCATAACGACGACAGCCGTTGGGAGTCTTCTGATTCCAAGTGATGTAAAAATGACGACATTGCGAGCAGTTAGGCTTACTCATAGAAATATGTTAAAGAATTTCCCGCAAACCCGCGACCCCCGGTAGTTTTGGCCGGACTGTCTAATCTTTGGCCGGTGTTAATGTAGACAGCTTTGAAAGGTTTACATGCACCACCTCTTTTCTTCCTAAACTACCAAATATTGGGGCTTAATACCCTTATAACGCTGAGTGACGGTGTCAGGAAGGTCCTGAATCGTTGGCACGGAGCGTGCTAAGGTAAACCCCAGATTGGTCCTGTTGACCGAAGAAAAGGAAGCTATGAGAGTTGGTGTTGACGAGCAAGTTGAAACAGACACATTGAATGTGGTCTCGCTCTTTGGTGGTATGAACTTAGGCCAAGAACTAGTGATTAATGACCCCCTTAGTGACCTTCTCACTGAAGGGGAGCTCCTGGAAGATGAACTCCTGGAGAAGATAGAATTTAAAGTCCGTAGCGTGGTGGATGAAAATCAATTCCCTGATCAGGCGATGTTTGTCCTGGATCAGCAGTTAATAAGTCTTAAAGCGAGTTTAAAACGCATAAGCTTCTATATGGACGATGTTGAAGATTTGCTTCCACGCTAAAAATCTCTAGACAAACATGGGCCAAATCCCTTAATTTAGTTGAACTCCTTTTCCATATTCTGTGCCCAGGTGGTGGAATGGCAGACACACTACCTTGAGGTGGTAGCGCTGCGAGGCATGCTGGTTCAAGTCCAGTCCTGGGCACCATTTAATTTTTCCCCTTTAACATTCACAACTTACACTACACTTAAAGACCTTGGCGCTATATTGGCGCTACTTTTTAAATTAGCGCCAAATCTGACCACGTTTGAGGCCTGCACAAGATGCTCAGGTGCAAGG
>JAMPXB010000028.1 GCA_023701435.1 Bacteriovoracaceae bacterium | reverse complement strand
GAACTAGTAATTGAAACAGCTAAATATATCGATTATTACAATAACCAAAGACCTCAATGGGGACTAAAAAAAAGAACCCCGGCTGAGTGCCGGGATTCTGGTTAGGGTCTTTTCTTTTTGTGTCCGGAAAACCGGGTACAGATCATTTCCGGGGCTTTTTTTTATTGTTGTTCAGTTGAAGGTTGAGTTGGCGCTGGTGCTGCAGCATCATTCGTTGCAGGAGCGGTGGCTTCGTTTGCAGCTGGAGCTGTCTCAATGGCCTTTGTATCAAGGGCCTGCACATCAGAATTGAGTGGAGCAGCTACCGGAGCTTCATTATCAAATAGAGAACGTTTCGCTTCTCTTGATTTTACAGTGGAAAGAATAATTGAGTTCACCATGAATCCAATGGCGAGAATCGTTGTAAGCTTGGTCATGAAGTTGCCCTTAGCAGAGCTAGAGAAGACAGCTTGTGAAGCTCCTCCACCCATAACAGCACCCATTTCAGCTCCTTTACCGAACTGAAGTAGGACAGTCACAACTAAGAGAGCACAGATAATTACGTGTAAAACGACTAAAAAAGTGATCATAAAAAAGTAGTCTCCAATTAAGACATTATTTTTAACAGAATTACGTAGGCTTGCAAATTAAAAAGCTTTATTTATCTCCGCAGAGCGCCAAGAAATCTTTGGCCTTGAGGCTGGCCCCACCCACGAGACCCCCATCAATGTCCTTTTGGGCCAGTAATTCAGTGACGTTATCAGGTTTTACGCTGCCGCCGTAAAGAATTCGGGTTTTGTCCCCAAAGCTCGGATACTTGTTTTTAAGCATCTGACGGATGTGGGCATGAACTTCCTGAGCTTGGGCGGGGGAAGCCGTTTTACCGGTTCCAATGGCCCAAACAGGCTCATAAGCAATAATCAGGTTCTCGGCAGTTGCCAAGCTTTGATCATTTAAACCCTGATGAAGTTGGTCTTCAATCAGAGACAGGGTATGGCCTGCTTCACGTTCCGGCAGAGTTTCTCCCACACAGTAAATAACCGCCAGACCTTCTTTAAGGGCGGTGCGGATTTTGGCATTTAAACTTCTGGAGGTTTCTCCAAAATATTGGCGTCGCTCAGAGTGGCCAAGGATGACGAAATGCCCGTTCATATCGCGAAGTGCGCGAGGAGAGATTTCCCCGGTATAGGCACCCTCAACATGTTCTGAGCAGTTTTGTAGTCCGGCCTTAGTGGAAGTTGTTTTAAGTTCTTCTACTAAAGGGAAGTGAATGGCCTGAGAAGCGATCCAGGCTTCGCATTTTTCAGTGAAACCTTTATTGAAGATTTCAAAGAACTCAGCGCAGTCCTTAACCGTCTTGTTCATTTTCCAGTTTCCAACCATGAGCTTTTTCATAAACTACACTCCGTATTTAAGCGCCTGAATACCTGGCAATTCGCCTTTTTCGATATACTCAAGAGAGGCTCCGCCGCCAGTAGAGACGTGTGAAAACTTATCAGCTTCACCCGATTGCATAACTGCTGCCACAGAGTCACCGCCACCAACGACAGAAAAAGCATTGGTCTGGGCAATTGTGTGAGCAATGGCCATAGTACCCTTAGCAAAACTTTTTGATTCAAAAAGCCCCATTGGACCGTTCCAGAAAATAGTCTTTGCCGTTTTTAAATGATCTGAAAAAGCTCTGACGGTATCAGGGCCGATATCCAGACCCATTTTGTCTTCAGGAATGCTTACACCGTGGCAAACTTCAGCAGTTTTATCCAGGCCCTCAGAGACGATATGGTCTTTCGGTAATTGAATCTTTCCACCTTTGTCGGCGGCCAGAAGTTGCTTGGCCAGAGAAACGTCTTCATCACTGCAAAGTGATTTACCGACAGTTGCTCCCTTGGCCTTAAGGAATGGATAGGCCATGGCCCCGCCAATAAGGAGGGTATCAACCATAACCAGCATCTTTTCAATTGTTTTGATTTTATCCGAAACTTTAGCACCGCCAATGACGGCAACAAAAGGCTTAGCAGGCTTTTCCAGGATTGTACTAAGTGAATCAATTTCTTTTTTCATGAGCAGACCAGCAAAAGCGCGGCCCTTGAAGAAGTTATTGATGCCGTGGGTTGAAGAGTGTTTTCTGTGAGCGGCGCCAAAAGCGTCATTCACGTAAATATCACCATACTGAGAGAGCTTCTCGGCCAGCTCCATGTCATTTTTCTCTTCACCTGGAATAAAGCGGATGTTCTCAAGAAGAACAATCTTCGTCTCCGGCAATTGCAGAAGGTTTTTAATTCCGTTATCAACTGCAGATTCAGACAAGATAACATCAATACCCAGCTTGGAAGCTAGGTATTCCGCAATCGGCTCAAGTGAATATTTAGGGTTAGGTTGTCCATCAGGACGTCCCAAATGGCTGATCATAACCAGTTTGGAAGCCCCTTTTTCAAGAATCATACGTATTGTTGGAATGGCCAGATCAATACGGCTGGTATCAGTGATAGTTCTTGGTTCAGTCTTGGTCAGGGGAACGTTGAAGTCGAAACGAGCAACAACTTTCTTTCCTTTAAGATCTGCTTCCTGAAGTGATTTGAGTTGCATATTTATCCTTAAAGTTTCTGGCCTACGAAGTTTGCTAAATCGATCACTCGGTTTGAAAAGCCAACTTCATTGTCATACCAGCTGACAATCTTGGCAGTGTTACCAATGACGTTGGTAAGTTTAGAGTCAAAGAAAGAAGATTCTGTTGAACCCATATAATCGATAGAAACAAGTTCTTCCTCAGAGTAACCGAGTACACCTTTGAGATGGCCGTTAGCAGCCTTTTTCATTGCTTCATTGATTTCTTGCTTTGTAGCCTTCTTTTCAAGAGTCACAGTCAAATCCACCATTGAAACGTCCGGGGTAGGAACGCGAACGGCATACCCGTCAAGTTTACCTAGCATCTCTGGAATAACTTCACCCAGGGCCTTTGCAGCACCAGTTGAAGTCGGGATCATGCTCATGGCAGCTGCACGGGCACGGCGAAGATCAGAGTGAGAATTATCTAGTAGGTTTTGGTCTGAAGTATAAGCGTGAACGGTAGTCATAAGACCGTTTACGATACCGAAGTTTTCATGAAGAACTTTAACCACTGGGGCAAGACAGTTCGTAGTACAAGAAGCATTTGAGATAACGTGATGTTTTGAAGCATCGTATTTGTCAGTATTGATACCGATGACAAATGTTCCATCCAAGTCTTTACCAGGAGCACACATGATGACTTTCTTTACTGTGTCTCTCATGTGAAGGCTAAGTTTTGTTTTGTCTTTAAACACGCCAGTACAGTCGATAACGACTTGGGTGCCCAAAGAGCCCCAGGCAATTTCTTCTGGGTTACGGTTATCAAAGAATTTAATCTTGCGACCGTTATAAGAAATCTCACGAGCTTCAGCATTATAAGAAAATTCGCCTTTAAGTTTTCCATGAAGGGAGTCGTACTTTAGAAGGTGAATATACGGAGTCGGATCACCCGGGTTGTTTATCCCCACTACTTCTATGTGCGTATCCAGACCACGATCAATTCTATCAAAGTAAGCGCGAAGAATTGTTCTGCCGATACGACCAACACCGTTGACACCAATTTTAACTGTTTTCATAAGACTCCTCATGTCACTGGCAGTGACTATCGATATGATTCAAAACTAAGATATTTTAGGCGTTTAGAACATACTCCAAGCGAGAGGTTTTGTGTAGCGGATTCCAGTATTTCCGTGTAGTCTGAAATCCTTATTTTAGGCACTTAACGCACGAGCCCCACATGACAAAACTTTTTATCTCCGATTTACAGGGTAAAGACGAAATCACGTCCATTTTTCTGGTCAAGATCTTCAATACCATGGAGGGCAAGGACGGCAAGAAGTACTTCAATATTATCCTGTCAGACGCCACCGGCGATCTGGAATCCCGTCTTTGGCAGTATTCAGCTGAAGTGGAGAGGGAGATCACTAAGAACTCTTTTGTCCGGGTTAAAGGAAAGCTTAATTTTTATCAGGGGCGCAAGCAGTTTATTGTTTCCCACATCGAGAAAATCTCCCAGGACGATGTGAATCTGGATGACTTTATCATGAAGTCTAGTGCTGACCCTGAGGTTATGTATAAAAGACTCTTAAATATTGTTGATGGTCTAAATGATGTTTATATTCGGGACCTGTTAAGAAACATCATCACTGATGGAGAAATTGCCCGCCGGTTAAAAACTTGGCAGGCAGGTAAATCCATTCACCATGCCTATAAATCGGGTCTTTTAGAACACATTCTTTCCTGTACGGAGCTGGCCCTGACTCTTTCTAAGCATTATAGAGTTAATGAGAACTATGTGGTCGCCGGATGCATTCTGCATGATCTTTGTAAAATTTACGAACTCACAGACGGAGTGAATGTCGAATATACGGAAGAAGGGAAACTCGTCGGTCACCTGGTGAAGGGATTGGAGATTGTTGACCGCTTCTCTTATAGAATTAAAAACTTTCCTCACTACATGAAGACCCATATAAAACATATTCTTCTTGCCCATCATGGGGAGTATGAATACGGCTCACCTAAGATTCCTCAAACATCAGAAGCCTACCTGGTACATCTGATTGATTTGATGGACTCTAAAATGGGATCGTTTGATATTATCCGGAAGTCTGATTCAACAACCGGCAATTGGTCGGGTTATGTTAAGCATCTTGATCGCATTGTATACAAATCAGAGCTGCCTTTTTATCCGGAATATATTCAGGATGAAGAACCTCATTACGAAGAAAAAGTTGAACCCAAAAAAAAGAGCGTCACTGAGCCGAAAACGAGCCTTGGAAAAATGCTGGGTAATTTTAAAATAGAAGAATAAAGGAAGGGGCCTGTGGGCCCTTCCTATTTATGGCCGGTTGAAGAGCTTACATTCTTACCATTATCAAAACTTTCAATGGCACAGGTTCTTGGATTGACCGTGGCAACGACCAGAGTTTTTACCGTTTGTTTTTTTCCATTTAACCATTTGATATCAAGATCAAAGTTGGCGATCAGTAAATTATCGTTATTCATTTTCAAGAAATAATCTGCAACCACAAAATTCTTAGCTTTGGCGTGGCCAATTTCTCCTTTCTCATTGGAGACGGGGAGATTGGTTTTATACTCAGTGATGATTTCTTTTTTAAGAGGCTCGATATCACATTTGGCAAAGGCCGATCCTGTAATGAGGATAAAAACGATCAGGAATTTCATAATCCTCCTCTTGAAATAGTCAGATCAGAAAAAAGCACTCTTCTTCTTTTTTAGAAAGACTCTGAAAGCAAAAATAAATTTTAGAATTGGTGCTTAACTTAAAGTGATTACCGCAAATGAATCTAAAGATCTCGATGTAAGGTACAAACTTTGACTGACAAGCATTTCGTTGTCAGTCAATTTGCAGTAAAACAGTTGTACTGATCCCTGGAGGGATTTTTACTGATGAGATGCTTGAAATCTCGTTTTAAAAAAAGTCAGTTTGACACCTTCTTAAATGATGGTGTCACAAAAAGAAGGATTTTATGCTACCAGCAGCCTTATCTGAAACCATGTCAGAAAAGAAAGAAGCAGAAACGAATGTGATCGTTGTGCGCACAGTTTTAGAGCGCTTTGAGCGATCAAAAATTCTGGAAGTTTATTTTGCGCGCATGGATGGCAGGATTCCCGAAGAGATTCCTGCTGAATATCATGAACTTTATCAACTTGGATTAAATGACATAAAAGGTTTTCTTCTGGGACAACATCCCCAGGACACACTCCTGCATAAAATTTTTAGGATTATGAGCTGATATTAGCCAAGCTTATGAAAGCAAGTAAGAGAGTTTTTCAAGACCTGGTTTTTCAATTGTTCAATATCAATATTTTTTAATTCAGCAATTTTGGCAGCAACAAAGGGCAAGTAGTAAGGAGCATTCTCTTTCCCGCGATGAGGTACGGGCGTCAGGAAAGGGGAATCAGTTTCAAAAAGGATTCTTTCCACAGGTGTAATCCTGACAGCTTCCTGAACATTTTCTGCCTTTTTGAAAGTGATAATGCCATTGAAGCCCAGATAAAAACCTTCACTTAAAACGAACTCTGCCAATTCCAGACTGGAAGTAAAACTATGAACCACGCCTTTGCGCTTGAGGTGGGTGGAGAAGTTTTTCAGTATGGCCTTGGTATCTTCATCGGCTTCCCGGGTATGAATGACTACCGGCAGGTCTTTATCACAGGCAATCTGCAGCTGCTTCTCAAAGACTTCTTTTTGAACGTCCTGAGGAGAGTTATTGTAGTGATAATCCAGGCCGATTTCTCCCACCGCCACCATCTTAGGGAGGGCTGCACGAGTGGAGATTTTCTCAAACTCTGTCTCGGAGAATTCTTTAGCGTCATGGGGATGAATCCCCTGGGTAAAGTAGACTTCAGGAAACTCATCTGAAAGTTCTTTTACTTTATCCAGGTTCAGGGGATCAACACCAATAGTGATAACTTTGGTGATGCCAGCCTCGGAGATCTTCTTACGGATTTCTTCCAGAGGCTCGGCTTTAAGATAATCAAGATGGCAGTGAGTTTCTATCAGCATTTATTTTTCGCTCAAAATGTGATCGAAAATGGCGAAGAACTGTCGATTAGGAATGGTACCTTCGATCTTCTTTCCATTTACAATGATTGTTGGTGTGGACTTCAGGTTGTATTTTGTACCCTGATTAATCCCTTCAATAACTTTATCAGTAACGGCCTTGTTTTCGAAGCATCCAACTAGACTATGACTTTTAGCAATGTCACTAAGAATACCGTCGCTCAGTTTACCTTGGTTGGCAAAAATTTCATCATGCACAGAAAGAAACTTAGCAGGGTCGCAGGCGGCGAGGGCAGCTGCATCACAGGCATGTGGATGCATACGTGAAGTTACATTTGAGTTACATTTTGCATCCAGCGGATAGAAAACGTACTGAACACTCACTTTATCTGAGTAACGTCTGATTAACTCCGGCATTTGCTCGGCAACAACTTTACAAAAGGGACACTGGAAGTCAGAAAAGACTGTGATGCGAATTGGTGCTTCAGAGAAGTTGTTTGTTGCCATGTGAATTTTGTAGGGAGATTCAATATCAGGGTCTCCGACAGAAGGCAGTTTCTTAAACTGTTCAACTACACTGGCATTCATTTTTAAACTGTAGTCTTCTTTGCCTTTTGTATTTTGAAACATCAGGAAAGATCCTACCAAGAGCAGGACGCCCCACATGCCGGTATTCTTGAGGTCCGGTGTCCAGGTGTTGATTCCATGTTTCCATAAGAGGAATGCGGCGATCCCGGATAGGACATAATAAACGCTACAAAAAGGACAAAGACTGCCCAGAGATACCAGGGAGAAGATAAAGAGGGCTATACAACCAATGAAATTATATTTGGAAATCGCACTTGATGTTTTTTCCAGACCTTCACTTGGCATGAGGCTGCTGAATAAAAATAAAAGACCAACAATAATTCCAAAAAATGAGATTGGAACTCCGGCGATATTGGACATCTTTGAATAAGTCGCAGCATCGCAGTTAAAGAAAGTGGAAATGTTACATAGAGTAGATGAACCACCAAGAGTTGTTGGATAGAGAACATCATAAAAATGGGTAGTCAGATAAATGCTGACTCCAATCATGGCAGCCGCGTTCAAAATAAAAAGGAAATTAAGTCCACTAATACCCTGGAGGGTAAGACTCTTCTTTTGTTCCATGAGATTCATCCTTTGATATATAAATTCCAGTTTCTTTCTGTTGTTTTGTTTCTTCGATAGCTATGAAAGGCGTGATTGCAGCAAGTGCAAATGGGTGCGTATTGAACTAATAATGATGGAAACAGTTCCCTTAGTTGTCTCTTCGCTTCTTCCTGGAGGTTAAAGAAAAGCTTTTCACCGGTTTTAACGAAGAAAGGGCTGTCAGGAAAATTTTGTAGGAAGTCACTGGAGACCTCGAAACAGCATTCATGAATACTGGGACCGATAAAAACTCTCTGAGGGGAGATGAGAGAAACTTCAGGACGCTTTAGAATTCCATCGGCGAGGCCTTTCCAACCTGCATGCAGGAAGACCACACCCTTTTCTCCCTCAATCACGATTGGCATACAATCGGCTGTTTTAATGGCCAGTGGTTGGTCGAACTCTTCCCAGGATACTACAAGACCATCGGCTTCACAGGGTAATGTTTCAATACTGACAATATCTGTGCCATGAACCTGGGTCGCCTGCTTCACTTGCATCTGCGGTTTAGTGGTCCAGGTCTCGAAACGGCCATTATTTAAGTTTTCACTGAATGGAACTTCCATGGGCCTATTGTAACTCTAAAATCTATTCTGAGAAAGCCTGTAATGCATTCTGGAATATTTCCGGAGGAGCTGCAGTGAAATGCAGTTTTTCTTTAGTGATGGGATGGGTAAATCCCAACTCTTTGGCATGGAGCAGTTGATAAGGATAATCAATTAGATTTTGTCTGATAGCAGCAGGTGCTTTTCTCAGATGTGAATCACTTCCACCATATAGTGGATCACATAAAACAGGCGTGTGAAGAATTTGAGACATATGCACACGGATTTGATGAGTTCTACCAGTCTGGAGTCTTAACTCCATGTGTGTGGCCCCTGCAAACTGCTTAATAGATTTATAGTGAGTCACAGCAGTCTTTCCATTTTTTACATTGGCCGCCATCTTATAGCGATTGGTGGGATGTCTGCCAATGGTGGTGGTAATTGTGCCTGAATGACTCGCCGGATTTCCGCCTACTAGGGCCTCATACTTTCTTTCAATATCATGAACTGAAAAAAGACTTACCAGCCCCTCATGAGTCGCCTGATCTTTGGCAACGACCATAACTCCCGAAGTTCCCATATCAAGACGATGAACAATACCTGGTCTTTTTTCAGCTCCAACACCTTTGAGGTCTGGGCAATGATAAAGAATGGCATTAACCAAAGTTCCCGTATAGTGACCAGGAGCCGGATGCACGACCAATCCAGCAGGCTTATTAATGATAATGAGATGCTGATCTTCAAAGAGAATTTCCAGAGGGATATTTTCCGCAATAAGATCTGTGGGCACCGGAGGAGGAACTTCAACTTCAATAACAGTTCCGGCCGGAGGCATCTTATTTAAGCTTAGCCTTATCTCGCTGGATATTTCTTCATCTTCAAACAGGCGCTTAAGAGTAGAGCGGGAAAATTGCGGCAACTGTTTGGCCAAATAGACATCAAGACGTTTAAACGCTTCTCTGTCTTCATTGGTTACAGTAACGGTAAAATTCTGGGTATCGTCAGTCTCAGTTTCCGAAACCATTATTTTTGATTTTTTATTTTTTTGAAGTGGAGGATGTAGCTATTGGCAACCAGATCAGGGTTAAGCTTCAGCACTTTGGCTATTTGATAAACATAACCACGAACGTAAACGTCGGCAGGCAGCTTGGTTAGATCTTCATTTTCGATAGAATTGATCTGAGTTTTGGAAATTCTGGTCATTTCTGCCATTCGATCAATATCAACATTCTTGTATAATCTGATTTCTTTCAGGAAAGGACCTGTGAAATCCACACACTCAATAATTTTGCGGTCCATATCCGCATTTTCTTCATACTCCAGGCCAAACTTCTTCTGAGCTGTGATTTTTGAAACCTTGGATTCAATTAAATTTGATCCGAAGTTTTCATATTGAAGGGTTTCATTGGCCCGCTGTTCTGCTGGAGATAAATGAACATCCGTGCGTGCCGCTGCTATTGCTGCTTGATTAAAGCCGCGCAGTCGATCATATTCACGTCTTTTTTCTGGAAAACCGAGAATGGAGTAGGCTTCTTCGATTTGTGACAAGATGGCAGCACACTCATCTTTGGTCATTAAAGAATAGAGTGCCACGCTATCACTTGAGTAGGCGTTTCTTGCACGGATGTAAGCATTTTCAATTTGTTGAGGATTGGCGTTGCTCTCAATTTCGAGGACTTCGTAATAATTGGTTTTTTCAACATCCATGAAATGATCCTCTAAGATTCGATTAGCCTGTTTACAATGCGATCAAAATTATTAACCAATTTTGAGTTTGGATATTCGATTAGTAACGGTTTACGTTTCCTAACACTTTGCCAGACAGATTGATCATAATCAAGGTAGCCCGGAAAGGTCATTTCGATTCCAAAATATTTTCGGCAGATACTTTGAATTGAATAACCAATATCAATATCTGCTTGAGAACGAACTTGATTAATGATGAGATTCGGTCGGAAAAGGGCCATTTCATTTTTAATACGAAGCCCTACTTCCGGATTGAATTCAGTGATTTTTTTCACTAAATCAGCAGGCGAGGTGGTCGCTCCAGAAGTTAACTTAGCATTCATGGCTTCGTTAATAAACGGCTCAATCTCCGCTACACCTTCAACCATTTTAAGGCGACGGTAAAAGACTGACTTAATAAAACGATAGGTATTTTCAATAGAAGTTGGCTCAGGCAGAGCAACCAAAATACCTTTGTCGGCCGTAATAAAAAAATCGATGGTATTGAAGGCCGTTCCTGCGCCAAGATCGAATAAAATATAATCAGCATTAAGCTCATGCAGCTTTTGGATAATCAAGTTCTTGTGCATGTGCTTCAAATTGGCCATGCCAAGTTCATCTTGAGCACCGCTGATGATCTTTAAATTTTGAATCGGTGTTTCTACTAAGAGGTCTTCAAAGTTAGTTACTTTCTTGGAAACATAATCAGACAAGGTTACCTGAGGAATAGGTAATCCCAGGCAAGTATGAAGATTGGCACCACCTAAATCCAGGTCTACGGCCACAACTTTGTTTCCCATTAAAGCAAGACAAATGGCGACGTTCGCAGACACGAGACTTTTGCCCACGCCACCTTTTCCACCACCAATGGCCCATATTTTTTTCGTATTCTGGAGTGGAAGCTCCGCATTCTCAGTAATCATATACTCAAATTATATGAAGCAAAATCAGGGTTTGGAAAGGTAAATTCATTAATGATTTCTTAGAGATATGAAGTTAAAAAAAAGCATTTACACCCTTCGCTTGCCGAGAGAAGCTGAATCCATTAAATTGAAAGCTCGTTTGAATTTAGTCTACATAGGGGAAATCACTGATTCCTCTTAGTTAAGGAGTAAAAATGGCTGCAGCTCAGGGCCAAAAGTACGATTCATCTTTTGAAACGGTTCTTCATAAACGTTCAGATCTTCATATACTTAGGAAGATTTGGCACATTTCAACCGGTTCACTAGGTCTTTTTTTATTTATTAATTCTGATCAATCCCAGACTTTTTGGGCCATGGTCATTCTCAGCATCGCCATAGCAGGTTTTGCTGCAGATTTTATTCGTAATAGAATTCCAGCTTTTAATTCCATAGTAATTAAAATGATGGGTCCCTTGATGCGGCGCTCTGAAAAAGATGGTGTCAGCGGACTTCCTTTTTATGCTCTAGGCATATCCCTTTCTCTGTTTTTTTATTCCCGGGACATCGCCATCGTTTCAAGCATGTTCCTGGTTTTCTCTGATCCACTCTCGTCTTTTTTTGGTGTGCTGTACGGAAAAGACAAAATCATGCCTAATAAATCGCTGCAGGGTGCGGTCGCCGGATTCTTCACTTGTTATTTAATTACACTTTTCTACGCCATGAATTCGTCCACATTGGGAACACATCTCTTAGTGTTTTCAATTATTGCGGGTGTTATTGGAAGTGCTTCTGAATTGATTTCGGCCTTCAATATCGATGATAATCTCACAATTCCTGTTTTATCAGGTCTTGGTTTGACTCTGTTAAACTACTTCGTTCCCGTTTTTGCTTAAGCTAAACAAAATTCAAATTTTCTATTTCAGAGGATGAAACTTTTTCATCCTTTGAAATGTTCTTCCAGATTTTTGATACATTACCTTTCA
Organism: Bacteriovoracaceae bacterium; assembly: GCA_023701435.1. GTDB lineage: Bacteria > Bdellovibrionota > Bacteriovoracia > Bacteriovoracales > Bacteriovoracaceae > Peredibacter. The sequence continues at coordinate 25,745 of JAMPXB010000028.1, read as the reverse complement.
TGAACATAAAAAATATTATTGCATTAGCAATGTTACTTACTTCTTTAGGCGTTCATGCCCAAGCGACCTCTCCGCTTCAGCGAGTACTCTGTTCCAAAATGCGCTTTTATCTTATAAACGATACTGCTCGCCGTGATCAAAAAACATATGAAGATGTGGCCGAATTAAACTGCAACACCCTTCGTGGTTATGAAGACCTGACGGAACTTTATTGCAGATATAAGGATGATCGGGGCTTGCTGGACACTGCCGATTGGTTTGTTTGTCGAAATTAATAAAAAAAAGGCCGGTTTTCACCGGCCATTTTTTTTATTCTTTCACGACGAAGTTACAAATTTTCCCCGGTACATAGATCTCTTTAACGATCGTCCCGGCCAGATACTTGGCAATCTTTTCATCTGACTTAATGATGGCCATTAAATCATCTTTTGCAATATCTGCCGCCACTTCGAATGTTCCACGAGTCTTACCGTTCACCTGAACAGCGACAGTAATCAGGTCGTCCTTAGCGAGCTCAGGATTAAATTCAGGCCATTTTTCAAAGATCAGGGTCTTTTCATGACCTAGGAATGACCAGACTTCTTCCGCCAGATGGGGCGCGAAAGGAGAAAGGGCCAGTGCGAACTTCTCAGCGCTTTGATGAGAAACCTTGCCGCTCTTATAGACGTGATTAACAAAAATCATCATTTGAGAAATGGCCGTATTAAAGCGCATCCCTTCAATGTCTTCAGTGACTTTTTTGATCATTTTGTGAAGTTCTTTAACGTTAGACGTCTCTTCTTTGACCTCTTCAATATAATTGGCCTTATCGAGGAAGAAACGATTTACACGGTTAAGGAAGTTGTAAACGCCCTTCACACCATTCATAGACCATGGCTTTGTTTTTTCCAGAGGTCCCATGAACATTTCATAGAGTCGTAAAGTATCAGCTCCGTATTCCTTCACTACATGATCAGGATTGATGACGTTGCCGCGAGACTTACTCATCTTCTCGCCGTCTTCACCCAAAATCATTCCCTGGTTAACCAGCTTGTGGAAAGGTTCTTTGGTGGACACAAGACCCAGATCATAAAGCACTTTATGCCAGAAACGAGAGTAGAGAAGGTGAAGGACCGCATGCTCAGCTCCTCCGACATAGAGATCCACTGGCATCCAGTAATTTTCAATTTTTGAATTCCAAGGCTCTTTAGTGTTCTTAGGATCGCAGAAGCGCAGGTAGTACCAGCAAGAGCCTGCCCATTGAGGCATGGTATTGGTTTCACGCTTGGCCTTTTTGCCAGTCTTAGGATCAATGACATTTAACCACTCATCAATCGTGGCCAGAGGTGATTCACCTGTACCTGAAGGTTCATATTTTTCTACCACAGGCAGCGCTACAGGCAATTCATCAGTATCCAGGCAACGAACAGTCCCATCTTCAAATTTTAGGATTGGAAATGGTTCGCCCCAATAGCGCTGACGGGAGAAGAGCCAGTCACGAAGTTTATAATTAATTTTTTTAGAGCCAATTTTTTTTTCTTCCAGCCAATGGATCATTTTAGTGATGGCTTCGTTTTTACCAAGACCATTTAAGAAATCAGAATTGATATGTTCACCATCTTCAGTGAAAGCAGCTTCTTCAACGTTTCCGCCTTTAACCACTTCAACGATGGGAAGATTGAATTTTTTGGCAAACTCAAAATCACGTTCATCGTGGGCCGGAACCGACATGATGGCTCCCGTACCGTAAGTATTCAGAACGTAGTCAGCGATGAAGACCGGAATTTCATTTCCATTGGCCGGATTGATGGCATAAGCACCAGTGAAGGCACCAGTCTTGTCTTTATTAAGCTCAGTTCTTTCCAGGTCAGATTTCAAGGCGGTCACTTCACGATATTTCGCAATGGCCTCTTTCTGATCAGCGGTGGTGATGAGATCAACTAGTTTATGTTCCGGTGCCAGAACCATATAAGTGGCGCCAAAAAGAGTATCTGGCCGGGAAGTGAAAACATTTATTTTATGATTGGTCAGTTCCAGATTATCGGGATGCTTGAAAACAACATCAAACTCGATCAAAGCACCTTCCGACTTGCCGATCCAGACTCTTTGCATTTCTTTCACGGACTCAGGCCAGTCGAGCAGATCAAGATCCTGGAGCAGTCTTTCGGCGTACTCGGTAATTCTGAGCATCCACTGTTTCATCGGCTTTCTGATAACCGGATGTCCACCTACTTCGGATTTGCCGTTAATGACTTCTTCATTGGCAAGAACGGTTTTTAAATTCGGACACCAATTCACCATCATGTGAGATTCGTAGGCCAGACCCTTATTAAAGAGCTGAACGAAAATCCACTGAGTCCATTTGTAATAATCAATGTTAGAAGTGGCGATTTCACGATCCCAATCATAGGAAAAGCCCAGCATTTTTAGCTGACGCTTGAAGGTCTTGATATTGTCCTGAGTAGTGATGTTCGGATGAATTCCGGTTTTAACTGCATGGTTTTCTGCCGGCAGACCGAAAGAGTCCCAGCCCATAGGATGAAGAACATTAAATCCTTTCATTCTTTTGAAACGGGCCATGATATCGGTGGCGGTGTAACCCTCAGGGTGACCCACGTGTAGTCCTGCCCCTGATGGGTAAGGAAACATGTCGAGCACGTAGTATTTTGGTTTGGAAGTATCTTCCAGAGTTTTAAAGACTTGGTGATCTTCCCAGTATTTTTGCCACTTGGGTTCGATCTCAGAAAAATTGTATTCCATAAGCTGTTATCCTTCACTTTGAGAGTGCTAACAGCTTAATGGAAATTACTCTTTATTTAAAGTTATTCGAGGTGCGTTATTGACCGCCATAGGAGCCGCCCATGATGCCGCCGCCGAGTCCCATGCCCGGAATAGGGGTAAAGTAACCAGAACCAAATGACATCGGATTCTGCCCACCGTCGAGTCGAACAGGAAACATTGGTGCTTCCGCCCGCCCCGTGAACTCATGCCAGCTGAACGGATTTTGAAAGGCGACTAAATGATTGGATTGAACTTGAGAGAGCCATCGCAGGGCTTTTTGCTGCTTTTCGGGAAGACCTTGCACGGACAGCAGCCCATGCATGTTATTAATGTTTTTAAGTGTCTCGGCCCGAGATTTTTTATCGAGGTTTTCAAAGGTCGGAACCCACACGGGACTTTGCTTACCGGCTAGTGATTCTTTTACCGTTTGAACGGTGATAAGCTGAGTATTTAGCTGTTGCTCGGCAAAGGCGAGATTTCCTTGTTGATACTTAACTGCTTCTGGTAAGTTATTTTTTTTCCATACAAACTGGTGAGCTTGGTCATTGAGATTATTAATTACCTTTACAATAGCAGTAAGCTTTTCGAACTGTTCCGGAGTCGGCTCCTTGGTGCCAATAAGTTCTCCGCTTACTGGATCAATCATGTTTTTAACGGAAGCAAAGGCAGGATCCTTCAGCATCTGATCTTTTTGCATCTGAAGTTCTTCCAGTTTTTTCTTTTCCTGGGCCAAATAAGTTTCCGGGGATTTTTCCATCAACTCCAGCTCGGCCTTGATTTTATCGACCTCTTGTTGTTGCTTATCCAAGGACTGAGTTAAACTTTGTAAAATCACTTCGCCGTCAAGATCCGCCAGAATTGATTCTGCTTTGCTAAGGTCATCTTTGTAATAACTGGCAAAGCTCTCCTTGACCCCTTGATAGAAGAGCAAGTTGAAAAGGTTACTGACATTCAACTCTGTTTCCGTTAATTGCAGGCAGTGCTCGTAGCGTCTCGCCTTGTTGTAAAGTTGGCGGAGTTCTGCTTGAGTATTGAGAGGAGGCTCTAGAATTCCCAATTGGTATTTGTCTACTTCTTTGGCCAGGGCCTTGATTTCATCTTTTTTTTCAAGACACTCTTTGGTGTTAAAAGCTTTGAAGTTTTTCTTGGTGCCGTCTGAGCCGTAATAGAATTCAGTATCATCTTCACAGTTAACATACATCGCCGCATGAAGTTGATTAAGACTTTTAATATTATTCTGAGCAAAACTCATGAGTTTTTTCTCATCGGAGTTTTTTAACAACTCTTTTTCTTTCAGGAGAAGGTCTGTAATGTACTGATGGCCTTGAGGTCGGTCTGCCAGAGGAGCTGAGCCATCATATCCGGCGATCATGCGTGCTGACGGAAAAATACTTTTCCAGGCATAAATTTCATTTTGAACACCGGTATAACATCCCAGGAGCAAGATAGATGTTGTCTCATTGATGTCCTGATGTTCCTTCATTATTTCAGCTAGCTCATAACGGCTAAAGTCACCCTTGTTCCCTCCAAAGGAACCACCACCGTCATGACCGGAGACGGTGAAGACTTGCAGTTTTCCATTCGTCGCTTTAATCTCGGCCATCGCCTCGCTTATACCCGTCCTAATTGAAGGCTGGGACTGTTTAAAAGCGGCCAATTCACTATTGGCGTTAGAGTAGTGCTTGTCTTCTTCTTTACAGGCATCCGCCGCTTTAGTATTGAGACATTTTCTGATTCTTTTTTCGGTTTCAATTAGCTTGTCAGTGTACTTTTTGTAGTCCTTGTAGTTTTTAGGAACCACAACCAATCGCTCACCCCGTTCACATGCAGCTTTCTGTGATGTAATGATTTCCAGTTCCGAATTATTGGTATCTACAAACAGCATGACTTTGCTGGGATCAATTTTTTTATTGCAATTGGCCTGAGCCAGAAGTGGTGATAAGGAAAGTAGGGTAAAAGAAAAAATTAGCTTTTTCATTTTTTACCTCTGGGCTTTGAGCATCTTAATCTCTTTGAGCTTCAGTTCCGGATACTTTTCCTTTAACTGAGATACGCTCTTGGAAGCCAGGTCCATATAGAAGATGTCTTTTTTCAGTTCGTCCCATTTTTCTATTGCCGACAATTTACTTAAAAGCATTTGTCGCTGATCGCGGTCGGGAATGGAGCTTCGGTGAGTGCTTCCCTTGTGAACATTGAAATCCTCTTTCAGTTCAGTTTCATCAATATCTTCATCGAGGAGAAGAACTTCTGCTTTTTGGGCATTGGCCACTGATAAACAACTAAGCATCAAAAACATAAGGATAAATTTCATGATGACCCTCTGAAAATATTCAAAGGCTTATCGGAAGAATTTGTGCGGGATTTAGAATGATACTTTTTTAGTCAGGAATAAAAAAAGGGACCTCACGCATCCGGCGCTAGTCCCTTTTAACAGGGGGGTATCACTATTAGGCAGAGTGACAGTTGAGGGGGTAAGTCATTTCATGCCCTTTAGGAGAAGTAATTGAAAGGTAGTCGTTTACATCGGAGAACGCCTTGGTGTTGTGAACGTTAATCCGGTGTTTGTTGCCATCGATATAAAGAGTTTTTGAAAATCCCAGGTGCTTTTTGTGAGTGCGGACAGCGTCTGCCTCGATGGATGAAATAGAACGACTGATTCCCGCTTCATCTTCTTTCTGAAATGAGATGCGGTCGTTTTCAATGGTGAACGTTTTTTCTCCGAAAGCTGTTGAGCAAACAATGGCCTCGGAAGTAGCGGCATGTGTACTAAAGGTATGAATCATCAGAATGAGTCCAAAAAATCCAAGAATCGTTGACAGTGACAGTGTTTTAGTTTTCATGTTTCCCCCTGTTGTTTATGGAAAATGACCTCATCCTGCTGTCATCCCTCGGGCATCTTTATACAAGCCTAGTGCCAAAATAAATTAACTGAATTCAATGGGTTAGGCGTTCCCTCGGAGCCTCTTGCTAGACAGCTGTCTATTTTCTAGTCACATTTCATTACAAATTATAATCTTGAGGTATGGTCCCATTAAATTACAACCAGCTTTATTACTTCTATAAAATTGCAGAACTGGGTTCTATCGCCCTGGCCTCAAAAGATATCCTGATCAGTTCGCCAGCTTTATCTATGCAGCTTAAAGAATTGGAAGAGGGGCTTGGCACACCTTTGTTTTCCCGCGTTGGAAAAAAGTTAGTTTTGACTGAAGCTGGGACTATTGTTCATGAATATGCCCGCGACATCTTTAAATTAGGTTTTGAATTAAAAGACACCCTGGCCGATCGAAGTAAGGGCAAGGAAAGGGCCAAGATTGAAATTGGTTGTCAGGACTCAGTACCCAAGCACATCTCTGACGAACTTTTGACTTTTTTAATTAATAATAAGTCCTGCAAGGTTATTTTGAGAGAGGGTCACCGGGAAGAATTGATCAAGATGCAAAATGAGTTCAAATTAGATCTGATTCTTACGAACTCCATTCCTCAGGTTAAAGATGCATCAATCTTTGAGACCAAGCTCCTTTGCCGGGAAGAATTAATTGTCGTTGGCCACTCTAAATTTAAAGTAAAAGGGAAGTGGCCGGAAATCCTAAAACACGTCCCCTTTATCCTCCCAACCTACGATTCAAACACCAGGCAAAAAGTAGATTTTTATTTGAAACAAAAAAATCTGGTGATTGATGTCATTGCTGAAGTTGAAGATAAAGCAACTGAGATTGATCTGGCCCTCAATGGTAATGGTCTTATTGTCGTAATGAGAAGCAGTGTCACTCATTTGTTAAAAGCCAAATCCCTCATTGAATTTGGAGCTCTTGATAATTTGCAGGAAGAGGTGTGGATGATGGTAGGGAAGCGTAAGCTTCTTAATCCTTTGGCCCTTTTTGCGATGAAAAACTTTACTCTTTCACATAAGTAAATCTCACTTAACTCAATGTTCAGTATTACTGAATGTTTAAAAGTACTCTACTTTGCTAGGATTGATTCAAGGCAAATAGAGAAAGGAGTTAACTTATGCAAGTCCAAGTTCACTATCAAGGATTAGAAAATTCTCCATGGATGGATCAGTTCATTACTAGCCGAATCGGAAAACTAAACCGTTATCTGAATGGTGCCGCTGGAGTTCAGATCCATTTAAAATTGGAAAACAAACGTTATATTACCAGCTTGGCTATTCATAATATGAATCAGGATTATGCTTTTACTGCTGAAGGACAAAATCTTTATGAATCTTTTGCAGTAGCTGTAGACAAGGCCAGCAGGTCACTTGGTGAGCATAAACGTATGATGAAAGATAAAATTAATAAGCGCTATTATTCACTTAAAACTGCAGTTGCTTAATAGCTTGTCTCGACTGCTCCTCCGGGAGCAGTCTTTATTTATAGCTCTCAATTAAACTTTTCACCGCTTCTAGCTCACCCACAAAATTCAATTTAAGTTCTTTCTTATCAAGAGAAGCTTTTTTAATTGCCCATAATTGATAAGAAATAATCAAAGTTTTATTTTCTTTAAGGGGAATGTAAGAAGAGACAGTTACAGCACCTTCTGCATATTTTGAAAATTGGGTTTTCTCAGTAAACATAATAGTGGAAGCTCCCTGAGCTATAACGTCCAGTTTTTTTGCTGCCGAAACGGCCATGGTAACTTTAGAATTTGGAAGCGTGCTCAAGTCGTCTGAATCAAAAAAAGACTGCATTCGATACTTCAGCTGGTCTTCTCCCGGAACAGTGATGGAGAAAATTCCAGGTCCGGCACTTTTAACTTTCTGCTCCCCCATGATATGAGATACAAAAGTTTCATCATTCATTTGCTTTTCTTCAAAAAAACCGACAGGTCTATTCACGACGGATACTGATTTATTTACAACCATCATGACATTGCTTTCCTGAATCAAGGAAAGTGAATCCAGATCAAATAGTTCCGGATAGGCCAGGACTAACTTACGGGGGGAAAGGACCGTAAAATAGTAATGGATCTCGTCTTTCATGAGATCTTCGGTCTTAATAGGAAAGTTCAATTCTTTTTGTTCAACGGTCTTGGCATATATGGGGATAGAGATGATAAGATTGATACCCAAGACTAATGCAATTTTAAAAAATGATTGAAGCATAGATGTACCTTTGTTCGATCATACTTATCGGATATTCTGGAACAAACATGAGTAGAAAACTTGGATTTACTGAAGCTCTTTCTCAGGGGGTCGTATGATCAGGCCAATATGCCGGATGGGGAATCCAATTTTAAGAAAAAAAACGCAGGAAGTGCTTAAAAACTTTCTAAAGACCAAGGAGTTTGGTCAACTACTGGAAGATATGCATGATTCCATGGAGCATTATGGGGGGATCGGCATTGCAGCACCTCAAATTGGAATAGATTGGCAGCTGGCCTTGATAGAACTGATGAATTTTAACCGGTACGGCGAAGAGGTGAGTTTTCCTCTTACGGTATTTATCAATCCTCGCATCGAATATTTAACCACTGATCTGCAAGGTTTCTGGGAAGGTTGCCTATCGGTTCCGGGGCTTCGCGGTTTTGTAGAGCGCCCTAATAAAATAAAAGTTACCTATTGGAATCAAAACGGCGAAGAACAAGAAATCATAGCCCAAGGATTTCTGGCCACCGTACTTCAGCATGAGCTTGATCATCTCGGTGGCATCCTCTATGTTGATAGGATAAAAGACCCCAAATTACTTTCATACCAGGAAGAATTCGAAGAATTCATTCAGGAACGGACTATTGAGTGACTATTGCTCCAAGCAGACCCTTTGCCCTTAAACAACTTTTGATATTCTCACTTCCGATCATTTTCGGACACATTGGGATAATGCTCATTGGTACCGGTGATATGATTATAGCCGGTCGCTACTCCCGTGAGTGTCTGGCGGCCATTGGTCTGGCGATTTCGATCGCCAACCCAATTATGATTTCCCTTTTGGGTTTTCAATTTTCGATCTCGCCTTTACTGGCCCAGAAACGGGGGAATGGGGAAAGTATCGATGATTATTTCTGGACCATCATGTTTTATAGCCTGCTGGTCTCTGTCGTCTCATGCGCTCTTACTTTTCTGAGTATTTATCTCGTACCCTGGCTGGATTACGGAATCAATTTAAATAACATCATTGTTGAGTACTTAATTATTACCAGCTTTTCGGCTTTTGGACTTTGTCTTTATCAGGGGGCAAAGGAATTTTTCCAGTCTCAGGAAAAAACCATGTCCGCCAACATCATTGCTCTTCTTGCTGTAGGGGTGAATCTCTTTTTTAATTACGCATTTGTTTTTGGAAAGTTCGGCATGCCGGAGTTCAAAGAAACGGGTCTCGCCTGGGCCAGCTTAGGAGTCAGGTTGTTCATGGCCCTGGCGCTTTTCTCGTTAACAAGGAAGTATTGGAAAACCTCCAGGAAAATTCAGTGGTCTTTTATAAAAGAGATGTCCCGATTGGGAGGGCCAATATCATTGATCCTATTCTTTGAAATAATGGCCTTTTGTTCAGTTACCTTGTTTGTCGGAAAGTTTGCGGAAATACAGACAGCTGCCAATAACCTTGCTCTTAACATTGGATCACTCTCTTTTATGATTCCTTTGTCGATTTCAGCGGCGGTAGGAGTTAAAGTTGGGCATGCCTATGGTGAAAAAAATTATCAATCTGTTGTGACCTACAGTCAGGTGAGCCTTTTTGTTTCTTTTTGTTTTGCATTGGTTATGGGCTCAGTTTTTTATTTTTTTCCAGACGTCGTCATTTCTCTTTATACAGATGATGTACTGGTGATTGATTGGGCAAAAAAATTATTGTTTTGGGTGGCCTGTTTTCAATTGTTTGATGGGGCCCAGGTTACGATTGCTGGAATTTTGAGGGGACTATCTGTTACGAAGGCCGCTTCCTATGCCATTTTTTTCGGTTACTGGATAATAGGTATTCCGCTGGGATATTATCTTGGTTTTCATCGGGGATTTGAGGCGCAAGGTTTCTGGATCGGACTTGCCATCTCACTGGCGGTTGTTTCAATAATGTTAGGAATGATACTGCGAAAAAAAATACAGGCCTTCACTACTGAAGGCCTGTGAAAAGTTACATGAAGAAGTCACCATTGCCTTGAACCATAGTGTGGCTGCATTGATACTTCAGCACACCACCGAATAATCCAAAGAGGGGCTTGAGCCAGAACTTCTGAGACGAAATCTTATAGGATTTTGGAACCACGGCAACCACCATTTCTTTTGAAGGGATTCTTCTAAAGACCGATCGAACCTGGAATTCCCCATTCTCATTGATGTTTGAGTAACTGTAACCTTCTTCCTGCCCGGCATAGTAGGTGTAAGGATGAACATACCATCTGTTCGTCTTTACATAAAAGACCACTTTGAACTTATCGTAGGCATCAGTTGGTAGACCTGTAATGTGACCTTTAATATGGGAGTCTTTAACAATCTCGTCGACAGTAACGACCGTGTTGCGGCATTCATTTCGATACTCGCGAATTACGGCACGAGACTCGGACCTCCAGCTGGCCAGGGCTCCGGTAGAAACTAATAGTGCAGTAAAAAAGATAAAACTTTTCATAATAAACTCCTTTAGGGATATATTTTATTCTCCTCGTAATGTTAGATCGTTACAATCAGTGAGAGTTTTTGCCTTAAATAGTTGAGTAAAAAGTTCAGGAATAAAATCTATGTCGTGTCTTTTATGTGAAAGAGTAGGCCGTACCCACCTCAATCAATATCCGTTTCTCATTCATGAATTCAAGAATTCTTATCTCTATCTGGGAGAACATCAGTTTTACCGTGGTTACTGTGTCCTGGTAACGAAAGAGCATTTTCGCGAAATGACGGATGTACCAGAAGATAAAAGAGAAGAGCTCTTTAAAGAAATGATGAAGGCACATTCGGCGATTGAGAAAGTGTTTAAGCCCAAAAAAATGAACATGTGTAGCCTGGGAAATGTTGTTGATCATGTTCATTGGCATTTTTTTCCGCGTTATGAAAATGATCCACAGTTTACGAATCCTCCTTGGCTGCAGATGCACCTTTTTGATAGTGCCAAAGTGACTACGGATGAAAGGGATGAACTCATTAGAATGTTGAAGGATCAATTTATTTTAATGTAAGCGTCTGTTAGATTTATGTGAAGAACACGCTAAAGGTTAAATAAAGATTGCCAATTGAATTGCGGCATCTTTCAATCTTAGGGTTAAAACTTTTACCATGGATGTGTAAATGAAGTTTACCCTGCTGTTCTTATTACTCTTGAGCTCCACGGGATGGGCCAAGTGGAGTGTTACTACTTACAACATTAGAAATTTCGACAAAGACATGAGGGCCGGTCGAACGGACCTCGATGAGCTTGCTCGCATTGTCAAAAGCGTTCAAAGCGATGTGATGGCGTTTGAAGAAGTTGTGAATGTTGAAGCTTTTGACACTTTCGTTAAAAAAAATCTTCCTGGTTATTCTTACGAAATTTCTTCCTGCGGCGGCGGGGGGAAACAACAACTTGCTGTCGTTTACAATCTGAAGACCTTTGAATTTATCAGCCAGGTTGAAGACAGAACTTTCAGTGGAAAGGGCAGTACTCAATGCGGATCTCTACGTCCGGTACTTCTGGTCGATCTCTTTCATAAAGAGACAAAGACTAGTTATACTTTCGGAGTCGTTCACCTGAAAGCTGGTGGCAACGACCGTGCTTACGCTCAGAGATGGGAGCAGTATTTGAAGCTGACAAACCTCTCTAAAAAGTACGCACAGAAGAACCTTATTCTTTTAGGGGACTTCAACTCAACCGGTTACAATATTAAAGATGAGGATTTCGCAAGATTCGAAGACTTCATTAATACCTCTAAAATGAGAACAATGACTGAAACGTTGGGTTGTACCAACTACTGGAACGGGACTTTGGGTGGAAAGGAATTTCAATCCTCTATTCTCGATCATATTGTTATCCAGGATAAGAACGTAAAATTGGTGGAAGACGTTAAGGTCGGTTCACATTGCGCCAAAATGGACTGTCGTCCTGCGACACCAGAAGACTTGGGCGTTAGTTTTGAGTCTGTTTCTGATCATTGCCCGGTACAGGTTACCTTTAAGTAACCAGACACTTCTTTCTTAATCCACAAACGACGCTATTTCTGATACCCTTGGGAGAGTAACTATTTCCCAGGGGTATTTTCATCATGAGTTTTTTATCCGAAAGAGTTTTAAAATTAGTTGAATCAGAAACCCTTGCCATGGCCCGTTTGGGAAATGAGTTAAAAGAAAAAGGCGTCAACGTCATTAACATGAGCCTCGGTGAGCCTGATTTTGCCACTCCGGATTTTGTTAAAACGGCTGCCAAAGAAGCCATCGACAAAAACTTTTCTTACTATACTCCGGTACCGGGCTATAAAGATTTGCAAGTTGCCATTGCTCAGAAATTTAAGCGGGACAATAATTTAGATTTTAATCCATCTCAGATAGTCGTTTCAACTGGTGCCAAGCAATCAATCATCAACGTCATTATGGCCACCATTAATCCTGGTGATGAAGTTATTCTTCCTGTTCCATATTGGGTCAGCTATTCGGAAATGATTCAGCTTAATGAAGGAGTTGTTGTTACATTAGAAACTGATTATCAATCAGACTTCAAAATCACACCGGAGCAACTGGCACAAGCGATCACTCCGAAAACGAAAATGTTCTTATTCTCCAATCCCTGCAATCCTACCGGCACCTTATATACCGAGAAGGAACTACGCGCATTGGGGGAAGTATTTAAGCAGAACAAGCATGTTCTCATTATCTCGGACGAGATTTACGAATACATAACTTTCGGCGAGAAAATGTTTTCAATTGGAAGTATTCCGGAATTAAAAGACCGGGTTGTTACTGTAAATGGTTTATCGAAAGGCTTTGCCATGACTGGCTGGAGACTTGGTTACTTGGGGGCCCCTGAAGAGATTGCCAAGGCCTGCATCAAAATTCAGGGTCAGTATACCTCAGGAGCGAGTTCTATTTCTCAAAGGGCCGCATTGGAAGCAGTGAAGGCTGATCCTGCAGTTGTGAAATCCATGCAACAAGCTTTTAGAAATAGACGTGACCTGTTGATTTCTCTCATGAAAGAAGTTCCTCATATTAAAGTTAATAACCCTGGTGGTGCCTTCTATCTATTTCCTGAAGTTTCCTACTACTTCGGAAAAAAATTCGGAGATCAAACAATCAAGGATGCCAAAGATTTGTGCATGTATCTGCTAAATCAAGGTCATGTTGCGTTGACTCCTGGCGGAGCTTTCGGTGCTCCTAATTATATTCGTTTATCTTACGCCACGTCTGAGGATGTGATTCGTGAAGCAGTTCTTAGAATCAGTAAAGCACTGCAGGAACTTAAATAACGATAGATCTAAAGGCAGAATTTAGCTCTATCTGACACTTCGGTTAAAGACCTGGCTCCTAAGTTAAGTTATCTTTGCAATCGCAGAATTAACCCTCTTAGGAGTTATAAATGAAACATCTCTTTTTCATTACGATCATGTCGATGACGTCTCTTTCTTTTGCTGCTACCGACTGGAAGGTCATAGCAGAAACAACTTCCTGTGCAGAAAAAATTCAAATACTAGGTAAAGATGGTGAGAAGTATGTTCTTGCTGTAAAAGGTGAAGAGAAAACAAAACTCTTTGCTAAAGATGGCTCTGTATTTAAAGAAAATGCTATGAGTACTAAGGAGTTTAATTCTCCTGCAAACGGGGAAGTGTCCTATACCTTTATTCAGCCAAGCTATGTAGAAGGCAACCCTCCTAAAATTGATATCTCTTATAACGGCGAGAAAAAACGCTGTAAGATGGAGCTTAATCAATAATTTTATGGATAAGAACTATCGCATTGAAAAAGATACTTTTGGCGAAATAAAAGTTCCCCAGGACCACTACTGGGGAGCTCAAACTGAGCGCTCACTACATCACTTCAAAATTTCCAACGAAAAAATGGATCCGGAACTTATCCGCGCAATCGTTCTCATTAAGAAAGCTGCTGCTCAAGTAAATGAGGAAATTAAGGCCTTGCCCTTAGAGAAGACCCTTGCCATCAAAGGTGCTGCTGATGAAATTATCAAAGGTGCTCATGCAATAGAGTTTCCTTTATCTGTCTGGCAAACCGGCAGCGGCACTCAGACCAATATGAATGTCAATGAAGTGATTGCCAATCTCGCCAGCGAGATCATGGGCGGAGCCAGAGGGGAAGGGAGACTTGTTCACCCCAATGATGACGTCAATAAAAGCCAAAGCTCCAATGACGTTTTCCCTACGGCAATGAATATTGCTGCGACCAATGTCCTGGTGATGGATCTCATTCCGGCCGTAAGTAAGCTCCGTGACTCCTTGAAAGAAAAATCACAAAGTTTTTGGGAAATTACTAAAATCGGCAGAACTCATTTGATGGATGCTACTCCGATAACTCTGGGACAGGAGTTTTCGGGTTATGTATCTCAGCTTGATCATGCCCTGGCCCATATTGAATCAACTCTTTCCCATTTGCAGGAATTGGCCTTGGGTGGAACAGCAGTCGGTACAGGGCTGAATGCTCCTGCTGGTTATGCTGAAAGAATGGCCGAGGTCCTATCAAGTTACACCGGTTTGCAATTTAAAACTGCTCCTAATAAATTTGAAGCATTGGCCGCTAATGATGCGATTGTGGCAGCCCATGGAGCCTTGAAGGGTTTGGCAGTCGTCTTGTTTAAAATTGCTAATGATATCAGATGGCTTGCCAGTGGGCCTCGTAGTGGCCTGGGGGAGATCTCGCTGCCTGAAAATGAACCGGGCTCAAGTATTATGCCTGGTAAAGTCAATCCGACTCAGTCTGAGGCCTTAACCATGTTATGTGTTCAGGTCATTGGCAACGATACTGCTGTTTCATTCGCCGGTGCTTCAGGCAATTTTGAACTGAATGTCTTTAAGCCGATGATGATTCATAATTTTCTTCAAAGCGTACGACTGCTTGCTGATGGCTGTCAGTCGTTTGAGGAATTCTGCGTCCGGGGAATTGAGGCGAGAAAAAAGAAAATTGACGAACATCTCAACCACTCACTTATGCTGGTTACGGCCCTTAATCCTCACATCGGTTATGATAAGGCGGCCCAAATCGCCAAAAAGGCCCACAAGGAAGATAAGACCCTTAAAGAAGCCGCCGTAGAGCTTGGTTATGTCACTCGAGAAGAATTTGATTTATGGGTTAAACCGGAAAAAATGACCAACCTAAAGCATTAAATTCTTAGATCATTCTGCATAAAATTTTCACGCTTAGCTTATAAATCCTGATTCATTATGAGATCAAGCTCTTGTCTATGAAGGATCGCCTTGTCCCGACAACCTGTGAAGACTGCAGGTATTTTCAGCTCCTTCAATGCCATGACACAGCCTTTTAGGTATGAGGCCTGAGCTTGATTGAGAGCGGCGTCAAGAGAGACCAGGTCTCTTGGTTGTCTTGAAGGGGTTTGTGCACAAGCAGTGAGTAGAAATAAAAAGGCCATGAACTTCATACTTAAATTTTGGCTTAATAACATTTACAGGTCTACACTAATTGTATGCTGATTTTATTTCTTTATACACTCTTGCAACTGGTGATGCCGACCTATGGCAACGCTGCTTCAATCTCTCCGTTTGAAACGGATTACTGCACAAATTATCCGGAAGGAACAAAAACAGAACCTGAATTATGGAAGCATTGTTGTCTGAAGCATGACCTGGATTTCTGGGTTGGTGGAACCAAAAACGAACGGCTGAACGCAGATCTCGAATTCAGAAGTTGCATTGAGAAAACAGGAAGCCCATATCAGGCCAGAGTCATGTATTTGGCAGTCCGAATGGGATCCTATTCGCCCATAAAATATCCGAAAAGAAAGTGGAGCAATGGTTGGCAAGATCGTCCTGATTTTGGACCGCTCAATTTACAAGATATTCATCTCATCGAAAGTGAGCTTTTTTCCGGTTATGATTTCATTACTCAGGAAGTAAAAGAATCTTTCATTTATCAATTACGTCGTCGCCTGGATTAACATGCTTTATTTTTTTCTGATTTTTCTTCTCGCATCTGCACAAGCGGAGAATTCTTACTCATGCAAAGCCAGTTATGATGCATTTAATATCACTCATCAGAAGATGGTTTCATCCCAAGAGTTTTATTATTGCTTCGGTTATCACCATGGAAAAGATCGTGCCTGGGAAATGGATTATTTCAGGAGAGTAGGACAGGGCCGCAATTCAGAAGTCTTAGGTTATACCCATCTTAAATCAGACTTAATGATGAGAGTTCTTAATCTCTCGGATTTTGCCCATCAGCTTTGGGGTGGCTTTGAAGCAGATAAAAAAGAAATGCTTGAGCATTATGCCAAAGGTGTGAATGAGGGATTTAAGTCTGGACAGGACGCTGCTGAATTTAAGGCCCTGGAATACAGGCCCGAGCCCTGGTTGCCACAGGATTCAATCCTGGTACTTCTCCTGCAATCCTTTGATCAAACAAGAAAAACTTTCATGCGGGATTATGAGGAAGAAAAGCACAAAGAGAAATGGGGAGAGCAGTCCGCTGAACTCTTTAATGAAGATCACATGCCTTGGGAAAATAATATTTTAAAAGAAGGCGAATACCAGAAAGCAGAAACAATTGTTAAAACAACTGGCGTTCAAAAAGCAGCTTTTAAATTATGGTCAGAATTTCCGACGGTATTTGGCCTTGAATCTGGTTCCAATAATTGGGTGGTCAGCAAAAATAAATCCAAGACAGGCAAGGCCTTATTGGCGAATGATCCACATCTTGATTTAAGAACTCCGCTTTTTTGGTATTGGGTTAACTTCAAGTCTCCTGAAGGAAATGTCATGGGAGCTAGTGTTCCGGGTGTTCCCCTGGTGGTATCTGGCACTAATGGCAAAGTGGCCTGGGGTCTTACCAATTCATATTTAAATTCTGCTGATCTCGTTTTTGTTAAAGATCTGAAAGAACAGGACATCGAAACTTTTCGCCCTCAAGTAGATGTAAAAATCTGGTTTATGAAGTTGCCTTTTTTCTTTAAAAGTTTTGAGCGCTTGAAAACTGGTCAGCGTATTCTTCCTCTGGAAACCAACAGTGAACATAAAGTGGTTTTACGTTGGACAGGGTTCAGTTTAACACCGGTAGATTTTTATCCGATGTTTGATTTGTACAAATCGCAAGACGTAAAAGAAATGCATCAGCTTGTTTCCAGGGTGGGTATTCCTTCCTGGAATTTTGTCTATGCTGACACGAGAGGCGATATTGGTTATGGGTTGGTCGGGAAAACCTACCGGACTACTGAAAAAACGTCTTTGGGTATTTCAGAAGTCTCTCACGTCGAACTTCATAAAGAAGAGTTTTTAAGTGATCATGAAAAACCAGCTCTTTTAAAACCCAAGCGTGACTATATCTACACGGCCAATAATCGCCACTGGCCTTCTGATGCCAAATTGTATGGTGGTAGAGGCTACAGTCATTCCTATCGTGGATTCCGGATTGATGAGCTTCTAAAAGGCTCTCATGATGTTAAAACCTTTCAAAATATCCAATGTGACAATCAGGTAGTCGATGCCAGATTCTTTTTGCCGAAAATTCAGAAAGTTCTCAACCTTGATCAGTTTAAAAACTGGTCGATGACAGCAGATGACTCGTCTGTGGTGTTGCCGCTTTATCGCAGGCTTGTGGATATCATCTTCGAGAAATGGGAAATTAATGAGTACGCTCTTTTTAAAATGCTCGATAAATTAACACCGGCCCAGGAAAAAGAACTTCGTAAGTTTTATCAGTTAGCACTAAAGGAAGTAGATGGAAGAAACTGGGGGCAGATTCATCGGATCCACTTTCCACATATGTCAAAAGATGAAAGCTTCATTTTTGCACCGAATTTAGCAGGAGTGGGTGATACCCATTCGGTCAATCCAGGCACTGCAAAATGGAATGCTGACAAAAAAAATTATGAACATTATTCCGGCGCTTCAATGAGAATGATTATAGAAATGGATGAGCCGCCTAAAATATGGCTGGCATTACCCGGTCTTAATCGTCTCTATGATCAACAACCGACATTCTCGCCCTGGGAAGAGTGGAAAAATTGCACTTATCGAGAAGTAAAATTTTAGAAGTTTCTAATAGTGATATAGACCAGTAAGGCCAGAATAAGAGCAGCAAATCCTATTTTCTTGGAGGTGGTATCAAAACCGATCCAGGCATTTTGACCCTTATTAAAAGCGGCGTCCAGAATGCAGAAGGCATGAAGGATTAGACCCGGCCAAAAAAAAGCAAAATAACCAAACCCCACAATCACTGCCCAAAAAATTCCAGGCATCACCTGACCTTTCATCATTTGGCCTAAACCAGGCAGCATCATCGACCAGATGGCCGCAATTGAATTGTCTACTTTGGTATCGACAGGGTTGTGATTCATAATTTTAAAATCCTTGCATTAACCACATTATATACCCCTTAACATAAGAGCTGTAGCTCTAAGATTGTTCTAACTTATTGAAAAAACGGGCCATAAAAAGGAATTAATGTTGAGAATAGTGCTCAAGAATTTTGGTCAGAATGCCGATAATTCTTTAAGCTCTCATTATGAAGAGTGCTTTTTACTGGAGGTACGTATGAGTAGTAAACAAAACAATGGTCAAAAGAAAAAGCTGACGAAAAAAGAATTAAAAGCGCAGAACCATGCCAAGCTTATGGCGCAAAAAGGTGGGCAGACTTCCAATGTTGTGGATATCAATGCTTTCCGTGACCAGCAAAACAAAAAAGCCGCTTAATTATTTGGGGGAGGATTTAGTCCTCCCCATTCTTCTCTTTCATTTATTGACGGATATATTTTGCGATCGATGACTTCAAAAGAATTGATTAGTTTTGAGTAGCGATAAGTTTCTACAAGTAATTCTCTCTCTGTAAATGTAACATAATTAAAACTGTTGGCCTTACCTTCTGAAGCCAGAAGAATGGGAAATGTCTGTTCATCATTCAAGCCCTGAATTGTAGTTCGATGCTCATGCCCCCAGAGAATTAAATGAGGGGCAATATTCATAATTCGTTTAATATCATTTTTGATCCTCGGATTTTTAAGACACAGCAGGGGATGGTGACAAGCAATAATCCTGATCTTGTCAGATGGTGCTCTCTTAAACTTTTCTTCCATTTCGTCTAAGTTGGAGTGGGTGAGTGTTCCTCTTTGAACAGAGAAATGATCTGCAGTCCATAATCCATACACTGCAAAAAAATCATCTTCATAATAGTTTTGCGTAAAAGGTCCCAGGTACTTTAAGAATTTATTATAGGGACTATAAAATCGATAAAAGAGATTATAGAAGGGGATATCGTGATTGCCTGGTACTAAAAACAACGGAAAATTAAGGGAAGTGATAAAATTTTTAACGAGCACTAATTCTTTCCGACTGACTCTTTGATTAAGGTCACCAGTAAGAATGGCCAGTTTGATTTCCTCTTTGCGTTGGATAAAGAAGTTTCCAAGTTGTTTGATAATAGTTGCATGCTTGCTTCCAAAATGCAGATCTGAGAGGTGGATTAAACTGAATGGTTTATTCATAAAAGAGAATCCTGTACGGAATCAGGATAAGCATGAAAGACTATTGAACCAATTAAAATCATTCTAAAGGACGGCAATGATATGAATTATCAGGGAAATTTTCTGACTGCTGAGACCAATACCGGACTAATGGATATCTATATAGCAAGCCCTGATACGGGAGATAAGCATCCCGTTGTGATTGTTCTGCAAGAAGCCTTCGGGGTCAATAATCATATAAAAGACATCTGCCATCGGTTGGCGAGCGAGGGATTTCTCGCAGCGGCTCCCGAACTTTATCATCGTAAAGGACGTCACCTGGTGGCCGACTACGACAGCCGTAAAGACTTCATGCCGCTCATGAGCACGCTCACTAATAAAGGCATACTGGATGATGTTCGGGCCTCGATTAATTTTGTGGAAAATCTTCCTAAGGCCGACCTTTCATCTGTCAGTTGCATTGGTTTTTGTGTCGGAGGTTTTGCTTCAGCTCTTTGTGGAACTAAACTCAAATTAGATAAGATGATCTCCTTTTATGGGGGAGGAATTGTTCATCATAGAGAAGAGTTTGCTCTGACTCCATTAATGGAGGACTTAAAGCAAATTAAGGCCAAGAGTCTGTTCTTCTTTGGTGGTCAAGATACCAGTATTCCAGACGAAGATGTGAAAGCAATAGAAAAGAAATTATCGGAGACCAAGGTTCCTTTTGAGGTGGTCATTTTCCCTGGTGCGACTCATGGATTTTTTTGTAATGAAAGAAAGAGCTATGATCCGGAAGCGACCCAAGTTGCCTGGAATAAGACTTTGGATTTTTTAAAGAATTAAAAAAAATCTCCCCGGATACGATTCTGTATTCGGGGAGACTGAAACTTTATAGATTAACGTATTCTTCGCATTGCTTTTTGTTGGCACCTAAAGCACGCCCAAGTTTGCCGGCAGTGGCTTCAATGCAGGCCTGGAACAGTTCGCCCTTTTCAATTTCTGGACGAACCACACGAACCGGAGTTCCACTGGCATTAACCCCTAAAATGTTCTGAGCAAGGACTTCTGGAGTCCAGATAGTGTGAGGAACAATTTTGTAGTAACAAGTATGATGACCATAGGAAGTGTTTCTAGGAAAAGTTTTTTCTCTGAAAATAAGTTCCACCAATTCATTTTCGTTAGATTTGATCTCTTTGCAATTTTTACTGAAGGCAAATTTATCAGTCCACTGTTCAAGTGTGTAGGGACTTTTAATATAAGCAAATCCAGCATCCAAGACCCATAGATTATTGTTCTCATTCACGATTGGAGCTACGTGGTACCACCATGTTCTTCTGAAGCTGATATTCAGTTCGCCTTCCGGCTTCTCTTCTTTAGTGAAGAAAAGAAAAACCTTGGCCGTATCCAGGTTATATTTTCTCTTAAAGTCGTTTGCCCACATGAGCGCACGGTTAGAACAGATAGAGCTTTTGGTTTTAATGAAATCTCTGTCCATACGAGAGAACAGAGTCTCTTTATTTAGTCCCCGAGTTGTAATGTCGGTGAGAGTCCAATCGTAATCAGCTAGTTTCATATCTGCAGAAGTTGCTACGAGAGAGAAAAGAACCAAAATAAAAAAGGCTATAGATTTCATTGTGTTGCCCTCCGAGTAAATTTTACAGGGTTGTACGAAGAGAGGAGGAGATTGTCTATCAAGTAAAGGTTTTCAGCAGAAGACTTTATCTTGTGCGTTGTATCTTCTTGAAATTAGAATATTATTTTGCAGTGCCGAACTCGCCATTTTTTGCTTGATCTGGAAAACTTCTTACAATGAAGCATTTTTTTAGTTCTGGAATTAAGGCCAAGTTGACACTGACTATGAATAATTTGTCAGAGTTTAGTTAAAAGTGAAAATTTTACTTTAAGGAAAGAGTTTAAATGGTTAAAGGTGAAAGAACATTAATCCAACATCAGGGCCGGTTTTTCATGAAAATGTTTCTGTTCCTACTCCTTGTCTGCTCGCAAGCTTTCGGACAATCAACTACCACCGTTAACACGACCCAATCTGACAGTACGCCTTTCTCGCTGCTGAGACTGAAAGAAAAATTCAAGATCAGTTATTTTAGTGAGACCTTGGGCCCTTCCATTAAGAAGTGGCAGGATAATGAAGTCAATGATGATGGAACTGCCGCTGATGATCCCACGACGATGTACCATTCCTTGAACGTCCGCTATGTTCTGAATCAAAAGGTTGATTTGTACATGAGTCCCCGTTTTAGTACCGTATTCGGGAATCGCAGCGAACTTCCGGATTACTGGGATAAAAACGCTGTAAGAAACGATGATTGGCAATTTGGTTTTTATTATAACTTCATTAAGAATCCAACATTACAGTACAGACAAAGACTCACACACCGGGCCCCATTTAGCAAAAAATCAAAAAGTGAAAACATTGATTCCCAGATAGAGTGGCAGCACGATTTTACTTATCTTGTGTCTCCAGCAATTAGAATCATCCTCTGGAACAACTACCGCTTTTATGCTTATAACGAAGAAGCTACTTCTGAGAGATACAGAGTGAACTTCACAACCCTGGTCAACTATACCCTCAATGATAAGTGGTTGCTGCAGGTTATGCATGATTGGGATATGCAACACCGTACAACAACCGACCAGTCGAGCCCAAAACATCGCGATTTTTGGTACATGAAAAAATACAATAACTACTTATCTTTTGGTGCAGGTTACTCGCCAGTTAGAGATTTAACTTTTATCCCTTTCCTGCGCTTTCTGGATGAAACGAATATCCGTAACGAGACCACTATTGTGGGACTAACGATCCTCGGTCGAGTGCTTTAAATTAAATGATAAAAGGGGCCTTGAGCCCCTTTATTATAAGTTCGTGACGATAAATTCAATCCTTCTATTTTGGGCCCGGCCTTCCGGAGTGTCATTGCCGGCAATAGGAGCTTCTTGACCTCTGCCAATAGCTTCAATTCTGTTTTCTTCAATACCTCTGGCCTGTAGTTCTGCTTTAACGGCCAAGGCACGTGCATTGGATAGTTCAACGTTTTTAACAGCGTCACCGACATTATCAGTAAAGCCTTCAATTCGAGCTGTCACATTGGGAAATTCTTTTAAGGTATTGGCGATTTGGTCAAGTTCGGTTTGGGAGCCTTCGGCCAAAGTGGTTGTGCCAGTGGCAAAAGTGAGAGACTCAAAGCTGAATCTTTTTGGCAATTCGTTGACTCGTCCTTCCCGGAGAAAATTGCCAAGTTCTCCTAAGCTTGCCGCCGCCGGTGTTAAGGCCGGATTCAAAGAGGATGAAGTGCCTGGTGCGTTTTCACTGATCGTTGGGCTCCCCGTAGATGTGGTGGTTGTCCGTTGGTCTAAGTACCACCACAGAGATCCCAGAATAATCAGGGTCACCACTCCAATCAGGGCCCAAGGCTTATTGGAAGTCTTTTTATAGTCTGTGACGATCTGATTCCTGGCAGTGGTTGGAGTCGCTTCTTTCAGTGTTTTTGTAACATTCGCTATGCCAGATTTGGTGCCTGCCAATCCCTCGGTGGAAAATCCGGCGAGGACCGTTTTTTGCTGACCCAGATAATTCATCAGCTCATTGGGGGTGAGGTCCTCGTTTTTAACCTTTCTACCGATGCTTCCCATAATAACAGGTGCAATGATGCTCATAATTTTGGTGATGACACTGGAACTCATCCCGGTTCTTGATCCAAGGGAATCAGTCACTGAGATTAATTTGTTTCCAAAGATTTCATTAATCGCATCTTCACCCTTTCGAAGGTAAGTGGGATCGTTTAAGTTTCCCGGTAGGCTACTTTCTTCAATCCCATCATTGTGGGCCAGGGCGACCAGTTCTTCAGCGCCTTCACGGGAAGAACCCTTCTTAATCAGCGCCAAAAGAAAAGTTGGAATCACAGATCTAAGACCGTCATTGATTTTGTCGGCCGGTTGTCCCAGGGTGCTGCTGAATTTCTTTATAAAATCAGGATTAAGAAAATTCTGTGTTGTGTTGAGAAGATTGTCTGCAGTTGCCATGATGCCCTCCGATGTTGACTCGGATTTAACTGCAAAGGACAAACCAAAGATGTGGAGTATCAGGGTAGGGAAAAAAAAGGCTACCTGGATGGTAGCCTTTTGAGTGATTCATTTTTTATAGATGTATTTGTCTCACGATCTGGGCGCAACTTTGGAAATCGCTGTAACCAGCATTATAACCTGTGTCACCTACAACGACGCGAGCACGAAGGTCATATGGATAATAGAGGGCATTGGACTGCTTAAAGCATACGATATTTTGACCACGGGCCGGAAGAGTCTGAGCACATTCAGACTGAACGGGATGGCCTGCTTGATAACTGCTAGAGCCTACGATACCGAAGGAAGCCACGTCCACCGGATAGTAAAGAGCATTGGATTGCTTGGCACAAGCGTATTCATCATAGGCGCGAGGAAGTGACTGCTTACATTCAGGGAGAGTTCCATAACCTGCTTGATAACTGGTAGAGCCAACCACTGAGCCGTTTTGAGCGTCAGAAGGATAGAAAAGTCCATTTGATTGCTTGAAGCAGGCGCGTGTTTCATACGGTTGCGGGAGCGAAGACTCACAAGTCTGGAAATCGCTGTATCCCGCCTGATAGCTTGATGATCCTACGATCTCAAAAGTCTGATGATTGGTCGGATAGAAAAGGCCATTGCTTCTTTTAGAGCAAGTCAGGTGCGATTGCGGTTGAGGTTGTGGATACGGATAGGGATTGGGTCCAGGGTTCGGATTAGGTCCTTCGCGACGGATAACCTTGATGGTTTCGTTGATAGTGCGAAGAACTTCTCGTTGTTCTTCCGGAGTAAGATAGAGATGGGCCCTTTCAACTGTTACCAACTGATTAAGGCGTTGAAGTCTTGCTTCAATTCGTTCTTCAACTCTTTGTGGTTGTGCCACAGCACTCAGACTCATACCAACTAGAACGACCGACAAAAATTTCTTCATCCATTCTCCTTTTGAGGACTGACAGGTCCACAATCTAATTTGAACGAAAAAACGTCAAGCGAAGTCAGGAGATATAAAATTTTTGTCAATGAGTGGTAGCGTTTTGGGACCATGGATTTAAAGCTTAACCCCGATTCTCCAGTAGGGAGTAGGATAAGCTTCTTCCTGGACTTTGGTGACATTTCTGACCTCTCCCTCCAGAAGCATTTGGTCATCAAAGAGGGAGCGAACCCAGATACGATCTTTCTTTTTAAATCTCAGCACATTATGAAACGAACTTCTAAAAGAAAAACCGCGGGAGGAAAGGTCCAGTAACTTCATCAAAACAAATGGATGCTCGCGATATGCGTGGTGAATTAGCTCAATACTGCGCTCGCTTTGTATAAATTCCTTTCTCTTTTCCAGCCTGGAGTTGTCCAGTAAAACCTCTTTAGGCAGCCTTAAGACCATTTTAATTCGGGAATGATAGAGAATGGGGGACTTAAAAATAGTGGTGCGATTAAAACCAAAAAAATAAAGGTAGCGGTGGTGAGAGAAATTAAATTCTCCTTCGGAGGGATAAAGAATCATTTCTTCTTGAGAGAGAAGTACTTTATTGATCCTGGCGTTCTGGCGGATGCGCTGGCCTTTCTCCTCAATATTTTGCCATAGCAGGATTTTGTTTGGCTTCTGATGAATGTGCAAAAAAACGTTACTCAATTGGGCCGGGTCATCAAGTCTAATTAGTCGATTCTTTAACATGCTACTTACCCTCCATGGATATTCCAAATTGAGGAGAGCAAGGAGGATGCCAGAACGAGGAATGGTCCAGTGGAACTTAGCTTTGAAATCGGGACAAAATGCTACCAGGAGTGTTGAGTAATTAGACAATTCTGAGAGCTTAACCGGGTACTGAGATGTGCTAATATTTTAAGCATCATTCAAACCGAAGTATCCTGCCCTTGAGAAATTTGTGGGCCTTTGGTCTTTCAACGAATCCGACTATCTTGCACGTTCTTTTTTGCTGCTGCTATTTGTCTCAATTATCGGTTTAAAACTCACTTCATAGAGGGAATAGAAATATGGCCTATGATTTTTTGAAATTTGCCTGCATCGGATGTTTGACTTTGTTACTTACCAGTTGTGCAGGGGTGAAGGTCATTCATCCGAATCAGCAGAATAAAAACGCTGGCACCATGGCCTTGGATAAAGATGGAAGGTCGGTTGGAACTTATACCTGTAATATTGTTGCTTCTAATGGGCGGCGAGTATCGGTTATCGGAGGAAGCGAAGCCGAGGCTCGCCAAGAAGCCTTAGCCAAATGTCAGGATAAAACATTGATCTCATTTTGTGCGTCTAAGAATGTTCCATAGAGTAGAATTACCCCTAAACCTTATAAGTGTCTAGGAGTAAGACCCTCACAGATCCGTACGTGCGGATTTCCCGCATACGGCTCTTCAAGATTTGTTTCAGTCTAGTACTTTCGTGCATAAGCTTTTGCTCCTAATGTTTTTAAT
>JAMPXB010000044.1 GCA_023701435.1 Bacteriovoracaceae bacterium | reverse complement strand
TCCCCTCGTGATCATTCTTATCCGGCCAGTCATTGACCTCATCCAGCTACACCATGTGGGGTGGGTGAGGTCAATGACGTCCGGCCGGATTTCTTTTTGATCACGATGACTTAAAAGAGCTTCTCAAAGCTCTTTCGCCACAGTCGCCCCATATTCTCTATAGGATCGGCACCCAGTCCACCTATGATCTCATTCATAACATTTTGCAGATTTGACTCCTTGTTTTGGTAGACGGCCTTTGCAATATCAAGGCGAGGAGAGCCTTTAATAAGTCCAGGATCAAGGACAAAAATGTAGTTATGCCGACCAATATCTTTTTTATGGTCTTCAAATATTTGCAGGTAGCATTCGAATATTGTCGGGTTAGGAAAAACAAAAAGGACGTTCTTGTATTCAGAAATAGCTTTGTAATTTTTCATCTTTTCCCATGCTCTCTCCTTATTTTTTTGTGTTAGCTCGACTTCAAGAACGAAGTCAGCGCTTTTATTATTGGCCTTAAGGGTGAATTCCGCATCTGGTCTAATTTTTTGAAAATCCTCCTTCTTCCTGATTTTCATTTTCTCCTGCTCTAAAACAACGTTTGAAACGGGAAGATTTTGAGCGAGGAACCTTAAATAAAGAGTGACCCTGGAATCATGAAAAAGATTCTGCTGATTAAATACATGGGCCATCCAATCAAAGGGATTCACAAGCTCATTACCTTTTTTAGTGAGGTAGAGTCTTTTTGATTTGGTCCACACATCTTTAAAACTTCCTACCACCTCATGCTTTTCTAAGCGCTGAATAATTTTATGATAAGACTTGTAGCTTGCAGGATAGTTTGAATCCTTATAGAGTTCTTTAATACTTAAAATTTTCCATTTTACGAGTGGGCGAATAAGCTCCAAATGGAATGGGTTAATAGATAATAAAATGTCCTGTGAAGGCATTTTTCTCCTCTGAAAATGATTTATTAAATTGAGATTTCACTTGATGAGTTTCAAGCTTTTTGGTATTATGATTACATCTTTTCCTCCCTCTAAAGTGTTTTGGCGGACACTTTTCGATAAACGAACTCGCAATTGTATCAAATAAATAAGCAGAAAATAAAGAATGAAAAGCTTAAAACTACTTACTGTGGTGTAAGAGATTTATTGATGCATTTGGATTTATAGAAATTCTGATTGTAAGAAAATTTTCGATTAATCTTTGATAAGAGTTTTATGATGGTCGAACCATTCCATAAGTTCTTCTTTGGTAATTTCACTGGCCGTTGCTTTGAGTACGATTTTTGCTAAGTCAGAAAATTCACCCTCATCATTATCAGCAAACTGAAGATCCCAACCATTGGAATGCATAAATAGGATGGCCGCATAGGTTGCTGTTCTTTTGTTACCATCTTGAAACGCATGGGCCTTAGTTAAGTAAAAACATAGGGCACCCGCAAGTTTAGCGACACCACCATTTTGAAAGGGGTCTGATCCTGGGTAAAAGGCCGTGTGCAGGGCACTTTCAATCTTCCCCCGATCAAGAAGCACAGATTTTTGCCCATTCATATCGCTACAAAATTTATTCGTCCGGATAATTGAGTCCACGCTAGGGATGATGATCTTCATTTAGCTAGTTCATCCAATGTCTTTTTGTATTTCTTATAAGATTTTTTCATCATCTTATCCCATTCGTCTTCATCGACTGGCTGCAGTTCGATGGTGTGAGGCTTGCTAATGAATTCCTTCACTGCAAGATTTACAAGCTTATTAAAGTTAATGTCGTTCTTTTCCATAAAACGATCAACTGCTGGATCTATCTCATCTTCAAAACGGACTGTTCTGGCCTTTCCCATAAAACCACCTCTCTTAAAAGTAAGTATACATCAAAAAGATGCGAAATGCATCTTTTGTCTAAACTACTGAAATTATGGATTTTTATTTTTTTGAACACTGAATTAATTTATGATCGCCTTTTAAAATAAACTCCTCAAATTCTTTTTTAGAAGGCAGGCGCTTGCAATGCTGTTCAGCCCTGGGGAGGAAACTACTTATTGCAAACATCGGGTAGGGGTAAAGTTCATTGAGTTCCCTTTTCTTCTGGCAAACCTTTATACTAAAGGGCTCCGCTTCGAAACCTGAAACCAGAGTTGGAAATAGTAACAAAAAAAAAGAAGAGTTTTTAATCTCTTTTAAATAGTTTCATTTTTGTTGCCTCACCTGTCTTTTGTTTTTTGTTTTTATACCGAATAATTCTTCGGGGTTTGGTCTAGTTGTGTATCAGATGAATGTGTGCATAGGCAGGTTGTGTAAATAAATCTCCTAAACTCATTTAGAGGAACTTTAATGGGTTACTGCCTCTGACCACAGTTGTTTCTCCGCTAGGAATAATTGAAGTTTCATAGTGACATGTTTCAGTTCCGTTTGCAGTAAACCCAACGTGAACATCTCCCTCAAGAAGGGGAACAAAGCAGTTGGTAAGAGTGATTTTATAATTGTTTCAATTGAAAGGTTAAGTTCTTGCCAACCGCAGTCATAAGAAAAGTCTCTGATACTCCCACCACTGCGTCTGGTGGAGTTTATTGGAGTACAGACATAAACATGAACTGGTTTGAGGTGATTTACATATAAAGCATTTCCAGGGTCTACCCAACTATAGGCTTCCTCTTCTTCCCATAGATAGTAATGATTAATTGAGGATATTAGGCCATAGAGTTTTGTATGAAGACTGATTTAATCGGGGCACTAAATTATTTGGATCGTTTACGATTTTAGTTGCTCCAGGAATTATATAAAAGAGAATCATCATTCAGCTAATAATCAATAATTTTCTTTCCATTGAATAGGCAATGATTTTTTACAAATGTTTCACCTCCACGGCAGCTCTTTACTCGAAGTTCAAGTGGAGAAAGAATACATTTCTCCGAGCCAAGCTTACAGTCAATCACATATGCATAATCTGCACTTTTAAAATACTTTCCATCCCATTTCTTAGAGTCAATATTTAAAATGATAAAGATCTTTTTTGTATCGGATTAAACTTTGTGCTCATTTCGTCCAAAGAAATTCACCAGCTCCGGAATGTCTTTGCCAATTTTCTTCTTCTCTTGAAGGTTAACGTAAGTTTTTATTACTTCAGGACATTTGATATCTTTATGTGAACCATTTAAAATAAAATCTTTGAACTCTTGCTGAGTAGGGAGGCGATTACACATCCGTAATGTAAGAGTAAGGATTTCTTCAATTCCACTCATGGGCTTTAAATAGCGTCGATCGAGCTGTTCTTGCTCCATTGACTGCTTATCTTTGGGCCTAACCATACGAGCAATGACAGAATTGGAGAGTGTTAGGGCAACAAAAGAAACTGCAAGGGTAACAATAGTATATTTTATGTTTTTCATGTTTATTGCCTCACCTGTCTTTTGCTTTCGTTTCTTTATCCCGAACAATTTCCAGGGGGTCTAGTTGCCACATATGTTATTTAAAGAAGAAACATTATTCAGTTAATAATCAATGATTTTTTCGCTATTGAAGTAGCAATGTTTCTTTGCAAATGCTTCGTTCGCACGACAGCTCCTAACTCGAAGTTCTAAATTAACAAAATCACATATTTCTGTACCGAAAGTACAAGATATAACAAATTCATACTTGTGACTTTTGATTTTTTTACCTACCCAATCCTTGGAATTCTGCTTCAAGACTACATAGAACTTTTTTGTGTCGGAATAGACTCTATGTTCATTTCGCTCTAGAAACTCTGTCAAACCTTGAATATTCTTGCCAATTTCCTCCTCGCCTTTCAGGTGAACACGAGTCTTAATTATTTTTGAGCATTTAATATTTTCATGAGCTCCATTTAAAATAAAGTCTTTAAATTCTTTCTGTGCGGGAAGACGATTGCAATGTCTCATTGTTGACGTAAAGATATCCGTAATCACGCTCATAGGGTCTGAATAGCGGCGCTTTAATAGTTCTTGCTCAATTGAGCGATCATTTCTTGGTCGAGTGAGATCAGCCTTTACTGAATTGGAGTGTAATAAAGCAGTACAAGAAACTGCAAAAGATGCGATAATACATTTTATATTTTTCATGTTTATTGCCTCACCGCCTTTGGTTTTCGGTTTTCATCCCGAACACTCGAATTTTCGCCAATAAGGCAATCTTCGCTCAATTAGTAATCAATGATTTTCTTGCCGTTGAAGTAGCACTGCTTTTGGGCAAATGCTTCACTCGCACGGCAGCTTTTGGCCCGAAGTTCAAATGGCGTAAGAAAACAATTTCCTGCACCAAAAGTGCAGTTAATGACAAATGCATAATCCTTACTTTCAAAATACTTGCCTCTCCAGTTCTTGGAATCAACCTTTAATATAACAAAGATTTTTTTTGTGTCTGAGTAAACTTTATGTTCATTACGCTCAAAGAAGGCAGTCATATTACGAAAATTTTTGCCAATCTTCATTTCCTCTCGTTGCTCAATTTTTGTCTTAATTACATCTGAACATTTAATATTTTTATGCGTCCCATTTAAAATGAAATCCTTAAATTCTTGTTCAGTAGGGAATCGATTGCAAAGTCTCAGCATAGTATTCAGACTTGAGTTGATTCCGCTCATAGGATCAAGGTAGAGTCGATCTAATTGCCTCTGTTCAACTGAACGCTCATCCTTAGGTCCAACGAGATCAGCTATTGCTGAACCAGGGAATACGAAAGCGATATTAAAAACTGCAATTATACCGAAAAGATATTTATTGTTTTTTTTCATATCTTATTGCCTCACCTGTCTTTTCTTTTCAGTTTTAATTCCAAACAACTCTTCAGGATTTGGCCTAGCAGGGATGAAATGCATATGCGCGTAAGCACGTGGTGAGAATACATCACTCAAACTCTTAAGTAATAACTTTAATGGATTTTTGCCGGAGTCTACAATTATTTCTCCGTTTGGAATTATTGAAGTTTCATAATGACATGTTTCAGTGCCATTAGCGGTAAAACCCACGTGAACTTCATTCTCGAAAAGAGGTTTAAAGCAGTTAGTAAGAGTGATTTTATAATTATTTTCGATGGAAAGGCTAAGTTCTTGCCAGTCGCAGTCGTAAGAAAAGTCTCTGATAGTGCCATCATCACCTTCTTTGAAGTTTACTGGAGTACAAACATAGACATGTACCGGTTTTAGATGGTTAACATACAGAGCATTACCCGGATCAACCCAGCTATAGGCTTCCTCATCTTCCCATGGATAATAATGTTTAATAAGAATATTTGGCCATTGAGTCCAGGGATCATCGGTTGATGACTCGTTTAGTCGTGGCTCAAAATTCTCAGGGTCATTTATAATTTTTGTTGCACCATAAGTTGTAACAACTGGACTTTGTTCACCTGATGCCGCATTAGCTAAAACAAACTCACATTGATCGCAGTCATTCTCGTAGATTTTTATTATTCTTGAGCCAGTTTCATCAGAATTGGGATCGGAGTCCGAATCAGAATCATCATGACCCGATTCTCCTTTTAGAAAATGCCCATTTCCTGGGTTGTTTTGCATTCTCGCATGAATGCCAATCATGTCATCAAAAGCTACTTCGACAAATGCAAATCCTTCAGCATTATACATGTTATTATTTTTAAGATAGCTCTTAGTAATTACTCTCAAGTCAGCTGATGAAGGACGCAGAGTTATTTCTTCATATTGCTTTACAGCTTTAATCCTAGAGATATCATACTCATTCATGGGGTAGGATTGCCCAATGGATGTGATGACTTCGTGATTTGACCTTAAAGGAAATACCGTTTTATATTCGTAATCCATCAGAAAAACTGGATATATTGTCGGAGTCAAATAGTCGCTTAGGATGTCAATATTAGAGCTTGATATATGCTTCACTTCTTGCTCATTCATCCAATTATAAAATTTATCTATATCTATCATGTCCCAAATTGGTGAAAAAATGTAGGGACTATTGCGTACGTTTTGATTGATATTCATATCAAGAGAGGTTTCAATTGTACCTAAAGGAAAATTCAAATACCATAATTTATAGTCTTTATATGAACCATCATATTTAAAGATTGCTTTTCTCTCATTGGAATCTGATCTTTTAATCATATAATGATCGGCTTCTGATTCGATAAAAAAATCAAATGAAGATCTCTTGAAGGTATCTACATTACAACCAAGAATAGTGTTTTGATAAGTATGTCTGTACTCATGGTACAAAACTGCTGAATAAAACTCAATCGCCTCTTTTTCAGAAGTAAAATTGAATTCACTCGTTCTATTGTATACACCGTTGATATTAATTGTGATACTCTCTTTATCATACCAAGACACGAAACCAACAGTATCACTTTGTAAATCTTTTAGCTGCACAACCTCTTGATCTACAAGATAAATAGTTTTGCTCTTGTCATCTAATCTGGAATCAAAGGTCGCCGCTATCTTTTCCAAGAGATTATTTTTAGCTTCAGTTAAGTTTTGTTCTGAAAAGCTTCTTCCTAAAGTAAAGACCCTCAGCCCTTCAAGGGTTGGATATTCCTTAGTCGGCAAAGCTTTAACTCTTGGATCATCGAGTGGAAAAGACTTAAAGAGCATATTAAATTTACAATTGTAGATTATATTGCTGTAAGAAAGCTTTGTAAGGGAACCAAATAGGTCAATAAACTTATTAGAAACACCATTCATATGTGCCCCTAGGACTGATCCCGAGGTGCTTATTTTAAGCGGATTTCTCAGGTCACCTCCTTCTGTCTTTGTAATCAAGTATGTACCATCATTAGTTTTTACTTCTAGAAAGTTAATGGCGGTTAAACCATTAGTCATTTCTTCAGTAATTTCGACTTGGACCTTATGTAGCACACTGCTTGGTGCATTGATTTGATATGTGCCATAAAATCCTGCAGGGATTGTTGCTAGAGGAGTAGGTTTAAGCCAACTTACTTTAATTTCCTTTTCAAAAATTCTTAAACCATTTGAAGCTATTAAAGTGATAAATTCGACTCCTGATGGAGCTTCATTTCTGTTAATTAAGAGTTCACCGAAAATATTTATACTTACGCCCTGAATCTGTTCTTTTAACGCAATTTTAGTACTCAGGTCTCCACTGACAGTGTATTTAAATTCCTGAGGCCCGTCTAAAATAACATCAATCATTGATGGACCTTCTATGTAGGGGCCATCATTTAAAACTGTTACCTTAATATTCTTTTCATAGATATAACCGTAAGTATCTTCAATCTTTAATTGGAAAATAGTTTCCCCCACATGTCCAATAAGCTCTGAATATGTTTCTGCCGACAGTTTTTCTCCTGTGTATTTATTAGACCAAGTTAAGATCTTAATACCAACAAAATCATTGGTGTTGGCAACTGAAAGAGAAACATCCGATGGCGCATAAGCGTTTGGCTGGTCAACAGTAATCTCAGGAGTGACATTAGGAGAGATACTTATGACAAAAGCCTTCTTTGAGATGAGGTTGTTTGAATTTGTGATGGATAATGAGTAATTATACTGGCCAATGCTATCACTTGGAATCGCGACAGTGCTTCCATTTCCTATGACTTCATCATCTTTTTTCCATTCGTAATGAGAAATCTCTCCATTTCCTCCTGTTGACGAGGTGGCATCCATCTCGATTGGACTCCCCTGGAGGTAATTGAGATAGAGGTCATAGGCATTTTTGGTAACTATACTTATCTGTGGTGCATCCTCAGGAGAAGGTGCCACAGATTGGATTTTAATGGTCGAGTTAGATTCTAATCCCTTATGGTCCACTACCTTCACTGATGCTGTGTAACTTCCGGCCTGGTATTCGTGAGTGATTCTGTTCACATTGGTGACCAAGATTGGAGAGCCATCACCAAAATTATAATGATATGTCAGGGCGCCATCGTCTGAAGAGGCAGAGGCGTCAAGCTCTACCAGAAGCGGGGCCGGGCCAGTTACAGGAGTGGCTGTTAAGGCGGCGACAGGCGGAACATTGATATGGATAGTTTTTTTAAGGGACGAGAGATTACCTGCATTGTCCTCGGCTGCTAGGGTAATTTGGTGATCTCCACTGCTTTGGATTTTAAATTTGAGTATATTAGAAGTGGAAGACGCCAACAAGATTCCAGAGGCATGTACTGAATAACTTTTTATTCCACTGAGGTCTGAGCTTGCTGAAGCATCAACCGTGATCTCCTG
>JAMPXB010000007.1 GCA_023701435.1 Bacteriovoracaceae bacterium | reverse complement strand
CACTGATGGTTCATCAACGACTGGTGGATCAACTGGTGGCACTGATGGTTCATCAACGACTGGTGGATCAACTGGTGGCACTGATGGTTCATCAACGACTGGTGGATCAACTGGTGGCACTGATGGTTCATCAACGACTGGTGGATCAACTGGTGGCACTGATGGTTCTTCAACTACTGGTGGATCAACTGGTGGCACTGATGGTTCTTCAACTACTGGTGGATCAACTGGTGGCTACGGTGACTGTAACAATGGCCACGGTAATGATGCTGACGGTGTAGATGAATCGAACCCAACAATTGGGTTAGAACCAAAATGTAAAAAAGAGATTTTCCGTCAATCTAGCACACAGACCAAGAAACTCGATATCGTATGGATCATCGATAACTCTGGATCTATGTCTGATGAGCAGGAAGCCTTAGGTGAAAACTTCAATTCTTTCATCCAGGACTTCATCACTAAAGATGTTGATTTCAAAATGGCGATCACTACCACAGATACCAGCTCTTATTCGAAGGCCGGATTAATGGTTACTGATAGCGATAAAAAATTGAATACAGCAGCAGCAAAGAGCAATCCAGTTCAGTTCATGGAAGACTTTAAACGTATGGTTAAAGTTGGAACAAAAGGATCTGGTTATGAAAAAGGATTGGAAGCCTCTGAAGGATTTATGAACAAATATGCTCGTACATTTTTAAGACCAGATGCATATTTAGCAGTGGTTGTTCTCTCAGACGAGGAAGATCAATCCGCAAAATCCGTTGCTTCTTATACTGATTATCTCAAGTCTTTTAAGAGTGAAGCAGGTTTAATCAAAGTTTATTCGATTGTCGATGTTGGTTTAACTAATAACCAAGGTTATGGAGTGAGTACTGGTTTTGAAAGATATGCAGATGCTTCAAAAAATACTGCAGGAATTGTTGCTGACATCCGAAATGATTTTCATCGATCGCTTAGTGATATGGGAGATTCAATCATAAACCTTCTGGATTCCTTTGCTCTTGCCAATGATCCGGTTGATGGAACACTGAAGGTTTTTGTGAATGGAGTTCAGACGACTGATTATACTTTTGATGCCGCTTCACGCTCCATCAAATTTGATTCAGCTCATCTTCCTCCTGTTGGTGCTGAGATCTCTGTTACCTATGTGAAACAGTAAAAGTTATTAAGAGGGACGTATGTTAAAAATTTCAATCATTGCTCTAGCGCTTATGATGATGATGACTAAAAGAACACATGCCGGAGAGGAGTCGTTATACGACTTCCTCTGGCTGGACCCGGATAAAAAGGTCTACGTCCTTCAAAATAAACTTTATAAAAAAGAACACTCTTTTTATTTTGATGCTGGATACATCTCTAACTTTACCTCAAAGTTTCAGGACACTCAGGGCCTCGGTGCCCGTGCCGGTTACTATATTCATGAAGAATGGGGAGTTGAGCTGTTTTATAATCACTACACAAATTCCAATAATGATGATTTTCGAAACGTAAGGCTGATTAATCAGGCCGAACCATTTATTAGAAGATTAAACTCTTCTTACGGTGCCAATGTTGTCTGGTCTCCGTTCTACGGTAAAATTAATACTTTTAACAAAATATTTTATTTTGACTGGTCCTTTGGTGCCGGTCTGGCAAAAGTGAATGCTGAAAGTAACATTAAAACTGTACGCCAGGGTAATGTTGCTAACCGATATGACAAAGAAGATTATGCTGGGGGAGTCCTCAAAACTAAATTGAAGTTTCATGTGAAAGACAATATTCACCTTGGTCTTGAATACATGAATACCTATTACATGGCCCCAGGTCCCAAAGATCCAGGTAATGATGTTCTTAGAACCAATACCGACATTGTCTTTAGTGTAGGATTTTCTTTTTAAGGATTATCTATGAAGCTTTTACTTTTAATGATCTCACTCATTTTGTCGCTGAACGCTTTTAGTGAAGAGAAGAAAAAGACTTTGTCTGAAGTTCTTGAGGGTAAGAAATATTATTATTCTGCACTCAATGAGTTCTTTAAAGAAACCTATTCTCGTACCATTATTAAAGATGATTTAAAACGTCTGGAAGATCTGTTGTATTTCACAGGTATAGAGCTGTTGGAAGATTATGAACCATCTCTCTTGCAAAAGTACCCAACATCTTCAACCAGATTTATCTTGGCCAGACAGGCGTTGCAGACCAAGAAATACAAGAAGGCCCTAGAGCTCTTTGACAAGATCCATCCTGACCACCGCTATTATCCTGAAGGAAAATTGCTGGAGGCGCAGGTTTATGACCAGCAAGGCAATCCCAAAAAGCGGCTGGAGTCGTATGAGGCCTGCCAGGCCTCTGCTGAGAAAAATGAAAATGCTGCGCTCAGTGAAAAGATCAAGCGCTACTACCGAATGGTTCATGAAATCTGTTTGGTGAATAAGGCGAGACATTTTTTTAAAGCAGAAGAATATAAGGAGTCCTTAGAGGCCTATAATAAAATCCCAAAAAAATCATATAAATGGCCTTATCTCTTGCTTGAGAAGGCCTGGGTTTATTATCAGATGGGGGATTACAACAGAGCACTAGGTCTGCTTACAACTTACAAGTCACCTCTCTTGGATACTTACTTTTTTCCTGAAGCAGAATATCTGGCGGCCCTATCCTATTTTAGACTTTGTCTTTATGAGGATAGTCTAACAATTATTAATCAGTTCTATAAAGTGTACCGACCAAGGTTTCAGGCCCTGGATTCAGTCCTTCGTAAAAATAAAAATTCCCAAAGTTATTTTTATAATCTGATGTTTAAACCTGGGGAAGAATTAAAAAAACATGAGGAGTTTGTAAGACACATTCTTACCAGAATGAAAAAACAGACCCGCTTTAGCCTGGACTTTAATGCCATCTTTAAGATTAATCAGGAAATGAAAAGAATTGCTCAAAATGAAAAACCAGTGATTAAGCAAATGCTGTTACCGCATTTGGGTGAAGTTAAAGAGAACATGATTAATAAAATTAACTACAATGCCAAGACAGATATCTTTCAGTTCCTTGAAGGCGTTCCATTCCTGTCATCTGAATTGTTTAAATTAAATCTCGAAATTATCTCAAGGAAGAAAGACCTCGTTTATAGCAATAAAAAGCTAATTGCAGACCGAAGTCGAGGTGACTATAGCAACGTTAAGCGTACAAAGTTTGAATATTTCTGGACGTTCCAAGGGGCCTTCTGGGCCGATGAACTAGGAGACTATTCACTGGGACTTAAGTCGAATTGCCAAACTGTCCGCCAAGTCACGGAAGAAGGGGAATAAAATGAGAATTTTAATTTATGTCCTTGGAATCTACATGATGTCAGATGCTTGGGGCGATGATCAGCAAGTTATTTATCAGTATAAAAAATATGAGAAGTTTGACCTTGGTAACCTGGAAGTTAAAGGTCAATTGATAGCTCCCGGGGATATCTCGGTGAGAGAGCGGGAAAGAAGAAGATTTGAACTGGATCTCTTTTCCCGTAAGAACTTTGATGGGTTTATTAAGAAGGATGTAGAGTCACTACGTTAGTAGTTTTAAAGACTTATTCCATTCTTATATGCCATAAAAAGTGGTCACTCGAAGAGAGTGACTACCACTATTTTAGGCACTGCCCGTATAAGCATTGTGAACTCGGACAAATGCTCATTTTGTAATAAAACATGGTTGTGATTGAAATTGATAAGAGTAAAATCACCACCGTTGTAATAGTTTTTCTTAATTCTTCTGTTGGACGTTATCTCAAGTTGCACGTTTGTTGATGTCTAGAATTAAGAAAAAGAAGACTCTCAGAGTCTTTCCGGATCCTCATGGTTAATTCAACTACTAAAAGACAGATCCTGCATTTAGGAAATGTTTTCTTCGTTTTCATATCAAATAAAATCTCAAACATTGAGTCACTTTAAGGGGGACGCTTATGGAAGAAGTCGTTACGAATCCTGTTGTTCAAGAAAATATAATCCAGTGGGCCGCACGGTTTATGAATGAAGGTGGAATCTTCATGTGGATTATTGCCATAGTCTGGTGTGTCGGAGTGGCGATCGCCATTGAAAGACTTAAGGCCTATTTTAAATTCGATATCGATGGTACGAGTTTAATGGGCAATATTAAAAAGAACGTTATTTCCAATCAGGTGCAGGACGCTATTCAAACCTGTTCGGAGTCAAATGCTCTTTTACCATTCGTTATGAAAAACGGTTTAAAGAGGGCCAATCAATCCAAAGAGCAAATTCAAGACGCTCTGGAAGCAAGTATCTTGGAAACTGTACCAAAAATCGAAAAGCGACTGCCTTTTCTTGCTTTAATGGCCAACCTTTCAACCCTCCTGGGACTGTTAGGTACCATCCAAGGTTTGATTCAATCATTTGCAGCGGTGGCACAGGCCGCAGCTTCAGAAAAAGCACAGCTACTGGCAGAAGGTATTGCGGTGGCCATGAATACTACAGCGCTCGGACTTATTTCGGCCATTTCACTTATGGTGATTCACGCAATTTTAATGGCCCGTGGTGAAAAGATGGTTCAGGAAATTGAGGAAAACTCCGTCAAGCTCCTGGATCTTTTAGCAACAAAGAAAGGGCCAGTTTCAATCGATAAAGCTGCTTAAGAATAAGGAATAAATATGAAAACGGGACGTAAATTTAAAAAGATTGAAAAATTAAACCTGGTACCCATTCTGGACTCGGTTTTCATTTTCATTTTCTTCTTATTGATGTCCGCCCAGTTTGTCGATGTTTATGAGATTGGCTCATCAGTTCCGATGACAAAAGAAGCTAAGCAGGAAAAACAGGAGAAGGATCCCCTGAATCTTACACTGGAAGTGACAAAAGAGCAGATTGTTGTGAAAACAGGTCTTCGTTCTATTCGCTCACGGACTTTTGCTTCTGAACAAAAGAAGGAGATAAAGGATTATCTTGTAGAGCTAAAACGTCAGCATCCTAAAGAAAACACGATGATCTTAAAAGCTGACCCGAAGATCTCTTTTCAAAATCTGGTTACTGTTATTGATAGCACTCAGGCCTCTCCAGACAGCAAGGAAAAGCTGTTTGAACAGATCGTATTTGATAACAACGGAGTGAGATAATATGAAAAAAAGATTCGCCCGCAAGAGGGACAAAGAACCAGTGGATGTTGATATTACCTCGCTTTTGGATATTTTAACGATCTTATTGGTGTTCCTGCTGATGAGTTATAATGCATCCGACTTAAAACTTGATCTGCAGCCTAATTTGGAAATGGCAGATTCTTATGCCCGTGAGATGACTCGTTATGCACCGGTTGTTCAGATTGATAAGGCAGCAAAGGTCTTTGTGAACAATAAAGAAATCGGTCGCATGCCAGCGTCGGGGGAAATGACTGTCCTGACAGATGCCCTTAAGAAGGCCAAAGCGGACATCGTCTCAGAAAACTCCAAGAAACTAGCTAATCAGCAGATCAATCCTGATCTTATTAACCTCATTTTTGACAAGGATATGGATTACGCCGTCGTTCAAAGAGTCATGCATGACTCTGCACTTGCAGGTTATTCACAATTTAAGTTCATTGTGAAAGGGAATTACTAGAATGAAGATTTTACTTGTGGCAATTCTATTTTCAGGTGCGGCATTCGCGAATACGAAAGCTCCCAAAAACCAGCGTTGGCATAAGCTCATGAATCTGGTGGGCCAGGAAATGAAAATTCTGGAAAGTGCCAAGCGTAAGGGCGTTGACATCAGATACCGCATGCTTGAACTCCATTCAGAACGACTGAAGCTTATTCACGAAAAGAATAACCTCGAATTCATGGAAGGATCAAAGAAAATCGGAAGCGGCAAAGATAAAGAACGGTTTTTCAAGGAAACCCGGGATTATTATAATGTGACCAAAAACTTTGGACTGAACATTATTAAGCAAAATCCAGGAAAGTATCGTAAGGCCGAGGTAATGTACGCAATGGCGCTAAACTCAAGAGACTATGGGCGGGATAATATCGCTGAAAAATATCTTATTGAGATTATCAGCATGGTGAGTGATCCCCATAATTCACTAAGACACCACGCTGAAACGGCGCTTGCTGATTTTTACTACAATGAAAAACGTTTTCCGCAAGCGATTACCTATTATGAAAGAGTCATCAAAAAAACGGAAGATGACTGGATGACGAAACACTTATTCAACCTGTCATGGTGTTATTTAAAGAACCGTCAGTTTGACATGGCCATTGATACGATTAAGAAATCTTATTTTGAAAGTAAAAATCCCCTGTACGTAAACATTAAAGATCAAGTGCTGGAAAATATTGGCTCATTCTATGTTTATGCCGGCAGACCTCTGGATGGTCTGGAATTTTATCTTGATAATGAAAAAAATCCTCTTCCATACCTCATTCCGATGGCACTCAAAGCATCAGACAAGGGTCACGAAAGAGAAACGAAGAAGATACTGGATTCTGCCCAGGCCGTTATTGAAAAGCACGAGCTTTATCAGCACCAGGAAGAGCTTCTTCATACCTATTTAGATTTTTACCGTCATTATAACCGCTTTGCTGATCATGAGAAATACTCACGTAATCTGGTGGCCTATTATAAAAAGGCCCACCAGGAAATTGAAAATGATAAGAAGACCAAATTTAAAATTGAAATGAAAGACGATGCCATTGAAAAGATGCGTTCATTGGCCGGCTTCCTTCAAGTTAAGCTGGCAAAGGATGTCAAAAAGGATGAAAGTAATTTTAGCTCTGAGGAATTGAACATTGTTTTAAGTTACTTTTCACACCTTATTACTCTTGATCCAAATCGAAATGTTGAATATTTCTATTTCCGTGCTGAAACCTACTTCTCCGTTCATCAGTTTGCTAATGCGGCCAGAAGCTATGTCGAGGCAGTAAACGAGGCAAAGAGAGTTAAGAATAATGATCTCGCCCGTAAATCACTTAACTCACTCCTGGCCCTGACTGGACAGGAAGAACTTGATAAAGAGGAAAATAAAAAATATCTCATTTTTGCTTATTCAGAGCACATCGGTCTGTGGCCAAAAGATGAAAAATCAGAACAAATTTATCCAAAGCTCTTCGAGATTTATCGTGAAGCTATGGATGATACAAAGGCCACAGCTGTTATCCGTACATATAATAAGGCTTATCCTGAACACCTGAAAGAGCAACAGACTTTCATGACCAAAATACTGGATCAGTTTATTGAAAAGAAAAACACCCTGAAACTAACTCATTGGGTGGCGGAATTTAAGACAGGCCTTCTCTCTTTTAGCAAAGATACTATTGAGAAAACTGAAATCGTTCTCGGTAATATCCTGTTTATGCAATATCAGGAAATGGCCAAGAAAGGCGAACGCCTGGCCGCCGCAGAAGGATTTGAAAGTCTCTATGTCCATAAACTTTATCCTAATAAAGTGAAGTATCAGGCGGCCCTGTTTGCTTCTATGGCCTATTTGGAGCTTGGTGAGACTGTAAAAAGTTATCATTGGCAGCTTCTGGCCGACGCTCGTATGACTGAAGCAGAGAAGTTAGAACGCCGTGAAGAACAAATGAAAATGGCAGAGCGTACTTACCGCCTTCAGGATTTTGTTACTTCTTATAAATTGTCAGAGTTTCTTCTGAAAAAGTTTTGCTCTTTAAAGGATGATACCCAGAACCGTCTTTATGAAGTGGCCGTGATGACGGCGCTGGTTGAAGGACTTCCAAAAGATGCAGAAAAAATTGTTACCAATTATTCAAAATGTCTAAAAAAGCCTGATTCTAGAGAGAGTGCCCTTTCACAAATTTATCAATACC
The DNA here is from genome assembly GCA_023701435.1 of Bacteriovoracaceae bacterium. Classification (GTDB taxonomy): domain Bacteria; phylum Bdellovibrionota; class Bacteriovoracia; order Bacteriovoracales; family Bacteriovoracaceae; genus Peredibacter. The sequence goes on along the minus strand of JAMPXB010000007.1, from coordinate 126,466 downwards.
ATGAAAAGAATGGTGACTTCTTTGCGCTTAGACAGTTTTTAATGCGGTATCCGGTTGAACCATTCACCAATCAGTACCGCTATACTCTGCAAAAGTGGTATTGGGAAAAAAATGATATTAATCTCAAGCAGCACATCAGAACTGCTTTTAAAGAAATGAATCATCCAGAAACACTGGCCTGGCTTCATGAAATCAATCTTCACAAAAAGGCCCAGAAGGATATTCAGGATATTCTGGAGACGGTGGTTTGGAATAAACCAGCCTTTGATGGGGATGCTTTTAATAAATCTTTGGAAAACTACTTATTGAAGCTCAAGGTCTTCAAAGATAACTACCATGTTTTAACTCAATCCTCCCAGGTGGATCTGGCCATCCTTACAACACGTTCATTTTCTGAAGTTTATCATCATATTGGAACGACCATTCAAGGTCTTCGTCCTCGTGGAATGGATGCCCAGACCATGAAGGAATTTCAAGGGGCGATGAAAGGTCTGTCGGCCCAGTTCATTACTGCTTCAAGACAGTACGATTTGAACCTTGATAAGGCCCTGAAAGAAAAAGAATCCCTTGCCTGGGGTTCACGTTCCATTGCCTCTGTAGAAGATGTAGAAAACCCTGTTTTCTCATTCTATACCGGGCTGACCATGGATAAGGTTAAGGAGTAAGACATGAAGACTATTTCACTTCTTTTTACATTGTTAGTACTGGTTTCATGTTCTTCATCAAGAATTGATCGCAAGATTGATGATGTCACCTGGGATTCTCTGGCAGACGAGTCATATTTGCGTTGGGGTGAAGGGCGCTTAAATAAAAATGCTCACCCAGACCACACTGTTGTTAATTGCTACCAAGGTAAGACCAAAGACACTCTTGAAATGTATAAAAAGGATTACTTAACAAAAGGTAAGACGCCTTACTACTGGCTACATATTGGAAACTGCTATTTTATTCAGGAGTCCTGGAATAAGGCAGAGTTTTTCTATCGTATGGGTCTGGAAGAGGCCAAATTACCTACCATTAAATCAATTGCTCTTAATAATTTAGGATTGATTCATTTCAAGTATGAGCAGTGGGAGAAAGGTAAGGAATATCTTCACCAGTCTATGGCCCTGGCCCCAAGATTTAAGGTTCCTCGCTACAATATGTCTCAATTATATCTGCAGTTTGGACTTTATGATAAGGCGATACAGGTTTTAAGTGAAAGTGCCTTCCGTGGTCATAAAGACATTGACGTTTATTTCTCTCTTGCCAATGCCTACCTCTATAAAGGCGATCTAAAAAAATCCTCTGAGTACTTTAAAATGATTCCATTGGAACATTTTAAAAGAGAGGACATCGCCGCGACTTATGCCTTGTACCTTATAAAGACTGGCGACTTAAAGGGTGCTAAAGGAATCATGAAAGAACGTGATCGTTCGGATGTTCCTGAACTGACAGAAATTTCACAAAAAATTGAAAAGATACTCCTTCAAAGAATGAAAGAGGAATAGTATGAAAACAGCGACTGTACAGGGACCATTAAGCTTAAAGTGCCTTGATCAAAGGATTCCGGAAGCTCTTGTCATTGATAAAAAGAAAATCCTGATCGGTTCATCTGATCGTTGTGATTTTCAATTAAATGACAAATCTGTTTCCTCCATGCATGCTTTCCTTTGCTTGAAAGGAGAGGGGCTGCTGGTTAAAGACCTTTATTCAGAAGGTGGAGTTTTTGTTAATGGAAAAAGAGTGGAGGAGGCCAGTGTCTTTAGCGGAGACACCCTGACCATTGGAACACTCAGTTTCTCCATTGAATCACTGGAAGAAGAAGTCATGGTCTTCAATCCAGATGAACAAATCGCGGCCCTTGCTACTCCTGTTTTTGTAGAACTCCCACCGCGTGAAGGCCTGGTCTTCATTGATGGGGAATACTGCGACATTCAGTTTGACGATTCTGGCTTCGCACCACTTACCAGCATTCCTGAAATTCATATTAACGGCGAATATGTTCAATTGGATGAATTGGACACTCCTTTAGATATTACTCACTCGACTAAAGATAAACGTCTGGAAGTCATCAGTTATGTGAATGGACTCATGATGGATGTTTCTTATCTTGATCTTAAAAATGGAGATTATTATTTTAATTCCATTAAAAAGAACAAAAATGAAATTGTCTTCCATACCCTTAATAAAGTTAAAATATTCTCTATCAATAACGGTGAATTAAAATTCTATGCTTCTGAAGCAGTCGTGCCGTCAACTGATTGGGATAAGATAAAGCTTGATGAACCTCTGTTTCTGACAAATGGATCTGAGCAGGTGTCTTTCAGACTGGTTGATCACGGTACTTCATGGAGAGGCATCCCTGCCTTCTACCGTGATCGTGAATCATTAAAGCAAGGGGCCAAAATATTTTCTTCTGTATTCTTTCCCTTACTTCTTTTATTGTTCGTTACCATTCCGAGTAACGAAGATTTAGTAGAAGAAGTTGCGGTAATTTACAAGCTTCCAGAAAAAGTGACTAAGCCGACTGAGGCCCAGGAGAAGTCTGATCTAAAAGCTGAGGAGCTGACCAGTAAAACTGAGAATTCAGGCCACAAAGAAACCGAACAACCGAATCAAAAAGTTGAGTTCGCTGCGGCCTCGCAAAATAAGAAAGTTGTCGCCAAAGCGGCAGCTCCAGCGGCCGCCGCTGCCAAACCGGTGGAATCGGCCCCGGTTAAGGCCTATGAATTTAAGAGTTCGGTAGCCTTTAATTCTTTAGTAGGTGATGCTCCCAAAATTAACACTGAAGGCAGCAATGCTAAAAGTGCAGTCAAAGATGCCAAGTTTAATACCGGAACAGCAGATAACGGCGCCTTAGTTGCAGGTGCAGATATTGGAGTCTCAAAATTTAATGGTTCAGACAAAAAAGGATCAGGTTCAGGCTCGTATGGTTCACGTGGGCTGGCCTCAAAATCCGGTTTTGACTCTTCCTATTTAGAACCTAAAACTGTAGTTCTGGGTTCCATGGATCCTGAACTATTACGTAAAATTTTGCGTGAATATATCCCTCAATTCCGCCATTGCTATCAGCAGGAGTTGATTGGTAACTCGGATAAGATTAAAGGTGTTATCGATCTTAATTTTACGATCTCCGCAGTTGGTAAGGTTTCAAAATATAATATCAAGGTTAAGGATGCCCAGTTCTCCCAAAAAGGTGTTGGATGTATGGGACAAGTTCTTAGCTTAATCGACTTTCCTAAGCCAAAGGGGGGTGGGGTTGTGGACGTAAGACAGCCGCTGAACTTCTTTGCTGAAACTGAAAAAATCTAATTTCATATAGGGCCATGATTGAATCATGGCCCTATAACATTAGGCTGCGATACGTTTATTGATATTGTGATTTTTGATGACTCTTTTCTGAAGATAAGTCTCAATCTTTTTTACCATTGCCGGCGTTGTGGTAAATCTGAATTGTCCCTGCTCACCATTAAATGTTTGCCACTGAATTTTTCCACTAATCAGGAAAAACTTGGGAACAGTAATTTCAAAGTGCGAAAGTTCCTGGATGGACCAGGAAGCGCTCTGAGGTGAGGAGTTCCAAAGAGAAAACCACTTCTTTTTGATTAAGGTGATTTTATCTTCGTGGATTTCAAGACGATATTTTGGTCCCTGAATTGTATAAAAAATCAATTGGCCCTCCGAGCTTGGTGAGAACTTATCGAGATAAGAGGTATTAAAAATAACCTAAAAATGGCCTAATTCTTTAAATATTTTTTTTTATTTAGCATAAATCAGGAGGACTAAATAAATTATTATTTTTCTGATCTAAACGATATTGTTTATTTTGGCCTAGATAAAATCTATATCGCTTTGTTTCTTAGGATAATAACAATCTGGGAGGTACGGTATGTTATGGCCGACGATTTCAGGCATGTTATTCGTCACAGCAGGCGCCACCATTCTGGGTTCCCTTCCAGTGCTTTTTCACCGCTATCTCAAAGAAAGTCACTGGAGATGGAGCGAAAGTTTCTGCGGTGGGGTGATGATCAGTGCATCCGTTTTTTCGCTCTATCTTCCGGCCTATGAAATTTTAAAAGAACAGAAGCTTTCACTTTGGCCTCTGCTAAATGGTTCACTATGGGGGATATTTTTCATCTTGCTCGCCCATAAAATAACTCACCTGTGGACACAAGATCATAAACGGGGAAGGGCCTTGTTATTTGTTCTTGCTCTGGGAATTCACAACATCCCCGAAGGAATGGCAGTGGGCGTTGATGTGGCCGCACTTGGATGGAAGGAAGCATTACCACTTAGCATCGCCGTATTTATTCAAAATTTGCCGGAAGGGTTAGTGGGCAGTATGACATTTTTAGTTGCAGGATACTCTCTCAAACAAGCGATGCTTGCCAATGGGGCGACTGCTTTGATTGAGGGCATGTGTGCCCTCATGGGTTATGTTTTTGTCTTAAAAGCAGGATTAGGTCTGTCTTTTCTGCTCTCTTTTTCCGGTGCCTGCATGAGTAGCATTGTGATTATCGAAATAATTAACAAATATAGGACCCAGGGGCGGGCAAGTTTTGCCTATTCCGGTTTTGGCGTGGGACTGCTGGTCTGTGCAATTTTAGATATCTTTTTGTAAAGCAGATAGGCCTTGCGCATAAGTTCATGTAAGAAATCGTTAGTTTTTGGGCACTTTCCTCGATGAATTTTATCGGGGATTACACTAAATCTAGTTAGAAAAACCGTCAAAAAAATGTCAACACCACTATATATAGTTTTTTAGCTTTTCAAATGTCAGAGCAACTACTACGCTTATTTTAAGACAGATAAAACAACACCACCACACACATCATGAAGAAGGAGCTGGGGTATGAGTACGGAAACACTTTTAAAACAAAGTAACGATCGATTTGTTCTATTCCCGATTAAGTATCACGACATCTGGGATATGTATAAAAAGGCGATGGCAAGCTTTTGGACAGCTGAAGAAATTGACCTTTATTCCGACCTAAATGATTGGGAATCTTTAAACGATCAAGAGCGTCATTATATTTCACATATCCTAGCATTCTTCTCAGCCTCTGATGGTATCGTAAACGAGAACCTTGCTCTTCGTTTTTATAATGATATCCAAATTCCTGAGGCCCGTTCTTTCTACGGTTTTCAGATTGCTATGGAAAATATCCATGCTGAGACTTACGGTCTTTTGATCGATACTTATATTAAAGATCCGGCCCAAAAAGATTATCTCTTCAAGGCCATTGATAATATCTCATGCATTAAGAAAAAAGCGGATTGGGCCCTTAAGTGGATTTATGGTAACGGCTCATTTGCTGAGCGCCTGGTGGCCTTCGCTGCCATTGAAGGTATTTTCTTCTCTGGATCATTCTGTTCAATTTTCTGGCTTAAAAAGCGCGGTCTGATGCCGGGTCTGACTTTCTCCAATGAATTGATTTCAAGAGATGAAGGTCTTCATACAGACTTTGCCTGTCTTCTATATAGAAACTACATCCAAGAAAAGCCATCAGAGACTCGTATCCGCGAGTTGATCACTGAGGCGGTAAATTTCGAGTGCGAATTCATCACTGAAGCTCTTCCTGTATCGTTGATCGGAATGAATGCTGACATGATGAAAGAGTATATTAAATTTGTTGCTGACCGTCTGATGAGACAGCTTGGTTACTCTAATATTTATGATGCTAAAAACCCATTCGACTGGATGGAGTTGATTTCAATGCAAGGTAAGACAAACTTTTTTGAAAGAAAAGTTTCTGAGTACCAAAAGGCCGGAGTGGTTAATTCTACCAAAGAGGCTGCTGGTTCTAACTTTGCGTTCTCAACGGATATGGATTTTTAATTTTAAAAAGAAAAGTTTTAGAGAAGAGGAGATAGAGAAATGTTTGTTATCACACGATCAGGTAAAAGAGAGCCGGTACAATTTGATAAAATTACTCACCGGATTTCACAGCTTAGTTATAACTTGGATCAAAAATACGTGGATGCCATTCAGGTGGCAAAACGAACGATTAATGGTCTTTTCGACGGTATTACAACTGATGAACTAGATAATCTATCAGCTGAAGTTTCCGCTTACATGACATCAGTTCACCCGGATTACGCCAGACTAGCGGGCCGTATCGCTGTGGCCAACTTACACCGTTCTACCTCTGATTCATTTATGGAGACATTTGAAACTCTCTATAACTATGAAAATGAATTCACGAAAGAAAAACAGCCGCTTATCTCTGATGAGATTTTTGCCTTCGCTCGTGAACATAAAGATAGAATTTCTTCTGAGATCGCTTATTCCCGCGATTTTGAATTTGATTATTTCGGATTCAAAACGTTGGAGAAGTCATATCTGTTAAAAGTTAACGGTAAGATCGTTGAGCGTCCTCAGCACTTATTCATGAGAGTTGCCCTAGGAGTACAAATTGGAAACATCGAAGAAGCTATTAAGACCTATCATCTTATTTCCGAAGGTTGGTTCACGCATGCTTCTCCGACTCTTTTTAATGCCGGTACTAATAAAGCGCAAATGTCGTCATGCTTCCTGGTAGCCACTAAAGATGACTCTATCGAAGGTATTTACGAAACATTAAAGCAATGTGCTCTGATTTCTCAATCAGCAGGCGGCATTGGTCTGTCTATCCACAATATTCGTGCAAAAGGTTCATTCATCCGCGGTACTAACGGAACTTCTAACGGTATCGTTCCTATGCTTCGTGTATTTAATGATACTGCCAGATACGTGGATCAGGGCGGCGGTAAGCGTAAGGGTGCCTTTGCCATCTATCTTGAGCCTTGGCACGCTGATATCGAAGACTTTATCGAACTTCGTAAGAACCACGGTAAAGAAGAACTTCGCGCCAGAGATCTCTTTTATGCTCTTTGGATCAATGACCTGTTCATGAAGCGTGTTGAAACTGATGCTGACTGGACGCTCATGTGTCCAAATAAGTCACCAGGTCTTTCTGACTGCTATGGTAAAGAGTTTGAAGCTCTTTATGAAAAATATGAAGCCGAAGGCCGTGGTCTAAGAACTGTTAAGGCCCGCGATCTATGGTTCAAAGTGATCTCTTCACAGATTGAAACCGGCATGCCTTTCATGCTTTATAAAGACGCTGCTAACGAGAAATCAAATCAGAAGAATCTTGGTACAATCAAGTCTTCAAACCTTTGTACTGAAATTATGCAGTACACTTCGGAAAAAGAAATTGCTGTTTGTAACCTGGCATCAATCGCTCTTCCAATGTTTGTTGAAAACGGCGTGTTCGATCACAAGAAATTGTATGATGTAACTTACCAAGTGACTCGTAACCTTAACCGTGTGATTGACCTTAACTACTATCCGGTAGAAGAGGCCCGTTACTCAAACATGAAAAACCGTCCTGTTGGACTTGGTGTTCAAGGGTTGGCCGACACTTTCTTTAAGATGAGACTTCCATTTGATTCTGAAGGTGCTCGTCGTGTGAATAAAGAAGTTTTTGAAACTATTTACTACGCAGCTCTTTCTGCATCTGCTGACCTTGCCAAAGAACAGGGCGCCTATGAGTCATATGAAGGCTCACCAATTTCTCAAGGAATTCTTCAGCACGATATGTGGGGAGTTACTCCTTCTGAGCGTTGGGATTGGACAACTCTTAGAGCTAAAATTAAGACTTATGGTGTTCGTAACTCACTTTTGATGGCCCCTATGCCAACAGCTTCAACATCTCAGATCCTTGGGAATAATGAGTGTATTGAGCCGGTGACTTCTAACATTTATACTCGCCGGGTTCTTTCTGGAGAGTTTGCGATGGTTAATAAGCACCTTGTTCGTGACCTTATTAAACTTGGTCTTTGGAATGAAGAAATTAAAGACCGTATCATTGCTCACAATGGTTCAGTTCAATATATTCCTGAAATTCCGGCCGATCTTAAAGAGCTTTATAAGACTGTATGGGAAATTAAGCAGAAGTCGATTCTGGAAATGGCAGCTGATCGTGGTGCTTACATCGATCAGTCTCAGTCACTTAATATCCATATGGAAGATACTAACTTCGGTAAACTTTCATCTCTGCACTTTGCGGCGTGGAAACTGGGTCTTAAAACCGGTATGTACTACCTCAGAACTCGTCCGGCAGTTGATGCTATTAAATTTACGATTAAAGAGCCTACTAAATCAACGGCTGACCAAGCTGCGGCGATGGTTTGTTCTCTGGACAATCCTGAAGACTGTGTAAGCTGCGGAAGCTAGTTTTTCTGTCAAAGGCCCTCTTGCAACTGGAAGTTGTGAGAGGGCCTTTTTTTTATGGGTTTAATTAATCATTGATGTTGTAGCCCATCTCCGGGCGTCTTAATTCCTGAGACAGATTACCTAGATTTGAAGGTATTGACTGATGGGGTGACACTGGAAAGATGGCATTGTAGTCGCGCTTTTTAAACATGATTGTTTGCTGATTTTCTAATGTGCGAATGTCTATGCCTTTGCGCCTTAATTCACCCATAGCGTCCCGCAAGTCCAGCACGAGCCCTTTGGAATAAATATTGACACCCTCAACATCCGTGTGGACTGACAGGCCATTTGGTTTTAGGACCCGCATGATTTCATTAAAAAGCTCAAACTTGTACTTAATGTGACTTAGGGTATCTTGCGAGAAAATAATATCAAACTTGTTCTGGGCATAAGGAATGCGCTGGCCGAAATCCAGGTCTTGAAAAATCACATAGGGTAAATCAATCTGTTCAACCTCGATCTTATTAAAAATCTCGAATTTTAGGGCGGTCAGAATATAGCTTTCACGGCGGTAGAAAGTATGAGTTTTTTCCTTATTAATTCCGTAAAACTCCACCTCGGGGAAGAGTTTTCTTAATTCCATCAAGACCCGACCATTTCCCGCACCGATTTCCATCACCCTGGTCTTTTCACCGGCAAAACGATTCCTCTCATATACTTCGCGGATAAAGTCCTGCAGTTTATAAGGGGAGATCTTTTTATTTAAATCAGAGAGGGAGTGAGAGCGCTCTTCATTGTATTGCAATCTTTTATATTCATCCCAATTCATGGTCTCAACCGACTGCTTGGTTTGAAAATAGAGACTCAGGCAAAAGCCCACAATGATACTTGATATAACCAGCAATATATTTCTAAGACCCATGAGGTAATTGAACACGTAAAGCAGGATTTTCTCAAGTGGTTTTGACAATGAGATTTCCATGAACATAATACTCTTAACTTGTCTCAAAGGAGTCTTTCTTGAAATTGCTGTTAGTTATTTTACTTGTTCTGATGAGTTTTTCTTCATGGTCAAATGAAAAGGGAATTGGTATTTCGATCGGAAACCCAACAGGTCTAAACGGTAAGTATTGGCTTGATTCCAGCAAAGCAGTAGATGCTGGGCTGGCATGGTCACTAGGAAAGCATACTAATTTTAGTCTGCATTCCGATTATCTCCTTCATAAAGACGGAGCTTTTTATTTTAATGATGTTCATCCACTTGATCTTTATTACGGAATAGGGGGAAGAATGGAGTTTGCCGATGACATTGAAATCGGAGTGAGAGTGCCAGTAGGTTTGACTCACAGATTCGAGCAGGAGTCAGCAGATGTTTTTGCAGAGGTTGCCCCGATCGTTGATTTCTTGACTAAAACCGGTCTGGAGATCCATCTTCTCTTTGGTGGGCGTTACTATTTTTAACTTAAGAGGCCCTTCGGGGCCTTTTACTTAACCAGAATTTTTTCTTTAATACTGACTTTTTTGCCGTTGATTTCAGTAATTCTAAGTTCTCCCCCTAAATTTTTATCTATTCCATCTTTCTTTAAAGGATTTAACTGCACTTGATAATCGGCTTCGAACCTGACTTTGGACTTTGCTCCGGAAAGAACCCCTGATCTCATTTCAAAATTTAAAATAGGCTTAGCTTCAATAAGGGCCGTGATTCTGTTTTCCGCATTGATTTTTGAGTAGGACTTAATATTCCGAAGATTTAAACTTGCTGGGAAGGATTGAAAGACCTTGGGTTTTATAGTCCCCTCAATGTCACAGCCTGTTTTGAACCTATAAGTAAGAACCACTTCCTCCTTCATCATGAGAACGTTCATCCAATTAATTTTCTCCTTGGGGCAGTTATCTATCCTGAACTTTGTGGCTCCCGAGGGGCGGGTCTTGCTGCCCCCGACAAGGATAGGGGCCATTAAAGACTTGATGGAAAGTTTGGCATCCTCAATTTCAGGGGAGGCGAAAGCTGAAAAAGAGATAAAAAGGATCATTATAATGGTCATAAGTGGCTCATATTATTGAAGATTATTCTAACCTTAAGTTATCTTAATTCTACAAGTGGGCACTCTTAATGATAAGGTTCTCTGCAACAAAACCGAAAGAGTGTCCTATGGAAGAAGAAGTTTTAAAAGGTAAAACCTTACTGATCGTTGATGATGAAGTGGATCTGCGTGACATAGTTGCCAGCGAATTGGAATTCATGGGGGCGAAGGTTTTTCAGGCCGAAAATATCCTGAAAGCTCAGCAAGTGCTGAAGGACAATCCTATTGATCTGATCATTTCTGACATTCGTATGCCTGGAGGAACCGGTATCGATCTATTGGAAATTGTGAAGAAGAAAGAAGATGCCCCCCCCATGGTTCTTATTACCGGTTTTGCTGATATCACACTGGAAGATGCCTTTGATAAAGGGGCCGAGGCCCTCTTAAGCAAACCTTTTAAGTTAGATGATTTAATTAAGATGGTCATGCGCTATACATCTCCTTTTGACGAAAGATTCTCCTCAGAAATTCAAACACCAAAAATACTCAAATCCCTGGGGGGAGAGGCCATTGAATATGGTCGTGGTGGAGCGGCCGTTGAAATTACGGATCTAGGCAAGCGGTATGAAGTGGGAGAAGTTGTAAACTTCAATTTACACAACGGCAACGGCACTCTTGAAGGTCAGGGAGTTTGTCGTTGGATCAAAATAAGAGAGTTTAAGGGACAAAATCATAAGGTTTATATGGGACTGGAATTTGTCAGCATGAAACCTGATTCCCTTAAGCACTTCAAGGAAATGTCAAGCGTTCACCATCTTACTCCTTTTATTCCCAATATTGGTGATTAATTCCTTAACCAGTGACAAGTATACCCTCCAGGATTCTTTTTCAGGTAATCCTGATGGAACTCTTCGGCCGGATAAAATTTCACCGCCGGTTCAAGCTTGGTCACAATTGGTTTGGGCCATCTTTTTGAGGCTTCAACTTTTTCGATAACCTGCTGAGCGGTCTGCTTTTGCTCAGGAGAATGATAAAAAATCACCGAACGATACTGACTTCCTTTGTCATTGCCCTGTTGGTTCAGGGTTGTGGGATCATGCATGCGGAAGAAAAAATCCAACAAAGCTGAGTAGGACAACTTTTTAGGATCAAACTCAACTTGGACAGTTTCAGCGTGATTGCTTGTGCCCAGTTTTACAATGTTATAGGTGGGATTATCTATCTCCCCGCCAGTGTATCCAACAGTGGTGTTAATTACTCCGGGAATGTTCCTGATTATTTCTTCCATACCCCAAAAACATCCGCCGGCAAGGGTGGCAATCTCTTTTGTCATAGTCTTAGCTCCCAGCTGAGTCGTAATCAATAAAGTAAATAAAAGGGTTAGCGTTTTCATGAGAGCATTATCTCAAAAAGCGCTCTTTTAGCCAAGAACGGCCCCAATAGAAAATCTCTATAAGGTCATAGCTATTTAATAATAATAAAAGTTTGTTACAATGGTTTTATGACAAAAGGTCCTGAAGGTTTTGAAGCATTTTACGGCAATATGTATGGAGAGCGCTGGCCCCGTTTAAAGGAGGCCTTACTTCTTCCAAAGAAGCATGTTGCTATTCTAAATCCTTATTCCAAATATAAATTTTCAGAAACTCCACTGCACGTAACAGGTATTTCTTTTGAGCATGATGTACGTGAAAGTTTCTCTCAACCGGAAAAGACAGATGAAGGTTATCTTAATTATTATCTGATGGATGCGGCCAGTATTCTTCCGGTAGAGGCGTTGGATTTGCAACCAGGAGAAAAGGTCGTGGATCTCTGTGCTGCTCCAGGTGGGAAAAGCTTTTTATGTGCCCTGAAATTACAAAATCAAGGTCTCCTGGTTTCTAATGACCGATCTGCCGCAAGACGAGCGCGCATTCATCGTATCTTTGATGATTATCTTCCAAAATCAGAACAAAAAAATCATACCGTCACCGCACATGATGCTACCAAGTGGAGCCTATACCAAAAAAGCATTTATGATAAGGTGCTACTGGATGCGCCTTGTTCTTCGGAAAGGCATGTGCTGGAGGACTCCAAAGAGCTTTCAGTATGGGCCCCGGGAAGAACCAAGGCCATTGCTATCTCTCAGTTTGCCATGCTCGCCTCGGCCCTTGATATTGTAAAAGTTGGTGGGACAATTGTTTATTCCACATGTGCTCTTTCTCAGTTGGAAAATGACGATATCATTCGCAAGCTTTATCAGAAAAGAATGGGGCGATTTGAACTGATTAGAAAGGAATTTTCTTTTGGTGAACCTACCGAGTTTGGTTGGCAGGTGCTGCCTGATACTTCCGGCTGGGGGCCTTTTTATCTGGCAGTCGTTAAACGGATTAAGTAATCCGCCAGTCTATTTCCTTAAGCCCTTTTTTCTTTAAGTAAGCATTGGTTTGAGAAAAGGGTTTGGAGCCCATGAATCCCCGGTAAACTGATAAGGGTGAAGGGTGTACTGATTTTAGGATTAGGTGCTTCTTTTCATCTACCTTGGAAGCCTTCTTTTGAGCGGGATTGCCCCATAGAATAAAAACAAGATTTTCTTTTTCTCCATTTAGAACTTCAATAACTTTATCCGTAAACTTTTCCCAGCCCTTTTGATGATGACTCCCGGCCTTGCCTGTTTCAACAGTCAGAACGTTATTAAGAAGGAGAACACCCTGGCGGGCCCAGGATTCCAGGCAACCATGAGGAGGAATAGTAATTCCGAGATCATCTTTTAGTTCTTTAAAAATATTCACCAGTGAAGGGGGGATCTTTACATCTTTATTGACGGAAAAACACAGGCCATGGGCCTGGCCTGGGCCGTGATAGGGGTCTTGTCCCAGCAGGACCACTTTGACTTCGGAAAATGGAGTGAGTCTGAAGGCTTCCAGAATTTGTTCCTCATCTGGGTGAACTTCTTTACCTGACTTCTTCTCCATTTCTAAAAAGGAGAACAATTCCTGCATATAGGGTTTATCAAGTTCTTGGGCCAAATAAGGTTTCCAGCTTTTTTCTAATTGAAAATTCATGACCATTTTTAACTTATTTCTCTTATTTTGGTCAAGATCTTGGCTTATGAAGGGGAAATTCCTAAGATAAGATATGAGTGCACGCAGATATGTTATTTGTGACATTGAGGCCACCGGTCTGGATGAGGACTGCGATATTATTGAAATCGCCCTCATCACTTTCCAGGACGAGAAGGTGTTTGATGTCTATGAAACTCTCATTAATCCCTTAAAACCGATTCCTGAATTTATTTCAAGCCTCACCGCCATTACTAATCGAAGCCTCAAGGAGGCGCCTAAGTTTTACGAAGTGGCCGATGCCATCAGAATGCGACTCGATGGTTCTGTATTCGTTTCCCATAATACTGAATTTGATCTGGGGCTTTTAAAGAAGAAATATGGAGAAATGGGCCAGGAGCTGAAAGTAAAAAACTTCTGCACTCTCAAAGTGGCCCAACATGAAATTCCTGGTTTAACCAATTATAATCTTGATGCTCTTTGCAGTTTTTTTAATATCAAAATTATTGATCGTCATCGGGCGATTGGAGACGCCAGGGCCACACTGGAACTTTTTAAAGAACTTCTCCAGTTAAGATTTAAAACATACACCAAAATTCTCTATCTTCCTCATCATGAGAAAATTTTAAAGAAAATTCCGGCCAAGGCAGGGATTCTTTATTTCAAAGATCAGTCCGGAAAAGTTATCCGTTTTGAGTCTTCCTTTAACATGGAAAAAACGGCGCGGGAGCTTCTTATCGCCAAGGCCGAAAACCGTGATTTATTGGTGAGCGCCAATTCTATTGATCACGAGATAACCGGCTCCGCCTTAATCGCAGAATTTAAAAAGCTTTTATTCAAACCCTATTTGCCTCATTGGATGATTGTGGTTCAGGATCAAAATGGGGAGAAGGTCTTCCGTGTCAGACCCTTTAAAAAAAATCTTCCGGGACTGTGGTATTTTAAAGAATACTCGGATGCGAAGATAAAACTTAAGAGTCTTAACTTTGAACTTAAAGATCAGAAATATGCCTATCGGGAAGGTGGGAAATCCAAAGAGGAAGTATTAAGGCACAATCATAAAGTGGACACTCTTTCCAAGGAAGCGAGATTTCCTTCAGAACATTTAATTATCTTAGGAGAAGGTCGAAGTTTGGGGGAGAAGTCGCTGATTGTGATAAGAAACAACCATGTTTTGGGTTATGGATATACAGAAGCCTCCGAGGAAGAAATTTATGCCTCCCCGGAGAGTTATCTTACCCGCAGATTTTTCCAGCATTTAGGCGCCGACCTTTCGGCCCGTAAATACCTACGAGTATTAAAAAATCTTAGACATAAAACGGAAGGCTGGCGAAGCCTCAGTGATCCGTGTTAGGATCTGCTAAACCGGTACAGGAGAAGAGCTATGAATCCAAAAAACTTTAAATCAACCAAACGTTTTTCGGGGTTCCCTTGTACCCATCGTCAATGGCGGGCGAATTCTCACTGCCGCTTTGTTCATGGCTATTCCAGAGAATTTTATTTTGAGTTTGAGGCGAGTGAACTGACTGCTGAAGGTTGGGTTGTTGATTTCGGTGGATTAAAAGAAATCAAAAGCTGGCTTGAGCACATGTTTGACCATACCTTTCTGGTGGCCCAGGACGATCCTCATATGGAAGATTTTAAAAAGTTAGATCAGGCAGGAGCGCTTCAGTTAAGAGTGATGCCTAATCCTGGAATGGAAGGAACGGCCCTTTACGTTTATGAAGAAGCCTCCAAAATTCTCGCCAAGCTCTACGGTCACCGAGCGAGGATTACTCTGGTGGAAGTATCTGAAAACGAAAAAAATTCGGCCAAATTCATCCCGTGAATCCCTGGAGAGGTTTTGAGGAGGCATCTTGCCTCCCTGACAACTGCGGGTGTGAACTCGCTCGTGAAGCTCTTATAAGGCAGCCCTCGGCTTTTTGGAGCTCTTTTGCTTATATTGTGGCGGCCTGGGCGATCTATCGTGAAGTCACTAATAAGAGTCTGGAGTTAAAGCTGTGGGCCGGCGTTTGTTTTACCATGGGGATCTCCAGTTTATTTGGTCATGCCAGTTTTATTAATCTTGCCCTGGCGATGGATTTTGCATCGATTATTCTCGTTTTAAGTTTTTTTGCGATTCTAAACCTTCTGCTCCTTCTTAAACAATCTCCCCAGAAAATCCTCTTTTTTCTCTCGCTCTATTACGTCACCTTATTTGGGGCGATGTACTTTATGGGAAAATGGGCCAAGATCAGTTTTTGCCTATTAATATTTTTCTTCTCGGTGGGAGACATTATCAGGGAACTAGGGTGGAGGTTTCTTAAGGCCCGAACTCTTCAGCTATCCCTTTTTGCACTCGCTCTATCATTTGGGATGTTTCTGGTGGATGAACTTCATTTAGATTGTGTTCCCGAGTCTTCTTTTCAATGGCATTCCATGTGGCACATTGGAACGGCCCTTTCGATGTATTATTATGGAAAGTGGCGGTTTAGCGCAGTCTAAATTGATCGAGCCAGTTAAGGATCTCTTGGTCCATGGTGACCGCATCGTAGTCGCTGGTATTTAAGGCATACAGGGCCTTCGGAGGATTTAATTCTTTGGGCCAGTTTCGAAAATAATCTTCTGAAAAATAATGAACCATCGCTGACTTCAGGCATTTTAATAAATGAATAGCATAGGCATTCATGTCAGCAATCACATATTCAAATTCCCGGGCGAATTCCTCCTGGGATAAATCAAAATAAGCAAAGGTCTTAGCCAGCAGACCGTAAAAACCTAGCTGCCCTTGATAGCACTCATTATGAAAATAAAAATGATCAGCATGGATCAAGTCATGCATAGTAAAACTTAATGCGTCTCTTTCTCCTAAGATATAAGAGGCCAGCCGCTTATCCAGAATACAGGTGACACAACGGCGACCTTTTTTCTGCTGATTTAAGACTTCTGATGGGGAAGGAATACGAAACATGAGTTCCAAACCATAATTACCGTAACCCCATTCGAGAATGGCCCGATTAACAGTCATCGGGGTGGATTTTAGAGCGAAATTGGCAAAGATTTCTTCTAGCGTCTCAATGTGATCCAGCCGCTTTAAGACATTGGGTTCAAATTGAAAAGGGAGCTCCCGCCAGGGAATGCCCGGTACTTTAGTAAAAGGCTTTTTAGATCCAGGCCAGGTGCCAGGACAACGATGAGATAAAATAAGAATTAAATATGAGGCAGTAAATTGGATTTCATTAAGCTTACCTAATTTGAATAACTCATGAAATGGCGCCACCTTGGCCATGAGCTGGGGGGCCTCATTAAGTAGTTCTGTTTCAGTTACAAGTTTCTTCTTGAAACGCCCTGCTCTTGAGGATGATTTATTAGAGGAATTATCAGTCATGGTGTATCATTTAACATATATGGCTCAAGGAGGGGAATATGAATTGGTACAGTATTGAAAAAGTTTGGAAATCCGCCGGAAGAAAGCAGGTAAAAGTCCGGTTTAATGATTGGACCCAGCAAATTAAATACTTCATGATCCTCGGCGAAAGTACGGATGGCAAACGTCTGATTGGTCAGCTCGATAGCGGCGAAAAAATGAGTTTTTCCAAAAGATCCCGCGGTTGGACCATTTATACACCGGAAGATGAATACCAGGCCCATGCGGTCTAAGTTTTCTTTCTGATATAGAGGACCTTGTCCACTTCCGCGATAAGTTTGCCTTCAGTATCCTTAACTTCAACTTTAAAAACGTAATCCATTTTTTTCTGGGTCACTAGTGTGGCCCGGATTTCCTGCAAATGCTCTTCGGTCAGATTGAAATCAGCAAAAACTTTACCTTTGCCGGGTTTGCGAAAGTTGATGGATGCGGCCTTATCCCAAACGATGTAGTCTTGACCCAGGTTTTTAATCAGCATCAGCATATACCAGGGATCAGTCATGGCATACAGTGAGCCGCCAAATTGGGTGCCCATATAATTTCTATTATAAAAGGTCAGTTTCATGGAAACTCTGGCATGGCGAAAATCTTTGGTCATTTTTTCCAGTTTTACACCAGCACCAATAAAGGGCCCATAGAAATTGATCAGTTTATCTAAGAAGAGCTGTCTTAATTTTAAACTCATAAAATTTTCACATGTGTTTCCGCGTGAGCGAGATGGTCACTGTTCGGTGATTTGACATCCGCACGCATGAAGATAAAGTTTTTGGTTTTTTTTATCACTATAGCTTCAATAAGACAAAATCCCATTTCTTCTTTGAAGGCCCCCAGATAAGTCATATTCATAGACAAAGTCATGCAGGCCTTTTCGGCCGTTATATAGGAAAGGGGACCGAAGACTTCATCAATACAGGCGGCGAGCATGCCCCCTTGATAAAGACCAACGGGATTCGTGAATCGCTTTTGAAAGGGGACCTTGGCCACCATTTTCTTACCTGGTTCAAGTTCCAGATATTCCAGTCCCAGCTCCGAGAGAGTCGGTGGGGGAAGAGTTAATGAGTCGGGAAAGTTTTTAAGTAATTGTAGAAAATGTTCATGTGCAGTCATGTTTTAATACTCTTTAAATATGATTTTAAATTTTTAATAACCAGTTTGGAATCATCGTTGATACGTGCTAATTGGATGCTTCCTTGAAGCAGGGCCATGGTGCACATGACGGCTTCAGCACGAGGAATTTTGATATCAATTTCTTTATAAAGACTGGTTAACCAATTTTTTTGAATTTCATGTAGCTTTTTGATTTCCTTTTGTAATTCCGGATCAACTAACTGCCACTCCAGACTCAAGGCACCTACGGGACAAACTCTTTTCTTTTCACAAATCCAGGTCGTGAGTTTTTCGGCATAATTAATAATCTGTTTTTCTGCCGAGAGATGACGGTATTTTTCAACCCAAGTTAAAAAAGCTTCCTGATAAAAACGATAAAGCTCAATGGCCAGGGCATTCTTGGAAGGATAGTGGTGATAGAGACTCGCCTTTTTGATATTTTGAGAAGTTGCCAGTTCCTGCAAACTGAAACCGTTTAATCCTTTCGAAAGAAGCATACGGCTAGCAGCATGTAATAATTCGGTTTTAGTCGAAGGTGTGGACATAAATACCATCCTTGGGTTATACTATTCTAACCTACCGACCGGTTGGTTGTCAAAAAGGATGATTATGAAAAAAGTTGCAATTATAAATGGTTCACGTACTCCCTTTGTTAAATCGATGGCAAATTATCAGGGAGCTTCAAATTACGATCTTTTGAGCACCGCCTTTAATGATCTCGTGACGAAAACTAAGCTGGAAGGAAAACTGTTAGGTGATGTCATTGCCGGTACGGTGATGAATCATCCATTTGACTGGAACCTGACTCGGGAAGTTGTGCTCGGTTCAAAAGTGTCTCATGAAACCCCTGGTCTTAATATTCAACGGGCCTGTGGTACGGGACTGGAAGCGGCAAATTTGATTTCACTAAAAATTGCTGCTGGTCAGATAGAGGCCGGTATTGCCGGAGGGTCTGATACAAATTCGGATATTCCTCTGATTGGACAAAGAAAACTAACTCATTGGCTTATCAAATTGCAGAATGCCCAATCTTTGCCGGAGAAAGTAAAAGTTCTGAGTAGTTTTAATCCCAAGCTCCTGAAGCCGGAAATTCCTGCAGTAAAAGAGCCTCGCACCGGTCTTTCTATGGGTGAACATACAGAATTAATGGTTAAAGAGTGGAAGGTCACTCGTGAAGAGCAAGATCAGCTGGCCTTTGAATCACACCAAAAAGCGGCACGGGCCTATGAAGAAGGCTTTCACGATGAATTAATTGTTACCTTTCGAAATTTAAAAAAGGACACCATCACCAGAAAAGAAACTTCATTGGATAAACTTGCCAAGTTAAAACCGGCCTTTGATGGGTCAGGCAAAGGGACATTGACTGCTGGTAATTCAACTCCTCTTACTGATGGTGCGTCAGTTGTTCTTTTGGGATCTGAAGAGTGGGCCCGGGATAATGGACTCGAAGTGCAGGCCTATTTTAAAGATTGTGAAGTGGCCGCGGTGGATTTTGTGGCAGGAGCAGGACTACTGATGGCGCCTACGATTGCTGTCTCGAGGCTTCTGGAAAGAAATAATCTAACTCTCGCCGATTTTGATTTCTATGAAATTCATGAAGCATTCGCCGGTCAGGTAATGTGCACGCTCAAGGCGTGGGAAGATCCTGCATATTGTAAAAAAGTTTTAAAACGTGACAAACCCTTGGGCTCAATTGATCGGAACAAATTGAATGTCAAAGGCGGAAGTCTGGCCTTAGGTCATCCTTTTGCTGCGACTGGCGGAAGAATTATTGCAACTGCTGCGAAGATACTTAAAGAAAAAGGGCAGGGAAGAGTGCTTATTTCCATCTGTACAGCAGGAGGAATGGGAGTGGCGGCGATCATTGAAAGGTAATTTATGCACATGATATTAAGAACCATTCTCATCTTTTTAAAACGGGGCCTTATTCCTAAGGCCCATTTTAAAGAGAAGACGACGGTCTCCATGCGGGTACTTCCCACTGATCTTGATTTGCTTTGGCATGTTAATAACGGCGTCTACTTCTCATTCATGGATTTTGGACGATGGGACATGGTTTTCAGAAACGGTATGTATGACCTGGCCGCCAAAAAAGGTTGGTATGCAGTCGTCGCTGGAGAAACCATTAAGTTTAAAAAGTCGCTGGAGCTTTGGAATAAATTCCAGCTTGAAACTCAGAACATTGGTTTTGATGAGAAGTATTTTTTTATTCAGCAAAAGTTTATTTATAAAAATGAACTGATGGCGACCGGGCTGGTCAAAATTCGTTTTTTGAAGCGCAAGGGCGGAACTGTTTCGCCTCGAGAAGTGTTGGACTTATTTGTAGATCAGGACCTTCCGAATCTCACTGGTAATCTGGGTCAAGAATGGCATGGGCTGGAGAGTAAATACCTTGTCTAGTTTTTGAGCTATTCCTTAGCAGTAGTTTAAATCTGCTGTTGAGGAAAAAATGAAAATAATCGCTCTTACCCTGGCCGTTATTTTATGGACTCTTGTTCAGTCTTCACACCACATAGTCAGTAGATAAAAAGTCACTTTAGATTTTTGTCAAGATTTCGTTAACTCTTAGTTGATGGTAAAAAATATTATCTTACTGAGAAGTTGGAAATCTTTGATGGTCATTTAATTTTCCAAAAAAATAGTTCATCTTTTTTGAGAATGAAATCTTGTTTCAAAAGGAGGTTTTTTTTTCAAAAAAATCAAAAGACAGGTCGCAAGGCGCTTGAGTTAACTTTAAGTCTACTTAAAATTGGCCCTTTGTTAAAAAATTGATGTCAGTTCAACTTTTAACAATGGAGGATTTTATGAAAAAGTTAGCACTGTCTTTGTGTCTTCTGTCTTTTTCTGCGGCCCATGCAGCTGAAACACTCGTTATGGAAGTTCCTGATTCTTTTTGGCAAAGTGAGTCGAAGGCAAAGTTTGAAATTAACAAAGAACTAGGTCGTGCCTGGGTTACGTTAGTTACAACCGAAAACAGAGGCTCTGGTCGTGACCGCTATGACCGAGAAACCAAACAAACTGTTCCTGGTTTAAGTTATGATGCTGCTTCTCGCACAATTGTTTTTGATCATGAAGGGGCACTTCATGAGTGTGCTTCCGTTTCAACTCGCGGGCGATCAATTTTTCGCTATGACAAGATTACCCCAACTAATTGTACATTGAAGGTGAAAAAGGCCAAGAAGAAGATTGATGATGGTCATCACGTCAGAACGATAAATGTTACGCAGGTTCATCTCATTACAAAATAATTATTTCGAGAGTGTGTACACTTGTGTGTACGCGCTCTTCGTTTGGCCATTAGTATCAAGCGTGCAGTAGTTGCAACAGTTGTTGTGCAAACACGGCCAAATATTTTCTTAAACATTTGTCCAAGCTCTGTTAGGAAATTTAAAAGCTCTTTTTTTTTGAGTGAATATTGGTTAATTAACCGACCTCACAAACTTTAAAGGAGTTTATTATGAAATTGTTTTTAGTTGCTCTTTCGCTGATGGTCGGCTCAGCCTTCGCTGCTGAAGTTAAAGTTCTTGATGTTAAGCACGATTTTCGTAATGCTGAAGTGAAGTCTTATTTCTACATCAAGGCCGGCTCTGACGTGGTCTTTGTTTCTTCCCAAGTAGAAGAGGCCATCGTCTATGGTGATCAAATGTCCAAGACTGATTATTATCGTAATAGAGTTCCTGGACTTTCATTTGATGTGGACTCAAGACTTATTACATATACCAAAGATGGTGTTGAAACAGTCTGTGCCTTAGTAGTACCTCGTGGTGCTTCCATTTTTCGCCACAATCGAATCTATAATAAAGACTGTAAATTCAAATCAAGAGTCACACATGATCGTGCCACGGTTTGGTTAGTGACGAAGTAATTTTTTTAAGACATGGTGGATACTCGCAGTCCACTATGTCTTTGTGAATGATCTCGCAAATCTGTTCAGGCATTCATATAATGTAAGAATGAAATACCCCACTCAAATTAAACAACGCAAATTAGGCAATAAACTCTATGTTATGGAAGTTATCCGTGACCTGGATGAAGCGATAGATCTTATCTGTGATTCAATGACTCCAGATGAGCAACTTGATCCCTTTGCCGAGGATCTTTGTCCTTACTTCGGTATCCTGTGGCCGGCAGCGGAAGCTCTGGCACAATACCTCAATGAACGTCCTGAGCTAGTCAATAAGAAGAAGGTCTTAGAATTAGGCTGCGGACTAGGTTTTCCATCAATGGTGGCGACTCATCTGGGGGCCCAAGTCTTAGCAACGGATTTTCATCCTGACGCTCAAGAGTATCTCCAAAGAAATTGCCGGCATTCCTCTCTTAGCATTGCTTACCAGCGTTTAAACTGGAGGGAGGATTCGGAAGATCTCGGAAAATTTGATGTCGTCATGGGCTCCGATATTCTTTACGAATCAAAACACCCAAGAGAAGTTGCCCGTGGTCTGATTAAGTTTCTTAAACCAGGTGGAACGATACTATTGACTGATCCGGGGAGGAACTACCTTCAATACTTTATCGATGCCATGAAACAAGAGGGTTACCAAGAAGAGATGACAACTCTAAGTATTGAAGGTAAAGAAAATTTTATTTTTAAATTTATTAATGAATATACTGAGTAAAGTAATAAAGGCTGAAAGATAGGGCCAACACCGTAAACTTGAAGATCATTTCTCCTCCTTGAGAAAAAAACCATGATTATTTTATTTTAGCTTTATTTCTGAGCTTAGCTCAAGGAGAAAAAGCTTAAGATTTTTCCAACTGTTTCAGTCTTCTTTTAGCTTTTCATATCGACTCCTTTTTATGATGATTTGGTTATCAGATCAGTTGCAGAATTGAGTCTTATGTGCCGAGCGTTAACTGCGGCTTTTTACAGCGAATTCAATCTTTTTACGTTATAGTAATTTATCAAATTTTTAGCAGACAGGAGAGCTACGTGGGTCGTAAATGGAACAACATTAAAATGAAAAAAGCTGCTCAAGATAAGCAGCGTTCTCAAAGTTACACGAAGGTCCTCCGCGAAATTCTCATGGCCGTAAAGAATGCAGGCCATGCTGAAGTTGAGGCCAACTTTGCTCTTAAAATCGCTCTTCTTAAGGCCCGTGAGTTTAACGTTCCAAAAGACAATGTTGATAAGGCCATTAAAAAAGGTCTTGGTCAGGATGGAGCAGCCATTGAAGAAATTAATTACGAGGGTTACGGACTTGATGGTGTTGCCGTTTTTATTGAAGCAGCAACTGATAATCCAACACGTACAGTAAGCAATATCCGTTCATATTTTAATAAGTATGGTGGTAGCTTAGGGACTCCGGGATGCCTGCAGTTTGTTTTTGAACGCAAGGCCACTTTTACCATCAAAGAAGAAAATCTAAAAGGTATGTCGACTGATGATTTAATGATGGAGCTCATTGATTTCAATATCGATGATGTTGAGAGTGAAGAAGGTTTCGTCACTGTCCAGGGTCCTGTTGAGGCTTATCACGACATTTACAAGAAGCTTGAAGACCTTAAAATTAAACTGGAAGATTCAGGGCTAGAGAGATTGCCGCTTAATACGAAAGAAATCTCTAAAGAAAGCTATATCAAATTCCAGAAGCTTATTGATGTCCTCGAAGGCGATGATGATGTTCAGCAGGTTTATCATAATCTTGAATGGAACGAAGCTTTCGCTGAATAAACGACCACAATCTCTGTCATATAAACCTAATTTGCTGTTATTTCCTATTGGGAATTCAGCAGGTTAGGTCATTTTTAACCATTAAATTCAAAGTCTAAGTATAATAGGAGCAACTTCCATTTTGAGGAGAATCTCTATGCGTACTATTCTATTAATCAGTTTGGTGATGAGTTTTTCAGCTTTTGCTCAGACCAGAGTAAAAGAAAATATAAAGCAATCAGCTATTAGTTCACAGGAAAATGAAAATTCGCAGGAGAGTGAGGAAAAGATAGTTAAGGGCAGTAGGGATAAGAAAGAAAAAAAACAGGGCCAATAAAATTGACCCTGCTAGTGTATGTTACAGAATAGCTTTTAAAACTTCTTTGGAAGAATTTTCAACTTCTTTATGGAGCGAATTTCCATGAGCATCCATGGTAACGACCACTGGAAAGTCCTCAATGGTTAATTCCCAAATAGCTTCCGGCAGACCAAACTCTTCCAGATAGAGACCATCTACTGATTTAATTTTTTCGGCCAACACCTGGGCAGCTCCACCAATAGCATGGAGATAGACACAGCCGTACTCCTTGCAGGCATCAAGAGTTTTTTGTCCCATTCCACCTTTACCGATAACTCCGACAATTCCATGATCGCGGATGACTTCCCATTGATAAGGCTCTTCGCGAATAGATGTTGTAGGTCCAGCTGCGGTGACGGTCCATTTACCTGTTTTTTTATCTTTCATGGTCACAGGACCACAATGATAGATGATTTGATTTTTAAGATTAACGGGAGATTTGTTTCCGTCATGAAGATACTTGTGAACAGCATCTCTGCCAGTAAAAAGTTTACCTGAAATGAGAACCATGTCTCCCACTTTTAATTCACGAACGGCTTCTGGAGAAAAGGGATAGTTTAAACGTTTCATTGTTCCTCCTAGTATAACCATTTTTTAATAGTGTTTTTCTTGTCTAAAACAACGCCCTGACGACGGAACGCCCAGCACATATATGAAATAGAGACGAAGTAAGAGGCCGGTACGCGGTTGGCGTGAGTCATCTTACATGAAAGAAGTGTTGTCTTGCCACCAAAGCCCATGGGCCCGATGCCGAGCTTGTTACAAGTTTCAACGATCTCATTTTCAAGGGAGGCAAGTTCAGGAATGCTGTTTTTATCATCGAGTTTTCTGAGGAGCTGCTTTTTGGCGTTGTAAGCAGAGTCCGCTCTGTCACCGCCAATACAAACACCCAGGGCCCCAGGACCGCAGCCTTTGCCTTGTGCTTTATAAACGGCATCAATAACAACTTTACGAACGCCCGCTAAATCACGACCGGCACCTAAAGTTGTGTCTGGTAGCGAGTATTGAGTGGATACGTTTTCACATCCACCACCTTTTAAAACTAATTTAACTTCCACTTCTTTTTTATTGTGTTCATAGAAGTGAACAGAAGGATGTCCTTCACCAAGATTGGTTCCGGCATTTTCACCAGTAAGTGAATTGACGGAGTTTTGTCTTAGGTAACCTTTCTGAGTGGCCTTAACGACCGCCTTTTTGATGAGGTCTTTGAATGCATTTTGAAAGAATCCCGGAGGATGATAGACAAAGAAAATGACTGTTCCAGTGTCCTGACAAAGAGGTTGAGACTTGAACTTGGCCAGATCAATATTGTCTTTGATGATTCCCATTGCGTAGGAAGCAGTGGTGTTTTGCTCTTCCTGACTACGCGCCTTCATTAAAGTTTTTGCCACATCATCAGGAATCTCTGTTGATGTCACCCGAATGAGTTCCAGCAACGATTCAATCGTCTGAGTTTTAGGATCTAATTTTTTAGCTTTTGCGATAGGTTTTTTAATAGGCTTTTTGGACGCAGATTTACTGACGGGCTTCTTTGCCGGGAGTTTTTTAGTCATAGAGATCTCCTGTAGTGTGCCCTCATTTTATTCCTGTGTTGGCCATTTTAGAAGAAAAAACAGGATTTTTTTGCTTCCAAACCTTGACGTTTATCCAAGTGAACCCAACTTATAAGTAAGAAAAGGGCCACAAAGTTAACCTATTTAAGGAGGCAACTATGTATCACTTTGAATTAAAACCAGCTCTACGCCATCCAATCAGCCAAATGGAAAAAGAAATGGAGCGCATGTTTGAAAGCTTTGGCAAAGGCAGCGGCTTCACTCCTGCCTGTGAAATCAGGGATGAGGAAAAATTTTATAGCGTCGGGCTTGATATCCCGGGACTTCGTAAAGAAGAACTCGCTATTGAAGTTAAAGATAATCAGCTCCATATTACTGGAGACGTTCAGAAAGACGGTATGGGAAGTTTTCAAGAGTCTTTACTCTGCCACAAAATGTAAATACTGAAGGGATAGAGGCCCGCTTTGAAAATGGTGTTCTGGACATTGTTATTCCCAAGGAAGTGAAAACACAGACTAAGAAAATCACGATTTCAGATTGGAATAAAGAAGCAGCATCTGATCTGAAAAGCTAAATTCTCCTCCCTGGTTCTGAGGGTCCCCAAGGTTGGGGGCCCTTTTTTTTGCCTTATTGGTTGGTTGATCATAATATTTGATCAACTATCCAAAGAGGTTTTATGCACCAAATGAAAGTTACATACGAAGGAAGTCTTCGTTCACAGGCCATTCATCTTGATTCAAACAACATTATCTATACCGATGCTCCGAAGGACAATCAGGGTAAAGGTGAAGCCTTTTCTCCAACTGACTTGATGAGTACTTCCCTTGCCAGTTGTATGCTTACGATTGCGGCAATGAAGGCAAAGACTCTGGGGATTGAGCTTCAGGGAGTGACGGTTGAGGTTCAGAAGAAGATGCAGGCCGCTCCTCGGAAAGTGGGGGAGATTGTGCTTCGCTTTGACTGGAATGGACTGGATCAGCAGATTTCTGCTGAACATCTGGAACTTCTGAAGGAGGCGGCACTGAATTGTCCTGTGGCGCTTTCACTGTGTCCTTCTGTAAAGAAGACTCTGATTTGGTAAATGGTCCGGTCGTTGGCTCTTCTTCAACTTCCCCAGGTGTAATGACACTTGGGACTGAGTCCATAACCTTCTTGTGCATTTCTTCCGCTGATAGAACGGGAGGACGACCGATACTGACTTTATCTTCCATAGGAATCAGGTCTGACTTACCTAAAGTAATGGCCTGATCCAGAACCATGTCCTTGGATAAGAGGGCGGCCCGGATGGCCCGGTGATTGCTGGCAATGGCCCCGGAGGCAAGATGAGGTTTTAAGTAGTCCTTAGATTCACCTGTCTCCAGGATGATCTTTTTTATTTCAGATGGACTCAAGCGAGGGTTGGTGTTTTTTAGCTGGGCCGCAAGGTTTGAAACATAAGGGGCCGCCATGGAGGTACCGCTGGCCGGAGAGTAGAGATCTGAACCATCTTCTGAATAGACCTTTGGCACAATCGATAAAATTGCTACTCCCGGAGCACCGATATCAACATGTTCTTTCCCGTAATTTGAGAAAGTCGCCAGGTAATCACCGTTCATCGCCGCAACAGTAATAGCGTTAGGCACTTTAATGCGTGATGGATAATGGTGGTAGGTATCGTTATCGAGCCCGGAGTTTCCAGCAGAGAAAACAAAAAGAATCTTTGAGTGCTTTCTCATGGTTTTTTCACCACGCTGATAGAGAGTATTGAAATAATCATCCACGATCATTTTTAGTTTCGTTTCATCTATTTCTTTACCGGTCATCTCTTTATAGCGCTCACGGAATTTGGTCATGATATTCTTAAAAGTGATTCCGTAAGAAGCGTTCACTACTTCTATCTTCTTTTGCGAGACAAACTGACAGATCTTGGAGAATTTGCGGGAAACGCGATTGATCGACTGTCTGACTTCATCATGAAATTTTTCTTCCGATGTCTTACCGCGGGCGGGAAGGGTCCCAGGCTGGGAGCTGTCTTCAACGGCCACTACCGGATTAGGTAAATTAAGACCTCTGATAGGGAAGATGTTGATGTTCTCGCCTTCTCTTAAGGCAATGCCCGCCACAAAAGTTCCATGGGAATGTTTTTTAAAGAGCTTCACTTTTTCCATGAAGGCCTTATCTGCATTTTTCTTTTTATACCACTCGAATTCTTCAAGCGATAAACCCTGGCGGTGACCTTTGGCCCGCAGGTTGCGGAAGAGAAGAATTTCCTGGATCGAGGATTTATCTTCAATCACCGGCTTTTTTAAATGACTATTATCAAAAAAATCCCAGCCATGAAAATCAATGGCCTCTTCGTCGGTTTCTTTGTTTAAGATTTTTGGTTTTAAATAATCATGATCCAGATCAAACCCTGTATCAATAATGGCTATAGTGGCCCCATAGCTCATGGCAGAGTTTAATATAAGTAAAATTAGCAGTTGGATCATGGAAAGATTGTATAAGGAAAAATGGCATTTCGCTAAGAAAAAGGGCCCCGGAGTGGGGCCCTTAGTTGGGAGAGAATTACTTTTTAGCAGCAAGATCGATAGCTAGAGTAAAATCGTCGTTAATGGCCTTGTCGCCCAAACCTTTGAAGAAAGAGTTTGAACCATACTTAAGACCCCACTGAGTGCGGTTAAGTGTCAGATTTGACTTACCAGTAAGTCCTGCATCTGTTTTCTTAAGATCAGTAACGATGAAAGTTACCGGTTTTGTCTGGCCAATAATTGTCAGATCACCTTTAACTTCTAGACCTTTAGCTGTCTTTTTAGAACTTTTGATAACCAGTTTAGACTCTGGGTACTTGGCAGTGTTGAAGAAATCTTCTGATTTCATGTGGCCTACGTACTTAGCGTTGTACTCAGCATCTGTAAGATCTGTACTGGTAAGAGAGTTCATATCAACTACAACTTCACCACCAGTGATTTCTTCACCTTTGAGAGTGATTTTACCGCTTTTAACGTTCAGGTTACCAGTGTGTTCACCAGTAACTTTCTTACCGACGTAAACGATTTTAGTGGCAGATGGTTCAACATTAAATGTCTGGGCCATTACGCCAAAGCTTGATACTGTAAATAGGGCGGCTAACAATATTTTCATCTTTAACTCCTTGTTGTTAAGATTGAATAGTTTTGCTTCTTCATTAATGATTCAATGATGGAGTAGTTTTTGATAAAAAAAAAGACAGTAATTTTGATTAACTATATAAAAAAAAGTTATACATATGACATTCGACCAAGTGCTTGTTTTTCATAGAATAATTCAGGCCGGCAGCTTCAAAGCCGCCGCCGCAGAGTTGCATAAAACGCAACCAGCTATAAGTTTGGCTATTAAGAAGCTGGAAGAAGAAATGGAAGTTGAGCTTTTTGATCGGAGTGGTTATCGGCCTGAACTGACCGTTTATGGAAAGGCCTTTTTTGAACGATCTTTAAAGGTTTTACAGGGGATGAATGAACTGGAAGGTCTCTCCCAAAGTTTTAGAAGAGAAGAGGAGCCTGAGATCGTCATTGCAGTAGATGGAATTTCTCCTCTGCCTAAGCTTCTTCATTTGTTTAAAAGTTTTGGCAAAAGATTTCCTCACACCAAATTAAATCTGGGGTTTGATATTTTAAGCGGGTCCGAGAGCCGAGTCCTGGAGCGTGAGGCGCAGATTGGAATTACTCATTTTGTTTCAGATCACTCCAGTTTGGAAGTGATGCCTTTTACGGCAGTGAAAATGATTCCGGTAATGAGCTCTGAACTTTTCAAAGAAAGAAAAGTGAGTTCACAGGCCGACCTGGCAGACATTGATCAGATTGTTGTGGGAGACAAAAAGGGATCGAAAGGGGTGAGCTTTGGTCTCCTGGACCAGGGCAAGAAATGGAGAATTAACGATAATAATTTTAAGCGTGAAATTATTTTGGCAGGACTGGGCTGGGGACATCTGCCTGAACACGTTATTGATCGAGAGATTAAAGAAAAGAAAGTGGTTGTCCTGGATTTTGAAGACATCCATCCTCGAGAATTAGATATCAATCTTATAAGACATAAAAAGCATCATCTGGGTGTTGTTGCCAAAATATTTTGGGATGAGCTGGTTTCAGGTAAAAAAGAGAAATAAATGAAAAGACTGCTGATTGCTTTGCTCTTGATGATGACTACCCAACTGGCCGCCGATGTGATAGAGGCCCCGCAGACGGCCATAGATTTTCAACAAAATCCTTCTGACATTAAGTGGCGCCATATTGTAACAGAACACTTTGATGTGATTTTTCCGGAAGACATAGAAGCTGACGCTCAAAGGGTTGCCCATCTTCTGGAAAAGGCCTACCCCTTCGTGACCAGGTCCCTGGAAGTGGAGCCACCAAGAATTCCCTTGGTCCTTCAAAACCAATCGATTGTGTCCAATGGTTTTGTGACTCTGGCACCCAGAAGATCTGAATGGTACGTCACTCCCAGTATCGATCCCGAACTAACTAACACTGAATGGCTGAAAACTCTCTCCATCCATGAATTCAGACATGTTGTTCAATTTCAGAAAACCCGCCAAGGTTTTAACATCGCCCTGGAAATAATATTGGGTGAAATCGGACAGGTCCTGGGACTTGGACTGACACTTCCGCCCTGGTTTTTAGAGGGAGATGCCGTAGGAGTTGAAACGGCCTTGACTAAAGGAGGCAGAGGAAGACTGCCGCTTTTTGATCGAGACCTTCGAACCATTCTTCTTTCCGGTAAAAAATGGGATTATGATAAGGCCCACTTAGGATCTTACGAGGATTATATCCCTAATCACTACGTTTATGGTTACTTCTATACTTCGTGGCTCAGAAATAAGTATGGTGACTTATTTCTTTCTCAACTGGCAGATGAGTCGGCAAAAAACAGCTGGAACCCCTTAAACTTTTATAATTCCACGAAGACACTAACAGGGGCGAGCTTTGAGACATTCTATAAGAATGTGATGAAAGATCTGGTTACCGAGTGGAAAGAGCGGGCCGACAAATTATCACCCACTCCTTATGTCGTTCATAATATGGGCAAGCGTTTTGGTTGGACTAATTATCTTTATCCTCAAATAACTGAAGACGGAAAAATCTTTGCACTTAAAAAAGGACTTTCCTTTATTAATCAATTTGTTTTGCTTGAAGGTAAGAAGGAAAGAACGCTTTTCTATCCTGGTATACTTCAAAATGAGTACCCCTATAAACTCAGAGAAGGAAAGCTTGCCTATTTTGAATGGGAATATGATCCGCGGTGGGGTTACCGAGATTTTTCTCAATTGAAGGTCTATGACCTGGAAAAAGATAAATTCATTTTAACTAAGAGAAAAACTAAAGGGCGCCTTGCGGTATTAAATCACTCTGGTGAGAAAGTTCTTTATGTTGAATGGGACGCCAAAATGGGCCAGTCCCTTATCGTTTTGAATGATGAGGGGCAGGAACTTAAGCGACTTCCTTTTCCGAAAGAAGAAGTCATCACTTCAATTGATTGGTTAAATGATGAAGATGTGATCATGGTCCTGAAAGACCAGCAGGATCTTAAGTCTCTTGTGAAATTTAATTTAACAAATGAAACCAGGCTCTCGCTAGTTGATAAGACTGTCACAAACTTTGGTGCTGTAACGGTTGAAGAAGGACAAATCCTGCTTGAAAGTCCTGAATCCGGTATTGATAATATCTGGATGGTTACCAATGCAGGTCTCCGGCAAATCACCAGCACCAAGACCGGTGCCTATGCACCAACTCTTCATAAGTCCAAACTTTATTATAATGATTACAGTGTTGAAGGGATGAATGTCGTAGTCAAGACCTTGGACTTTGAGACAGAACAGAAATCTGAAAATAGTTTTTATCCAATATATGAAAAGTTTGCGGTAAGTGAAAACTATCAGGCCTTGGAGAGTGAGTACGTTGATAAAAAAGAGCTTAAAAGCTCTAAATACTCACAGCCTGCTCATGCCTTAAATCTTCACAGCTGGATTATCCTCGCCCCGCCACTATCTAATACCGTGACATTGATAGGTTATAGCCGGGACGTTCTTAATAATTTCTCCCTCTCGGCCGGAGCTCTTTATAATTTAAATGAAAGAACAACGGAGGGCTTTGTCAGTACCAGCTGGTCTCATTATTATCCGGTTTTTGACTTGCGAGCAGGTTATGGTGGTCGAAGGCAGAACGTTGTTGTCAGTGGAATTGAGAAGGAAGATACCTGGGAAGAGGGAACTTTGGAGGCCGGAGTGCAGATTCCCTGGAAGTATCTCCAAGGAAGATTTGTTCACAATTTTAGCATGCGTGCTTTTTCAAAACTTATCAAAGTTACCAGTAAAGTTACTGACGATGCTTCGGAAATAAATGATGGAGCTCTTTATTCTCCCGGAGCTGAACTGAGCTATTCTGTCACATCCCGCCTGAGTCAGAGAGATATGAATCCGGACTTAGGATTTACCCTTAATTTAAGATCGGAAGAAGGTAAAGATATTACCGGAACAGACCAAGAGGGAAGTCTGCAAACAATTAACAGTCGCTATTTTTTGCCTGGTCTCTGGCATCATCATTCTTTTTATCATCAATTTGCTTATGAAAAACAAAGGGATGATCTTTATCAATACTCTTCACTTATTTCTTATCCCCGAGGTACAAGAAGCGTTTTCCTACAGGAATTTACCAAGTATTCCGGAAATTATTTGTTACCACTTTTTTATCCGGACTACAGTCTTTCAAGATACGTCTATTTCAAGCGAATATCTCTTAATCTCTTCTATGATGAGTTAAATGGGCGCTTTAGCGGTTCTCCTTATCGTGCAGCATCCTTTGGTTGGGAAACTATTTTTGAAATGAATTTTTTAAGAATTTTCCTTCCCTTCGGTGTCGGTCTGAGAGGCAGCTACATTATTGAGGGTTTGGAGCAGGATAGTAATTATGAATTCTTCCTTACCACGGTTCTGGGAACATTTTAAACTTCCTCACGAATCGATTGAAGAAAATGTCACCGACCGCAGTGGCAGCTATCAGGGCCTCAAAGAAGAGGCCCTCTACACCGGCCGTGAAGACTACTTGAGGTTATTTAATCATCCATTAACGGCCGGCACCTTGGTTGATCTTGGTTGTGGTGCGGGAGAAGGGTGCTTACTCTATGGAAGTCTTTTTCCGGATAGAAAGGCCATCGGTGTAGAGTTTGAAAAGGCCAGGATTGAGTTTGGTCAGAGGTTACGCACGCAGTATAAGCTTGATAATGTGGATCTGATTCTTGCCGATCTGATGTCAGATCATATTCCTGTGGGTGATACTTACTTTCTATACTTCCCAACAGGACCTGTTCTGGACCGAATCCTCCATGTCCTTTATCATTCCCCAAATAAATTTCGCTTGATTGCCATCGAATCCCATGGCGACCTCATTCCTCGACTTAATCTGGAAAATTGGCTTACTTTTAAAGCGGCAGTTCCCCTTCATGCAACCAGACATCATCCCGATGCTCATCTTTATGAGCATAACTTTCAGGAAAGAGATTCTTCTTTGCTTCCTTTTGAGCTGAGCTTTAAGGACAGGTATCTTTTGATAAAGGAGAATGAGGAGCTTTGGATCGGAAATAGTCGGGGACTTGAATGGACCTGTGATGATCGATTTGAGCTCTTAACTCCTCCACGCACCATTTTTTGGAAAAATGTTCAAAGCATCTCTGATGGTAAAGACTTTTCTGCCCTTCAGAAATTGGCCATCGCACTCAGGAACGAAGGGGAGCTTGAATTTAGTACTCTTAACAAAAAAATAATCGGAACTATTCGTAAAATTATCATTGCCCCTTCCTTTAGTCTGGAATTTTCAACTGGAGAAAAGGTAGAATGGAAACAGATTCTGAAAATTAAAAAAGGTAGAAAGTTATGTTACGTCACCTCTTAACCCTGGTTTTGGTTTCCTCATGCTCTATGGGGACTATTAAGTCGGGTGGAGAAAGACCGTACCTCTATGATGTTCAAGGTGAATACAACTCAGAAGACCTGACGGAGATGTCATCCAAGGTAGTAACCACTTTAAAAAGAGATCCCCGAGTTGGAAAAATTGATGATCTGTTTGGGCCTGGACAGAAACCTTTAAAGAGAATCGGCATCGTGATTTTTGAGTCTCAGATTCAGCCCACTCGTGGAGGTCTCGCCGGGAGTGATTTGGTCTATATGTCTGAACAGGGAAAGCAGCTCCTGACTGAAAAACTTTTAAGCGTGTGGGAACAAAGCATTGGAGTGTTTGAACCTAGGCTTGATTATGTTTTCACCAATAAAATAAAAAAATCTCCTTCATTTCATAAGTACGGCCAGGCAGAAAAGGACTACGTTAAAAGTTCAAGGACCTCGCTCGCTCCGGATGATATCTTTTTTCTGGAATCAGGAAAAAAGACAACAACTACAACAGTGGTTAATCCCCGCGGCATGAGAGATATGTCTTTTGTACTGGTGCCTGCGACAGAAATGATGAGCGGGCCTAAATGGTCGGAACACAATAAGCATTTCTTAAATGATGTTTCCAAGGACCTCAAGCTCGATGCCCTTCTGATCGTCATGAGTGAGCTTTCATGGACATCGGCCCATACTGATAAGCATACGGGCGTTGTATTCCCAGAAGAGATTGTCGTTAAGATTAAGGCCTCGACTTTGGTACCTTTGCACCTTTATCACCAGCGCCTGGAGCAGCTTAAAATCAATGAGAAACCTAATGTGACCCTGGCCTATCGGGCCTATGAATCTGAAATAAAAATTCCAGCTTTTCTTTCCGTACCAGAGGAGAGCAAAAACTTTGAAATGATTGAAAGTGAGATTTTATCTCCTGCGCTTAAAACCTATAAAGATCTCACTCAGATGACTCTTATGAGAATTCTGGAAGATGTAAAAAAGACCTGGTAATGGAAAAGTCAGAATTTCAGCGACGTGTGAAGTTTATCCTGCGTTTCGGGAAGGCCTTGCATGCTTCAGGAGCTCCCGCCCACACTCTGGAAGGGACGATGGTGGATATGTGCCAACGGATGAATATTCGTGGCAATTTTATTGCCCAACCAACGGCGATCCTTTCCAGTTTCAGTAACGGGGAAGATGAAATCACTAAAATTGAAAGAGTAGAGCCGGTCAGTGTGAATTTGGGACGGCTCTCCAGTATTGATTTGGTTTCCCGTCAGGTCATTCTTAATGAAATTTCCTATGAGGAAGGTTATCAAAGACTCGATGATATCTTAAACGCCCCTGAGCCTTTTGGTAAAAGAGTGCGGGTCTTGTACTTTCTCTTTTCAACCTCGGGGTTTATGATTCTCTTTGGTGGGACTTGGGGTGATCTGTTTGCTTCCATCCTGGTCGGAATCATTATGGGCTTTCTGGCGCTGTTCAAACCTTTAGGTCTCATGGCCCAGTTGTTTGAGGCGATTGTAGCGGTGGTGGCAAGCTTTGCGACTTATCTTCTCGCTAAACTCATTCCCGGTCTCAATGTTGGTGTGGTTATTCTCTCCAGTTTGATTATCTTTATGCCAGGACTCTTCATCACCAATGCCATCGCTGAGATTGCCGCCCAACATCTGGTCTCAGGTACGGCCAGACTAGTTGGTGGAGTGATGATTCTTTTGAAGCTAACTTTCGGGGTATTCATCGGCAGCAAGCTTGCCAGTTGGTTTCATTTCCCTTCGATTGATGTCCAATTTGGCATTATCCCTATGTGGGTGACCTTCGTGACACTGCCACTCACGGCCCTGATGTCTCAGGTAAATTTCAAGGCCAATTTAGAAGATTGGAAGTGGATTACGGGTGCCGGAATTTTTGGATTCTTTTGTTCAAAACTGGGCGCTCTTTATCTAGGTCCAGAACTGGGGATGTTTTTCGGTGGTGCTTGTGTGGGAGCAATGAGTAATATTTTTGCCCGCATTACTAATAAGCCTTCCAGTATTTTTCATTACCCAGGCATTATCTTGCTGGTTCCTGGATCAGTCGGTTACCGCTCTTTTAGCTTTATGATGGAAAAGAATGTGGTAGGTGGTCTTGATACTGCTTTCACCATGGTGACTCTGGCACTGGCCTTGGTGGTAGGAATTTTCTTCGGTAACATATTAATTAAACCTCGCCGAGCTCTTTAAGGTCAGGTCGCTTTTTGCCCTCTTGAGGGTGGTCCTATGATAGGGGCATACTTTAGTATGGCCCCTTTCACCAAGGACGGTTAAATGGCGAAGTCTTTCCTTCTCATGAGTCTCTTTGTTTTCTTTATCAGTTGTAATAATAATCCCGAGTGTGAAAGTCAAAATTTGGTTTCAGAGGAAGAGGTCCCTGCAGCTTGTCCCGTGCCGGAACCGGAACCAGAACCCACTCCTGTGCCTGACCCTGATGAAGGAGAAGAAGTTCCTCATGAGGCGCTTATTTTCGACGCGAATTTGGAACTCTATGAATTTGAAAAACTCGATGAGGACAAAGTTTATAAAGCGATAGATATCATTAAAAAAGTCGTGGCCTCAAAAGAGTTTAGAAATCGGGTCTTGGATTATACCTATGACGGTAAAAAACAATTTCTGGATAACAAAGGTCTCTCTAACGCGGAGATTTATCAAATCCTCCTGGAGGGTAAAGAAGATTTAAGAGCTGAGGTTGATCATGAAATGGATCTGGAGCTTCAACTTTATTATTCATGGACCAGTACAGTAGGGTACACCACACCTAGTGAGTTACGGATTTATATGAATACCAAGTTTTTTGATTCCTATACCCCGGCCGAAGTGGCAGGTAATGTCTTTCACGAATGGACCCATAAGTTGGGCTTTACCCATGCCAGCTCCTACTCAGTAAGTAGAGACTCTTCGGTTCCTTATGCCATTGGTTACCTGATCAGGGATTTAGGCCGCCAATACGAGTAGAATGCCACGGCCCTGTGTGGAATTTGTCCACATCAGCTTTTTACTCACCTTTTTAAAGGGCACTAAAATACTGTTAATCATTGGCACCATTTATGCTCTTCCTTAATTTATGGAAAATTCCTTCCAGGGGGCAAAATCATGGTAACTCCAAATCAAAATGTGAATCAAAATGAAGGCAACCAAGAGCATTCAACCTTTTATGATCAGGCCGATGGAAAGTTTGAAAAGTCTATCCAGAATGCTCAAGCTAAAGGCAGCACTGATCTTAAAGAAGAGAAACTCTCACCAGGAGTCACCTCTGATGATGATGAACATGCTGGCTCAATTTATAGTAAGAATCTGATGAGTGGGGCCGAAGGGGAAGTCAGAGAGAATGAGGACTCTTCTCTCCAGGACGATTCCTATGCCTTTGATGAGGCCAATACCGGAACTGAGGAATATCACGATGCTGATGATGCCGGGGAAGATATTGACTTTGATAATGATGAGGATTTTATTCAATAAAAAAAGGGAGGGTCATGCCCTCCCTTATTAATTTAGAATTTGTAAGTCATACCAGCATAGAGGTTTCGGTCCAGCGCCCAGATAACTCCATCTGATCTCACACGTGAGTAATACTCACGGTCGAAAAGATTGTTGATACCAGCAGAGGCCATCCAATGTTCATTTACGTTCCAGTCAGCAGTCAGATCAAAGACTGTATAAGCAGGAACTTCAAAGTTATCAGAATTGCCATCATCCCCAAAGTGACTTCCAACAAAGACACCCATGAAAGCAACTTTTAGTTTTTGGTCTTTGTTATAAATCAGACCGGCACGAGAAATTGTTTTCGGTGCATACTGTGGTGTCTTATCTTTTTGAGAACCTTGAGTGAACTTAGCATCCAGGACTTCAATGTTGGCATAAAGATTAAAGTCTCCTGCTGCCTTGAGCTCTTTCACAATCTGAGAAAGCTTTAATTCAGTGGCAGCATCAAAACCCTTATGAGTGGCAGCTCCCACATTGGTTACAACATTGTTAACTTTCCCGATTCTATTTTCATAACGGATATAAAAAGCTGATACATCCCAGTTAAGAAGCTTTGTTTGTCCGCGGTAGCCAAGTTCATTGGTAAGAATTTTCGAAGATTCAATATCACCATCAACAGTCTCGCCGGCGCCGGAAGGAATAGCGTCACTCCATGTCAGTGGCTTATAGGCCTCAGAAGAGTTGGCATAAAGCTGGGAATCATCAGTTAAGTGGTATGAAAGTCCAATTCCAAAGAGAGGAACGTTTTCAGTCTTCTCTCTCTCGCGGTCGCCGCCTTTGGTTTCTTCAACGGATTGTACGATGTTTTCCACACGCACACCGGGAGTCACCATTAGTTTTCCGAAAGCAAATCTGTTCTCTGCAAAGAATGAGTTAGTATGAGTCTCACGCTCAGCTTTTTTGTTAACTGTACCATGGTTGGAATCTGCACGGTCGCCAGTTTCCTGCACCAGGGGAGAGAGGAGGTGATAAGTTAAGAAACCACCGGAAAAAGTGTGTTCATTATCAAAGGCTGTATAGTTTTTCAGATAACGAACTTCACCATTGTAGCCGTAGTATTTTTGAGTGGTGATGTCATTTTGTGTACCATTGTAGATACCGCCAAAAGCAGGAGCAGTTCCTCTTTTTTGTCTTTTCGAATAGCGGTTATAGGCATTGGCCCACAAGTTCACATGAAGTTCAGAGCTGTCGTCGATACGATGTTCAACACCGCCGGCAATCTGAGCACGAGATACTTTCAAGCGGTCATGCTCTTTTGAAGCTTTTCCAAGATCGTCGCCAAATTCATTGAGGTCTGGTCCAGCTACTTTAGAAAAGCCGCCTGTTTCACCGTGATCTGAATTGTAGCCATTGAATGAAACTTTGTACTTATTCTTTCCTTTGAAAATGTGATCACGGATTTGCACGTAATCGGCTTCAAAGTTTGAGTTAATTCTCTGAGGACCATCACCCTGACGGCGATAGTATTCGATGGCGTAAGAGTGATCTCCGTTAGAGCCATAGACAGCATTGTTGGAAGTTAAAAGATTGTAAGAGCCGTAAGTGAGTCCAACTTTGCCAGAAGTCTTTTGATCTTTTGCCAGAGGATGAGACATGTAGTTAATAACCCCACCTGGCTGTGGTCCATAAAGGAGACCCGCTCCACCGGTGATGAATTGGAATTTGTCCATCATTGGAAGGGCCGGAGAAAAGTAGTGTGCTGGATAACCGTACATATCAGCGGCTACAGGAATGCCGTCTTGTAACAGCAGAACGTTGAAAGATTCATGAGGATTACCAAGACCACGATAGGTGATGGCGGCGAGTGATTCATTTGGAATCTCGGAGATCAATAAACCCGGAGTCTGGGAAGTCGCCTGACGATAGTTATTGGTCTGCAGTTGAGGAATTTCTTTAAGGTCGGTAACAGTGTTCTTTTTTCCAGAGAAGATCTGAGTGCCTTTATTCTCTTCCCAATATTCTGAAAAAGAATCTTCCTTTTCTGAAACCTCAATAGTGTCGAGATTTTCCTGGGCCTGGGCCAAAACAGGTAAAATGAGGATAATATACAAGAATTTACTCATAGCGTAATACCTTTTATGTTAAGACAAATAATTGTTGGGTATATAAAACATATGATTGGTTTATTGTCTATGGCCTAATTTGACATTTTTTATCTCCAGTAGACCTTTAGCTTTTTCTTGAAAATTTTCACCTACATCATGCACTCAAAAAAAATGAAGACGCGTTTTTGAACATAAGATTTGCTGTGCAACTTCTTGTTTGTGTCACGATTTCAGAGTGAAAAGTGTAAGAATTTTATATGATGTTTTTCTCTTTTTTCCTGATAGGTTCCCGAGCGACTTTTATTAATCCAAGGAGAAAATATGAGACTCGCTTCCCTGATGTTTTTATTGGTGCTCTCAGTTTCCTGTGGCAAGGATGGTGGAGGAGGATCCTCTAAGTCCCTATCTGCAACCGCCGAATCTGATTCATGTAATTTAAATGGGAGGGCCGTGGCCTGCGAGTCGATAAGAGGGGCCGATGGAGAAGGTGTCGATCTTCTGGAATCAATGATCGATGTTCCGGTGAAGATCACAGATGCTGATATCCAGTTTCTGGCCGATAAAACTTCCTCCAATCAAGGGCGTCGTATTTCTTGTGAGACGAAGGTCAAAAATGGTGAAGTTTATCGTTTTGCCCTTCGTGGAGACAAGTTAGTGCTGATGACTGGAGCAGGCTCTTATGAAATGAAACGACTAAATAGCGGCAGTGGTCTGACAGGGGTCTGGATGTGGAAGGG
Organism: Bacteriovoracaceae bacterium; assembly: GCA_023701435.1. GTDB lineage: Bacteria > Bdellovibrionota > Bacteriovoracia > Bacteriovoracales > Bacteriovoracaceae > Peredibacter. The sequence goes on along the minus strand of JAMPXB010000007.1, from coordinate 86,966 downwards.
TTATGTAGAGGAAGGAACACACATGATTCGTCAGATGACTTTCCTCGGTAATAGCCGTGTGATCATGCGGACTAGTTGCGAATTGTAATAAAAATAAAATTTTCAAAAGTTACTATGACTTAATCCAAGGGTTAAGTCATAGTAACTCCTCTTGGCCACTTGTTTGCACATATCATTCCATAAATAGCTTTGAATCAATTTAAGACCTCTCGAGTGTCTAAATTGTTTACGACTGTAAAGGAATTGATATGGAAATCCTGTTAGGACTTATCCTCTTTTTTTCATTATCTCCCAATACCAGGGCCCAGACGCCTTTGTCGGATATGATTCCTCATCCCTTTTATCAGAAGCAGGTTGATCTCAATAATGAGGTGATGTCTATCACTGACGGGATGGCCGCACTTGAGCTTCGTTTGGAGATGATCAGAAGGGCCACTAAAACAATTGAAGTAGAATATTTTATTTATAACGTGGATCTGGCAGGAAAGATTTTTACCAGAGAGCTGGTGGAAGCCGCTAAACGGGGGGTTAATGTCAGGATCTTGGTTGATAAATCAATGCCGATCTTTCAATTTGATGAGTACTACGCCAAGGAACTTGCAAAATACAATATCGATGTTCGTTTTTATAACAAAGCCTCAATTGTTCGACTTAGTACTGTTCAATTTCGCAATCACCGGAAGTTAATTGTAGTTGATGATAAAGAGGCCATCACTGGTGGACGAAATATTGGAGATGAATATTTTGATCTCTCTTCTCATTTTAATTTCAATGACACGGATATTTATGTCAGAGGACCAATTGTCCCGGTCATGCGTGAGAGTTTTGAAAAGTTCTTTGATCATAAGATTTCACAACGGCCGAAACTTTCTAAAGTTAATGAAGAATCAACCAAGGCTGCAGAGTTTCTCGCTGAGACAGAAGAAGAAATCCTGGCCCGGGAAAAACTTTCAACCGTTGGTAAGAAGATTCTGGACTCGAGGAAGATGTATGTTTGTCCGGAAACCACCTATGTCACAGACGGGCCCGGGGCGACTTTTATCTCACGGCTTAAACCCAATTATGATGAAAAATATAAATTCGTCCGAAAAACCCTTTTTGATAAATTGGGCGAGGTAGATAAAAGCATTCTGATTTCTTCGCCCTATCTGATTGCCAATAAGCACTCAAACCGTCTTTTAAAGTCCTTGCTGGAAAAAAATGTTGAAATCAGCATCTATACAAACTCCCTGGCATCCACTGACGCGGTTTATGTTGCCGCCAATCTTTATTTTGAGGTCTTTAAGTGGGTCAATAAGGGCATTCACATTTATCTGCACGATGGTCTTTACACCAATGATAATCCTGAGCTGGAGGAGAGTATTAAAAACGCTAAATGGGGGACTCATTCCAAAATCCAGGTCTATGAATATTCAAATTCCTCTGAGGCGATGATTGGAACTTACAATATTGATAATCGTTCCAATTTTTATAATTCAGAAATGGCGCTGTTTTGTAAGGGCAATAATGAATTCACCCAGCTGGTTAAAAATGAAATCATGCATCTCGCTCACAGCGGGATTAAGATCAATAAAGATGGAACGGCCAGTGATCGAGACGGGAATACCAAGAGCGTTTTTGGGTCTACCGAAAAAGACGTGATGTTGATGAAAATGATCTTCCTGCCATCTTGGATTTTGAAATTCTTATTGTAGTGCTAAGAAAAAGTCCCCCACAACTGAGAAAGCTGTGGGGGAAAGAAATTAATCGAGATTTTCAATAACTGTAGCAACACCCTGACCTAATCCAATACACATGGTGGCCAGTCCATACTTCTTGTTGCTCTGGCGAAGTTGGTGGGCGAGAGTTCCGGTGATTCTCGCACCTGAGCAACCGAGTGGGTGACCCAGAGCAATGGCACCGCCGTTTAAATTAACTTTTTTATCGACCACATCCAAAAGGCCTAAGTCCTTTAAGACCGGGATAGATTGAGCGGCAAAGGCTTCATTAAGCTCTACGATGTCCATTTGATCAATCTTGAGTCCGGCACGCTCTAGCGCCTTCTTAGATGACGATACCGGGCCATAGCCCATGATACTAGGCTCACAGCCAGTGCTGGCCATGGAAACGATCCTCGCCAAAGGCTTAAGTCCTAGAGCGCGGGCCTTATCTTCTGACATGATAATGACGCAAGAAGCTCCATCGGACAGAGCGGAAGAGTTTCCGGCCGTGACCGTTCCATTTTTGGGATCGAAGACAGCTGGAAGCTTGGAGAGTGATTCAACGGTGGTCTCCGGTCTTACCACTTCATCAATGATGATAAGGGAAGGCACACCAAAGTCATCGTGTCCCAGAGTTGGAACGAGCTCATCCTTAAAGCGGCCTTTAAGGGTTGCTTCATGGGCCTTGCGGTGAGAAGCCGCAGCAAATTCATCTTGTTGCTGACGGGTCACTCCATGCATGCGTCCCAGGAGTTCAGCGGTGAGTCCCATGGAGCCCGCACCCTTGGAAGTGGTCTTAGCGAGAGCAGGGTTAAAGTCCACTCCATGAGTCATAGGAACATGTCCCATATGCTCAACACCGCCACAAAGATAGAAGTCACCTTGGCCTGACCAGATTCCCTGCACGGCCATGTGAATGGCAGTCATGGATGAGCCGCAAAGACGGTTTACCGTTTGGGCCGAAACTGTTTTAGGAATATCAGTGAGAAGAGCGGCGTTTCTTCCGATGTTGTAACACTGCTCGAGAGTTTGTTGCACACAACCCCAGATAATATCTTCGATTTCACCAGGATTTACTTGGGGGTTACGCTTTAAGATTTCACGCATCAGATGGGCGGAGAGTTCTTCAGCACGGACATTTCTAAAATTTCCGGCCTTGGATCTTGCCATGGGAGTTCTGACGGCATCAACAATTACTGCATTTTTCATATAGTTTACCTCTTAATAATAAGTTTTGTTCTCGGCCGCCAAACCTTTCATGAATGGAGTGAACTCATACATGTGACCGATTTGGTGGTACTTCTTGCTTTCATTTTCCAGATTTTTTAAACCAATAGTGTCGGCATACTTAAGAGCACCGGCACGGAAAGGAGGAAAGCCCAGACCCAGAAGAAGACCCATGTCCACTTCCACCTGAGAATTAACGATTTTATCTTCCAGACAGCGAGATGATTCAACAATCATCGGAATCATCATACGCATGATGATATCTTCATCGGTGACTTCTACCGTCTTTTTAACCACTGGTTTAATGAGTTCATAAACGGCCGGATTAACTTTTTTAACGGGGCGACCTTTCTTATCCATTTCATACTCGTAGAAGCCGAGATTATTCTTCTGACCGAAGCGTTTATTTTCATACATGATTTCAAGAATGGTTTTAGTAGAGTAGGCCATGCGATCAGGGAAGGCCTCGGCCATAATTTTTGAAGCATGAACACCGGTATCAATACCAACCACATCCAAGAGATAGGCCGGCCCCATAGGCCAGCCGAACTTTTCCATGACTTTATCAATGCGCTGAAAATCCACACCATCTTCAATCAGATGAACAAAGCCCTTAAAGTAAGGAAAGAGGATTCGGTTAACTAAAAAGCCTGCACAGTCATTGACTACAATCGGCGTTTTTCCCATCTGGTTGGCATAGTTCACTGCCTGAGCAATGGTTTCCTCTGAAGTTTTTTCTCCACGGATAATTTCCACTAAGGGCATTTTGTGAACGGGATTAAAAAAGTGCATGCCGCAGAATTTTTCAGGGCGGGTCAAATCCTGGGCAAGCTTGGTGATCGAAATGGTTGAAGTGTTAGAGGCGAGGATGGTCTCGGGAGAAGTCATCTTCTCCACATCGGCGAGAACCGCTTTTTTTACTTTTTCATTTTCCACCACCGCTTCAACCACAAACTGGGTCTGATTAAAGTCTGCGTAGGAAAGAGTGGGAGTGATGCTGGCGATAATTTTCGCCATCTTCTCCGGAGTCGTTTTTTTGCGCTCCACTGACTTTAAAAGAAGTTTACCGGCCTCATTCATACCAAGATCAAGCTGCTCGTGCTTGATGTCTTTCATCAGAACCGGAACACCACTTGAAGCAGATTGATAAGCAATACCACCACCCATGATTCCTGCACCAAGTACGGCGCCTAATTGAGTGGGTTTAGCGTTTTGCGTGACTGTTTTGGAAACTTTCTTTAAGTACTGGTCTCCAAGAAAAACCTGAGTCAGGCATTCTGCCGTTTTTGTTTTCGCACAAGCGGCGAAAGTTTCATGCTCAAATACCAGGGCCTCATCTCTATTTAGACGAGCGCCTTTTTGCATCGTCTCCACAGCTTTCACTGGTGCCGGATAATTTGGTCCCGCCATCGCTGCCACGAATCCTTTGGAGCCATCAAAGCTCATCATGGATTCAATCTTATCGAGTTTTAGCGGAGATTTTTTTTGCTGGACTCGTGACTTCCAGTCAAGCTCACCACGGATACATTTTTCCAGTAAATTTAAACCGGCCGCTTCTAGTTTAGCGTCTTCGATGATGCCATCAATGGCGCCGAATTTAAGGGCCTCTTCAGCTTTATAGTACTTGGCACTGGTGATCCACTCAATGGCGTGATCAGCACCAATGAGTCTTGGCAAACGAACAGTCCCACCCCAGCCAGGAATGATTCCTAGTTTTGTTTCTGGAAGACCCATGGAGGCCTTAGGAGTGGCCAGACGATAGTCCATAGTCAGAGCGACTTCACAGCCACCACCGAGAGCAAAACCATTAACTAAGGCCACTTTCGGGTAGGGAAGATCTTCATAGCCGTTAAAAATTTTATTAATTCCTGCAATCCAGGTTTTCATCTCTTCTTCGGTTTTCTTAAAGTGCCCAAGAAATTCTGTGATGTCGGCACCAAAGATAAATCCACTAGGCTTTCCAGAAGTAAACAACAGGCCCTTGGCATTTTGCTTTTTAATGACCTCAAGCATTTCACCCATTTCTTTCAGGGAAACAGCATTAAGAACGTTGGCGGATTGATCTTTTAAATCGTAAGTAACTTTTAAAATATCATTGGGGAGAGATTCTAGGCGGAATGCCTGACCGTTAAATAACATAATGACTCCTTCATCAGATCAGAAATAAGAAACATTGTACTCTGATGAAGGAGAAAACTCTAAAAGAGAATACTAGAGCAATTTTGACAAATCTTTTTTGATATCTTCCGGTTTGTCAGTAGGGGCATAGCGCTTGATGACCCGGCCTTCACGATCCACCAGAAATTTAGTGAAGTTCCATTTGATAGCCTTGGAGCCCAAGAGACCGGGACGCTCATCTTTTAAGAATTGATACAAAGGTGCAGCGTTGTCTCCATTCACATCGACTTTATCAAAGAGCGGAAACTTTACATCATAGGTAAGTGAGCAGAAGTTTTTAATCTCTTCGGCGTCCCCTGGCTCCTGAGAACCAAACTGATTACAGGGGAACCCTAAGACCACCACATGATCTTTTAACTCCTCAAACAGCTCTTCCAGGCCCTTGTATTGAGGGGTAAAACCGCATTTACTGGCCACATTAACGATCAGAAGGAACTTACCCTTATACTGAGAAAGGGGAACTTCCTGCCCATTAATGTCCCTGACTGAATAATCAAAAACAGATTTTGCCATTTGAAACTCCTTCCATTAGGATGTGCGTCATGATTTCCCTTAATTTTATCCGACAAGTTTCATATGAGCCAGCGTAGAGCAGGGCATGTTAATCGTTGCCCCAATTGTAGAGTAAATGTTTACTTCTGTGTCTGTGAACACATTAAGCCTTTTACGATTGAGACCAATGTTTCGCTGGTGGTTCATGTCAGAGAGCTGAAGCTCACATCAAATACCGCCCAGTTTGCCCAGAAAATGCTGCCTGATCAGGCACAGATCATGATTCGCGGTCGGATGAATGAGAAGTTTGAATCCGGGCCCATTTTGGAAAGAAGCGGACGCCCGTTATTTCTCTATCCTCATGAAGACGCCTTGGAACTTAATGATGACTTCAAAGCGAAATATCCTGGTCCTTATCATTTAATCATCCCTGACGGTAACTGGCAGCAGGCGAGAAAGGTCAGACAGCGGGAAGAAGGTTTCAGTCAACTGCCAGCAGTGAAACTTCCGGAAGGTATCCTGGCCGAGTATGGACTGCGGAAAGCGCAGCATCCGGAGTGGGTGTCCACCTATGAGGCCATGGCCCACGCTTTAGGAATTTTGGAAGGAACTCATATCACCGAAAAGCTCATGGCCTTTTTCCGCGCCTGGGTAACTAACACGCAGAAGGCCCGCTCTGGCGACTTTAGTCTTGATTAGGCCGCCAGAATATCAATCTTCTCTTCTTCAATATATCCCTTCAGCATATTAAGTGCCTCAGCATGAAGCTGACAGATTCGTCCTTCTGAGAGATTGACCACTTTGGAAATTTCAAAGAAGTTTAAATCCTCAAAGTATTTCAAGGTCACAATCAGTCTCATGGTTCGAGGCAGCTCATCCATCACCACACCCAAAGTTTTTTTCAGGGAGTAATTTTCAAACTCAGAGTTCTCAAGACTCGTCTGCTGAAACGTTTCTCCTTCAACATACTGCTTAATGGTGTCACCGCTTTCATATTGCTCCAGACGAATCATGTCTCTTGATTTAAAGGGCAGCACATTGGACATTTCAACCGAAGTGGGAGCTCTTCCCAATTCCTCAGTCAGATTGTTTTTGGCCTTCTTATATTTTTTCTGCTTGTTTCTTTCAGAACGGGTCATCCAGTCTTGTTTTCTGAGCTCATCAATGATTTCTCCGCGGATTCTGAACTCAGCGTAGGTTTTAAATTGATTCTGCTTATCTTTCTTATACTTATTCATGGCATCGATTAATCCGATGATTCCTACCATGACTAAGTCTTCGAATTCTAAGACCTGGTGATACTGATAGTGATAGTGCTTGGCCCAGTAGCGAATAGTGGGCATAAAATTTTTTATGATTTCCTGCCGAGAAGTATCTTGTGGGTTATTTTTTGTCTGCACTGTGGGCCTCCGTTTGAATGTGAGCATTGTCACACAAAACGAGGCCCGAATATTACAGGTGCGTAAGTCTAAGGGGTTAGCTAAAGGGCCATTTAATTTAAGGGCTTAAATGACTGCCCGATTGCCATGATTAGTTGGCAATGAGCTCTAACTCGGCTTCTTCTTCCAAGAGGGCCTCAGGAGTCGTCAGCCACTCGCTGTACTCTTCCACATCTAAAATTTCATCACGAAAAATCACCACACGCCAGTTGGCCTGCTCTTGATCAAACATAACGATGTTGTCCTGATCTAAAACTCTTTCACGAATACTGAGTGGCAAGGAAGAGAATGATTCTTCTTGTTCCAGACGAAGAATCTTTTTACTTTTCATGAGGTAGTAGTGTGGATTCATGAACGTCACCCTCCTGGTGAATTGAGTAAGGAACTAATCATTAATTCCTATCTTAAAAAGATGGTTTCATAGAAAAAAAGACTTCACAATACCTACACGAAAAAATTTTTATCAAATGTTTTATCATCAGGGAGAAGCACTCAGGTTTTTGCCCCCACAGTGGCACTGGTGACAGATCAGATGGCCAGTGTGGCCCCGATTCATGATCTGAATCATTCTAAGTCTTGGAAATTTTATTCAAACAACATTGGCACGAATTCTGCTCAAGCATAGGCAAGTCTAAAGGTTTCCCGCCAGGATGGTAGGAGCTTAAAGATCACGCACACAAACTCATGGAGAGCCTCAGGGAGAGAGCGATGAGAGTCCAAGGTTGGGACCCATCCGGTTCAAGGACGAACCACTTTTTATTAACACAAAGGAGGATATATGGAGGAGGAAATGCTGGTACTAGCTGCTGTCATGCTTTCATCTGTTAGCTTCTCTTTATTTTTTCAAAAGATCTTCATGAAGCGTAAGTAAAATTTATAAGTCTTGTTGTTAAGAGTGAGATCTTTTATATGATCTCACCCATGAAAAAACTTCTCATCCTCCTCTTGTTAATACCCCTTACATCAATGGCCCAACCCGAACCGGCCAAGCTTCGCTATAGTCTGGAATTCATCCTGGAAAAAGTTCTGGAAAAAAAGCGCCAGGCCCTGAGACCCGAGATCCCTTTTCCTCGCTTCTTTTTCGAAAGCACCACCCCTTTAAAACAATTCCAGGACGCCGTGGAGCCACAATGGGGCTTCCGCCCCGATCGCATCACCAACGCCTTTATCCTCGCTCACAATGATATTTATATCCTCGATGAAGCGGCCTACTACCAAAAGACCGGTCGCTGTATGGATGATTCCGTGGCCCACGAGCTGGTTCATTATATTCAGGGTAAGTATCAAGACTGGGATCTTCATGATGACAGTCTTGAGTGGGAGGCGATTGATATCCAAACGGCCTTTCGGGAAGAGTACTGTAAATAGCACCAGGGCCACAGTGGCCCTTAATTAATCCTCTTAAGTAACTGATCTTTCATCTAATCCATTTGGCACGATTCCTGCTTTATAGTTTTCAACGAGACACTAGGATGGTGACTCAGAAGACATGCAGGGACGCAGATAAGACAACAAGGAGTCAATCAAATGGAAATGATGCTTGTTTTAGGTGGAATGATAATGATGATGCTGACCAGCCTGCTGTTGCAACACACTCACTATGCAAAAGTAAAAGTAACTTATCATGAATAATACAAAATCCTGCGAATGCAGGATTTTTTTGTTCAGTTTAGCGGAGGAATAATTTTCAGGGATCGTGAATTCTGTTTTTTTATTTCTTAGTAATCAATGACTTTTTTATCGTTGAAGTAACAGTTTTTCGAGAATGCTTTACTTGCACGACAGCTTTTGGCTCTGTCTTTAATCCTGTTAAACTTACATGTTCCATGCCCAAGAGTACAATGTATGACAAAATCATATTCTTCAGGTTTGAAATATTTGTATTTCCACTCACTAGGATTATGCTTCAAGATAACAAAGATCTTTTTGGTGTCTGAATAAACTTGATATTGATTACGGTTCAAAAAATCAGGGAGATATGGAAGATTTTTACCAATTTGATCTCTGTTTCGCTGTAAGGGGATTGCTGTTTTAATTATTTTTGAACATTGAATAGATTTATGTTCGCCATTTAATATAAATTTCTCAAATTCTTTTTCAGAAGGAAGGCGATGGCAATACTGCTCCACACCACGAAGAAAATCACTTATTGCAAACATTGGGTAGTGATATAGTTCATTTAACTTCCTTTCCTCTGGCAAGCTTTTATCTTCAAAGGGACCAAATTCGTCCCCTAATAACTGAAACGGGACTAGTAATAAATAAAAGGTGAAAGCAGAGATTAGTCTTTTATTTGATAGTTGCATATTTATTGCCTCACCTGTCTTTTGTATTCGGTTTTGATCCCGAACAATTCTTCGGGATTTGGTCTTGTTGGTATAAAATGCATATGCGCATAAACTGGTGGTCCGAATATATCACCCAAACTCTTTAAGAAGAACTTTAATGGATTACTTACATTTTTCACAACTGTTTCACCATTTGGGATTATTGAGGTTGTGTAATGACAAGTTTCAGTACCATTAGCAGTAAAACCAATGTGTAAACCATCTTCAATGAGTGGTTCAAAACAGTTGGTGAGAGTAACCTTGTAATTATTTTCAATTGAAAGATTCAGCTCTTGCCAGCCGCAGTCGTAAGAAAAATCGCTGACACTCCCATCACTGCGTTTTATGAAGTTTACTGGAGTGCAAGCATACACATGGACCGGCATGAGGTGATTAACATATAAAGCATTTCCAGGGTCTACCCAACTATAGGCTTCCTCTTCTTCCCATGGATAATAGTGTCTAATGAGAATATTGGGCCATTGAGTCCAGGGATCATTCGTTGATGACTCACTAATTCGAGGTTCAAAATTATTAGGGTCGTTTACAATTTTAGTTGCTCCATAAATTGTAATAATCGGGGTTTGTTCTTCTGATGCAACATTAGCTAAAATAAGTTCACATTGCTCGCAGTTGTTTTCATAAATTCTTAAAATCTTAGAATCTTCTTCATCAGTGTCTGAGTCGTTAAGCCCGGTTGTTCCTTGTAGAAAGTAACCATTACCAGAGTTGTTTTCCATTCTTGCATGAATTCCAATAGTGTCATCGAAAGCAACTTCAAGGAATGCAAAACCATCTGCATTATACATATTATTATTTTTTAGATAATTCCGAGTAATTATTCTCCTATCTGCAGATGAAGCTCTTAAAGTTATTTCTTCAATTTTCTTTATATTTTTGGGATCGTCTCTGAAATAATCGAGATCACTTACCAGTGATCTCGCAATTGTACCTATTACCTGATCACTTGTTCCTAAGCCGAAGTACATTTTAGATTCATAATCCATTAAAAAGACTGGGAAAGATTTACCTTGGGTTTCTAGGAAATCAATAAAAATCTCAGAATTTGTGGATCTCTTATACTTATACTCCTGAGTGAGGGCCCAAGAAATGAAACTTTCAGGATTAATGAGGTCCCAAATTCCAGAAAAAACATAACCAGGGTATAACAATCCATTTACTGAAAAATCAAAAGAATCTTCGATAGTATGACCCATTAGGTTAAAGTAATTACCTTGATAACGGTTATAAATACCATAATTAAAGAATGCTTTCCTTTGCTCTTCATTTGATACTTTTATAGAGTAATGATTTGCTTGTGATTCTAGTATAAAGCTTAATAATGGGTCGTTAAAATTTTTTCTACCACATTTTAAGCGAGAATTTGAGTACGTGTGATTATATTCATGGTGTAGAACTGTTGAGAAGTAATTATATATGTCTTGAGCCGAACTGAATCTTCCTATTCCATATAAGAAATTATACCACCTCTTATCAAAGGCACTGTCAACGTTAATGAAAATTCGTTTAATATCATACGAAGGAACAAAACCTTCAATATTTATTGGTCGATTCCAAGCCTCCATTAATTCTTTATCAATCAGATAAATATTTTTTGATTTGTCATACATTACGTTATCAAAAGTTTGTGCAATAGCTTCTATTGTCTTAATCTTCGGATCCTCTGGTTTAAGTTGATAGAAAGAATTGCCAATCGCAATAACTGTTAGTCCATCAGCAGTTTTAATCTCTGTTTTAGGAAGAGAGTGAAAATTTGTAAATTTAAGATCACTTTTTTGAAATGCTGTTTTCCCAAAACATGCAGCTATTTGATCTAAATATACTTCTTCATCTGACTGTTCTTGCAAGGTTGTTGAGTGGTCTGTCTCTGCAGAACCCAAAATCGATGTAGTAAATTTTATTTGTATTGGATTATTTAATTCACCACTATCCGATTTGGTGATTAAATAATTTTTGTTACCAGAGTTTGCTTCCAAAATTTTGATTTCTGTTGCACCATTTGTCGTCTCTTCTTTTATCTGGACCTGAGTTTTGTCGAGTAGACTGTTCGGTGCATCGATAAGATATGTTCCAGAGAATCCCCCTGGTATTGTTGCAAGAAGGGTTGGAGTTAACCAGTTAACCTTGATTTCTTTTTCAAATACTCTGAGGCCGTTGGAAGCTACTATTTTAATGTTTTCCAATCCCGGAGGAACTTCATTTAAATCAACATTTAGGATACCCAGTTTGTCCAAACGAATACCTGTAATGTCATCTTTAAGAATTGTTGTTGTGGTTGAATCACCGCTGATTATATATTTAAATTCATTTGAAATTCCGAGGACCACGTCTACTTCATGAGGGCCCTCGATGAAAGGACCATCGTTTTGAACAACAACTACAATGTCTTTAAAGTAGACGTGCCCATAGTTGTCCTCAATTTCAAGTTCGATTCGGGTATCACCGACATGAGTAATTGTCTGTGAAAATGACTTCCCACTATATATTTCTCCGGTGTAAGTATTTTTCCAAGTTAAGGTTTTAATGCCTGTAAAACTATTCTCGTTGGCAAGAGATGTCGAAACAATCGATGGTGCAAAATTATTTGCTTGGTTAACAGCAATCTCAGGAATGATATTAGGAGAGATACTTATGACAAAGGTCTTCTTTGATGTAAGATTATTCGAGTTAGTTATGGATAACGAGTAATTATATTGGCCAATAATGTCACTTGAAACCGCGACACTGCTTCCATTTCCCACGACCACATCGTCTTTCTTCCATTCATAATGAACAATCTCCCCGTTTCCTCCTGTTGATGCAGAGGCATCCAGCTCAATAGGGTTCCCTTGGAGATAATTTAGATATAGGTCATAGGCATTTTTTGTAACAATATTAATCTGTGGTGCATCCTCTGGTGACGGATTTAAAGATTGAATTACAATAGATGAGTAAGATTCTAACCCTTGAAGGTCAACGACCTTCACTGATGCTGTGTAACTTCCTGCCTGGTATTCGTGAGTAATCTTGTTTGTATTTGTCACCATAGTTGGTGACCCATCTCCAAAATTATAATGATAGGTTAAGAAGCCTTCATCTGTTGAAGAAGAGGAATCCAGTGCTACCAATAGTGGAGCTTGACCTGTAGTGGGAGTTGCCTTTAGGGATGCGAACGGTGGAACGTTAATATGGATAGTTTTACTGAAAGAAGAAAGATTTCCAGCGTTATCCACGGCAGACAGAGTTATTTGATGATCACCACTGTTTTGAAGTTTTAGTTTTATTAGATGAGAAGTTGAAGTCGCTAAAAGGACACCCTCAGAATGTAAAGAATAACTTCTAATTCCATTACTATCGGTACTTTCAGAGGCATCAATTGTGATTTCTTGGTTAGGATTGGGAACTGACGGGGAATGAGTGAAAGTGATTACTGGAGGTGTCGAATCTAGGACAATTCCCGAAATTTCAAAAGGGATTGCTGCGTTACCAAATTCGTCTATGGATTCAACTTTGATGCTGTTATGGCCTTCAGTTAGATTTATGCCAAAATAGATATCTTTGTATTCAGTTGAATGTACCTCAAGATCATTATGAATTATTTTAGATACGACTTGGTTCTGGTCAAAAATTTGAGCATGAATCTGTAGATCTTTTTGATTTGTAAGGCTATTTGAAATTGGCGAGACGGTGATAATAGGCGAAATTGAGTCAATTCTAATTGTCCTTGTGACTTCGGCTCTGTTTCCCCGGCTATCAATTGCGATAACTTTTAAATCATTTTGGCCCTGGTTAAGTAATAACTCATACTCAATGACTTTAGAATCTGATTCAAACACCAGCTGATTATTTAACAAAAGGGTGTAATTAATATTTGATTTATCAGTAATGAGGCCTGAAAGTAGGAGTTTATTGTTGTTTAACTTTAAATTGTCCTCAAGCTCTAAAGCAATACTCGGTGGTTCCTGATCTCTTAATTCTAGCGGGGCCGGTAGAGGCAGGACAATCTTACCTATTAGCTTGTATTTTGCTTTGCCGATCTTGTCTTTTCCGTAATTTGATTTTAATAGCGTATGAAGTTCCAGTCTGATTTTTCTCTCTTTTCCTTTTTGATGATTGGTAAGGGAGTAATTATTGACAAACTTTTCTCCTCCCGAATTTGAGAAGTCTTCTGATTCATAGGCCAGTATGTCATCGATAAAAAGCATTGCTTTGTATTTGTCTTCTTTGATCTTATTTGAATTCTTTTTAGAGCTAAGACTTGTTATTTCCGCTTTGATATCCAGGTCCACATTAGTCCTTGGAAGACCTTCTGGAATATTAAGAGCTAATCTGTTCTCGTTAAATGTTGCATGATAATAGTAAGGGGAGGGTCTATCTCCCTCAACCTGAAGAGGTCTTGAATACTTTGTAATGACATGAGGTTCTTTTTCAATTGAAGTATTGATCTTATTTATAACTTCAACCAAATTTTTCTTTAAAGACTGAAGGGCAGCGATGTGTTTTTCACCTTTGCTTGAAAGTTGATATTTCAAAATTCTTTTATCTATAAAATCAATTCTTTGGTCGAGTTTCGCTTTGATTTTCAGTATTTCTTTTAAATGTTTGTTTATTGGGCCAATAATCAACGTGAAAGTATTATTGTCACCTTCTTTCAAGGGTGGAGTTTGAAATGAGTAAGAGAAAGAATTGGCCTTCTTTGTGATCTTAATTTGCTTGGTAATCTCTACTGTTGGATCAGGGAAGAAGGCCTGGATTTTTAAACTGCCATCTATTCGGTGACATGCTTCTTTTTTATTATTCAAATGTCCTTCAGTTAAGCTACATATATCACCTTCGAATATCGCCCGATCGCCAGCTTTGTATTCTGTTTGAAGGTTCACTTTTTCTGAAGGAGTAATAATCATGCCATTTTTTGTCAGCAAAGATGAGTTATCTGCAAATGCATAATTTGAAAATGATAATAGAAGAAGGAATAAATTTTTCATATTTTTTGTCCCGCCTACGTTCAACATAAAATTTGTTATTGAAAGAGCTGCTTAAGTTCGGCTTTCTCTAATTCAGAAAAATGCCCGCTAGCGATTAGAGTTTCGTATTCGTCTTGTGTGAGTCGATATTGAGGATTATTGTTCATTTTGGAGTTGATAGCCTCAATCTCCGCTTTATGAATTTGTTTTACAGTAGAATGACTGGATACATTGCTTTCTTTTGAGTCTTCACTTTGTTTCATACAGGATGCAATAGAGACAAGGAGCAACAACAACAGATGAATTTTCATAAAGTCTCCCGGTTAAGCTTCCTTTTTCGGTTACGCGCTTCAAATTCTATATGGATTTAGACCTTAATTTTTCTTGATTGGGCTATGAGAGTCTTAGAAATTTTGTGGTTCTGGTTAGTTGGAGATTTATTATGGTTTTTGGAAACTTACATTGGCCGATAAGATCTTGGTGTCATCTACCTTATTATCGTGTCATTAATCAATGGAGATAACTTTAATGTTGTGTTGTTTAAGAAGCTTGCTGAAAACTCCATCGCCTTCAGTAAGCTGCCCGGTAAAGGTTCCATCATAGATCTTACCCTGGCCACACATCGGTGACCTGGATTTTAGATAGGCCTCAGTAGCACCCACCATCTGTGCCATTTTTAATGCTTCTTCGGCGCCCTTGGTATAGGCATCAGTAACATCCGGACCAGTTTTAGAAATGACCTTGTTGCCGATAATTTCGGCGGGAGTTCGGGGAGTAGAGAGACCTCCCATTTGTTCCGGACAAACGGCAATCGCTTCGCCATTTTCCACCATAAGCTTAATCGCCTCACGTTCTTGGTGGGCGCAATCGTAGCGGCAATGAAAACCGGCCAGGCAGGCCGAAACTATTTTCTTAGGCATTGGTCAGTATGTCCTCGTAAAAGGCCCCAAATCGCTTCTGGGGGTCCCATAAATGGATTTCTAGGATCCAGGCGTTGGATACCACTCTCTCTTCGCATTCGGCCAGCCCCCCTCTAAAAAAGACATGGTGGGGGAAATCTCCGATGCGGTGGCCGTCTTGATTCAGGTTCAGGATGTAGCCGTGGGCGTGGGCCCTCTTGGCGGCAAATTCATAAAGAGAGGCGCCACTTGAGCCGCTTACTTTCCAGAACTGGGCAACTTCCTGAAAAATCTTTCTTTGGGTCTCGCAGATGCGCTGATATTCAGGGTTGTGGCCCAGGGTGAAGGTTTCTCCATAGTCGGCCTCGTGGCCATCAACGACGGGACCGATGTCGATGAAGAAAATATCATCTTCTTTAAGGGTGTAGGGGATTGAAGGGTCTTTAAAATTACAGATGGTGTTGGGACCCAGGCGAAGCTTGGGTGGGTGCCACTGTTTTTCAATAGGATATTTTAAAGAGATTTCTTTATAAAGTTTATGAGCGTCTTCTTCATTCATTCCAGGACTAAGGAGAGTTGAGAGTTCAAAAGTTAGATCCCTTGCCACATCACGGGCATGGAATAATTTTTTGAGATCAAAATTCTCGCCAAAGTCCTGGATTGCCAAATTACAGAGCAGCCTTCACAAGATCAGAAGCTCGTTTTCCGTCAAAGCGGCCTTTGATTTGTGGCTGAAGTTCTTTCATGATGGCACCCATATCTTTGGCACCGGCAGCTTTGATGTCATTAATCAAAGTCACCACTTCTGCTTCACTCATTGCCTGGGGGAGGTAAGGTTTAAGGAATTCCATCTCGCGCACGATTTTACTGTGAGCTTCAGTTCCCGCCTCATACATCTCAAGGGAGTCTTGCAGGCGCTTATTATGGGCCACTGTCACTGAGAGTTCATCCGTGGGCTTGGTGGCGGTGTTGTTTTTAATGTATTCGGCCTTAAGCATTCTCAGAGCATCCAAACGCTCCTGCTGCTTGGCCTTCATTGCTTCTTTAATATCGTTATTGACCTGTTCCATGAGAGTCATTGGGCGCTCCTTAGCGTTTCATGTTTTCCATATGTAATTCTAAATTCATATCTTTGTGAGTGCGCAAAAATTGAAAAAGCGTTTGCAGTTCATCAATGGACTTGGATTCAATTCTGTATTTTTCATCCATGTATTGAGACTTACCCTTAAAACCCGATTCTTTAATGAGGCGGTTCATTAGTTTTTGAGCGTCTTTATCAAAACCCGTGGTGAGTGAGAGAGTCATTTTTTTTGCTTTAAGGCCTGAGTTTTCAATCTCTGACTCTTTCATCCCACGCATACCAATGCCCCGCTTACCCATATTAGTTCTGAGAATATCGAGCACTGATTTTACTTTCATTTCATCTTCAGCGCGGATTTCAATGACTTTTTCTTTCTCTTTGTACTCGGCCTTAGCATCTGAGCCTTTAAAGTCAAAGCGGCCAGAGATCATCTTCTCCGTATTTTTAAGAGCGTTACTAAGTTCCATTTCATCAATTCTTGAGACTAAATCAAATGATGCCATAAATTCCCTTATCTGGTTTGTCCGTTTCCTTTCACGAGGAAGCGGGTTGTTGTCATTTCTTTTGCACCCATAGGGCCATAGGCATGAAGCTTTGAGGTGGAGATTCCCAGCTCTGCTCCCAGACCTAATTCTCCGCCGTCATTAAAACGGGTGGAAGCGTTTACCACTAAAGCTGAAGCGTCCAGTGAGTTTAAAAACTTTTCGATCACCGCTGGGTCTTGGGCCAAAATGGCTTCAGTGTGATGAGAAGAGTGTTGTTGAATGTGAGTGATCGCCTCATCAAGTGATTTGGTGATTTTCACGGAAATCTTTTTATCAAGATATTCGGTATCATAATCTTCTGAACTGGCCGGAATAACACTCTGATGGAGACTCTGTGTCTTCTCACAGCCGCGCACTTCAACTCCCGCCTCGATTAAGGCCTTAATCACTTCTTTATTGTGGGGATACTCTTCATTTAAGAGTAGGGACTCCAGAGCGTTACACACTCCAGGTCTTTGTGTCTTGGCGTTTAAAATAATGGGTACAACAATTGATGAGTCCGCATCCCCATGAACATACATATGGCACAGACCCTTGTCATGGGCCACCACCGGCATAGTGGCGTGCTCTCGCACGTACTGAATAAGAGCACTGCCGCCTCTGGGAACCATGAGGTCAATGTACTCGTGAAGTTTTAAAAGCTCAGTTACATCGTCCCGGGTTTCAATGAGTGATACTGCTCCCGCTGGTAATATTCTTTGAATGGCCCCATGAATGACTTCATAAAGTTTTCGATTAGAATGGAAGGCCTCTTTGCCGCCCTTTAAGATAATGGCATTTCCCGACTTAATGGCCAGGGCCGCACCATCGACCACCACATTAGGGCGAGACTCAAATATCATTCCGATCACTCCAAGAGGAATCCGCTGCTTCTGAATCACGAGACCATTGGGACGAGTGTATTCTTCCACGATGGTACCCACCACTTGCACCTGATCGGCCACATCCCGGCACATGGAGGCCAGGGCCTCAATGGATTTATCAGTCAAGGTCAGTCGATCAATCATCGCCTGGGAGAGTTGATTCTTTTGGGCCTCCAGCAGGTCCTTCTTGTTTTCTGCGAGAATTTCATCCTTGTGATGGGTTAGGGCCACGGCGATGCTCTCCAGGGCCATGAGCCTTTGCTCTTCTGGCAGTGATTGGAGGGAGGTGGTGGCTTTTTTGGCAAGCTGGGCAATTTCAATGGCGCTCATAGAAAAATCCTTCTCTTTAGGAGTTAGATTTTAACGGAAAAACTCCATCGTGGGTATGGAAGTTTTCTTTCAGGGGCGAGTCAATTCGTCTTAATTCTTAGAGATTTAGGCCCGGGATGGTTGTCGTGATTTTTTGCAGAGTGGAGAACTAGAGATGGATGTGGTCCAAGAATTCTCACCTGCATGAACCACACCCAGATCCACTTAGGATCCCATAAGATAGGAATCTATCTTATGGTCTCTCGTTAAAAAAATGAATGCAAGGTCAAAAAGGTAGCAAGGTCAAAAAGGTAGCGTATACCTTTTAGCCTTTCAGTGATCGGCCTTAAGCAGTAAGTTGTCTTTATGAATGGCCACTTTGGAAGGTGGATTGGGAATTAAGGCAGAAATCTCAGTGGATTTTTTCCCCTTAATGATTTCCATTTCCCGGTAATCATACTCAGAAATTCCCACCGCAATGCTCTTACTCTTGTGCTTAATCTGAATCACATCCCCCCGCTTAAAGGTACCGCATACCTTTTTGATTCCAACGGGAAGAAGTGAAGTGTTGCCTTTGATGATCGCCTCATAACAGCCTTCGTCCACGACGACCCAGGATTCATTTTTAACCACAGTAGATAGCCAAGATTTTCGGCGCGAAGTTTGTTTTTCAGGGTTGCCCTTAAAAAGAGTTCCCCCTTTATGCTCCAGTAAACGAATCAAGGGAGAATCAATAAGAAAAGTTCCAATGATCACATCAACTCCGATAGGAGTTAGTTTTCTTACCGCTTTAATCTTAGTGTCCATGCCACCACGACCCACAGAGGTTTTGGCGGCAAACTTCACGCCGGAGAAGTCATCTTTAAAGTCGATCACGTCAAAGCGCTTGGCATCGGACTCTTTAGGATTTTTATCATAAAGTCCGTCAGCTTCAGTGAGGAGAATGAGTTTATCGGCATCGGTGGCCTCAGTGATCATAACTGCCAGCTGATCATTATCTCCGACGGTGATTTCTTCAAATGAGACCGTATCATTTTCATTCACGATAGGCAGAATGTTGTTTTCTAAAAGACGGTTGATGGTATTTCTGATGTTAAGAAAGCGCTTGCGCTCCTTGAAGTCTTCATGAGTCACCAGCACCTGGGCGCACAGTGAGTTGTGCTCATTTAAGGCATCCACATAGGCCTTCATTAAAAGGGGCTGACCGATGGCCGCCGCCGCTTGCTGGTAGGAGATCATCATGCTTTTTTCTTCCGGACGTTTTATAAAACCTCTGCCGGAATTGATCGCCCCAGAACTGACGAGAATGGGAGCATAGTTATGCTCTTTTAGGCGTTCTAGTTCCTGGACAATGTTTTTAATCTTGGTAAAAGATACCCCGCCGTTTTCATCAGTCACAGCAAGAGAACCCAGCTTGATCACAACTCTTTTCTTCATTTTTAAATGGTATTGTAAAAATCATGGGATTGGCCAATAGTCTCAAGACTGGCCTTAGGCTTAAGGAATGAGAAAATGAAATTTATTCACAAACTCCCTTTTTTTTACCATCAGGTCAGGGACTGGTTTAAAAGGCTTCTATATTAAATTTTTATAGAGGTGTTTATGCGTGTTCTCTTAATCCTGGCCACTTTGACCTTCTCTCTTACATCTTTTGCTGCTCCTACTTGTCGTTTCTTAAAAGGAGCAGATAGATATGAATTAAAAAAACAGTCTTGCTTGGCCATTGGCCAGTTTTTGGGCAGACCCAGTTTAATTAAAAGCTGCCTGGATAAGGCCACTTTCAATCTCTGTGAAAACTTACCGGGAACTGATCTGGAAGTGGACTATCTCTACGATGAGCACGGTCTGCCGTTTCTTTGCAATATTTCCATTGCCCCTAATGGCACCTTCTACAAGATTGACTGTAACGGAAACTATTAACCAATTTAATTTATTCCTGTGCAGTGGGTTTGGGAAAAGAGGTCAAAGGAGGGTAGGCTGACTGTAACCAGGAGCTACCATGGATTTACCTCAACCAGGCCCCACTGAACCAACTCCGATACCCACTAATCCTCAACCAGGACAATCGCCTATTGAGGTGGATACCGGAGACCTGCACTCCAAGCCTAATGTTGATTACGATACGATTCCACAGCGCTCGACCGAGCCGATGCCAGATATTCCGAATGAACCAGAGAAGCCCACTGAGCCTAATCGAGAAACCCCGGCCCCACCAACGGAGCCGGGTCACTAATAATCAGGAATTAAAAGTCATCTCCGGCACATGTTCCGGGATGACGAGATCGGCTTCAGTTAAGCGCTTAATCTCTTCGACTGAGACTCCAGGAGCTCTTTCCAGAAGATGGAACTTTCCACCTTCAAGTTTTAGAACTGCCAAATCAGTCACCACGAGTTTTACACAATTCACACCAGTAAGCGGGAGTGAACATTTTTTGAGAATTTTTGATGAACCATCTTTAGAAGCGTGAGACATTGCTACGATGATATTCTCAGCACCCGCTACCAGGTCCATCGCTCCGCCCATGCCCTTAACAAGTTTTCCTGGAATCATCCAGCTCGCCAAAGCGCCGGTAGCGTCAACTTCAAAAGCTCCTAAGACCGTCAGATCCACATGACCGCCACGGATCATGGCAAATGAATCTGCGGAAGAGAAGAAAGCGGCACCTTTAATGACAGTGACTGTTTGTTTGCCAGCATTGATAAGGTCAGCGTCGATAGCTTCTTCTGTGGGAAATTCTCCCATTCCTAAAATACCGTTCTCACTTTGGAACATGACTTCCATGCCGGCGGGGATGTAGTTGGCAACCAGTGTTGGAATACCAATGCCTAAGTTGACATAGTAGCCATCACGAAGTTCGCGGGCAATTCTTTGAGCGATTTGTTCTCTTGATAGTGCCATATGATTTAATCCTTATTTTTTAATTGTTCTTTGCTCGATTCTTTTTTCAAATGTTCCTTTGATGAGTCTATCTACATAGATTCCCGGAACATGAATAAAGTTCGGATCAAGCTCGCCTGGTTCAACGATTTCTTCAACTTCAACAACCGTAATTTTTCCGGCCGTGGCAATCATCGGATTAAAGTTAGCGGCAGTCTTTCTGAAAATCAGATTACCATAGGTATCTGCCTTCCAGGCCTTGACTAAGGCGAAGTCCGCTTTAGGGAAAGCTGGCTCAAGAATATAAGGTCTGCCATTGAACATTTTGACATCCTTACCTTCGGCCACCAAGGTACCAAATCCAGTCGCGGTGAAGAATCCTGGAATCCCGGCACCGGCAGCGCGGATTTTTTCGGCCAATGTTCCCTGAGGAGTAAGTTCCAATTCCAGTTCACCGGAAAGGACTTGTTTTTCAAAGAGAGCATTTTCTCCCACATAGGAAGAAATCATTTTTTTGACTTGTTTTTTTTCCAGGAGAATTCCCAATCCAAAACCGTCAACGCCTGCGTTATTGGAAGCAATGGTCAGACCTTTTGTCCCCATCTCATGCACTTTCTTGATCAAATTTTCGGGAATTCCACAAAGACCGAATCCACCAACCATTAAAAACATATTGTCAGTCAGTCCGGCCAAGGCCTCATCATATGTTTTAACAACTTTATTAAAACCAGACATTACATCTCCTTATAAGAGTTATTTTTAGGTAAAGAAAATACCGCAGGGAAAGAGAAATGCCTAGTCTTGTTGAGGATTTAACGATTAGAGATGATGGATTGTAAGCTTGGCAGCGTGCGCCCTGGACTCTAAGTGAGTACCAGGGCCAGCTAATTCAATTAAAAGTCAGAGATTCTGTCGACAAGTTCCGGATGATCTACGAATGGGTTACGAACAAACTGATGTTTCGTAATTTTTTCATGACGGATGATTTCATTAGCGTCAACAGGATCAGCTGCGTGCCATTTTTTTAAGATGGCCTCTTCTTTACTGTTGATTCCCAGATTGTAGTGAAGAGAAAAGTAGAATAGTGCACGGGCCACGTTACCACGGTGACTTGATGGAGGCGTATAAACATCCCCTGAATCAGTGATACCGAAGCGGCTAAAGTCACAGCCTTCTCCACCCATTTCATTTTTCTGAACGCTTACGAAACCAAAAGGATTGTTTCCGCGGCGGCTATTGGCCTGTGAGTCAGTAAGGTAAAGGTGATGCATGTCTGATTTTTGCATTTCCTTAGGAAAGCTTCCGTTAAACTTACTCTGGGGCCATGTGTGCTCGATATTAACTTTAGTGTGCATTTCAGAAACTTCATCGAGGCTTCTGAAGTAAAATTTCTTACCGCAGTAAACATCTAGAACATAAGTTCCTTCAGAGTCTCTTAGGGTATCAAGCTCACCAAACATGATGTGGCGGGCACGAGTGTATCCAACAGAGAAATGGCGGTAACAGCCAGCAGTCGTACACTGTGATTGAATAGTGTCGTACTTTCCTTTAGAGGAAAGGTGGCCTTCATTAAAGATGCGATTAAAGAGTGCGCGATCAAATTTTTTATTTGATTTAAGGGTCGTGTAAAACTCTTCCCCGTAATAGGCCCAGTGTCCATTTGCCAATTTTTGATCAACTTGCGCAAAACTCGTTGATAAAAAAAGTACGAAGAAAAGGGAAACTAAACTCTTCATTTTCATCCTTCTGTAGGTTAATTTTGCGAAAATCCTAAGATAGCCAATCTTAATTGTCACTTAATTTTAACTAATACTTCGTCTTAACTTAATCTTGATAAACTAGAAGGATTACTAGATTAAAATTTGAAAATGAGAGTTAGGTATTGTCAGAAATTCGTCACTAAATCTCGTGATACTTTGCGTAAAGTGCGATCTTTTCCAGAGCCTCTTTCAATGCTTCATTGATGGGCATTCTTTTGTGAATAAGGTCAGGATGCAAAGTGCTGAGATGAAGAGACCAGTCTCGCAGAATGGGTGTGGCAGAATCATTTTGAGTAAGTGCTTTCTGAGTTTCTTCCGGAAAATCTTGTTTTAAGAGTTTGCAGATAGAAAGAGTAACTTTTTCATTTTTATCCAGGTAACCCGATACTCCAAACATACGGCATAGAGATGGCCGCTCCTGATAGGAACCACAAAATCCCTTTCTTCCGCCTTGGTCTTGATAAATTAAACAATGAGAGATGGTATTGCTCTCCAATCGTTCTAACCATTCTTCAAGCTTTCCCTCATCATATATTTTAAGAGCGAGGGGAATCATCTCCATAAGGGAGGCATCCACGTCGGGATTAAGGCAGCATTGACCACATCCACTGGGACAGCTAAGACCGAGCTTGGCCTGATGGGCAGAAAAGGTTTGTCCCATTTCTTCGTAAAGTTTTTGCAGATTAAAAGCGAATTCTCTGATATTCATTTTGAATGACCCATTATTATTTTGCACTCACAAATGTTGAAGCTGAATCCTTACTGAAAGAAGAAGTCTCTCTCAGATATCCTGATTTAAGGATCAGCTATTCTAGACCCGGTTTTTTAACTTTTAAAGGGGAGAATTTAATCTCTTTTAAACCTTTGTTTGCCCGGGTGGCCGGCCTTTCCATCGGGAAGTTTAAGGAAAAAGAACTGCTTTATTCCAAGGCCTGGGTCTGGCGCCGGAACGATAAACTTGATATTCCGCCTCATCTTCAGGAAGTCTCAGATAATTCCGTCTTTAAAATTGGTGAAAAAGTAACTTTGATTATGATGGTCGGAAATGATGAATTCTGGGCCGGAACTTATGATCTGGAATCCAGTCATTTTCAAACACCAGGCGAAGAGAGTTCAATTATTCAAAGGGAAGTTCCCAGCCGCGCTTATTATAAAATTGCTGAAGCCTTTGAGGCCTTTGATCTGCCTTTTGACCATCAGGAACGAGTCTTAGAGTTGGGTTCGGCCCCCGGTGGAGCAAGTCTGTTTCTATTGGAGCAGGACATGCAGGTTTTAGGGGTGGATCCAGCGGACATGGATAAGTCAGTTTTAAAGAACATCAACTTTAAGCATATTCGCAGACCTTTTGAGACTCTGACGGAAAACGATTTCAGAGAGGATGTGGACTGGATTATCAGTGATATCAATCTTCCGCCAACGGTCGTTTTAAAAGAAGTTTACCGCTTACTTAGCTTTCTTAACCCTAGAGGGTTGGTTTTGACGCTCAAGATGAATGAATTAAAACATCTTGAGGTGGTCGCTACCGTCCGGGAAAAAATCCGTGCCATGGGTTTTAAGAAAGTGGAGCTTAAGTACTTACCAGGCCATAAAAAAGAAATCGCTCTTATTGCCCTACGTTCATAAATCCCTGAGGGAAAAACTGATTGTAGGGATCGTGCTCTTTCTTTAGATCTGTAAAAAGATCTAATTGATTCTTGCCGTGAAATTTCTTGATGTATTTCTGTTTGATCAGACCGATACCATGTTCAGCAAATGGTGAGCCTTTCCAATCCAGGACTTGATCATAAAGTTTTTGAAACTCTTCCAGGCATTTGGCGGTTTCTTCTTTCTTAGGCATGTAATTGTAGTGCAGGTGAGCATCTCCAAAGTGACCAAAGAGGCAATAACGAACGCCAATCTGAGAAGCTTTGCGGTAGAAGTTTAACAGGTCAGGAAAGTGCTCCGGACCCACTTGCACATCGGTACCGACTTTTACCACACCCATCTTGGAATTTTCTTCAAATATCGCCCGCGGCACACTGGCCCTGACGTGATGGAATTTATTTTCGGCAATTTCATAAACATCATCAGCGGAAGTTTGCTCCAAAGCGCAAAGCACATTGCCGTAAATTTCTTCGAAAGCACTGGATTTAATTTCCAGGAATATAACGTCCTGATTATTGCCCAGTTTTTCATCGGGCTTAAGATAGTTCATGCAATTGGAATCAAGAAGCTCGCAGGAGATAATGGAGTCCCGGTGACTTTGGACGGCATTATAAATCTCCAGATGAGGTGCCATGTTTTCTTCCCAGCGAGGAAGCAGCATAAACACGTAGGTCACGGGTTCATTATCAGTGGTTTCAATTTCCACCTCTGTGACCAGACCCAGCTGGCCTTCAGTGCCGATCATCAGATCAATGGCCTTTTCAAAACGCGGATAGGGGGCATTTTTGAAATTCTGGTAGAATTTAAAATCTTCCTGATAGGAGTGAAGGGCTGCTGATGTGGATTTAAAACCCTCATCGCGTCTTAGTTCTTTTTCCTCGCCGTTAAAATCTAAATATTTCAGACGCACTACCTGGGAGCGCATATTACCAAAGGCAAAACATCTCTCACCGGTGCAAGATGTAGCAATGCCGGCGGTAATGAGGGCCAACTGTTCAGTAGGAGAGGTTTTAAGGTTGCGGCCCTTAGAGCGCAAAAAATTCTTGGCCTCTTCCCAGGACACGGCCCCTCGTAGGACAAGGTTTCCATTGTCTTTGAGTTCCATGTGAGAAGGCAGCTTGGAGAGATCGCACAGATAGAAATCAGTTTCTTTCTTCCACGGCAAAAGGGTATCTAACTTATCATAAGGAACAACAGTTGATGTTTTTGATGAGAAATAGAAGCTCGGTTGATGCGCCTTGAGGTGACTTACAAGGTCATCCTGGGAGTAAAATGTTTTAGTTATAAATGCCATAATGACTCACTTTTTTAGAGTTATTTTAGCGCTTTTTTTTAGGAGATGGCCATGGAAGTTGTCGCAGTAATTGGAGCCTCTAATGATTCCTCCAGGTATGCCTATAAGGCCATGGAAATGCTCAAGGACTATGGCCACCGGGCCATTCCCGTCCATCCCCGTGAAACGGAAGTTTTAGGACAAAAAGTAGTTAATAAGTTAGGGGACCTGGCCGGAGAAAAGATTGATACCATCACGGTCTATGTAAACCCGGCGATCTCAGACAAATATGAAAAGGAGATGATTGCGGTCCACCCTAAAAGGGTCATTTTTAATCCAGGAGCCGAGAATCCTAAACTTGAAAATGCTCTAAAGGCCAGTGGCATCGCAGTTGAAAATGCCTGCACCCTGGTACTGCTAAGAACTTCACAGTTCTAATTTTTCAGACAACGAAGAGGCGAGTTCTCTCTAATATAACCTTCAATCATCGGCCAGTAATGGCTGTTTTCTACTGTGCGAAGGTTATTTAAGAGAGCGTAGCCCAGAACATTTCCCAGCTTTAAAATACCGAAAGGTATCTCTGAGGGCATCGCCACCGTGTAGTAGCGAAAACTGTTTAACTGCTCACCAGCAATCATTGCCTCATTAGTGGTGTGAATGGTTGGGTCATAGGGAACCCGGCCATCGCCGCTTTTATTCTGAACTTCCACCCCATCAATCATTACTTGCAAGGCCACTTCTGAATTGGCCATGATTTGCAGGATTTTCTTCAAGAGAAAGCCGGAAATAGTGGCGCGGGAGACGTGCCAGCCCTGATCGCCCCATTTACGAAAGTGCGGAAAGTTATCCACAATATCACCATAAGTGATGGGGCCCGGTGCAATTTCCTCACCCTGGAAAACGTCAAACTGCAGTCCCAGTTCGGTCTTTGCTACTTTGCGGGTCATACGGGCGAGGTGCCGGGACCAGCAGGTTCTGGTTTGAGTATCCTGGCCGTTATAGTTACCGCTGAGAGTGATTTCAGAATATCCGATGACTTCATCCCATGAGCGACCAAAATAATGTTCGCGTTTTTTATAGGCCTCAGTGACAAATTCCCTCATGACTTTTTCCTGAGGCATGTCTTTTGTGATGTTGATCATGCGGTAATCGAGCATTTCTGCCTGACCATCGCCCAAGAGATCGAGGGTCATGGACCCGACATAACCGGCATGGGCCCCCGCCTGAATAATAGGAATCAGGCGCCCTTCCAGGTTCTCGGTCAGTTGAGGTTTTCTTAGAAGGATGTGGGAGTGTCCACCTACGACCATATCGATACTTCGGGATTTTTCGACTAGTCTGATGTCATTTTCCAGACCGATGTGAGTCAGAGCAATGGTGAAATCAACGTTATCTTTTCGGGCCTGGGCGGCCTGTTTAATCCCGGCCTTATGAGGGTTGGCGATATAGCCCCAAGGACGAAGGGGATACATGTAGTGAACTTCACTGGTGGTCAGTCCAAAAATACGCAGTTTTTTACCTTCAAATTCATAATCAACATAATTTGGAAGAAGTTTGGAGAGTCCCATGAATCTTTTGCCTTTTAAATTGGCAGAGAGCATGGTGGCCTGAAGACCTGCTTCTTTGATCTGATTGCGAAGTTGTTTTCCACCCAGAATAAAATCATGATTTCCCAAAACGGTGACATCTACCCCGAGTAGGTCTAGTGCTCGTAGGGAATCCACGCCTTGGTTAGAAAAATAAAAGCTTGAACCCTCACCAAAGTCCCCACCGTCTAAATAGATTGTAGGTATTCCCTTGGCCCGGGCCTCATCTTTGAGCTCATCAATCACTGTTTTTAATTGAGCATAGCCACCAATGCCACCGCGAGTTCCCTGAAAATAAGAATGAAGATCATTGGTATGAATGATCTGAATGACCTTGGCATAGGTCTGTGGGGCAAGGAGAAGGCCCAAGCATAACGGAATGGATTTTAGAAACTTCATGGGTAGCTCTTTTAGGAAATTAGATTGAGATGTTCTACTTTCATTAGAACCCTGATTGAAAAAAGAGGAAATGCTGTAAATATTTCCTAAACAAAAGGTTGTCATCTTAAGACCATCACAAGTATTGGCCAAGGTGATTTCCCTCAGATACAACTCCTAACTTATGAATTCTGAACTTCTTTTACCCGTTGGAAATATGGATATGTGTTTGGCTGCTGTGCATTACGGCGCCGATGCGATCTATGTTGGTGTTCCCTTTTTTAATGCCAGGGGGAGAACCACTGATTTTTCTCTGGAAGACTTAAAAGAGATGATCGATTTCTGCCATCTCTACGGGGTCCGGGTAAACCTCGCTTTCAATGTGGTGATCTTTCAAAATGAATTTCCCAAGGCCATTGAACTTTTGGAGCAAATTTTGCCGATGGGTCCTGATGCTTTTATCGTGCAGGACCTGGGACTTGCTAAAATCATTCGTAGCATGGCCCCTCATCAAAGGATCCATGCTTCCACTCAAATGACGGTTACGAATCCTGATGCCATTAAGCTCGTTGATGATTTGAAGATTGACCGCTTTGTTTTAGGAAGAGAGAACTCCATTTCTGAATTAAAACTCATCCGTGAAAATACAGACAAGGAACTTGAGGTCTTCGTTCATGGGGCCCTCTGTGTAGCCTACTCAGGCCAGTGTTTTACCTCTGAGTCCTTAGGGGGCCGCAGTGCCAACCGTGGACAATGTGCTCAGAGCTGCCGTCTGGAATATGAACTTTTTGTGGATGAAGTAAAAAAGGACCTGGGGTCCAAGAAATATTTAGTATCCCCCAAAGATTTAATGGGGATTGAAGAAGTTCCGGCCCTAAAAAAATTAGGAATCAATTCCTTTAAAGTGGAAGGGCGTCTCAAGACTCCAGAGTACGTGGCCAGTGCCGCTAAAAACTACCGGGAAGTTTTGGATGGAGCTCCGGTAAATCTTGAAAAAAGAACGGAAGAACTCTCGACGACATATTCGCGTGGCTTTTTCTCCGGGTGGCTTCATGGAGTGAATCACCAGCAATTGGTTGACGGCACTTACAGCGCTCACCGAGGCCTGGAAGTCGGAACGATTCTGGAAATCAGAAAAAAAACCATACTCATTTCTTCCAAAACCAAACTTGCTGCCGGAATGGGACTACTTTTTGTAGGGAAAGAGGAACAGGGATCAAAAATTTTCACCGTTCAGAAAATCGGTCAGCACTTTGAAGTGGAACTGCTTCAAAAAAATCTCAAGCTAGAAAAAGGCAACAAAGTCTATCTGAATTCCAATGAACCCATGGCCAAAGAGCTGCAAAAAGGCTGGCTCACTCGTGAAAAGCAAAAACGAATTCCGTTGTCGCTTTTTGTAGAGGGCCGCATTGGCGAGGCACTGATTGTCAGCGCCACTGATCCTGAAGGGAGAGTCGTCAGAGCTTTTTCAAAATCTTTTCTGAGTGAAGCTAAAGAGCGTCCTTTAACTCCGGCACAGGTCGCTGAAGAGCTGAGCTCTTTGGGTACCACTCCCTATAAGGTCAAAGACTTTGAAGCTCAAATTCAGGACCGCTTGTTCATCAATCATAAAGAACTCAAAGAACTGCGCCGGGAGATGGTTGAAAAATTAAACCAGATCCGCACCAAGCGTGAGGCAACTGTGGTTCCCTTCAAGCTTACTCCCATGGAAAAGAAATCAGCGCACTCCGGTCTTAATATCCTCCTGCGCTCCAAGGCCCAGGTGGAAGGGCTGGTGCAGGACTTCGCTCTGATACGCGGATATAAAGACCTCATTAAGAGTGTGATCTTGGATTTTGAATTCGGAAAAGATTATGCGCCGTCGGTGGAACTAATTAAGTCCTTAGGACTTAAAGCAGGGATTGCCACCACCAGAATCTTAAAGCCCTCTGAATATTATAATTTAAACACCATCATCCGCTGCCAACCTGATCTTATTTTGGTCAGAAATCTGGGTGCCATAGAGTACTTAAAATCCAAGACGCAAATCCCTTTAATTGGTGACTTCTCCCTTAATGTGACCAATTCCATGACTCTTGACTATCTCATCAGTAAAGGACTCGAGAGTGTGAACGTCTCTTATGACCTAAATCAAGACCAGCTCCTGGACATGGTGGAATTTTCTGATCCTTCTAAAATGGAAGTGACTCTTCATCAGTACATGCCGGAATTTCATATGGAGCATTGTGTGTTTGCGGCCTTCATGTCTAATGGCTCATCTTTCCGGGATTGCGGAAAGCCATGTGAAAAACATGAAGTAAAATTAAAAGATCCTTATGGCAATATGCACTTTCTTAAGGCCGATCAGGAATGCCGTAATACTTTCTTTAAGGCCACTCCTCAATCAGCAGGATTTCTGGTTAAGGAACTAAAAGATAAGGGGGTTGCCAGTTTTCGCCTGGAGGCCCTGAATGAAACACCGGAAGAGATTAACTTAAAGATTGTGACTTATTTAAAACTTTTAAACGATGAGATTACCGCTGACTTCGCTCTTAATTCACTTAAAGTGGTGGAGAGTTACGGGTTGGGTCTGGGGCAAATGAATAAAGTGGACACCTATAAAGACCGCAAGAAAGAGAGCAGAACTTAGAAGTTGATTTCGGATCGGGGGATCTCCATCCATTCGCCTTCACTTAAGGAGCCCAATTCTAAATTGGCTATCTTCCTTCTGATGAGTCTCAAAGTGGGGTGACCGATGGCGGCCGTCATTTTTCTTACCTGACGATTTTTGCCTTCCACGATCCGGATTTCAATCCATATGTCTTGAACGGTCTTGCGGATTCTCACCGGAGGATCCCGCGGTGGCACCTCAGGTTGAGGATCAAGAATTTTTACCTGACAGGGCCTGGTCTGATAGTCTTCAATTTTAAGTCCGTCCCGCATCTTCTGCAGTTCTTCCTCGGTGGGCACTCGTTCGACCAGCACCCAGTAAGTCTTTGGTTTTTCGTTTCGAGGATTTAATAATTTTTCAATCAGTGGGCCGTCATCTGTCAGTAGTAGCAGTCCTTCCGAATCTTTATCGAGGCGTCCCGCCGGATAAACATCTTTGGGCAGTCCAAATTCAGCAAGGGATTTTGCTCCGTCTTCCGGAGTAAATTGAGAAAGCACACCATAAGGTTTATGAAATAAAATATAACGGGCCATGTTCGTATCCTATCATAATCACAATAAGAGTGGCCTACAATTTCTGACTGGCAGCAAAAGTAAGATGTCTTTTAGAAAGGCCCACGATAAACCTTCTGTAGCGGAGGGAAGAATGGAAAAACTAATTCTCTTGATCAGTCTGGGTCTTTTTTCGATGGTAGCAACTCTCTTTTCGTCAGTCGCCTTCAACTAATCCTTGACTCATGGAAGAGTCAAATTTTACATTCAGTTCATGTCTGATTACGAAATTGTTTATTCTGATGATCCTAATTTTAAAAAACGCTGTCCCAAATGCGGCAAGCATCCCTGTGCTTGTCCCAAGGCCAGTGATATGGTTCCTGCCCAGCATACTCTGAAAATCCGTCTGGAAAAAAATAGTCGTGGTGGAAAGATTGTAACGGTTATTTTTGAATTACCTCAGAACGAAGCCTATTTCAAAGACATCGAGAAAAAGCTTAAAGGGCTTTGTGGTACCGGTGGATCATTTAAGAACAACATGATCGAAATCCAGGGCGATCATCGTGAGAAAATAAAAGCATATCTTGAAAAACTGGGATTTAAGGTTAAGCTTGCCGGCGGATGATCGAAAACCCTGAACCACGTCTTAATTTATGTCTTAAATGTCGCCGCAGGCTGCTGACCTGTCTGTGTGATCTAATTAAACCCTTTAAAACCGAATCCCGCTTTATTATCCTGATGCATCCGATGGAGTTTAAGAAAGAAAAAGTGGGGACCGGAAGGTTCTCTCATTTAATTCTTGAGAATTCCGAAGTGCTGGTGGATGTGGGCTTTGATGACAATGTTAGACTCATTGAACTCCTAGTCGATCCCGATTATGAGTCTTTTGTCCTTTATCCGGGATTTGAAACCATTGATCTGGGAACATCGGAATTAAAGACTAAGCTCACAAAGAAGGCCCAGTTCTTTGTCATCGACGGCACCTGGCCTTGTGCCAAGAAGATGATGAAACTCACCACCAGACTTCATCATCTCCCACGAGTTAGTTTTCAAAGTGACCGGGTATCTGAATTTAAGGTGAAGCACCAGCCACTGCCAGGGTGTCTATCGACAGTAGAATCAATTCATCAGGTGCTGCTCGACTTAAACCGGATGGGTGTGGAGGATACTGGGGCCAAGCATGAGAATCTCATGGATGTGTTTCGTCATACCGTGAATCAACAAATTGAACTGGCCCGTGATCCAAGCAGGCAGGGATATCGGAAAAAACCGTTTTCCCTGCCTGAAGAAAGAAAAATTTCCAAGAAGTGGGATAATCGTCTTTTGTTTTTCAAAGACTCTGATGAATAATTTCTTCACGAGGCTTTTCACCCCAGCTGTTATTTCGCCCCAAGCTTCTTAAGAGTGCATTAAAGCGCCACCAAGAGTTTAATTGCTTATATCCAAAATGAAGCAGAATCGTCTCCAGAACACTTCTGGAGTATAACCAAGGTTTATGCTTGGAAACGTACTTATTATCAATATAAACGCCACCAAGAGTAATGAGCAGGTTAAAGACCAAACCGGCCCCCAGATAAACCATGGCAAGTTCCATGGAGAGCCAACCTTGATAGGCAGCATAAGGAACCACAAGGTAGGCGAGGAATTCGACTAGCGGTGAGAAGGCCTCCACCAACCAAAAATAAGGAATGGCAAAAATTCCTAAGAGACCATGACTGGGGTTAAAGAAAAGAGATGAATTTTGAAACAGGGTCTGCACCAGCCCCATTTGCCAGCGCATCCGCTGCTTTGAGAGGTGTTTGATAGTTCTTGGCACCTGGGTATAGCAAACAGTGATGGGAAGAATTTTAAAGTGATAGTTTTCACCCTGATAGGCCCGACGTAATCTGACAATCAGATCGAA
The DNA here is from genome assembly GCA_023701435.1 of Bacteriovoracaceae bacterium. GTDB lineage: Bacteria > Bdellovibrionota > Bacteriovoracia > Bacteriovoracales > Bacteriovoracaceae > Peredibacter. Next base: position 54,379 of record JAMPXB010000007.1, on the reverse strand, counting down.
GTCTTCCGTAATTGAGCGGTGACTAAAGCCGCCAATTTTATTGATAGCCTCTTTTTTTAGCATGCAGAAGGCGCCGGAGATAAGAAGGGTTGAACCCAGATAACTCCAACCTAGACGTTCACAGATGAATGTCCGCAAATATTCAATTCGTTGAAAAGAAGTAATCCATTCTTTAGAGCGTGTGATTAACGGTGAATTATTCTTCAAAACTTGTGAAGATAGTACCTGAATGACTCCGCCCACTGCCATTAACTTTGGATCATAGGCAAAGGAGCGCAATCCTGCATCAACACCCCGGGCATTAGGGATGGTGTCTGCGTCCATGGTACAGATGAGCTCAAAGCTCGCGTAACTGATTCCTAGATTAAGGGCCTGGGCCTTACCCATATGGGGAGCTTCCAGCACTTTTAATTCAGGATGAGTGATGGAGCGGTAGAGAACACTGCTCGTTTGGGATTTTTGTAATTGAAACATGTTCTGCAGAAGCTTCATCGTCTTATCATGAGAGCCGTCGTTGATGACGATGATCTCTTTTTTTACCTGAGGCAATGACAGATAAGTTTGAATGGTTTCAACAATCAAAGACTCTTCATTAAAGGCCGGAATGATGAAGCTCACTGGCGGCAGATCAGTTAAGGACTTCTCTTTTATTCTTCTTAAGCGGTATCTTTTTATTTTAAGCCATGAGAGCACCATCAAAAGACCATAGACCAAATTAATGGTAAGGAAGTAGAAGGCCATGGCCTTTAAGAGAATGAGGGTCATTTCCTGTAGCATTAGAACATCCAGCTTAAGTTAAGAGTTGTGGTATGAAATTCAGTGCCAAGTTGGTCGTAATCGGTGTGATCAAAAGTGAGTTCACTTTTAAAATCTGGGGTAAAGAAATAGGCCAGGGCCAGACCGCCGGTTAAGGTGTTGACGAGCGTACTTGATGCTCCGATGATTCCCTGTGAAGCTTCTTTACCTTGATAGGCAAAGGCCGAGATGGCGTATTTTTTTTCCTGATAGTAAACCACTCTAAGGCCGTAGTTATGAACATCCCGGGTCTCTTCCGGGTCATTGAAACTTGCTTTGCCCACCATCAGTGAAGGGATGATAATAAAACCCGAAAACCTTTCAATCTCCACGCCAGCATTAATAGTATGGACAGTAGTGGTAGAGTAACGGGAGTCGTTGTAATAAAGATAAGGGGAGAGTCCATGGCCGAGGGAATAATAGCTGTTAAGAATAGTCTGTCTTTCCGGCAAGATTTCATTTCCCATGCCTTGCAGGTAACGGGCCTCCAGAGACCACTTATGGTCGTCAGGACGGTAGATGACGAATCCGCCGATCCTTTCATCGAAAAAGTCAAAACGCTCTAAATAGGTCGCCTGGGCCCCAATATCAAAGTTATTACTGGCCTTAATTCTTGCTAAGACATCTTGCTGCCAACCGCTCTGATTTTGCTTTCTCATATTCACATATTGAGTGATAGTTTGAATTTCGTGGGCCTGTCCCCAGAGAGGGAAAATGAAAATGAACACAGCGATCCATCGCACGATTTTTCCTTTGTATTGTTAATCCTTATACATATGCTAAGATTTTCTAAAACAGTTAGGCAAATTTTGTAAATGAAAGTAATTAAGTCGGATTCTGGTTTCCTTGTCTACCAGAAAATTTTCAAGCATCTGCATGCCAATCAGTCACCGCTGGTGATGTGGCAGCTGCTTGATTCCGGTGAGAGACAAATTACCAATATTCGCCTCAATTCATTTCACCTTGAATCAGGTCTTCTTCATTTCGAAAAGACCTCTGACAATTTTATCCCAGAGACATCTATCTACTGTTATTGTGAAGACGGACAATTTATTTTTAAATCTGAAATTCAAAGCATAAGAGATGGTGTCTTCAGTCTGAGTTTGCCCGCGGAAATAAAACTTCTGGATGAATCTGATGTGAACATCATTAGAGGTCAGATCGGGGTTGATTTATCTACCACCTGGAAGACCAAACGTCTTAATCTTGAAGGCTCTGCTGATTCTGACGGCCCTGATTATATGAAAGTTAAATCCATGGCCGAGCGTTCATCCCGAGACCAGGAATTTTTAAATAATGAGTTCGACAGTGTCAGTCTCGATGAAGAAGAGAAAATGTTTGCTGACAAACGTGAAAGTCCCCGGGCGCGACCCAAGATTGATAAATGGGTAAAAATAAAAACAAGCTTAAGTGATGAGATCCATTTTTTGAGACTCTTTGATTTGTCTCGTGGGGGAATTGGCTTTTTAACCACTGATGTTGAGCTCTTTCCCAAAGGTACCGCCATTCAGGTTATCGGCTTTGAAGAATTTGATCTTGATGATCCTTTGGTGGGAAAGATTATGTCCCAGCGACCGATTGATGATACCCAGGTGGAATTTAAAATTGGTGTCAAATTCAATGAAGGGCAAGAGTAGAGAAGTGAGGCCCTCGTAAAACGAAGACCCCATATTAATTTATTATCTGCAACGACGGGTAGATATCGTTCTGTCTTGGGAAGTGCATCTGATAGTTCTGCAGTAGCGCATATTTCTGTTCCATTCACATTTTCTGCGGGCCTCTGATTCGGCCGACCAGCGATCAACGCCAACCGCTCTGAAGATTGCAATTCCTCCTCGATAATCCTGCCCCTCCACTTCACAAAGTTGAGTGGTCTCTTTACAAGTTTCCACACAGTCTCCATGATGCTGCAAGCAAGCTCCGCAGCTGGAATGTCCGCTCCAATGCTCTTCCCAACCCCTGTCGCTTGCGCTACAGCTAACACGGCCAGGTGAAGGGTATCCAGGTCCTGGTCTATGTGGGGCCGGATTTCGATCGTAGCGGGGATGACGACCTCTTCTTTGGGCTTCAGCAGAATCAATCAGCGACAGATTCAAAACAAAAAACGCCATAATAAACAAGCTTAAATATTTCATAATCAAAAATCCTCCAGGATGTTGTTCTTGAAAACAATCTCCCAGAGGCAAATTTTTCTGTCAAAATCAAAGAGCACACTTAAGATGATATTAGAATTTCAGTGTCATTCAGGAACCACTGACTTCATATGGTGGTCAGTATGGCCCTGAATTTTAACTGTAGTAGGCAAGATCCTGCAGCACACCCATCTGTACTCGTAAATCGATCATTTCCTGATCCCAATAATTGGCCGAAGTAAATTGCGGAAAGACTCTTTGGAAAGAGTGGTCATCCCAACGCTTGGCAATCCACGCATTGAAGTGAACCATACGCATTGTTCTGAGAGCTTCAGTGAGGTTCATTTTTAAATGATCCTTGCGGGTCATTTCTTTATAGGCCGATAAGAAGCGGTCGCGATCATCAATACTGTATTGATCTTTACCAGGAAAGAGTAACCATAAGTCCTGTTCCACAGGGCCAGTCAGGCAATCATCAAAATCTACGGCCATCGGTCCGGCGGAAGTCCAGACAATATTTCCCCGGTGAAAATCACCATGGAGTCTTTGAGTGGAAAGACCGGCGAAGAGGGGATTAAGAATCGGAACAAGTTGCTCCAGAAGCTTTAAGTAGTGAGTGAAGCTTATGTGTTCGACTGGTTTTACTTTTTCTAATTGAATGCGATTGGCCTCAACAAAGGTCATAGGATTTAAGGCCAGACGGTGAGAGAAACTTCCCATGGAGCCGATGTTATGGATTCTTCCGATGAGGCGGCCCACCTGTTCAATTTCATCTTTTAAAAGTTCATCTTTTAAGCGGCCTTGAACTTTGGGAAAAAGGGCAAACCATAAATTGGTTTCCGGATGAAGATGGAGAGTCTTACCACCAAATTCAATAGGGGCCACCACGGGAACTTCAAACTCAGTTAAGTTAGTGAGATAGCGGTGCTCTTCCAGGATTTGCGCCTCTGACCAGCGGCCAGGACGATAAAATTTAAGGATCACGTTGGTTGGGCTGAACCCTTTCTCTACATCTATTGGTGAGGCCAGTTCCACGTCGTAAACGCGGTTTTCCAGACTGTTTAAGGCCATCACCCTGCCGGTAAGTCTTTTACCGAAGACTTCGGCCGCTTCCATCACATGGTCTGGAGTGAGAAGATGAAAATGCTTGGTTTCATCACCCCAAATACCGCTAGTGTCTGACATTATATTCCTTCATCCGTTTATTAACGGCGACGACGTCGTGGTTGGATTTTTCGATAACGGCGTTTGCCGCTTCGACGCTTTCTAATTTCATTGAGATTATTCTGAAGGTCTTTGATGAATACGGCGAGTTCTCGTCTAAAAAAGAGTTCTCCATTTTCTCCATAGCTTTCCACATCCATAAACCAGTGATCGTCCAGAGCTAGGCTGTCTATCATCACAAAATTTAATTGGCCTTTTTCTGAAACCACTCGCCAAGGATTATGATCTTCTTCGGTCATTGGCATGGCACCGATTGGTCCTGAAGTGATTTCAAAGCTCGGTCTCCCAAAAAGACTTCGGGGAAACTGCATGATCTCGCTCAATGGTCTGTCTCCAGAGAGAAAGACAAATGGGGTGGTGATTTTTTTTAGCTCTGCCACAAACTCCGTAAAATCCTGTGGGTGACTGCCTTCAAAGGAATCAAAACGGTGGTAGCCTCCAAAAAACTGATCTCCCTTAATAATGAGACTCGGGGTTCCTTCTTCTCTAAGTTTAGAATAGAACCAGGCCGACTGATCCAGTCCCAGGTGTTTACCATCAGCTTGCTCCGAGCGAAAACTGCGGCCATCGAGGAAATAGAGATTAAAGTCCCCTAGATTTAAAAGACCACCGATTCCTTGGGCCTTGGTCCAGTTTTCAGAACCCATATCTTGAGCAAAGAAGGTTTCAAAAATTTCTCGGGATTCTTTTTTATGGGAGAAATTTTCGTTACCAGTTTTAACTCCATAATCATGATCATCCCAAATGGCATGAATAGGGATGAGCTTTTCCTTAAAGAAAAGAGGATTCTTAAAGCGCATATCAGTATAGCGCTCCCAGATAATATCCGGATCAGTGACCTGTTCCGTTTCGGCGCTGGCGGCATCAGTGAAAACATTGTCGCCCACGAGCAGCAGATATTCAGGATTTTTAAGAAGAATAGTGTCCCAAATTTTAAAGTTTTGCGGATATTGATCATTGAAGCCGCTGGCCACTGCCAGCTTTAGTTTGGCGTTTTCTCTTTGACCTTTGCCGATCAGGCGTTGGTCGATCTGCTTTCCGCCACTTAAGACAAAGAGATTGTATTCTTTTTGCGGATCACGGGTAAAAAGAACTTTGTGGACGCTGAAGTTTGAGGTCGATCTGGTGACCACTTTGACTTCATCTGGTGAAATGATTTCACCTTCAATGTTTCGTAGTTCAAAAGTTAATTTTTTGGAGTTATCAGCAACAATACTGAATTCAACTTCCCTGGAATTTGTCACACCCTGGAGGATGGATAATTTATCCGATTTTTTTGAACTCAATTGAGCACAACTGAAAAGAAAAAAAAGAAAAATGTAGAGGACTCTCACAGAGGATAACCCCATTTTAATAAAAGAGATGTGAGTTCAATCAGCGGCAAACCTATGATGGCCGTGTGATCTTTCATTTCAATTTCTTCAAAAAGTTTTATCCCGCGTCCTTCAAGTTTGTAACTGCCGGCACAATCCAGAGGATTGTCCTGAGACACATAAGAATGAATTTCAGGCAAGGTTAAGGGTCTCATATGGAGAGTGGTGGTATTTAAAAAAGACTTTATGCCTAAAGGTGAGATAACAGTCACTGCCGTCAGCAGTTGATGCTTTTTTCCCTGCATCAGAGATAATTGTTCTCTGGCGCCCTCAGCAGTGTGAGGTTTACCGAAAATCATCTCACCCATGGAGCACACTTGATCAGAGCCGATCACGCAGGCGTCAGGATTTTTAGCAAAGACCGCTTCTGCTTTAAATCTTGAAAGAAGTAAGGCCAGTTCACCGGGAGTGTGTCCCTGGTCTTTAATTTTATCCTCATCCACACCCGGAGCTACGGCCCTAAAGGGCCAGCCCAATTGACCCAACAGTTCACCTCGGTATTTGGAAGTGGATGCCAGTATCAGTGGATAAGGAAGTGTTAGTGATTTATTTTTTCCCATATCTTTAAGCAGAAAATCCTGTCCTGTTTAAGTTCTTTCCAAGGGTAGTCGAGAATTATGTCCCGGGTAGGTGAGCGGTTAATTCCGGCCTCTACACATGTCTTACATAGAGTGAGTGTATAGTATTTTCGATAAAAAGCATAAACTGCAGCATACTTCTCATCACGGGTCTTGGCCGTACTTAAAACTTTTCCGAGCTTTCTGATATGGGCCGTGACCATTTCACTTAATTTTTTTGATTCTTTATGATCTGGATTCAAGTGCCAGTAGTCTTGCGGAATCTGCATTAACTAAAAACCTCGTCAATAATGTGGGCAGCTCCGCCGTAAATGGCCCCTTTATCTGAAGAGAGGCTGGCGGTTATAATTTTTACTTTCCCTTTTAAAGAGAAATGAACTTTTTCATCAAACTTCTTAAGAACAACCTGATTGAAGCTCTCGCCTAATTTAGAAACTCCGCCGCCTATGATAAAAGCCTGAGGTCCCAACAACACGGCCATCGAGACAAAACCCGTCGCCAGTTCATCAGCAATAGTATCGATGATGGTCACCGCTCGCAAGTTATTGGCCTTAAATTCAATTCCTAGTTTTTCAATCGTCCATTCTTCGCCGATGAGTTCAAAAATAGTCTGTTTGATTCCTTTGGCGGAGAGGTAACTTTCTAAGTGATTAAGACCGCCACAGGAACACAAACGCTTTTTTTCATGAGGAATGATAATGTGTCCGCCTTCAGCACCTAAAGCGTTGTTCCCGCGATAGAGCTTTCCATCCAGAATCAAACCAGAGCCCACACCGGTGCCTAAAGTAATCAGGATGAAATCCCGAAAATCTTTTCCGGCCCCCCATTTGTTTTCACCTACCGCCGCCAAATTGGCATCGTTTTCAATTACAGCATGGGTCTTAAATTTTACTTCGAATAAATTTTTTAAGGGAACGTCTTTCCAGCCCAAATTGGGAGCATTATCTACCCGACCAGTGTAGTAATTGGCCATGGGTGCACCTGCCCCTACGCCGACGACTCGGGTATCTCCCAGCTTGATCTTCAGTTCCGAGGTGAGAATGTGTTCACATTCCCCGGCGAGCTGCTCGATAAAAAGAGCAGGGTCTGTGACCTTAGGAGTCGGCATAGTTCGAAAATTAAGAAGGGTTCCTTGATAGTCAAAAAGCCCAATTTTAGTATTGGTTCCACCGATATCAATTCCGAAAGCAACTTGGTCATTCTTCATAGGTTAAAACGCTATCATGAATTGCTGGACAAGGCTATAATGGAGAGAATCATGATTTCCATGGCCACGAGGGTCAAACTACTGTGAAACCGATCAGTCTAAATGTATTACTTACTGATGAAAAGTCAGACAGTTTAAGCTTTTTTTACTGCCCTTTGAAGTCATCCTCTGAGGTTTCTTTTGATGGCTTTTTAGCGGACATATTAGAGCAGTTGGAGATTCAAAACCGGATTAATCTCAAAAGCATTTTAGGCACTCACCTGATTGCTATAAAAAAAATCTTAAAAGCTCACCCCGATAAATCCCATGGCTTCTTCATCTCTGAAACTCTTCAGGGGTACATCGTTTTAGAACAACAAATTGAACCCTATTGCATCATTGGCAAAAGCTTTCACGTCCGTCCTCTTTTGGAGGAGATCAACGTTAATCCGGAATTTGTACTGATCAATGTTTCTATGTATGACATTAAAATTTATCGTGGAGATTTTCAGCACATAGAAATTATCCAGCAGTATGAATTTGATGAGCTTCCAAAGAATTTTAATGAAGGATCTGCCAGGATTTATGCTCCGGAGTACTTGGGTCTCATACCCTATAAAAACATCCTGGCCCTGAAAACGATCGCCCATAAGGTGATGGACACCATTCTTTATCATTCTCTGCCGGTCATTGTGACAGGACTCGAGGAGATGAAGGAAATTTTTCTGCGTTTTTTTGACCACTCCTATGGAATCATCTCTCATCTTCATGAGGACTTTTACGAGAAAACCTGTGTAGAGATCATTGAACGATGTAAAACTTTTCGTCATGTTGTGCTGGATTTTTATTCGGTCCAATTAAGAGAGCGGATTAAACTTATGATGAAATCAAAGCGCATCGTGACCGATTTGAAGCAAGTGATCCAGGCCTCCTACCAGGGCCAGGTGGTCCACCTTATACTTCCCAGTGAAAAGAAAATCTGGGGAAAAATTGATCGTGAAACCGGGGAATATACCATTGATGAGTGCTCCAATAAAAAAACTTCCATAGATATATTGAATGAACTCGCAGAAGAAGTTATTAAACAGGGAGGAAAGATTCAGATTCTTGGACCACATTTCTTCCCACAAGAGTCACCAGTCATTGCCATTTTAAGAGGTCGTTATGATTTTTAGCAGATACTTAGATTATGCTCCAACTTTAGGTAAAAGAATTTATGCAGCTCCCGGCTCCAAGATCATCGGCCGGGCAGAGTTAGGTGATCACGTGAACATCTGGTATAACGCTGTGATTCGCGCCGATGTGAACTTTGTTAAAATCGGAAAAAATTCAAACATTCAGGACCTCTGCATGCTGCATGTGACTGAAGTGAATTCCTTGACCATCGGTGAGAATACTTCCCTTGGGCATTCCGTTATTCTTCATGGCTGCAAGATTGGCAGTGGTTGTCTTATAGGCATGGGGGCCATTATTCTGGATGGAGCGGAAGTAGGGGATAATTGTCTGGTTGCTGCTGGTTCCTTGATTTCGCCCGGAAAAAAGTTTCCCTCAGGCAGCATGATCAAAGGTCGCCCGGCGGTTGTGGAACGACCTCTTTCAGAGCAGGAGATTGAGAGAGTTTCCAATCACTATAAGTCCTATGTAAACTATAAAGAGCAATACTTAGAGATGGGTGATAATGGAATTGATCAAGAAGAGCTTTCTAACAAGGTTTAAAAATTTCGCAGACAAAGTCTACGAAGATAACCTCTTCCTACTTTCATCTTCTGTCTCTTACTATTCCGCTCTGGCGATCGCTCCTTTCCTCCTTATTCTTTTAGGCGTGGCCTCTATTATTGGTGGAGACATTCAGGATAAGGTCGTTAATTTATCCAACGAATTCTCTCCCGAGGTCGGGACCATGATTCAGATTATTTTTAATAATGTGAATGAAGGGGTCAGTTTCGCTTCCCTCTCAGGAATCATTGGTATTGTTATCCTCCTGTGGACATCCTCTCTGGTGTTTTTACAGCTAAGGTATGCCCTCGATGTCATCTATGGTTATCACAATCCGGGTGCGGCCATCTCTATCTGGAGCACTGTGAAAGAGCGTTTGTTTGCCATGATTGTGGTGGTCTTGACCGGTATTTTTTTGATTATCTCTTCATCTTTACCGGGAATGGTGCAGTTCTTTTTAGGAACTAATGAGAATTTATTTCTTTATAAGGCGATGGCCCTTTTTATCAATATCCTGGTCTATATCGCCATGTTCAGCGCCATTCATTTCTATGCGCCCTCAAAACGTCCGGGGAAAAGAGAATCCTTCAAGATGGGAGTGCTCTCCTCGCTCTTTTTTATTATGGGTAATATCTTTCTAACGGGCTATCTGAGAGGGGTTGCTTCCAGCTCCATTTACGGGGCAGCGGGGTCACTTTTGGTGTTCTTGATCTGGACCTACTACTCCTCCTTCACACTTTTTTTAAGCGCTGAACTCTTCTTGTTTTTTAAAAGAATCAGAAAGATCTAAGCTTTCAAATCTCAAATTAACCAGTCTCATCCTGGCGCATGGTCTTTTTTGAGTAACACAGTTAAGTGCCAGGATGACTTTGAGATTATCACGTAGAAATTACTGTAGCGTCCTCGAGTGAATTTTGTTCTCTTCCGCTTTTCTCTGTTTCGGACTTCACTGGTTAATTTGAGATTTGTCACAGATAGACAAAAAAAATGGCCCCTTGCGAAGCCATTTGATTTTATTTTTTAAGATAAGTGTAGCTCTTTAAACAGCTCTCATAGAAGTCTGTGAGATGAACACCTTCACGTGGTCTGATCTTCCCGCGCTTAACTTGCGTATCGATACTCGCCTTAAGTGTTTGGGCCATCGTTTCAGGGTTATATTGAAGAGTGGAGAGCACCTGGCTTGCTTTGTTACCAAAGATAACTTCTTCAATATAGAAGTCAGTTGGATCATCATCATCGCAGAAGATATGAACTTCATTCAGACGACCAAAGCAGTTATGCATATCACCCATGATGTCCTGATAAGCACCAGTCATAAATAGACCGATATAATAATCGTCACCATTCAACTTGTGCATCGGCACTGTATTGGTTGGACCATCGGCGGATAGGAAGTTATCAAGCTTACCATCCGAGTCACAGGTGATATCCACCAGCGTACACAGCTCAGTTGGCTTCTCATTTAGTTTATGGATCGGCAAGGCCGGTAAAATCTGACCAATGGCCCAGGTATCCGGGGCCGACTGGAAGATTGAGAAGTTACACATATACTGAGAGGCCATCTGATTTTTAAGCTGGAGAATTTCATCCGGAGCGTATTCATCCTGAGCGGCATGGGCCACGATCTTTTTACAGATTCTCCAGTACAGAGTTTCAAGCTTAGCTCTTTCATCTAATGAAAGAATCCCAAATTTGAAAGCAGAGACCGACTCTTCTTTTAGTTTTGTGGCATCGTTATAGACGTCCTGATAATTTTTCTGAGTCAGCTCAGTTGAAAGATCCCGCATATTGGTTACGAGGATATTCTCTGAGATCGCCTTATCAGTGTTGAAATTATCGGCCGGACCTGATCCAATTTCCAGAGCACCAAAGACGTTAGTGATCACACATGAATGGTGAGCAGTAATAGCGCGACCTGATTCTGAAACAATATTTGGATGGGGAACATCCTCAAGATCACAGACTTGCTTTAAAATATAGACCACATCGGCCACGTAATCACGAGTGGTGTAGTTGACGGAAGACGGAGAATTGGAACGAGTTCCGTCATAGTTCACACCTACGCCGCCGCCCACGTCGAAGTACTCAAGCTTGGCACCTTCTTTATAAAGTTTGGCGTAAATGCGGGCACCTTCAGAGATCGAATCTTTAATAGTTTTGATATCGGGAATCTGAGAACCGATATGAAAATGGAAAAGCTTTAAGCAGTGAGCTTTGTCGATAGACTTAAGATACTTCACCGCTTGTAGGATTTCGGTAATGGTCAAGCCGAACTTGGCATAATCGCCGCCGGAGCTGGCCCATTTACCGGAAGACTTGGTGGCAATTTTGGCACGAAGACCGATCATCGGTTCAACGCCAATTTCAGCAGAGAGCTTCATAATATCTAGAAGCTCAGTGTACTTCTCAATGACCACGATCACTTTTCTTCCCAACTGGTTACCCAAGAGGGCCAAACGAAGGAGATCCAGGTCTTTATAACCATTAACAACTGTTAATGAGTTTTGATTGGTGTTCATGGCCAGGGCGGCAATCAGTTCAGGTTTTGAACCGGCCTCTAGACCGTAATTGAAAGGAGCTCCGGCATCCACGATCTCTTCCACCACTTCACGCATCTGGTTTACTTTGATGGGATAAACTCCATAGTAAGAACCAGTGAACTTGGCTTCCTCAATCAAACCGCGGAAAGTTTTATTTAACAGGGCCACCTGAGAGCGGAGAATGTCATGAAAACGGATTACAGCAGGGAAGGCGATGTTCTTGTTCTTCATCTCTTCCACGATTTCCATCATGTTGATGACCGGTCCATTTTTCGTCTGAGTCGGGTTGATGCATAGATCCCCCTTATCATTTACTGAAAAATAACCCTCACCCCAACGACTGATCTGATAAATTTCATCAGCATGTTCAGTAGTCCATTCACTAATGGTGTCGAGGTTGTGAAATCTTGTAGGCTGTGATGAAGTTTTCAACTCAAAATCCCTCCGAGAAACTGCTTGTCTTTTGTAATCTGCACTATAGTTTAAAAGTACAGATTGCTAAAGGACTTTTCCCGAAGGGAGTAAGATTTTTAGCGAATACGGGAAGCCTGGCTGTCAATCATCTGGGCACGATTGTCAATCATTTGCGCCTGTTGGGCCCGGTCTTCCTCTTGCTGAGTTTCCGGTACGCTGGCCACGTCCCTTTTTGAAGCACAGGCGGAAACTGTCAAGGCCATAAATATCATCAAAATGTGTGTTCTCACGGTCAACCTCCTTGTTGTCCCCAATCTTCTGCGTTGCGATTAGTGTGCCAACCCAGAGACGGTTAAACGGCGACTTATGTGACAGGGTGCTAGATAAAGTGGCACCGAGGAGTATCATAAGTTTACCACCTTAGGGTCACCGTGGCCAAAATACTCAATTAACTTGCCCAGTTATGACGGCGTAGATGTTTCGCTGCTCTTCAATAGTCAGGGGTTTTTGATCTTCGGCGCCAATTTTTCGGAAGTTACTTTCATGGATAATTCCGTCCAGAAGACGAATTTTTTTAGTAAGGTTTTTACCAGCTTCCAGATACCAAAAAGGTAGGTGTCTCTGCAGCTCGGATTTGGGGATTTGAATAATCCGGCTCGGTTCCAGGGCGACGATATGGCTGGCCCGTGGTTTCCCATCAAAAAAAGACAGCTCTCCAATAAATTCTCCAGGTCCAATACGGGCAATGACTTTGACCTGGGTGCCACTGATGGTGCAAATGAGTAATTTACCTGTTTCCAGAAAAAACAGATCGGAAGAAGGATCTCCTTCTCGGCAAATCACTTCATGGGTTTTGTAGTCCTGCTGGTAACCTTCCATAAAACTCCTAAAGCTTGAGAATTCTTTTAATCACAAGACCCAATTGGCCCATCGCCTTGTCGTAGTACAAATTCTGGGGGTGAATTTCATCGAAGAAAGTGATGTTCTGGCCATATTCCCGCTCTAATAATTGGGCAAAATCAAATAAAAGGACTTGATGTTCCTTGGCCACTTTTCTGATGATGGAATTGTGAACTTCCGTCACCCGCCAGGCCCCGCAATCATAAGCGCTGCTCTCCAGAAGGCTGTTTTTGGCCTCGTCCCATTTCCCGAGCCGCTTGGCAATCTGGCCGTGGATGAAGAGGAGTTCAGCATTACCGGAGTATTGGGTGATGAGCTTTGAAGACTTGGTGTAGGCAGATTTGGGATTATTCGCCTCCATCAGATCTTTCAAAGAAAGGATCTCAGCTTCGATGTCTGTGGTGGTGGTAAACTCACAGACTTTTTTTGGGGGCATATCCAGATTAATGGGCGTGGTTGAAAGAATCAGCAGGGTGTTGCGGTCCCGGGACATGGCGACCAATTGAACCAGTTGCTGCTCATATAAAAGAAGTTCTGTCTCCAGTCTTTTAAGATAGGCCTTCTCACTCAGCTCTTCTTCTTCAACTGGTTCGATGGGCAAGACAATTCGTGAAATCGGTTCATAAACGATGCGGGAAAGCCACGGATAGAGAATGAGAAATGTCTCTATTCTGTCATCGTTATAACGTTTAAAGTTCTCAGTGATTTTGGAGATCTCTTTGGGATTGAACTTTAGTTCAGAAAACTCCTCACTGCCGCCCTGGTAAATGAGAATCTGTGGCCACTGAGAAAGAGCGCCCAGCTTATGAAGAGTTCGATGGAGCCCATGCTTAGGCTTGGCCAGTGACTGGATTTTAATGGGTTTTTCCAAATTAACTGAGATCGTGGCCGCTAATTCATTCTTAAATTTGGCCAGATAAGAACCCATGCGGTCGCCGGCAATGAGGATGGGCGCCTCAAGGGCAATCGGTGAAGCCGGGCCAGCGAAAGTATAAGGATAAGGAACAATTTGCTCAGGATTTTTCTGAAAGCGATAGAATACCAAAATTCCGCCAGTTACCATGGCCGCCAACACAGACAATAATAAGACAGAGAGAATTTTTTTCAAAATCTGGACCCTTTTACAGCTTATTCTTCTATCAAAAGTTTAACTTACGTCTGAATTTTGGTAAACACACCATCATGAATAAACCAATTATTATGCCTGAGGTTCTGGCACCCGCCGGAAGCCTCGATAAACTGAAAGTTGCTATCCTTTACGGGGCCAATGCCGTCTACGTCGGAGGACAAAAATTTGGCCTTCGGACAGCGGCCGAGAACTTTACTCTGGATGAGTTACGGGAAGGAATGAGCTTTGCCCATGAGAGAGGGGCCAAGGTTTATGTGGTTTTGAATTCTTTTCTGCATGATAAAGACCTGGCCGAGTTGCCGGATTTTGTCCGTTTCCTGGAAGATGTCGGCGCCGATGCTGTCATTGTCTCCGATCTAGGGGTTGTTCAATCAGTTCGTGAACTTTCAAAGATACCGATTCATATCTCTACTCAGGCTTCGGCCCTCAATGTTCATTCGGCCCATTTGTGGAAAAAGGCCGGCGCCAGCCGGATTGTTCTGGGTCGGGAAGTCTCTGTTAAAGAGGCCGGGAAAATTAAGCGTGAGGCAGGGATTGAAATAGAAATGTTTATCCACGGCTCTATGTGCATGGCCTACTCCGGCCATTGTGTCATCTCCAACTTTACTCAGGGGCGTGACTCAAATCGCGGTGGCTGCGCTCACTCCTGCCGTTTCGAGTATTCTCTGGAAGGTCTTGATACCTTGGAAAAAAAGAAGGCCTATTTTATGAGTTCAAAGGATCTGGAAGGACTTCGTGTCTTGCCAAGTTTCATTGAAGAAGAAATAGACTCCTTAAAGATTGAAGGCAGAATGAAGTCTCATCTTTATGCCGGAACCATGGCGAAGGTCTATTCTGAGGCGCTAAAATTTTATGCGGAACATGGACACTTCCTTTCCGATGATCTTTTAAAATGGGAAGAAGAATTAGGGAAAGTTTCTCACCGTACTTACACTCAGGCGAGTCTGGTGGATAAGGCCGGAGCTGATTCAATCTTTAATGAAAGAGAGAATTCTTCAGAAGGTGAGTGGCAGATGGTGGGGCCGGTCATTGAGGCAAATCCTAAAGCTGGAATTGTTCTGGAAGTGAGAAATGCCTTTAACCAGGGTGACGAGTTGGAAATTCTGCCTTTCATCGGCGATGTCATTAAAGTCCATGCCAGTGAGATTATGGATCTGAGCATGAAGGCGCTGACCAGGACTAAACCCTCCACACTGGTGAGAATTCCTTACGTTGAAGGAGTCAAAAGCATGCAGCTCATTAGACAAAAGGTGAAAGCATGAAACTGACTAGCTACGCCCGTACACTTCATGAACTGAATATCTTAAAAGATCAGGGATATACTGAAATTATTCTTGAACCGAAGTCATTGTCTCGTTTTGGTAAACTTTCTCAGGAAGAATTTATAACTTTGTCCAATCGCTCAAAGGAGCTGGGACTGAGAGTGCTTCTGGAGTGGGACATCCTCATGACAGAAGATATTTTTCTTACAAAAATAAACGATATCAAGGGCCTTGTGCCCTTTGCCGATGCACTCCGGGTTCAGGATCCTGGTGCTCTTCACTGGTCGATTGTAAATACTGACAAGCCTTTGCAATTTATTGCTGAAAATGGGAATCACAATCTAAAGGCCCTGCAAGGTTGGATTGATCTGGCCGAGGAAAAGCTTGAGAGGCTTATTCTATCCATTGAACTTTCCAATACTGCGATCGCAGAATACGTTCAGAAGCTGAGTGTTCCCTGTGAACTTCTGGGCTTCGGTCGGATTCTTCTATTCTATACACCACGTCCTCTTTTGTCGGCGCTGGTTCCTGAAAAAGTGGCCCACAATCAAGAGTTGGCGGCCCTGGGAGAGAGTGAAGAATCACCTCACAAGGGTTTTCCGCTGGTGGAAAATCAGCATGGAACATTTATGTTTCATATTAAGGAATTTTGCCTGGTGGAATTTGCCGCTGAATTAAAAGAAATGGGTCTGGCCTATTTCCGCATTGATCAAAGATGGGAGTCACCTTCGAAACTCAGTGAGATCTCGCAACTGGTTAAAGAATTTGATCGGCCCGCCTTTGAGACTTTGAAACAGGACTACTCTCAGGACCTGATGCGCGGCTTTTATCACGTCAATAAAACCGATGTCCTCTTTGCGAAATTAAAAAACTCCCGCCTGCAAAAACGGGAAGGCGATTATGTCGGCGAAGTGCTGGAGGTAGAGAAAGGGTCTCATTTGGCGATTCTTGTAAAAAATCCACAGGGTCTGAAGACCACGGATCTTTTAAAAATTCTTCATCCTAAAGGGGCCATTTTTGAGACAAAAATTTACTCGTTAAAAAATCTTTCTCTGGAAGATGTCTCCAGTGTTCCAGCGGGAGAAGTTGCCATGATTCAATTCGTGGGTGGTGTTTGGGTTAAATCACAGGTTTTTTATCAACATGAACTATCTTAAAATATTTTCTTACGGTCTTCTTAATAAAATGACCTCCCTGATTTTGAGCATTGGCCTCTTTAAGGGTCTGGCCTCCATGGGCATCTTTGATGGTCTGAAGGGAGAGTTCTACTTTATCCCAGCGATTCTCATCGTCTTAGGTATGGTTCTTTTATTTTCAAAATATTTATCTGAAATAAAAATGAAGAATATTCTTATTTTGATTCCACTCTTGATCTTAGGATCAATACTGATAGCTCTTAGCTAGAGGTCCGTTCCCAGATCCAGAAAGTCACTGCGAGTCCTCCGTTACGAAAGCTGCGTCTGGAGATTTGTTTGTATCCTTTAGGATTTTGGAAAAGATCATCCATATCTTTTGGCAGTAGCCAGCCAAATCTTAAAGGGCGGTCTACTTCAATGAACTTTTTCCAGGCCTCTCTTAAGAACGCTCCACGCTTTCCTTCAATCTGAATGCGTTCTCCGTAAGGAGGATTACAAATCATAATCATCTCACCAGGAATTTTGATAGGAGTCTTAAGCGAATCCTGAACACTAAAAACAATGGGTAGAGTTTTAATTTCTTCTTTAACTTTTGAAAGGAGCTCTTCGTTGTGATCATAACCGATGGCATCTTTTAAGAGACCATCTGCTGAAATGGACTTGGTCATTTTCACGATTTTGCCCTTAAAGAAAGGGGCCATTTCAAAGGCAAAAGGGCGCAAGTGCAGCGGAGTCCTGAAAGTCAGGGCCTCAGTTAAAAAAGTTCCTGAACCGCACATGGGATCGACCAGCGTTACATCCGCCGCCGGGAGATCAGTGCATAATTCATAAACTAAAGCGGCGGCAATGTTTTCACGAAGCGGGGCCTCGCCTTTTATTTTTTGCAGCTGGCGCTTATAAAGCGGCTCCCCTGATAAATCGAGACTAAGGGTAAGAAGGTCATCATTTATCCGGATATAAAAGGTCTGAGGAGGGTAGTTTTTTTTCTCCCAATCCCTGGACAGCGGCTGTTTGATGAGTGCAGCCGCGAGGGCCTTTTGCACAGTCTCTTCAATCCGACCGGTATGATTTAAACGACTTTTAGTGCAAGTGATTTCCCATTTTGGTTCGGGATGAGAAAGGTACTTGGTCCAAGGGAAATGGATCATCTTTTGATAGAGTTTAGGAAAATCTCTTACCTTAAATTCCGTTAACCTCAGAAGTATCCGCGTTGGAATTTTAAGTTTGAGGTGGGCCTCTATGATCCAGTCCAGGTCAGCTTCGACTTCAATTCCGCCCTTGGTGACTCGGACATTAGATAAAGGACACTTTTCCATCAGTTCCCGATGGGCCAGATCCTCAAGACCAGGAAGAATAATAAGAAATATTTGATGAAGATCCATGTGACAACAGTATGCCTTAAAGTAATGGGCAAGTCAGGGGAAATTAGTTATCCTTTCTCTATGCAGGCCTATCTAAAAAAACACGGAACCGGACACGCTGGACACTCTCTTAAAATTGAATGGGACATTCGAGGTACGGATGCCATCATTCAGTTCACGGTGAATAAGCGAAGTTCCAAGGCCTGGCATACAGATCCGGAATTTACCCATGATTGGTCTAAAAATTGGGGACTTTGGAATAAGGATGTGGTGGAAGTCTTTCTTCAACTGCGCTCCCATCCTGATGATATTCAGGCACCTTACCTGGAACTTCAAATTTCTCCCTTAAATCAACCTTTCGCTTTAATTATTCAGGAGCCACGAAAGATATACCACGCTCCTAAGATTTTAGATCTCATTCATGAAGTGAGTGTGGATGGTAAAGTCTGGACCGCTGCTATGAAAGTGCAGCTTCCGGCCGAACTCAGAGGGGAGCTTGTTTATGGTGGTTTTTTTGCCTGCCTTGATCAGGAACCTCGGGAGTATTACGCCCTGGAACCCAATCCTGAATTTACTCCGGATTTTCATCGCCCCGAACTCTTTTTACCTTTGAATAATCATGTCTGAACTCATTTTAATTCCAACCCCGATTGCTGATGAACTTCCATTGGAGCCTATCGCTCATGGCATGCTCTTAGAGGACGCCCTAAAAGAGAATGTGGTGCTGTTAGTTGAAGAGCACAAAGTCGGAAGACAAAGATGGATCAAGTGGGGACTTCCCCGCGAGGCCATTGAGAAGTTTCAGCTCTACAATGAGCACACGCAAGATAAGTTCGCCCCTGATGTGATCAAGCTCTTAAAAGCAGGCCATAAGGTTTATCTTTTAAGTGATTGTGGTTTGCCGGCATTCTGCGACCCAGGTCAGACCTTGGTTGATCTTTGTCACAAGCAGGGAATTAAAGTTACTTCTGCTCCTTTTCCAAATTCTATTGCCCTGGCGGTGGCCTTATCCGGTTTCCCTCATTCTCGCTTTTCCTTTTGTGGTTTTGTTCCTGTGAAGGATCCGGACAGAGACCAGTGGATCAAGGCCGAACTTAAGCGGCCTGAAACTTTGGTGTGGATGGAAACTCCTTACCGCTTAAAGAAACTGATGAACGACATCCTTAAAACTGGGACCAAACGGGAGGTCTTTTTAGGGATGGATCTGGGAGGATCTGAGGAGAAACTCCTTAGAGGACCGGCCGCTTATCTGAGTAAACAACTTGCTGAAAGTGAGAAGCGAGAGTTTGTTTTGGTCATTGCCCCTTTGTAAGAAATACTTTTTAAACTAAGAAATCCCCATGATTTAAATAGGTTGGAGCTCTTTTTCGGTGTAGAAAAGCTCATGACTTTTAGTCCTCAATTTGGTAATTGAGAATCTATGAAATCATCCAAAAAACTCCCTTTTTCTGATGAGTTAGCTGAAAGAAAAGGGGATCACATAGCACTTGCTCAAAGAGCGAGAACACTTAGCGGTGAAATTGATACACGTTTCAATTATGAACCTCTATTTTTTTCTCACCCTCAAGAAAGTGACACCTGGAAAACGAAGTTCCTGGGTTTTGAGCTAGATTATCCTTTGTGGATTTCCAGCATGACCGGGGGAACCAATCACGCCAAAAATATTAACGAGAACCTTGCCCGTTTGTGCGGGGAATTTCATTTAGGAATGGGGCTTGGATCTTGTCGAAGCCTTTTGACTGACTGCTCTCGCTTGAATGAATTTGCTGTTAAAAAATATATGGGCAGTAGTCCTCTCTATGCCAACATTGGCATTGCTCAGGTGGAAGAGCTCCTCGCTAATAATAGTGAGTCTTTGCTTCATGAAATGGTGAAGATGGTCGAAGCCGATGGTCTGATCATTCATATCAATCCTTTGCAAGAATGGTTTCAACCTGAAGGCGATCGTTTTAAAGTTTCTCCATTAGAAACATTGAAGCGCTTCCTGGAAAAATTCGAGTACCCGGTAGTGGTCAAGGAAGTTGGCCAGGGTATGGGTCCACGAAGCCTTCGCGCCTTGCTGGAACTTCCGATTGCCGGAATTGAATTGGGTGCCTTCGGTGGGACTAATTTTACTCTACTGGAGAATCTGCGCGGAACTAATGATCCTAATCGTGAAGGCTTCATTCTCGTCGGCCACACGGCCTTAGAGATGGTAGAGGTGCTCAATGCTCTTCCTACCCGCAATAAAGAAATTATTATTTCCGGCGGTATTAAGACCATGCTGGATGGTTATGAACTTAAATCAAAACTAAAAACGAATTCAGTCATTGGCATGGCCTCAGCTTTTCTGGCGCCGGCACTCAAGGATTATGAAACTCTCAGAAACTATTTCCTAAGTCAGAGGGAGGCGCTTTTAACGGCGAAATCTCTTCTCGAGCTAAGGGGGGAAGCATGAACACTGTCAGCGGTTTTTCCAAAATGACGAAAGAGCAGAAAATTGAATGGCTCTCTCTCCAACTTAAGGGTGATGCTAGTACTCTGGTACGAAACATGCCTCATTATTGGCACCAGGATAAAGAAGTTCAGAAACGCTTTGATGAGTTTTCTGAAAATACTCTTACTAATTACAACCTCCCTTTTGGACTTGCTCCAAATTTCTTAATTAACGGCAAGGTCTATGCAGTGCCCATGGTGATTGAAGAATCTTCAGTGGTCGCGGCAGCTTCTCTGGGGGCCAAGTTCTGGCTTGAGAGAGGGGGATTTAAGGCCAATGTTCTCTCGACCACTAAAGTTGGTCAGGTTCATTTCCAGTGGCAAGGCGATAAAGAAAAACTTCAACAGTATTTTGTAGAGACGAAAGAAGAACTTTTAAAGTCAGTCACTCATATAACGATGAATATGAATCAAAGAGGAGGAGGGATTAAAAATCTCACTCTGATTGATATGACTGATAAACTGGAAAATTATTATCAGTTAAAAGTTGAAGCCGAAACATGCAATGCCATGGGTGCCAACTTCATAAATTCTGTTCTGGAAGAAATGGCCAAAACATTGAAAGAGGGGATCAGTAAGGAACCGCGCTTTACTAATACCGAGAAAGAAATGCATGTCATCATGTGCATTCTTTCCAATTACACCCCTGAATGTGTTGTTGAGTGTTCAGTAGAATGTCCTATTGAAGATTTGGGGACTTTTGCCGGGAATATGCCGGCCCAGGAATTTGCCGAGAAATTTGCAACTGCCGTCAGAATTGCTGAAATTGATCCAAACCGCGCCGTTACCCATAATAAGGGAATCATGAACGGAGTTGATGCCGTCGTCATTGCTACCGGGAATGACTTCAGGGCCATTGAGGCTTGCGCTCATGCTTACGCCGCCCGGGACGGTCAGTATCGCTCTCTTTCATCAGTCAGCCTTGCTGGTGAGAAATTTAAATTCAGTATAAAAATACCGCTCGCAATTGGTACTGTCGGTGGCCTAACATCGCTGCACCCTTTGGCCAAGACCTCGCTTGCCATACTTGAAAATCCTACCGCTCCTGAACTGATGCAGATTATGGCCGCGGTGGGACTCGCCCAGAATTTTGGAGCCGTGAAGTCACTGGTGACGACCGGTATCCAGAAAGGGCATATGAAACTTCATCTGCTCAACATCTTTAAACAGCTCGATGCTACAAATGAGCAGATTGAAAAAGGCAAAGAATACTTTTCGGATAAGGTTGTCTCTTTTACGGCCGTTCGTGATTTTTTAAAAAATAATTAAGGGAAAGACGAATGCGGGATCAATACTTCTACGGTCATGGAAAACTGTTATTAACTTCTGAGTACTTCGTTTTAGAAGGAGCTGATGCTCTGGCCCTTCCGACTACTGTTGGTCAAAGTATGAAGGTTAAATACCGTCATTCTTATCAACCAACTCTTAACTGGAAGAGCATTGATCACACTGGGAAAGTTTGGTTTGAAGGGGATTTTGAATTCTGGCATTTCAATCCCATTCGTCCCCAGGGCAATGTTACTGAAAAGTTTATTAAAGAAGCTTTAAGTGCAGTAAGACTTCAGAATCCACACTTTTTAAGAGATGAGATGGATGTCTTTGTTGAGACTAAAATTGAATTTCCGCTGGAGTGGGGACTTGGTTCGAGCTCAAGCTTTATGTATAACGTGGCTCAATGGGCCTATGTCAGTCCTTTCGAGCTTTTGAAAAAAACCATCGGTGGTTCTGGTTATGATGTTGCCTGTGCTCAGGCCATGGGCCCGATTCTTTACAAGAAGTTTGAAGGCAAGCCTCAATGGAAGGCAGCCCCTTTTGATCCATCATTTAAAGATCAGCTCTTTTTTGTCTATCTTGGACAAAAACAGAATTCAGAAAAAGAAGTAATCAAGTTCAATGACATGAAAATAGAAGGCAAAGATCAGATCATCGCTGAACTTTCTCAATTAACCAGTGAAATGGTCCATGCTCATGATCTTGTGACTTTCAATAAAATTATCAAGACCCACGAAGATCTTATTGCCAAGGCCCTTAATTACCAAAAAGTTAAAGACCTGCATTTTAGTGATTATTGGGGAGAAATGAAATCTCTCGGTGCCTGGGGCGGTGACTTTGCCCTGGCCACTTCTGACCGCGATGCTACGGAAACTCGGGAGTATTTTGAATCCCGTGGTTTTACCACCGTTATCCCTTACTCTGAAATTGTACGATCGGAATTACTTCTATGAGTTTAACTACCCCTTTTGAAAAATTAAGCCCGAAGGATTTTGAGACCTGTTGGCGCTCACCTTCTAATATTGCTTTCGTGAAGTATTGGGGGAAGAAAGGTCATCAGATACCGGCCAATCCTTCGCTCTCCATGACTCTGAAAGAGTGTTTTACTGAAACTAAAGTCGCCTTTAAAAAAAGTGATGCTCTTTCGGTGGAACTATTTCTGGAGGGAAATCGCGAAGACCGTTTTGCCGGAAAGGTGAAAGCTTATCTTGAAAGCTTGATCACTGATATTCCCTGGTTAAACAACTTAAGTCTGGTTATTAATACTAAGAACACTTTCCCTCATGGAACAGGCATAGCCTCTTCTGCGTCTGGAATGTCGGCCTTTGCCCTCTGTCTCACTGACTATCTTCATTCTTTGACTGGAGAGGAGCAGGGAGATCTTTTTTTTAAGCGTGCAAGTCATCTATCACGTCTGGCCAGTGGCAGTGCCTGCCGCTCGGTTTACGGAGGTTTTACCACTTGGGGCGAATCAGACCTGCCGGAATCATCAGATAAATATGCCACGCCATTTTCTGTCCATCCGGATCTGGCCCATTTAAAGGACTCGGTCCTGGTCATTAGTGGTGTAGAGAAGACCGTTTCTAGCCGAAGCGGTCATGGCAGAATGAATGAGCATGCTTTTGCCGAGGCGAGATTTCTTCAGGCCAAAAAGGACTTCAATTTAATGGTGAGCGCTCTGAAATCCGGTGATGTGGAGCTGATGGGTAACATCCTTGAGAATGAGGCCCTGAGTCTTCACGCCATGATGATGACTTCACCAGAGTCATATATGCTGATCAGGCCAAATACTCTGGCCGCAATGGAAATGATCTGGGCCTTCCGACGTGAGACTGGTCTGCCACTTTACTTCACGCTAGATGCCGGTCCAAATCTCCATTTGATTTACCCTGAAGTTTTTCAACATAAAATTAAAACCTTTATCTCTCATGAGCTTTCTCCACTGACTCAAAAAATCATTGAAGATGAAAGAGGTGAGGGTCCCGTTAAATGCTAAAGACATTTCCAGCTAAAGTTCTACTCTTAGGTGAATACACTATATTAAACGGCTCCAAGGCCCTGGCCCTTCCCTATCAGAAAATGCAGGGTTTTTGGTCTTTTGAAAACAATGGAACCCTTGAGCGGGACGAGTCTCGCAAAAGTCTTTTTGCCTTTCTTGAAAACTCCGGTGTCGTCACCATCAATATAGATAAAATGCAACAAGAGCTGGAAGAGGGCCTGTGGTTTGATTCAACCATTCCTCATGGCTATGGACTGGGAAGTTCGGGGGCAGTCATCGCGGCGATCTATGATCGCTATGGAAAACCCTCTGGTGATTTTGAAAAAGATTCTCAGGCGCTGGCGCGCTTAGAAGATTATTTTCATGGATCAAGTTCGGGACTAGATCCCTTTGTCAGTCATATTCAAAAACCGCTTTTGATTCATAGCTTTAGTAATGTTGAAGTGCTGGAGTCAAAACCAAATCTAGAAAGTTTCTTTCTTCTTAATACTGGCAAACCTCGTCAAACAGGACCCTTGGTTAGTATTTATCAGGAGAAAATGAAAGACCCTGAGTTTAAACAAGGATGCGCAGACATTTTGGCCAAGGAAGTTAATTTCGCTATCGACGCTGTCATTAAAAATGACCCAGTAAATGTTTTTCATCATTTGTGGCATATATCTAAATTTCAATGGGACTTTTTCCCGGAAATGATTCCCACTAAGGAACGGGCCCTCTGGACAAGAGGTCTTGATACAGGGGACTATGTTTTAAAACTATGTGGTGCAGGTGGCGGTGGATTCATTCTGGGGCACGGCCATCATCATAGTCTTAATGAAATGCGTGAGATTTTAAGCACCCATGAACTAAGGGAATTGGAATGAAATTATTTTTAGCTTTTTTCTTGCTGCCTACAGTTGTCTTTGCCCTTCCTTCAAAAAACACACAGTTCAAAAATAGTCTTAAAGTCGTCATCGAAAATGCCAGCAAGCCAGATGTTCGTCCTGGAATGGTCGTGGCCAGTCCCAGTCGTTCTCAACCTGATTATTACTTTGATTGGGTCAGGGACACAGCTCTGACTTATAGAGCATTGATTGACTATTATGAGTTAAAGAAAGACTCCCAGATCAAAAAGATGATCTTTACCTGGATCGATGCCGAGGCCTATCGCCAGAATCAGCCGACTTTTACTGGTCTGGGTGAACCAAAATATTTCATTGATGGTTCAGGTTACACCGGTGGTTGGGGAAGACCGCAAAATGATGGACCCGCTTTAAGGGCCATCGCCATGATTAAATTTGCCCGCCTGCTTTTGGCCGAGGGGAATCAAGACTATGTTCTAAAAAAACTCTACCATGGTGTTCTTCCTGCAGATTCAGTGATTAAAAAAGATCTGGAGTACACCGCTCATCATTGGAGAGAACCAAGCTTTGACTTGTGGGAAGAAGAAATGGGAATGCATTTCTACACTCTTCTCTCTCAGCACACCGCCCTTCAAGAAGGAGCGAGGCTTGCCCGCGAGTTAGGTGATGGCGCCGCTGCTGATTTCTACCAAATGGAGTCATCTAAAATTGGCCTCATGATTAAGAATGAATTTCAGGATTCTCAGATTGGTCTTAAAGCGACCATTGGTCTAGTAAACGGTGGACTTGGTTATAAGAACTCCAATATTGATGTGGCCCCTCTTCTGGCCCTGCTTCATACTTCGCCTTATCAGCAGTTGTTTTCTTTCCAGAGTCGGTCAGTGAAACGTTATATCAACACTCTGACTGAGACCTTCAAGAACCTTTATGCTATCAACAAGACTTTTCCTGACTTAGGTGTTGGCATTGGCCGTTATCCCGAAGACCGTTATGATGGTTACCACACGACAGGCTCGGGCAATCCTTGGTTCCTCTCAACTCTTGCCCTAGGTGAGTACTACTGCCAGACCGGGGCCATGGATAAAATGGAGCAGCAAGTGAAAAGGGCCCTCTTCCATTCAGATCGCCAGGGAGCCTTGTCTGAACAGTTCAATCAGAACACAGGTCATATGCAAGGGGCCCGGGAATTAACATGGTCTCACAATGCCTTTATGACCGCCATGATGAGATGTAACTTAATCTAGTGTTCAAGATTTGATTTATCGTCGCTCTTTATAAGCGAAAGTTTAACGGCATAGGACATTGATTTTGCCGGCATAAAACTGAAATCTTTTTGTTCAGGCTTCTTGGTTCTCCAATCTTCTGAAACCATAGAAGCCTTGGCAATTCTTCTATCCATGACAATTCCAGATTCAAATTGAGGGCGAAGAGATTCGAAGAGTCCAAGCTTGGCCTGAATTCTTTGCACCGGCGCCAGAGATGAAACGGACTGAAGAAGATCATGGATTTTTTCCGAGCGAGTTTCTCCATCGTAAACCATGCTAATAAATCCTGATTCACTTAGAGCACGGGCCTTCTTGGATTTACCTGAAAGGATCCATGAGCGGGCAAAGGCGGGAGAGATTAAAGTGGAGAGCATACTCATTCCGCCGGCCGCAGGTACTAGTCCATACTGGCAGTGATTGAAGGCGACTTCAGTATCCTTAGATGCAATTCGAATATCGGCACCGAGAGAGAATTCTGATGCTAACGTTTGGGTACCATCACCTAGATCCATAATGATTGTTTGCGGAAGTTGCATCATCGCAAAGATGATTTTTTGCAGCTTCATATTCACTTTATCTAATTGTGAAGCGCTGGTGGTTGGAAGGGTTTCGAATTCAAGGCCGGTAGAAAAATGGGCAGTGGAGGAATCGATAAAAATAGAATTGATTTCTACTCTTGTTGTACACCAGGCAAATAAGCTCTCTAGTTCAAACAACATTTCCAGACGAAAAGCATTATTCCAGTCTGGACGATTCAACGTCACGAAAAGCGTGCGCGTAGTCTTCTCGAGACGAGTAGAAATCGTTGTGTAATTGAAGAGAGTCTGCATGTCACCGTCCTTGGTTTCTTGCTTGGTTAATTAATTTCGACCTTCACCATTCCATAGCGAAGAATCAATCTCGAGTATATTTTTTCAAATTTTCAAGTGGAGTGTCAAAGGGGAAAAAAGTGGTCGGTTTTTGTCAGAAGATATCGTTCTTAAAAACTCTTTCATCTGTAGAAGAATCAGCTTTAATTTCGAAGTTAATTCGACCAACCTCACGGCCATCGGAGGTTTCAACAATGACCTGCCAATCGCCTAAGCTATAGTATTGTTTAGAGCCAAAGCCTCTAAAGCCCTCGTCCCGGCCTCCGAGAATGCTCAAAGGGATCGAATCTTCCAGGACTTTTCCAAGCTTCTCATCGTCCCGGTACCACTTCAAAAAGACCTTGTCGTTGAACCTGGCGGGAGAAAAGATGGACAGGAGGACTGTGACCTTATCCCCAGGTCTAGCTAAAAATTCTTGAGAGCCTTTGCCCCAAACCTTCCAAAAAGGTCTCTGGTGTTTGCCGATATAGTGTCCATTATCTTTTTGAACCGAGTAATAGATCCCGATTTTTTTGACAGCAACTGGAACTGGCGGAATAAGTGAGAAGTAATAGCCGATCAGAAAAAAGAGATGGATGCCTATGGCCGGCAGGAGGACATGCTTTTTTAACTGCTCTCGGCCTACGAAGTTAAATCTCCAGATCAAAAAGAGCACCAAGGCTGAACTTAAAATTCCCAACCAAAAGGGTAGAGGTCCCACATGGCCCATCAAAATTGGATAGAAAAAGGAGAAATAAGAGAGCATGCAGATACTGTAAAGAATGACTCTGACAGGGAGACCCAGTTGTTGAATCTTGGGAATTTCGTTGGCCATCATTAGTCCTGCCAGTAAGACTATGAAAAAGAAGCTCGTGAGGGCCGAGGCAGAAGTGTAATAGAAAATGGTATAAGCAGAAAGCAGGGAACCAAAGAGAAAGTGCACGATGAGATTATGGTATTCCCAGAACTTCTGGCCTTTTTGGGAAAGAGTCAGTGTTCCGATTTTTATCCTGATTTCACACACCAGTAGAGCGCCCAGGATAATCAGGTAAAGAGCTTGCTGAATGAGGTTTAAAAGATCATCAATGCGTCCCAGAGTGAGGACATCAAAAAGAAATCCCAGAGCAAAAACGATAATGGAGACCAGCACCTCATGGTGCTGGTAGAAATCCAAGAATCGATTTTTTACTTTGAGGATTTGCTGGACCATTAATGGCCTTCGAGGAATCTCTCGGCCTTAATAGCTGCCTGACAGCCAGAGCCCGCGGCAGTGATCGCCTGACGGTAGTATGAGTCTTGAACATCTCCACAGGCAAAGACACCTGGGATATTTGTTTCAGGGCCATTTCTGGTTTTAAGGAAACCATGGTCATCCACTTCTAACTGGCCTTTAAGGAAGGCGGTATTAGGAGTGTGTCCAATAGCGTAGAACAGACCGTCTGTGGCGCGCTCTTCTTTTTGACCAGTCTTGAGATTTTCGACAACGATGGCATTAACGCCGCTTTCGTTGCTCTTGATCTCGACAACAGCGCTGTCCCAGACGAATTCAATTTTAGGATTATTGAAAGCTCGCTCTTGCATCGGTTTAGAGGCACGAAGAGTGTCTTTTCTATGAACGATATAAACTTTTTTAGCAAATTTAGTGATGAACGTTGCATCTTCCATCGCTGTATCACCGCCGCCCACAATGTGAACGATTTTATCGCGGTAAAAAAAGCCGTCGCAGGTAGCACAAGTTGATACGCCCCGGCCGGTAAGCTCTTTTTCATTCGGAAGACCTAACCACTTGGCAGAAGCACCTGTTGAAACAATAACGGTTTCAGCAAGGTAGGTATGACCGTTTGAAGCAGTTACGGTGAAAGGACGTTTGGAAAAATCCACGTCAGTACACATAACAGAGAGGAATTCAGCACCAAAGCGTGATGCTTGTTTCTTCATGGTTCCCATTAACTCAGGACCCATTACTCCGTGTTCAAAACCCGGAAAGTTTTCTACTTCAGTTGTGAGTGTTAATTGGCCGCCCGGCTCATGACCTTCAAGAACCAGAGGCTTTAAATCAGCGCGACCAGTATAGATAGCAGCAGTTAAACCGGCAGGGCCAGTTCCAATGATGATGACTTTACGAGTTTCCACAATCGCCTCTTAATGTTTTTCTTCGTTAGTGGCAGGAACGCCTAATTTCTTTTTAGTGACGGCCGGACGATCATCCATGTCTGGATTCATTTCGTAATAGGCCTTCACTGTAAGAAGATCTTTTGGATTTGGTGCTTTAGCAGTCGTTACAAATTGTTCACCAGTCAGTGAACATTCATAGTTATAAGTGATTTTTTCGCGTCTGCGTTTCATGAGATTTCCTTTTTGAACTAGTCCATAGTTTATAGAATTTCTGCAACGCTTTATCAAGGAGTTAAACTCTGAGGCTGGTCCTATGACATTGCTCGTAAATTGAGTGTTTTCATCACGTTGTTTCTTTGTCACAATAATTTCATGACAAAGTTATTAAGGATGATAAGTTTGCACATTAAATGGATGTTGATTAATTTCGTGCTGCTGGCTGTCATCACTGGTCCCGCCTGGGCCTTGAGTGGTGCCCGGCTCTTGGGGCAATCCTCCAGCGGACAGACCGCTCTTTTTAACCTTGGCATTCATGACGGGGTAAAAGAGGGTGATTACGCGGTTATCGTTAAAGAAATCCGCTCACTTGAAAATCGTGATCTGCGCCTGGTTCCCGTAGCGAAGGCCCGCAATGTAAAAATCAATACAGGAAATTCCGTCTGGATTCTTTATAAGGTGTTCGATGCCGAACTGCTGGTTAAAGGACAGAAATATCTGATCTTATCCGAGAGCTCCATGCTCAGTGGCAGGCGCGATCCACGTTTTGGGCGCATCAGCGTTGTTACCGCCAAAGATAAGGCCGCCTTTGAGGTTCAGAGCAATCTGGCCGATGATAAGGACCGGATCGCTAAACTAAAAACACAGTACCCGGAAATAGAGACTCTTCATGAAAAAGAGGTCCGCCAGGCCGATGACGGTGTCTTAGTGGATGTGGAGGGGTGGAGCAAGTTTAAGGACAACCGCTACCGCACGGCCCTTTATAAAAGTCCCCATCAGGATGATTTTAGACGTCAATTAAGACTTAGTACTTTTGAAAAGCTGGTTACTGCCTACTTACGAAAAGTTAATAATCCCGGTTTTAATTACGATGCTTTCTATGATGAGCAGATGAAGACTTCCTTTTCCAATGAGTTCAGAAAGCGCTCCAATTTCAGTACCGAGTATGAGTCCTTTCTTTCCATACAGTCACAGAAGGCCGTGGCCGATGCCAAGCTTTACCGTTCCCTGCTGGAAAAAGGGGAGAGTTGGTCGGAGGATTTCTCGGATGAGGAGTTAAGATCTGTGCTGAGTGAAGTTTCAGTACTTCAGGAAAAAGATCGCCGTAAATATGTGGTGGCCAACCCCAATCGTTATACGACTTTTCTTGCTTACGGCATGACCTTTGATGATGCCCAAACTGAAAAAGACGCCGGATATCGCAGGGACGGCCGTTATTCCATTGAACTCGACTTCGAGGCCATTCCAGTTATTAAGCATGAAATTCTTCAGCGTTTCACGGTCAATGCCACTTATCGCAATAATAAGACAGCGTTTGAATCAGAAAATTATAATTCTTCCCTTGATGAGCATTCGTTTTCATTGGGAGTGAATTGGTATCCGCTTTTTGCTTCCTACGCTATTGAGTCTCCGGTTATTTTTCTCGGAACCTACATCAGAAGTGGTTGGGCCAATGTCAAGGCCCCGTCGGCAGGTGAAGAATCAAACTATACCCTGCTTGCATTGCCTGGAGTGCGTGCCGGGATGAGGTATAATTTTAAGAACAATGTTGGATTGAGGCTTTCTGCCAGTTTGGAGACGCTTCAGTTAGATCGATACGAACAAAGCACACTTGGTTCAATTCTTCCTGATCAGGCGAGTGTCCCTGAAGGGAAGATGAACTTTGCGATTGCCTATTCATTTTAAGGGGAACGATGAAGATTCTGATTATCTTAATGCTGATATTATCATTTGGAGCAAATGCGCTTGAAGTTGATGAGAAACTTACAATCAGGATTATCAAAACATCTGAAACAAGAAAGACCCTGATGGTCAATCGTGGTACGGAAGATGGACTGGTGGAAGGGGATCATGCGAAGTTCATCGTGACGGCGGGAATTGTCGCACGGGCCGTTTGTGTGAAAGTATCACCGACCCGCTCTGTCTGGTCTGTCTATCGTCTGGTGAATGCGGATTTTATTGTTAATGACTCTGTCATGAGCTTAAAAATTACTCCGGCCGTAAAGATCACCAAAGATGAAACTCAAAGCCTGGTTCAGGAAGACACTCCCACTAAAGTTGGGACGGAAGATCCGACTCAGCTGGGAATTCCTCTGGCCGACGGTGCCCAGGATATTACCAATGTAAATGATGAGAATCTCTCGCAAGCGGATCTCAAGGCCCTGGAAGATAATGAACCATCCATTATTCCAGAGAGGAATATTGAAATTATCGGGATACTGAATATTTCAGGACTGACTGCTAGTGCAAAAACGGAATCAGGAGCTGATTCCTTTAATAATTCCCAGAGCTATCATCACATCGGTCTTGGAGGAGAGTTTTATCCCCAAAAAGAACGTGACTGGTATTCAAGATTCAGCATCCAGGGGATGGTGAATCTTATGAGACTTAACAACCAGGCCTATAATGGATCTAGTTCTACCAATGATTTAACGGAATTCTCGGTAGGTGTAAATTGGCACCCAACCAAGCTTCCAAGCCAGACGATGGCATTCATTCCGTATCTTAATTTAAGTGCCAACTTCGGGACAGTAAAATCTACTTTTAAGCCGGGACAGGAAAATCCAGGCGGAGATGAATTCTCTGCTGATGGAGCGTCTTCTGGTTTTTCGGCCGGATTTGGCTATAAGTTTTTCACCGCCAAAGGCTTTGGTGCTCGGGCCATCGTTGATTACTATTTCCGCTCAGAAAAATACAATGAGGATGAGGCCACTAATACTTTTAATAAAGACGTAGGTGGGCCAAGATTTATGATAGGTCTTGGTTATAGATTCTGATTTGGTGCTTTTGCTCGCAACTAAGACAGAGGAAGTGAAGATGAAAATCTTTTCTTTCCTCCTCCATAGCGAAGGCCTTGACTTGTTCAGTTTTCAAGCTAAAAAGACTTCCGCAGTTCTCGCAGACTCCTGAAGCAGTCTGGTAGAGGGCGCGCAGATGGGTCTTCTTCTTCTTCGATCTTTCAAATCGGTCATTAATATTCAGTCTTCCAATAAGGGAGCGGGCCTCCTCCATAAGGGAGAATGACTTGCCTGAGATATCAATTTTCCTGCGCTCCACTTCTTTTAAATGAAGCAGAAGTCTTGCTGAGATCTCTCGCTCTTCATGAACAAGTTTTTTGATTTCATTCAGGAGGGTTTCGTCAGATGTTTGCTTTAAATTCATCCCGAACAGATACTGCTGGAATAAAATAATGACATTAAGAAAATGTCATCAAACAGCTAATTTTTCACTTAAGGGACGATGCTTTGCGGCAATGCCGGGATGTGCTAGGCCCTAAACAAGGCCTTTACCTCTTCAACCGGAATCCCCATCACATCTTTCAGTTGACTAAGCTCTTCCACAATCGACAGTCGCCTGCTGACGAGATCTTCAAAAGTGGTCACTTTTTCAGTGCGGATGATTTCCTTAACCATCTCAATGGTTAACTTCGGCTTCACCCCAAAAGTAGGCATGATAGATTTTTGGCGAAGGTGATTCAGTGTCAGGTTTGGCCTGTAGGTAAGTCCCAGACGAGGAACCAGTTCCTGGGCAATTTCCTGAGTCATTCTTCTGAAGGTGGTATACTTGCCTCCCAGAAGAACATAAGTTCTGTCATCGGGCCTGAAGATTTTATGAAAACGACTTACCTTACCCAGCGCTTCAGTATGGCCTTCTTCTTTTACCAGCGGGCGAACTCCGGCAAAGGTTGAAATAATCGAATCTTTGCTGAGTGGGGCATTAGGAAAATACTGTTTTAAAACATTCAGTAAGTAATTAATCTCTTTTTCAGTGGCCTTAATATTGAACATCTCCTGGTCTACGGGAGTTTCCGTTGTTCCCACCAGTACTGAGTCTCTTTGTGGAATGACAAAGACCACTCGGTTATCTTTGGTTGTCAGTACCACTGACCCTTTGGCATCGATAGAATCTTTTTTTAGCCACAGATGGATGCCCTTGGAGGTCACGAGTTGAGGACTCCAGGGAATATTTAATTTAGGAAGTAACTGATCGGTAAAGGGGCCTGTGGTGAAGACCACATATTTGGCCTTTACAGTAACTGAGGTCTGATTAAATACTGACTTGTAAGTAACCTCATAGCCCTCTTCAGTTTTGTGACAAGCAGTCACTTCATGATAACTAAGGGCCTCGGAATTTGGCTCCAGAAGAGCGTCGTATAAGCATTCCAGAGTTAGTTTGGCATCATCGACCACGCCATCGAAATATTTACCGGCCCCTTTAAGACCTTGGGGATCAAGGGAAGGAACTTTTTTTAGCGTCTCTTCGGCATTCAAAACTGCAAAAGGCTTGTTTTGAAAATGAGAGAGGAAGTCATAGATAAAGAGTCCTACACCGAGCATCCAGGGCGAATACTTTGAGTAGTTATAAAGAGGGAGATAAAAATCTCTTTCAAAGCAAAGATGCGGCGTTAATTTAAGCCACAGATTTTTTTCTTCTAAGGCTTCAGAAATGAGTCCAAAGTCAAAATTTTCCAGGTAACGAATTCCCCCATGGAGCATTTTGGAAGAACTCTGAGAAGTTTGGGAGGAGAAATCACCTTTATCAATTAAAAGGGTGGAGACGCCATTTAAAGCAAGATCACGAATGAGACCACATCCATTGATCCCGCCGCCGACAATCACGACATCATATTGTTTCATAGCTTGTTGATCCAGACCAGATTACCAGTGCAGGTAAGACGGTACTTATGTCCTATGGGAGTAAGTTGATAATTAAGACCAATCACCGCATTGGCATGGGCCTTAAGAGCATGGGCCTTAAGTTTAAGAGCAAGTTCCTGGTAGTGCAGAGGAACTTCGGTGGACTCGGAATCTTCCACGATATAGTTATCAATCATTTTATGTTCGCTTGCGACACCCATATAACGGACAATCTGGTGGCCTTCCAGGCTTGGAGTTGCTGCAAGGATGATCTGTGAGATCTCCAGTTTAGGGTCATCAAAATGAAAGTGATGAGTTTGATTTTGAAATAAGTTAAATTTTGAGACGATACCGGTCTCTGGTTCTTCCTGGTGTTTAGGAGGGTGAATCTCGTCTGACAAACCCAGCTGGATATCGATGTCAAATCTTCGAAGTTTGTGAGCGAGAAAAATCGCCGCATATTCAGAAATTCTCGGAACCAGAAGCATTCCGCGCATCAGGCGGCTTCTGGTTTGCTCTTCTGTATCTGATAATAAATTGAGTTCTCTTAATAGTGCGATGATGTCATTTACGTCCTCGAGGTAACGGACGTTTTTAATCAGAACGCTGAATGAAGGATTTCCTTCTGTCGCCATGCCGGTGAAGCTGGAGCTTTCTGAGAACTTCTTTAAGTCTTCAAAAGTTTCCGGAGTTTTATATTCTTTTTCCGGGGCTGTATAAACTGGGAGAGGAGTGGGTTCATCGAGGGGAGATTCCCATTCATCGGCCTTAACTTCTGTCTCTGGTTCTGATTCCTGTTCAGTTTCGGTCAAGGCCTCGGCTTCTGGAGCATCCCAAGTGGGTTCAGTGAAATTTTCGCTTAGTTTCTGAGCAGGAGAGTCCCACAAAGATTCTGTTGTCTCTTCGCTGGTGGTTTCCCAGGATGGAGCATCTTCCTGGGGACTTGATTCAAAATCAGAGGATAAAAAATTGTTTTCATCCTCGATTTCTGACGTCTCTTCGTCTGCCGAGAAAGATGATTCTAAGTTTTCAGAGGGGAAGTCGGGGACCACAGAAGGATCATCCTCAAATGAAGTAGATTCTTCATCCGCGTTTAATTCGTGGATGAATTCACCTAGATCTTCAATCCTTGTAAGATCCTTCTTGTGGTCGCTCACTTAGGCTCCATGGCAAGATTTAAACTTTTTCCCGGAACCACATGGACAAGGATCATTACGGCCTGCTTTAACAGAGGCACGGATGATTTTCTTTTCCTCTTCCATGGTTTTGGCCTTTTCGGCTTCCTGATGGGCACGAATTTGAGCTTCTAAGAGTTGTTCTTGTTCTCTATGAATGGCCTCAATCTCTTCCTGGGTCATAAGTTTAATATGGGAGATACGCTCTACGACAGCACGCTTGATGGCAAAACGCATATTCTCATAAAGTGTGTAAGCTTCACGCTTATACTCGACCAGTGGATCTTTCTGACCGTATGAGCGCAGATTGATCCCTTCTTTTAAATGATCCATTCCGAGTAAATGATCTTTCCAGAACTGGTCGAAAGTAGCGAGAAGGACTTCGCGGTAAGTGTATTTAACCTGTTCAGGGTCGAGGTCTTTAAATTTAGCAGTGATGGCCTCTTGACCCACCTGATTGATGTAGCTTGCCAGATCGCTCGTAGCAGTCTGAGTACATTCTTCAGGGGTTAGATTTTTTTCAACGCCGAAAACACTGCGGACCATTTGATTGATATCTTCCCAAGCTAACTCACGAAGAGATGATTTTTTATCTGATTTAAACTGTTCACTTACATCGAAGGCCACTTCATCAACAAAGTCCTGCACCAGTTCGACATTTCCTTCGTCATTGAGAATGTCACGGCGGATTTTATAGATAACTTTACGCTGCTCATTCATGACATTATCAAAATCAAGAAGGTGCTTACGGATATCAAAGTTATGGGTCTCAACTTTCTTCTGTGCCTTGGCAATAGCATTCGAGATCATCGAGTGCTCAATCGGCTCATCTTCCTTCATGCCAAGCTTGGTCATGATGCCTTTGATTCTATCCGAACCAAAAATTCTCATGAGGTCATCTTCTAATGAAAGGAAGAATTTGGAACTACCTGGGTCACCTTGACGTCCTGAACGACCACGAAGCTGGTTATCAATACGACGAGATTCATGGCGTTCAGTACCAATAATAAAGAGACCGCCCAGGGCTTTGGTTTCATGAGTCAGTTTAATATCTGTACCACGACCGGCCATGTTGGTGGCAATCGTAACACCGCCACGCTGGCCTGCCATGGCCACAATTTCCGCTTCGCGAGCATGGTTCTTAGCATTCAGAACCTCATGCTTGATGCCCTTGCTGGCCAGGAATTGTGAAATGATTTCAGAAGATTCAATGGAAATGGTTCCAACCAGAACCGGCTGGCCTTTACTGTGACACTCTTCGATCAACTTAGCGACAGCCTCGTATTTTGCCTTTCTTGATGAATAAACCACATCAGGCATATCATTTCTGATCATTGGAAGGTTAGTCGGGATAACCACAACCTCAAGGCTGTAGATTTTCATAAATTCATCTGCTTCAGTATCAGCAGTACCTGTCATACCTGAGAGCTTAGAGTAAAGACGGAAATAATTCTGGAAAGTAATGGAAGCGAGGGTTTGGTTTTCAGATTTAACTTCAACGCCTTCTTTTGCTTCTACTGCCTGGTGAAGACCATCAGACCATCTAGATCCTTCTTTCATCCGGCCGGTAAATTCATCAACAATGATAACCTTGCCGTCACGGATAACGTAATCAACTTCATTCTTAAACAAAGTGTGAGCACGAAGAGACTGGTTTACGTGGTGAAGTACTTCAATATTTTTGATGTCATAAAGGTTGCCGATTTTCAGGATTTCCTGAACGCGGACAATACCATCTTCAGTCAGAACCGATGATTTGGCTTTCTCATCAACCGTATAGTGCTTATCTTTTTCAAGTTGTGGGATGACCTTATCTACTACACTGTAGAGTTTTGTATCACCTTCTGAAGGACCTGAGATTAATAGCGGAGTTCTCGCTTCATCAATTAAAATGGAATCCACTTCATCCACAATACAAAAATGATGTTCACGTTGAACATAATCATTCAGATCAAATTTCATGTTGTCGCGGAGATAGTCAAAAGCAAATTCGTTATTGGTTCCGTAGGTGATATCCGCCTGATAGGCAGCCTTGCGATCATCGTCGTCCATGTTGGCCACGATACAGCCGACAGTGAGTCCAAGCCATTGATAGAGTTTACCCATTTCTGCAGAGTCACGTTGAGCGAGGTAGTCGTTAACTGTAACCAGGTGGGCGCCACGGCCGGTTAAGGCATTGAGGTACAATGGGAGAGTTGCGGTGAGGGTTTTACCTTCCCCGGTTTTCATCTCAGAGATTTTTCCCTGGTGAAGAACCAGACCACCCATGATCTGAACATCAAAGTGGCGCATGTTCATGACCCGGTGAGAAGCTTCCCTGACCACGGCAAAAGCTTCAGGCAAGATATCATTAACTGTTGCTCCGCCGTTTTGTAACTTATCCTTAAACATTTGCGTCTGAGATTTTAGCTCATCATCAGTCATTGCCTTATATTTTGGTTCCAATGCATTGATTTGAGCGAGTATCGGCTTGAGTACCCGAATATCACGGTCTTGCTTCGTACCAAATAGTTTGCGCATCATGGAGTCTAACATGAGAAAACCTTTTTTTAATCTAGGATAAAATATAGAGGGTCGACAGCAATGCCGTTAACCCGAACTTCGTAATGTAAATGAGGTCCAGATGAGTAACCTGTGCTGCCTACGGCAGAAAGAAGGGCTCCACGTTTTACTTTCTGGCCGGCCTTAACTCTCAGAGATTGATTGTGAGCGTAGAGAGTTTCAATGCCGTAGCCGTGATTAAGTTGAACGAATTTTCCGAATCCGGCCTTTTCGCCGGAAAAGGTTACGATACCGTCAGCGGGTGCATGTACTGGTGTTCCATAAGGAGCTCCAACATCAAGACCTTCATGCATCTTAACTTTTCCCGCCCACGGAGACATCCGTTGTCCGAAATAACTGGTGATCCAGCCATCGGCAGGAAGGATGGTGGGAGTTGAATTGAGGAAAGATTCTTTATCCAAAAGGAATTGATCCAAATTATGAATATTTCTTTCAATCGCAGAAACCACATCTTTAATCTGGGAATATTTAAAATCAAATTTAGCGTAATCGTTAGAAAGAGCAAAACTTCGGCGAGCGAGGTCAGACCACTGTTTTGTCAGAAGGTAGCTGCGCTCCAAACCCAGAGAAGCCGCAATCTTTTTATCATAAAGAGATTTGAGTTCCTTGAATTTTGGCTGGTCTTCAATATCCTCTTCAAATTTAAGATCTAGTGAAGAGTTCAAGTTATCCAGAGTGAAGGACTCTTTTGACGTCTCATCATTTTCAGATTTGAAGACCGGCCCTTTAGTGCTGATATCCTCAAGTCCAGTAATGACTCTTAATTTTCTTTCAAATGTATTAATACGTTTAAGGTCATCTCCTAAGGTATTCATCTTCATCTGGAAGAGCTGAATTTGTTCTTTGAGCTGACGGTTCTCAATGGAGAGATGCTTGTTTTCATAAACCTGTTGGAGAATCTTCCAATAGTCGTATGCAAGAACTCCCACCAACATAAACAGCATGACCATCATGAAGGAGAGCGACTTAAAGAGCACAGTAGGTATTTTATAGGTTCTGACCCCTTTTTGAGTTTCGGGGACAACCATCACGGTGTAGTACTTATCCATGACAAATATTTTAAGCGAGAGGCTCGCGATTGGGAATACAAAACATTGAAAAGATTAAGGACTTTATCAGGCCTGGGCCACGGCCATGATTACTGAAATGTTGTCCTGTCCGCCATTATCATTTGCCTGTTGGATAAGCTCTTTGACTGTTTTTTCGAGATCTTCGAGTCGGCAACGAGATGGGTCGGAAATGTTTCTCTGCACGATGTGCAGAATGTCGGCATCAGAGACTTTTCCGTGCAATCCGTCAGAACACACCATAAAAATATCATTTTTACAAATTCGGTAATTGAATACGTCTACGAGAAGGTCACTTTCAAACCCCACGGAGCGCACCAGAACGTTCTTCTGAGGGTCACGGGCCGCCTCTTCACGGGAATAAATCCCCATGTTGAGTTTCTCCTGTACGAAGGAGTGGTCACGGGTCATTTGATAAATATGGTTGTGATTAATCATGTACACGCGGGAATCCCCGACGTTTCCGATCACCAATTGGGGGCCACTGAAATGGATAGCCGAAACAGTAGTTCCCATGCCGTGAAGTTCGGGTTGTTCCTCCGCCTTTTGAAGGATGGCGCGATTCACTTCCTGGATGATGTTCTTCATCAGAACCTGAGGATCCTGGGAACTATTATTTGCGAAATATTCAGGCATGACTTTGACTGAAGTTTGAGAGGCGATATCCCCACCATTGTGGCCACCCATACCGTCTGCTACAGCAAAAAAGTGGTGAGCGTGATCCAGGCAAATTGAGTCCTGATTGGTTTTTCTTTTACGCCCAATATCTGTGGC
Organism: Bacteriovoracaceae bacterium; assembly: GCA_023701435.1. Lineage (GTDB taxonomy): Bacteria > Bdellovibrionota > Bacteriovoracia > Bacteriovoracales > Bacteriovoracaceae > Peredibacter. Next base: position 15,386 of record JAMPXB010000007.1, on the reverse strand, counting down.
ACCAGTACAAAGTATTCCCATAATCGCCTTAAGATAATATCAATGGTCTCTATTAATCATAGGGTGAACTGCATTTTAGTCAAACAATAATCGCTACATAAAAAGCCGAGAGGAATAGTCAGTATTCATATAGGGAGAATTACCTTCTTCACGTATTCGTTTGGAGAAGTTACCTTTAAAGAGTAAAATAAATTATGGGTTTATGTTACCCGTTCAAATCGCCTTAGGGAGGAAGTCCATGGCAAGCTCCAATTTCGATATCCAAGCCTTTATTTCTCAACACTACAACCCCAAAGACTTTTCTCACCTTCATTGGCAAGGAAACTTTCAGGAGTATGTTGATCTTGTGATGAAAAATCCTAAGGTCGCACGTAATTCTTTCCAAAGAATTTACGACATGATCATGAGCTACGGAACATCACAATACACTGAATATAAAAAAGATGTTGTCCGCTATCACTTCTTTGATGATCCGTTTGAGAATGGAAAAGATGCCATCTTTGGTATTGACGTTCATTTGATGAAGCTGGTGAATTTCTTTCAATCTGCGGCCCTGGGTTATGGAACAGAGAAGAGGGTATTACTTCTTCACGGTCCGGTTGGTTCTGCGAAATCATCAATTGCCCGTTTGTTGAAAAAAGGTCTTGAGCACTATTCAAGAACTGATGAAGGTGCTCTTTATGCTTATGAATGGGTAGATGAAGAAGGCTCGGCCATCCTGGGTGGTCAGAAAATTTTCCCTTCACCGATGCATGAAGAACCTCTTAAACTTCTACCTCCTGAAGTTCGTGATCGTTTCCTGGCGGAGCTGGCAAAAGTTAATACCTCTAAATATAAAGTGAAAATTAAGGGTGAAGTAAACCCTGCTTGTCGCTTTATTCTTAATGAATACATGTTGAAATACGATGGCGACTGGAACAAAGTCATGAAGCACCTTCGTGTGAAGCGTCTTGTTCTTTCTGAAAAAGACCGTCGTGGTATTGGTACTTTCCAGCCAAAAGATGAGAAGAACCAGGATTCGACAGAATTAACCGGTGATATCAATTACCGTAAAATTGCCATCTATGGTTCAGATTCAGATCCTCGTGCCTTCAACTTTGACGGTGAATTCAACATCGCTAACCGTGGTATCGTTGAGTTCATTGAGATGCTAAAGCTTGATGTGGCCTTCCTCTATGATCTTTTAGGAGCATCTCAGGAGCAGTCAATTAAGCCGAAGAAATTCGCTCAAACCAATATCGACCTGGTTATTCTTGGCCATACTAACGAGCCGGAATACAGAAAACTTCAGTCAAATGAATTCATGGAAGCTCTTCGTGACCGTACCGTGAAGATTGATGTTCCTTACATCACCCGACTTGATCAGGAAGTGCGCATTTATCGTAAAGACTATAATAAAGAAACTATTCCTGACATTCACATTGCTCCTCATACCCTTGAGATGGCCTCAACATGGGCAATCCTGACACGTCTGGAAGAGCCGAAGAAGTCTGACCTTACTAAACTTCAGAAGCTGAAGCTTTATAACGGCAAGACTCTACCGGGGTATAACGAAGACAACGTTAAAGAGCTTCGTAAGGAAGCAGTTCGTGAAGGTCTGGAAGGTATTTCTCCACGTTATATTCAGGACAAAATTTCAAACGCGCTGGTTAAGAACGGTCATGTAGGATGTCTTAATCCATTCATGGTTTTCAATGAGCTGGAAAGCGGTCTTAAGCATCACGCTTTGGTAAATTCTCCGGAGCAGATGGATCATTACCGTGAGATGTTGGCGGTTTGCCGTCAGGAATATGAAGATATCGTCAAAAACGATGTTCAGAAAGCGATCTCTGTTGATGAGTCGGCCATCCAAACTCTTTGTGCCAACTATGTTGATAACGTTAAGGCCTATACTCAGAAAGAAAAAATCCGTAACAAGTACTCTAATAAATTAGAGGAAGCGGATGAAAGATTTATGAGATCAATTGAAGAGAAAATCGATATTCCTGAGAGCCGTAAGGATGATTTCCGACGTGAGCTTATGAATTACATCGGTGCTTTGGCAATTGAAGGCAAGCAATTTGACTATAAGATGAATGAACGTCTTCACCGTGCTCTGGAACTAAAATTGTTCGAAGATCAGCGTGATACGATCAAGCTCACAACTATTATCTCAAACGTTGTCGATAAACAGACACAAGAGAAAATCGAAGTCGTGAAAAGCCGATTGATTAAGAATTTCAATTACTGTGACATCTGTGCCACAGATGCATTGAATTTCGTAGCTTCAATCTTTGCTAAAGGCGATTCGATTAAGTCTTAAGGGGTTTTAGAGTGGATCATCCGATTAAACGAGATCATGCCAGGTTCCGGAAGATTGTTAAGGGTAAAATCCGAGACAACCTCCGGAAGTATGTCTCTCAGGGAAACCAGATTATTCCTAAGGGAACCGACAAATTCACGGTTCCGATGCCGAGTATTGATATACCCCGTTTTCGCTTTGGAGATAAATCCCAAGGCGGTATGGGGCAGGGTAAGGGTCAGGCCGGTGATCCGGTTGATGGTCAGCAGGATCCCAATGGTCAACCTGGACAGGGTGAGGCCGGAGAAGGTGAAGGCAATAAAGAGCTTGAAGTTGAACTCTCTCTTGATGAGTTAGCACGAATCCTGGGAGAAGAGCTGGCCCTTCCTAATATTGAGCCCAAGGGCAAGAAGTCTCTGCAAAGCGTAGTGGACCGTTATACCAATATCGGCACTACCGGACCGGATTCTCTTCGTCACTTACGGCGCACATATAAGCAGGCCCTGAAAAGACAAATTGCCATGGATTCATACGATCCTGAGAATCCGGCGGTCATTCCGATCAGAAGGGATTTCAGGTATCGTGCTTCTGATTCAAAAATTGAAATGCAGAACGCCGCTGTTGTTATCTATATGATGGACGTTTCTGGTTCCATGGGTGATGAGCAGAAAGAAATTGTTCGCACTGAATCCTTTTGGATCAATCTGTGGTTAAAGTCACAGTATAAGGACATTGAAATCCGTTACATCATTCATGATGCTACTGCCAAGGAAGTGGATGAACAGACTTTCTTCCGCACTCGTGAGAGCGGTGGAACACTTATCTCCTCCGCTTACAGCTTGTGTAAGGAGATCATTGAGAAGGATTACAATCCTAATGAATGGAACATCTATCCATTTCACTTCTCGGATGGTGATAACTGGTCGGCCGACGATACCAAGTTATGCCTGGAGCTCCTGGATAATGTCATCCTCCCGGTATCTAATGTCTTTTGCTACGGACAAGTTGAAAGTCGCTATGGTTCAGGTCAGTTTTATAAGGATCTAACCGGCAAGTACGGAACAGATTCCGAAAAGCTAATTATGTCCAAAATTAAGAATAAAGAAGGAATCCTGGACTCAATTAAAGAGTTTCTTGGAAAGGGGAAATAATGAATCGCTCGAAGCCCATTACTGGTGAACTTCTTGCTCTCAAAAATGAAATCGAAGGCTATGCCATTGAGTATGGTCTGGATTTTTTTCCACAAGTTTTTGAAGTCTGTGACTACGACACCATTAATATTCTGGCCGCTCAAGGCGGTTTCCCTTCCCGTTATCCCCATTGGAAGTTCGGGATGGATTATGATCAGCTCTCCAAGGGCTATACTTATGGATTACAAAAGATCTATGAGATGGTGATCAACACTGATCCTTGTTATGCCTATCTTCTGCAGGCCAATAACTGGGTGGACCAAAAAATTGTTATGGCCCACGTTTACGGCCACAATGATTTTTTTAAGAACAACGCCTGGTTTTCCAATACCAACCGTAAAATGATGGATGTTATGGCCAATCACGGCACTAAGATCCGTCGCTATATGGAACGTTACGGTCAGGATGCTGTTGAGAATTTCATTGATAAAGTTCTCTCTCTTGAAAACCTTCTGGATATCAACGAGCTCTTTGAAACAAGTTCTCTCAAACGTCACCGTTTAGAACAGAATGAGCAGCAAAAAGTTGAAAGCGAAGACGATGGCTATCTCGTTGATGACCGCTCTCAGGCGCTGAAGTCCTTTATGCGCACTAAGGCCCGCTTAAACCGTAAGGATGAAGTCAGAGCAGACGAAGTCGAATACGTGGCCGAGAAGCCACTAAGTAATAAAACCAAGGATATCCTGGGTTATCTTATTCAATACGCTCCCATCGAAGAGTGGCAGGCCGATATAATCGGGATCCTGCGTGAAGAAGCCTATTACTTCCTTCCTCAACGAATGACTAAAATTATGAATGAAGGTTGGGCCAGTTACTGGCACTCAACCATCATGACCCAAAAGGCCCTGGATGCTTCTGAGATCGTCGATTTCGCCGACAAACATGCCGGTGTTATGCAGATGAGTAAACAGAACATTAACCCTTACAAGGTCGGAATTGAGCTTCTAAGAGACATCGAGTACCGTTGGGATCGTGGGATGTTCGGCAAAGAGTATAATGAGTGCACTGATATGCATGAAAAACTCCGCTGGAATACCAAGCTTGGTAAAGGGAAAGAAAAGATTTTTGAAGTCCGCAAATCTCATAATGACATTTCATTCATTGATGAATTTCTGACTCCTGATTTTTGTGAACGGCAACAGCTCTTTACTTACAAGTATAATCCTCGCACTGGCCGCTTTGAAATTGATTCCAAAGACTTCCTTGCTATTAAACAAAAGCTTCTGTCTCAACTCACTAACTTTGGTCAGCCAATCATTGAAGTGGAAGATGGGAACTATATGAATCGCAAGGAGCTTCTGCTTAATCACGTTCACTACGGAGTTGATCTGGATGTGGGCTTTGCCAATGAAACACTCAGAAATCTCTTTGCCATCTGGCGCCGTCCGGTCAATTTAAAGACCAAATACGAAGATAAGGATGTTATCTTTCATTTCGACGGTAAAGAATTCAGACCTCAACACTAAGCACTTATTCCCAGGAAGGTTTCGATCTTCCTGGTGAATTTTATCCATTCATCATCCTGAAAGTATTCAGGATGAAAGAGAATATGGTGCTGGCCCATACCCATCTTGAGATAATTGCGCTCGATAAAATCAACGTTCTTTAGTTCTTTTTGCATTCTCTGGGCATCAACCAATTCATCCTTAGGATCAATCATTATCTGCGTCGGAATTCTGAAGTCCTTTTTGATTTTCTGGTAGGTAAGAATGCCTTGAATCAAGGTATTATATTCGCCGGCCGTGAGGATTTCATAACGGCGAAATCTTCTGGGTGAAAGACTTTTAATCACAAAGAAAGAAGGAATTATTTTTAAAAGCTTCTCGATGATTTTTTGGCGACGGAGATAAAGAGCGGGGGACAATAAGACCTGATTTAAGGGTTTATGCTGCTGATTTTTTTCCAGCCATAACTGCAGATAGAGTGCCCCTTGAGAAAAGGCAATCGCATGATAAGGGTGGTCTTTCAAACGCTTCATACTTTGCTCAAAGGCAGTCAAGGCAGTCTTCAAGTTCCGCGCTTCTTTTCGGTTTTCCCCATGGCCAGGAAGGACTACCATTTCCGTCTCAAACCCGAGATTTTGGAAATGGGCAATCAAAGGCCCGAAGCATTCCTGATCGTTGTTTAAACCATGGAAAAAAACAATTTTAGGGCGTAGGGATAAGCTGTATGAGTTTGTCATCCATCTCTTCTATGTCTAGTTGATTGACGAATACCGTTTCGGTCAGTGGTTGATTTAAATCATCTTTAATGAGCTTTTCCCATTCTTTTTTATCTGAAATTTTTTCTTCCCGTCGAATCGTCAGAGGAAAAGAGTCCCACTGCGAGAGTTGAAACAGCACCCAACAATTGACTATGTCATATTGATCACAGCTGATATGGGCCTGTTTCCTTACGACTGCTGGTTTGTTTTGCATCAGGGCAGTGAAACTTCCGAGTTGAGTCACTTCAATATTGGTTCCTCTTCTTGATTTTTGGGCAATGGTTTCCAGGACCTTTGTTGCGCCCTCGTAGTCACCCTTCTGCATTAAGAAAGCACTCATCAGGGTCATTTTATGTATCTGCGTTTGAGGAGAAGCAATCACCTGCTCCGCGTATTTGCTTCCGCCTTCCCAGTCCCCAAGAAGCCAGGCCAGCGGAAGGACTCGTTCCATGGCATTCTGGGAATTTTGTTTCTGCTCCAGTGCGAGCTTGAACTGAGCATAAGCGAGCTCATACTTATTCCTCAAAATGTAGAGATTCCCTTTAATGTTCTCAGCATTGGGAGACTTTAAATCTTCAATATATTTGTAGGCCTTGGCGAGCGATCCTGTTCTGAAAAAAGTTTGTCCTGCCAGTTCTCTGATTTCTGGATCCTGAAGCTGGTCGATGGTGAGTTCGGGTATTTGATCCACAACAAGATTTTCCTGATTGAGGTACAATGCCATTTTCATCATGACTTTGACTTCTTCATTGTCCATCGCCGCCAGTTTTAATCTTTTAAAAGGTACCTTGGTCACTCCCTCTGCGGGACTTAGCTTTAACTGAACCAAAGTTTCCAACCAGATAAGATTTCTTTCTCTGAAATTCCCCTGATTTTGCAGCAGACATTTGGGCCAGTCGCTGTCCATCTCAAAAGTCTTGCTAAGAACAATTTGATTGAGCACCTTTAAAGTGCAAATCTTGGCAAAATGAGGGATGTCCTGTAGTTCAGGCTGGGCGGTGTAGAAATAAGATTTATCAAAATCTCCCTCGATGAAGGAAAGTATGGCCAGGTAGCGGTAGATCACTGGCCTTAGTTTGGTCCGGGTATAGGCGAGCTTTGAGAGGTGGACTCGGGCCAGTCTGATTTCCCCGTTTAAGAGATAATATTTCACTTTTTTAAGATCATTATTTTGGGTTCGTAGTTCTGAAAACAACACCCGGTTTAATTCTTTTAAATCATAAATGCTAGGAGGGGGCTGCAGTTCTCCCCGTCGGCCCAGTAGATTTTCCGTGGCATAACTAATTGAGCCTCCATCTTTTCTGATGGGTAAATCACTGGCATAGGCGCCTACAATGGTCAAAAGCAGGAAGACGATAATTAACTTCATAGTAAACCTATCGAAATTTTCTCCGATAAGTTTAAAAAGACATTGCTTATGATTAAAATTGTCGGGTATTCATTCTTGTTTGTTGCGTTTTCTGCCATGGCGTTGGTCCCGGTAGAGGGCATCCTTATGGGAGAGGCCCCCACCGACTTGCAAACTGATCCTCTGCTTAAAATTTTCAGTGATATCTATGATAAAAGCCGCGAAGGCGAGAATAAGAAAATTAAACTTTATCAAGCCACTTATGAAAGCGGTGAGAATCTCCGGGAGAGTTGCAGTTATCTTGCTCCCGCCGTTTATCCAACGCCCTGGCAGGAAAAACAGGCCAGACGTAGCATGGCCGCGACCCTCCAGTATATCGGACTCGATACTAGTATTAAAGGGATTGGGGCCTATGCCCAAAAGCTGGAAGTCAGTGAGGACGATTTTAAAAGACTGACAAAAAATTTAATCACCAATTATTGTTCCAAGAACATCACCATTTTTTCCCTGAGAAATATTGAGAAATCACTGGAGTATTATTATAAAAATCCTCAGTTAGATATTATTCCATCCATTCAATCTTCGCCTTTTGCCACTGAGATGGTCAAAAATATTACGGAAAAAAATCAGGCACGCTCCCGGGAGTTTGATCAGGTAATAAAAAACTTTCGGTCCTTTTGTTCCTGGGGCGGTGAAGTTGAAGACTACCGGATGCTGACTCCCTATCTGAATAATAGATTTATTATGGCCTTTGTGATTAAGAATATGGCAGGCCTTCAGGATGTCGTAGATGAAAAAATCAAGAAGGTCACAACAAAGCGAAGTGAATCCACCGTCCAGGTGAATTGCACCGATTTAATTTGCCGTAAAGAAGATCTCAATTCATTCAGGGCAAAGTTTCCTCAAAGTGCCGGCGCTACCGGTATCCTGACTGATTTGCAGAAAAATTACTGCTACCATTTCCGCTACCAGGATCCTTCTCAAATAAGCAACAAAGAAGCCAAGGCCTGGAGCAAGGCCCAAGAATTGGAAGATCCAATATTTGAGACTTCCCAATTCATTTCTCTCATGACAGGTGTGCCTGACTTATTTAACGGCATGGACACATATCGGGACATTCCTCTCCTGGTCAGAAGCAGCGTTGATGAACGTTGGACTAAATGGGCCCAACGGGCACTTAGCAGCTTTTCAAAAGATTTGCTCTATGAAGAGTCCCTCAAAATAAAGATCGAACCCAGAACTAACGTCGCAGAAATTGCCACAGCAGGTTTTAGGGTTAATTTTGATGTCAGTCTGGGGGAAATGGATCGGCTAATCAAAGAAGATGATAAACTCTCACTGACGTTTGATTTAAAACTTAGCAAAAATTATCTACGACAATTAAAAACCAAGTGGCAGGTTCTTGAACGAGATATAGATATTGAAGGTCAGAAGCGATTTAAAGAAGAGGTGGCCCGGTATATTAGTTTTCAGTTGAAGGATAAAGAAAAACTATTTTCACAAAAAATGTGGAATGAAGAATTTGGAAAACTGATTTCTGATGAACTATTGCAGCAGACTTTGAAATATCAAGGCCCCCTCTTTAATTCCTATCAAGACGAAATTATAACAATTCCCGTAAAATTCTCTTATGGTCTTTTTGCTATCAGTTATCTTCGTTATCGGGCAGACGTGGCCTCAGGTCGTCTTAAATTAAATCTATAGCCTTTTAAAAGTATTCCGGCCGGAGTATCCTTGACTTTATTTCAACAGAGCCCATTTTATTATTATGGCAAAAAAGATAAAAGATACTGATATCCCCCCTGAAATAATTGCTACGACTAAGAAGTCTGAGAAGCGAAATAAAGAGGATGTGATTGAAGTCGATATAGTGGCAGATGAGTCCCTTCTACCAAAAATGGTCGAGTCTCTTCCTGTTTTAAAACAAAGCACATCCCTGAAAGTTCAGGATCCTCTGACTCTGTACCTCAAAGAAATTTCTCGTCATAAATTACTGACTCCTGAAGAAGAGAAAGAACTGACGGCCGAGCTCCTGCGGACTGGGGATATCGAAGTCGCCAGAAAGCTGGTGCTGGCCAACCTTAGACTAGTGGTCAAGATCGCTCTTGAATATAAGAATGCTTATAAGAACATTATGGACCTCATTCAGGAGGGAAATATTGGTCTGATGAAAGCAGTCTCTAAGTATGACCCCTCTAAAGGTGCCAAACTTTCTTATTATGCCAGCTGGTGGATCCGCTCCTATATTCTCAAGTTCATCCTGGATAATTTTCGACTGGTTAAAATCGGAACGACCCAGGAGCAGAAAAAATTATTCTATAATCTTTTGCGTGAAAAACAGCGTCTCCTAAGTCAGGGGATCAACCCGGATGTGAAGCTTCTGTCTTCCAATCTGGGCGTCTCAGAAAAGGCCGTACTGGAAATGGATCAGCGCTTAAGCAGTCATGGCCAGGAAGTGAGCTTGGACAAGCCCCTTGATGAAGACGGAGGGCGTCATACCCTCGGAGATGTTATCGGGGACGACCAGGAATCCTTAGAAAACAAGTTGGCCGACCTCCAGAACCTGGAAATCCTCAAAGAACAATTAGGGGATTTTGTGAAGGGTCTTAAGCCCCGCGATCAGGAAATCTTTAAAAAACGGCTACTTAGTGAAATCCCGGAAAGCCTCCAAAGCATCGCTGACCAATATGGCGTTTCCCGAGAGAGAATTCGTCAAGTGGAAGAAAGATTGATCGAACAATTAAAGATTTACATGTCTGAATTTCTTAGATAAAACCAGATATAAGTTCATAATTTAACGAGGAAATGATGGCAATAACGCTCAATCATTTTACCTTGTACTTGGTTCCAAAGAACGTTTGGTGCTAGGGCAAAGGAGACAACATGATCACTACAGCAAAAACAGCTGAACTAACAAAAAAATTCGGCGGTTCTGAAAAGAACACTGGCTCAGTTGAAGTACAGGTAGCTATTCTTACTGAAAGAATTAAAAACCTTACTCCACACTTTGAGAAAAACAAAAAAGATCACTCAGGAATGAGAGGTCTTATGAAGATGATCGGTCAGCGCCGTTCACTTCTTAAGCATTTGAGCAAGTCTGATGAAGCTCGTTATAACAAGCTCATCGCTGAACTTGGTCTACGTAAGTAATAAATGATGAAAGGGGGCCTTGTGGCCCCTTTTCTTTTTTAGAAGGTCCGAGAAAGAGGGCTCGAGTATTTTAAGAGATAAAAAGTAAGTTTGAATTTTTTCAATTTCCTCTTTATCTCTCAAACTCCCGACTCTGATCAAATCCTTCCAAAACATTGAAATATACAAAACATATAAGGCGTAACCTTTGTTGCGTCGATTTTTAGGAGACCCTATGTTGAATAACAAAAAAGAATTCAAGATGAACTATGGTGGTAAAGAGATCACCATCGAGACTGGCCGACTTGCTAAGCAAGCAGATGCCGCTGTTCTTGCTAGCTGCGAAGGAACGCAAGTTCTAGTGACCCTTACTTGTGCTAAAGAAGTAAATGATGGTCAGGACTTTTTTCCACTTCTCGTTGATTATAAAGAAAAATTTTATGCTGCCGGAAAATTTCTAGGTGGTTTTTTAAAGCGTGAAGGTCGTCCTTCAAATGCAGAAATTCTTATTATGCGTTTAATTGACCGTCCTCTTCGTCCGCTTTTCCCTGAAGGCTTCATGAATGAAACAATTCTGATGGCCCAGGTTATGTCTCAAGGTGCTGGTGACTCTGAAGTGCTTGCTGGTCTAGGCGCTGCCGCTTGTCTTGCTATCTCAGATGTTCCTTTTAACGGTCCAATGGGATATGCCAAAGTTGGTAAAGTTGACGGCAAACTTATTCTTAACCCAACTAAAGAAGAATTCGATAACGGAAGCCTGGGTCTTCTTGTTGCCGGTTCAAATGATGCTGTATTGATGGTTGAAGGTGAGGCCAATGAAGTTTCTGAAGCAGATATGCTTGAGGCCATTGTTTTCGGTCACAACAACATCAAAGAATACTGTAAGCTTCTTGAGCAGATGACCAAGGAAGTTGGACAGAAGAAGCGTGAGTTTACTCCGGTAACTCCAAATGCAACTCTTATGACTGAAGCTCTTAAAGACTTCAATGATGAGGCCCGCAAGGTTCTTTCTATTAACAAGAAGCAAGATCGTTCAAGCGCTACCAATAACTTCCGTAAGACTGTTAAGGAAGGCCTTAAGGCAAATCCTGCTAAATACGGTTTAACTGATGGTACTGATTTCGGTAAAGAAGCCGCAAAAGTAACTGATGAAATCATGTACAAGCTTATGCGTGCAGATATCATCAATGAAGAAAAGCGTATCGCTGGCCGTGGCCTGAAAGTTGTTCGTGCTATCGAAACAGAAACTTCAGTTCTTGCCGCTGTTCACGGTTCATCACTTTTCACACGTGGTGAAACTCAGGTTCTTGCTGCCGTTACTATCGGTGGTAAAGAAGGCGAGCAGATGTATGATTCTATCCACGGTGTTGGTTTTGATAAATTCTACCTTCACTATGCTATGCCACCATTCTCTGTTGGTGAAGCCAAAGGCTACCGTGGTGTAGGACGTCGTGAAATCGGTCACGGAAACCTTGCTGAACGTGCTCTAAAAAAAGCTATGCCATCTCAGACTGATTTCCCTTACACAGTACGTGTTGCTTGTGAAGTCTTAGAATCGAACGGTTCTTCTTCTATGGGTTCAGTTTGTTCTGGTTCAATGGCCCTTATGGATGCCGGTGTTCCTCTTAAAGGACCTGTTGCTGGTATCGCTATGGGTTTAATTAAAGAAGGCGACAAGTATAAGATTCTTACTGACATCCTTGGTGATGAAGACCACTTGGGTGACATGGACTTTAAACTGGCCGGTACTAAAGATGGTATCACTGCCATTCAGATGGACATGAAAATTGCCGGAATCTCTGAGCAGATTTTCCGTGAAGCTCTTGCTCAGGCAAAAGAAGCACGTGTTCATATCCTTGGAGAAATGGCGAAAACTATTTCTAAAAACCGTGAAAGCTTTAAAGCTGGTGTGCCGCAAATCAAGTCGTTCAAAATTGCTCCGGATAAAATCGGCGCACTTATCGGCCCTGGTGGAAAAAACATCAAAGCTCTTCAGGAAAACTTCAAAGTAACTATGGACGTTGCTGAAGACGGAACTGTTAAAGTTCTTGGTGTTGATGTCTCTAAGATCGAAGAAGTTATTGCACTTGCTGATATGCAGTTAAACGGTCCAAAGATCGGTGCTGTTTATAAAGGTACTGTTGTAACAATTAAAGAATACGGCGCTTTCGTTGATATCGTTCCTGGCCTTGCTGGTCTGGTACACGTTTCTGAAATTGCTGATGAACGCGTAAATGATCCGAATGAGTATCTGACTGAAGGTCAATTACTGGATGTGAAAGTTCTTGAAGTTGACCGTTTTGGCAAAATCAAGCTTTCTGCTAAGGCCGTTGCCCCAGTGGCAAAGAAGGCAAAGTAATGGCGCCAGTAGAAGTCTTAGTTAAAACTCTGGATCACTTTGATTCTGAATTTGAACTTCCTTTTTACGCGACAGAAGGCGCTGCTGGTGCGGACATCCGTGCCAGCATCCCTGAAAAAAAATCCATCATCATTAAGCCAGGGGAGCGAGTTCTCGTTCCCACTGGTCTTTCGATGGAAATTCCTTTTGGCTACGAGGTACAAGTTCGTCCTCGTTCCGGACTCTCGCTCAAGTCTCCACTAATGATTGTTAATGCTCCCGGAACAATCGATTGCGATTACCGCGGAGAAGTAAATATTATTATTGGAAACTTTGGTAAGGAAGATTATGTGATTGAGCACGGTCTTCGGATTGCTCAATTAGTAATCGCTCCGGTCATTCAAGCAAAGTATTCGATAACGAATACATTAGGCGAAACCAAGAGGGGAGCTGGCGGTTTTGGTTCCACTGGAACTAGATAACTCTTACAAAGGATATATCTATGGAATTGAAAGTTCCTTATTCTCAGATTACAGATAAGAAACAAGGTTATGAACAGGCCAAAAAACTTATTCCTGAGGTAATACAGAAATTTGGAGTTACAGCTGAAATGAATAATGATGATGCAACTTCAACATTAAAGGCCAAAGGTTCTGGATTCGAAGCTAAAATCGAATTCAAAGACACAGAAGCCGTTGTGAATGTAGACCTGGGATTTTTATTAAAACCGTTTAAAGGTAAAATTTTAGACACAATTGAGAAACAAATTAAGAAAGTAGTATGAGCAATTTTAAATGTACTTTATGGCCGTCAGGAGAAATCCTCGACATTAACGGTGAAGAAACACTTCTTGCACAATTAAAGAAGGCCGGAAAAAATATTAAATCAAGCTGTGGAGGCTGTGCCACTTGTTCGGATTGCACCATCGTTGTGAAGTCTGGCGAGATGAATCTCTCCCCACAAACTTTTGAAGAACTTCGCCTTTTAGGAAATGTTTTTCACATTACCAAAGAGCGCCTCTCATGCCAGACCAAGGTCAGCGGCGATGTGACGCTAGACATTACGGCCCATGATAAAAAAGCTGCTGATAAATCTGCAAAGCCTTCGGTGTCAAAAAGCACCGGTGTAAAGCTTAAAAAGCGCGAAGATTTAGAACGAGTTGCCATGGAAAGTAAGGAAAAAATCCAAGAAAAACCATCGGATACTTGGTATCGTCACTGGGAAAAAGAAGACGAAGACTCAAATAAGCCTAAGCGATTGGGTGGTAACAAGCGAGTTAAGCCTTTTAATTTTAATGATCCTGAATAGACGCTAATTAATAGGAGTCAATTATGTCACAAGCAGCAGCTGCTGGAGCGAATCTAGAAGCGGTGGACAACAAGTTCCCCTCGCAAATTAAGTACATCGTAGGTAACGAAGCCTGTGAACGATACAGTTACTATGGGATGAGATCAATCCTAACTGTATTCATGATTCAAGTTCTTCTTATGCAAGAAGCTGAAGCTACTTCAGTGTATCACTTGTTTGCTGGTGCTTGTTATCTCTTCCCAATTCTCGGGGCCTATATTTCTGATAGATTCTGGGGAAAATATAAGACGATTCTTTATCTTTCTCTTGTTTACTGTCTTGGTCATGCTGTTCTTGCTATCTGGGAAACAAAACTAGGTCTTTACTGGGGTCTAGGGCTTATCGCGATTGGTTCTGGTGGTATTAAGCCATGTGTATCTGCTCACGTAGGTGACCAGTTCAAGGCCAATCAAAAGCATCTTTTAAAGAAAGTTTTTGAACTTTTCTATTTCATGATCAATTTTGGTTCATTCTTCTCAACACTGGTAACTCCATGGACACTTAAGGCCTACGGTCCTTCTATTGCTTTTGGTATCCCAGGTGTTCTGATGCTTATTGCGACTTTCATTTTCTGGATGGGCCGTAATGAATTCGTTCACGTTCCTCCTACAAAATCAGATGGCCACGGAATGTTCAATGTCGTGCTTTCTGCTTTCAAACATTCAAATGCTCGTAAAACTGGCGAGTCTTTCCTTGATGGTGCGATTAAAGAACACAGTCAGGAACAAATTGATGCCGTTAAAGCAGTTTTTGATATTGCTAAACTTTTTGCTTCAATCACAATCTTCTGGGCACTCTTTGACCAACACGGTTCTTCTTGGGTCGTACAGGCGATGAATATGGATCTGGTTTTCATGGGTGTTGAATTTGAGGCTTCTCAAATTGCTGCTTGGAACCCAATCATGGTTATGGGTCTGATTCCACTTTTCTCTATGGTGGTCTATCCGTTCCTTGATAAGCTCAATATCACTTCAACACCTATCAAGCGTATGACTCTTGGTATGTTTGTAGCAGCTATTTCTTTCGCCCTTATCGGCGGCCTTCAGTTATGGATGGATACTTCTGCTGATAAAATCAACGTTATGTGGCAGTTCTTCCCATACCTTGTTATCACTATGGCAGAAGTTATGATTTCAATCACTGGTCTTGAGTTTGCTTATACTCAAGCTCCTCGTGCAATGAAATCTTCAATCATGTCAATTTGGTTGTTAACTGTATTCTTCGGTAACTTGATTACTGCTTATGTTTCACAGATTAACTTCTTCCCAATCGCATCAACAGGTTACTTCATGTTCTTTGCGATTCTAATGGGACTTTCTGCTCTGACCTTCTGGTACATGGGTACTAGGTATAAAGTTAAAAATTACATGGAAAATTAATGTAAAAAAAAGCCCCTCGGAGTGATCTGTACCCGGTTTTCCGGACACAAAAAGAAAAGACCCTAACCAGAATCCCGGCACTCAGCCGGGGTTCTTTTTTTTAGTCCCCATTGAGGTCTTTGGTTATTGTAATAATCGATATATTTAGCTGTTTCAATTACTAGTTCATCT